>NZ_CP093325.1:4790000-5005000 GCF_022637375.2 Bacillus sp. N5-665
GCCACTGGTGTTCCTCCATATCTCTACGCATTTCACCGCTACACATGGAATTCCACTTTCCTCTTCTGCACTCAAGTCTCCCAGTTTCCAATGACCCTCCACGGTTGAGCCGTGGGCTTTCACATCAGACTTAAGAAACCACCTGCGCGCGCTTTACGCCCAATAATTCCGGATAACGCTTGCCACCTACGTATTACCGCGGCTGCTGGCACGTAGTTAGCCGTGGCTTTCTGGTTAGGTACCGTCAAGGTGCCAGCTTATTCAACTAGCACTTGTTCTTCCCTAACAACAGAGTTTTACGACCCGAAAGCCTTCATCACTCACGCGGCGTTGCTCCGTCAGACTTTCGTCCATTGCGGAAGATTCCCTACTGCTGCCTCCCGTAGGAGTCTGGGCCGTGTCTCAGTCCCAGTGTGGCCGATCACCCTCTCAGGTCGGCTACGCATCGTTGCCTTGGTGAGCCGTTACCTCACCAACTAGCTAATGCGACGCGGGTCCATCCATAAGTGACAGCCGAAGCCGCCTTTCAATTTCGAACCATGCAGTTCAAAATGTTATCCGGTATTAGCCCCGGTTTCCCGGAGTTATCCCAGTCTTATGGGCAGGTTACCCACGTGTTACTCACCCGTCCGCCGCTAACTTCTTGAGAGCAAGCTCTCAATCCATTCGCTCGACTTGCATGTATTAGGCACGCCGCCAGCGTTCATCCTGAGCCAGGATCAAACTCTCCAATAAAGTTAGTTTGTCTAGCATCTAAAAATAAAAATTGACGTTTCACGTTGTTTGTTTCGTTCAGTTTTCAAAGAACTTGTTTGCCGCTCCAGAAGCGACTTCACCATATTAACATCTTCGTTTTTTGATGTCAACTAAGTTTTAAAATTTCTTTTTTGTCGTTTTCTGCGTTTCCGCATCAGCGACGTTTATTAATATACCATCATGATTTTTAAATAACAAGTGTTTTTTTAAAAAAACACAAAAAAATATCCATCCTACTTTCTTCTATATAGAGACGCCTCATCCCATCTACGGAAAACAGCTATTTAAATTGTATACCAATACACTCTAGTTAACCAAACTGTATTTCATAACCCCTTCCTAGATTTTCATTCTCTTCTATATTAACGCCTGATCATTCGCTTCTCTATAGACTAACAATATAAAAAACAAATTAATCCAAACTAAAAAATAGATTCACCACTTCCTACATAAAGCAAACATGCCGATTTTTAGTTTTGTTCCTCCACACAAACTATTAATTGAACGAATCGGTTGTTTACAGACAGCTCGATTAGGTAATAGTCTTATCGCTCGGCGAATAGCGGCATAAATAACGAAATTCCAACAAAAACATTAACTTAAGATTATTGTTAGAATTTTTTTACATTTAATTAATGAAAAATATCCATTTTTTGTTATATAGTAAGAAAGGACGTACTCAACTATAAATAAACCAATGGAGGAATTACTTTATGGATAGGTTAACAAAGTTTTCATTAAAAAACCGCGCTGCTGTTATCATCATGGTTTTTCTCATTTCCGTACTTGGCGTTTATTCCGGATCTAAACTACCTATGGAATTTTTACCAAGCATCGATAATCCAGCAGTCACTGTCACAACCTTATCTCAAGGACTCGACGCTGAAGCGATGACGAAAGAAGTAACTGATCCCCTCGAAAAACAATTTCGCAATTTAGAACACATCGACAGCATCACCTCTTCTACGCACGAGGGATTATCACGTATCGATATCGCGTATACATCCAAAGCAAATATGAAAGACGCAGCACGCGAGGTTGAAAAGGCCATTAACACAATTAAATTACCTAAAGATGCAACGAAACCAATAGTTAGCCAATTAAATACTTCTATGATCCCACTCGCTCAAATTGCTATCCAGAAGCAAAACGGTTTTTCAAAAGCAGATGAAAAGCAAATCGAAAAAGAAATCGTACCACAACTCGAAAGCATTGATGGTGTTGCCAACGTTATGTTTTTCGGAAAATCAACCTCTGAATTATCTATCACACTAGACCCAAACCAATTAAAAGATAAAAACGTAGCAACAGAACAAATATTAAAAGTTTTACAAGGAAAAGAAACTTCCACTCCAGCTGGAGCAATTACCGTTAATAAAGAAGAATATAATCTTCGTGTCATTGGGGATATAAAAAATGTAGATGATATTAAAAACATAACTGTTGCACCTCAAGTAAAATTGCAAGATGTTGCTCAAATTGAACTTAAACAACACTACGATACAATCTCACATATAAACGGAGAAGAAGGAACCGGATTAATCATCATGAAAGAGCCAAGCAAAAATGCAGTTGCAATCGGAAAGGAAATCGATAAGAAAATCAAAGATATAAGTAAACAATATAAAGATCAGTTTTCTATTAAACTTTTAGCCTCAACTCATGAGCAAGTTGAAAATGCTGTTACTAGTATGGGCAAAGAAGTAATTCTTGGAGCAATTGCTGCAACTCTAATTATCTTAATCTTTTTGCGTAACTTCCGAACGACACTCATCGCCGTTGTCAGTATTCCATTATCTATTTTATTAACACTCTTTTTACTACACCAATCTAACATCACACTTAACACCTTAACGCTTGGTGGTTTAGCAGTTGCAGTTGGACGTCTCGTTGATGATAGTATCGTTGTCATCGAGAACATTTTCCGCCGTTTACAAAAAGAATCTTTCTCTAAAGATATTATTCTCGATGCAACGAAAGAGGTCGCCGTCGCAATTACTTCTTCTACTTTAACAACGGTCGCTGTTTTCTTACCTATCGGCCTCGTATCAGGAGTAATCGGAAAATTAATGTTACCTATGGTATTAGCAGTTGTATATTCTATACTATCATCCTTAATCGTTGCACTAACAGTTGTTCCACTTATGGCTTTTTTACTACTCAAAAAAACAAAGCACAAAAAGCCAAGTTCTTCACCACGATATGTCGCTACATTAAAGTGGGCTCTTTCGCATAAATTCATTATTCTACTTACTGCTTTATTATTATTCGTAGGATCAATTGCAGCCTATGTATTACTACCGAAAGCGAACATAAAATCTGAAGACGACACAATGTTATCTATTAATATGACTTTCCCAACTGATTACGCTCCTGAAACGCAAAAACAAAAAGCCTTCGATTTCGAAAAGAAATTACTTTCTAATTCGGATGTAACGGATGTTATTTTACGAATGGGATCTAGCGCAGAAGATGCACAATGGGGGCAAACGACAAAAAATAATCTTGCCAGTATATTTGTAGTCTTCAAGAAAGGCTCTGATATTGATCAATATATTAAAGAGTTAAAGAAAGAACATAAAGCTTTTGAGCCTGCTGAACTAGATTATATAAAAACGAGTTATTCAAGCTCTGGTGGTGGCAACAATTTGCAATTCAACGTAACAGCTACTAACGAAACGAATTTAAAAGAGGCTGCTACTATCGTCGAAACAAAACTAAAAAATATGACTGCTCTCTCTAAAGTAAAAACAAATTTAGAAGACTCTAAGAAAGAATGGCAAATCCATGTTGATCAAACAAAGGCCGAACAACTAGGCTTAACACCAGAATTAGCAGCTCAACAAGTAGCATTCCTTATGAAGAAATCACCTATTGGTGAAGTTTCAATTAATAATGAAAAAACAACTATTATAATAGAACACAAAAAAGAAAACATTACTAAACAAGAAGACATTTTAAACACAAACATACTATCACCTATTAATGGACCAATTCCTTTAAAAGACATTGCAACTATTTCAGAAAAGCAACTTCAAACAGAAGTCTTCCATAAAGACGGAAAAGAAACGATTCAAATTACTGCCGAGGCCTCAAATGAAGATTTAAGTAAAGTAAGCGCAGAAGTAAACGAAACGATAGCTAACTTAGACTTACCTAGCGGCGCAAAAGTAACTATTGCAGGTGCAACTGAATCTATGCAAGAGAACTTCACAGATTTATTCAAAATTATGGGGATTGCAATCGGGATTGTATATTTAATTATGGTTATCACCTTCGGACAGGCGCGCGCTCCTTTTGCAATTTTGTTCTCCTTGCCATTAGCTGCTGTTGGCGGTATTTTAGGGTTAATCATTTCAGGAACACCTGTTGATGTAAATTCCTTAATCGGCGCATTAATGTTAATCGGGATTGTCGTTACAAACGCTATTGTATTAATAGAAAGAGTGCAACAAAATCGGGAACACGGCATGGAAACAAGAGAAGCCTTACTAGAAGCGGGTTCTACTAGATTACGTCCAATTATTATGACAGCTATAACGACAATCGTCGCTATGCTTCCTCTCCTATTTGGTCAATCGCAAGCAGGAAGCATGGTATCAAAAAGTCTTGCCGTCGTTGTCATCGGTGGTTTAGCAGTCTCAACCGTTCTTACATTAGTAGTCGTTCCAGTTATGTATGAACTATTAGATAAAATCGGGAGAAAAAGACGCTCTCGTAGAAAAATAAGCACTTCTACAGAAACACCTGATATTTAAAGAAAAAGGCGTTATCTTCAAGAACGAAGATAACGCCTTTTCTCTACTTACTGATATAATCCATCATTTTTTGAGCATATCGCTCTAGAGGTTTACCAGAATCTACAATAAGACATTCACTATTTAAAGGTCTTTTACTACCATCTAACCACTTTTTAAAAGCTACTTCCGAATCGACTTTTCCAATCTGACTGACCATACGTTTACGTGTTTGTAACCTATTATTAATCTCCTCCATATCATTAAGATAGCATTCAATATATTTATATTTCACACCATGTTTATTAGACAGTTTCATTCCTTTTTCAACCATCCCTTCATATAAACATGGACTATCTAATATAACACTATGCCCTTGTTCTAAATAAGAATCAATCAATGCCCATTCAACATCGTATGATACTCCTCCAACAATTGTCGATTCAACCCCTTTCATTTCTAATGATTGTAACAATGCCGATTTCAAAACGTCATGATTTACAATTACAGCACCCGTTAACTTCGCTATATACTTAGAAACTGTCGATTTTCCCGATCCAGGAAAACCTGACATTTGCAGAAAAAACAAATTAACTTCTCCTCTCACCTGTACCTATTCATCTATATAATCAATTACAAATTCAACAATCATTACATCCATTCCTTCTATATTAAAATACAAAAAGAACTCTCTACTTATAAGTAGAGAGTTCCTCTTTATAATTTATGCCACTTTTGCTTTCTTCGTCGTTTTACTTTTTCTTTTCGTTCCTGTAAAACGCTTGTGCAATATAGATGCTACCAAGCGTGAAATAACGTTGAATAGTAATACCATAATAATTAATACAGCTGCAGATTTTGTCGCAATCAACTTTGCATCCGGAATAACTCCTTCAGAATTTAACTTCCAAATGTGAACCGCTAACGTTTCAGCTGGTCTAAATGGATTTAAAGGATGCGCAGGACTTGAGAAGTCCGCTGCTGAATTTAAAATCGGGGATGTTAAACCCGCTGTGTAAATTAACGCTGCCGCTTCACCAAATATACGACCTGCCGCTAAAATAATACCTGTAATAATTTGCGGTAATGACGACGGAATAATGATACGAGCAATTGTTTGCCATTTCGTTGCACCTAATCCAAGACTTGCCTCTTTTACATTATGAGGCACTTCTGAAATCGCATTTTCACAAACACGTGTTAAACCTGGTAAGTTTAAAATAGTTAAAGCAAGAGCACCGCCCATTACTGTGTATCCCCAACCCGTCATGGTAACGAACACTAACAAACCGAATAAACCAACAACAATCGAAGGTAACGACGCCATTGTCTCAATACATAAGCGAACAAAATTTAAAAAGCGCCCTTGTTTTGCGTACTCTGCTAAATATATTCCAGCCCCTAACCCAAGAGGAATAGATATAACAAGCGTTATAACAAGCATGTAGAAAGAATTGAATAACTGTGGACCAATCCCACCACCAGCTCTTGTATTACTTGGTTCTCCAAACAAAAAATCAGGATCCCAAAATCCCCATCCCTTTTGCAGAATTTCAAACACTAAGAATACTAGCAGAGCTACAACTAAAGCCGCAACCGCATAAAAGATACCTGTCCAAATTTTATTTACCGTTCTTGCATTCATTATTATCGCTCACCTCTTTGCCCAATCGCTCGAATTACTAAAATAAACAGGAATGAAATAACAAGTAAAATCATCGCTAAAGTCCATAGCGCATTATTCCAAGCAGTTCCGTTTAATGTATTTGTCATGTCCATTGTCAAAATACCAGTTAACGTCGCTGTCGGGCTATATATTCCTTCTGGTAATTTAATTGTGTTCCCGATTACCATTTGAACCGCTAATGCTTCACCAAAAGCACGCGCTAAACCTAAAACAACACCTGTTAAAATCCCTTTTTTCGCAGCAGGAACAATCACTCGGCTAACCGCTTGCCATTTCGTTGATCCTAGACCATAAGAAGCTTCTAAATAATCAAATGGAACAGAGCGTATTGCATCAGAAGCGATACTAGCAATAGTAGGTAAAATCATAATACTTAATACAACAATACCCGCAATTAGACTAAATCCCACTCCCCCGAACGAATCACGTAATAGTGGCACTAAAATCGTAACCCCTAATAATCCGTATACAACCGAAGGAATACCAACTAATAATTCTAAAACGGGCTTCAATACTTTATTTCCAAACTTTGGCGAAATTAAATTCATGAATATAGCAAGAGCTATAGCAATTGGTGCACTAATAATAACCGCACCTAACGAAACCACCGTTGAACCTACAATAAAAATCAAAGCCCCGAAGGTTCCTTCGTCAGCATTTGGATTCCATTTTGTCGATGTTAACATCTCAGTAAATGAGATACCACTTTGTGTAAAAGATTGAATACCTTTACCGCAAATAAACGCAATAATAGCTAATGTAATTAAAACAATAAAAATACCACAAAACGTAACAAGCGATTTTCCTATATATTCACTTTTTACGTAATTAATTTGTTTTTTCCCCTTCATCACAGGTCAGACCCCACTTCATAGATTGAAATGAACAGGACTGGCCTTGCAGCCAGCCCCATAAAAATTTATTACTTATTTAATTTAGACATTGGGATGTAACCCATATCTTCTACTTGCTTTTCAAAGTCTTTTCCTTTTACATAATCAATGTAAGCTTTCGTTGCTTCTTTCGCTTCACCTTTTGTTACCATGTACTCGTAAGACCAGAATGGATATTTACCAGACGAAATGTTTTCAACTTTTGGTTCAGAACCATCAATTTTCACTGTTTGTAGCGCACCTTTTTTATCGCCAACCATGTAAGACATTGCTAAATAACTTACTGAACCTGGAGTAGAATTGATCGCTTGCTCTACTGCACCGTTAGAATCTTGTGTTGTACCAGTTCCATCATTAATTTTCGCTTCTTTCATAACTGTCTTTTCAAATGTAGCACGTGTACCAGATGAAGCTGGACGGTTAATTACGTTGATTTTTTCATCTTTCCCGCCTACCTCTTTCCAGTTTGTTACTTTCCCAGTGAAGATATCTTGTACTTGTTGCACTGTTAAGTTATCAACTTTTACATCTTTATTTACGACAAGCGCGAATGCAATACCCGCAACCTTGTTATCTACTAATTCTTTCGCTTTTTCAGCATCTTTTATTTTATCCCCTGATGGAACATCTGAATTACCAATTTGTACTGCACCCGATGCTACTTGGTTAATCCCAGTTCCACTACCGCCGCCTTGCACTTGAATAGAAACTTTTGAATTTTTCTCCATGAATTTCTTTCCAGCTTCCTCCGCAAGAGGTAGAAGAGCTGTAGAACCAGCTGCTGCAATCGTACCTGATAATTCTTGTTTTGTATTATCGCTTCCTTTAGCAGTTTCTTTACTAGCTGTATCATCTGCTTTCCCACATCCAACTAACGCCCCTGCTACCACTAAAGCTGCTAAAGAAAATTTAATACCTTTTTTCATAACCATGTCTTGTACCCCCATTTGGATTATCACTTTTCGAATTCATTTTCTTTCGAACACAAATTCATTGTAGGACAACAATATTATGTGAGTGTTAAGCAATTTTTAATTTTAAGTAAATGACGATAATAACCCTTAAAAGCTAGGAATCCCAACATTTATAGTTAAAGAACCCAACAAAATCCACACGAATTAAGCTGTAATGTAAATTTATTCTTAACAATGTAAATTCAATGTAAATGTTTTTCGCTCTTTTCCCTTTTTAATTAAAAATACATTTACAAATACATTGTATCTTTTAACTTTTACACTCTTACTTTATTTACATTCAACAGAATTTCAGTAATATTTTTTAGTACAACTAAATAAATTGGAACAATTCTAAAAATAAATGAATATTTTTAAAGTACCAATTGACAGCATCATCCAATGTAGTCTACTATATTATTAACAAAAAGTTTACCTAAGGAAACTTTTTAAACTTAAACAAACAATATAGAGATGAGGTAACTTTTATGGTATCGGCTAATACAAAACCACTTTCCGAGTTTAAGACAGGAGAGTTTGTACAAATTGAGAAGATACAATTAGAAGGAACTATGAAACGACGTTTATTAGACTTAGGATTTATCCCTGGGGCAACAATTAAAGTATTACAGCGCAGTCCGCTTGGAGATCCGGTCGCTTATCAAGTAAGCAATACAACTATCGCACTACGTAAGGAAGAAAGTTCCCTTATTTTCGGGGTATTAATAGGAGATGATTTCAGATGAGCAAACATCGTATTGCTTTAGCTGGCAACCCGAACACCGGGAAAAGTACATTATTTAATACTTTAACAGGCTTAAAACAACACACTGGAAACTGGACGGGAAAAACTGTTTTAAAAGCTGAAGGGGAATATGAACATAACGGAAGTAAATATACATTAATAGATTTACCCGGAACTTACTCACTATATTCAAATTCTGCGGATGAAGAAGTAGCAAGAGATTATATTATATTTGAAAAACCAGAAGTAACTGTAGTTGTTATAGATGCAACTGCAATGGAAAGAAATTTAAATTTAGCTCTCCAAGTGATGGAAATGACAAGCAATGTAGTCATTTGTATTAATTTAATTGATGAAGCGGAGAAAAAAGGCATCGTTATTGATGAAAAGAAATTAGCAAAATCGCTCGGTGTACCTGTAGTTAAGATTTCTGCTCGTAACCGAGTAGGTATTGGGCATTTGCTAAGCGTTATCGCTAAAGTAGCAAATAAAAAATTAATTCCAACACCAATTAAAATTTCTTACAGTGAAAAAATCGAAAATATGATTCAGGAATTAGAACCACAAATTTATAAAGTGTTCGGTGATATGTATCCAGCACGTTGGATTGCGTTACGTATATTAGATGGAGATAAAAATTTCTTAACTACACTTCAAAAACACCATAATGAACCGCTTGTAAGGGAGGTCGTAATGAATGGAATCTCACTCAGCCAGTAAAGCTCTTCCATTAGACTATATTATTCAACATGCACAAACACTCTCAAAAGAAGATATACGAGATGATATTGTCGGAGATATTTATCGAACATCTGCAAGCATATGTAAAGAGTCTGTTCAATATACAAATACTGATAAATTGTATCGTTCTGAAAAACTAGATAAAATTTTCACATCTCCAATCTGGGGATTTCCAATTATGCTCGGTATTTTATCTATTATTTTTTATCTTACAATTGCAGGTGCTAACGTACCATCTGATATGATTGCTGAGTTTTTCGGATGGGCCGAAGGATATTTAACATCTTGGTTCCAGGCAGCACATGCACCCGAATGGCTACATGGCATTTTAATACTTGGTTTATTCCGTGGTATCGGTGCTGTTATTAGCGTTATGTTACCACCTATGGCAATCTTTTTCCCTATGTTCGCACTATTAGAAAACTACGGATACTTACCACGTGTCGCTTTTAATATGGATCGCTTATTCAAACGCTCCGGTGCACATGGCAAACAATCTTTAACAATGGCAATGGGATTTGGTTGTAATGCAGCCGCTATTATGTCAACGCGTATTATTGAATCACCACGTGAACGTATGCTTGCAATCTTAACAAACAACTTCGTTCCTTGTAACGGTCGCTGGCCTATGTTAATTTTAATGGCTTCCTTATTTATGGCCGCTGGTTATACAGGTAGTATGCAAACATTAGTTACTGCTGGCGTTGTAGTTGGAATGGTTGTAATTGGTGTTATTATGACATTAACTGTTTCTTGGGTACTATCAAAAACAGCTTTAAAAGGTGTGCCAACTCACTACACTCTTGAGTTACCACCGTACCGTAAACCAAAAGTTTGGAATACAATTGTACGTGCAACACTCGATAAATCAATTTATGTTTTAAAACGAGCTGTTGTTGTAGCTGCCCCTGCTGCTGCATTAACTTGGTTACTAGCTAATATTTTCATCGGTGACACAAGCTTACTTATGTATTTTGTAAACTTCCTAGATCCGTTCGCTAAAATGTTAGGACTTGATGGATTTATTTTAGCTGCATTCATTCTTGGACTACCAGCGAATGAAATTGTTATCCCTATTTTATTAATGTCTTATTTATCAACTGGAGCTTTAACTGAAATAGACGATTTTAATCAAATTAAAAATCTATTCTTAGAAAATGGTTGGACTTGGTTAACAGCGTTAAACACAATGTTGTTCTCACTTCTTCACTTCCCATGTGGAACAACACTGGTTAACATATATAAAGAAACAAAAAGTGCAAAATGGACATTCTTATCGTTTGCAATCCCTACCGTTATCGCCATTGTTGTGACATTCCTCTCTACACAGTTGGTACATTGGTTAGGGCTTGTATAAAAGCAAAGCATACATAGAAGGTATCCCCCTTCACATATGCTTTGTGCGAAAGAAACCTGAAATCATTCAGGTTTCTTTTTTTGTGCATCAGTATTCCAAGGCTGTGCTCCATACATTGTGAGTTTCTTATGAATAAAGTATATGGCCCCCGGAAGAATCGCCATTAATATTGTGCAACTAATTCCTAATCCAGTAAACACCTTCCATCACCTTACTTTACTCTTTTTGGTAAAGCTGAACCTGAATGCTCAATTGTCGGATGAACATGAACAGTAATCTCAGCATTACTAAAGTAATTTTCACCTTGATCCCAATTCTTATCTATCTTCTTCCATTCTTTATAATTATGCCGCTTATATACGTTCCCTAACTCTAATACATCTACCTTATATTTTTTTTGAACAAGCTTAATCGATTTTTGAATGCGCTTCTCCATTTCCTCCGTGATGTTTTTCTTTAATCGCTTTTCGTTCATAATTTGTTTATGATCACTAAAATGCAACTCAGCCAATGTTCCTTCCAAAAACAAGTGAATATCGAACTTCGGTTTTGTAGCATTTTCTGTAGATACTTTAATCTTTCGACGCATTTTATGAATTTCATATGTAATAAGCTGGTCTTTTTTACGAATGGTAAAGAATCCTCCAATTTTCTTACCTATTATATAATTTATTCCAAATGTTTCTTCTCCATTCAAACTACCTACACACTTATTATCCTTCCCGCGAAACAACGCTGCCCCGTTCATTTGTACCCCTTGCCTTGTTAATTCAAGAATAGGTAATACGAAGCTTCGGTTGGAAATCATCTTTTCCTGAACTTCACCAATTCTTGCAGCCTCAATCATTTGAGCATTTTTCGGAGGATGTTCAGCTAACATATCAATATACTGCGCCGGTAAATTTTCAGGCTTAGCGCTCTGCTTCAAAATAGCTTCTGCATTTTTCTTAGAAACGAACAAACGTATATTTCTTCTCATCTCATGATCACGAATATATACATCTAACGTATTTTGTAAAACATATGGATTCGATAATAAATCTTTAGAAAAAATTATCACTTGTATGTGCGGAAAGAATAGTGAGCGACTAATTTTTTTGGCAATAATTCGTATTTGCTCAAAGACACTATCTGCCTTCGCACTCACATTAATATAATTTTCGCTATCTCCACCACCTTGTCCACCTTGTTGCGACAATTTACTGGGGAGTACCATCTGATACGTCCCTTTCATAATTGGATTCGCTTTCTTTTTTTTCACAATATCATAGGCTGCACCTACTACAAATCCTCTTTCTTCTATTTCTTCTAACTCAGAGCATCCACCTATCGATCCCGCTAACACTAGAAGCATTATAATTTTAAGAAGGTGTTTCATTTCTACCATTCCTTCTTTTTATTTTATATACAATAAAAACTAACAAAGGTGCTAACACGACAAAGCCCATATCTATCCAAGCTAAATAAGTTCCGTAATTTGACAAGTCATTCAAACTACTAGGTATCATATTCAGCATAAAAATAATCGGGGCACTTACGAAAATAAAAATATGTTTCTTCACTTTCGGAAACATAGCACAAAACAATAAAGATGCGACGTCATAATACATTGCTGTAGTGTTATAAATAGTAATAATCCAAGTAGTAAAAAAAATCGCATCAAACCTTTCTAAAAACCCCCCACCAATTTCAATTTCTTTCCCTAGTTCAATTGTTGGATATGTCAATCCACGTGTTGTCATATATGTAAAAACACTAATACAAGTTACATAAATTAAAATGTATGACAACACGTTTACCATCACCGCTTTTGCAACTGCCATCGGTGCCTTTTTCACTGACTTATCGTTCAACATCACAGCATAAAACAGAGCTACCTCAAATCCGATAAATGTGAAAATAGAGTTTTTAACTCCTACAGCATATTGACTGACGTCCGTTTGAAAAGCTGGTAGTAAATTATTTATTTCCATTAAATTTATATTCAATAAAGAAAGCAGCACTATCGCAATTAAAACTATAGGTAAAAACAAAACGTTTAGCCTTAATAAAGCCGCTCTCGATCCTGCTATTCCATAAATAACAACTAATAGGAAAAAGAAAGACAATAGTTGCACTGGTGTATCACTAAATAAATACGTTTGTGAAATAATTGCAATCATTCGCGATTCATATGCTGTCAAAGCAGCAAACGTTAATACTAAAATGCTACTAATTGTGTATGCAACAGGCTTCGTCAAATGTGCACTCGTATATTGAACAAAGTTTTGTTTTGGGAATAAAATAGCTACCCTCGTTACAAACCACCCTAAAACCGCACAGACTAATCCACCCAAAAGCAAAATAATCCAACCGTCCGAAAATAAGGTTTGCGTAGCAATATCTCGCGGCATAGATAATGCACCTATACCGATAATTGTTGACGATACCGCAAAACCAATTTCACGAGATCCAATCTCTTCATCCCCATATTCAAATGGCTTCAATTACTCTCGCTCCTTTGGACGTATTGTAGAATCTTTCGTTTGTAAGTACTCTGGTCTTTCTTTCAACATTGATTTTGGCAAGCGAATCATTTCTTCTTCCCAATCTTTATAAAATGCAGGAGCAATAGGCGTTGTATATGGCACCCCAACACTCTTTAAATTCGTAATATGAATCGCAAGTGCAATAAGAGCTAAAATAATTCCATATAGTCCAAAAGCAGTCGCCGCTAAAACAAAGACAAAAAGTAAAATCCGAAACGTAATCGTAATGCTATATACAGGCAGTGAAAATGTAGCAATTGCAGTAACTGCAATAATAATTACTAAAAACGGATTTACAATCCCTGCGTTCACCGCAGCTTCTCCAATTACAAGACCACCTACAATCCCAATTGTTTGCCCCATCGGTTTTGGCAACCTAATTCCCGCTTCTCGTATTAACTCCATCGTTAATGCCATCATTAACGTTTCTATATATGCCGGAAATGGTACCCCTTCTCTCGCTCCCGCAATAGAATAAGCTAATTTAGAGGGAATAAGCCCTTGATGATACGAAACAAGCGCTACGTACGTGGCAGGTAGTAAAACAGCAGCAATACCTGATCCCATACGTAAAATTCTTAATAACGTACCAATTACCCAGCGCTCATAATGATCTTCTACAGATTGAAAAATATCAACAAACACTAGTGGAGCGATAAGAGCAAATGGTGATCCGTCCACTAAAATGGCCGCTTTTCCTTTCGCTAGCGCAGCCACTATATTATCAGGTCTTTCTGTATTCAAAAATTGCGGGAATGGTGATAAATTATTGTCTTGAATTAATTGCTCAATCGTTCCTGTCTCAAGAATAACGTCTGCCACTATTGATTGAAGCCGTCGATCTAATTCGTCTACAATATAAGGGTTAATAATATCCTCTATATAGACTAAAGTTACTTCTTTTTGCGATCGCTTCCCCATAATATAGGATCGAAACCGTAACTTCGGATCACGTAAGCTGCGGCGAATTAACATCTTATTTACGTTAATATCTTCATTCAATCCAATTCTTGGTCCACGTATTAAATCTTCTGTTACTGGAGATTCTAGACTTCTTTTTTCCCATGCTCGGCTATTAATGACAATAGCGGTTTGAATATTATCAATTAATATAACTGTGTCTCCTGCTAAAATCGCATTTATAATGTCTGGAAACGTTGTCTTCATACCGACTTCTGCAATAGAAATAAAACGATCCAATAATGTTTGAACAACAGCTTCTTCTTTTTGTACTTCTTCATATTGAAGTGTACGAACTACATATTTATAAACATTATCCTTATCTGTTAACCCACATAAAAAAATAACCGCACAGCGTGTAAAACTACCCGCAAGGGCAACTTCCCTAATTGTTAAATCATTAGGCGAACCTAATTCATCCCTAATTTCTTTCATAACTTCAAATAAGTTACCTTTTAACTCTAACAATTCCCCCACCTAACTTCCTTTTCAACAAGTTTTTAGTTAGATTCCGCTAATAGAAGAAAATATATACAAAAAAGAGCTATCTCTTTTCAAAGATAGCTCTAGCACACGGATTACTTTTCTACTATTATACTGTCTGTCTTTATAGACACATTTCTCGTGAACCCGCTAACGATAAACATCACAATCATATTCATTAACAATGCGACTATACCTACATTTAAATCTTTTATATATTGAGGGAAACCTGGAAACATTGTAGCTATAGTTGAACCAGATAAAGTAATATATGCGACCACTAACAATCCAATCCCCATTCCTGCAATTGCCCCTTGCTTCGTAATAACTTGACGTGGAAACAAACTACATACAAGCGCAGGGAAAAGTTGTGTCACTATACTGTATCCCATTAAAAGAAGTGCTCCTATTGTTTCTCCACCTTTAAAAGTGAACAAAACAGCTACAAGCGTTACTACAGGAACAAATAATTTTGCCGCTTTAGCAACTTGTCTATCTGAAGCAGATGGGACCATTGTTCGGTAAATATTTTTTGCTAATAAAGTAGATGCCGCCATAACAAGCATGGAACCCGGAACTAATGCTGTTAATACTCCTGCACTACCAATAATACCAATAAACCATGGATCAAATGTTTGAAGAGCGAGACGGAATAACGAAAGGTCTACATCCCCTCCCTTTAACCCTGGAACTTGCAGTATAGCTGCAAACCCTGCAAAGAACACGAAAAGTAAAACTAAAGAATACAATGGCATAATTGCCGCATTTTTACGAAATACTTTTTCATTTTTTGCAGAGAAAGCAGAAGCGAATGTATGGGGCCACATATAGAAACCGAGAGCTGTTAATACAATAGTAGAAACAAACCAAGAAATGCTCATTCCTTCATCAGGTAAAGATAGAAATCCTGGTTTTGCTGCTTCTACAGCTTCAAACATCGGCTGAAAACCTCCGTAATAATGATATGGTAAATATATACCTAAAAACATAACGATAAACAGGATCATAATATCCTTCAAAGCGGCTGTCCAAGCAGAGCCGTATATGCCTGAAACCATTACATATATCGTTATAACAATCGCACCAATCCACACTGCAATAACTGGTGATACCCTGCCGTAAGATGCTTCCGAAACGATAATACCTAATCCTTTTAACTGTAAAACAAGGTATGGGATAATTGAAATAACCCCAATGACAGAAACGATAATGCCAAGCGTCTGACTCTTATATTTCTTCACAAAAAAATCTGGCTGTGAAACAAGATTATGCTCTTTCGCATACTTCCAAACTGGCGGCAATAAAAAGTAAGATAAAATATAAGCTAGTGCACCATAACCTAAAATATAGAAAGTAGGTGCTCCTTTACTATACGCCCATCCACTTCCGCCTAAAAATGTGAACGTCGTATAAATTTCACCTGCCATAAGAAGAAAAACAAAAATAGTGCCAAAGCCTCTTCCTCCAACTGACCATTGCTCTAAATTCATATCTTTTCCATGTTGTGCCCGAATTCCTAAAAATAGTGCGAGAAACAAAAATAAAATAATGATAAGTAAGGCGATCATTTTACATCCCCCTTATTAGCAGGATCAAATACGTACACAAGCCCCATACAAAGAGACGTAATGAGCACCGATAATAATACCCAAAATAATAAAAATGGCATCCCTAATACGTAAGGAGTAACTGAATTAGCAAATACAGGTCCAACAACTAAACAAAAAACTGGAATAAGCGCTAATACGTGTATTTTCTTCATCTCATTCTCCTTTACTTATAAAATTCATAATAGATGATACAAAAACTTCCACTCCAATCGGTAATGCATCTTCATCAATCGTAAAACGAGGATGATGGTGCGGATATATAATTCCCTTCTCTTTATTTCCCGCTCCGATAAAAAAGAATGTCCCTGGCGCCTTTTGTAAAAACGCTGAAAAATCTTCCCCAGCCATCGTCGGTTGTAAACGAGTAACTCGTTCCCTTCCATAAAGCTGTAATGCAGTTTGCTCAATAATCTCTGTAACTTCATAATCATTTACTACTGGTCGATATCCATATTCATAAGAAAATGTATATTTCGCTCCGTAAGATTCCGTCACATGCTTCACAATCCGTTCAATCCTTTTCTCTGTTTCTTCTCGCAACTCATGTCTTAAACTCCGCACTGTCCCTTCAATCTCCGCTTGTTCTGGAATCACATTATGGGTTGTCCCAGCATGAAATTGCGTAACAGATACTACAAGAGAATCTAACGGATTCGTGAGGCGAGATACAATGTGCTGAAGTTGCGAAACGACTTGTGTACCGATTGCAATACTATCAACCGTTTCATGAGGGATTCCAGCATGTCCACCTTTTCCTTCTATCGTAATTTTAAAAACATCTGGGGCAGCCATTGCAGGACCATAAATTACACCTATTTTACCAACCTCTAACGATGCCCAAAGGTGAGCACCAATAATATAATCCACACCTTCCATTACGCCCGCTGCAACCATTTCCTCTGCACCGCCAGGAAAGTTTTCTTCTGCATGTTGGAAGAGAAAACGAATCTCTCCTTTAATCTTCTCTCTTTTTTCTACTAACTTATGTACGACCCCAAGTAATATCGCTATATGTCCATCATGGCCACATGCATGCATAACACCTGGATATGTAGAAATAAAATCAAACTCATTTTCTTCATGAATAGGAAGAGCGTCCATGTCAGCACGAACCGCGATGGTTTTACCAGGTTGCTTACCAATCAACCTTGCCATTACACTATATTTAGTAGGTCTTGACACTTCTAAACATGGGATTTTTCGAAGTATATCGAATACAAATTGCGATGTTTTTTCTTCTTGAAAAGATAACTCTGGATACTTATGAAAATGCCTTCTCCACTCAATCAATTGATTTTTCGATAAAACCAGTTCCTTTGCAACATCCATTTCTCTTCGCCCCTTCTTCACCAAGTTAAATGTTATTATAACGTGAATTGTTAACTTTTAAAAGAATATTCTGAATTTTCCATTATAATAACTTAAAAATAAAAAGCCATCAAAAAGATGACTTTTTCAGTATTATAGAATAGTAATCGCTTGTTTCCCCATTTGCTCCCAAGCTTTCTCAAACTCTGCTCGCGGAACAGCAAAACGCGGATTATTTTTAAGCGGATCATTTACATATACAAAGTTTTGATCATACCCAACTATTACTACACTATGTTCATAATATGTAATTTTCACTTCGCCAGAGCTTGTATTCCATGTTTCAAAACTACTCTCGGCTAGTGGCTTAAACGTTGTATTAATAATGACCCATACTGGCGAACCGGAACTAACTACTTTATACATATCTTGCACGTCTCTACCTGTTAAATTAACTACTTTTTCAGGAGCATATTTTTCTGCTAAATTAAAAATGGGTTGATTATATACACCATATCCTGGCTCTGCCTTCGTATAAATATTTCCAACAAACCCCTCATAAGGATTTCCACGTAAACCATTTTGTTCAAATGGAACACGATGAATTTCGCTAGCAAGTTGCATCTTATCTACTTGTATACCTTTGTATTTTAGCAACATAGCCAAACTTGTAACTTCACATCCACGAGGTAATTCTGGTAACTGCTTTATAAACGGAACATTTTCAATCATAGTTGCTTCTTTCATTTCAGATAAAAACTCTAAACGGAACACTTGCGCCTTTTGTATAATTTTATCTTTCCCTATAAAAAACGCGGCAGCAAATATAATTCCAAAAACAAAAAGATATTTTAACTTTTTCATTTTAAACAAAACTCCATTAATTATTATTTTACAGACATACCTCTTATCATTGTACCTTTCTTCTTACTAGTTTGCTAGAAAGATTCTATGAATTATTGTTCACACTTCCATCGTTATAAAATTCTAATTATTTTTAATAAAAAGAAAAAACAATATACTTTTCTGAATATTTTTGCTAAAATCAAAATAATTAACATAGTGAAGATATCACCTTGTTAATAAAAACATTCTTAGAGTATTTAGTCATAGTTCGCATTTTTACATACTCCATTCATTTCATAATAAATAAGCCGAGTATGTGTCACATCCCCCACTAATGATTAAAAACTCGGAATGAAAATCAATTCATACAAGAAAATAACGGGGTGAGGGGCATATGAATCAACAAGTAGAACAAACAGATTTAAAACGAACAATGAAAAGTAGACACCTATTTATGATTGCACTTGGTGGGGTTATCGGAACTGGCCTATTTATGGGATCTGGTCAAATCGTCCATAACGCCGGTCCTGGTGGTGCTATTCTTGCATTTTTAGTCGGTGGATTTGTTATGTATTTAACGATGTTATGTCTTGGTGAATTATCAGTTGCTATGCCAGAAGCAGGTTCATTCCAAAGCTATGCAAGCAAATTTATTTCACCTGGTTTTGGATTTGTTGTCGGTTGGATGTATTGGTTAAATTGGGCTGTTACAGTTGGGGTAGAGTTAACAACTGTAAGTATTTTAATGAAACGTTGGTTTCCAGACGTTTCTTCGTGGATTTGGTGTGTTACATTTGCAGCAGCACTCTTTCTTGTAAACGCATTATCAGCAAAGGCATATGCAGAAGCAGAATTTTGGTTCGCAAGTGTAAAAGTCGCAACCATTGTTATTTTCATCGTACTCGGTGGTGCAGTTATGTTCGGTCTACTAGACTTTAATGGAAAACCAGCACCAATGCTTCACAATTTCACTGAAAATGGCGGGTTATTTCCAAACGGTGCATTAGCTGTTCTTCTTACGATGATTACAGTAAATTACTCCTTCCAAGGAACAGAATTAATCGGAATTGCTTCAGGAGAAAGTGAAAACCCTGAGAAAACAATTCCAAAAGCGATTAAAAATACCATTTGGCGAACTCTCTTCTTCTTCGTCCTAGCAATATCAGTTGTTGTAGGTTTACTCCCATGGCAAGAGGCTAATCTAGTCGAAAGTCCATTTGTACTTGTATTTGATGTGGCTGGTGTTCCATATGCAGCTGACATTATGAACTTTGTTATTATTACAGCAGTATTATCCGTAGCCAACTCTGGTCTATACGCAAATTCTCGTATGCTTTGGGCGATGGCAAAACAAGGAATGGCAAGTCCAGCTTTTACGAAGTTAACTAAAAAAGGAGTGCCACTAAACGCATTAATTTTCAGTCTAATTTTTGCAAGTTTGTCTCTATTAACAAGTATATTTGCGGCAGATACTGTCTTTTTAGTTTTAACATCTATTGCAGCTATGGCCGCTGTCGTAGTTTGGATGTCAATCGCAGCTTCACAGTTTTTCTTCCGTAGAAATTTCTTAAAAAACGGCGGGGACATTAATGATTTAAAATATCGCACACCACTTTATCCAATCGTTCCAATCGTAGCATTCTCACTCAATTTCATTACATTTGTTAGTTTAGCTTTCATTCCAGATCAGAGAATTGCTCTTTATTGTGGTATTCCATTTATGATTTTTTGTTACATTTTATACCAATTAAAATATAAAAAAGTTGTCACATTTGAACAACAAATAAATCTAAAAAAAGAAGTAAACTAAATATACAAAATATTCAGCTATCTTTCTTATCATAAGATAGCTTTTTTCTATTTCTTGGATATCTTGGTATAACTTTATTTATCTTAAAATTTCCACAATCACGTTTTTCACTGGAAAATGGTTTACAATGTTATCAAGTTACAAATGATATTCACCTTAAAAAGTGTGCATTTGTGTCTATTTTTTAACAATATCACAAAAACTATTGCCATCTATAAATTAATAGGTTTATATTGTTTTATTGGCATAGTTTCAATCCAAGGAGAAAGGAGATTTTCAATCGTGCAACTAAAGAAAACGTTTTGGAAGCTGGCTTCGCTTCTTCCGTTATCATTACTTCTGTTCCTCGGCGGCTGTGATAAGAAACTCGCAGTATTAAATCCGCAAGGACCTGTTGCAAAAGCACAGTATGATTTAATTGTTTGGTCATTCTTGCTTATGTCATTAATTATCGCAATTGTATTCATCTTGTTTACAGTCATCTTGATTCGTTATCGTGAAAAACCAGAGAATATGGACTACGAGCCACCTGAACAACACGGTAACACATTATTAGAAATTATTTGGACGCTTGTTCCTGTTATTATCGTTATCGCATTATCGATTCCAACAGTAAAAGCAACGTATGCTTCGGAAGAGGTTCCGGAAGAGTCCAAACATATTAAACCAGTTGAGATTTATGTTACATCTGCAAACTGGAAATGGTTATTCAGTTACCCAGAGGAAAAAATTGAAACCGTTAACTATTTAAACATCCCAGCTGGTGTACCAATTCAATTCAAACTGACTTCTGTCGGTCCAATGAATGCTTTCTGGGTACCAGAACTTGGTGGTATGAAGTACACTATGGATGGCATGATTATGGATCTTTATTTACAAGCTGATAAGCCGGGTTCTTACCTAGGCCGTAGTGCGAACTTCTCTGGTGAAGGATTCACACATATGGAGTTCGAAGTTGAAGCAAAAACTAAAGAGAAATATGACAAGTGGGTTAAAGAAGTACAACAAACTGCTCCTAAACTAACAGAAGATAAGTACAACGAAATTGTTAAACCTGGTGTAGTTGGTCGTATGACATTCTCTAGTCACCACTTAAGTTATGTAGATCCAAAATCACTTGAATATTGTGATTACAACTACTACAAAAACAAAAAATAATAGCTATTATTCCAACAGATTGGAGTGAACACAGTGAAGCTTGATGAATTCTTTGTCACAGGTGACCCGATTATTTACGGTGCAGACGCTTCTATCGTTCTTGTGACATTAGCAATCATTTTCGTACTAACAAAGTATAAAAAATGGAAATGGCTTTGGGACGAATGGTTAACAACTGTTGACCATAAAAAGATTGGGGCCATGTATATTATTTCTGCGGTTATCATGTTATTCCGTGGTGGTATGGACGGTTTAATGATCCGTGCACAGTTAACATTCCCAGAAACAACTTATTTAAATGCTGAACACTATAACGGAATCTTCACAACACACGGTACAGTTATGATTCTTTTCATGGCGATGCCATTCGTTATGGGATTAATGAACCTTGTAGTACCATTACAAATTGGTGCTCGTGACGTTGCATATCCGTTCTTAAATGCTTTAAGTTTCTGGTTATTCTTTGTCGGAGCAATGTTATTCAACATCGCTTTCGTAATCGGTGGTTCTCCAGACGCTGGGTGGACTTCTTACTTCCCAATGGCAGGTACAGAGTTTACTTCTGGTGTAGGAAATAACTACTACGCAATTGCATTACAGATTTCAGGTCTCGGTACGCTAATGACCGGTATTAACTTCCTTGTTACTATCTTAAAAATGCGTACACCTGGTATGACTTTAATGAGAATGCCAATGTTTACTTGGTCAATCTTAATTACAACAGTTATCATTATTTTCGCTTTCCCAGTATTAACAGTTGCTCTTGCATTAATGACATTTGACCGTCTATTCGATGCTCACTTCTTTACGATGGCGAGCGGCGGTATGCCAATGTTATGGGCCAACCTATTCTGGGTATGGGGTCACCCTGAAGTATATATCGTTATTTTACCGGCATTCGGTATTTTCTCTGAAATCATTAGTACATTCTCACGTAAACGTCTATTCGGTTACAGTGCGATGGTATACTCAATGGTTGCAATTTCTTTACTAAGTTTCGTCGTATGGCTTCATCACTTCTTCACGATGGGTGCAGGTCCAGCGGTTAACTCATTCTTCTCGATTTCGACAATGGCGATTTCGATTCCAACCGGGGTTAAGATCTTTAACTGGTTGTTTACACTGTATAAAGGACGTATTCGTTTTACAGTTCCAATGCTTTGGTCATTGGCATTTATTCCAAACTTCGTAGTCGGTGGGGTTACAGGGGTTATGCTTGGTATGGCAGCAGCTGATTATCAGTACCATAACAGCTACTTCCTAATTGCTCACTTCCACTACGTATTAATCGCAGGTACAGTATTCGCTATGCTTGCTGGATTCACATTCTGGTATCCAAAAATGACTGGTCATATGTTAAACGAACGCCTAGGTAAATGGACATTCTGGATCTTTATGAGCGGATTCAATATCTGTTTCTTCCCAATGTACTTCTTAGGTTTAGACGGTATGACTCGTCGTATGTACACTTACTCTGAAAGTCTTGGATGGGGATGGCTAAACCAAATCGCATCTGTTGGTGCGGTAATGATGGGTATTGGTTTCCTAATTCTTTGTTACAACGTAATTTGGAGTGCTCGTCACGGTGAACGTGACACAACTGGAGATCCATGGGATGGCCGTACACTTGAATGGGCAACTCAATCTCCTGTACAACATTACAACTTCGCGAAACTTCCTGAAATCAAAGAAGCTGATGCTTTCTGGTACATGAAAAAACGCGGAGAAACAGTTACACCAGCAGCAGAAGATATCAAACCAATTCACATGCCAAGTAACTCTGGTGTGCCTATTATTGCGTCTTTATTCTTCGGTCTTGCAGGTTTCGCATTAGTATTTAGCTGGTTCTGGCTTGCAGCAATCGGCGGCGTTGGTATTTTAGCTTGCTTAATCTATCGTTCATTCGATTATGATGATGGCTACTACGTAAGTGTTGATGAAATTAAAGAAACAGAACATATAGCATGAGAGGTGAAATGATATGGCGGCTTTAGATAAAAGCTTACCTTTGGAATATCAATCCGAGCAAAGCAGATTGAATATCCTAGGATTCTGGATTTTTCTTGGGGCTGAAATTATGCTGTTCGCAACACTTTTCGCCTCTTATCTAGTACTTGCTGGTCGTACGGCAGATGGCCCAACCCCAGCGCAACTGTTTGAACTTAAAACGCTTTTAATTCAAACATTACTACTTTTAACAAGTAGTTTCACATGTGGTATCGTAATTCACGAAATGCGTAAGCACAACCAAAAAGCAATGCTTGGATGGTTCATCCTTACATTACTTTTAGGTGCAGGTTTCCTATTCTTTGAAATCGAAGAGTTCATTATGTACATCGGTGAAGGCGCAACAATTCAAACAAGTGCTTTCCTATCTGCATTCTTCGTTCTTCTTGGAACGCACGGAGCCCACGTAACAGGCGGTATCATTTGGGCAATTTGTGTTATTATCCAAATTTTAAAACGAGGTTTAACACCAGTTACAGCTCGTAAAGTATTTATTATCAGCTTATACTGGCATTTCCTTGATCTTGTTTGGGTCTTTATTTACACACTAGTTTACTTGAACGGGATGGTGGCGTAAATGGGTCAAAATAACAACCAGGCAAACGGGCATGCGCATAGCGGATTCCCTTGGTCACACGTTTTCGGATTTATTTTATCGCTTGCACTAACGTTTCTAGCGTTATACGTGGCACTTTATACAAACTTGCCACTTTCAACAATCTTAACAACTATTATCGTAATGGCTGTTGCGCAAGCGTTGTTACAATTAATTATGTTCATGCATTTAAAAGAAGGAGAAGGAAGAGTTCAAATTCTTACTATGATATACAGTTTCTTCGTTGCAACTGCAACAGTTGGTTTAACTGTATGGATCTTCTTCTCAATGTAATGTACATGAAAAAGACTGCTGAGATTCCTCAGCAGTCTTTTTTTATCCCTCATTAACGAGCAGTAAGACCCCAGGGGGATCAACTGCCCGTAAAAGCCTTCACTTTATCCCCTCTCCTATTACATCCACATTACGGAATTAACAACAGAATCATGAAAAATATACTTATTATGACAAATCTTAAGAAAACTCTTTCTTTATGAAATCGAATCCATATGCGTTGCTTTTCTACCTATTATATGGCTAAATAAGTACTATATTTATTTGAAGGGAGAGAACGCAATGGAACATCATACTTCTGTTCTATCACTTATGGTTGTCGTTGCAATCGCGTTTTTCGTTCCCCTTTTGTTACAACGCTTTAAATTAAAAGCACTTCCTGTCGTTGTTGCAGAAATCATTGCAGGAATCTTTGTAGGTAAAAGTGGGTTTAATATTATTGAGCCAGATATGTGGCTTCAAGTCTTATCGACACTAGGATTTATCTTCTTAATGTTCTTAAGCGGTTTAGAAATTGATTTTTCTATCTTTAAACAAAAAGGGAAAAAGAATACGACAAACGAACCAAACACATTCCAAGCAGCAAGCATTATCTTCTTATTTATTTTCATCTTATCTTATGCCCTATCATTACTGTTCGTATGGCTAGGATTCGTGGATAATGCAATGTTTATGACTTTAATTATTTCAACTATTTCTTTAGGTGTTGTTGTACCAACATTAAAAGAGAATAACTTAGGAAAAACGGCAATCGGACAAATCATTTTATTAGTCGCTGTTATTGCAGATTTAGTTACAATGATTTTACTCGCTGTATTCGTCGGATTAAATTCCGAAAGCGGCCAAAGCATGTGGCTCCTTCTTCTTCTATTCGGCGCTGGTATTGTTATTTACTTCGTTGCAAAACGCTTTAAAAACATTCCATACTTAGATAGCTTAAAAGCTGGTAGTGTACAAATTGATACACGAGCTGTTTTTGCACTCATCTTAATATTAGTTGGGTTATCTGAATCTGTTGGAGCTGAAAATATTTTAGGTGCCTTCTTAGCAGGGGTACTCGTATCGTTATTATCACCAAATGAAGATATGGTTGAAAAACTGGATTCCATCGGCTACGGTTTCTTCATCCCTATTTTCTTCGTAATGGTTGGTGTGAATCTAGAAGTTTGGTCTATTTTTAAAGAACCTTCTAGCATGCTAATGATCCCAATTTTAATTGTAGGACTCTTTATTTCAAAACTGTTACCATCACTCGTCTTACGAAAATGGTATCCACGTAATATCGTACTAGGAAGTGCCATCTTATTAACATCGACACTTTCTTTAGTTATTGCAGCTGCACAAATTGGTGAAAAACTAGGAATCATCAGTCCAAGTTTATCTGCTTCCCTTATTTTAAGCGCAGTTATTACTTGTATTTTTGCACCTATATTATTTAAAAAAATGTTCCCAAAAGTAGAAACACCAAAACCAAAAGTTTCTATTATTGGCGCAAGCAGAATTACCCTTCCGTTATCACTTGATTTAAAACGAGAAGATTATGACGTAACACTATATATGATGCGTCAAAATAAAATAAATGATGAGGAAGCGAAATCACATGACTTCCCTATCGTAAAATTAGATGACATCACAATCGCTTCATTAACTGAACAAACAGCATTTCATGCAGACCGCGTTGTTGTTGCAACAAGCGATGATGAACAAAACTTATTATTAGCAGAACATGCAAAAGAGCTAGGGGTTGAACATGTTATTGCAAGTGTAGAAGATCCACTTCTACAAGA
The DNA here is from genome assembly GCF_022637375.2 of Bacillus sp. N5-665. Classification (NCBI taxonomy): domain Bacteria; kingdom Bacillati; phylum Bacillota; class Bacilli; order Caryophanales; family Bacillaceae; genus Bacillus; species Bacillus sp. N5-665. The sequence continues at coordinate 4,816,256 of NZ_CP093325.1, forward strand.
AAAAGCAACGCAAGAACATATCGCCGTATTCTCAACAATTAACTCTACACGTATTCTATTACGTGCACTAATTGATAAACCGAGTCTCGTTCGCTTAATTACAACAGCAAACGAAACAGTCCGTGAAGTGGAACTACGGAGTAATAAATATAACGGCGTTGCACTTCGTCGCCTTCCATTTTTAGGCGATGTACTCGTCATTCAAATTTATCGTGGAAATAAAGCATTAATCCCACATGGTGATACAAGCCTACAACACGGCGATACATTACTTGTAACTGGCTCAAAAGAACATATCGATACACTAAAAAGCATATTAGAATAGAAAAATGCCCCTCACATAATTGAGGGGCATTTTTTTCCATTTTATATGGTAAAATGTTACTATCACATATTATGAGGATGGATCACATTATGTCTATTGTAACTTTAGCTCTTTTATTATTAGCAGAAATACTCGTTGCCATTATTCTAATCGGTGTTAGCATTGAAATTTGTAGCTACGGATGGAAAAAATCGAATGGAATAAAATACTCTTGCCTCTTACTTTCACTCCTTCTCGGAACTGCTAGCATACTCGGACTTTTCGCCGCACCTGCCTATTTCTTTATACAACTAACAGAAAACGCCTTATAAGAAAGGATGTTAATATGATTACCGTGAAAAATATTGAGGGATCTGAAACTTACGTATTACGTCAAAAAATTTTACGCCCGAATCAAACATTAGCAGATTGTAAATACTCTTCCGACTATGAAACGGACACCTTTCACTTAGGCGCATTTATAAACGATGAACTAATTAGTATCGCTTCCTTCTCAAAAGAGATATACCCTGACTTACTAGCAGGTATTCATTATCGTCTACGAGGAATGGCCACATTACCTGAATTTCGAAACAAACGTGCTGGAAGCTCCTTAATTCAGAAAGCGGAGCAAGTCTTGCAAGAACGCCAAGCAAATATATTATGGTGTAATGGCCGAATTACTGTAGCTGAATATTACAAGCGCTTAGGCTTCCAGGAACATGGTGAAATCTTTGAAATTGAACCGATTGGCCTTCATAAAGTACTGTATAAAAGAATATAAGAAAAGCTTTCCGCAATATGGGAAAGCTTTTCTTATATTTCAATCTTCACTTTTTATTTTTCTCATATATATGTATATAAACAAACTAGGAACTAAAAAACAAGCAAACATAATAAGTCCTGTCATACTAATTTCCTTTATAGAAATATCTGGTGTTACAATGATACAAATAGCTACAATTCCAATAACAATACCTACTGGAATAAATAATAATTTCATAAAATAGCTCCGTGATACTCCACCTGTATGCTCATATGCCTCTACAGAATGTTTTAAATTTAAGAAGTTACTGACTACGATCCCGCACATAAATACCATTAATAAATCCGAAACACTTTCATATCCTGCATCTTGCAAAACGTAGCGATAAAAAACAATACCTAGTATGACGATATTTTGTAAGATGAAAACGAGTCTAATATGTTTTAGCCCCTCAATCATTAAACGTTCATCTTTCACCATTCTCATCCCCTCACTCCTCTTCCTCCCAAAATAAATCATTCAATGTTTTGTCTACCGCATAACAAATTTTCAAACATAAATCTAAAGACGGGTTGTATTTCCCCTTCTCAATTAAACTAATCGTTTGCCTTGTAACGCCTACTTTTTCTGCTAATTGTTGCTGCGTTAAATCTAACTGAACACGCGCGACTTTTATTTTACTTACAGCCATTCATGTTCCTCCTTCACCTATATTGTAACATATATATTCCATTAAGTAATTTATATTTTACTCCATTAATTTGATTTTCACCTTATTATACACAAAAAAGGAGCCTCTCATAAGAAGCCCCTTTCCTATATCTATATTATAAGAATAAATGACATCCAAATAAAATTGTAAATAAGTATAGTAACGGATGTACTTCCATCGCTTTCCCTTTCACAATTTTTAAGACTGGATACACTAAAAATCCAATTGCAATTCCATTCGCAATGCTAGACGTTAACGGAATACCAACGAAAATTAAAAATGCTGGTAATGCATCTTCAAATTCATTCCAATTAATATCACGAAGACTTTGCGCCATTAAACTACCTACAATAATTAATGAAGGAGCTGTAATAGCGGCTACACTTGATAAAGAAGCAATCACAGGGCTGAAGAATGCCGTTATAATCGTTAGACCGACAACTACAATACCTGTTAATCCTGTTTTACCACCTGCAGCAATACCAGCTGATGATTCAATCGTCGCTGCTGTTGGGCTTGTTCCAAATATAGAGCCTGTAGTCCCGCCAATTGCATCTGCAATAAACGCTTTACCAAAACGTTTCTCTGTATTATCTGTAATTAAGCCTGCTTGTTTAATTAAACCGAGTAGTGCACCTGTTGTATCAAATAACAGTACAAGTAAAAATGAAAATACAACACCATATAATCCGTATTCAATTACATCTGAAAAGGCGTTGATTGGGTTTGAAACGATAATTCCCTCTGGTAAATGAGGCATCGCAACAATTTTATCCGTAAACTTCAGTTGCCCTGTAAAGAAGGCGATAACTCCTGTCACAATCATACTAATAAATAATGCACCACTCACACGTAATGCCATTAATACCGCCGCTAATATTAAACCAATTAAAGTTAAAATAACGGCTGGAGAATGAAAATCACCAATCGTAACTAAATTAGATGGATGATCAACGATAATTCCAGAAAGGCGTAATCCAATAAAAGCAATAAATAGTCCAATTCCACCTGCAATTGCATGTTTTAAACTATCAGGAATTGCGACAATTAGCTTTTGCCTAAATGAAGTGAAAGATAATAAAAGAAAAATGATACCTGTTACAAATACTGCTGAAAACGCAATGACATATGTAATCCCCTCTGCCTGTTGAACAACAGAATAAGCAAAATACGCATTCATTCCCATAGCTGGAGCAATAACAATTGGATAGTTAGCTAAAAACGCCATACATAGCGTCCCTATAACAGTCGCAATAATAGTTGCTGTAAAAGCTTGATCAAATGGTACACCTGCATCAGATAATATTTTCGGATTGATGACAAGAATATACGCAAATGTAAAAAAAGTTGTGATGCCAGCTAAAAGCTCTTGCTTCACAGAAGTGTTATATTTTTGTAATTGAAACATGGTTATGTACCCTTCCTACATCTGAATTATTATCACATATTCTTTTCTTACTAGTATGTGAGAAAATATAATACTTAATCTTAACAATCAATAAAAAGAAGAGTCAATATATTCACTAATAGTTCGAATTTTAAGTTTAAGTCTGACAAGTACAGATGTAGTACAGTTAATCATGTTTATTTTTGTAGCATAACAGATAGAAATGTTTTATAATTTGAAATAGTTAAATGTTTAGTAAACGCATTCAAATATCGTTCACTCTACAAGGGGGATTCTTCTTATGCAGCACACAAACAAATCTGAAACTTTAAACCGTGGTTTAAAAGAACGACATATTACTTTAATGTCGCTCGGCTCCGCTATTGGCGTTGGACTATTTTTAGGATCCGCTTCTGCTATTAAGCTAGCTGGCCCTTCTATTCTACTAGGTTATATGATCGCCGGACTCGTTATTTTTTTCATTATGCGAGCACTCGGAGAAATGGCAATTGAACAACCTGTTGCCGGTTCTTTTAGTAAATATGCTTATGATTACCTTGGACCACTAGCTGGCTACATTACTGGTTGGAACTACTGGTTCTTATGGGTTGTTACTTGTATGGCTGAAATTACAGCGGCTGGCATTTACATGCAATACTGGTTCCCAGATATCCCGCGCTGGACTTGGGCTTTACTCGCTCTATTATTAATGAGTGCTTTCAACTTCTTATCCGTAAAAGTATTTGGAGAACTTGAATTTTGGTTTGCTCTCATCAAAATTGTCACAATTATCTGTATGATAATTATTGGAGCTGGTATTATTTTATTCGGATTCGGAAACGGTGGTATCGCTACTGGTATTTCAAACCTTTGGTCACATGGTGGCTGGTTCCCAAATGGTTTTTCTGGGTTACTACTCTCTTTACAAATGGTGTTATTCGCTTATTTAGGCGTTGAATTAATCGGTGTTACAGCGGGTGAAGCTCAAAATCCGAAAAAAACACTCGCAAAAGCAATCGATAACGTATTTTGGAGAATATTACTGTTCTACGTTGGGGCTCTATTCGTTATGATGGCAATTTATCCATGGAATGAACTTGGTGAAAAAGGAAGTCCATTCGTATTAACATTCCAGCAAATCGGTATCGCAAAAGCAGCAGGGATTATTAACTTTGTCGTATTAACAGCAGCTCTTTCTTCTTGTAATGGTGGTTTATTTAGTACAGGCCGTATGCTATTTACATTAGCTCAGCAAAAGAAAGCACCTGAAAGATTTGGTCGTTTAAATAAAAACGGTATTCCGAGTCAAGGAATTATAGCAACAGCTATCGTTTTACTCGTTGGTGTTATATTAAACTATCTTGTGCCCGCAAAAGTGTTTACATGGCTGACTAGTATTTCAACTTTCGGGGCAATTTGGACTTGGGGCATCATTTTAATCGCTCAAATTAAATTCCGTAAAGGTTTGCAAACTGATAAAAAGGACAAGCTAACATATAAAATGCCTTTACATCCATTAAGTTCATATTTCTCACTCGCTTTCCTTGCACTAGTATTAGGTATAATGGCGTATTCAGAAGATACAAGAATTGCATTGATTGTTGGTCCTATTTGGCTTATTGGTTTAGCTATCGTGTATTACATGAAAGGGTTCCATAAAATTGATGAAACACCTAATTCAAAAATTAGTTAAACCCAAAATCTCTTCCTAATTCATTAGGAAGAGATTTTTTCATTATTCACACAAATATTTCTCAATTAAATTAACGTTATCTTTACACTATTTAATATTTTCTATCTTTCTTTCCTGAAAAAAATAGATTACATTATTAAAGCAAATATTTTTATTAGGGGGATTCTTCTATGAAGAATAAAAAATGGATTACATTTTCTTTAGCAACAGCAATTACACTAAGTATAGGAGCTTCAGTCCTTCCGTCTACTTATGCCGAAAGCTCAGTAGACCCAGCTCCTGAAATTGCTGCAAAAGTTGTAAATCAAAATAGCGGGAAGAAAGTATTATTCGATAATACACACGGTCAAACGGCCGGGACCGCTGACTGGGTTATTGATGGTGGCTTTTCTGATTTTGGAAACGGTATTGCCCAAAACGGATATCATGTAAAAGAACTTCGTAAATCAACACCGTTTACGTACGAAGATTTAAAAGACTACAATGTATTTATCGTTCCAGAAGCTAATATTCCTTACAAGAAATCTGAACAAGATGCAATGTTACAATATGTGAAAAATGGCGGAAGTATTTTCTTTATCGCTGACCATTATAATGCAGATCGTAATAAAAATCGCTGGGACTCTTCTGAAGTATTTAATGGATATAGACGCGGTGCATGGGATAATCCTGCAAAAGGAATGTCTAGCGAAGAAATAAATTCACAAGCTATGCAAGGAGTAGAAAGCTCTGATTGGCTATCTGACAACTTCGGTATTCGCTTCCGTTACAATGCAATTGGTGATGTTTCCGCTAAAAATATTGTGTCACCTGAACAATCATTCGGAATTACAAAAGGTGTTTCATCTGTAGCAATGCATGCTGGTTCTACTCTAGCTATTACAAATCCAAAACTAGCAAAGGGACTTGTTTATCTTCCAGAAAACCCATCAAAATGGAATAACGCTGTTGATAGCGGTGTTTATAACGGCGGTGGTGTTGCAGAGGGTCCTTATGCCGCTATCGCTAAAGTAGGACTTGGAAAAGCTGCCTTTATCGGTGACTCTTCTCCCGTTGAAGATGCATCGCCAAAATATGTTCGTGAAGATTCTGGCCAAACAAAGAAAACTTACGATGGATATAAAGAAGAAAACGATGCTATCTTACTAGAAAACATCGTAAATTGGCTATCGAATAAAGAAACATTTACAAGTTTAGATCAAGTAAATGGTTTACAACTTGATTTACCTACCACTTTACAAACATTTGAACAACCAAGCTTATCAACTGAGCCACAACCTGAACCTTGGAGTGCGCCAAATGCAGGTTATCAATGGTTTAATACAAATACTTTTAAACCAGGTTCATACGGTTATAACGGTGCTGTAACAGCAAACGACTACGTAGTTACACACCCTAGCACTCTACCAAACAATGAAGTGTTCCAAATAAAAATCCAAGTAAATAACTTATTACCAAACACAACATACACTAATTACTCTTTAGGTATATTCACTACTGGCGGTACACAAGTAGCAAAAGTTCAAAATACAAATGGTTCTTGGCCATCTGCTTTTGGATATAGTAGTGCATTCTCTTTCACAACAAACAGCTTAGGTTCTGCTGAGAAGATTGTAAATGTACAAATCAATCCAAATACTGCTGGACAAGCAACTCTTCGTCTACGCCAAAATACGACAGCGAAATACAATGAAGCTGTAATAATTGATAAGAAATAATGAAAAAGGCAATCCGCATGCGGATTGCCTTCTTCTCACTTCTCTTCTTTCGAGAAAAACATTCTTGAAATAACGATACCTATACTTCCTACAATTAAGAATAACACAGCCCTGATCATCATCGATACTTCTGGTAAGTCCAGAAGGAATAGCTTCCCTATCGTTACGACTAACACGACTAAGCCGGCATACAATATTTCATTCATATTTTTATTCCGTCCAAGCCAAACGGCAAATAATGCATATACCATCCATAATAACGATACAGATACGCTTATTATACTTCCATCTGTAGACAGCACTTCACCGACTCTAGTAATTGCAATAAATACGATAACCATAAACCAATAGAGCGTTATAGAATAAACATATTTTCCAAAGCTCCTTAACACATCTTTCGCTTGTTTCATGCAGTAATAAAATGTACCTATTAAAATAATATGGGCAACAAACCCAGCTGAAATGAAATGATCAAACGGACTAAAAATAGTCTGTATCATTCCAATCGCGTAAATCGTCGCACTAACATACAATTTCATCTGTTGTTTTACTTTAATAGCAGTCACCATACCGAGGAAACCTTGTAATAATAATACAATCGCTGCATTCACTAAACTATACTCATATAAAATCGCTAAACTAAATGCACCCATTGCGAAACCAAATAAAAGATTTGTAAATGTAGAATGTCGATTCTTCCTATATTCAAACACGAACATAATAGCGTGCACGAGTGCACTAATCATTAATCCCCATGTTGTAAATTCAGGTATTTTTGAAATGGCTAATATAAAGAAAACTGCATTCGCACTAAATATCGCCAAACGTGGCTCTAATATAAAACTTCTCTCCGTAAACATATGCCAAAATAATAGTAAGTGAATCAAACCATAAACAACCGTTAACTGTATTTGCAAATCCTCTACTAACATTGACATAATAGCAAAGAAAACAAAAAGGACAATAGCAGCAACAGCATAAGAAATCATATATAAATACTGATAACGATTTTTCAACGCATACCATAATAAGCTAAGTGTTAGTATCGTCTCATATCCAAAGAAAATATAAGGATTAGGAGTCGTACTATTTAATAAGAATGGCACGAAGAACGCTCCTACGGCTACGAATATAGTAAGATATTCCGATTGATACCTCTTCGCTACATAAATACCTAAAATGACCCATGCAATATTACATACAAACGCAACACTTGCTGGAATAAATCCATATAAATAATGCGCCGCAAATGTCGTTAAAACTATACCCGTAATACTTCCTCCTGCTAATACTAAACCCAACGCTTGCCGCTCTCGTTTAATTTGAATATCACCTATATAATAAAAACCGATTGATAGGACAATACCAAACACAATTCGTATTGCAGGTGTTAATAATCCAGCATCTACCCCTGCTTTAAATAACCAGATTACTCCAAGTAACATAATGCCAACAAATATGCGTGGTAACCAAGTTTGGCAAAACTTAATAATATTAAATGGTTCTGGTTTAAATGCAGATATATCTACTTGTTTTACCTCACGTTCTTGCACGGGCTCCTTTATTGTAACTACTTCTTCTTTTTGCTTTTCCTCCATTACCGTTTCAATATATTCTTTCTTTTCTTTACTAACATGTTGCTGAGCATTTTCTACTTCTATTTCTCTTTGTTTTGCTTTCAATTCAAAAAGCGCTTCTTGAATCGTTTCAATTGCCGTTTCTAGCGCTTCTATTTTCTTATTTAAATCCTCCTTCATACGCTCCCCCCTCATCATCTATTCAAAACCTATATATTACCAATTACCTTTATCATACTCTTAGTCTATTCATTTTCAATACTATTTTTCCAAAAAAAAAGGTGTCTTCCGAAATAGGAAAACACCTTTTTACTCATTTATTCTTATTTAGAACAATACTAACTATAACGCCAATACAAACACCTATAATAGCTGGAACAATCCATCCAACACCTTCTGTATAAAACGGAATGTATTTCAATATTGATGTCCACTGATTCATCATTACATTTTTATTGAAAATATCGATTGCACTAAATACCGCTACAATCCCAACAGTTACTGCATATACGTATGCATACTTTCCAATATATTTATGGAATAACCCTAGAATAATAAGCGTTAATGCAACTGGATAAATAAACCCAAGAATCGGTACTGATACTTTTAAAATTTGTGTTAATCCTAAATTAGCTAAAATCATACTAACAAAACTTAATATAAATGCCCAAACTTTATACGCTACTTTCGGAAATGCACTTGCGAAAAATTGACTACAAGACGTAACAAGTCCGATTGACACACATAAACACGCGATCGTAAAAATAAGACCTAATAAAACGACTCCGCCTTGTCCAAATAATGTAGTCATAACTTGCGCTAACACGTTCGCCCCATTATCAAATGTACCTAACGAACCGCTAATTGAACCAACATATCCAAGTATGACATAAATAATAGATAATAATAGTCCTGCACCAATTCCAGCAATACTCATATATTTCGCTAAACCTTTATCATCTTCAACACCTTTTGCACGAAGAGCATTTGCAATAACAATCCCAAAAATTAAAGCGGCTAGCGCATCCATCGTTAAATATCCCTCTAAAAAGCCTTGGAACATAGGAGCTTGTCCATAGTTTCCAGCAGCCTCTTTCACACTGCCAACTGATGTAAACATACTCTTTATAAAAATAAGGGCAATCATACCTAATAATAACGGTGTTAAAACTTTTCCGAACAACCCCATTAATTTAGACGGTGATAAACTTAACCAGTACACAATGCTAAAGAAAATAACCGTGTAACATAATAAAACTACACTTCCCGATTCTGTGAAGAACTGACCTGGTCCCATTTCAAAAGCTAAACTTCCTGCACGTGGTATACCAAGACCTGGTCCAATAAATAAATACACGATACATGGGAAAATAATGGCGAATGAAGAATGAACCCTACCCGCTAACGTTTGAAAGCTTCCCGCTTTCGCAATAGCGATAACACCCAATATAGGAAGACCTGTTGCTGATATAATAAATCCTATTAATGAAATCCACACATGTTCTCCTGCTTCATACCCAAGGAAAGGTGGGAATATAAGATTCCCCGCTCCAAAGAACATCGAGAATAACATAAGGCTAATCAGTAAAATTTCTTTTTTCTGTAACAATTTCATTTGTTTCTCCTTCTTTAATTTCATCTTTTATGAAATCAATTTCACATATAAAAAAGTGCAATAATCCGCTTCCTAACAAAGAAAACATAGTCCATAGTCTAACATAAAAGAAACACCCATTCTATAGCTATCCCTCTTTTCCAATTTCTTCTGAAAAATCAACCTTTATTGACTTATAATAGTTAATAAGGTAAAATATTAAATGTACAAAATTATTAACTTTGTTTTTGTTTGTGTCAGGAGGAAAATAACATGGAATCAACGATACAACTAGAAAGAGAACAACAAAGAAAAAAGAAACATCCTCCAGGTTTATACTTACTCTTCTTTACAGAAATGTGGGAAAGATTTAGTTACTATGGATTACGAGGATTATTAACATTATATTTAACGACAGCTTTAGTAAGCGGTGGTCTTGGGTTTAGTCCCGCATGGGCACTCTCTATTTACGGATTTTATACTGGAGCTTGTTATTTCACACCATTGATTGGTGGATACTTAACAGACCGTTTTCTAGGTAGACGAAAAGCCATCACAATTGGTGGTATAACAATGGCACTCGGTAACCTTACACTATTTGCCTTGCAAAACCAATTAGGCCTATACCTCGGATTAGCGCTTATTATTATCGGTAATGGATTCTTTAAACCGAATATCTCTACACTTGTGGGAGAATTATACGAAGAGAATGATCCAAAACGTGATAGTGCATTTACCATTTTCTATATGGGTATTAACGTCGGATCATTTTTAGCTCCACTCGTTTGTGGATTTTTATCAGAAAATTTATTCAAAACAACAATTGATGGCGTTGTACATTATGGATTCCGTTACGGTTTCTTAGCAGCTTCAATCGGAATGATTATTGGACAAATTTTATTTACAACATTATCAAATCGCTACCTTGGTGATATCGGTAAAAAACCAACTCGCGATTTGCAAACAGCTGATGGACAACCAACAGTTGGAGATACACCTTTAACAAAAAAAGAAAAACAACGTACCGCAGTTATCGTCATTTTAACATGCTTTGTTGTCTTTTTCTGGGCTGGCTTTGAACAAGCTGGTAGTTCGTTAACATTATATACAAACAAATTTGTAGACCGCTCTGTTTTCGGATGGGAAGTTCCAACATCTTGGTTCCAATCGGTCAATCCATTATTTATTATTTTACTTGCTCCAGTCATTTCAGCATTATGGGCAAAACTTGCAACTCGCAAGCGCGGGGATTTAAAAATCCCAACAAAAATGGGACTTGGTATGATCTTGCTTGGTATCGGTTATATCATTCTCGTTATCGCTACATTAAAAACAGGTAGTGATGAACATAACATTACAGAAAAAGCAAACTTACTATTTATCGTCTTTACGTATCTTTTCCATACGTTAGGTGAGCTATTCTTATCACCTGTTGGACTATCAATGGTTAGTGCACTTGCCCCAGTAAAACTTGCTTCTTTATTAATGGGAGTATGGTTAGCAAGCTCAGGAATCGCCAACATTTTAGGTGGACAACTAGCAAGCTTCACAACTTCACTTGGGTATGCTGAAGTATTTACAGTAATCGGAGCTGCAGCAATTGTGTTAGGTTTTGTTTTATTATTAATTTCTAAGAGATTAGTGAAATGGATGGAATAAAAAAAGATGAGGGATTCCCCTCATCTTTTTTTATGCATTCTTACCTTTTTCTATCGCTTGTTCGTACAGCTCTTTATGTTCTTTATATTCACTTGGCACAAAATTCTTATAGAAGAATGCAAGCCAACTGTCTCCTTTTTTATAGCCTTCTTCTCTAATTTCTGCTGCTTTTTTATTTGATTTAAATCCTTCAATAAACCATTTCTTTAACGATTCATTTTTTTCATACTTAGCAGGAATTTTCAAATCATAGTTTTCAAATGCATACTTATAGCCAGCCTTTTCTACTGCTTTTTTTGTAGACTTATAGCCCTTTTCATAAGCTGTTTCATACGCCTTCACATACACATCTTTCTCTCTATTTCCAGGTTTCTTTCCAGCTAGTTCCTTACCTGCCTTTTCCCCTAGTTCAGCTTGCTCTTTTTCAATTTTTTCTGTTCTTTCTTTATTCCCTACTTGGAAACCTTCTGCAAAGTTCGGCTTAAACTCCGGAGCAATTTGACTATCTTCCATCGTCTCTTGTGCTAAACCTTGCTCTTTTCCTTTTTCAAAATACGTTTTCTTCTGTTCTTCTAAAGACCAAGATGCAGCATATGCAGTTTTGAATGCTTCTTTATATGTATCTGATTTTCCAGCTAAATGTGATTCCGCATCATTTTTCCCTGCTTTAAAATCAGTCTCTCCACTTTTTTGTCCCTCAAGCTGCCCTTTTTCCATATCAGCTTGACGCTGTGCTTCCTCTCGCTTACGTGCCTCTTCTGCTTTTCTTTGTTCTTCAGCTACACGTTGTCTCTCTTCCTCTGCTTTTCTTTGTTCCTCCGCTACACGTTGTCTCTCTTCTTCAGCTTTACGCTGCGCCTCTGCGGCACGTTGTTTTTCAGCTTCAGTATTGCGCTGCGCTTCTACTTGTCTTTCAGCTTCTACAGCACCATTATTATTTGGGCTAGGAGCTGAACTCGTTGCACCACTACTAGAAGCTGGCTTATTGTGATAATGATATTCCCCGTACTGTAATCCCCATTTTTCACAATTTGTACGACACGTATGTCCCCCATTAGCATCTGTACGCCCTGGATGCGCATAGGCTGAAATTGGAGCTACCAATAACGCTACACTTGTTGTTAAAAGAAGTTTCTTCACCTGTTGTTTCACTCTTGTTCCTCCCAAAATCTTGAATTCTAACTTTATTATACATAAATAGAAAAATACTTAAATACCAACTAAAATATTCTATTATTTCTCAACATTAGTAAAAAAGAAGGTCAACTCTTTAAAGAGTTGACCTTCTTTTTTACTTCTTCGCCTTCGTTCCTACTAAATCACCAGCAACAACGTAACGCTTAGAATTATCTTTCACAGATACACATGTAATAAGCGTTATCTCATCTTTCCCATGATCCTCTACAACTTCCCACTTATCAGGAGTTACTTCAGATACACCAGTAACCGCATACTCATATTCGTTTTCATTATCATACAAATAAATTTTATCGCCTTTTTTCAAAGAAGCTATATCACTAAATAAAACACCTTTTTTAGACATATTATGTCCTGCTAATGCATAGTTCCCTTTTCCCATTACTTGATTTTCTTTTACTGTTGCTGCACCTGATAATAGGTTTTTCTCAGTAGAAGATTTTAAAACAGGAAGTTCTAATGAAACACTCGGGATCGAAATACGACCAATTACTTGTTTCTTATCTAATGATGCATTCGCTACTTCTGCTAAGTCTGGCTGATTAATTTTCGAAGCATCTACAAATTCCGTCTCATGTTTTTCATAATCCATCTTTTGAACAGCCTGCACATTTTCAGTCTGTTTCTTTTCAGCCTGATATCCATCGTAAAATGGCTTTCCGATTAACACACCACCTACAACAAATAGAAGGATTGCTACTATACTATAAATTCTTTGCTTATTCATATACAATTCCTTTCCCTTACAAAATCTTACTCTATATAAAATGATAAGATAATATTGCTATATGTACAAGTGTAAGCTAAAAAGAAACCTTCTTGCTAATGCAAGAAGGTTTCTTTTTAGACTAATTTATTTCTGTATAATGATACGTAAAAGACTGTCATTTGAACAAAAAGCATGAAAAATAAAATATATAACGGATATCCAGGAATATATAAATTAGCTACAGGAGAAAGTGTTAAAAATCCAATAGCAATAACTACTCCGTACCAGAATGAAATAAATGTTGTTCGGCACGCCTTTTGCGTGATTTCTTTTTCCCGCTCATCTGTCTGTGGAAATAATAACGGGTACATCCAATAAGAAAGTGCTTTATGTTTCTTCTTTTGAACTTTATAAAAAATCGTCGTTATAATAGCTACAATTGTTAACATTCCTAATGGTATCATATTGATTGTTACTTCAAATGGCAATTTCTCAGTTTCAATAATATTTGCCAGCTCTATCCAAGCATAATAGAGTTCAATAAATGCCCAACAAGCAATCACAAATCTCAGCACATTTACAATATAAGAAACAGCAATTTTATTCATCATTCTCCCCCTCCTTATTTAAAACAAACACATCTTCCATCTTTAACTGAAATACATCGCAAATCGTAAGTGCTAATAACAGTGAAGGGACATAATCCCCTTTTTCAATTGCCGCGATTGTTTGTCTTGTCACTCCAACCTTTTCTGCTAATACACTTTGCGAAAAATTAAACCGAGCTCTTAATTCCTTCACTCTATTTAAAATGGTCAAATTTACCACCTCTCACCGTCATTGTATGCTATCCTTAACAAAATGTAAACTCAACTTAACATTATAATTACAAAAAAATCCAACTTTACATATTGTAAAGTTGGATTACATGTTAATTTAAAATTGTAAGCTTAACATTTTTTCTGCCCCATTTACTAGATGAAGCTTTATCTGGCATTAAAACATCAATTTTGTGACCTTTAATCGCGCCACCAGTATCTGCTGCAATTGCTTCTCCGTATCCTTCAACATATACGCGAGAACCTAATGGGATAACAGATGGGTCCACTGCAATTAATTTCATTCCTGGGTTTGCAGTTAGGTTATAGCCTCCCCATGCAGAATATACTTGTTGACCTGGTGCATAGCCATTTTCACCTGGATCTGCTGTATAAGCTGTTGCATGTACATAGATTTCTCTTCCACCAGCAGCTGGTTTAGATGGTTGTGCAGGTTCTACACTTGAATTATTATTTTTAGTTTGAGCTGGCTTACTAGCTTGCTCTTGCTCTTGCTTTTGCTTTTGTTTTTCAGCAACATCTGCCTGTGCCTTAGCTAAAGCTTCTTGCTCAGCTTTTGCAGCTGCCTCTGCTTTTGCACGCTCTTCTGCTGCAATTCTTGCTGCTTCTTGCTCACGAGCAATTGTTTCTTGTACTGCCTTCATATTTGACTCAATTTTAGCTTTTTCTTCTGCTGCTAAATTAAGTTGGCTTGCAACCTGATTATATTTAGCTTGAACTGTTTGTAAGTTATCTTGACGCTTTTTCAAGTTATCCTGCAACTCAGCTTGTGCTTTTGCTAATTTTTGTTTGTCTACTACTAAAGATGCTTCTTTTTCATCAATTGTTTTCTTATCCTCTTCAATTTGACGAAGATCTTGTTCTTGTAGACGTAAAATTTCTTTATCAGCTTCTAAAATAGTAGAAACTGCGTTCATACGTTGTAAGAAATCTGCAAAGTTTTTTGACTCTACTACAACTTCCACTACTAAACTTGTATTTGAACTGTTTTGAACAGAAACCATACGTTTTCTCATAATATCCTTACGAGCAAGGACTTTATCCTCTAAAACGACAATTTCATTCTTTTTTTGCTCAATCTGCTTATGTGTTTCATCAATTTTACGTTGAATAGCAGCTTGATCCTCTTTATTTTTTGCAATTGTATTATTTAAATTATGTAGTTCGTTTTCGATACCTTTAATTTCTTTACTAACAGCTTGCTTCTCTTGCTCTTTCTTTTGCATATCTGCATCGTTTTGCTGCAATTGCTGTTGCATGTTGTTAAGTTTCTCGTCGTTTGACTCTGCTTTTACAGCGACTGTACTAGAAAGACCGATAATTCCTGCTAATACTAGACTACTGATTCGCTTAAAATAGTTCATAATCCGACTCCCTTCTTATACAGTTATACATGATTTATTTTACAGTTTGTTTACAATACCATTAAATACAGTTTATTTTTCATGACGAAAAAAAGGGAATTATGCATAAAATGTAATAGATTCTTAAATATTTAACAATTCCTATATTTAAAAATTATAAAAGATGCTAAAATCCAAATATAGAGAAAATATAACTTCTAAAGGCGGTTGAAATAAATATATGTTTACTCAAAAAAAATCACTTCTACATAAAATTGATCAATTAGAAAATCGTATACAAGAACTAGAAGCAGAATTAAAACAAAAAGATACTGAAAAACAAGTGATCATTTCTTCTATTCACGACCGTGTGCAAAACGTCGTTCAAGAGCATCAACTTGTAAATAATCAACACCATACACTTCAAAATTTAGTTCAACAATTAAACTCATGTTTCGAAAATGTTTCAACGCGTACTACACATTCCAATGAATTGAATAACGAAATGTTACAAAAAGAACAAAGCTTAATTCAATCTATTGAAGAAATTATTGACTGTTCTAATGAAGGAAAAGAAT
Organism: Bacillus sp. N5-665; assembly: GCF_022637375.2. NCBI lineage: Bacteria > Bacillati > Bacillota > Bacilli > Caryophanales > Bacillaceae > Bacillus > Bacillus sp. N5-665. The sequence goes on from NZ_CP093325.1 coordinate 4,832,332, forward strand.
CTGTTCACCGTTTACTTATTGTAATTAACAAATTAGGTGAACAATCTCAGCGTACGTCTAACAGTATGAATCATTTAAGTGAACGTTCAAAAGAAATCGAGCAAATTGTAGAAGTCATTCAAAACATTGCAGCACAAACGAATTTACTTGCTTTAAATGCGAGTATTGAAGCTGCGCGCGCTGGAGAGCACGGTAAAGGATTCGCTGTCGTTGCTAATGAAGTAAGAAAGCTAGCGGAAAGTACAGCGGAAAGTACAAAAAACATCGGCAACTTAACGAAAAAAATTCAAGAAGAAATTGAAAAAGCATACGATAACACAAAAGATAATTTACATTTAGTCGATGAAGGTGTAGAAATGAGTGCCGATACAAACGCTAGAATTGAAAATATTTTAATTATGATTCAAACGTTACAAAATGGTGCTACAAATGTTATTAAAGCTATCGAAAACCAAAAATCTTGTAATGATGATATATTACGAGAATTCGCTAATACACAACAAATGTTCCAAAAATTAAATACTACTATTATGAACCACATTCATGATGCCGAAAAAGTCGATGTTCAATTGACTAAAGGTCTTCAAGAAACAACGGCTTCTCATTAATAATAAAAACCCCTTATAGCGCGCTATAAGGGGTTTTTATTATATTTCGAATATTTATTTCTTCTCAATATTCATCCGTATCTTTGTTATAATGAACAAGTTGTTTCTTTCGACTAATAAACAAGGAGGTTTTTATGGAACAATTTCATTACATTTTAAAATATTTAATTCTTGGTCTGTTCCAAGGACTAACAGAACCAATTCCGATTTCTTCAAGCGGTCACCTCGTTTTAGCACAGCATTTGCTAGGACTAAAAATAGAAGGGTTTAGCTTCGAACTACTTGTTAATTCAGCTTCATTATTAGCTGTATTACTTATTTATAGAAATGATTTAATTCGTCTAACGAAGAATGGTCTATCTTATATATTCACAAGAGCAGAAGACGCAAAATCAGATTTCTTCTTTATTATTTATCTTGTTATTGCGACCATTCCAGCAGGTGTTATTGGTGTTTTATTTAAAGATTACATCGATCAGTACTTAAAAGGTGTGCAGATGGTTGGGATTTCCCTCCTTATTACTGCTGTCGGCCTTTGGATTATTAGAAACTTGCGTGGGCGTAAAAATGATGGCGACCTTTCTATGAAAGATGCAATCATCGTCGGATTAGCACAAGCTTGCGCACTAATTCCTGGAATAAGCCGATCAGGTGCAACAATCGTAGCAGCGATGTTACTTGGTATGAAGCAAGAAACAGCTCTTCGTTTCTCATTCTTACTATATATCCCTGTTAGCTTAGGTGGTTTATTACTAAGTATTACAGACATTGCAAAAGATCCAAATCTAGACACATTATTCGTACCATATGTCGTTGCATTTATCGCAACATTTATCATGACGTATATTTCTTTAAAATGGTTTATGAACATTATGGCAAAAGGAAATTTAAAATATTTCTCTTTCTATTGCATTATCGTAGGTGTACTTACTCTTATTTTCTTATAAAGTTCAACTTACAAATCGAAAAACGAGTCATTCTATTAAACTAGGATGACTCGCTTTTTTATATCTTTATAATGATAAAACCCCTCTTACCTTTCTGTACAGTAAGAGGGGCCCCCTTTTATGCGTATACTTTCTTTTCTTGACAATACAAACGAATAACATGTTTATTTTGTTGAAATACATCATGCGTTAGGCGGATAATAATAAAATTTCGTTTTGTTTGATCATCATGAACAAAAATCTGTTCTCCCTCCTGAAAACGCCATGCACTTTCAAAAGTTCTAATATGATCCCCACTTACAGAAAAAAGCTCATATCGCATATCTTGTACCCTCTCTCAACTTATAATAATCACAATATCCTTATATTAAATTTAGTGTAACTTAATCCCGTTTAAATTTGAAATTTTTTCTATTTCGAAATATTTTAATTTTGTTTTTAGGCTCTTTTAACGTTATAATGATAAACGAATTTTCAATGAAAGGAGCTTCATTTTGACTGCATATTTATTTCCAGTAAAAACAGCATTTATTTTATTTCCTATTTTAGCAATGTTTCTCTTAATACCTTTTTTAATATTTAACTACCGAAAGTATGGTTATTTAAATAAATGGCGTTCATTTATTTTATACTCATTATTACTTTACTTATTAAATGCCTATTTTCTTGTGATTTTGCCGTTACCACAAACATATGATACTTGTAGCCTACAACCGGCTAATACGCAACATATGCAACTATCACCATTTTATTTCATACAAGAAATTAGTAATCATACCTCGGCAATTTTAACGAAACCAGCTACTTATTTCTACCTATTAAAAGAATCTGCGTTTTTACAAGTAGCATTTAACGTTCTATTAACCGTTCCATTTGGTATTTACTTACGTTATTATTTCCGACGTAGTTTCTTACAAACAATTTGTATTTCTTTTTGTCTTTCACTCTTTTTCGAGCTAACACAAGTGACTGGACTATACGGTATATATAATTGTGCCTACCGCTTATTTGATATAGACGATCTGTTTTTAAATACATTAGGCGGCGTAATTGGCTTTATCATTGCACCAATATTTACGTACTTCCTTCCGAAAGCAAACGAATTAGATAGTCATATTGATTTGGAAACAAAACCAGTCGGATTCGTTCGTCGTTTTATCGCGATGCAAATTGATTGGATTTTCTTATCTATCGTTGTACCTGTCATTAAAAACAAAGGAAATTCCTTCTTTGTTTCTAATATTCAATCTTACACGAACATATACGAACTCATTTTCATAACGTGTTCGATCTTTATTTACTTTATTATCATTCCATACTTTACGAATGGAAAGACAATTGGTAAAGCATTGCTTCGTATTTACGTGAAAGGGAAATCAGATCGTATTACGTTGAAGGAACTATTCATCCGTTACGGTATATTCTATTTCGTTTTAGGTGGAATCAATTATATTCTTTCTAGTAGCTCTATCTTAAATCTTAAAGAGCCTTTAGTATTAGTAGTTATATTATTATTCCAACTCGTAATTAACGGTCTATTTATTATTCATGTTTTATTACATGTATTTAGTCGTGATAAGTTACTATTTTACGAGCGAATTAGTCAAACAAGAAATGCAATCATACTAAAAAAAGCTGACAAGTAATACTTTGTCAGCTTTTTTTCATAATCGTAAATAATTTTTCTGTGTAAGGGTTTGAAAACATTTCTGCTTCATCTAATAACTTCCTCACCTTTAGAAACGAATGCAATTCTGGATATATATTTTGTAATTTTTCGTACGTTAACGTATGCATTTTTCCCCAATGCGGGCGTCCCTCATACTTTAGAAAAATTTTCTCCACCTCACCAAAATAAGCAGCATACTTCATACCTTTATACATATGAACAGCTATATACGCTGAATCTCTTCCATACGCTGGACTGAGCCATATGTCATCCCTTTTCACATAACGGCATTCAATTGGGAAGTGCACTTTATACTTTTTCTTTTCAATAAGGCTTGAAATTTCTTCTACAACGGTCCGCATATACTTTGAAGGAACGCTATACTCCATTTCATAAAATGGAACCGCACGCGATGTAGCAAACACTTCATAACTCGGGCCGATTATTTTTGTATTCGGTACAGCTTTAGCCGATAATCGACTTACTCCTTTACTTATAGAAGGAAACCATTTACATCCTTTAGATAACAAAGAAAACATCTTATTTTCAAGCAACTCTACCTTTAGTTTATGCCATTTCAAATCACTTTTTTTACCCGTTGTTTCGTTTGTAAATTTCACTTGTACTTCATCTGAATAAGGAAAAACAAAAAACTCAAAATGGCGATTCTTCTTATATTCTTCTAATTTGTTCATTACAGTAGATAGTGACTGTTTTTCACTTTCATACACAAGTGAATACGCCCTGATAACTTTCAATTTTATTTTTACAATGATACCTAGCATCCCAAGCGACAACTGAAAGGCTCTCCAATATTCCACATTCACAGTTTCCGAACAAACTATACTCTCACCTGTAGATAAAACTGCGGTAATCTCTATAACTTGTGTTGATAAACTCCCAAAGGTAACACCCGTCCCATGAGTTCCCGTACTAATCGCTCCTGCAATAGATTGCGAATCAATATCCCCTAAATTTTCTTGTGCATAACCTTTTTCTTCAAGTAACTTTCCTAGGTCATATAGCTTTGTTCCTGCCCATACTTCAACGGTCATCTTCTCCGCATCAATATTCACAATGCCCTTCAATTCATCTAAAGAAACTAAAATTTCTTCCGTTTGCACAAGAGGTGTAAACGAGTGCCCTGAACCGACAACACGAATTTTCTTCTCCTTTTTTCGCGCAAGCCCTACAACTTCTACTACATCTTGTATACTTTCTGGATACATCGTATAATGCGGCGTTCCTTCTACATTCCCTGTCCAATTTCTCCATTTTTGCCCCTTTATAGAAAGCATTGACCATCCCCCCGATATGTTGAATACTCCCCAACAATCTCTCCTTCTTTCACACGATATAAAAAAGGAAACCGCTCACTTAATTCTCCAGCTTTACTATGGCGAAACAAGATAGAATCTCCTATCTCTACTTGTTCCTCGCCGTTATAAAAAATCGGTGTTTGTACCTCGCCAGCACCTTCTAAAGCTAACAATTTTGCACCATTTGGCCTCCAAACCTCAGGTTCTTTATCTTTCCCAATTGCGCCTGAGGCAATATATCCACCGCCTAGACAAGTGTAAATAAACGGGGCTGATTTCCGCACAACTGGTAAGGCAAATCCGACAGCTGGATGAAATTTGACCTCTTTATAATAATCAAACAGTTTCGGAGCGTAAAAAGCAGAACCTATTGTAATCTCTGAAACTGAATTATCTTGCTCAGTTGTTTTTATACTTCCTGTGCCTCCCCCATTTACAAACCTTAGTTCAATACCTAGGTTTTGTATTTCTTTTACGATATGTCCTCTTCTTTCTTTAACTTCTAACACTGACTTCTTCTTTAAATACGAAATCACTTTACTTTTCACTCTTTGATTCGGTATGTGATCTCCTACCCCAGCAATTTGAGCTTCATATCCCATTACACCATCTAGTATTAAAAATGATGATTCTTTCACCCTTTTTACTATTTTCAAAGCACCTTGCACATCTTTTACCGGTGATCTGTTTACCCCAAAATGAAATTGAAAAAAACGACTACTCATATCAATATCCAAACAAACACGAAAACACCCTTTAGACTCCTCAGCAATTTTTTCTAGATAAACAATATGGTCTTCACAATCCACCATACAAGTTATAATGAGGCCTTGCTTTGTTAGCAAACTTATTTCATGTAAAGCCCTTTTATCATAAGCAGGATATCCGAGCAATAAATCATTGAATCCTTGTTCAATTAAAAACAAAGCCTCTCTAGGTGAAAAACACATAATACCTTGAAATCGATCATTTGTAGCTAAAATCTTTTGCATAACTGGAACAGAACGTAACGATTTACTCGCTATACGAATCTTCTTATTCCCACTTAATTCTATAATCGATTGAATATTTCTATCTAAAGCCACTTCATCCAAAAATGCACACGGTAATGGAACCTCTTTAAAAATTCCTCGATCCACATTTTTCTCTCCTCTTCTCTATATGTCTTATACATATTGGAAAGAAAGTTTAAATTTCCTCTACAAAATAAAAAAGTTTCTTCCTATTTAAGAAGAAACTTTTTTAGGACTATTTCATAGAAATAGTTGCCTCTATTGGATAATGATCAGAATAATCATCATACGTATATTTTTTGAGCCATGATGTAACAGACCACTTTGGAGATTTCGGTTGTAATACTTTATTCTCTATAAATGATGGATTCGCATGATCTTTACTTGCAATAATATAATCTAAATGTTCAGCAGATGCATCTGGATAATTGTATTTCGCAATACTGTTTGTCGTCGCATCCCAAGTTGCTGTATGTCCTGTATAAGATGGAATAGAAGCGTGCAATGTTTTAAACATAGATGCGTACTCTGAGTCACTATTGTTCTCTGCATTTATTTTATTCACGTTCATATCGCCACCAAATAGGACGTACTCGTCATTTGGTATATTCTTATTTTTTATAAAATCTTGAATTTCTTTTAGCTGGTTTGTACGTACAGATGCAGGTGAAGTTTTTCCGCACATACTATCTTCAGCCTGCAAATGCGTCCCAATTACATGAACGAAACGATCATTTTTCTTAATTTTCGTGTATACAAATCCTTTATTCGATAAATTATCTGGCCCGCATCCTTTTGCAAATACATATTGAATCTTTTCAACGATCGGCCATTTACTCACGATTGCAACGCCCCCATCTTCAGGAGTTGAAGATGAATAGCTACCTAACGTTTTATCCCATTCATTTCCGTTACTACGACCTAATACCGCTGTTTGATTTGGATATTCTTTCTTCAAATTCCCTAACAAACGATCTGATGCGCTATTATCAAACACTTCATTTAATATAACAACGTCTTGATTCTTTATATAATCTGCCGCCCCAATTAAATCAGCACGATCACTTTGTCCCCAGTTCGGATATAAATTTGTTGATAGCATATACACGTTATGCGTCATCACTTTCAAAGTATTATTTTGATTTGTAGATGTTTCTGCTTGAGCTGAAGATCCTACGTATAAAACTCCTAAACCAATCCCAAAGCTAAGTACACCTTTTAGCAGTTTTCCTTTCACGCTTCATACCTCCATGTATTAGTTATAAAAAGGCCAAATACTCTATTGTGAGATTTGACCTTTTTTTAATAATTAACGATCTCCGTACGTATCAAACCAAAGCTGAATGTATCCGGCAGTAACACGTTGTGCATCCATTAATCGCTTACCTGTCATTGGTGTAACTTCAGCGCGCCATTTATCTGCATATTCTTGTGATACAGCTGCTTTTACGAACCAATCTTTCGTATTATCATTTACAATGCCAGCGTAATCTTGTTTCGCTGCTACTGCCGCTCCGTGAATCCAATCTTCTGGATTTGTACCTTTCCAGTTCCAATATCCATTTCCATCCGTTACTTTATAATTATCTTTTATCGTATCTACAAAGTTTTCATATTTAGAATGGAATCCTTGTGGGTACGAAAGATTTGTAAAGTTTGCCGCATGCATCGGTTGGTTTACATCTCCTAAATAATGAAGAGATAATCCTAAATAAAAGAATGCTTGTTTCATATCTTTATTTTTATATGATTCACCAGCTAATTTAAAATATTTAGCGCCAGTTTCTTTTGCCTGCTTTGCAAATGGAATATATGTTTTTCCATTGTCTGGATCATAGAAATGTGAAGCAAATGTGCTATTATCATAATAAGGATTTTCATAGTCAGCAGCATAAATACCATTTTCTAATTCCGTACGCCATTCATTTAATTGTGCAACTCGATCTTGTTTTACAAGTGTTGTATTGCGAGACATAATATCAATGGCACGGTTTACAATCCATAAATGAGAGTTTACGCCTTCTTTATGTTTATCTTCAGCAGACCAGCGATGAACTATTTTTATTTTACTTCCTCCATCGTTTTCATGAGCAAATGCAACACTTTGTAACGGCGCTACTAATGTAATAGCTGCTGCTAAAGCAAGTACTTTCTTTTTCATCTGAAATCCTCCATTTTATAATTGAATTATTGTAAACTTTTTATTAGGATCCTATGATATCGTCCGGTTAACCTATGACTAGAATATCCCACCTTTCATGAAATTTCTATCAATAAATTAAAATATGCAAATGTTCATATCATTATAACTTTATACATAGTGAATATAATGAATGAATGCACTTATATTGTAATAAAGTATTGTTAATCTACTGCAAATGATTGTCTAAACTAATGTAAAAAAAGAGTAAAGCATCCACATGCTTTACTCTTTTTTTCTATTCGATAATATACTTGGCAGTTGTACATTAACTGCCAACTTATGAATAAATCCAAACACTAATCCAATCCCAATAAATATGTATAAGATTGTAAATATCTTTCCGAAATCAGTTTGCGGACTAAAATCCCCATCACCGACAGTCGTCAACGTGACCACACTAAAATATAAAGCGTCAAGAGGACGTAATCCTTCAACTGTACTATAAAAAATTGTACCAGATGTTAATGTTAAAAATGTTAATACGAATAATACTTGAAATTCTTTATCTTTCCACGCTCGTAAACAAGCTTTTAGCATCCGTTTCAATGTCAACATAAATGAAAGCATTAGACTACCCCTTCCAAACAAAATACCTGTAGTTAAAGGAAAGTCTATCACCTTTCTGTATAGAAAAAAAGTAGCCCTCTTCTATTTCTAGAAAAGGGCTACTTTTTACTATTCTCTATTATTTAGGTGAAACAAGAATTTTCACTTGTGTTTTATCTTTTACAAGTGCTTCAAATCCTTCTTCAACAACTTGATCTACTGTGATTTTTTTCGTAATTAATTTCTCTGCTTGAATTTGGCCAGAGCTAATTAATTTAATAACAGCTGGGAAGATATGACGGTATCCAAGAATACCGATAACTTCTTTTTCTTTTAGTACAAGGTTGTTTGGCGTAATTGTCGCATCTTTTTCCCACACACTAACAATTACAGTTTGTCCTTCAAAACTTGTACTTTCAATCGCTTGACGAAGTACTACTTCGACACCTGTTACTTCAAAGCTCACATTTACACCTAAACCACTTGTTAAGTTACGAATTTCTGCTAGTACATCTTGAGTAGCTGGATTTAATACATAATCCGCACCTGCTAATTTTGCTAACTCTTGACGTTCTTTAGAAAGTTCTACTGCAATAACAGGAGTTGCTCCTGCTGCTTTAGCTGCTTGAATGACAAGAAGTCCAATTGGACCACAACCAAATACTGCTACAGCTTCCCCTTCTTTTAATTTACTTTGACGTACTGCATGAACTGCTACCGCCGCTGGTTCTACAAGTGCACCTTGTTCATACGTCATTTCATCAGGAATATGGTGGACCATATCTTCTGGTACTACTGTATATTCAGAGAAACCGCCGCCTTCTCCGCCAAGACCGTGGAAAACAAGTTGTTCACAAACATTGTAATGTCCATGTTTACAAGCTTCACATTTACCACAAGAATAAATTGGTTCTACAACGACGCGATCTCCCACTTTATGAGAAGTAACGCCTTCACCGATTTCAACTACCTCACCACTAAACTCATGACCTAAAATAACCGGTGCTTTTACGTGTGTTAATGGGTGCTCTTCTGTTGGAATAAAAATAGGTCCTGCTAAATATTCATGCAAGTCTGTTCCGCAGATACCACACCATTTCACTTTAATCTTAACTGCTCCTGGTCTTACAGTTGGTTCTGGTACTTCTTCTACTCGTACATCGCGTTGATTATGCCAAAGTAATGCTTTCATTTTATACATCCCTCTCTACGTATATACTTAACCTGGTGAAGTTTACCAATCTATTATAATACTTCTATCCATATATTTCAAAAAAACAATCTCATTTCCACTAAATTTTAACAAATAACGTTCAATATTTTGTCACTTTGGACTTTTTTCCACATCTGTTAATGCTAATTTCATTGCGGTTGAAATTAGCATTATGCCATAATAGCAGAGGAGAGGTGAATATCGCTTGAAATATTTTATTTACTTTATTGTTATCGTAGCGTTTCTAGATACATTTTCACAATTACCTATTATGAGTACGTTCGCTCAAAGTCTTGGAGGATCTCCTCTTATTATTGGGCTAGTTGTCGGTATGTACTCATTCGCTAATATGATCGGTAATATTATTGCTGGCGCTGCTGTCGATAAATTTGGTGCAAAAAAAATACTTTATATAAGCATGGGACTTACGAGTTTCATAGTCTTGTTATACACCGTTGTTCAAAGTGGTGAACAACTATTAGTTGTGCGCTTTATGCACGGCTTTAGTGACGGATTTTTAATTCCTGCTGCTTTTACGTTTTTATCAAAACAAACAAATTCAGCAAGACAAGGTAAGGCAATGGCTCTATCTGGTGCTGCTGTTGGAACAGCGGCAATTGTAGGACCGGCTTTCAGTGGAATTATGAAAGCAACTGCTGGTATAGAGTGGGTGTTCATCACCATTTCTATTTTAATGGTCCTTGGTACAATCGTATCTCTATTCTTCTTACCAAATAACGTATCAAGAAAAGATACCTCAAGAACACAAATGATGAACAAAGAAGATATGATTGAACTATTGAAATCAGAACCGTTATTGCAAGCATATATTGGTGCTTTCACACTAATGTTCTCACAAGGAATTGTCACTTATATGCTACCAGTGAAAGTTGAGGCATTAGCGCTTAAAGCATCTACAACAGGCATGATGTTAAGTGTATTCGGAATTACCGCTATCCTCTTCTTCTTGCTACCAACAAACCGTATTTACGATCGATTTAATCGTTCAAAACTCATGCTAATTGGGATTGCAGTAATGGCATTCGCGTTATCTTTACTTGGATTATTCGCAACAAAAGGTATGCTCTTTATCGTTATGATGATTTATGGCATTGGATTCGCTATCCTTTTCCCATCGATAAATGCATTACTTGTTGAAAATACGACAGATGATAAGCGCGGAAAAGCATTCGGATTGTTTTATGCTTTCTTCTCATTAGGAGTTGTTTCTGGATCCTTTATAGTTGGTGCAATCGGGGCATCCCCTAGCGTCAGCTTCGTTATCGGAACTGCATTCTTATTAACATTCGCTGGAATGATTTATGTAAGAAGCAAAATAAAAAGTAAAGCAAACAGCAAAGTAAAAAAGACAATGATGGGTTAATTCCATCATTGTCTCTTTTATTGCCGTATATATTACTTTTGTGTATAGCCAAGTAACAATGTAAATAAGTTAAACTGTAAAGGCAACACTACATTTCTTCTTTTACAAAAAAAGTGTATAAATACCAACGATACTTCGACAATTTCCTCGGAAATATTTCCTTTCCCCACATAATTTGATACACTACATATGAACAGACCCTTGTATTACATAAGCTAAAATAATAACTTACTGTACAAATTGAAAAGCACACTCTTCATATGAAGAATGTGCTTTTATGTTATTAACGTTTAATCCAAACAGCGCCTGCCGATTTATCCTCTGCCTGTCCAACAACTTGGAATTTAAGTCCAAGGTTTGGAACTTTTCTTCCTGCATCTGCAATTTGTTTGTTACTATATACTTTTGAATCATCAAATGTTGTAACACCTTGTAATCCAGAATAGTTAAACTGTCCACGTGTTAATGAATTTGCACTCCATGCTGGTGTTTGATCAAATGAAAATGCAGCATCTGCAATTTGCATACCTGTATTACCGTAAGTTGGTCTTCCGTTTAAATTCCCAACAAATGCCTCTGGATGCGAATCCACAACGCCAAGGAATCCTTCACCTGGATGCACCCCAACCCAGTTATCTTTGAAGCTATCATCTGCATACCAAACGACAAGACCTGTATTATACACTGGACCTTTTCCTGCTTTTAATCCATTATCTGATCCCGCATAGTTTCTCCACTCTAAGTAGTAATAATGAGCTTTCTTTTCTGTCCCATCAGAAACAACAAAACCATTTAAATTCATTTTAGCCTGTCCTTCTGTATCATCAGAAAATACAACTTGTCCATCAACAGTTACATTTACATTATCCATCGCGAAACCTTTATATGTTACAGCCGGATCTGTAATATAATCGAATTGCAGTTTCACTTTTTCCCCTTTAAATTGACTTAAATCATATGATTTATCCATCCATTTTCCATCTGTTGTATCTTTATCTTCTTGGACTACTTTTTCTCCAAGTCTATCAATTAACGTTTTCGTTCCATCTTCTGTTACTGCATGCACTTCGACAAAATCGCACTCTGCTTCTAACTCATAATTTGCTTTATAATCGAATTTTGCATTTGTTCCTTTTGTTAAATCAAAGAATGGTGTCTCTAGTGTTGTATGCATATCATCTCCTCTTGTACTATAATATGCATGCTTTCCAAACTCCGGTTTAATCGTTTCAACACTCTTACCCGGTAAGTTAACACGTACAACGCCTGGACGATTGGATTTCGTAACACTTTGATCGATATATGTAGGAATTCCTACTCCACGCTTAATTTTATCGTAATCTACTTCTAAAATTTTTGCCCAGTTGCCGCCCATATTCTTTTGTAAGAAGTCTTTATTTTGTGGTGAGAAACTAGTTGGCTCTGTTCCTGCAATTTTCCCTGTCCAACTACCTCCACTCATTAATGACCACGCTTCGACAGGTGAACCAGTTCCAGTATATTTCGTGTCATATTCATCTGGTAAGCCAAGATCATGTCCAAATTCATGCGCAAATACACCTACTGCTCCATCTTCTGGTTCAATTGTATAATCATGCGCCGCTACTTTTCCACCAAAGTAATCTACCTTTGATTTTGTACCTTCAACCGCTACTGGATCTATTGCTAATTTTGAACGATGTGACCAAATTGCATCATCACCTAATTTACCGCCACCAGCTTCTTGACCAACGCCAGCATGGATTACCATTAAATGATCAATTACACCATCAGGTTCATTTTGATTTCCATCACCATTTGTATCATATCTATCGAATTGATCAAATTGAGATAAATCTAACCCTTTCTCAGCGGCTGCATGTAAAGCTTCTTTCACTAAATCACGTGCGCCTTTTGGTCCTTTATTATCGTGACCACTACTACCATCAGCACCGTAGTCAGACGCTTTTCCTGGAACAGTTAGCCATTCCGTTACATATCCATCTGTCGTATAACTTCCACCAGACTGCTCTTCATAATATTGTTTAAACGTTTTTACTTTCGAACCATCAAATAACGTGTACGGTTCATTACCAAATAACATTTTTTGATAATGCTCTCTACTAAAGTCATTCGAATACATATACCCTGGTGTTTGATCAATATTATTATGTTTATAATCACTAAATTCAACGAGTAATACTAATACTTTATCAGTTCGAACAGACCCTTTATATGGCGCTTGCTTTGCTTTAGAAGTTGGGACTTGTCCATTCAATTGTTTTTTATTTGGTTCTGGTTTTTGCTCAGGACTAACGTTTTTTTCAGGTTTTTTTACCTTTTCCTTTTCTTCCATTTTTTTCTCTTTTACTTTTTTCACAAAATCAGATGCCTCTTTAGCAGTATCCGCTGGTAGGATTTCTTTATTTGCCTGATCTCCTTGTTTCTTTTCAATATACTTTTCTACAGCTTTTTTCGTCTCTTCTTTAGAAGATGCTGGATTAATTGTTCCTCTTTCTTTCAACGCTTCCGCTAAACGATCTTCTTGAATTAAATTGTAATCAATTGGTGTTGTAGATACATTGTCTTTCTCTTTTGCTGGCGTTTCTGCGTATGCTAGCGGAGTACTCATTACAGATGTGCATCCGATAATTGCCGCAATTGCTAAAGATGATAACACTTTAAATGGCGCTTTTCTTCTCATTCTATTTCTCTCCTTTTATAAAACTTAAAATTCAGATAAATTAGTGCGTTTAAATCAAAATCCCTACTTTCTGCCCTCCCTATATAAAAAGGCATAATTCTATAAACGTTAAGCTTTCTGTTATAGAATCATGCCCCTCCAGTTTTCTGGTCAGAACCTCTACCTTTTTATGTCGAAATATGAAAAATAAAAAGTGATTTGATATATATTAAATAGCTTATATAACAAATTTAAAAGACAATATGCAAAATTGCATGAAAATTCTTTCAAACAAAAAAGAACCCTAGTCAATTAAACTAGGATTCTCGATTTTCTATTATTTCTCTTGTGTTTTTTCCCAATCAGCTAAGAATTTCTCAATTCCTTGATCTGTTAATGGATGTTTCACTAATGAAGCAATTACGTTTGCTGGGATTGTTGCAATATGTGAACCGTTTAATGCTGCTTCTGTTACGTGAACACTGTGACGTACAGATGCTGCAATGATTTCTGTTTCAATGCCGTGAATTGCAAAGATTTCTGCGATTTGGCGGATTAGGTCCATACCGTTATGACCGATATCGTCTAAGCGACCTAAGAATGGTGAAACGTATGTTGCACCAGCACGAGCTGCAAGTAATGCTTGAACTGCTGAGAATACTAATGTAACGTTTGTACGAATTCCTAAGTCAGAGAATGCTTTTACTGCTTTTAAACCTTCTGTTGTCATTGGAACTTTTACAACAACGTTTGGAGCAATTTTCGCTAATTCTTTTCCTTCTTCAATCATTTTATCAGCTTCTAAGCTAATTACTTCTGCGCTTACAGGTCCTTCTATAAAGCTGCAAATTTCACGAATACGCTCGTGGAAATCTACGCCTTCTTTTGCTACAAGTGATGGGTTTGTCGTTACTCCAGCTACTACGCCTAATGCATTTGCCTCTTTAATTTCATTAATGTTTGCTGTATCAATAAAGAATTTCATTTATTATTCTTCCTTCCTAATTTTCATTTTATATTTATTTATTTTTCTTAATAAGCTCTAATTCAATCGGAATAGATTTGTCCACTTTTTTACCTTGCGTGATCTCTTTTGCTGTTTGCATCGCCTTCTCTCCGATTAATTCCGGTTTTTGAGCAACTGTTGCAGCCATACGCCCATCTTTAACCGCTTTTACAGCATCTTCTGTTGCATCAAACCCAACAACGACTACATCCGTTTTTCCAGCAGACTTCAATGCTTCAAGTGCCCCTAATGCCATTTCGTCGTTATGCGCAAACACAGCTTTAATATCACCATTTGCTTGCAAAATGTTTTCCATAACAGATAATCCTTTAGCTCTATCAAAATCAGCCGCTTGTTTTGCAACTACTTTTAAAGACTTATCCGCTACGTTATGGAATCCTTTCCCACGCTCGCGAGCAGCAGAAGAGCCAGGGATTCCTTCTAATTCAGCAACGTTTGCTCCCCCGCCAACTAATTCACGAATGTAATCACTAGCCATTTGACCACCTTCAATATTATTAGAGGCAATGTGAGAAACAACTTTACCTGAATTTGCGACGCGGTCTACTGTAATAACAGGGACATTCGCTGCATTTGCCGCACTTACTGCTGAAGCAACAGCATCTGAATCGGTCGGATTAATAACAACTACATCGACACCTTTTTGAATTAAATCTTCAACATCGTTCGTTTGCTTTGCTGCATCATTTTGTGCATCAACAGCAATCAACTCGATGCCGCTATCTTTCGCTTTCTTTTCTGCACCCTTTTTCAAAGTTACAAAAAAAGGATTGTTTAAAGTTGAAACAGAGAATCCAACTTTAATAGTTTTATTTCGACCTTTATCGCTAGAATCCTTTGCCCATTCTGGTGGTTCCATTGAACAACCAGCAGTAATGACCATAATACATGCAACGAGTATAAGTAACCATTTCTTCATGAACTGTCCCTCCATTATGCTTCTTTTCGACGATCAATTAATACAGCTAGTAAGATTACAAGTCCTTTTACAACTTGTTGGAAGAAAGAAGATACACCTAATAAATTTAAACCGTTATTTAGTACACCGATAATTAGTACACCGATGAATGTACCAACAATCCATCCTCTTCCCCCAGAAAGACTTGTTCCACCTAATACAACTGCTGCAATTGCATCTAATTCGTAAGAAGTACCTGCAGTTGGCTGTGCAGAATCTAGTCGTGATGTTAAGACAATACCTGCAAGCGCTGCCAAAATTCCGGAAAGACCGTAAATCATTACTTTAATTCTCGTAACATTAATACCTGATAGTGCTGCTGCTTCTTCATTTCCACCAATTGCAAATGTACGGCGACCAAATGTCGTTTTCTTCAAAATGAAGTACAGTACTGCGAAAGCGACCATCATTGTAACAGCTGGTACCGGAATACCGAGAAAATAACCGCGGCCAAACATTTGGAACATTAAATGATCACCAAGACCAGTGATCGGACGTCCGTCCATATAAACAAGCGTCAACCCGCGAAAAATAGTCATTGTTGCTAAAGTTGCAATAAATGGAGCTACTTTTCCCTTCGCTATGATGATACCGTTTACAATCCCCATTACAAGACCAGCTAATAATCCAACTGCCATCGCAAGGAACGGGTCCATGCCACTTGCCATCATTCCAGCAACAAGTGCACTTGATAATGCTAAAATAGAACCTACCGATAAGTCAATACCCCCTGTTAAAATTACAAAGGTCATTCCGAATGCAATAAGCGCATTAATCGATACTTGACGCAGTATATTAAATAAATTTGGAATCTCAATAAATGCTGGATTTAAAGCTGTAATTACGACGATAATTAATACTAAACCGATTAAAGAACCGAGTTGTTGTAATACATTCCCCTTCTTAGCCATCCTTACTCTCCCCCTGTAGCTAGTGCCATAATAGACTCTTGTGATGCCTCATCTTTCTCTAAAATGCCGCCGACTTTTCCTTCATGAATAACAAGAACGCGATCACTCATTCCTAAAACTTCTGGAAGCTCAGATGATACCATAATAACGGCATCTCCTTGCTCAGTAAGCTTATTCATAATAGAGTAAATTTCTTTTTTCGCTCCAACATCTACACCCCTTGTTGGCTCATCTAAAATGAGTAGCTGCGGGTGGATACCTAGCCATTTTGCAATAACAACCTTTTGCTGATTTCCACCAGAAAGAGATTTCACCGCTTGCTCTCCACTAGCTGCTTTCACATTAAGAAGTTTCATCATATCCGCTGTAAACTGTTGTTCTAGTTCGTTACTTAAGACACTTCCCTTTGAAAGACTTTCTAAATTCGGTAAAGCTAAATTTTCTCGAATTGAGAAATCTAAAACTAACCCTTCAGATTTTCTATCCTCTGTAATAAAAGCTATTCTTTGTCTAATCGCATCTATCGGACTATCAATCTTTACTTCTTGTCCATTTATAAAAATTTGGCCAAAATCTAAAGGTTCGTATCCAAATATCGCTTTCATAATATCTGTACGGCCAGCTCCCATCAAGCCAGCAACACCAAGGATTTCACCTTTTCTCACTTGAAACGAAATATTTTCAAACTTCCCTTTTTTCGTTCCGTTACGCATCTCAAAAATGACATCGCCAATTTGACTATTTCGCTCTGGGTAACGTTCACCAATGCTGCGCCCCACCATCATACTCACTACTTCATCAAATGATGTTTCCGGAATAAGTCTCTTTCCTACGTATTCCCCATCACGTAAAATCGTAATGGCATCACATATTGAAAAAATTTCTTCCATTCGGTGTGAGATATAAACGAACGAAACGCCTTCTTTACGTAATTTATTAATGACAGTAAACAACGTTTCAATTTCACGATCTGTTAATGCAGCTGTAGGTTCATCCATAATAATAACGCTCGCGTTTGTCATTAACGCTTTCGCAATTTCGATAATTTGCTGTTGTCCAACCGATAACTCTCCTGCCAACATAGCGCCTTTTACATGTAACCCTAACTCCGCTAGTTGCTGCTGCGCAATCGCGTTCATTTGACGCGTTCGTAAAACACCTGTCTTCCCATACATTAACTCTTTACCGAGAAACATATTTTCAGCTACTGTTAAGTTCGATAATATGTTCAATTCTTGATGTATAAATGCAATACCATACTCTTCAGCTTCTTTCGCATTTTTAAAAGTTCGTTCTTGTCCATCAATCGTGACTGTTCCACCATCTTTTTTGTATACACCTGTTAAAATCTTCATGAGCGTTGATTTACCCGCTCCATTTTCCCCCATCAATGCATGGACTTCCCCTGTTTCAATCTTAAACTGTGCATTCTTCAAAACAGGATTGCCATTGAACGCCTTTGAAATATTTTTCATTTCAATACGCATTCCCATCACTTCCTTTTATTAAAAAATCACGCCTGCATGTAAAATTACATTGGCATAAGGAGTAGCCTCTCCTGTACGAATAATCGCCTTCGCTTTCTTCGTGTGCTCTTTAAATTGTTCATGCGATACATATTCAAACGCTGGCTCTATTAATTTCAGCTCGATCTCTTTATTTACTTCCGCATTATTGTTAATGACTTCTTCTGCTAACGTTACTTTTTCAATTGCCATATCATCGGCTACCACTTGCAATACGTCTAAAAAGCTAGGTTTTCCAATCTCAACTGCTAAATCAATTCGTTTTACTCCGTCAGGAATTGGTAACCCGCAGTCTGCGATTACAATTGTATCTGTATGCCCAAGTGAAGCAAGGACTGATGCAATCTCACTGTTTAATACACCGTGCTTTTTCATCCGACAATCACCTGCACTTCACGTACTCTATCTCTCGTTGGTATTCCGCCCTGTGCTCCAAGTTTCGTTACAGAAAGGCCACCAGCAATATTCGCAAAACGAATTGCTTTTTGAAGTGTTTCTCCTTCAGAAAGCGCAACCGCTAATGCACCATTGAATGTATCACCAGCTCCAGTCGTATCTACTACATCAACAGCGATGCTAGGAACATGTACAATCTCCGTACCATTATGGAAACGAACACCTTTAGAACCTTCTGTCATCAATAGTTTATTTGGATATTTAGCCAGTAAATCTTCAATTGGTGATGTGAAATCATCTAATACGATGCGACACTCATGTTCATTTGGTGTAATATAAGTTGCCTTTTCTAAAATATCTTCTGATAATACTTGTGCTGGCGCTGGATTTAACATAACTGGAATATTATGCGCTTCACAAATAGCCAATACATATTTTACTGTTTCAAGTGGAATCTCTAGTTGAAGAACAACCATATCTGCTTTTATAAGAAGATCTTTTGAACGATCTACAACCGACTCATTTACAAGAGCATTCGCCCCTTGCACGACAACAATACTGTTATCCTCTTCTGCTAAAACGATATGAGCAATTCCTGTCGACGCATCTGTAACCGGTACCACATAGTCGATAAAAACGCGTTCGTTCTCTAAATTGTTCTTAACTACAGTTCCATAATTATCGTTTCCTACCGCTCCAACCATCGCTACATTTGCGCCTAATCTAGCTGCAGCAACCGCTTGGTTGGCTCCTTTCCCTCCCGGGATTGTATGAAATGCTTCACCAATTACTGTTTCTCCTGCTTTCGGACGTTTTTTTGAAATAGCCACTAAATCCATTGAAATACTACCTACTACTGCAATATTTGGCATCTGTTTCATCTCCTTACTTCGTTGTATTTCGTTCTATAATTTCAATCGGTAAACGATAGTGTTTCTCTTCTAATACGTTTCCTTCCATCTGCTCTAACAACAGCTCTGTTGCAATTTTCCCCATTTCATAAATTGGCTGTGCAACAGTTGTAATAGATGGATACATCATTTCTGTTAAAGAAATTCCATCGAATCCGATAATTTGTAAATTATCCGGAATAGAAATCCCCTTTTGAAGTGCAGCCTTTACAATACCTATTGCAATTAAATCATTTCCAGCAACAATTCCATCAATATGTGGGTATTCTTCTAATAATTCCACCGCTACACGCTCACTATTAGCTGGATCAAATGTACTCTCTGCAATCATATAAGAAAGATTATTTTGCGTAATAACGTCTACAAAACCTTCAAAACGTTCATTAGCCGTGCTTACGTCACGCGGTCCGCGAATATGCGCAATATGTTTACAGCCTTTATCTATTAATAACTTTGTCGCAGCCTGACTCCCTGCATAGTTATCTGCATATACAGTAGGAATACGCTCATTAAACATACGGTCAATTGCAACAACTGGAACAGACAACTTCATGTAATTAACACTATTTTGTGGATTTGTTGCTACAATAAATCCATCCACATTATTTTGCCTAAGTACATCAATATATTGCTTTTCTTTCTCTAAACTCTCATCAGAGTTACAAAGGACAACTGTGTATCCCTGCTTATGCGCTACATCTTCTACGGCACGTGCAACTTCTGGAAAGAATGGATTCACGATATTTGGAACAACTAAGCCAATTAAACGAGATTTTTTATTATACAATGAACGCGCTACTGTACTAGGTTTATAATCTAGCATCTCAATTGCTCGCTCTACTTTCTTTAATGTATCTTCATGAACATATCCATTTTTATTTAACACTCTGGAAACGGTCGCAACAGATACTCCCGCTAATTTTGCAACGTCTTTAATCGTACTCATTCTCTTTCCTCTCCATTTCATGTAACCGTTTACAGAAAATAATATAACGTATTTCTAGAAATACGTCAATCATTTCTCACAAAAAAGCTTTTAAGGTTATACTCAAAAAAGCACCGCCATAAGGCGATGCTTTTTCATTACGAATATGATACAGTTTGTTCTTTTTCCTGTGCAGAAGGCTCTTCAGCGTCTTTTTTACGATCTGATAGTTTAATCTTCTGTAAGAAAATCGTAAAGATAGCACCCACTACAATGAATACTAATCCTGTTAGGAATACAGTATGAAGTGAGTCTACTAAGGAGTTTTTCAAAATTGGTACAATGCTGTTAGCGAATGCTTCTGGCATTTGTTTTAATGCTTCTGGACTAAATAGCATCGAATATAAACCTTGTGGGTCTGTATGAATCATATCTTTAAATTTCGTTACCATTTGTCCCGCTTCTTTCGGGAACGTATCTAATACAGGTACTAATTTATTTGTTAATGTTGTACCTGAAGTGTTATTCATGATTGACCCTAAAATTGTAATACCAAATGTTCCACCGATTTGACGGAAGAACTGACTTGATGATGTTACGACTCCAAGATCTTTTTTCGGGAAACTTTCTTGTAACGCTAATGTTAATGTCGGCATAACAAGACCCATTCCTAAACCGATAATACTCATATAAAAAGTAGCAGTAAGTTTAGTCGTGTGCATATCCATCGTTGTTAATAACCAGAAACCACCAGCCATAATAAGCATCCCTGTAATAATTTGTGGTTTCACACCAACTTTTAATACAAGTTGACCACCGATAATACTCATAACAATCATTGTAATCATCATCGGTGTCATGATTGTTCCTGATTCAGCAGCACTTACTCCTACAATTCCTTGCATGAAGAATGGTACGAACATAATCGCACCGAACATTCCGATACTCATAAAGAAACCAATCGCATTCAGTATTGTAAACGTGCGATTTTTAAAGAAATGCATCGGTAAAATTGGTTCTTCTGCTTTCGTTTCAACGATAACAAAGCTAACAATACCAATTAGAGCTAATGCAAATAAACCGATAATTTGCCAAGAACCCCATGCATAATCTTTTCCGCCAAACGTTAATGCAAGTAATAAACTTACAACACCGAGAATCATCGTAAAGATTCCAGCGATATCAATTTTGATCGGTCCTGTTTGTTTATGTGACTTTAATCCCATTGCAATAAAGATTGTTGCTAAAATACCAACTGGTAAGTTAATGTAGAATACCCATCTCCAGTTCACTGCGTCTACAATCCAGCCACCCACTTGTGGTCCAATTACAGAAGCAAGACCGTATAACGCACCAAAAATACCTTGCCATTTCGCACGTTCTTTTCCCGTAAACATATCTCCGATAATAATCATAGCCATTGGCATCATAATACCGCCACCAAGACCTTGAATACCACGGAAAATAATTAATTCTGTCATACCATTTGCCATACCACATAACGCCGAACCAACCATAAAGATAACTAGTCCCGTAATATATACGTTACGACGGCCAAGTAAATCCGCTAATTTACCTGCAATTGGTACAACTGTCGTTGATGTTAACATATAAGCTGTTGTTAACCACGTCATTAAGCTTAATCCGCCTAGTTCACCGACGATACGCGGCATTGCTGTACCAACGATTGTTCCATCTAATGCAGCAAATAGCATCGCGATTATTAAACCGATTAACAGCAACTTTCTATTTATGTTTTCTTGTTGCTCCATGTAATCTCCTCAATTCCTCTTAGTTATTCTCTTTTTTCTCTTGTGTCCCGCAAATAATTGTTTCTAACTTCTCAAAGAGGCGTAACAAATCTTCTCTTTCTTGTAATTCTAAATGTGAGAAATATTTTGCAATATGCTCATTACGAGCGGTCATTGCCTCTTCTACTCTAGCTTTCCCCTTTTTTGTTAACTCAATGATGACAACACGACGGTCATCTTTGTCGTGATAGCGTTCTACAAGCTCTTGGTCAATTAGGCGATCAATCATCACTGTAATTGCACTAGGCTTTACATACATCTTTTTTGCTAATTTTGTAGCTCTTGAAGCACCGTAATGATCTAAAATCTTTAAAATATAAAACTGCGGTGGTGTAAGTCCTGTTGCTTGCATTTGTTCTAATAACTCCGTCTGCATTTTCTTTCCAATCGAAAAGGCAAGAGCTTGAATTTTATCGATATGCGTCATATCATTTGGCATGTTATCCACCTCTTATTTAAGCAATAAAATATTTAACGTATTTAAATATTAATACCACGAACAAAATCCGTCAACACTTTTTATTTATAAAAACGTTTACATTCCTGTCACAAAGTTGTATAATTTTCGACGAAGTTAATATTGACAGTCACGGAGAATCGGAGTATACGGCTATGAATCATAAAAAAGGAAACTTTTTTATATTTCATGGCCTTTTTATATTCTCTCTGACTTACAACATTTCGAATTCATTAGGGGAGGATTTTCATTTTATGTTTTTCACACAATTATTTAAGCCTGCGCCCCACGCGGAACGCTTACCAGCTGATCGCGTTGATAGCGAATACCGTAAATTACGTTTACAAGTATTCTTAGGTATCTTCATCGGCTACGCAGGTTACTACTTTGTTCGAAAAAACTTTTCACTAGCGATGCCATACTTAATCGAACAAGGCTTTAGTAAAGGGGAACTTGGGGTTATCCTTTCAGCAGTTTCTATCGCTTACGGATTAAGTAAATTTCTTATGGGTATCGTATCCGACCGTTGTAATCCTCGCTATTTTTTAGCAGCTGGGCTATTTTTATCAGGTATCATTAATATTATTTTCGGCTCATTTTCTTTCATTACAACGAGCATTATACTTATGTTTGTCCTTCAGTTTTTAAATGGATGGGTACAAGGTATGGGCTGGCCTCCTTGTGGTCGTACGATGGTTCACTGGTTCTCTATTAGTGAACGTGGTACAAAAATGTCTATTTGGAACGTCGCTCATAATGTCGGTGGCGCACTTATGCCTTCTCTTGTAACATTAGGGTTATATTTCTTTGCAAATGACTGGCATAGTATTTTTTACTTCCCAGGTATTCTTTCAATTTTAGTTGGTATTTATGTATTAATTACGATGAGAGATACACCTCAATCTTGTGGATTACCTTCTATTGAAGAACATACTGGAGAATATCCACCAGATGAAAAAGTAAAAGATCGAGAACGCGAACTTTCAGTAAAAGAAATTTTATTTACATACGTACTAAACAATAAATTTTTATGGTACATCGCTATTGCGAACGTTTTCGTTTATTTCGTACGTTACGGCGTTGTAGACTGGGCTCCTACTTATTTAGTAGAGGAAAAAAGTTTTACTCATAGTAGCTCTCGCACAGCTTATGCTCTATACGAATGGGCTGGTATTCCAGGTACACTTCTTTGCGGATGGATGAGTGATAAACTGTTTAAAGGGCGCCGCGCACCTGCTGGTATTTTATTTATGGTTGGTGTATTTATCGCCGTTCTTGTTTACTGGCTAAATCCTCCTGGTAATCCAATGATTGATAGTATCGCACTTGTCGCAATTGGATTTTTAATTTATGGACCTGTTATGTTAATCGGCCTACACGCACTAGACTTAGCACCAAAAAAAGCTGCTGGAACTGCAGCTGGTTTAACTGGGTTCTTCGGTTACCTAGGTGGAGCTACTTTTGCTAGCGCAGCTATGGGCTTTATCGTCGATGCATTCGGATGGGATGGCGGATTCATCTTATTACTTGTATCTTGTGTACTTGCAATGTTCTTCCTTGCTCTTACTTTAAAGACAGGATCTGCAAAACCAAAACAAGCTTAAGTACTAATATTATTCTTATCAAAAAAAGAGAGACTGTTCTTTCCAGAACACCTCTCTTTTTTCTACATATAATACTTTTTTCTTACAAAAGATTTATTTCCCTCTCACATATATGTTAGCGTTTCCAAAACACCTCAACTACTAATACAACTGCATTCAATTTTTGTATAAAAAGATTTTTGAATATTTTCTCAACTTATACTTGTCAAACATTGTCATTTTATATTAAAATAACAACAACATACAAAATATTTAGTCTTTTCTGAAAAGATGGAGGGATAGCCATGAAGAATCCACTTCTTCGCATTGAAAACTTACAGACTTCCTTTCGCATACAAGATCACTATCATGCAGCAGTAGATGATGTTTCGTTAACTGTCCATGAAAATGAAATTGTCGCGATAGTTGGTGAATCAGGTTGCGGAAAAAGTGCACTTGCCCTTTCTATTATGCGATTGCATAATGAAGCAAATACAAAATTACAAGGGCAGCTTAACTATAGAGATAAGGATTTACTAACTATGTCAGCCGCAGAGATGAATAAAGTACGCGGATCAAACATCGGTATGATTTTCCAAGAACCTCTTACAGCACTCGATCCTCTCATGACAGTTGGAAAACAAATCGAAGAAAACTTAGACTACCACACAAGCCTTTCAAAAGTTGAAAAAAAAGAACGCACCTTAGAACTACTTCATCAAGTTGGTATTCCAAAACCAGAACTTACATATAAACAATACCCACACGAATTATCTGGCGGAATGAGACAAAGAATTGTTATCGCAATTGCAATTGCTTGTAACCCAGCACTCATTATTGCGGATGAGCCAACAACGGCTCTTGACGTAACCATCCAAGCACAAATTTTAGACTTACTAAAATCTATTCAAGAACAAACGAAAATGGGCATCATTTTAATTACTCATGATTTAAGTGTTGTCGCAGAAACAGCCGATCGTATCGTCGTTATGTACGCTGGACAAGTTGTAGAGACAGGAAAAGTTGAAGAGATTTTTAACAATCCTCTTCACCCATATACTCGTTCTCTATTAAACTCCATTCCATCTGCGTATGGTGAAAAAGAAAAATTGCATGTAATTCAAGGGGTGGTTCCTTCGTTAGCGAAGCTTCCTCGCACAGGTTGTCGCTTCCAAGCTCGAATTCCATGGATTAGACCTGATCAACACGAGGAAAATCCAATTTTACATGAAGTAAAACCAGACCATTGGGTACGTTGTACTTGCTACAAGCATTTCAACTTCCAAGATAAGAAAGGAGATGACGTAACTCATGGCACTGCTTAAAGTAGAAGATTTAAAAGTACATTTTCCAATTAAAGGTGGCTTCTTCGGCCGCACATTAGATTACGTGCGTGCTGTCGATGGTGTAAGTTTTGAATTACAACCGGGTGAAACATATGGGATCGTTGGTGAATCAGGAAGTGGCAAATCAACAACGGGTAAAGCAATTATGCATTTAACGAAAGCAACAGAGGGTAGCATTCATTTTAATAATAGAGATTTAACAAAATTAAGTCGCTCTGAGCTACGTGAACAACGAAAAGATATTCAAATGATTTTCCAAGATCCTTATTCATCATTAAATCCGAAGAAACGTGTTCTCGACATTATTGCTGAGCCTCTTCGAAATTTTGAGAAGCTCTCACCTGATGAAGAACGTAGAGCGGTTCAAGAATATCTTGATAAAGTTGGTCTAAATCCAGAGTCAATTTATAAATATCCACATGAATTTTCCGGCGGGCAAAGGCAGCGGATTGGTATTGCACGCGCTCTTACATTAAAACCTAAGCTTATTATCGCTGATGAGCCAGTATCTGCGCTTGATGTCTCTGTACAAGCACAAGTATTAAACTTCTTGCAAGATTTACAAGCTGAGCTCGGACTAACATACTTATTCATTAGTCATGATTTAGGTGTAATTCGTCATATGTGTGACCGTATCGGTGTTATGTATCGCGGACGCATCGTCGAAGAAGCAACTAGTGCAGAAATTTATAGTAATCCGCAACATATTTATACGAAGCGCCTAATATCAGCAATTCCTGATATTCGTCCTGAAAACAGAGAGAGACAGCGTAAGCTCCGTCAACAAGTAAGCTCTGAATACGAGAAATCATACGAAAATTATTTCAATGAAAACGGTCGTGCTTATGACTTAAAAGCAATCTCGCCAACGCACCGGGTGGCATTACCATAAGGGAGTGATAAAACATGTGGAAGTTTATATTACGGAGATTTTTAGTGATGATCCCGCAATTATTCGTGTTAAGTGTACTTGTCTTTCTACTAGCTAAGGCAATGCCAGGCGATGCCTTAACTGGCAAAGCAATGAATCCAAAAGCGGATCCAAAAGTGATTGAAGAACAACGTGAAAAGCTTGGATTAAATGACCCAGTTCCAACACAATATGTTCGCTGGATTAAAAATGCAGCCCAAGGTGACTTTGGTATTTCCTATGCACATAAAATGAAAGTAACCGATTTAATTGGAGAACGACTTGGAAATACAGTATCTTTAGCACTTGTCATTCTTATTCTTACTTATTTAATTGCCATACCACTGGGAGTTATAAGTGGGCGTTGGAATGATACATGGGCTGATCGACTCATTACCCTTTACAACTATCTAGGTTTTGCTACACCACTATTTATATTTGCACTAGTTATGCTCTTCCTATTCGGATTTAAGTTTGCAATATTCCCAACCGGCGGTAGCGTAGATCCTCAAGTTGCAACAGGTACATTTGCTTACTATTTAAGCAAATTGAATCACATGCTACTACCAGCTTTATCCGGGGCATTAATCGCAACAGTTGGTACTGTTCAATATTTACGAAGCGAAATTATTGATACGAAACATAAAGATTTTGTTCGTACAGTAAGAGCAAAAGGTGTTCCAGAATCAAAAATCTATTCTAGACATATTTTACGAAATTCATTCTTACCAATTGCAGCCTTCTTAGGCTATGAAATTACAGGATTAGTTGGCGGTGCCATCTTTTTAGAAAGTATTTTTAGCTATCCAGGAATTGGACAACTATTTATACAATCTATCTCTCAACGTGATTTTAGTGTAATAACTGCACTCGTTATGTTTACTGGATTTGCAACGTTACTTGGAACTCTCCTTTCAGATATTATTCTAAGCATCGTCGATCCACGTATTCGTATTGATTAAAGAAAGGAGATGACGTTATGTTAGCAAACCCTGAAAAACAAACTGAAGTTATTCATTACGAAAAAAGCCCTTCTGGTTTCTCTATTATGTGGCGAGAACTTCGTAAAGATAAATTAGCAATGTTTTCACTTATTTTCCTAGCAATCTTATTACTAGCAGTCTACGCAACATCTTTTATTATGAAACAAGAAGATATTGTACGAGTTGATTTATTCGCTATTTATGCTCCCCCCTCTGCTGAACATTGGTTAGGAACAGATTATGGAGGACGCGATATTTTCGGCCAACTTATTATTGGTACACGGAACTCTTTTACAATTGGATTAGCAATTACTATTCTTTCTTGTTTAATTGGTCTTTCAATTGGATTAATTGCCGGGTATTTTGGAGGAGCTATTGATAATATCATTATGCGCATTATCGACTTTGTTATGGTTTTACCATTTTTAATGCTTGTAATTGTATTTATTACACTTGTTCCTACATTCAATATTTTTACTTTCATTTTAATTATGAGCGTGTTCTTATGGACAGGAAAGGCCAGATTAATTCGCTCAAAAGTATTAACTGAAAAAGAACTAGATTATGTCTCTGCATCTAAAACTTTAGGAACACCAAACTGGAAAATCATTCTTTTCCAAGTACTACCTAACTTAAGTTCAATTATCATTGTTAGCGTTACATTAAATCTTGCTGGAAACATCGGTATTGAATCTGGTCTAACTTTCTTAGGATTTGGTCTACCAGAAAGTACACCAAGCCTTGGTACACTTGTTAGTTATGCTAGAAATCCAGATGTATTACAAGAAAAATGGTGGATTTGGTTACCCGCATCAGTCATGATTTTAACATTGATGCTGTGTATAAATTTTATTGGTCAAGCGCTACGCCGCTCGGCCGACGCAAGACAAAGAAAAGGATAAGGGGTGGAAGAAATGACAAATAAGCCAAAATTTTTCAAAGTATTAAGTACACTTGCCGTTTCAACATTACTACTTTCAGCATGTGGGGGCAGTGGTGGTAGTGAAAAAACGAGCAGCACAAAAAAAGTAGATACAAATAAATTTAGTGCATCTGTTAAAAATGATAAAAAGGAAATTAAAGATGGTTCATTAACATATGGTCTTGTTTCTAACACACCATTTGAAGGACTTTTGAACTTCGCTGTATATGAAGGAGATCCTGATAACCAAGTCATTACAATTTTCGATGAATCTTTATTATCAAATGACGAAAACTGGGAATACACGAATGATGGCGCTGCTACATATGAAATTTCTAAAGATAAAAAGACAATTACATTAAAAATCAAAGATAATGTAAAATGGCATGATGGAAACCCTGTTACCGCTGAGGATTTAGAATACTCTTATCTAGTAATTGGTAACAAACAATATGCTGGTTCTCGCTATGACACTCAAATGCAAATGATTGAAGGTATGGAAGATTACCATAATGGAAAAGCCGAAAAAATTTCGGGTATAAAGGTAACGGATCCAAAAACAATTTCGATTACATTTAAAGAACCGAATCCTTCAGTGAAAACTGGACTTTGGACATATCCTCTTCATAAGAAATACTTAGGAGATGTACCAATCGATAAATTAGCAGAATCTGATAAAATTCGTAAAAACCCAATTGGTTTCGGGCCTTTTAAAGTGAAGAAAATTACGCCAGGTGAAGCCGTTGAATTTGAACGTTTTGATGATTATTATGGCGGAAAACCAAAACTAAAAAGTATGGTTTTAAAAGTTGTTAACCCTTCCGTTGTTAACGCGTCCTTAAAAAATGGTGATATTGACATTGCTGAAGTAAGTGCAGATCAGTATCCAAATGTAAGTAAATTAAAAAATGCACAATTAGTCGGTAAAACTGATTTATACTATAGCTATATCGGTTTTAAATTAGGCCATATGGATAAAGAAAAAGAAGAAGTAGTGATGGATAAGGAGAAATTTAAAGATGTTCGTGTACGTCAAGCAATGGCGTATGCTATCGATCGAAAAGAAATTGGTGAAAAATTATATCACGGCCTACGTTATCCGGCTAACTCACCAATTCCACCATCTCTACCAAAATATCATAACAATAAAGCTGGTGCCTATGATAAAGATATAGAGAAAGCTAAAAAATTATTAGATGAAGCTGGCTATAAAGATACGAACGGAGATGGATTCCGTGAAGATCCGAATGGTAAAGAATTTAAAGCTAATTTCTTATCAATGAGTGGTAGCGATGTAAGTGAACCACTTGCAAAATTCTTTATTCAATCTTGGAAAGACATCGGCCTAAAAGTAGAGCTTCTTGATGGTCGCTTACATGAATTTAACTCATTCTACGATATGATTAAAAAAGATGATCCAAAAGTTGATCTTTTCGCGGCAGCTTGGGGAACTGGATCTGACCCAGATCCTTCTGGTATTTGGGCTAAAGATGCAGCGTTCAATTACCCACGTTGGGCTACTGACAAAAACACAGAATTATTAAAACAAGGTATTTCTCCAGAAGCTGCTGATGAAAAGTACCGTAAAGATGTCTACGATAAATGGCAAAAATTAGTTCATGACGAAGTACCATTAATTCCACTTCATTATAAATTTGACTTAAAAGGTGTAAATAATCGCGTAAAAGATTATAAATATACACCAGAAGATCAATACAAGTGGGGTAAAGTTAGCGTAACAAGCGATAAAGCAGAAACAGAGAAATAAGAAAATAGCTCCTAGCACTAAGATACATGCTAGGAGCTATTTTCTATTTATAATACTTCTCTTGCTATTAATAACAACCAATTCCTTCCCTACTCTAAAATTAAAAGATTTGATGAACCATCTTTATTAAAATAGCTAACGTAACAGATGCAGCAAATCCGCCTAAACAAATTAAGCTTACCCCTTGACTATATGATAAATTTTGCAATGATTTCATTACTTCCATCCTCCCTATCTCCCCTTTGATACTCTTATTTTACCAATGGGAAAAATTTCATAACATCGATTTTTCTGACAACAAACTTACAAATTTGTAAGTTAACATTTTCTAAAACTTATGTATCTAGTATGTCCATACCTTCCCCTTTTATACGCCAAAAAGGACCTTGAATTATATCAAAGTCCTGCTTACACTACAGAGTATCTCACTCAATTTATTTAATAATCATCACCGGGCATTTCACTCGTTTTGCTATTTTATGACTTACACTACCAAGCACCATCTCTTGCAGTGTATTTAATCCTCTACTTCCAGCGATAACAAGATCTATGTCTCCTGTATTTACATATTGAACAATCGTATCTCCTGGATCGCCATGTAATATCGTAATTTTATAAGAAATGTTCTCTTTCTTTAATAAACCTTCAATCTCTTTTAATTTATCTTTTCGACTAGCCGATATTGTTTCTAGATCTGTTTGACCTTGTATAATATCTGATTTTGCCGTTCTATTATCTACTACGTACACAACTTCAACATTTGTTTCTTCGCTACATTTCGCAATATATGTTGCATGTTCCGCTGCTCGAAGTGCATGTTCAGAACCGTCACATGCTAATATAATTTGTTTGTACATATGCTGAATCCCCTTTTCGTTATCCTACCCGTATTATATAATAAAGCCCCCTAAAAAGGAGGCTTCTAACTAGCAATTCTTTTATTATAAGTAGCTAAATTTGAAATAATCTTCGAGCTTCGTTCATTTAATCCCGTTATACTTACTTTCACGCCACTTTGTTCATACTTCATGATAACTTTATCAATTGCAGCTACTGCTGAATCATCCCATATATGCGCATAAGTAAAGTTCAACTCAATTTCTTCCACATCTTCATTGAATGAAAAATTATTTATAAAGTCTGCTGTAGATGCAAAGAAAAGTTGACCATGAATTTCGTATATTTTCTTATTTTCAATATATAAATGTTTCACGTGAATCTTTGCCATATTGAATGCAAATAAAACCGCACTAATTACTGTTCCAATAATTACACCTAATGCTAAATTATGTGTAATTAAGACAATCACAACTGTTACGATCATAACAAACGCATTTCCTTTTGGTACTTTATGAATCGTTGTTACAGAGTTCCAATCAAATGTTCCGATTGAAACCATAATCATTACTGCAACTAAAGCTGCCATTGGAATATGAACGACATAGTCACCTAAAACAAATAGTAATACGATTAAAAATCCGCCCGCTACAAATGTGGATAAACGACCTCGTCCACCTGATTTAATATTAATAACAGATTGTCCAATCATTGCACACCCTGCCATTCCTCCGAAGAAACCAGCCACAATATTTGCAATACCTTGCCCACGTGCTTCTTTATGTTTATTACTTTCCGTATGCGTCATATCATCTAAAACTGAAGCTGTTAATAATGACTCTAGTAAACCGATAATTGCAAGCATAACTGCGTACGGTAAAATAATCCCTAACGTCTCAAGTGTAAAAGGTGCGTCAGGAATGCTAAAGAACGGTAATTCTTTCGGCAAGCTTCCCATATCTCCTACTGTTTTTAACTGCAATCCGCTCATAAGTGCAATACTTGTCACAATAATAATAGAAATAAGTGTAGACGGTACAGCCGTCGTAATACGTGGAAATACATATATAATTACAAGTCCTAATGCGACAAGTGCATACATTTGCCAAGTTGCATGTTTAAAATGTGGTAATTGCGCTGTAAAAACTAAAATTCCAAGTGAATTTAAAAAACCACTCATAACAGATTTAGGTACAAACTTCATAAATGAGCTCAGTTTGAACACGCCAAAAATAATTTGGACAATACCGGTTAATATTGTTGTAGCAAATAAGTATTGCAAACCGTGATCTTTCACGAGCGTGACCATTAATAATGCCATTGCACCTGTTGCAGCTGAAATCATCCCAGTTCGTCCGCCAACAAATGAAATGGTAACTGCAATACAAAAGGCTGCGTATAACCCAACGGTCGGATCCACGCCTGCAATAACTGAGAAAGCAATCGCTTCAGGAATTAACGCTAAAGCAACAACAATTCCTGACAGCACATCCCCTTTCACATTGGAGAACCAGTCATTTTTTATCGTTTGAAACAAAATACCACTCCTCTACTCTTTTATCATTTGATTTTCTCCATAAGAAAACCTAGGCCGACTGCACGAAGGCTATTATATAACGAGTAGAGGATTTTGCGCTATGTAAAAGTTTCCTAAAAAAAGACGCTACCTTCATAGCGTCTTTTCTCATTTCATTAATGTCCACCGTGCCCTTGACCACTTTCCTGAACAATCTCTAACCTTTCATCCAGTATACCTTGTGTTTCAAATGAAATATCACTCGTACTTCCTAATAAGAAGCCGTGGTTATACGGTCCAAGTGTTGGGTCATCTTTAAACTTCGGCTGAATACTAGCAAGGAATTCATACACTGGCTGTGAAGCTTTCCCTTCTTCTAACAATACAACAGGTGCGTGTTTACCCATATGTGAAAATGGTGCCCCTGCAACTGCTAAGTCTGGTGTTTTGCTTGAAACAAATGATAAACCGTGACCTGGTTTTGTAAACCCCCATCCAAATTTCGTTTTTTCATCTTTAAACTTCGCAAATGCAACCGAATTTTCTGTTGGAGTCTCTCCACTAATACGCGTTATTTTTCCGTATTTACTTAACTCTTTTTCTACTGCTTTTGAAATGATTTTTTCTGGTCCTAATACATATATATTCGCTTTATCTTTTCTCATCTTTAATGCCTCTATCGTCGCTTCTGGCACTTTATCTTTTTCTGTATATAAAAGCGGTTCTGGCATAT
Source organism: Bacillus sp. N5-665 (assembly GCF_022637375.2). Classification (NCBI taxonomy): domain Bacteria; kingdom Bacillati; phylum Bacillota; class Bacilli; order Caryophanales; family Bacillaceae; genus Bacillus; species Bacillus sp. N5-665. Next base: position 4,865,416 of record NZ_CP093325.1, read on the forward strand.
GAGAAATCCAATTTACAGCTGGTGTTGTATATAAACGCCCTTCTTCTTCAGACGAACCGATAATAACACTATTTGGATAGCTACCTGTTATATCGGCATATTCTTTATCCACATCTTTAGCAAATTTAGCTGGATCCGTTTCTTTTATTTGCTTTACTTTATATGCTTTTAATTGCTCAAGGATAGATGGACCTACATCCCCCATCAACATAATTTGTGTTCCATCTTTCGTTCCGAGCGGATTTAATCGTTTTATTTCTTTTAACGTCATTTCGGGTACCTTTTCTTTTTCTATAAATAAAATTGGCCCGTTATTCGGATGGTGAATAAGATCCGCACTTGCAATACCTAATTGCCACTCGTTTACTGGTACTAAAATAACAGCGCCTGGCTGATTCTCTTTATGCGTTGCTGGCCATATCGTTTGCGAAGTTAATACTGCCATTTGCATAGGGTCATTTGTATTTAATCTCGTTACATTTTTTAAACTCGTCGTTAATACATCATTCGATGCCCCTTTATTCATTTCTTTCGGCGCACTTACCTCCTGCTTCATTTTCATTTTCATTTCCTTTTGCTCTGTTTTCTTCTCTTCTTTAGATTCATGATTTTTATGATCTGTGTTCGTTTGCCCACACGCCGCAAGACCAGCCGCCGCAATTATTGTTATCCCTAAAATTCGGGTCATCTTTTTCACTATACCGCCTCCGTATGAATCGTTTTCGAGCCAATATGATTACCTAAATTAGAATTTCACCTTTACAATAACAAGCAATTCTGAAGAAATTATGCAGATGCATTATAATCTGCACCATTTCTTCATGATTTTGACTTACAATTTAAATAATAACTACAAATGCGGAGGTACTCTATGGTCGATATACTACTCGTAGATGATGAGCCGAGAATGCTTGAATTATTAACACTTTATCTTACTCCAATCGGATACAACTGCGTATGTGCAGTATCCGGTGAAGAAGCTATTTCACATATAGAAAATCGAAACTTCAAGTTTGTTTTACTTGATATTATGATGCCAAAGATGGACGGATGGGAAACGTGCAAAAGAATTCGATCATTTAGTAACGTTCCTATCATTATGGTAACTGCTCGTGATCAAACGGTAGATGTCGTCCAAGGATTAAAACTTGGCGCAGATGATTACGTGACGAAACCGTTCCATGAAGAGGAGCTTTTCGCAAGAATTGAAGCTGTTTTAAGGCGAACGAATCAACACGCACAAATCCAATATCACGGCATTTTATGGGATGAGGCAAAGCATTTCGCTTCTGTCCATAATGAAGAACTTCTTCTCACTCCAATCGAATTCTCTTTACTCGGATTATTTTTACGTCATGTGAACTACGTATTAAGCCGCGATCAGCTCATTGAACGAATTTGGGGATTAAATACAAATACAGAAGATAGAACAGTCGATTCACATATTCGTAATTTGCGTGATAAATTACGAAAAGTAAATTTTCCTATTGATCATCATTTAAAAACTGTTTACGGAGTCGGGTATCGATGGATTGATACTCTAGATTAAGGAGCAAAACGATGAAGCGAATATCTATTCAACTCGGATTTTATTTTTTAATTGTTACACTTTTAATCGAAAGTGTTCTATTTGTCTTACTTTATTATAGCCTTGTCAACAATAGAGTAAATGAAGAAATGACAGCTTTATTAAAGCGTGGAAATAGTCACCGAGATGTCCTTGAAAAGTATTTTGATAAGCAAACAATCTCCCATGTTGCCCTAATGGAATCCGAAGCTGAAACCACTGTTGTTATTACAAATGCAAATAAAGAAGTACTGGCTAAATCCAACAAAATAAATACTACGATAAAAAAGCATATCGAAAAAATGCAAACACGGACAGATCATGACGGAGCAATTATAGAAAATCATTGGAAAACATCTAATTATATATGTACAGTTAGTCCTATTATAGTGGCAGGCAAAACAGAAGGCTACGTATATATGTTTCTCGGAACGGAATCAATCGAGGAAATGGTTAACGGGCTAACAAGACAATTCATTATTGCTGGAGTCATTACTTTTCTATTAACAGCCATCACCATCTTTCTATTATCACGGTTGTTAACAAAACCATTGTTACACATGAAACATGCCACTGAAAAAATGAGTAAAGGCGACTTATCTGTTTCATTAACAACTACTCGAAATGATGAAATTGGTGAGCTAGCATCATCTATTCAAACGCTTGCTAATGATTTACATTATATGAAAACAGAGCGAAGTGAATTTCTAGCAAGTGTTGCTCACGAATTACGAACACCGTTAACATACGTAAGAGGTTATGCTGACATTGCTTTAAAAGAAACCACATCTCCTGAGCAACGTTTGCGATATTTATCTATTATAAAAGATGAGTCTGATTACATTACAAACTTAGTTCAAGATTTATTTTCACTTGCACAAATAGAACAACATAACTTCTCTATTCAAGTAAAAGAAGTACATTTACACACCTTCCTTACTCGCATAGCCGAAAAAGTAAACGCCATGTATAAAGAAAGACATATTAAAGTTTCCTTCTTTTGTCCTCCTACACTGGTAGTAAGCTTAGATGAACAGCGATTTGAACAAGTTATAGTGAACATTTTAAATAACGCTTATAGACATTCAAACGAACATTCTCATATAAACATTTCTGTTACAGAAGAAAATAAACGTATTTCCATTACAATTGAAGATGAAGGTGAAGGTATTCCGCCTGAAGACCTCCCTCACATTTTCGACCGCTTTTATCGAGTTGATAAAGCTAGATCACGCGCTACAGGCGGAACTGGTTTAGGACTATCTATCGTGAAAGAAATTGTAGAACTACACAGCGGGAATATTACTGTAACGAGCGAAGTCGATCATGGGTCTTGTTTTATCATTTCATTATCATCTATATAGAAATACAACTATCATTAATTAACCTACAAACTTACATCATAATTGACATATGAAAACGCCCAGAGCAGAAAAAACTCTGAGCGTCTTTTATTGTCTTATTGAATTAAATTCTCCTTTAACTTAAATAAAATTAAAGGCAAAACTTAAATAAATTTCTAAACATATTCATTTCACACTCTTTATTCTAAAAAGAATCTTTAATTCTACTTAAAGTAACACTCTTTATATTTGTAATGGTTTATAAGCCAATGCTTTATCTATAATTTCTCTGGCAGTTAATTCTTCATCACTCCAGAAAATATAATCACTTATTTTAGGGTCAATAACAGACGATTTAACCATGTCCAACCAAATTGCCAGCTCCCATTCTTCTCCTTCTGTATCCATAAGTTTTTGAACCAAGGTAACTAACTCTTCTCTATTTAACTCTCCTAACTTTATATTTTTATGATTAATAGCTCTTTTTACAATGTATTCTGCACCGTAGTCAGCAAAAAATAATTCTTTTGCACGTGGATAAGGAACACTCTTTTCAAATACAGTCAGTTTATGTTCAAAATCTTCTCCAAAATCTTGTAGCTCTTGAATTTCTAAAACTAATTTTAATAGTTTCTTTTCATCCAATTCCTCACTCCCTTTATTCAAGACAACCACCTCAGTAATCTAAGTACATTTCTTCATAATTTCCATATTCATTTCAACATAAAATTACAATTTCCCTTTTGAATTATCGAAATTAATATGTTATCTGTTATCCCTTATGTTAATTGATATGTTAAAGACAGATAAATATTGATATAACTAGGAATAAGAATAGACCAAATCAGATGTGATTTGGTCTATTCATTGGTAGGTTATTCACTTTACCTCATAATATAAATTTACAAATTGCCCAAAACGTTTCGTATCCGTCAAAGTTAAATTAATTTCTGGATTCTTTTCTTTAAATAATGGAACACCAGAGCCTAATATATGCGGTGTAATCGTAACAACATATTCATCAATTAGATTATTCTTAAAGAATTCTCTCAGTAGCTCTCCTCCACCAACCATCCATATTTTAGATCCTTCTTGTGCTTTTAACCTTTTTGTAAACTCCACTACATCTTCATTTACAAACTCTACGTTTCCGTCTGAACCTTTTTCTGAACGAGAAAAAACATAACATGTTTTATCTAAGTACGGGAATGTTTCCGTATGCTCTACTACATAATCGTACGTTTTCTTTCCCATAATTATTGTATCAATCGTTTCGTACATTTCTGTATAACCGTTATCTCCCTCTCCTTCCGTTTCCATTAACCACTCTAAATCATCATTTTCTTTCGCAATATATCCATCTAAGCTCGCCGCAATAAATAAAACTATTTCACGTGACATATTTTTCCTCCTTATATCTCATCTTGATAACATATGATGTAAACAATATACTAACAATAAAATATGACACTTTATGTCATGTTAAAAAGAAAAAGGTGATACATTTGTCAAAAGCTAAACGCTTATTAGATATTCTTATATTTGCTTCTGCCAAAAAGACATTTACAGCTCAAGAAATAGCTGATGAATTTAATATTTCCGTTCGTACGGTTCATAGATACATTTTAGATTTAAGTGATATGGGATTACCCATTTATGCTGAACAAGGTCGTAATGGAGGATATAAAGTATTAACAAATAGGGTCATTCCACCTATCTTATTTACGGAAGAAGAAGCGGTCTCCATCTTTTTTGCCTTTCAATCTTTAAGCTACTACCGAGACCTGCCTTTTAATACAGAGATCAATTCTGTTACACATAAACTGTATAGCTCTCTACAACATGATGCGAAGACGAAAGTTGATAAAATACGTTCTTATATCGCTTTTTGGAATCCAAAGAGAACAATTGATACACCTCTTTTAAACGAAGTATTAACAGCCGCTATTGAAAATAAAAATTTACACTTTCAATACGAATCTAAAACAGGAATAAAAACAAAACACGTTCACCCTATCGGTGTATATGCTCATGACGGGCTATGGTACTTACCATCCTATGACTTCAGTAGAAAAAAAGTATTACTGTATCGCGTTGATCGTATTCTTTCTATATTATCAACAGAAGAAAATGAAAGTACGTTCATGAATTTAGAAGAATGGTTTGACTCTAGCTCTAACGTCATAAACATTCCTACCCAGTTACATGTCTTATTAACGACAGAAGGTGTGCGCCAATGTAAAAGCGTGCCTTACCTTGAAGAATTCGTGGTAGGAAACGAAGACGGGACAGGATATATACATTCAACAATTGATAAAGGTGAAATCAATTTTATTACCCCTTTATTTTATAGACTTGGAAAAGATGCACGAGTTTTAGAGCCAAAAGAATTGATAGATAGTTTACGTATACGTGCGAAAGAAGTTTTACATATGTATGAAGACGAAAAAAGCTGCTAGATATAAGCAGCTTTTTGTTTATTTGTTCCTATTGTTTTGACTGTTGACGAATATCAATCCACCAACGATATGACGCATTCATATTTTCAGTACTTCCATTCCCTCTGTAATGGAAAGCATCCAAAAAGATTGAATCTAGTTTATCTTCATCTACAAAATAACCTAAGTTAACTTTTACCGTTTCTCCTGGTCGGATACTGCCAATATTGTAGAAGCTTTTCCCGTCTCCGTGAGGTTCTAAATAATCAACTTCGCCCGTCATAATATTTTTTTCCGCAATTCCAGCTCTTTCAGCGTAATTCCATACATTCCCCTTACTTTTAAGCACTTGTATGGATGGATGCATATAGATTTCTTTTGTTTCCTGTTTACCTATATTTTTCACTGTTGTTGTCAAGTAGACAAATTTAGGCTGAATTAATCTTGACTCTACTAATTGATCAATTGAATCTTTACCATTTCCAAATTTATATTCATCCCGTCTATATGGTATCAATTGTCCAGCTTGATCCAAAGCCTGATTCTCGCTTAGTATTCCTAAACCAAGTTCATTAAAGTTTTCTTGTTTAAAATCTTTAATGGAATCAAAAACTTCAACTTTTTCTATCACATATTCAATTTTACTGTTATCCATGATAATGGTTACTGGAACCTTTTGTCCTATATGAAATAGTCGTTTACTATCTTTTTTCAAAGGAATCACCTTAGTTTGTTTAGGCTTACTTTCTTCGCTAAAATACTTTTTATCATAATCTGTTATATGTGATGCCTTTTCTTTTGACGTAGGCTCAAGGGAAATGTTCCCTAACACATCCACCATTTGTTCTTCGTTTATATCGTTTCCAATATAACTTTGTAACATGATCCCCTCTTTCTCAAAAAAGAGAAAGACCTCTCTGTTAAACGCTAAATTGTTGTCTCCAGTTTCTTTATTGACAATCACTGCTTTCTTGCCATTTATCTCTTTCTCTTCGTAGCTTTTTGAGTACAGCGTTTTAAAATTCGAATCTTTTCCTACTCTCCAAAGAATGAATGAAAATCCACCCTTTGCGTAGTTATCTTTAAATGAATATTTCATAGCACTGTCATCAATTGCTTCCATATTTTCTGGCAATTTACCAATCTTCAACTTATACCACTTGTCAGCCTTTTTCGAGTCATTGTTTGTTACTGAAACATTTACTTCGTAATTTTGTTTTTGGACAATCATATTATAGACTTTCACTGCCCCAAAAACGGTTGTCGGCATGCCAATCAATAAGCAAGCAGCAGCGATTAACATACGATGTTTTTTACGCTTTTTCTGCGGTTGTCCATCTTTCAGCTTCATTTCCTCCATAAACAATTTCTTTTTGCGCGTATATGTATGTGAAAATTCATGCTGTTCTTCGAGTTTATCAAAATCATCTAAAGCAATTTTTTCAGCAAGTTCATATATTTCTTTGGAGTTCTTTGAATTCGTCATGTTGTATACCTCCTATCATATTTTGAACTCGTTTTCGAGCGCGTTCAAACTGCTTACGGACATTGGCCTCCGTTATCCCCATGACACTTGAAATTTCTTGATACGTTAAGTTATAGAAGACTTTGTACTTAAACACCTGTCTGTTCGATTCATTTAACTCTTTTAGCAATGTATCAATTTGAACCTCAGACATTTTACGTTTTTCCCACTCTTCAATATTTTCATCTACTACTTCTGTTGATTCTCTTTCATATTCTTCTAAGAATGTTTTATGTCGCTTATTTTTCCGATAACTATCAATCGCCTTGTTTTTCGCGACCTTCAAAATGTAGCGTTTAAGCTCTTCAGTGCTCAAGCTATGGAGCTTTTCCAAGTTCTTATAAAGAGTAATAAACGTCTCTTGAACCGCATCTTCAGCCTGCTGAATATTATTTAAAATAGAATAAGCCACATAATAAATTTTTTGTTCGTACAACTCATATAGCTCTTCCATCTTTTCATAACCGTTGTTTGTAACTTTCATATAATTCCTCCTCTCACTCTATATAACGAATGAGCGCTATACTTTGTGACACTGCAAAATCTTTTTATAGATAAAATTTAATAATAGAATAAACAAAAGCCCAATTTCTCTATTGTAACTGAGAAATTGAGCTTTTTGTTTATTGTAATTTTCCTGACTGCCCCGTTAAAAACAACTCTCTTACGCCTTTTCAGTAAGCAGCATTTGCTCTATCGCTTCTTTTAACAAATTCTTTGTCTCTTCCAAGTTATAATTCTTCTTTTCTCCTAGCTGTACCGTATAAAACTCGGCAAACGAGCGCTCTTTATATCTTGGTACGACATGCATATGGTAATGTGTTAACTCGTTAAAGATTCCACCATTTTGGCAAATTGTAATTCCGTCAGGTTTATATAATGCCTTAATCGATTTTGCAATCAGCTTAGAAGCATCCATAATGGATTTTGCTACAACATCATCTAATTCGTCTACTTCTACAACATGTTGCTTTGGCACAATTAAAGTATGTCCTGGATAGAAAGGTTCATGATCTAAAAAACATGTTACATAGTCATCTTCATATATTTTATATATAATTTCTTCTTCGTTGGCTAATTTACACCCTAAACATTCCATCATATTTCCCCCTTTATTAAAAACATAAAAACGTGAGAGCCGTATTCTCACGTTTTTATGTTTCATTTTATTAGTTCAAGTGTTTCCGTAACCTTTATACTATCTTTTATAGATTGAACAATCGTACAATTTTTCACTGCAAGTTGCAGCGCCTTGTCCAACTGCTCTTCTGTAATGTTTTGTGCTTTGATTTTATAGTGCAAATGAACACTTTCAACTGGTTTTGATACAGCTTCACTTCTACCAATTTCAGTCTCAATTGTAAACGTATCGTATGGAATACGTTTCTTTTCTAAAATTGTTCGGAAGACAATTGCACTACATCCTGCGATAGAAGAAATGAGTAATTGTAACGGTGAATACCCGTTTTCTTTTCCAATCGCTAATTGACCATACGATAAACCTGCTTCTATATCATCGTGTTTGATTGTTAGTTTCATTTGTTTTTTCCATCTCCACTTTCATCGGTTTCTTCCGTTTCTTACTCATATAATAATATATGTAGCAGAAAATGATAAATGGAATACCACAGTATAACGCCATTCTTTGTTCAGGAATAAACGCTAAACTAATAACAACGATGCTATTTGTAATTAAAGCTAAAATTGGAACAATCGGGTATAGTGGTGTTCTATACTTTAAGTCCTCTAACTTTCCTCCGCCTTTTATATACTGACTTCTAAAGCGAAGTTGCGATAAAGCAATAATGATCCAACTCGAAACAGCCGATAAACCAGCTATAGATAATAAGTACATGTATACTGTATCTTCTGCAAGGAAGCTTGTGAATAAAGATAACCCTGCTACCGCAATTGTTACGACTAGCGCTGTAATTGGAATACCTCGTTTATTTACTTTCTTGAAAGATGTTGGTGCCATTCCTTCATTTGCAAGTGACCATAATATACGAGTTGCCGCATATAATCCTGAATTCGCTACAGATAGTAAAGCTGTAATAATAACGAAGTTCATAATATCAGCTGCGTATGGAATACCGATTTTATCAAATACGACTACGAATGGACTTTCAATTATGCCAGCTTCTTTCCAAGAAATTAATCCTACTAAAATCGTCATTGTTAAAATGAAGAATAGCATAATGCGCCATACTGTATTACGAATTGCACGTGGGATTGTTTTTTCAGGGTCTTTACTTTCTCCTGCTGCAATCCCGATTAACTCTGTTCCTTGGAACGAGAAGTTAACTGTAATCATTGTGAGTAATACGGCAGCTAGTCCATTCGGGAATAATCCACCATCGCTTACAAAGTTAGAGAAAAGAGGTGCCGCTTCTTTTCCGTCATATGATATAAACCCTAATAATGCACTACCACCAAGAACAATAAATGCAAGAATTGTAACTACTTTAATACTAGAGAACCAAAACTCTAATTCAGCATAACTCTTCGCTGAGATAGCATTTGAAGCATATAAAATAACGCCGAATACGAGACACCATACCCAAACATCAACATTCGGAAACCATCTTTTCATCATTAAACCGATTGACGTTAATTCTAGTCCTACTGTCACTGCCCAGCCAAGCCAATATAGCCAGCCAATCATAAAGCCCGTTCCTGGCCCAATAAACTTCGTCGCATACTTTTGGAAAGAACCTGAAACCGGCATTGCTACCGTTAACTCTCCGAGACAAAGCATTGTTAAATACATAATAAATCCGCCCACTAAATAGGAAAGGATGGCTCCCCCTGGTCCAGCCTGATTAATGGTGTAACCTGAACCTAAGAAAAAACCGGTCCCGATTACACCACCTAGTGCGATCATAAATAAATGTCTACTCTTCATCGTACGATGTAATTTCTCATTCGTTGGTTGCTGCATCTAAATCCTCCCCCTACCGATACCCCTATATCTTGTTAAAATTTTCTGATAATAAAAATATACACGAAAGCGATTACAATTTCTATATAAAATTAAAACTTTTCTGATAAAATAATATAAAAAACCGAATTATTGTGAGATTTAGATTCTAATTAGAGGAAAATAAGGAGAAACAAGGGAAAACCTTTACATATATTGTAAAGGTTAACGAAGTTCTAATCTTCTCGATAAAATTGATAAACTATAATTTACGATAAAGTACATACAAGCTACTACTATAAACGTTGGAATCATATAATTTACATTCTGCCCGCTAATAATTTGAGCATTATGCATAAGCTCTGGCAGTGATATACCAACTGCTAATGATGTATCTTTCAGCAATGAAATAAACTGACTGACAAGCGGCGGGACCATTCTTCTTAATGCTTGTGGTAAAATGATATGCCACAGTGCTTGAACATACGTTAATCCTGAAGATCTTGCGGCCTCAATCTGTCCTTTTTCAATCGATAATAGACCACTTCGAACAATTTCAGATATCATTGCTGCTTCAAATATTGTTAAAGCAACAATTACAGCTGTTATAATCTCTAATTTCAAGCCTACTTCTGGAAGCGCAAAATATGTGAAAAATATAATTAAAAGTAGTGGTAAGTTTCGAATCACTTCAACGATAATTCCTAATACTTGTGAGACGACAGGGATTTTCATGTAGCGCAATATCCCTATTATACTACCAATAATAAAGCTGAGTACAATTGCTACGAGCGCTACCTCTAACGTTATAAGTAATCCTTTTAATAAAAACAGAATATGATCTCCTGTAATTGCTCCCTTAAAATCCATTTACACCGCCTCCTTTGCTAAGCGTTTTTCTAAATAACGCACTAGCATACTGAGCGGAATTGTTAATATTAAATAAAATATCCCGACAAATATATAAACGTCGAACGTAACAAATGTCTTCGTTGAAATTAAATCTCCTTGATACATCAAATCGGTACCAGCGATAATTCCGAGTATGGAAGAGTTTTTTACTAAATTGAGAAATTGATTTCCTAGAGGAGGGATTACGATTTTCATCGCCTGGGGTAAAACAACATAATACATCCCCTGTACATACGTTAATCCTGAGGAACGCGCTGCTTCCATTTGACCTTTTGCAACTGATAAAATACCAGCGCGAATGACTTCCGCAATAAACGCTGCAGTATATACGGTAAGCGTAACTGTTCCTGCTACAAAACCATTTAAAGTAATTCCTATTACAGGTAAAGCGAAATAAAATATAAATGCAATTAATACGAGTGGAATATTTCTTACAAACTCTACAAAAGCCGTTCCCAACCAATTTAAAATACGAATAGGTGCAATGCGCATTACAGCCAAAATTACTCCCAAAATAAAGCTGCCTATTAACGCAATTACACTAGACATAACTGTATACTTAAAGCCCTCTAAATACATATCAATGTTATTCGTCAATATAGAAAAATCAGGCACATATTCTCCCCTCTTTCTTTACAAGAAGAGGATGAGCATCCCTCATCCTCTTACTATTTATCAATGAGAATAAAGCTCCATTAATGAAACTATCACTTTACTTCTCTTGTTTTTGCCCAATCCATTTCTCATACAATTTGTCGTACTCCCCGTTCGCCTTCATATCTTTTAGCAAGCTATTAATCTCTTTCGTTAAATCATCTGCACCTTTCTGCACTGCAATTCCGTACGGCTCATCCGTGAAAATTTTCCCTACAACTTCATAATTCGAATCTTGTTTTGCCATGCCGTAAAGAATTGCATTATCTGTCGTTAATACATCGCCTTTCCCTGCTTTTAACGCTGTAAATGCCTCACTGTAATTTTCAAATTCTAATACAGTCGATTCTGGTGATTTTTGACGAATATTATTTGTAGACGTTGAACCTTTTACCGCTAACACTTTCACACCCTTTTTCACATCATCAATACTTTTAATATCGCTTCCTTTTTTCACAAGTAACGATTGCCCTGCTTTAAAATATACATCTGAAAAATCTACTTCTTTTTTACGTTCTTCCGTAATTGTCATTGTCGCGATAATTGCATCAATATCACCATTTTTCAGTAGTGGAATACGCGTTTTAGACGTTACTTCTTTTAATTCTAATTTCTTTTCATCTCCAAGGATTTTTTTCGCAAGCGCCTTTGCGATATCAACATCAAACCCTTCTACCTGTCCTGTCGAAGGATTTTTCAAGCCAAATAAGTTCGTATCATTCTTCACCCCAACTACTAGTTTCCCGCGCTTTTTAATCTGCTCAACAGCTCCGCCTTGTTTCGTGTTCGTTTCTTTCGTCTCATCTTTTTTACTTCCGCATCCAGCAACGACAAGTACGAATAAACATGAAAATACGATTAACGTAAACAACTTTTTCATTTTAAGCATAAAACTCCCCCTTTAATGATTTAACACTCTTCTTAAAAATAGACGAGCTCTTTCTTGTTCAGGACTTGCAAAAAATTGCGCCGGTGTTGTATCTTCAATAATTTGACCATCATCCATAAACAAAATCCGATCTGCTACTTCTCGCGCGAATCCCATTTCATGCGTTACAACGACCATCGTCATCCCTTCTTTAGCTAGCGTCTTCATAACATCAAGTACTTCCCCGATCATCTCTGGATCAAGAGCAGACGTAGGCTCATCAAATAGCATAATTTCCGGCTGCATTGCGAGCCCCCTAGCAATTGCTACCCTTTGCTGTTGTCCTCCGGATAATTGATGAGGGTATACACTAGCCTTCTCCGGAATTCCTACTTTCTCTAAATAAAACATCGCTGTTTGCTCAGCTTCCTCTTTTGAAACTTTATTTACTTTAATCGGTGCTAGTGTAATATTTTGAAGAACCGTTTTATGTGGATATAAATAAAAATGTTGAAAGACCATTCCAATATTTCGGCGTAATTCATTCATATCTGTTTTTGCATTGTGTACTTCCGTATCTTGTACAATTAACGCTCCATCTGTAATTGTCTCTAACTGATTTATACACCGTAGCAACGTACTTTTTCCTGATCCGGACGGCCCAACAACTACTACCACTTCACCTTTTTTCACTTGTACATTAATATCTTTTAAAACTTGAAAGGTACCATAATATTTATTTACATTACGAAACTCTATCAACATACTCCCCCCTTCCCTTAACAAAGCATGTACATTCTTTTTATATTCAAAAATAGGCAAAAAAATAACTTCCAACCTCATTTTGTCCATAAAAAAAAGCAAAGGGATTTCCCTTTGCTTCTTCATTTCTATTCTATTAAGATACTTCTTCTTTCTTATCTTTTCCGTATTCATGCTCCCAGAAATCAGCATTTTTAATTCCTAATGGCCCTGGATCGAATACTGGATCTTTTCCTTCTTTTTTCTGCTTTTCATAATCCTTTAATGCAACTAATGCAGGTTTTTGTAATAATAAAATCGCAATGATATTTACCCATGCCATAATTCCTACACCGATGTCACCTAAAGCCCACGCCGTTGCTGCTGTTTTTATACAGCCGTAGAATACAGCTCCTAAAAATACAAACTTTAGTACCATAGACAGCCAAGGACGGTCTTTATCACGATTTAAGTACGCAATATTCGTTTCTGCAATGTAGTAATACGCCATAATTGTTGTAAATGCAAAGAATAGTAACGAGATTGCAACGAAACCGTTTCCAAATCCAGGGAAAACAGATTCTACCGCAGCTTGTGTATATCCCGGTCCTGGCTGAGCACCATTTAATTTATTTACGATAAAGTTTTTTCCGCTTGCATCAAATACGTTATACATGCCTGTAATAATCATCATAAATGCTGTTGCTGAACAAACAAATAATGTATCAATGTAAACGGAAAATGCTTGCACTAAACCTTGTTTAGCTGGATGTGATACTTCCGCAGCAGCTGCTGCATGTGGTCCAGTTCCTTGCCCTGCTTCATTGGAATAAATACCACGTTTTACTCCCCAAGAAATTGCTAAACCGATAATACCACCGAAAGCCGCCTCTAATGCAAAAGCACTTCTTATAATTAACATAAATGCTTCTGGCAACTTTTCAATATTCATAGCAACAATAACGCAAGCTACTAAAATATAACCAACTGCCATAAACGGTACGACAACTTGTGCCACGTTAACAATTCGCTTTACTCCACCGAAGATGATAAGAGCTAATACAACAACTAATACAGCCCCTGATACGGTAGTGTTAATTCCAAAAGCTGTTTCTAAACTTACAGCAATACTATTTGCTTGCACACCTGGTAGTAAAAGCCCCGTTGCAAGAATTGTCGCTGCAACGAATACTAATGCATACCATTTCACACCTAAACCTTTTTCAATGTAATAAGCAGGTCCACCACGAAACTGTCCTTGATGTTTCGTCTTATATATTTGTGCTAATGTAGATTCTACATAAGCTGATCCTGCCCCTAAAAAGGCCACTGCCCACATCCAAAATACAGCTCCTGGTCCACCAAATGCAACCGCTGTTGCTACCCCAGCTATATTCCCTGTCCCAACGCGCCCTGATAACGAAAGTGCTAACGCTTGGAATGAAGAAACACCAGCCTCTGATTTTTCACCTTGAAATGTCAGCTTAACCATTTCGCCTACGTGCCTTACTTGTAAAAACCTCGTTCGAATGGAAAAATATAAACCTACTCCTAAACATAAATAAACAAGTGCTGGACTCCAAACAATATTATTTAACCAATTCACGAAAGCTTCCAACATTCCCCCTCCTTCTTTATAAAGAATATTCAGAATATACATAAAATTATAAGTGTATACCTAATCTATAACAATATTATTTTAATAAAACAAACATATTTTTGTATAAAAAAACAAAGTATATATTTATTTTATATACTTTGTTTTGAACAAAATGTATTATATATTCACAATTGCTTCTTTGCTTATAATTCTTTCATATAATTCTTTCGATAATTTCCGGAAGTTATCTGGCATATCTTTCCCCTTAAACTTCTTTTGAAGTGTACCGTATAAACCAACATCACGTAGACGTAAGAACAACGGTAACGATTCATACCAACTATCCGCTAGTCTGTGCTCATACTCATAGCCTTTTCGTAACACTTGTAGCTGTTTACGAGCAAAATTTGTCTTCTCTTCTGCTATCCACGGTGTAAATAGAACAGAGTAATAGAGAACCATCGCTAAATCATGTATAAAGTAATTATAAGCCGCATCATCAAAATCAAAGATTGTTAGCTCTTTACCATCATAATGAAAATTACCGGGATGGATATCACCGTGCATAAGGCCGAACGTTTCTCTTTCAATGGGAAGAGCCTTTATTTCATCCATTAATACCGCTGCAATCTTTTTCACTTGATCATCTTCTAATTCATTAACAATCCCACTTTCGTCTTCTTCCCACGTATCACGATAATCTGTTTTAGGGTAGTTCATTGTTAAGCGGTGCAGTTGACCAATCGCTTTTCCCCATGCTTCAAAATAAGCATCTCCCCAATAAGGCGATTCTTTTCCTTTTACTTGTTCACCTTTTGCATATGTAAATAAAGAAGCGAAAAAGAAAGTTTCATCCTCTGCTCTAATCCCTTCTACAAGATTTTGAGACTTTGAATAAAGAGGTCCTGCTACCTTTGCCCCATGCTCCGCAACATATCGTAAAAAATCTAGTTCAGCTTCAACTTCTTTTTTAGAACGATGAGAAGAGTGTGTTAAACGTAATACGTAATCTTCACCACTATCACCCTTTGCCTTAAAAATATAATTTTCAAAATCTCCAAGTGGTTTTTCTTCCACTGCTACATGAAACAAACTCGCCGCTCTTTTTAAAACCTCTTTTGTAAAAACACGTTCTACAGCTATTTCCATATGTATCCCTCCTATATATCTTCTTAATTCGACATAAATGTGAGAAGTACTGCTATAAAATTGAATAATGCGTGGGCAATCATAGCTGATAAAATAGAATTTGTTTTCTCATATAACCACGCAAATACTACTCCACTAAAAAAATTCACTGGTAATGTGTTATATGTTGGAATATGAACAACGGTAAATATTATGGAACTTATAAGCACTCCGCCCCATATACCATATTTATCACGAAAAAACGTATAAAAAACCCCTCGATACAAAATCTCTTCATAGATTGGTGATATAACTGCTGCTCCAATTACCGCGATACAGAATGAATATATTGATTTATCATTTTGGACCGTTTCCGTTTTACTATTTTCAAAAGAAATACCCATTTTCTCCATTATCATTAATACAGCAATACTAACTACAATTAAGAAAATAACCGCTCCAAATGTCCATAAGAAATCTTTCCATGAAAGCTTCCGAATTCCAATATCTCTCCACGAGAGCTTATATCTTTTTATACAAAAAAGATAAACTACAGTAGTAAATATCACTGCCATTATAAATCCCATTAATACTCCAGCATATAATGAGTTCCCTATTATTTTTAAAGCATAGTCATAAAAAAGAGATTCAACAGTTACTGGAACAATAATAAATACAAACACAAATAAATATAAAATTTCTTTCCATCCCCACATACTTTTCAAAATTATATACACCATCCCTCTACTCCTTGTTTCCTTAAGTATAAAAGATGACGTAACGTAACTTTCAAGCTTATTTTTTTTCAAATAATCCAAGCATAATTTTCTCTCAAAACACAAAAAAGGTTGATTTACTAAATCAACCCTTACACTATTAAAAATTTTATTTCTCAATTCTTCATCAATTTATTCTTATATATAACATTTATCTTTATCTCTCTTCACCTTTTGTCTGCATTGAATTGAAAGTCCAATTTAATTTTAATGAATCTCCTTGAAATACATTTTGCTCTTCATTGCTATCTACAAATGTGAACATTACATAGAAAGTATCATCATCACCAGGAGCAAGTCCATTTCCTTCTCGGTCTACAACACCTTTTTGTACAAGATCAGGAATACTTCCGTTTTGCGTAGCTACCTTTAATTCAGATAATGTAGTAGACCAAATTGGAACCTCATTTTTATCCAAATTCCATAAGAAATCGACACGGATATGATCACCAAAATCAGCACTTCCATTATCTCCTTTAGCATCGATTACACTATAATCTGTAAGAAGTTTCACGTCTCCTATCGCTAAAGTTCCTTTGTTAACTAATTGAAAACCGCGTTCCATTTCATCACCTGGTTTAATATTGTCGACATTAATAACAACTTCAGGATTAACACTCAAATCTAAAGTACCCGCTGCAAACGTGTTTTGTGATACTTCCTTATCACTAAAATACGCATATGTCCCCCCGCCAATTAAAGATAAACCAAGCCCTGCAGTTACAACACCCATACCAAGTTTTTTCTTAATACTCATTTCACAAGTCCCCCTATTTTTAAAGTTCAAACTCCAAACCTTATTTCCATCCCACAAACAATACTAATTAAACAAATAATATTCCCCATAACGAAACCTAACCAACGTTAAACTATTTACTTCATGTATACAAATAACTATCACTTTAAGAATAGCCGGTAATGTTACATCGAATCATTACCGGTCCATTGTTAGTAAATCCTATTTAATTCTATACTCATTGTTTTATCACTTAGTTTACTCTAGAATTGTGCCCACTTATTTTTTTGGCTCTAATCCAATGGAACGTAAGATTTTATCTAACGTCACTGGCCCTACATTTTCTTTCGGTTTCTGATTTTCTTTGGCATCTGGACCCTTTTTCAAGAAATTCTTCTCAATAAAACGAATATCTGTTTCATTTACAACACCATCTTGATTGACATCTCCATCTTTTACAGCCACTTTTCCTTTTTCATATGAAAGAGCTGCTATTCTAGCATCTTGAATATCTACCATTTTATCGCCGTTTACATCACCTGCAAGGCTGTCATCCATATCAGCTCTAAAGTTTTGTCCCACTAATTCTCCATCCTGCATTTTCCCTATTTTTGTAGTTAATTTACTATTTAAATGACCTGGCATTTCTACGAAAATATTATATTCTGTATCACTTACTGGAACACTATGAATTTCAAATTGCCCATTATCATCAACCGTTCCTGTATATTTCTTTCCATCCTTACCAACTGCATACACTTTTGCTCCTAGTTTTGTGTAGTCATTCTTACCTAAATACCCCTCTTCAGTTAAGAAAGCTTCTGGTCCAATATATCCTGTAACCATTGCATGTTTCGAAATAATAGAAAAGGATTTATCTTTAAACACAGGAATCTCAACGCCTTCTGATGCACCTGTTTTTGTATAAGAGAATTTATCTACTCCAAATGCTGTTAAATTATAAAAATACTCGTCACTCGTCATCTCAAATGTAACATCTACAAATGGTGCGTCTCCATCTAGACCTTTAAATTCTGTTCCTTCTAAAGATGCACCAACTTTCACCTTGTTTTCCCAGTTTCCTTCTTCATTTATCACTGGATCTTCTAATTTAATATTTAATCCATGTTGTTTTGCATATTCTGCAAGTGCTGGATTTGGTTTAACATCTACAAATTTAAACAACTGTTTACTATAAGGAATCTCAAATGTACCTGACATAAGTTGTTTCACATTATTAAGATTTAAAGTTAATGTAATTTTTTCTCCTAGTTTAACTTTATCCTTGTCATAGCTTGGGACAGCGTATTCCGTTCCCTCTTTAACAAAGACATAATCTTTAAATCCATTTGCCATATTTGATGCAGTTGCAAGATCATATCCAAATAACCTTAAATTAAGCGGTTCATTGATTTCCTCTGGAAGTACACCAAATTTAAAATCACCATTGGCTTGAATTGTATTCAACCAACCTGACGGAAAAGCAGAGTTTTGGTAATATACAATTTCATTAGTTTTTTGGTCATACTGAAGGCCTTTTGCCTTTAATACATCTATCGTAGAATCATAAATGTTACCATGTACCCATAATGCACGCTGACCATCTTCTTCTTTGAACATAGATTCATTTACCTCATGAACGCCAGGTTTTACATCGGTAAATTTCATTTCAGGTTTGATATTATCAATAATTACGCTATCTCCTTTTGTATAAGGTTTCCCTTCTTTGTCATATCCAATGAAATCAAGTTGGTAATCTCCATCAGGCAACGTAACTCGCTTGTCTCCAATTGGATGATTTGGATCTCCTGTAAACGGGAATACATAGCCACCCATACCATCGAACATGATATATTCAATATTTGGTGTTAGACTGCTAGCATTAATTGTCCCCACAATTCCTAATGCCTTTCCTGTTTTTCGATCCTTCACCACTGCATCGATAGTTTCAAGTGGACTGTTCAATTTAAATGTCAGCGGTGAACTCGGCCTTTCCATAAATGGATGGAAGTTAGATGTATCTGTTGCCATTGCATCTCTCAGCAAATCTACAGATTCAATTCCTTTTTCTGTGAATTTAACTGCAAATGGCACTTGATATACTTCTTTTTCATTTTTTTTATTTGAAATATGAATATATCCCTCATATCTACCAAATTCAGCGTTTTCTGGAATGATAATTTCAGGGCTAATTTCCCCTGATGTACTAGGAGCTACTTTAATAGAATCTTGTACGTTCAGCTTCACACCATTCTTCGCTGCATCTTGCACACCTACACTTGTTGGTGAAAACTCTACTTCTAATTTAAACTCTTTCTCGTCTGTTTTATTGCTGTTCTTAATTAAGACTTTTCGACTATCTTTAATAGGTCCATTTCCCAATTGGTTTTTATACCCGAATGCAATAGACCCTGTTTTTTCTTCAATTTCTACTTCTTCATCATTTACAACGTTTGATGTTTTATCGATAACCTCGATAGCTGTATCTGCATGAACTGCACGATACGCATCAATTCGGCCTGATCCTACCTCAAATACAGAGCGTGCCTCTTTTAAGTCAACTGCAGTATTCATAAGCGCTTCTTTTACTTCAAACGGACTATAGTTTGGATGTTCTTGTAAAATGAGTGCCGCCACCCCCGCTGTATGAGGAGTTGCCATAGATGTACCTGACATACGTCCATACGCTACCGGATAATTTTCTCCATCCTTTGGATCATTAATATATTCAGGAACAGTTGAGAAAATAGAAACACCTGGCGCTACAATATCCGGCTTAATATCATCTGTTTTACTTGCAGGACCGCGAGAGCTGAAATCAGCTAAGTGATCTCCTTCTGTTTTTGTGTTACTCAGTTCTCCAAATGTTAAAGAGACATCTCCTTGGACAGCTTTTGCTTGCAATTTCTCACCATCTGCCTTTGTTAAGCGGAACGATGGAATAGATGAAGTACTTTCCCCAAGGTAATTTGTAATTTCACCATCTACATTGTTATATACAATTACCGCCTTTGCACCTGCTTCCTTAGCATTTTTAATTTTTTCATCGAATGTAATCTCACCGCGCTGGATGAGCGCTAACTTTCCTTGTACATCTTTCCCTTTAAAATCATCTATTTTCCCAAGACCTGTATATACAACAGATAATGATTGACCTTTCAAATCTTCAATCTTATCAGTAAAGCTTTTTCCAAGTAGCATCATTTTATCCACATGTAAATCAGCTGCATCGGCGGAAAATGTCGGGATAGTCATCGCAGCGTCACTTGCTCCAACTGTAATTGGAAGTGCTGCTGCACTAGGTGATCCAAGGGTGCCTTCTTCTGGACCACTATTACCTGCCGCTACTACTGTAACAACACCAGCTAACATCGCATTGTTTACTGCAATAGAAGTAGGATATAAAGGATCATTAATAGACGCACCTAATGATAAATTGATAACGTCCATATCGTCTTTCACTGCTTTATCAATCGCAGCAAGAATACCGCTTGTTTGTCCACTTCCATATGGACCTAATACACGATATGAATATAAATCTACATCCGGAGCGACTCCCGTAACTGCATAATCCACACTATTCTTTTTGTCTGCAGCAATTGTCCCAGCTACATGAGTACCGTGGGATGTATAGTATGCACTTCCATCATAAATTTCAGGATATCCTCCAGAATTTTGCCAATCCTTATACGTTGTCTCCATTGGATCAGCATCATTATTAACAAAATCCCATCCTTTTATTGAGTTCGGATCTATTTTGCTTGCATCTTCACCTTGCTTTGCACGATACCCTTTATAAGCATCTTTTAAATCAGGGTGGTTATAATCAATACCTGTGTCCAGTACACCTACCTTAATTCCTTTTCCTGTTATTTTTTCATCATGCAGCTTGTCCACACCAATTTGTGGTACACTATCTGCCATTTTGGGTTCGGCAGCCGTCTTAGCTGTTTCTTTCGGTAAATCAATTTTGACCTCACGATCTTCCCATACACGCTTAACAATACCAGTGCGAACTAAATCTTCGATCATATTCGCAGGTAACGACATTGCCACACCATTAAAAGCATTCTTATATTCTCTTGTTATTTTGGCAGTTTTAAAATCCGGCCCCTTATCTTTCTTTTTTTGAAGCTGTTCAAGCTCAGTTTTAAATCCTTTATGCGATGCTTCCACCTTTTGTTCTGCAGTTGAAAGAGCTATTTTTTTCCCTTTAGCTGCTTGTTTTAACATCTCGATTTTGCTAGGTGCTTGCTTAAATTCTACAATCACATTCACATTATCAGGACTTGCTGTATTAATGCCTGGTGAAATAACAAAACCAGGTTTTGTATCTAATGTTTTTAAAGCATTACGTTGTTCCTTTGTAAGTCCTTTCAATATAGAACTTGCATCATCAATTCCAGTTAAAGTAGATGTATTTACTTCTTCTGCCAATACGTTATATGGAATTCCTTGAGACATTAACATACCAACAGTTAGCGTTCCGATAAGTATTCTTCCGAATTTCCCCTTCTTCATAGCGCATCTCCTTATTATTAAAATTATTTTTTCTAAAATAAATCTTCTGAGCTCCTATGTAGCATTGGCAATTCTATCAACCTTGGATCTATTTAAAAGGATCAAAAATCTCCAACACTACTACCGCCATCCCCACACTTCTAATCTTCTTTCTATAAAAGCCCCCATAAATTGTTTCCAACTACAATGATTTACAACATGAATTATTAGTAGATTTAAGCAATAATTCTATTTTTATTATTCCACATTCTAACTTTTCTGAAAATTAAACGAAAGGCGTATCTTTTTTCTAATGATTCTATGTCTACATAGTACAAAAGAACTATCTTGCTCTTTATTCTTTGTAATATAGAATAAAGAAACACGATAGTTCTTTTAAACATCTCTTATTTAATCCAACGGAACCAATTGATTTCGAACAGCATAAATCACCGCTTGCGACCGACTTTTCACATTTAGTTTTTTAAAAATTTTATTGATGTGAATTTTAACTGTTTTATCACTAATATACAGAGCTTCAGCAATTTCTTTATTACTAAGTCCTTTTACTAATTCAAAGAGAATTTCCTTTTCACGTTCCGTCAGTTCATTTTCATTTGATTCTACTTTCATTTTTTGCTGATGATATGTAATTAATTTTTTAGTCATACGCGGATGAATAACTGAATCGCCTCGATATAACATCCGAATTGCTGCTACTACCTGCTCCGATGATGAATCTTTCAATAAATACCCATCAGCACCAGCTTGGAGTGCATCCATTAAATACTCATCATGCTCATACATTGTAAACACAAGTACTCGGCAATTCGGATAATTTTTTTTCACCAACCCTGTAGCTTCAATACCATTTTTCCCAGGAAGATTAATATCCATCAAAATACAATCTGGTCTGCATTCTTCTACTTTTTCCAATACTCCGTCCCCAGAGCTAGCTTCTCCAACCACGTTCATATCAGATTCATCCTCTAGTATGCTCCGAATTGCGTCTCGTAAAAAAGCATGATCATCCACTACTAATATTTTAATCATTTTACGCACCCCTTGTTTGTGAATCTGGAATTAATAGTGTAATTTCTGTCCCTTTCCCTACAGAACTATCAATCTGTAAAGTAGCCCCTAATTGTTCAGCTTGTTCATTCATATGTAATATACCATAATGTGGCTCATTCTTCGTTTTAACCATAGACTCAAATAGTGAAAAACCAACCCCATTATCCTTAACCCTTAAAAGCACGTGCTCACTTTGATAGCTAAGTAAAACATCAGTCTTGTCTGCTTGTGCATGTTTTACAATGTTTTGCAAACTCTCTTGTAATGTATCAAAAATAGCTCTTTCTTTTGAAAAGCTAAGCGCACGTGCATGACCTCTTTCATGATATGTAATATCTAGTTCATATTCTTGTTTTAAAGACTTTATTTTACTTGCTATCGCCTGCTTTAGCCCTAATTGTTGTGTCGGATATGGTTTTAAAGCATAAATAGAATAGCGAACTTCTCCTAAGCTTCCTCTTAAATCTTTTATACTTTTCTCTACTATTTGTTGCATATCTATTGGTTTATCACGATATTTTTTCTGCGCGGATTCTAGTTGATATATCACCCCTGCCAATGTTTGCGCAATACCATCGTGAATTTCGCGTGCGATTCTATTTCTTTCTTCTAAAATCATTCTTTTTTCCTGTTCAGAAATCAATATCCTTGTTTTAACTACGTTAGCTAATTGATTAGAAAACGTAGCTAAAGACTGTACATCTTCCGGGAAAAAACCCGCAGTTCTACTTTTCCCTGCAACAAACATTCCGACTAGTTCATCATTTACAATAAGAGGAAAATATACAAGGGAGCGTATGACACTATCAAATATTTCATCTCCAGGAGCCGTACCAGTTTTCCAATCATTAAACACAAGATTTTTAGAGATTCCCTCAAACTTTTCCGAATGATCAGAAATATCAAGACGGACTTTCCCATCTTTTAATAGAAGATTCCAGTTTCCATCATCTTTTGTCCATATTCCATATGCTTGTATGCCAAAAAAACCTTTAAGTGCTTGTTTAATATGTTTCAGGTTCCCTCCGGTTAGTCCACGACTAATTTCTGTCGTAATAAGAAACAGCTCATATAATCGTTCCTTCTCCATCCTTATCCGTACAGAAAAAGAGCTAATAACTGAAATTGCTACAAGTGGAAAAAAGAAAAAAAGTACTGTAATCTCATTTACTTCCACACTATATGTACTAATTAATACATGCATCAAGGCCGCATAAGAGAAACCAAAAGTTTCGCAAAGGAATACCGTTACAGTTTTTTTATACCACTGATAGATTGAATATGGCTGTGGAAGGAGTATCATTAACAAATCGTAAAAGCGGTTGTTGAAAAAACAAAAAAACACGCAAAATAATAACAAAGATATTAAATTTTCATACAGAACTGACATATCTATATTGTTAATTAATAAGTGCATACATTTATTTGAAAACCATTCGGCCAAGATCAAACTAAGCGCATGCTGAGTACTATTAAATAACATTCTTTGTATTGGTGAACGACGATGCAGGTGAATAATTAACGTTACGAGTACAATAGCAATAATAGTTATATGGATTCCAAACTGCCAACTCATAGCGTAAATTATGGGAAAGGTAAGCGAGCTCGTTCCTCTCCAAAATCGTACAGGAAAATACTCTGCAATCCCCATAAATATTAATAACAATATTAGTATTGTTGAATGAGAAGGGATTTTAATTTCAAGTAAAGATATAGTTATAGTAATCAAACCAAGAAAAGAAATAAAATAAAGATAAGAACTAGCAATCTTTTCTCTTATAAAAATAGAATTTACATCCTTCAAAACAACCCCTTCTTTCTTTATAAAACTTCATTTTCTCTATTATCCAATAAAAAACCGGCACTGGCAAAATGGAAGAACCTCCACTAGCCAATCACCGGCTGTGTACTGCACCTAAAAAGGCAAGACACAATACTATTATTATAAATCGCTTTTCTTAAATTTCCTATTCATCGAATGATGTAATTATATGTGCCGCTAGGTTTACCCTCCTATAGTACAAAAGATATATATTAATATCGCCAATCTAATATACGCTTCCTTCCCATTCTCCTAATTTTCATTTTCTTTAAGTATAGAAGATAAAAAACAGAATTTTCAATCCCCCCCGAATAATCCAAGCATAAATTTCTCACAAACAACAAAAATTAACTGAAGTGACTTTATTCTAAAAGAGGTGGAAATTATGACAGAGCCTAAAGAACAACAAGAGAGTAAAAATCAAAAGCATATGTTTCCATCACTTCCGGAGAACATTAATTACATTGAAAACAAACTTTCCCATTCGGACGATATAAAAAAATTAGATATCCCTTTTCAAAATGGAAAAGGAACAATTATATATATCGAATCTTTAGCAGACCCAAATTTAATTCATCAATTAGCACTTGAACCATTATTAACTCGATCGGATCTGTCTTTAGATAAAGCTTTTGCCACATTAAATATGAAAAAAGAAACAAATTTAAATTATGGTGTGCAGCTTTTATTACAAGGTAAATCCTTATATTTTCATGAACACGTCGACAGTTTTTGTATTTTCGAAACAGCTCTATCTTTAAAGAGAGATATAACAGAACCTGATAATGAAGGGATTGTCCGTGGACCGCATACTGGTTTAGTAGAAGATTTAGCAACCAATTTAGCTTCTATTCGTAAACTCATAAAAAGTCCACATGTCGTCGTTAAATATTTCACACTCGGTGAAGAAATGCATACGAAAGTGGCAATTGCTTATATGCAAAACATAGCTAATGACGATCTAGTTACAGAAGTAAAAAGAAGGTTAGAAACGATTAAGACAGATGCACTTATGCCTCCAGGATATATACAAGAATTTATAGAGGATACGTCTTTCTCACCCTTTCCGCAACAATTAAATACAGAGCGTCCAGATAGAGTCGCAGCAAATTTAATGGAAGGACGAGTTGCTATTTTATCTGATGGAGATCCAACTGCACTTATCGTTCCTGTTACGTTATTTGCTTTCTATCAATCACCAGATGATTATAATAACCGCTGGATTGTCGGTTCTTTCATCCGAATGATTCGCTTAGTCAGTTTCTTGATTGCCTTTCTCTTGCCCGCTATATATATCGCAACAGTTGCTTTTCATCCTGATGTGTTGCCGCTCGAACTTGTTTATACGATTAAAGCTTCATTAGAAAAAGTGCCACTTCCTCCTATTTTTGAAGCTCTCTTAATGGAATTAATCTTTGAATTATTACGGGAAGCTGGTATTCGCTTGCCAAGCCGAGTTGGACAAACAATCGGTATTGTAGGTGGTTTAGTAATTGGTGATGCAATTGTAAAGGCTGGCCTTGTTTCTTACACAATGATTATCGTTGTAGCTTTAACTGCGATCTCATCTTTTCTCGTTCCATCAAATGATATGAGTTCCGCAGTTCGGATTCTTCGTTTTCCGTTAATGCTCCTTGCTGCCATATTTGGCTATGTAGGAATATCATTCGGTCTCATTATAACTTTCGTTCATTTATGCCAGTTACATTCATTTCATACCCCATATCTTTCTCCTGTCGCTCCGATGCGGATAAAAGATATGAAAGACTCTTTTGTACGACTACCAATTTGGTCGTTTTGGGAACGACCACATGATTCAAAACCGAAAAAAATGCAACGACAACATGTAACGAGAGAGGATGAGAACGGTGACAAACACGCAAAGTAAAATTTCACTTGTTCAATTTACCTTTTTCGTTATTCAATGCCAAATCGGAGTTGGTATACTTTCTCTACCAAACCGTCTTCACCCAATAGCGAAAGGTGGCGGATGGATTTCTGCTCTCATCGCTGGTCTTGCAATTCAACTTATTATTTTACTTATGTGGCTTTTCTTAAAACGATTTCCTGATGCAGATATGTATGAAAGTGTTTGTATGCTATTTGGGAATAAGTTTGGAAAACTATTAGGTTTTGCTTATGTTTTTTATTTTACCCTTATCGGTATGACGGTTATGTTAAATGCTTGTAATGTCATTAAAGTTTGGATATTACAAGCAACTCCTTGGTATGCCACCCTCATGCTATTTACAATAGCTTGTTGTTACATAGCTTATAATACGTTCAAAGTCATCGTACGGTTTTACGTCATGGCTTCTATTCTCATTTTACCAATGGCTCTTTTAATTGCCCTAGGGCTTACACGAGCTGATTTTTCTTACATTTTTCCAATTACAGAAGCCGGATGGTGGAATATTATTCAAGCATCAAAAGAAACCATTACAGCTATGTATGGTTTTGAGATTATTCTTATCGCTTTCCCAAAAGTAAACGGGAGTTCTGTGGCAAAACTGAAAGCAATTTCTATCGCTAATGGATTTGTAACTCTTTTTTATACTTTTACTGTTTGGATTTGCTTTATCGTGTTTAGTCCAAAACAAGTTGAACTTATTCCAGAGCCAGTTGCTTACTTATTGCGTTCTCTACATATTGGGATTATAGACCGAACCGATTTACTATTCATCCCAATATGGATGATAACTGTTGTAGCTTCTATTGCTAGTTATTACTGTGCTGCTTCTATAGGAATTGGACATATCTTTAATCTGGCTAATCATAAAAAGGCTGTTCCAATCGTTGGTATTATTGCTTTTAGTGTAGCCCTATTTATAGATACACCTGAAGAATTAAAAGTAATTGCAACTTTTACTGATAAGTTCACGTATATTTTCATAGTTGTCCTCCCTCTTTTATTTCTACTTTATTCAGTAATAAGGAATAAGAAAGGAGAACAGTATGTTCCAAAAAAGAGTTAAATTACTTTTTATATTATGTACTAGTGCATTCCTTTCTGGCTGTTGGGATCAAGAACCATTAAGAGAAGCGAGATTAGCTTATAGCATTGGATATGATATTACGGAAGAAAATAAACTTCAGCAAACGCTTGAACTCGTAAAAAGTTCAAGCGGAGAGCAATCTTCATTCGAGAATGAAATACATTCAGCAAACGGGCATAACATAAGGGATACAAGCGATGCCCTAAAAAAAAATGTGACTGGGAATATTCGCTATTTTAAATATGGTGTTCAATTACTAGGAACCAAAATTCTAAAAAAAGGTATACTCCCCTATTTAGATGTCAGCTTTCGGGACCCAACAAACCCAACTGCTTTAGTAAAACTTATTGCAGTAGATGGTGAAACATCCGAGATACTAGAAAAAAAGAAGGTAGGAAATTTACTAATTGGAGATTTTCTAAAGAAAAAAGTGAAAAGCTTAGAAGATATGAGTGTATTTCCAAAAGAAACTTTAGAAACAGCTGCTACAAAAATGTTAGATCCCGGTAAAGACTTTACCCTCCCTTCTATAAAAATAAAAGGAAAAGAAGTAATTACAAACGGGTTAGCTTTATTTAACAATGATAAATTAACTGGGCATTTACCTTTGAAACAATCTGTTTTATTCGTATTATTAACCGGAAAAATGGGAACAAGTGCCCGTATAACCCAAAAACTTACTAGCGATGAATCAGAGAAGACATCTGATTATTTAACAATGGAAGTTAGTAATCGAAAGTTAAAGCGAGACTTAAAAATAACAACAGATAGAAAAGGAAATGTATATGCTCACATTAAGCTTCAACTAAAAGTTATAGCCCTTGAGGCTCCAAGAGATAATATTTACAAAATGGAAGAAAGAAAAAAATTAAATGAAAAATTATCTAAACAACTTACAAAAGAAGCAAAACAAATAACGAACAGGTTACAAAAAGCAAATTGTGATGCTTTCGGTATCGGCAGACACCTTATCGCATATCACCCTGAGTTATGGAAGAAAAAAAATTGGAATAAAGATTATGCAAAAGTAAAATTCAAACCTGAAGTAGAAGTAAACATTTTGTATAGTGGTGTCTTAAAATAAAAGGTTGTATGCCACGCGGGCATACAACCTTTTTATTTCGTATATCGATATACAATTGATTCATATGGTCTTAAGTTAAGTTTTGTAATATCCTTGCTGGAATCTTTATAATTCGACAGTAGTACTTCTTGCTTCATTCCATCTAATTGAACATGAGCTGGTACAGAGTACGTTATTTCTTCTCCATAGAAGTTATTGATAACGAGTAATACCTCGTCATTTACAGTACGTGTATATGCCCAAACCTTAAGATGATTTTCATCTAAAATAGCATATTTCCCTTCTGTAATTACATCATACGTTTTTCTAAGTTCTATTAACTTTTTATAATGATAAAATACAGACTCTTTATCTTCTAATGCTTTTTCTACGTTTATTTCTGTAAAGTTTTCAGCCACTGAAATCCAAGGTGTACTTGTTGTAAAACCACTGTTCATCTCTTCATTCCACTGCATCGGAGTACGGGAATTATCACGAGATTTTTGTTTTAAAATCCTGATAATATCTTCTTTTGATAATCCTTCTTCCAGCTTTATATCATATATATTTAACGATTCCACATCGCGATATTGCTCGATGGACTCGAATTTAGGATTCGTCATACCGATTTCTTCACCTTGATAAATGTAAGGTGTGCCCTGCAACATATGAATAGCTGTCGCTAGCATTTTCGCAGATTCATTTCGGTACTTTCTATCATCACCGAAGCGTGACACAATACGAGGTTGGTCATGATTACACCAGAACAACGCATTCCATCCTCCGCCCTTTTGCATTTCAATTTGCCAATTAGACATAATCTCTTTTAATTTAATGAAATCAAAATTAGCTTGCGTCCACTTATCTCCATTCGGATAATCTACTTTTAAATGATGGAAACTAAACGTCATACTTAATTCATTACGCTCAGGGTTTGAATATTTGATACAATTATCAATTGTCGTAGATGACATTTCTCCAACTGTAATTACATCTTTCCCTTCAAAAACATTTCGGTTCATCTCTTGTAAATATTCATGAACGCGCGGGCCATCTGTATAATATTTACGGCCATCGCTTGTCGCCATACTTCCGTCATCATTTAAGAACTGCTGATCTTTTGAAATTAAATTAATAACATCTAATCGGAATCCAGTTACCCCTTTATCAAGCCAAAAACGCATCATATCATATACTTCTTCACGAAGTTTTTTATTTTCCCAATTTAAATCAGCTTGTGTCTCATCAAATAGATGTAAAAAATATTGCTCTGTCTTCTCATCATATTTCCAAGCAGACCCACCAAACTTAGATTGCCAATTATTTTTTTCATCACGCCAAATATAGTAATTACGATATGGACTATTTTTATCTTCCTTCGCTTCTTTAAACCACTTATGCTCCGTCGAACTATGATTTACAACGATATCAAGCATAATTTCAATATTACGTGCCTTTGCTTCTTCTAAAAGCTCTTCAAACTCTTCCATCGTTCCGTAAGATGGATCAATACTGTAGTAATCACTTACATCGTATCCATTATCATTTTGTGGTGATTGGTATATCGGTGTTAACCAAATATAATCTAATCCGAGTTCTTTTAAATAATCTAGTTTCTCTGTAACCCCTTTTATATCACCGGTTTCTTTATTGTAATAGCTATTAAAGCTCTTCGGATAAATTTGATAAACTACACTTTTATGCCAATCCTTCATGTTTAACTTCCTCCTACTTCTGTTTTACTCGTTTTGCAAATAACCATGTTAACGTAAATGGGATTACAACTGCGATAATCATTCCTACAATAAATATTGGAATCGATTTCGGAATGATAGAAATAAATGCTGGTAATCCACCAATTCCGATAGCAGGTGCTAATACACCATTTAACGTAATGAATATCGCTGCCACAGCCGATCCTATAATCGCTGCATAGAACGGGAATTTATTTCGTAAGTTTACACCAAACATAGCTGGCTCTGTAATACCGAAATATGCTGAAATTGCTGATGTCGATGCCATACTTTTATCATTTTGGTTTTTAGAAATCCAGAACATCGCAAGTGCCGCACTACCTTGCGCAATGTTAGAAAGAGCAATCATTGGCCAAATGAATGTACCACCGTGCTGTGCAATTAATTGTAAGTCAATTGCAATAAACATATGATGCATACCTGTAATTACGAGCGGTGCATATAATGCTCCAAACAATACCGCTCCAACTACTGGTACTGTTTCATATATACCTACTAATCCAACTGTTAATAAATCTCCAATATGACGTGTAACCGGACCAATAATCCCTAATGCCAACACACCTGTTACGACAATCGTTGTAATTGGTACAACTAATAATTGAATTGCATTTGGTACATGTTTCTTTAAGAAAATTTCCACTTTACTTAATACAAATGCTGCTACTAAAACCGGTAAGATTTGACCTTGATACCCTACCTTTTCAATTTGAAATAATCCTAAAATATCGAAGTACTCAATCTTTTGTCCATCTAAACCAGTCGCTGCTTTGCCATAATCCCACGCGTTTAATAAGGCTGGATGCACAAGCATTAATCCCATAACGATCCCTAATATCGGACTACCACCAAAACGCTTCGTCGCTGACCAACCGACAAGTGCTGGTAAGAATACGAATGCTGTATTCGCCATCATATTAATTAAATCCCAAAGCCCGCCTAAGTTTGGATACACATCTAATAAATTTTTACCTTCAAAAAATAAGTCCTTTGCCCCCAATAGATTATTAATCCCCATTAGTAAACCAGCTGTTACGATCGCTGGTAATATCGGCATAAATACATCTGAAAATACTTTTACAAACTTTTGAGCTGGATTTAACTTTTGGTTTCCAGAGTCTTTCACGTCAGCTACTGTCGCTTCCTTCATACCTGCAAGCGTTATCAATTCAGCGTATACACGATCTACGTCCCCTGGGCCAATTACAATTTGAAATATCCCAGCGTTATGAAACGCTCCTTTCACTAATGAAACAGACTGTAGTTTATCATTATCTATTTTACTTTCATCTTTTAAAGCGATACGGAGCCTCGTTACACAGTGCGCAGCTTGTTCAATATTGTCTTTCCCACCAATATACTGCAACACTTCCTCTGCTGTTTTACGATAGTCTTTCCCCATATTCCCGTCCCTCTTTTCTTTATTTGATACCGTTTACAATTACATATTAACTCGTATATATAAGTTAGTCAACACTCGTATATACGAGTTTGTGATTTTTTTATAAAAAAAGAGATGAAACGTTATTTCGTTCCATCTCCTTATTTTCTCCGCGCCACATCCGAAAAATGAAAAATATCTAAGCGGTGGCGTGATTCTGTATATTCGAACTGACTTCCATCATAGAAATGCGTAAAGTTTTTCACAACAACAACATAGTCTGTTCCATTTAAATCTAAATACTTTCTATCGTCCTCTGTACATGGCTGCACTTCAATTACCCTTTGTGAGTAACTAATATGAAGCCCTAGTTCTTTCTCAATGTATTTATAAATGGACTCCGCTGCAATTTCACTCGTTAATCCAGGAATATATTCCGATACAAAATGATTAATATCCAAAATTACTTTTTCTCCATCAATATTTCGTACGCGCTTAATATGATCTATTTCTGTTTTCTCTTTCACATTTAATAGCTTTGCAACCTCTTTTGTCGCTTTTACTTTCTCTATTTCCACGACTTTTGTAATACAATGGCGTCCTAAACGTTCATTTTCTTCTTGGAAACTTACAATACCACCAAAGTTGAATTCAATGTTTTTTCGCTTTAAAACAAAAACACCTTTTCCATGTATTTTTTGAACATATCCACGCTCTTGCAATAAATCTACTGCTTTTCTGACTGTACCTCGACTTGCTTCATATTGCTTCATTAATTCTGTTTCTGATGGGATTTTGCACCCCTCTTTTAATTGTTTATTATCAATAGACTTACTGATTTCTGTATAAATTTGTTCATACTTACTCATCATCTACAATAGCCCCTTGTCACCTTCTAATTCTATATGTATTATACCATGCTACACTCTTCTGCCAATCTCTCACTTATTTTCCAGTATAGGAAAAATACAGGTAAATATTTAATCTCTAAAACGTATTTTTATAAAAATTTTTATATTTTTCTTTTCATTCAAAAAAACATGTAGTATACTAACTTCAAAATCAGAGGAGAAAGGGAGCAAAGAACTATGCTTACTTATACAACAATTGTAGTTACATTTGCACAAAAACATCATCATCATACGTAACCCTTGAAACCTAGCGGAAAAATTACGCGTAGGTACAAGGGTTATTCCCGTTGTACCTACGTTAGGCGAAGAGCCATGTAGGTATTTTTTATCTACATGGCTCTTTTTTTATTGCCAAAAAGCTAGTAAAAAATGATGTTTAAGTAAAACTTACTACAAAGGAGTTAACAAAAATGGAAACGAAAAAATGGGGATTATGGATTTTAACAGCTTTTGTGATCGGAAATATGGTTGGCGGTGGCGTATTTATGCTCCCAGCAAATTTAGCACATGTATCAGGTCCAATGGGTTCTACACTCGCATGGAGTATTACAGGCCTTGGCGTATTTATGATTGCACTCGTATTTGGAAATTTAGCAATTCGCAAGCCAGAATTAAAGGCTGGACCACAAAGTTACGCCCAAGCAATGTTCCCTTCAAAAAAAGCGGGTAAAGTTGCAGGATATAGTATGGCATGGGGATATTGGGCTGCGAACTGGGCTGCAACAGCATCTGTTATTATTTCCTTTGCTGGATATTTATCAACATTCTTTCCAGTGTTACAAAGTAAGCAAATTCTCTTTTCTACGAACGGATTTTCACTAGAACTCGGAAAAGGACTAACTTTCCTCGTATGTAGCCTTATGCTATGGGGAATTCAATATATTCTTTCTCAAAATATTGACCAGGCTGGGAATATGAATCTTCTTGCTACCATTGCAAAAATTATCGGATTTACAATGTTTATTGTAATCACATTATTCATTTTCAATGCCTCTAATTTCGGAGACGGTCAAACATTTATGAATGAAGCAGGACAATCAATTTCGTTAGGTGGACAAATCAATTCAGCTGCTATCGCAACACTTTGGGCATTTATCGGTATTGAATCTGCTGTAATGCTTTCTAACCGTGCAAAATCTCAGCGCGATGTAAAAAAAGCTACTATTTTCGGGTTGATTATCGCTCTTCTTATTTACATGTCAATTACTTTACTTACAATGGGAGCTCTTTCGCAAGATGCTTTAAAAGAGTCTCAAAAACCATTAGTAGACGCATTAAATTTAGCAATTGGCAATAAAGGTGCCTATATCATGGCTTTACTTGCACTTGTATCTTTATTTGGATCTACAGTTGGCTGGATCGTTGTTAGTTCAGAAGTACCTTACCAGGCAGCCAAGAATGGACTTTTCCCTAAGTTTTTCGCGAAAACAAATAAAAAAGGTAGTCCTTCAAAATCATTATTTATTACAAATGTGATGACGCAAATTTTCTTATTCTCAACGATTTCTGGCACTGTGTCAGAAGCCTATAATTTCGCTATCGTTGTAGCAACATTAGCTTATTTAATCCCATACCTTGTTTCCACGCTGTACCAATTCAAATTGGTTATTACAGGAGAAACGTATGATATAATGCCTGGCTCTCGAATAAAGGATGGAATCATTACTACACTAGCATTTGTCTACTCTATTTGGGTTATCAAAACAGGAACTGCTGATTTAAAAACGTTCTTCTTAGGAATCGGATTGTTTGTATTAGGTCTTATTCTTTATCCAGTATTAATGAAAGACTCGAAAAAAATGAATTAAAAAAAGAGAAGCTACTCGCTTCTCTTTTTTATTAAAAATCTGTAATTAACTTTTCTTTTAACTCTCCTACAGATAAAGGTGTCGCATAATAAAATCCTTGTACGTAATCACAGCCCATAGATTGTAATAAACTTTCTTGCTCTACTGTTTCTACCCCTTCAGCAACTACTGCTAAATTTAAGCTATGGGCAATTTCAATAACAGATTTTACAATCGTTCGCTCTGGCTGTGCGTGATCATAATGAAATTCACGAATAAAGTTACGATCAATTTTCACTATATCCAGTGGCAGTTGCTTTAAATAGTATAAGGAAGAATAACCCGTTCCAAAGTCATCTAAAGCAATTAAAATACCCATATTTCTTAATTCTTGTAATGTAGCAATAATATAATCAAAATGACGAACAGCGATACTTTCCGTTACTTCCAAAATTAAACGATTCGGTGGAAAGCCAGTTC
This sequence comes from Bacillus sp. N5-665, assembly GCF_022637375.2. Lineage (NCBI taxonomy): Bacteria > Bacillati > Bacillota > Bacilli > Caryophanales > Bacillaceae > Bacillus > Bacillus sp. N5-665. Next base: position 4,900,392 of record NZ_CP093325.1, read on the forward strand.
TCCTTAAAATGCTACGTACAGATAAAATAAAACGCTTTTGCATTAATTGTTGTATGGATAAATTAACAGATAACCTTAGTCCTTCTTCGTAATCTGGCAATGTTTTAAACAAGCGACATGACTTTTCTAATACCCAGTCTCCTAATTTTATAATAAGTCCAGATTCTTCAGCTACTGGAATAAATTCGCCTGGCGAAATAGGCCCTTCTTCTGTCGAACAACGTGCTAAAGCCTCAATACCGGTATATTTCTTCGTTTTCAAATCAATAATAGGCTGCAGTACCACATCTAATTCTTCATCACGGATTGCCTTTTGCAAAGCGAATTCAATTTTCATTCTACGATTTATTTTCGCACGTAACTCATCTGTAAAGAAACACGCGGCATTTCTGCCTTGTTCTTTCGCACTATACATGGCTAAATCCGAATTTTTCAATAGAGTTTCTACATCTTGTCCGTCTTGCGGATATGCGCACAGTCCTAGACTAGCTGAAATGTATACTTCATGACCTTCAAGTATAAATGGTGCCTGAAAACACGACAGCACAGATGTTGCTAACTGCCTCATTTCATCTTGTTTATGATTTTTTGTTAACAGCACAAATTCGTCGCCACCCAGCCTAGCCAGAACGTCTTTCTCTCCTAGCACATAATGCAACCGTGAAGCAACTTCGCTTAAAAGTAAATCCCCTATCATATGACCTAGCGTATCGTTTACTAATTTAAAACGATCCAAATCAAAGTAAATCATACCAAATTCTTTTTTTCCTGCAATCATCTCGTTTACAGTTGTTATTAGCTGCAATCGGTTCGGTAAACTCGTTAAAGCATCATGATACGCAAGCTCCCTATAACGACTTTCACTTAACCGCAACCTCTGTTCTGCTTCTTTCCTACTACTAATATCATTTCGGATCGCGATAAATTGATACGGCTCTCCTTTTTCATTTAAAAACGGAACAATTGTTGTTTTAACCCAATAATACGTCCCATCTTTTGCTTGATTTCGAATCTCACCTCTCCATATTTTTCCGTTCAAAATACGCTTCCATAGAATTTGAAAAAATGTTTTCGGGTGATATCCTGAATTTAAAATACGATGATCTTTCCCTATTAGCTCTTCTCGTGTATATTTGGAGATTTCACAAAACTTATCATTTACATATGTAATAAGACCATTTCGGTCTGTAATCGCAACAATTGAAGACTCATCTAATGCTAACTTTAAATCTCGCAATGAAGAGTCATATAATGCATGACCTCTTTGTTCTAGCATGCGCATCTCTCCTTGCTTCCTATCTGACTAAAACACAACTTGTTTCTCTTCATAGAAATAGAGATATTTCATTTCTTAATAATAGCTATTTGCATTCATCACATTTTGAAATATGCCGATTAAAATAACATAATATTATTTGTAATAAAAAGCAATATAATACCGTTTCAATTATAAATAGTAGTTTCTTATCGCTATAATTAGCTTACTTTATTATACATTATTCATTCTCTTACATTCCTTTATAGCTTGCTCTATACAACACCTATTCCCTATTAATCCCGCTCATATCTAACCTCTTTACTTTACTAGCGAAATAGAATTTCGAGCGCACTATACAACTATTCACGGATAATAATATAAAAGTTAAAATTAGTATATACGTTTTTGAATTACAATAACAAAATATTAACATATTTTCACCTTTATTTTGGAAATATTTTATAAATACTTTATTAAACTAAAAAAAGAGGAAAGCCTCTTTTTTAGTTTAATACGGATATGATATTTGCTGATACCCCGGATATGGAGTTGGATATGGTGCTGGGTATGGCGCTGGATAAGTTACTGGGTACGGTGCTGGATAGTAGCCTCCACTTGCTGCACCCGTTAATGCGCCAGCTGTAAGTCCACCTAACACGCCTCCAGCAAAACTTCCTGGGAAAAATCCACCACCCCATGAGCCGCCACCCCAGCCCCATCCACCTCCATGATGGTGGTGATGATCATGGTGATTGTGCCCTCCGTGGTGGTTATGTCCGCCATGGTGGTTATGTCCGCCATTATGATGGTGACCGCCATGATTATGACGATAATACAATCCGTTATTTTCTATATAATTCATGTTTCCCCTCTCCTTTTCCATTTTCTCATCTTAATAGGTATTGTATGAATAGTACGGACCTTGTTAGTAACCTATATAATAAGAAGAATCCGTATAATACGAATAACCATATCCTTGGCTTCATCGTGCACCTGTTACCAATCCATGATATGGTTATCCCCGTTCCTATATAAAGGACAAATGTTTTGTCCCCCCTACACTGTTTATTAAACAGCAAATAGCAGGATAATAACGTAACAATATACTGTATGTAGGACAAATGCGGAAAGCATGGGGAAAATGTCTATATTTTGTAAAAAAAATAAAACACTTTATAATAAGAATGTCGGATTATACCTTTTATATAAGAAGTCTATATTTAAGAAAGATTAGAGGAATTTTATAGAAATGAAGAAGCCTATCGTTCAATTACTATTAATATTTACAATTATATCTATCGTTCTTTTCCTATTAAATACATCGTTTATTTCTTTATATACATTTGTCGGTGCCCTATGGTCTATTACAATCGTAGGAATTTCATTCGTTATTTTCATCGAAAATAGATCTCCTCAAAGCACCTTAGCGTGGTTTTTAGTATTAGCACTTCTTCCTGTTGTAGGTGTGCTTTTATACTCTATTTTCGGTCGTAGCCGTTGGAGAAGGAAAAAACATCTCCATCGTTCAGAAGAACAAAGAAAATTATTCCGTGAAATATTAGAAGGAAGACGACTAGAATTATCACTCACAGTCCCCTTACATGAACGTTCTGTACATTTAACAGAGGTCGTACAAAAATTTGGAGGCGGTCCTGCCGCAGATAGAACGACGACAAAACTTTTAACAAATGGAGATCAAACATTCTCAGAAATTTTGCAAGCTATCGAGCAAGCAAAACATCACATACATATTCAATACTATATTTATAAATCTGATGAGATTGGTACGAAAGTTCGAGATGCGTTAATAAAAAAAGCAAAATCTGGTGTTATTGTACGCTTTCTTTATGATGGACTCGGAAGTAATACGTTAAGAAGACGCTTTTTAAAACCTATGAAAGAAGCTGGTATTGAAATTGTAGAATTTGACCCTATTTTTTCAGCTTGGTTACTTGAAACTGTCAATTATCGTAACCATCGAAAAATCGTTATTGTAGATGGAGAAATCGGTTTTACTGGTGGACTCAACGTCGGTGATGAATATCTTGGCCGTTCAAAAAAATTTCCCGTTTGGCGTGATAGTCATTTAAAAATAGAAGGAAAAGCGTTATATAAATTACAAGCAATTTTTCTAGAAGATTGGCTCTATGCCTCTAGTGGATTGAATACTTATTCTTGGGATCAATTTATGAATAGACAATACTTCCCAGGTAAAGAAATTTCAAGTGCAGAAGGTGCTGTGCAAATTGTAGCCAGCGGGCCTAGCTCAGATGATAAAAGCATTCGCAATACATTATTAGCTGTTATGGGATCTGCAAAAAAATCGATTTGGATCGCTACACCTTACTTTATTCCAGATCAAGAAACTTTAACATTATTACGTTTAAGTGCAATATCTGGCATAGATGTACGCATTTTATATCCTGGTAAAAGTGATAGTATTATTAGTGATCAAGCATCTCAGTCCTACTTCACTCCGCTTTTAAAAGCTGGTGCTTCCATTTATAGTTATAAAGATGGTTTTATGCATGCAAAAATTGTACTCGTTGATGATAAAATCGCGACAATTGGAACGGCAAATATGGACGTACGCAGCTTTGAATTAAATTATGAACTTATTAGCGTACTATATGAATCAGAAACCGTTCATGATATTAAACATGATTTTGAAGACGACTTTAAGCATTCCACTGAAATTAAATGGAACGCATTCCAAAAAAGAAGTATCAAAAAACGAATATTAGAGTCTTTCATGCGACTCATTTCTCCTTTACTGTAAGCAATCAATGTAATATTGATTGCTTTTTCTTTTCCATTTCCCCTCTCTCCTTTTCTTTGCATACCATATTAAAACAAGTTATCATAAGATGTATTACTTTATGAAAATAATGTTAGGTGGGAAATACATGTTAGAACAATTTCATATACATGCTGATTTAAAACAACAGCTCTCAACCATTCACGAAAAAAATAAACAAGAAGCTGGTGAAAATGCACATTTAATTGGAAAGAAAATATATAAAGCATCTGATAACAGCATTATTGAAGATGCTATTACAGCGCTTCTTCTTGGCAAAAACATTCTATTAAAAGGACCGACTGGTAGTGGTAAAACAGTACTGGCTGAAACTCTTTCTTCTTTATTCCAAAAACCAATGCATAGCATTAACTGTTCTGTTGACCTAGATGTAGAAGGTATTTTAGGATACAACACACTACAAACGAAAGATGGCGCATCTGAAGTTACATTCGTTAACGGCCCTCTTATGAAAGCAATGAAGAACGGTCATTTCCTATATATTGATGAAATCAATATGGCAAAACCTGAAACGTTACCACTTCTTCACGGTGCATTAGATTACCGTAAAATGATTACTAATCCATTTACACAAGAAGTTGTATACGGTGATGACGAGTATCGTGTAATTGCAGCAATTAATGAAGGTTACGTTGGAACAAGTGAACTAAACGAAGCATTAAAAAACCGTTTCGTTATTATTGAAGTTCCATACATTCAAGGTGACACATTAAAAGAACTATTACTATCTGAATCAAAATTAAATGATGTTGCAACAATTGAAAAGTTCGTTGCATTTGCAAGCGACCTTATGCCTTTAGCTCGTGATGGACGTGTAAGTGAAGAAGCAGCAAGTATTCGTGGCATTATCGACGCATGTGATTTAGGTGTATATATCCCTGTTATGCGTGCAATTGAACGTAGTATTATCGCAAAATTAAACGATGAAACCGAACAAATGACTGTCCGTGAATTAGCAGAAAGTTATTTCTTTGAGGGATAATTCATGAGACAAATTTTTAGTGACAAAAAAATTGATGCGTCGCTGTTTCTACAAATGGAAAACTTAATGTATGCTCTTTTAAAAGAAGACGATGCCTACCTTGAGTATGGCTATAAAGCATACTACGACGAAATTGAAAAAAAGGTTGTCATTAGTCACTTTTGGGATGATCGAAAAGAAGAGGATACAGTAATCGGATTAAAAAGCGAAGTGTTTTTAAAAGCACTTGGTAATAAACATTACTCGGACATGACTTTAATTCGTTCTTATGCGATTGAATTACAAGAATCACCCTTAAAAAAGTTTTTAACACAATTATTTGTTCTATTAGAAGATTTACGTGTTGAGGAAATCGTAAAAAACTTACGCCCTGGCACAAAGCATGTTTTTAAAAGAAGAAAAGAAATGTATCGCAATTACTTTGGTTCACAAAATGAAATCAATCGTGTTCGTAACTATCACGGTGATCGTCTATTTTGTCTCTGCTATCTTTCATTAACGAGCGATAAATATGAAATGTTTAATAATGAATATTTCGAGCAAATTGAAGCAATTTTGCATGAAACATTCCAAGTTCGTAATACAGAAGACATTATGTATATCGTTGAAAAAATTCGCTATCGCTTAGAGGAACTTCTTGAAAGTGATATGCTTAATAATTATTTCGGACATGCTCCGCTTTATTTATCTGTCATTGCAGACGAAAAGAACTGTCGCGTCGAAGATTTAGCAAATGATGATACGCAGCTCATAGATGACGATGAAAATAAAAACAAAATGGATGAAAGTTTCTCCACATGGCATCGTGAAAATAAAAATAACGAAAACGAGAACTTTTTACGCTTTGAATTAGAAAGCGGAACAAAAACAAACATGATGGGCGATACTGCTCGTGAATCAGAAGATGGCGACCAAGCACTTGGTTCTGTACAAGGTACGTCTCAAAAGAGTACACAATCCAACTTTGATGGCGCTGATACAGAAGAAGCAAGAGCTTCACACGCTTCTAGCCAAAACGAGGGTGCATACGGTAAGTATAACGTTGGTGCTTCTCATATATTTAAAGAAGCTCGCAAATCAAATCCTGATGAAAAAAAGGATTACCAAGCTATCAAATCAGTCGTTAATAAAGATGTAAAAGAATTAAAGAAAATTATCGAAAAAACGATTGAAAATAAAACGAATGCAAATAGTGATAAATATTACGGAAGACTTCGTAAGAAGTTCCTTCGTATTTATACTGAAAAGCAGCCACGCATGTTTTATAAAAAAGGACAAGAATCACAAGAACTTGACGTTGCATTCCAACTACTAGTGGACTGCTCTGGTTCTATGTATAACAAAATGGAAGAAACGAAAAAGAGTGTGGTCCTATTCCATGAAGCGTTGAAATCTTTAAAAATCCCGCACGCTATTAGCGGATTTTGGGAAGATGCTTCTAGTGCTAAGCCTGAAGATAAGCCGAACGTTATCCATGAAGTTGTAACGTATAAAAACTCAACGTTACCAAACGTCGGTCCAGAAATTATGCAGCTTCGCGAAGAAGAAGATAACCGCGACGGATATATTATTCGTATCGTTTCTGAAAAGCTTGCAAAAAGACCAGAAAAACATAAATTCTTACTTGTCTTTACAGACGGTGAACCTTCTGCGCTAGACTATCAACAAGACGGTATTTTAGATACGCATGAAGCTGTCAAACTTGCTCGTAAAAGTGGTATGGAAGTAATCGGAATCTTCATCGAAGAAGGCGAAGCAAAAGAAGCAACTTATCAATTAATGAAGAACATTTACAATCATCACTTCTTAGTTGCAAATCACGCTGAAGATTTACGTCTGAAGATTAAACCACTATTGAAAAAGTTATTACTGAAGACGATTGAATAGAAAAACAGGAGCGTTTTCGCTCCTGTTTTTTTCTTTCAATCACTTTGTTTCTGGTTGAAACTTGTATGGAATGGCTACTTCTAATAATGCCTCGAATCCTCCATCGTAGAATGGGAATCTTTCATTTGCGATCGTTCGATCCACCCACTCTATTGCAGAAATTTCTTCTTCATCTTCCGCAACCAGTTCACCCTTTACTACATTTGCTCGGAATGTAAATAGTATCGCATGATTCCCTGATGCTTCAAAGAATTTTTCATTGATCGCAACAAGTCCACCTGCCACGGCAGTTAAACCTGTCTCTTCTTTTACTTCTCTTATTAGTGCTTCCTCTAATATTTCACCTTTTTCCACAGCCCCGCCTGGCAATGACCAAACGTTTTGTTCTACATTATGCACCATTAATATTTTATCTGTTTCTTCATCATGTATTAGTGCGTATACGACATCAACTCTTTGCATAAGACTTCTCTCCCTCAAAAATAAGGAAGAGCCAATTCCTAAGAATCGACCCTTCCTGTTAATTCATCACTAACTCAGCTATGAACTTTTTTTTTAACTTAGCCAACATGTCCGTTGTCATTTTGTCTAAATCGTATTCTGCTTTAAAGCCCCACTCGTTCATTGCTGCTGTTGCATCAATAGAGTTCGGCCAGCTATCAGCGATTGTTTGACGAGCAGGATCTACAGCGTAATCCATTGTAAACGTCGGGATGTGTTTACGAATGGATGCTGCGATTTGCTCTGGCTCAAAGCTCATCGCTGTAATATTAAATGCGTTTCTATGCACAAGTTTACTTGGATCAGCTTCCATTAATGAAATGATCGCTTGTAAAGCATCTGGCATGTACATCATATCCATGTATGTTCCTTCTGCAATGTATGAGGTGTATGTGCCTTTTTTAATCGCCTCATAATAAATTTCAACTGCATAGTCAGTTGTTCCGCCTCCTGGAGGAGCTACGTAAGAAATTAAACCTGGGAAACGTACACCGCGCGTATCAACGCCAAACTTTTGATGATAATAATCACATAGTAATTCTCCTGCTACTTTGTTTACCCCATACATCGTAGTAGGACGCTGAATTGTATCTTGTGGCGTATTATCTTTCGGCGTTGATGGACCGAATGCACCGATAGAACTTGGCGTGAAAAACTTACAGTTTAATTCACGAGCTGCTTCTAATGCATTTACAAGTCCGCCCATATTTAAATTCCAAGCAAATAACGGATTTTTTTCTGCTGTTGCTGAAAGTAAAGCTGCTAAATGAATAATTGTATCTACTTCATTACGCTTTGCAATATCATGTAGTTTTTGTCCATCTGTTACATCTAACGTTTCAAATGGACCAGACGTTACTACTTCACTATCTGTTTCACGAATATCTGTTGCAATAACATTTGATGCACCGTATACATCACGAAGTTTCATTACTAGTTCAGAACCAATTTGCCCTAAAGAACCGGTTACTAGAATTTTTTTCATTATCCCCACTCCTCATTTGCAAGCTATTCAAAAGATGTCGTTACTTAAATGATGCCCATTTCTTTCCCTACTTTTTCATACTTACGAATTGCTTCATCTAACATTTCTTTCGTATGAGCTGCTGTAGGCATATTACGAACGCGTCCTGTTCCTTTAGCTACAGTTGGGAACACGATAGATTTTGCATATACGCCTTCTTCATTTAGACGTTTACTAAATTCTTGTGTTAATACTTCGTCACCAATAATACAAGGTGTAATTGGCGTTTCACTTTCTCCGATGTTAAAGCCAAGTTCTTTTAACCCTTGTTTTAAATAGCGGCCATTTTCCCATAAACGATCATGTAACTCTGTGCTTTCCATTAAAATTTCAATTGATCGCATACATGCAGCTGCATCAGCTGGTGTTAATGCTGTAGAGAATAAGAATGGACGTGAACGAACTTTTAACCAGTCAATTAAGTTTTGTTTCCCTGCTACATATCCACCAATTACCCCAATTGCTTTTGATAATGTACCAATTTGGAAATCAACTTTATCAGATAGACCGAAGTGCTTTACAGTTCCTGCACCTTTTCCAAGTACACCTGAACCGTGTGCATCGTCTACATATGTCATTAAATCTAATTCTTCTGCAATCTCAACAATTTCTGGTAATTTTGCAACATCTCCATCCATTGAGAAGACACCATCTGTAATTACCATTAATTTATTGTAAAGACCTGATTCTTTCGCCGCGATTGCTTTTTGGCGTAAATCTTCCATATCAGAATGTTTATAAACAATAATTTTTGCTTTTGATAGACGACTACCATCAATAATAGAAGCATGGTTTAATTCGTCTGAAAGAATCGCATCATTTTTATCCATAACGGCTGAAATCGCTGCCATATTACAGTTAAATCCTGATTGATAAGCAATTGCTGCTTCTGTATGTTTAAACTTTGCAATTGTCTCTTCTAATTTAATATGCAAATCTAAAGTACCGTTAATTGTACGAACAGCTCCTGCTCCAACGCCGTACTTATGAATTGCACCAATTGCTGCTTCTTGCAAACGGCTATCTGTTGCTAATCCAAGATAGTTGTTTGAAGATAAGTTAATATATTCTTTTCCGCCAATTGTAATGATCGGTCCATTTGAACTCTCAAGCGGATCAATTACGTTATAAAGCCCCTTTGATTTTAAATCCTCTAAATTTTCTTCTAAAAATTTCGCAAGTGTTTTACTAGACATTGTGAAGCCTCCCATCGTTCATGTAAGCGAATTATTGTCTTAATAGTTCTAATAATCCCTCTACTAGCTTAACACGTTTTCAGAATTTATTATAGAAAAATAGCTTAAAGTAACCGCTTACATTTTTAGATTATATATGATTCATTACAAGAAATCTATCATTTACTTTTCATATTTACGAGCTGGCTCGTCGATGATTATTTTAAAACGGGAAAACGCGTTGAACCTTGGATTGATCAGGAGGTTATTAAATACCATCGTACAACAGAAGAGTATTTTACATTGTTACAACAAGCCGGGTTTACGATTACAAACATAAAAGAAGCCACACCAAATCAAACTTATTTTCAGAGTGAAGAAGAATATGAACGACGTTTACGAATTCCCCTCTTCCTCTTATTTTCTTGCCGCAAATAAAAAAGACGATGAATCCTCATCGCCTTTTTTATTTAACTCATTACTTGAGCAACCTCTTTACGTACACGTCTTCCTTTTCCATGCGGGATGCAAAGTGGTGTCCCAAATAACGGATCCGTACTGATTTGACATTCCATTCGGAATACATCACGTACTAGCTTCTCATCTACTACTTCTTCCGGCTTACCTTGTGCATATATTTGTTTATCTTGAATGGCTACAATATTATCTGCATAACGGCATGCTAAATTTAAATCGTGTAATACCATAACAATTGTTCTTTGTTCTGTTTCATTTAATTCGAATAATAAATCTAGCACTTCAATTTGGTGAGTCATATCTAAATATGTAGTAGGCTCATCCAGTAAAATAATATCTGTATCTTGTGCAAGCGTCATTGCAATCCAAGCACGTTGTCGTTGTCCACCGGAAAGAGCATGCACATCACGCTCAGCAAATTCTGTCATACCTGTTGCTGCGAGTGCTTTTTGTACCATTTCCTCATCTTTTTCTGACCATTGCTTCAGCCACGTTTGATATGGATAACGCCCTTGCTTTACAAGTTGCAATACTGTAAGCCCTTCTGGAGCTTGCGGTCCTTGCGGTAAAATTGCCATTTGACGAGCGATTTGCTTCGTTTGCATACTTTGAATGGCTTGATTATCTAGCAAAATGTCACCAGTTGTTGGCTTTAATAATCTAGCTAGTGAACGTAATAAAGTTGATTTTCCACAACCGTTAGAACCGATAAAGATTGTAATTTCGCCTTTTGGAATTTCTAAATTCAACTCATCAATAATAATTGCTTCACCATAAGACAGCGTCAAACGTTTCGTCTCCAATGCTTTTTGCATATTCATCTCCCTTTATGAATTCCGACTTTTATAAAGTAAATAAATAAAATAAGGTGCACCAATTGCTGATGTAAATACCCCTGCTGGAATTTCAAGTGGTGTGAAAACTGTACGCCCGATTAAATCTGCAGCAAGTACTAAAATTGCACCAACAATAGCCGCAACTGGGAGTAATGCACCGTATAAAGAACCAACTAGTCTTCGTGAAATATGAGGTGCCATTAAACCGACAAACCCAATTCCTCCGGCGAAGGCAACTGCGCCACCAATTAAAGCTGTACTCAGTAATAACATGAATACGCGTGACTTCGTTAAAGGAACACCAAGTCCTACCGCAATATCATCCCCTAGCTCTTGCGCATTTAAATGCCTAGCAGCTATAAATGATATTACCGTTAAAATGAGAACCCACGGCGCAAGCACCATAACGTTTTGCCATGAAGAACCGTAAACAGTACCTGTAATCCATACATTCGCTTGACTCGCTTGATAAATTGGCGCTAACAACATAAACAAAGTCGTTGCCGCTTTCGTTAATGCCCAAAAACCAACACCAATTAAAACAAGACTAATCGGTGATAATCCGTCATTTCTCCATGCAAATAAATATACAAAAAGCGCTACAATCGTTGCCCCAGCGAAGGCTGCTAACGGCATATAATGAATGCTTACGGTTAGCGCATTATTTTTATCACTAAATATAGCTAAAAATAATACAACTGCAACACTTGCACCACCTGTAATCCCAATGATATCAGGAGAAGCCAGTGGATTTCGAACGAGACCCTGTAAAATACATCCTGCTACTGCAAGTGCGATTCCTACAAGGATGGCAATTAAAATACGCGGCATACGAAACTTATTTACAACCATATTAGACATCGCATCGCCATTTCCAGTGATTGCTTGCCATACATCATAAGGAGCAATTTTCATGTCTCCCATACCTGCACTCGCAAAAAATAATCCTATTAAAACAACTAGTAAACTGAATAAGACGAGACAAGCTCGTTTATACATTAAAAACGAGAGCCCGCCTTTTCCTATACGAAACGGAATATACTTCTTCATTTGCTAAGCCCTCTCTTACGTGCAATATAAATAAAGAATGGTGCCCCGATAAATGCTGTCATAACCCCTACCGGTACTTCTTGTGGCATAATGACATATCTTGCTGCTATATCAGCTAAGATTAATAGTATTGCACCTAACAACCCGCTATACGGTACTCTCCACCTGTGATCTACTCCAACAAGAAATCTGGCAAAATGCGGAGTAATAATACCAATAAATCCAATCGGACCAGCGACTGCAACTGAACCACCAGACAACAGGACAATAATAAGTAACACGAATGATTTCATTAAAATTGTTCGTTGTCCAAGCCCCTTCGCGACGTCTTCCCCCATCATCAATGTATTTACTTTCCCTGCCATCATAATAGATGCGATCCAGCCTATTAATAAATATGGGAATACAGATTGTAAAATTTCTAACTTTCTTCCTTGCACAGATCCGGCAAGCCAAAATAATACTTCTTCAAGCGCCTTTTCATTTAACACAAGTAATCCTTGTGTTAATGATGAAAATAACGCACTAATTGCGACCCCTGCTAATGTTAACTTAAGAGGCGTTGTCCCTTCTTTTCCTAAAGAACTAGAAGCGAATACAAGGATTGCAGCAACTGCTGCCCCTAAAAAGGCAATCCAAGTAAAAGCTGACAATGATGTAACAGAAAAAACCACAATTGCTACAACTATGAAAAACGCAGCGCCTGAATTTAATCCAATAAAATCTGGAGAAGCAAGTGGATTCTTCGTTAAAGTTTGCATAAGACAACCAGCAATGGCTAAACTAGCACCAACACTAGCTGCAATTAGTGCCCTTGGTAGACGCACATTTTGAATAATAATATGTTCATTGGAACCATTAAAATGGAAAAAAGCATCTAACGCTAATTTCCAACTCGTATTTGTATATCCGAAAATAATACTTCCCCAAATACAAATAATGACTGCAATGATTCCAACAAATAACCCAATCCATTTTGCTTGATTTGTTTTTAATAACATGCAGCGTTTCCCCTTCAATGTATAATGATACGTTGTAAGTGTATTTCAACTTAATTCTCATTGTCAACGATAATGAGAACTATTTTCATTGATATGTATTGACAATCAAAAGATAAAAGCTTAATATCATGCTTGCTATTGAAAAAACTTCTCAGTATGTAGGGGGTACATAATGAAATTCGTGCAAAAGAAATCGTTTACAGTATTTGTATTTTTACTAGCCTTTTCACTACTTTTAAGTGCTTGTGGAAAATCAAATACGAAAGAAGAATCAAAAGAAGATACGAAAAAAGAAATGATTACTGTGGAACATGCAATGGGTAAAACAGAAGTTCCCGCTAGTCCAAAACGTGTAGTTATTTTAACAAATGAAGGCACTGAAGCTTTACTCGAGTTAGGTGTAAAACCAGTTGGGGCTGTGAAATCTTGGACTGGTGATCCATGGTATCCACATATTAAAGATAAAATGAAAGATGTAAAGGTTGTTGGTGATGAAGGGCAAGTGAACGTGGAAACAATCGCTTCCTTAAAACCAGACTTAATTATCGGTAACAAAATGCGTCACGAAAAAGTGTACGAGCAACTAAAGGCAATTGCACCTACTGTGTTCTCTGAAACGCTACGTGGTGAATGGAAAGATAACTTCAAATTTTATGCAAAAGCATTAAATAAAGAAAAAGAAGGTCAAAAGGTTTTAGCTGATTACAATAAACGTATGAAAGATTTAAAAACTAAACTAGGCGATAAAGTAAATCAAGAAATCTCTATGGTTCGCTTTATGCCTGGTGATGTTCGTATTTATCACGGTGATACATTCTCTGGTGTTATTTTAAAAGAACTTGGATTTAAACGTCCTGGAGATCAAAATAAAGATGACTTTGCAGAGCGTAACGTATCTAAAGAACGTATTTCAGCAATGGACGGCGATGTATTATTCTACTTCACATTCGATAAAGGAAACGAGAAAAAAGGTTCTGAATTAGAAAAAGAATATATCAATGATCCTCTATTTAAAAATTTAAATGCAGTGAAAAACGGTAAAGCATACAAAGTTGACGACGTTATTTGGAATACAGCCGGTGGTGTAATGGCTGCTAACCTACTATTAGATGATATCGAAAAACGCTTTGTTAAATAATATTTCCCTAACCAGCTCCCTTCTATGGAGCTGGTTATTTTTTGATTCACTTAAATGTCACATTATTTCATTTTGTATTTTTATTCCCAATATGTTATATTATAAAAGTAAATAGAATATATTTTCTCTATATCAGAATAAATATTTTAATCTAAATTTTCTGATTAATCACTATTTTATTTTCTTTTAGAATTCAATTATTACATTTGAAAACGCTTATTATCTAGTTTTCAGGGAAAAATACAGTAACGGTTGAAGAAAAATAGATTTTTTTAGAAATTTTCTTTCTATTTCCATATAATTCTATTGACTTCTAAATATTTTGTGAATTAAAATAATTACATAAATATCCGTTATACAGGATTAGGGGGAAACAAACATGGATGCAGCTTTAAAATTAGACAAAGCTGGAGAGCAACAATCACCAAAAAAACATCCACCAGGATTATATTTGTTGTTCTTTACAGAGGCATGGGAAAGATTTAGTTATTACGGAATGCGTGGCTTATTAGTTCTTTATTTAACAACGAGCTTAGTAAGCGGCGGTTTAGGATTTGATAAAGCAGTTGCTGTACAAATATACGGTATTTTCACAATGTTAGTATACTTCACACCAATTATCGGTGGTTGGTTAACTGACCATTTCATTACGAAGCGACACGCCATTACTATTGGTGGTATCATCATGGCAATTGGTAACTTTGTACTATTTTCAATGAATACGAAAACTGGACTATTTTTAGGATTAGGATTATTAGTTATCGGTAACGGATTCTTCAAACCAAATATTTCGACTTTACTAGGTCAATTATATAGCGACAACGATTCTCGTCGTGATAGTGCTTTCACTATCTTCTACATGGGAATTAACTTAGGAGCTCTTATCGCTCCATTCATTTGCGGTTACTTCACAGATTACAAATATGGATTCTTAACAGCTTGTATCGGTATGATCATTGGACAGGTTGCTTTTAATTTCTTAGCACCTCGTTACTTAGGAACAATTGGTACAACTGTTGTAGGTAAAAAGTCTAAAGAAAAAACTGCAAAAGTAATTGAGAAAAAACCTTTAACATCACAAGAGAAAAAACGTACAGCTGCAATTTTAATTTTAACTTGTTTCGTTGTATTCTTCTGGGCAGGCTTTGAACAAGCTGGTAGTTCTTTAACACTTTACACAGATAAGTTCGTAGATCGTACAATTGGTGGATTTACAATTCCAACACCTTGGTTCCAATCTGTAAACCCACTATTCATTATCTTACTAGCATTACCTGTTTCAGCTTTATGGATTAAGCTTTCAAAAACAAAAAATGGTGATTTAAAAATCCCAACAAAAATGGCACTAGGTATGATTTTACTAGGTATTGGATACTTAGTTCTAACTTTAGCTGTTTTAAAAACTGGTAGTGATGAAGGTAACATTACAATGAAGGCAAACTTACTATTCATTGTATTCACTTACATGTTCCACACAATCGGTGAATTATTCTTATCACCAATCGGATTATCTATGGTTAGTGCAATCGCTCCTGTTAAATTAGCTTCTTTATTAATGGGTGTATGGTTAGCTGGTACTGGATGTGCAAACTTCTTAGCAGGACAATTAGCTGCTTTCACTCAATCTTTAGGATATTTAGAAGTATTCGCAAGCATCGGTGTTATCGTAATCGTACTAGGATTAGTACTTCTTATGTTCTCTAAGAAAATTGCACATATGATGGAATAATAAAAAAGACGCTTCTAAAATTAGAAGCGTCTTTTCTATTAATTCTCCTCTAAAGCCGTCACGTTCACGTGAACGCTTTCTCCAGGATTAGATACATCATACACTTGAGCAACTCCACTCTGCTCGTCACAGCTCTCAATCCATACTGGTACGCCCTCATATGTAACGTCAATTCTACTTGAAGAAGATAAGATTTGTTTCACACGTTTTACATCCATACTACTATTCCTCCTTTTCCTTACTACACTCCTTTCTATCTTTTCTTTTCCCTTTAGAATATATTCCATATAACAACATGTTAATTGATAGCCTTTTCTTCCTTACATGCTAACATTTACTCTCATATCACCTTTCTGACAAATAAAAAAAGACGTATATCCCACACGTCTTTTTCCATAATATTCAAATTTTAAGAAAATAATGTTTTTACAACTTCACTTACTTTATCATTATGAATTTGATAATACACTTCTAGCCCTCGTCTTTCAAAGCGCACTACTTTATTTTGTTTTAATTTCGTTAAATGTTGTGAAACCGTTGATTGTGGAATTTCTAATACTTCCTGTAATTGTGTTACGTTACAAGTTCCACGTTGCATTAGTTCCATTACTAGACGTAGACGCAACGGGTGCGCTAACGCTCTTAACATTTGTACATCTTCTTCTGAAATACGACATTCGAATTGATTTTGGCTCATAAAGTTCCCCTCATTTTCGTTTTTATTTTCTTTTTATTTATTTATATATCTGTTCTTATATTTCCTGTTACGACATAACTTTATCAACCTATAAAGCTGAAAAATTTTTCCACCTTTATCAGGAAAGAATTCAGGAAAAATTCCTTGCTGATTTTGAATATTATACTATATGATATAATGAAAAAGCAAAAGTAAGGGCTATGAATACTTTGCTTACAAACGTTGTTTTATCAGGCTTTTTGTTATATTTTCACCTCACTGCAACGTACAGTAATGATATTGTAAAATACCGTCTATAATTGATAACCTTTCGTAACGTATTTGGGTTATATTTAACCTCTTTGTTATGCTAAAAGGAATTTTCAGTAAAAAGAGATACTTTAACATTAAAAATTAACTTATTTCTTTTTAAATTCGTATTCAATAGCTTGAACTGTGATGAAATACTTCCTATTAAATGCATTTGCTTTCTCTACCTTACTAGATCAACTCGGGCGAGCATGTTACCACCTATCAAAGCTTAAGTATTCCAACACCCTATATACTTGATGTAAAGACGTCATCTAACATATAAGATTAATGATATACGAACAAATAAAACAATATAGAAATAACTTCAAAAAGCAAACTCAAATCTATTGGCGTTTGCTTTTTGTCCACTTTATGAACAAAGTATTTCTTTTAACACTATTATGGAATAATTATACTTTTTTACGTTGACAATAGTGTTGAAGGAGAATATACTAAGCATGTAAGTTGATTGTGAATCATTTCACAAATAATGTGAATTTCTTCACATAAAATAGATAGGAGTTGTCATTATTATGAGTACTTGGACACAAATTTATGACCCATTAAACAATATTTGGTTATCTGCACTAATCGCAGCACTTCCAATTTTTTGCTTCATCATTTGTTTAATGGGACTGAAAATGAAAAGTTACATGGCTGGTCTTTACAGTGTGATTGTCGCTATTATTCTTGCTATATTCGTTTATAAAATGCCAGCAACTGTAGCTGTAGCATCTGCCGGATTCGGTGTTTTATCTGGATTTTATCCAATTTGTACTATCGTTATCGCAGCAATTTTCCTTTACAAATTAACTGTTAAAACAGAGCAATTCAACATTATTCGTGATAGTATTTCAAGCATTACAAATGATCAACGTTTACAAGTATTATTAATTGCTTATTCTTTCGGTGCTTTCTTAGAAGGCGCAGCTGGTCTAGGGGTTCCAGTTGCTATTACAGCTGCATTACTTGTAGGTATGGGCTTTAATCCATTAAAAGCAGCAGGTATTTGTTTAGTAGCTAACATCGCTGGTGGTGCTATGGGTGCCATGGGTATCCCAGTTACAGTACCAGCACAATTAACTGAGCTAGACGCATTAACTATCGGTCGTCAAACTGTTCTTATTTTACCATTCATTAGTATTGTTTTACCTTTCTTACTTGTTTCAATGGTTGATGGAATTAAAGGTATTAAAGAAACTTGGCAAGGTATTCTTGTAAGTGGTTTTTCTTTCGCTATTACTCAGTTCCTTGTGACTTACTTCTTAGGTGCAGAACTTACTAATATTTTCGCAGCCGTTGTAAGTATGGTTTCTCTAGCATTATTCTTACGTGTTTGGCAACCAAAATCTTCTTCTACAGAAGAAAAACAAGAAAAACAAGAATCTCATACATTCAATCAAATTTTATATGCTTGGTCTCCATTCGTATTCTTAACTGCATTCGTAACAATCTTTAATTTAAAACCAATTAAAGCTTTATTTGCTCCGGATGGCGCACTAGCAAACTTAGTATTTAACATTCAGTTCCCTGGTCTTCATAATGCTGTTATGAAAACTACACCAATTACAAAAGCTGATACACCTTTCGCAGCTGTTTTCAAGTTTGATGTATTCTCATCTACAACTACTGCAATCGTATTAGCAATTATTGTTTCACTTATCGTTTACCGCGTAAAAGGTAAAATGGTTAAAGAATTAATAGTAGAAACAATGAAAGAACTAAAAGCTCCAGTATATACAATCTGTAGCGTTATCGCTTTAGCTTACGTAGAGAACTACTCTGGTATGTCATCTACACTTGGACTGGCATTCTCTTCTACTGGTAATGCATTCCCAGTTCTTTCTCCAATCTTAGGATGGATTGGCGTATTCATTACAGGTTCAGTAGTATCAAGTGGTTCATTATTCGCACCGCTTCAAGCAGTAACTGCAGATCAATTAAATATCGTTCCTTCTACTCTTGTTGCATTAAACGTAGTAGGTGGTACAATGGCAAAAATGGTTTCACCACAATCTGTAGCCGTTGCTTGTGCAGCAGTTGGACTAGTTGGTAAAGAATCTGCCCTATTTAAAACAGCAATGAAATACAGTTTAATCTTCTTAGCTATCATTAGCTTACTTCAATTAAACGCTGTATTTAATATCTTTTAAAAAAAAAACACTGATCCAAATGGATCGGTGTTTTTTTCATATTACATCTTCTTATTCTTTAATAAAGAAGCACCAGCAATTTCAGGATGTGTCATTTCGAACGGATCTAGAATAATATCCAATTCTTCTTCTGTCAGTACACCATGTTCTAAACATAGCTCCCTAACAGATTTTCCTGTTTCAATTGCTTCACGTGCAATACGAGATGCTGCTTCATAACCAATATGAGGGTTAACTGCTGTAATAATTCCAACACTTTTCTCTACATATTGCTTCAGCAATTCTTCATTTGCTGTAATTCCTTTAATACAATATTCACGGAATACACGGAATCCGTTATTCATAATACTGATAGACTGAATTAAATTAAATACGAGTACAGGCTCCATTACGTTTAACTCTAATTGGCCTGCTTCTGATGCTAAGCAAATTGTATGATCATTACCAATTACTTGGAAAGCAACTTGATTAATTACTTCTGCCATAACAGGATTTACTTTACCTGGCATAATAGATGAACCTGGTTGACGAGCTGGTAATTGAATTTCTGCCAATCCAACACGTGGACCAGATGCCATAATACGAAGGTCATTCGCAATTTTAGACATATTCATCATACATACTTTTAATGCCGCAGATACTTCTGTGTATGCATCTGTGTTTTGCGTTGCATCAACTAAATGCTCTGCACCAACAAGTGGGAAGCCGCTAAATATTCGCAAGTGTTTAACCACTTGTTCAATGTACGTAGGGTTTGCATTTAATCCCGTACCAACAGCTGTCGCCCCCATGTTCACTTCATATAAATGTTGGCGAGACTGTTTAATTCTTTTTATATCACGCTCAAGCACTCGGCTATACGCTTCAAATTCTTGTCCAAGACGAATCGGAACAGCATCTTGTAAATGTGTACGCCCCATTTTAATGACGTGATCGAACTCTTTTGCTTTTTCACGGAAAGCAGCATGAAGTTCTTCCATTGTAATAAGAAGTTCTTCTAACATCATAAGAGTTGCAATATGAATTCCCGTTGGAAACGCATCATTCGTTGATTGAGCCATGTTCACATGCGTGTTTGGGCTAATTTTCACATACTCGCCTTTTTCATATCCCATACGTTCTAAAGCTCGATTAGCGATTACTTCATTTGTATTCATATTAATAGAAGTTCCAGCACCGCCCTGGATTGGGTCCACGATAAATTGATCATGGAATTTTCCATCAACAATTTCTTGCGCTGCTTCTGCAATTTCATATCCAATGTCTTTAGCTAAGTAACCAGTATCCATATTTGCAAGTGCCGCCGCTTTTTTCACAATTGCCATTGCCGTAATGAGTGACGGATGAATGCGATATCCTGTAATCGGGAAGTTTTCTACAGCACGTAATGTTTGTACCCCATAATAAGCTACACTCGGTACTTCCTTTTCACCTAAAAAATCTTTCTCTATACGTATATCCTTCGTTGCTATCATTTTCATCACCTATACTTTTCATTCTAAATCCTTATCTAAAAAATTCGCCTCTAAAAACACGAGTATCATTTAGAAGAATTTTTCAGTATCCACCTTCACTATATAGCACCTTTTTTGAAAGCGCAAACATTTATTTTTCTATATATATCTTTTATAAAAATTTATAGAAAATCATTCTTCTACCTTCTTTATTTCCACTCGTTTAATTTGATGCATATCCTTTTCAAGAACTTTAAAAGAAAAGCCGTGTTCTTCAATACTATCTCCTTCAGCAACGATTTGCTTTTGTACCATAATCCAGCCACCAATTGTATCTACATCATCAGCGATTAAGTGTAGGCCAAATAAATCATTTACTTCACTAATAAGCACTTTTCCCTCTACGATTTTACACCCTTCACTTATATGCTCTATAGGCGGGTGTTCATCTTCATCGTATTCATCTCGGATTTCTCCAACAATTTCTTCTAAAATATCTTCTAGTGTAACGATCCCCGCTGTACCACCATATTCATCATATAATACAGCTAATGGAATTCGTTTTCTTTGCATTTGTAATAGCAAATCATGAATGGGAATATTTTCTAACACTTCAATAACTGGTCTTGTATATGGCGTAATCGAGCACTCCTCGTCTCGATTACCATCCATATAACGAATAAATAAATCCTTTACATTAACCATCCCAATAATCTCATCTTTATCTTCACCAAATACGGGATATCTCGTGTACTTTTCTTGTGCGATTATTTTAATATGTGTTTCAAATGGTTCGTCCTCATATAAACCTACAACTTCCGTACGAGGTACCATAATTTCCTTTGCGACTCTATTATCGAATTCAAAAATATTATTTACATATTTAAATTCCCTTTGATTAATCTCTCCGCTCTCATAACTCTCGGATAAGATTAATCGTAATTCTTCCTCCGAATGAGCAACTTCATGTTCAGAAGCCGGATGTAATCCGAATAACCCTGTCACAAGCCTTGCAGAACCATTTAACGCCCAAATAAACGGATACATTACTCGGTAAAAGTAAATAATTGGCTTCGATAATAATAAGCTAACTTGCTCTGCCCTTTGTATAGCGAGCGTCTTCGGAGCAAGTTCACCAATGACAACATGTAAAAACGTGATAACTGCAAAGGCAATAATAAATGAAACTGTACTTGCAATTGCAGGAGATAGGTGTAGTTTTAAAAACAACGGCTCGAGTATATGTTTTATAGTAGGCTCTCCTAACCACCCAAGCCCTAAAGCAGTAATTGTAATACCTAACTGACATGCTGATAAATACTCATCTAAATTCGAAGTTACTTTTTTAGCTGCCAATGCTCCTCGTCGTTTCTCACTAACGAGTTGATCAATACGACTGCTACGTACCTTAATAATTGCAAACTCAACAGCTACAAAAAATGCTGTTAACGCAATAAGGATGGCTACCATCAATAATTTTAAAATATCCACATATGTCCTTTAGCTTTCTTAGCTAAAGTTACACCTCCTTTAAAAAAGAAGTTTCACTTTAGTTTCTTCATTTATTTGAAAGCAACCCTATATAAAATTCACCAATTTCAAGCCTCATACAATTCTAAAGGCAAGCCATCAGGATCTTGGAAAAAGACAAATTTTTTATCCGTAATTTCATCCATACGTATCGCTTCAGTCTCCACACCGCATTGTTTTAAATGGTTTACAGCTTCTTCTATATTTGTAACAGCAAATGCTAAATGTCTAAGTCCAGCTGCTTCTGGAAAACTTGGGCGCTCAGGTGGACTAGGAAATGAAAATAATTCAATTTGATACTCTTCCCCTACACATAAATCTAACTTATAAGAATCTCGTTCTTTTCTATATACTTCATTTATCGCTTTAAAACCTAATATCCGAGTATAAAAATCCTTTGACAGTTCATAATTCGAACAAATAATTGCAACGTGGTGCACTCTACATATATTCATGCTCTCTCTATTCCTTTCTTTACCAAAGATGCATATTCTCCCTTGAAATGAAAAACATATATAGCAGAATATCTCTTTTAGGGGGCTTACTATGAAATTTATTACTTTTTTCGTGGGACTTATCGTTGTTTTCTTCCTTGCTTATATTGCTAGCAACAATAAGAAACATATTAAATTTAAACCAATTTTCATCATGCTTATTATACAGTTGATTTTAACCTATTTATTATTAAATACAGAAATCGGCCTCATACTTATTCGGGTCATTTCCAGTCTGTTTACAAAGCTACTCGAGTATGCTGCTGATGGTATAAACTTTGTATTTGGTGGTCTTGCCAATAAAGGTGAAATGTCATTTTTCCTTACTGTATTATTACCAATTGTCTTCATTTCCGTCTTAATTGGTATACTACAACATTTCAAAATACTACCATTTTTTATTCATTGGATCGGTTACTTCCTTAGCAAAATAAATGGTCTTGGGAAATTAGAATCTTACAACGCTATCGCTTCTGCCATTGTCGGCCAATCAGAAGTTTTTATTACAGTTAAAAAGCAATTAGCTCAAATTCCAAAACATCGTCTTTATACACTTTGTGCTTCTGCCATGTCAACCGTATCTATGTCTATCGTAGGTGCCTATATGACAATGATCGAGCCTAAATATGTAGTAACCGCACTCGTTCTCAATTTATTTAGTGGTTTTATTATCGTACTCATCATCAATCCTTATGACGTTAAAGATGACGAAGATATTTTAGAAATAAAAGGCGAAAAGCAAAGCTTTTTTGAAATGCTTGGAGAATACATTCTAGATGGCTTTCGCGTAGCTATTGTTGTCGGCGCTATGCTCATCGGATTCGTCGCATTAATTAGCTGCATTAATGACCTATTCCTCATTATATTCGGCATTACTTTCCAGCAATTAATCGGCTACGTATTTGCGCCTGTTGCATTCCTTATCGGTGTACCAAGTTCTGAAATTGTCACAGCTGGTAGCATTATGGCAACGAAGCTTGTAACGAATGAATTTGTAGCAATGATGGACCTTAGTAAAATTTCTAATAGCCTTTCTCCCCGTACAGTGGGGATCATTTCTGTTTTTCTCGTTTCTTTTGCCAACTTTTCTTCTATCGGCATTATTTCAGGTGCAGTAAAAGGATTAAACGAAGAACAAGGAAACGTCGTTGCCAGATTTGGCCTTAAATTACTATATGGAGCTACCCTCGTTAGCATTTTATCTGCAATTATCGTAAGCATTATGTTGTAATTAGGTAAAATTTTATCATTTTCTTATCCCTATCTTTTGTATACAATAACGAATAGATGTCTTATAAATAATCAAGACATCTATTTTTTATACATGTACAATCGCTTTTATTTAGCGTACAATATTTTTTATGTGTTTGAATGCGCTTCTAGATGTATACACTTTGATAGTTTTAAAGGAGAAAAATGATGAAATCCGATATGAACAAAGACACCCGAGCCAAAAAAGGACACTCAAAGAAAAAACGCCTACTCTGGTTCCTTCTTATTCCATTACTGATTATAGCACTTGGAGCAGGAGGTTACTCCTTCCATATATACAGTAAAGCAAAGTCTGTATTAAGTAATGCCTATTCTGAACTGGGCCGCGGGGATAAATCCAGCAAACGTGAAAAAGCTGTGAAACCTATGACTGACAACATTTCCGTACTTATTATGGGTGTTGATGAAAGTGATATTAGGGACAAGAGTTATGGAAAAGCAACTCGTACGGATGCGCTATTACTTGCAACAATTAATAAAAACGATAAATCTGTTAAACTTGTCAGTATTCCACGTGACTCACGTGTCTACATTAAATCACGTGATAAATACGATAAAATTACACATGCGCACGTATTCGGTGGTGTGGATAGCACAATTGATACAGTGGAGAAATTTTTAGATGTTCCAGTTGATTACTATGTAAAATTCAACTTTAAATCATTTATCAAAATTGTCGATTCTCTTGGTGGTATTACTGTCGATGTTCCGGTTGAGTTTACAGAACAAAATAGTAAAGACGAAGCAGATGCTATTCATCTGAAAAAAGGACGTCAACATTTAAATGGAGAAGAGGCATTAGCGCTAGCTAGAACTCGTCATATCGACAGTGATTATATGCGCGGTCAACGACAACAGCTTGTTTTAGAAGCTATTGCTGCAAAAGCACTTTCTCTTAATTCTATTAATAAAATCGGTGGCCTATTAGACGCCGTCGATAAAGACTTAAAAACAAATTTAACTTTTGATGATATGATGACAATTGCCAAAAATTCAATGGATTCCAATTTAAAAATGGACAAAATGCAAGTAGAAGGTACTGATAAATATATAGGTGGTATTTATTATTATGTTCCAAATAAAACAAGCGTCAATAATATTTCGACAACACTACAAGAACATCTCGGTGTTACGAATAAAAATGAACATAAAAAATTATAATAAAAAGGCTGCTAGATCTTTCTAGACAGCCTTTTTATTATAATTTTCAACATATTTCTCGTACATATTGTGACAAAAAGAGACAATTATTACAACAGTGTAACATTTTTTATAAAAACATTACACACATAGTGGAAATAATAGTATACTAGTACATACATAATGTTATTTTCATCATTTTTATACAAAAAATGTAATACATATATTTATACAAAAATTTCTGGGGGGAAATAAATGAAGCTAAGTAAAATACTGATCGGTTCTGCAATTACTGGAAGCATATTACTTTGTGTAGGCGGTGTTGGTGGATATCAATATGTATCCAAACTAAATAATCAATTAGATACTACTGCATTACCAAATACTACATTTGAAGGTATTTCTCTCGATGGAAAAAATAAAAAAGATATTCAAGCAATTATTAATCAAAAGGTAACTGAATTAGATCAAAAATCTCTTACCTACATATTCCAAAATGATAAACAAACTTACACATGGAAAGATTTAGGTATAAATTATAAAGAAAAAGATATTATCGACAAAATCTTTAAAGAACAAGAAGGAAACGCAATGAATCGTTACCAAATGCGGAAGCAGGCCGAAAACGGTGAATTAAAACGTGACTATAAATTAACAGCTCAATTAAATACAACTGCTTATGAAAGCTTTATGAAGGATAAATATAATGACACATTAAAAAATCCTGTTAATGCAGAATTAAGTGTTGAAGGCTCTACAGTAAATATTAGCCAAAGTCAAAATGGAGAAAAAATTGACAAAGGAAAATTAACTGATTTAACGCAGCAGGCCATTACTTCTGGCTCATCGGACGTTACATTACCAGTTACACTCTTAAAACCTGAGCGTTCTACAGAAGATATACAGAAAATGGGGATTAAAGAAGTAATTGCTGAATATTCAACTCCAATGGCTGGTCGGAATGGAAACCAGTCCTATAACGTAAATAAGTCAGCTAATACTTTAAGCGGAGTTATTGTCGCACCTGATGAAACGTTTAGTTTTAATGGCCGTGTTGGCGTAACGGATGCTGCCCATGGTTATAAATCCGCAGCAGTATTTTCACAAGGTAAAGTTATACAAAGTGCAGGCGGAGGCGTTTGCCAAGTTAGTAGCACTTTATATAGCGCAGCTTTAAGAGCAGATTTAGGAATTGTTTCTCGAAGCAATCATTCTATGCCCGTAAATTATTTACCACTTGGGCAAGATGCAGCAGTGGCAGATTATGGTCCGGATTTAAAATTTAAAAACAATACAGGCAATCATATTTATATTCAAGCATTTTCAAATGGCGGTAGTATTACTACTCGCATTTTTGGTACAAATACTGGTAAAAATGTTGAAGTTTCTTCTCAAGTAGTTAGTAGAACTGGTGATAAAATAACAGCGGTTACGTATAAAAAAGTAACACAAAACGGTGAAGTAGTATCAAATGGACAAATTTCAAAAAGCGTATATAAAAGTGCCCCAACACAATGAGACACCATCAAATTGGCAAACAAAAAAGGCGTGATCTATTCACGCCTTTTTCTTTTGCAATAATAGTAAAAAAGCTTCAAGATGGTCTTTCGTTTCTTCTAAAGACCACATGCGATTTCCTTGCTTCGCAGCTAATATGCACGCCTCTTCCCAAGCGTTCTTTTTCTTCATATATAATAATTCATCGCGTAATTTCAAAACAATTTCTTCATCTTCTTGCTCTATAAACTCTTCCATCACGCCTACTATTTCATCCTCATGGATACTTAACGTACAATACGATTTGAGAAAATATTGTAATGTCGTATACATATTTACTCCCCCTTCTTATTTATCAGATGGATAAGAAGTAATGATCTTATATCCTAAATCTCCTGACTTATCTCTCGCCAAAACAGTAACAGTTTTTACTAACTTGTCTTTTACATTCATATTTTTCTTTATTACCGTTTTTCCAACTGGGAATGAATGAGTTGTATTTAATACGAGACGAGCCTCTTTAGAATTTTTTAACCAATCTTGAATTTCCTTATCATGCTGCTTCAAACTATCTTTTACAGCTTTCGTCGCTGTTTCCTTATCATAGTATGTACTTGCCGCTGATACTTTATCTGTCTTCAAGCGATTCTTCAAATCCTCTTCTGATTTTCCTACATGTCTTTCAATCGTATGACCATTTTTAGGTGGCCCTTCCATTTCATCTAAAATATTATCACTAATTTTTTCTACTGATGTCGATTGATTCCCTGTTTGTTTCTCTGTTTTTTGTTCTTTTCCTGCACATCCACTTAAGATCAGCATTAATGCCAATAAACTACTCAAGAAAAGACTACTTATTCGTTTCATCATATCACCTCTTCCATGATTATTATCGTAACTTCACTAAAAGTCAATTTCACAACGAAAAAACATATACATTTTTAAAATTCCTCATCAATTTTGCCATATTACCACCCTAGTTTCATCAAACAACTATTTTGGACCCTCTTCGAAATATACCCCTATATTTTTAGAATTATTTCCCGACCTAAAACACCACTTAAAACACCGAACAAACCCTGTAAATACAGGATTTGTTCGGTGTTTTACAAACCAGAAAAATATACCCCTCATTTTGTATACCCAATACCTATATAAGGTATACAAATGCTGTTTTATCAACAGTTTCCTACATTATGTAAATTTGCACTTGCCTACACAATAGAAATATGGTGTAATGCAAAAAAAGATAAAGGATTTTAAACAATGGCTGAAACAATTCAAAACTTCTTAACAGACTATTATTCAATCGCAATTCCACTTAGTATCTTAATTAACATCATCATCAGTCTTTTAGGTTTTATCCCTAGTATTTTTTTGACCGCTATTAACATACAGCTCTTTGGTGTAACAAACGGAACCATTATTTCGATCGCAGGTGAGGCATTAGGGGCTATTATCTCGTTTTATATTTATCGTATAGGCCTTCAGAAATTCACTCACAACAAAGTAAATAAGTATCCAAAGGTAGAACGCCTACTTTATGTAGAAGGTAGAGAGGCCTTTCTACTCGTTCTATCGTTTCGATTCATACCTTTCATCCCATCAAGTATCGTTACTTTATTTGCCGCTCTAGGCAAAATGTCACTACTCTCTTTCAGTATTGCCAGCACAATAGGTAAAATACCGGCTTTGTTAATCGAAGTATATTCTGCCTATCATGTCATGAATGGAACGAATGAAGCGAAGTGGATTGTAACAATAGCGGGGTGTGTTGGATTGTTTTATTTGTGGAAAAAATGGAGAAAAAAATAAAGAAGGAGCATAGGCTCCTTCTTTATTTTTGAAGTATTTTATTAATAATACTCTCTTAAACCCTTAGTTTACACCAACAGCACTAAATGATTGCTTCACTGCTGCTACTTCCGCAGAAGTCGCACCATATAAATCAGCTGCAGCTTGTACCGCACCAGCACGAGCTTGGCTAAATGTAGTAGATTGCGTGAAATATTGTGTGTTTGCACGGTAATAAATTGCACCTAACTTATCTTTACCAATACCAGTTACAGTTACACCAGAATGTGTACCGCCATTTGCTAATAAATAAGCTTGTTTGTTAATGATACCACTGTTCGTATGAACTCCACCGTTATCACTTGAACCAGTGTAACGCTTAGAATAATGGTCTGGGTCACCATATTTCGCCGGATCACTCATAGAACGAAGCGCATCTCCCGCTTTACCAGGCGTATAAATATCTTCACCAATCTCCCAATCTGGATTTCGGTTATCATAGAATTCTACTAAAGTACCAAAAATATCAGAAATTGCTTCATTTAGCGCTCCTGATTCATTTTGATAAATTAAATCAGAGCTGTTTTCCGTAACAGCATGCGTTAATTCGTGACCAATTACATCAATTCCACCAGATAATGAAGTAAATGTTACACCATCACCATCTCCGTATACCATTTGTGAGCCATTCCAGAATGCATTATTATAATTGCTTCCGTAATGAACTGTTGATTTTAACGGCGCTCCTGCATCATTAATAGAATTTCTATTAAATGTAGCTTTATAGTAATCATATGTTTTACCTGCATAGTAATGAGCATCTACTGCCGCTGCATCATACGCTGCATTGAAAACATTATCTGCATCTGCCCATAATGTTCCTGGTAATGTTGAACGATTTTTCGCATCATATGTGAAAATCGTTGCCCCGCGTGTATTATCTTGTAAGTAGTAAGATGATCCAGATAACGTTGTATTAAGCGATTTCGTATCTCCTAATACCCCTTTACCAGTTCCTACTTTATTTGTTCCTGTTACAGGCTTTACAACTGCTTTTGCATCTTGCTTAGGAGCCTCTTGTTTAACTGGTGACTTATCATCATTCGTCACATGATCGATTGTATTAAACTTATTTAATACTTTACCGCTGTCTGCTTCAATGAAATAGTAGTAGTTTCCTGGACTTGGATCTAAGAAGTTTAGATTTACAACGTATGCATATGTTGTTTCTTCACCATTTTGATATACATATAAGTCCGCTTTTGGTTCTACCTCATATTTCGGTGTTACACCTAAATCTTGCTGCGCGATTTCAATTGCTTTTGCGCCTTCAATCTTATTTTTATTTTTCAGCTTTTCCTTTTTGTCTAAATCAGGCGCAACTGTTCCAGACAATACTTTTAAAGAACCATCTTTACTTACGTGAGCTACTTGAGTAGATCCCCATACAGGTACTCCTTCGTATACTTGTTGCATACGTACTACTGTTGAATCAGTTACAGCATCTTTTTTCACTTGTTTTACTTTGAAAGAATCTTGCGCACTCTTTTCCCCTAACTTATAATCACCTTTTGCTGCGTTTAAGTAATCAAACACAACAGATTCCGCTTTCTTACCAGTCGCTCCAGTTAGATCACCAGAAATAAACTCCGGTGACTGTACTGTCTCATTGTACTTCTTCGTAGAGAGCACATTTTTAGAATCTGCAAACGCAGAGCCTGTCCCTCCAAACGTTGTAACTGCCATTCCTGTCGCTAACACTAACGCTAAACTTTTCTTTTTCATGAACCTTCCCCCTAATAAAAATTTTTTTGAAAAAGAGTAGTTTTATCGTAGCACTATGTTTCCACTATTAATATACTAAAAATTCAAATAATTATTTTCTCAAGTTTTGTAGAATTTTGGGGAACAAATATTGAAAAACCCCTTTCCGATTGGAAAGGGGTTTTTATTAAGAATTTATTACTTCTATTACTTCTTTAGCTTGACCATACATATCTCCAGTCCAAGCATATTGAGGTTCTAACACTACTAATATAGCCACTAATGCTAGTGCACCAAAAATCATTTT
Organism: Bacillus sp. N5-665; assembly: GCF_022637375.2. Taxonomy (NCBI): domain Bacteria; kingdom Bacillati; phylum Bacillota; class Bacilli; order Caryophanales; family Bacillaceae; genus Bacillus; species Bacillus sp. N5-665. Next base: position 4,930,661 of record NZ_CP093325.1, read on the forward strand.
CTTCATATTCATCTTCCTCCCTTTTCTTCTAATAAATTTATAGTTAGTCTATAATACCGATTACTTTCTTGGAATTCTAATACTTCTTCATGATATTTTGCTAATTCTAAATATACCTTTTTTAAATCTTTTTTATTTTCCTCTTGCTTAAAAAATGTTAAAGCTTCTGTTTCTAAAAACTTTTTATACACCCCCTTCTCTTCAAAATATTTATATTGAAGTATTAAAAGTGTATATAACATACTTTTATACTTCTCATCTCTTTTCGCAACTTCTATCCCTTTATTAATCCACTCTTTTACTTCTTCAAATTCCTTCAATTCAATACATTGCAATGCAATCTCATATACAGCATCGATGTAATCTAAATCTTCTTCCTTCTTGTATTGTAAACATTGTAAATAATACTCTTTCGCTTTTGCATAATCCTTTAAATGGTAATGTAAATACCCCATGTTATTTAGAGCAATCGCTGTTATGTTATCTTTATCCGCAAAAGAATTAGCCTCTCTTAAAATATTTCTATAAATTCCTAAAGCTTCGTTATATTGTTTTTTCTGTATATAACTTAACCCTATCAATAACTGGCAATTAATCACATGACGAAATTTATATTCATTCTTAAAGCCTTCCATAGCTAAATGAGCAAAATGTAAAGCCATATGTTCTATTTCTAATTCATTATAAACGAGAGCTAAATTATAATAGATTCCAGTTTCATAATAGCCTTGTTCTTTCGCCATCACTTCAGTTTGAACTAAATAATCTAAGGCCGTTTTATATTTATGCTGCAAAAAATAATATAGACCTTTACTATACGTATATAATAATTTCTGAAACGGCGAATACTTTTTGTACATCTTTTTTAATCTCTCTAATTCTTCTTCAACAGCAAGAAAATCTCGTTTCATAATTAAATAACGCGTATAAAGCAGTTGATAATAATTTATAATTTCAAAATCCAAAACATGCTTCATTTCACCTTGCAACTCTTCGTATATGCGTTCTACTTGTGGCTTGTCCAAATGAACTAATGCATTTAACCATTCATCTAGCTTCCCCTTCACATCTTCTTCTACATCTCTCAAATCCGTCACGGCAATCTCTAACCTTGTGCAGAGCAATTGTAGAATTTCTTCTGATGCTTCGATCTTTCCATTTTCGATTTTACTTAAGTATGAGACAGAACAAATGCCCTGACATAATTCTTCTTGTGTCATTTTTTGCTGTAGCCGTTTATAAAAGACTTGTTTGCCTATTTTTTCTAATGTTTGTTGCATTGTCCTCCTCCATTCTCATTACCCCCATTACTCTAATAATACATAAAATCTTGAGAAATATAAATTGATAAATGTTAATTTTCTAAAAAATATGCATTATTTCATTTTTTTCCCTCTTGACTCCACTTTCATATCCATTCTTTGCTACGAGCGGTGAAAAATTGGTATACTATAACCAAATTATGGAGGTGTTTTCGCGATGACTTATTATAAAGACGATAGCTATGCCTTACATACAGATTTATATCAAATTAATATGGCTTATACATATTGGAAAGATGGTATTCATAATCGCCGCTCGGTGTTTGATTTATACTTTCGAAAACTTCCATTCGAGAACGGTTATGCTGTTTTTGCCGGCCTTGAAAAGATTGTAGAGTACATAGAAAACTTCAGCTTTACCGAAAGCGATATCGCTTATTTAGCAGAATTACAATTTGAAGAAGAATTCCTTCATTATTTACAAAATATGAAATTCACTGGGACGGTTCGAAGTATGCAAGAAGGTGAAGTTGTATTTAATAACGAGCCTTTATTACGTGTTGATGCACCGCTCGGTGAAGCACAAATTATTGAAACTGCCCTGTTAAACATTGTGAATTACCAAACATTAATTGCAACAAAAGCTGCTCGTATGAAGCATGCTGCAAATAATGATGATCTTTTAGAATTTGGTACAAGACGTGCCCACGAGTTTGATGCAGCTCTTTGGGGCACACGTGCTGCCTTTATTGGTGGATTTTCGTCTACGAGTAACGTTCGTGCTGGAAAACGCTTCGGAATACCTGTAGCCGGCACACACGCTCACTCTTTCGTTCAAGCGTATCGTGATGAATATGTCGCGTTTAAGAAATACGCTGAAACTCATAAAAAATGTGTCTTTCTCGTTGATACATACGACACTTTAAAATCAGGTGTTCCAAATGCAATTCGCGTCGCGAAAGAGTTTGGAGATCGTATCGATTTTTACGGCATTCGCCTTGATAGTGGTGATATGGCTTATTTATCTAAAAAGGCAAGAAAACTACTAGATGAAGCTGGGTTTACACATACAAAAATTATTGCTTCTAGCGATTTAGATGAATACACAATTATGCATTTGAAATCTCAAGGCGCAAAAATTGATGTATGGGGCGTTGGAACAAAATTAATTACGTCCTTTGAACAACCAGCGTTAGGGGCCGTTTATAAACTAGTTGCGATTGAAGATACTGATGGAAAGTTAAATGATACAATTAAAATTTCATCTAACCCTGAAAAAATTACCACTCCAGGACTGAAACGAATTTATCGCATTATCAATCGAGTTAACGATCATGCAGAAGGCGATTATATTGCATTAGATTCTGAAGAACCAGGAAAAGAAGAACGTTTAAAAATGTTTCATCCTGTTCACACGTATATAAGTAAATTTGTAACAAACTTTGAAGCACGCGAACTGCATAAAGACATTTTCGTTAACGGCGAAAGAACATATGAACTACCAGGTATATTAGATATTCAAAAATATAACGAACAGAGTCTCGCACTATTTTGGGAAGAATATATGCGAACTTTAAATCCCGAAGAGTACCCTGTCGATTTAAGTCAAGAATGTTGGGATCATAAAATGAATTACATTCAAACTGTTCGAGAACAAGTTGAAAAAAATATACAAAAGTAAAACAGAGAAGCTTTTCCTTCTCTGTTTTTTCAATACGATATGTATCTTTATGGAAAATATATTAAAATAGTACGACAAATATTTTTTATTTATAAATTTTAATATTACGTTATTTATTCATAAAATAATATTTGTTATTATTTTATTGAGTCAATTTCAACAAAATAACCTAAAAAAGAGGACGCAGGTTGCGTCCTCTTTTTTATAAATCTTTCACTCGTAGTACACGCATTGCATTTAACACTGCAAGTAGTGTCACACCAACATCTGAGAAGACAGCTTCCCACATTGTTGCAATACCAAAAGCACCAAGTAATAAAACTAATCCTTTTACCCCTAATGCAAAGATGATATTCTGCCATACAATGCGTCGTGTGCGTTTTGCAATATTTAAGGCTGTTGCAATTTTTGAAGGCTCATCAGTCATAATAACAATGTCTGCCGCCTCAATCGCTGCATCTGATCCTAAACCACCCATCGCAATACCAACATCTGCTCTTGCTAATACCGGTGTGTCATTAATACCATCACCAACGAAAGCAACTTTTCCGTTCTTCGCCGCATCAATTTTTTCAATCTCTTCGACTTTTTGTTGCGGTAATAGTTCTGCGTGAACCTCATCTAAACCTAATTCTTTACCAACAGCCTCACCAACTGATTTTGCATCACCCGTTAACATGACTGTCTTCTTAATACCTAGTTCTTTTAATTTTTGAATTGCTTGTTTTGAATCTTCTTTTACCTCATCAGAGATAACGATATAACCTGCATATTCCCCATCTACAGCAACGTGAACTAATGTACCTACCGTTTCTGGTTGCTTAAATGTAATTTTTTCTTTTCTCATTAATTTAGCATTACCTGCAAAAATTTCTTTTCCTTGTACTTTTACGACTGTACCGTGACCAGAAATTTCGTTATACTCATCGATTATTTTTTCATCAATTGATTTTCCATATGCCTTTCGAATAGATTGTGCAATTGGATGATTAGAATACACTTCAGCAAATGCTGCATATTCTAATAATTCTTCATTTGTAATACCTTCGCTTGGTTCCATTTTTGTAACTTTGAAGACACCTTTTGTTAATGTTCCTGTTTTATCAAAAACAATATATTTCACATCATTTAAAGCTTCTAAATAGTTACTTCCTTTTATTAACACACCACTTTTAGATGCACCACCAATTCCTCCAAAGAATCCAAGAGGAATAGATACAACTAACGCACATGGACAAGAGATTACTAAGAACACTAAAGCTCTATAAATCCATTCTGAGAATGTAGCTCCTTCTAAAATAAGTGGTGGAATAAACGCCATGATCGCTGCTGTAATAACTACAACTGGAGTATAGTAACGCGCGAACTTCGTAATAAAGTTTTCTGTTGGCGCTTTTTTACTGCTTGCATTTTGAACTAAATCTAAAATTTTTGATACAGTTGATTCACCAAATTCTTTTGTCACTTCAATTGTTAATACACCATTTTGGTTCACAAAACCACTTAATACATCATTTCCAACTTCGACTTCACGTGGTACAGATTCACCAGTCAATGCTGAAGTATCTACCATTGATGTTCCTTCAACTACTTTTCCGTCTAATGGTACTTTCTCACCAGGCTTCACGATAATATAATCGCCGATTTGTACATCTTCTGGTGATACTTGTTTCGTTTCATTTCCAACCTTCACATTCGCATAATCAGGACGGATATCCATTAATGAAGTAATTGACTTTCGGGAGCGATTGACCGCAATACTTTGGAATAGTTCCCCTACTTGATAGAATAGCATTACCGCAACAGCTTCTGAATATTGTTGAATCGCAAAAGCTCCTAGTGTTGCAATTGCCATTAAGAAGTTCTCATCGAACACTTGGCCGCGAGTTATGTTTCTTACCGCTCTCCAAACGATATCTCCGCCTATTAATAAATACGCAAGGACGAATAACGGAATTGTTATCATTTGTGGTAAGCCAGCTAATGCGGCAATTGCTGTCAAAATTCCGCCGACCACTAATCGTCCTACCATCTTTTTCACATTTGCTTCACCATGGTCGTGACTATGTCCGTGGTCATGACCACCTTTTTCTTCACGAACGACTTTCACATCTGGTTCTAACTTTTGTACGACATTTGTTATATTTGCTACAGTCGCTTCTAATTCTCTTTTATTCGCTACTTCAACTCTTAATTTCTTTGATACGAAATCAACAGTTGCTGCTGAAATAGCCGGCATTTCCTTCACTTTATTTTCAATCTTCATCGCACAGTTCGCGCAATCTAAACCTTCTAATATAAATACTTCTTTTGCAACTTTATTTTTTTGTTCTTCTTGTACTTTAATATGCGGTTCTAATTTTGTAACGAGTTGTTTTGCTTCTGTAACAACTTCGCTTTCTTTATTTTGTGCTGTTTCTAAAACCATTGTTTTTGTCGCAAAATTTACAGAGCAAGAATTTACTCCTTCTATATTTCCAACACCTTTTTCAATTTTCATTGCGCAGTTCGCACAATCTAAACCTTCTAACATCAGTTTCTTTTTCACTAATGCTTCAGCCATCGTTCTCCCTCCTCGCGTTCTTTTTTATTCTTCCTCGTTTACGTGTTCAAACGCTTGCTCGAAGATATGAATTACGTGCTGGTCAGCTAACGAATAATAAACGACCTTTCCTTCTTTACGATTCTTTACAAGTTTCGCTTGCTTTAACACACGCAGCTGATGTGAAATAGATGATTGTGTCATTCCTAATAAATACGCTAAATCACAAACACACATTTCAGCTTCAAATAATGCATGTAATATTCTCGTACGTGTACGATCGCCTAATACTTTAAATAATTCTGCTACTTTACTTAAACTTTCATCAGTTGGAATTGTTTGTTTTACTTGATCAACAACTTCTTCATGAATTATCGTTTGAGAACATGTCTCTTGTGGTGTTTCTACTTTATTTCCAGCCATTATAGCTCACCTCTTCATTTGAACATATGAACAATCATTCATATATCTTATACTCTTATTATATGAGCGTCTATTCATATGTGTCAATGAAATCTCATATATTTTTTCGAACATTTTGTTCACATTTTCATAAGACGTATACATATTTTCTGCATCCATTACATTCTCATACAAAAAAGGATGTACATTTTACACAAAAGAAAAAAGCCTTGCGCGTTCCCTAGACGCACAAGGCTTACTATACTTATATCCCTTTTAATTAGCTGTTAATTAGCTTGTTCTAAATTATCCTGCGAACTTCCATCGTCTTTTAAATGACTATGTTTTTTCGAATAAACAAAGTATACAACTACTCCGATTGCTAACCAAACACCGAAGTATATCCATGTTTTTAATGGTAGGTTTACCATTAAGAATAGACAACATGCAACTGAAATAATCGGCAAGATTGGTACAAGTGGTACCATAAATCCACGTTGTAATTTCGGATGCGTTTTACGAAGAATGATAACAGTTACACCAACCATGGCGAATGTTAATAACGCTCCAATATTCGCTAAATTTGACAATTCTTTTAAATCGATAAATCCAGCAATTAAAGCACTACCAATTCCTGTTAACCAAACTGAAAATGTTGGCGCTTCAGTCTTCTTGTTAATTTTCGCGAAAGATTTTGGTAATAAACCGTCACGACTCATAGCGAAGAATACGCGTGTCGTAGCATAGATGTACGCGAAAATTACAGCCATAATACCAATTACAGCTCCAATAGCAATTACACCAGCCACTTTATCTTGTCCTACAACTTCAAGTACATAAGCCATAGCTTCAGGTACATCTAATTCCTTGTAAGAAACCATACCTGTCATAACGAGACAAACTACAACATAAATGATTGTACAAATGACTAATGAAGCAATAATACCAATCGGTAGATCACGTTGCGGATTTTTCACTTCTTCAGCAGAAGTTGCTAATGCATCAAATCCTAAGAAAGCGAAGAATACTGCTGCTCCTCCGGCAAAGACTCCACTTAAGCCATACGGTGCAAATGGTATCCAGTTTTCTGGTTTCACGTAGAATACACCAACTGCAATGAATAAAACAACAATACCAATTTTAATTAATACCATTATGTTATTCACACGCTTACTTTCTTTCGTACCTCGTGATAACAACCAAGTTATTACTAACGTAACGATAACTGCTGGTAAGTTTACCATACCACCTTGCGCTGGAATCGTTAACAACGCTTTTGGAATTTCAAGTCCCAATCCACTCACTAAGTTATGGAAATAACCCGTCCATCCACCAGCTACTGCGGCAGTTGTTACAACATATACGGATAGTAATGTCCATCCCATTAAATGAGCTACAAACTCACCAATTGTTGCATATGAGTATGTGTACACACTACCTGAAACAGGAAGTGTAGAAGCGACCTCTGCGTAACATAATGCTGCAAATCCACAAACAATCGCTGCTATCATGAATGAAAAAATAACTGCTGGACCAGCATCTCTTGCTGCTACTAATCCTGTTAATACTAGAACTCCTGTACCGATTATCGCACCAATCCCTAGCATTGTTAGGTCGAATGCCCCTAGCGTTTTCGTTAAAGTTTTACTTTTACTTTCCCCTAACAATTGCGTAACGGATTTCTTTTTAAATAGGTTGGCCACGATGTATGCCCCCTTTTGCCAAGAAGAGCTAAGAGATCTTCACTCTTAGCTCTTATCATGTTGGTTTATATATTGTTCGATTTTGTTTTGTATAATGCTTCTATTAGCAAGATACTGTTTCTGCTTCTAATAATTCTTTAGCACCTTTGTACTCTACACCGTGAGCTTCTGCAACTGCTTCGAATGTTACATAGCCGTCTAATGTGTTAATACCTTTTAGTAATGCAGAGTTGCCTAGGCAAGCTTCTTTGTAGCCTTTGTTAGCAATTTGTACTGCATATGGTACTGTTACGTTTGTTAATGCAAGAGTTGATGTACGTGGAACCGCACCTGGCATGTTTGCAACTGCATAATGAACAACGCCGTGTTTTTCGTAAGTTGGGTTATCATGAGTTGTAATACGGTCAGTTGTTTCGAAAATACCACCTTGGTCAATCGCGATATCTACAACAACAGAACCTGGCTCCATTGATTGAATCATTTCTTCTGTTACAAGTTTTGGCGCTTTTGCACCTGGGATTAATACTGCACCGATTACAAGATCAGACTCTTTTACAGCTTCTGCAATATTGTAAGGATTAGACATTAAAGTTTTTACTTGGTTTCCGAAAATGTCATCTAATTGACGAAGACGTTCTGCACTTAAGTCGATGATTGTTACATCCGCACCTAGTCCAACTGCAATTTTAGCAGCATTTGTACCAGCTTGTCCACCACCGATGATTGTTACTTTACCACGTTTAACCCCTGGAACACCTGCAAGTAAGATACCTTTACCGCCTTTGTTTTTCTCAAGGAATTGTGCACCAATTTGTGCAGCCATACGACCAGCTACTTCACTCATAGGTGCAAGTAATGGTAGAGAACGGTTTTCTAATTGTACTGTTTCGTATGCAATCGCAACAACTTTCTTCTCAATTAACGCTTTTGTTAATTCTGGTTCTGGAGCTAAGTGTAAGTATGTGAATAAGATTAAACCTTCGCTGAAGTGTTTGTATTCGCTTTCAACTGGTTCCTTAACTTTCATAACCATTTCCATGTTCCAAGCTTCTTCAGCCGTATCAACAATTTTCGCTCCTGCTTCAACATACTGAGCATCTGTGAAACCAGATCCTAGACCTGCACCCTTTTGAATGAATACCTCGTGATTGTTACGAATTAAATGTACAACACCTGCTGGTGTCATTGCCACACGGTTTTCGTTGTTTTTAATTTCTGCTGGTACCCCAATACGCATAATGAAATGCCCCCTTATAATTAACAGAAAAAAGAAAGTCTTTTTTCTTTTTGTAATAATTAATAACTTATGTCCTTATTCTAGCATAACTTAAAAGTTATGAAAACGCTAACATATCATTTTTTAAAAGTTTATATATTTAGAATAGTGTAAATATATGGAACATTGATTCTATTAGCATCCTCGCTCCATTTCATTATCTATCACTCTATTTTTATTATACTCCCTAAAAATAAGCAGCATTCACTTATTATTCGACAATAATGTAACAATGTAAGAAACCCGAGTGATTCCGTATACATATACAGTTAATAATTTGTACAATACTTTAGGGATATATTCTTTTCATAAAAAAACAGCTGCAGGCATTTAGCCAGCAGCTGGATAACTTATAAATAACTTGGAAAATAAATCATCTGTTGTTTCACTAATTTTATCAAACAGATCACTTTCTTCCGCTTCTTGTTCTTTTAACATCTTAATTGTTTCACGTGCATCTTCAGGATAATCGGTAATGATACCATCTACGTTTAACTTATAATATCCCTTTAAACTTTCCATATCGTTTACCGTCCATACGTAAATTGGCTTATTTAACTTCCTTGCTTCTTTTACTAATTTCTTATTTAACATGTATTCTTCCGCTACATAAAAATCAGCTTTCACATTCTTTAAGTTGGCTCTACTTGCATACAGTATATATCCTACTTTTATATTTGGATTTGCACGTTTAAACTCTTTAATAAGCGGATAGTGTAGCGTTTGAATGACACATTGCTTCTCAAATTCATTATCTTTAATCGCTTTTAATACTTTGTTTACGAAATCTTTTTCGCCACCATGAAGCTTCACTTCAATATTAAGTTTAATTTTGTCCTTTGACAGCTTAATGATTTCATCCAGCGTACTTATTTGTCCTGACAATCCGTCTTGACTAAGAGTAAGCTGCCTTAACTCATCCATCGTTAAATCTGACACATGAACATTAGCATTAGCAAGACGTTTTAGCTTCAAATCATGTATAACTGCTAGTTCACCGTCTTTCGTTTGCAGTACATCAATTTCAGCGTAGTCTGCTTTCGCATCAATAGCCCCCTGCACAGCTTCTTTCGTATTCTCTACACCTTTTGAAATATAACCACGATGCGCCATAATAATTGGTTCTTTATATGTGTTTGTAATAAAGGTCACAATGAAAGCAACAACCATTCCCGCAGTAATAATTCCTACAATATATACGCCAATAAATTTCCAACGATGTTTTTGGAAGAAACATTTATCTGCTTTCGTTTTCGAATAATCTAATCCTTCTTCTAATAAAACATCTTCAACCGGAACCTTTTGTAAATATAATCGTGTTATTGCCATAATATAAAATGGCGTCACGATAAAACTAAATAAATACAATGTACTCGTTAAAAATACAGACATTGTTGATTCCGCTAATAATGCAAATGTTCCCTGTGGATTTGTAAATTCGTACATGCCCCATAGACACAATAAATACATTCCAAAAAATACACCGTACACAATCCCTATTGAAATAAAAAATCCTACTAAAAAGAATAGTACTTTTAAAAAACTTTCTTTTACTAACGTTGCACTTTTACGTGCTGCTGTGCGAAACGGCTTTTGCTCTAAAACAACAATAGGTAGAACAAAAATCCAGCGAAGGTTCAAATATGCAACTACAGCAAAAAATGTGTAATAACCAACCTGTCCCATCGTTGTCTTAAACAGTTCTCCTGTAATAAAGTTAGGAATTTGAATTTGCGGAATCAATGCCGTTTCATATCCAATATTTAAAAGGGGTAACAATACGACAGCATATAAAATAAATCCTGGTAAGCAATATGTGAACAGAGTAGGTAAATACGTTACAGTTTTATATAAAATCGGACGTAATTTCACCTTTTGTCTTTTATGAGCGAAGTACGAAATAATAATAAGTACTGCAAATTCCGTAAAGATAAGAAACAGTGCTAACAATGATAAAATTACGATTGCCAAAATGCCGTATGGTGTCTTTAAAAACGCTAATAATTCATCATTCGTCGCATTTGCATAACCACCAAAATACAATAACTTATTAAAAATAATCCCAAATAGCGGAACAAATACAATCGCTGCTAATAATTTATAAGCAAGTTGAAAGGTTAATACATTCCAAAAAGCAAATCTAACTGTTTGAAAGGAATGTCCCATTACCTCTGGTATAGATAGTCTTTTACGGTGTTGCATATATTCCTCCACATTCTAAAACGATATTTGAGATGGATTCCATATTTCCATTTCCAATCCATCTTTATAATAATAATAATATATTCCGCTTAACATGAACACTCTTATACATACAATGAAAAAAGTGATGGCTACTTCCCATCACTTTTTCATTTACTCTATTTTTTCTCTAATCCTTGCCCAAATGCTTTCAAGAAGCTAAAACCGAATGTAATGGCTCTATTGATATCTGGATCTTTTAACACTTTAAAGAAATCCATCACTTTTGTTTTTTTCCCACTATTTAATTCATCTGTTGCAAATTGCAATCCAGTAACTAAACTCGATGTGATTTGCTTTGTTACTTCTGGGTCAACTGCGGATAGCGCTTCCCCCGCCCCCATCATATTGTTGAGTGCATTTTTAACGGATTCACGATTTAATTGCTCCACAGCGATTTTTGAAACATCTTCCTTCGCAGCAAGTAAACTAATCGCTGCATCTAATATACCAGCCTTCTGCAACTGTGCTAAAAGCTGCATCGTTTCTTCTACTGCTTCACGATTATTAGATAGCTCATTTAGAAGTTCATCTGCTACTTGCTGTTTCTGCTCTTCCTCTGTTACAACTTTCTTTTTTATTAACGTAATTTCTTTCGCCATTCTCTCCGCCCCCTAGTCCACAAGTGATACGTATTGTTTTCTTTGCCACTTTTGCTCGATTTCAACACCATTTTGCGGATTACGCTTTTTATCTCGCGGGTTTGAAGATGGTAACGGACGATTTCCTTTTTCACGTAACACACGCATTTTCACCATCGTTTGTTTATATGCTGGTGTACACGTATAAAGGTCTGTTGCCGTCCCAGTTAAAATATTGATTGCCTCTTCATTTACTGTTGCATGCATTGGTAAATATAGCTCTTTCCCCGTTACACGATCAGTAATAAGCGCTTGTACTTTAATTTTCCCAAATGGTGATGCTAATTCTACAAGACCACCATCTTTCACATTGCGCTCTATAGCGAGTTCAGGTGAAATTTCAACGAATACTTCAGATACTTTAGATAAAATACCAGCCGACTTATTCGTCATATTCCCTTCATGGAAATGTTCTAGCATACGACCATTATTTAAAAGTAAATCATACTCATCTGGCGCTACAACCGGTGGTACCCATTCATCTAATGATAAACGAGCAAGTTTATCTGGGAAGTTAAATCCGTCTACATATAATAGCGGTGTATCGCTACCATCATGACTACCCCAACATAAACTATTCCATCCTTCTAGACGGTCATACGTCGCTTGAGAGTATAACGGTGCAAGTGATGCGATTTCGTCCATAATTTCACTTGGACTTTCGTAATTCCAATCCCCGCCCAGTGCACGAGCAACTTTTTGCAAAATCCACCAGTCTGGTTTGGAATCACCAAGCGGTTTCAATACTTCATATAATCTTTGAATACGGCGCTCTGTATTCGTAAACGTTCCTTCTTTTTCTAAGCTTGGTGCTGCCGGTAAAATAACATCAGCAAAACGAGCTGTTTTTGATAAGAACATATCTTGAACAACGAGGAAGTCTAAATTTGATAGAATATGTTGCACATGGTTCGCATTTGAATCGACTAAAGCCATTTCTTCACCCATGACATACATACCGCGTAGTTTTCCTTCTTCCGCTGCAAGTAACATTGCAATATTATTTAATCCTGGTGCTTTCGGAATAGTTGTACCGTATGCTTTTTCAAATTTCGCACGAAGCGTATCATCTGATACTGCTTGATAACCAGGAAGCCAGTTTGGTAATGTTGCCATATCACAAGCACCTTGTACGTTATTATGTCCTCGTAATGGGTATGCACCTGCACCAGGACGACGATAGTTACCCGTAACAAGTAGTAAATTTGAAATTGCTGCTGATGTCGTACTTCCTCCTGTATTTTGCGTTACACCCATTCCCCAAAGTATACAAGTACCATCTGCTTCATATACCATACGGGCCATTTCTTTTAACTGAGCTTTAGAAATCCCCGTAATTTCTTCTGTATAATCGAGCGTATACTTTTCTAACATTTTGCTATATTCATCAAAGTTCTTCACATTTTCAGCTAAAAACTTTTTATCGTGCCAATCTTGATCAATAATATATTTCGTAATACCAGCAAGCCATACGTAATCCGTACCTTGGCGCGGATGAATAAATAAATCCGCACGCTCTGCCATTTCATGTTTACGAAGGTCTGCTACAATCAGTTTTTGCTCGTGTAATTTATGAGCACGTTTTACTCTCGTCGCAAGTACAGGATGTCCTTCTGTTGGATTCGCACCAACGATAATAACAAGGCCTGCTTCAGCTATATCTTTCACTGTTCCAGCATCCCCGCCCATACCGACAGTTTTAAATAAACCGTCTGTCGCTGGAGATTGACAATAACGAGAACAATTGTCCACATTATTCGTTCCATATATTTGTCGGGCTAGTTTTTGCATAAGGTAATTTTCTTCATTCGTTACTTTCGATGAAGAAATGAATCCAAACGCATCGCTGCCATATTGAGATTTAATATGCTGCATGTTAGAAGCAACAACTTCTAATGCTTCTTCCCATGAAGCTTCAACAAACATATCTCCTTGGCGAATTAATGGCTTCGTAATTCGATCTTCACTATTTACAAAGTCCCATCCAAATTTACCTTTTACACATGTGGAAATACCATTAACAGGTGCATCTGAAACAGGTTGTACTTTTAATATATGACGATCTTTTGTCCATACTTCAAAGGAACAACCGACACCACAAAATGTACAAACTGTTTTTGTTTTATTAACTTTCGTCTTACGCATCGCAGCCTCTACTTCTGAAACCGCTAAAATACTACTATATCCAGGCTCTACATCCTTTACAAAATCAATCATCGGATCTAACACATCTGGTTTTAATCCAGTCATGAACCCAGCTTCACCTAGCATTGTTTTTTCCATTAACGCATTACATGGACATACTGTTACACACTGCCCACAACTTACACAAGATGAGTCATTTATGCTTACACCATGATCCCATATAACACGTGGACGATCTAAGTTCCAGTCTATCGATATAGTTTCATTAACCTGTAAGTTTTGACATACTTCTACACACTGTCCACAAGCAATACATTGATTTGGATCATACCGATAAAACGGATGTGACATATCTACTTCACAAGCACTTACTTTCGGCTCATACGGATATTTCTGTTCTTCAATTCCCATCATATGTACCGTGTTATGAACTTTACAGTTACCATTATTGTTATCACAAACGGTACAATACAATAAATGATTCTCTAATATTCGATCCATTGCCTCAGTCTGTGCCTCTTTCGCACGCTGGGACTGTCTTTCGATATGCATACCGTTTTCTAATTTCGTTGAACAAGCACGTAATAACTTCCCATTTACTTCTACAATACACGTATCACAAGTTTGAATTGGATCTACTTCTGGTACATGACAAATTTGAGGATGTTCCAAATTACTCTCGTTAAATAATTGTAGTATCGTCTTTTCACCCGATGTGGAAAATTCTTTACCATCCACGGTTACACGGACTGTCTGTTCTGCCATAGTTTCCCCTCTCCTTACAACCAACTGTACAACACAATTATGAATCCGTTTTCAAAATCGCATTACTGTACATATTTTTGAAACGCTCTGCCCGAATACTTTTCTTATGAAGTCGATTCTAGATGTTATAAGGTATAACTACGAAAGCTTGAAAATATCACTATTCTACGGTTCTATTATATCGTACATATACAATAATAACCAAAATAATCTGTGATTTCCTTGCTAATAGGTGTTTTTATTTCCCCATTGTTTTATGATAAATATGGGAGAGAAATACATATAAAAGGGGAATTAAATATGGGGCCTACGCAAGAGACTTATACAATTGTACGCTATCAATCTGGTACATTTTCAAAACAACTGGATGAGATTGTTACAGAATCTCCTATTACTATTAAATTAAATGGTGAAGAATATGTAACAGTTGTATGCACACCAAATTATATTGAAGATATGGTAATTGGTTTTTTAATTTCTGAAGGAATTATTGCTTCCTATAAAGATGTTGAAGAGCTATGGGTGCAAAAAGATAACGGAATTGTCCATGTAACATCATCAAAAGTAAATCCACTCTATCAAACTTTATATAATAAACGATACATCACTTCTTGCTGCGGAAAAGGTAGACAAGGTTTTATTTTCGTTAACGATGCAGCAAAAGCAAAAGATTTACATGATATACATGTAAAAATTACTCCTGAAGAATGCTTTTACTTAATGAATACTTTACAACAATCTTCCACTACCTTTCGCCAAACCGGCGGGGTTCACAATACCGCGCTATGTGATCGAAACAATATCCTCCTATCAAGAATGGATATCGGAAGACATAATGCATTAGATAAAATATATGGCCATTGTTTGCGCAACGATATATCTGTTAAAGAAAAAATCATTGCATTTAGTGGGCGTATTTCATCCGAAATTTTACTCAAAGTTTCAAAAATCGGATGTGAAATGGTTCTATCTAAATCCGCTCCAACAAAATTAGCATTACAACTCGCTCATGATTTAGGCATTACAGTCGTAGGATTTATTAGAAATGAATCTTGCAATATTTACACACATCCACATCGAATTGATGGTTATCAATCGAATAACTAAAATAACTCCTCGGTTGAGGAGTTATTTTAGTTATAAAAATGTAATATATTAAAGGCTTGAATAGTTAATGAAGTTAATATATAATTTCATTACATATTAAAAACAAAACATTGTAGCATATATCTTTTCATTCTTTTACAAATTAAAAGAGACTGTTAACAAAACGCATACACAATCTTATTGAAGTAATGGATTTATTTGATTTGAAATCGACCAAGGAGGTTATAACTATGGAAATTCGCTTATTAACGACAGAGGACGCAGAAATATATTTAAAAGTTTGTATGGAAGGTTTAACGAAGAACCCGGAAGCTTTTAGCTCTTCTTATGAAGATGTTCTTAAACATGAGGATCCTGTAGCTGCTATGGCAAAACGATTAAGCAATCCGGATAAGTATACTCTAGGGGTCTTCAAAGATAACGATTTAATCGGCATTTCTACTTTAGAAACAAAGCCTTTCATTAAACAAGAACATAAAGCAAAAATCGGTTCCGTTTTTGTTTCCCCAAAAGCGCGTGGCCTTGGAGCAGGACGAGCTCTAATTAAAGCAATTATTGAAAATGCCGATAAACTACATGTAGAACAACTTATGCTCGATGTTGTAGTTGGTAACAATGCTGCAAAAAAATTATATGAATCATTAGGCTTCCAAACTTACGGCGTACAAGAGCGTTCATTAAAACATAACGGGCAATATTGGGACGAGGAACATATGGTTCTGTTCTTAAATGATTAATACTTCAATATAGTTTTTTAAAAGCATCTTCTTATTAAGGAAGGTGCTTTTTTCATTACAACAATGTAATCTTCATGTCACCTTTATCGATCGTACCAAACCTTTCCATTCATTATACTAAAAGTATAAAGTGACACTTTAATTAGTGAGGCACCAATCATGAAATGAACGTATAGCATTCAATTGATATATAAAGGAGAATGTGACATGAAACAAAACAAACGAGCTATGCTTTTAATATTTACTATAGCGATTGTAACTTCTGGGTTAGCGATTTTACCTTGGTTTATTATATAGAACTATTTCCCTAATAATGAAAAAAGCTTATTGCTTCTTAAGAAGCAATAAGCTTTTTTTATATTATAAAATCCCCAAAATTTTATTTACACAACTTATAATAATAACCATAGATACGGCAATGCACATGACAACCGTATTACGATCTTGCTTTTCTTTTTTTGAAATTTCTTCTTTTGGATTCATGTGTATGATCTCCTTTTAAAAAAAGTGTGAGATAGGAAATTTTTCTTATCCGATGCGAGGTGAATACGAAAACCCTCTCTATCTCACATACACAATAGAATGGAATTGTCATTTTATAAATAAAATGACATGACGTTATGTCGCAACATAGGGTATTTTGTGTCGCTACGTTTTCTATTATAAAAAATAGTTGTGCAAAACTAGTGCATTTTTTATGTCAATTACTCTGAGCGAAAAATAACTCTTCCACTCAATCACATAAAAAGAGTTTTTTATTATTTTCATGTAAACTATACAAGTAGAATGAACAGTTTGGGGTGCACAAGATAATGGTAAAAATTTTATTAGTAGACGATGAAGAACGCATGTTACGATTATTAGATCTTTTCTTAAGCCCTCGCGGCTATTTTTGTATGAAAGCTACCTCTGGCCTTGAAGCACTAAAGTTAATAGAACAAAAAGACTTCGATATTATTTTGTTAGATGTTATGATGCCAACTATGGATGGATGGGATACTTGTTATCAAATCCGTCAAATTTCCAACGTTCCAATCATTATGCTAACAGCTCGTAATCAAAATTATGATATGGTGAAAGGTCTTACTATGGGCGCGGATGACTATATTACAAAACCATTTGATGAGCATGTATTAGTTGCAAGAATCGAAGCTATATTACGCCGTACAAAGAAAGATGGCTTCGTTAGCTTCAATGGTATTGAGTGGGATAAAACGAAACATACTGTCACAGTATATGATGAAAAAATTTCACTAACTCCTATCGAATTTTCTTTACTTGGACTATTTTTACAAAATACAAACCGTGCTTATAGCCGAGATGATTTAATCGAAAAAATTTGGGGTTATGAAACAGACATTGAATATAGAACAATCGATTCACATATTCGCAATATCCGTGATAAATTACGCAAAAAAGGATTTCCAGTTGAAAATTACTTAGAAACTGTCTATAAAGTCGGATATAAATGGAAAAGTGAATAATTACTTCGGTCAGTGGACAATAGTATACCACTGACCCTTTATATGAAATAAGGTATGGTGAGAAAATGAGTAAACTTTCACTTAAAATTGGGACATACTTTTTAATATTAGCTTTATGTATTGAAACAATTGCTTTTGTATCTTTTTACAAAAGCATTTCAACAATGCGGATTGAGGAAGAAACACTTGCTCTTTTAGAAAAAAGTAATCGCTATAGTAAAAAAATTACAAGCCGCACAAAGCGGAATGCAATTGCTAAAGAAAAGCAACACCCCGAACGCGCTGAATACAATAAAAACCCTAACCGTCCTATGTATCCAGATTTCGATATCGCGGATGCAGCTGCACACTTAGTAGAATCAGAATTAATTGCTAACTCTGATATAGCTATCATACTAACAGACAATAATGGCAAAATTATTTCCACTTCAGAACCCGTAACAAAGGCAATGCAGAAGCAACTTACTTGTAAAACAGAACCTATTCCAAAAGGCGGATTGATCGTCGAAAAGAACTGGAAAAAATCAAAATTCATCACAACGGTAAGCCCACTTAACACAGCAGAGTTTCAAGGGAAGTTATATATGTTATTAAAAACATCTTTCTTAGAAAATATGTTACTTAAACTCATGAAGCAATTTCTTATCATTGGTGTTTTGACAATTATTTTGACTACTATTTCTGTCTTTGTTTTTTCGCGTGTTATTACAGAACCACTTATAAAAATGAAGAGGGCGACAGAAAAAATGTCAAAATTAAATACGCCAATTCAATTAGGTATTAAACGGAATGATGAACTTGGAAGCTTAGCAAAAACGATTGAAGATTTATCCAGTGAACTGACTTATATGAAAAAAGAACGGAATGAATTTCTCGCTAGTGTTGCCCATGAACTATTAACTCCATTGACCTATATGAAAGGTTATGCGAAGGTAGCAAAGAGGGAGTCTTTAACGAAGGAAGAGCGTGAAGAATACTTACAGATCATTGAGGATGAAACTGATAGTGTAACCGATCTCGTCCAAGATTTATTTATGCTGGTGCAATTAGAACAACACCAGTTTGTTATAAAAAAACAAAAAGTGATTCTTCAACCATTTTTAGAACGAATGGTTGAAAAAACAAAAACAACATTAACAAATAAACAAATGCAACTCCATGTATATTGCAAAGATGATTTAGAAGTTTGCATAGACGAAAGACGTATGGAACAAGTTATGTTAAATTTATTACACAATGCTTATCAACATTCGCCAGAAAACACAACTATTACGATACGCGTGCTCACAGAAACAGATTCTTTTATAATAAGTGTAGCCGATGAAGGCGAAGGTATTCCTGAAGAAGATATCCCGCATATTTTTGATCGTTTTTATCGTGTTGATAAATCCAGAACGAGAGCTACTGGTGGAAAAGGCATCGGGCTAGCTGTTGCAAAAGAAATTGTAGAATTGCATAACGGTTCCATTCTAGTAACAAGCCAATTAGGAGTAGGAACAAACTTTATAATCGAGCTACCTTTTGAATAAGATGCGTGTGAAAACACCAGTAGTAGTAAACACTACTGGTGTTATTTTGTCATAAAATCAGCTCATATAAGCTAAGCTTTTGAAATTATTCTTATTTCAATATAAAATAAAGGTACATTTGCAAAGATTTGGAGGGTGATATAATTGGATATCCATGTATTAACAAAAGACGAAGCAGAAATTTATTTAGAACTTCGTGTAGAAGGATTAAAGCAAAACCCTGAAGCTTTCAGCTCTTCTTATGAAGATATTATTAATAAAGAGTGTGCGATTGAATATAAAGCACAAAAATTAGCACAAGATGAAAACTATACGCTAGGTGCATTTAAAGATGGACAATTAATCGGAGTTGCAACGCTGGAAACGAAACCATATGTAAAACAAGAACATAAAGCTAAAATCGGTTCTGTATATGTATCACCAAAAGCACGCGGACTTGGAGCAGGAAAAGCACTTATTAAAGAATGTCTTGAACTTGCTAAATCTTTAGAAGTAGAACAAGTTATGCTTGATGTTGTTGTTGGCAACGATGGTGCGAAGAAACTTTATGAATCATTAGGTTTTAAAACATTCGGTGTACAAGAACGTTCACTGAAATATAACGGACAGTATTGGGACGAAGAGCATATGGTCTTATTCTTAGATGAAAATAAATAATAAAAAACATCCTCATGCTTGGAGGATGTTTTTTACTTTCTTGTATACCATGCCTTATGTAATAATTGAATCGCTTTCGCAATTTCGTCTTCTGATAAAATCGCAAACCCAAGTAAAACTACATTTTCAGGCGCAGTACCGTCTTTATAGTACGTAGAAACAGGATATATTTTAATACTATATTTTGCAGCTTCTTTAATTAGTTCTTCTTCTCGCATTCCATTATGCACTTGTAATAAAATGTGTAATCCAGAATCTTCTCCTATCACTTCAACACGATTAGAGAAATATTTCTCTATTTCAAAAACAAGTCGATCCCTCTTTTTTCGGTAAACGACACGCATTTTATGAATATGTTTTTCCCAATAGCCTTCATTTAAAAACCTTCTTATCACTTCTTGGTCCATTCTTGAAACACTTTGCGTATAAAATAAATATTCCTTTTGATACTTTTCAATTACATTCTTCGGTAATACTATATAACTCATCCGTAATGAGGGTAACAAAGCTTTTGATAGCGTCCCCATATAAATAACTTTCCCATCTGTATCTAACCCTTGTAGTGCCGGAATTGGCTTTCCTGAATAACGAAATTCACTATCGTAATCATCTTCAATAATATACCTGTCTTCTTCTTTCTTTGCCCATTGTAAAAGCTGCGTCCTCCTCGTAATAGGCATAATCATTCCATATGGGAACTGATGAGAAGGAGTTACAAATACAACATTTGCATCGCTATTTTCTAAATCTGTCATACAAATTCCGTCCCTATCTAAAGACAACATTTGAACCTTCTTTTCTCCCTGTTCAAAAACGACCATTTTCCTATGATAACCTGGGTTTTCAACTGCATAATTACTCCCCTTCAACAATTGAAAAAGTAACTTCACTAATATTTGTGTTCCCGCCCCTAATACAATTTGACTAGCTGAACAACGCACACCTCTAGATTCATACAAATAGCTCGCAATTTCCTCCCTTAAGCTCAATTCTCCTTGAGAGTGTCCAAGAAAAAGCAACTCATTATTATGTGGCTGCCATACATCATTTATAAGCTTGCGGTACGTAGTGAACGGAAAAGTATCCGTATCAACCCCTGTTTGGGTGAAATCAAATTTATAGTTCTCCTCCCGAAACGATACTTCTTCTACTTTCGCTTCGCTTCCTTCTACATAAATCATTTGTTCAATTTTACATACAAAATAACCTTTTCTCGATGCCGATTCAATATAACCTTCTGCAAGTAATTGCTCGTAAGCTGCTTCTACTGTATTCTTACTCACTTGTAAATAGCTCGCCAGCTTTCTTTTAGCAGGTAATTTTGTAAAAGCCGGAATCGTTCCATCTTTAATCTCTTTTTTTATATACTCATACAATTGCACGTACAATGCTATTTTACTTTTCGTATTTAAATTAGGCGTTAATTCTAACATAATATCTGACCCCTTAATAAAACTAAAATCTGATACTTTTTACAGTACCAGAAATTATATATAATTCCTTGTATCATGTCACACATAAAAAATCAAATACTCGAGAGGGGATGCATGATTATGAACAACAATAGACGGATTGGACTCATTATGATTATTACAGGAGCTACCTTATGGGGATTATCTGGCCCGATGATTCAGTGGCTATTTCAACATACTAACGTATCATCAATTGATTTTTTAACAATTCGCTTGTTGCTTGCGGGGATATTTATTTTATCTTTCTTGCTTATAAAGAAACAAAACATATTTCAAATTTGGAAACATCCTAGACATTCCATACAACTTATTATTTTCTCTATTCTCGGCATGCTCGGTGCGCAATATGCCTTTATCGAAACAGTTCATATTAGTAATGCGGTCACAGCGACATTATTTCAATTTCTAGGCCCTGTTCTTATTACCATTTATGTCGCATTTGGACAAAGAAAATTCCCTGCTTCTATGCAACTACTCGCAATTATAACTGCCCTAACAGGAACGTACTTTATTATTACAAACGGTTCAATTGAAAATATTGTTTTATCGAAAGAAGCCATTATTTTCGGCCTATTAACAGCAATTGGCTTTGCATTTTATACCCTTCATCCAGCTTCTCTTATTAAAGAATGCGGAACAACTGTAGTAATTGGCTGGGGGATGTTAATCGGTGGCATTGCCCTGCTTATTTGTAATCGCTCGTTTGAATGGAATCAGCTTTCACAAACTTTTACACCAAAAACTTTTTCTATGCTTATTCTTATCATCATAAGTGGCACTCTTTCTTTCCTCCTTTATATCGGTAGTCTGAAATATTTAGCAGCAACAGAAACGAGCATTTTATCTAGCATTGAACCACTTGTAGCTGCCATCATTTCAATCGCTTGGCTAAATGAATCCTTTGGAGCATATCAATTATTAGGCGGCGTATGTATCGTTCTTTCTGTTATTTTCTTAACGATGCCGCAAAAAGAGAATGAACCGACTTTTACAACTGAACAAATATAGAAAATGTCAAAAGAGGTCGTACAAAACTTACGACCTCTTTTTATACTTTAAAGGAATTGTCCCGCTTTCTAGCAAATACAATTACACTAACAATAAAAATTAGGAGTGTGACACCATGAAAAAAATCGGAACTATGCTACTTTTCTCTTTTCTCATCGCTGGATGCACACAAGCGCAACCTGATTCAGAAGCACCTAAAAAAGAAGCCATCGCAACGTCATCCACTCAAGTTAATGCACCTTCCTTCTTTCATCTTAGCGTTTTAAAAGATGTAAATTGGGAAGAAACACCCTCCTTCATACAAGAAAAAATACCTTTAAAAGGCATCGAAGAAAAAATCGCAATGGCTGATAGTCCTATTATCGCAAATGAAAAAAATGAAATGATGTGGTACTTTTTAGATCCTGAAATGCCAACTGGAAAACTATCTATTATTGCACTAAAACAAGGATCAATAACTCCAACACCCGTACTCTTTCAACAAGAAACTTCCAAACCAACTTGGACTACTTCAAATACAATTGATTCTACTACAAACGAACTCCCTCTCACTATGTCACTACCTTCATCTGGATTATGGGTATTAAATATATATGTGAATGAAAAATATTATGATCAGTTTGTAATTACCGCTGAGTAAAGTGACAAAACTAAAACACTTTCTTACAACAATGTAATTTCTACGTCATATACTTCGATAGTGTAAGTATCTCTCTTCTCTTATACTTATTAAAGTAAGAAATGACACAAGGAGAGATGAAAAAGATGATAGAAGTGATCGTAGCAGTAACTGAGGTTTTAGTAAATGGTAAACAAGTTGCAATGGAATTAAATAAATAGTGAAGACACACAAATAAATAATTTTACACTTCTTCATTATTTTGATTTCTTATCTCAAAAAAGCAGTGCCTTTTTAGGCACTGCTTTTAGCTATTAATAACTTGGTATTTTCATAATTTGCGCCACACCTGAATCAATGGCTGCTTTCGCTACAGCTTCCGCAACACTTGGAACAACTCTTTTATCTAACGGATTCGGGATTACATAATTCGCATTACGTTCTTCGTCCGTAATGATGTTAGCGATCCCATATGCTGCCGCTAATTTCATCTCTTCTGTAATATCAGTCGCGCGCACATCTAACGCACCACGGAATATCCCTGGGAACGCCAATACATTATTTACTTGATTCGCATAATCCGAGCGCCCTGTTCCTACTACAGCTGCCCCAGCCTCTAATGCATCCTCTGGGAAGATTTCTGGAATTGGATTCGCCATAGCAAACACAATTGCTTTCTCATTCATCGTTTGTACAAGTTCTTTCGTTAATACGTTAGGAGCAGATACGCCAATAAAAATATCAGCTTGATGAATCGCTTCTTTTAACGTTCCACGCACATATTCTCGATTTGTCTTTTTGGAAACTTCAATTTGTGCTTCGTTCATCCATGATTCACCTTCACAAACAATACCTTCTAAGCTAACTAACGTAATGCGCTTTGCACCAGCCTTTAATAATAATTTTCCAATTGCAATTCCTGCCGAACCCGCACCGTTAATAACAATTTTCACATTATCCATTTGTTTGCTAACAACTTTTAATGCATTAATAACAGCTGCTAAGACGACAATAGCGGTTCCATGTTGATCATCATGGAATACAGGAATATTCGTTTCTGCTTTTAATCGCTTTTCAATTTCAAAACAACGTGGTGCCGCAATATCTTCTAAGTTAATTCCTGCAAACGTAGGCTCTAAATTTTTCACAAGGGTAACGATTTCATCCACATCAGTCGTACCTAAACATAACGGGAAAGCATCTACATTCGCAAATTTCTTAAATAAAATACTCTTCCCTTCCATAACAGGCATAGCTGCTTTCGGTCCAATATTCCCTAAACCAAGTACCGCTGTTCCATCTGAGACAACTGCCACCATATTACCGCGTGCCGTATAGTCATACACTGTTTCTTCATCCGCCGCAATTGCTTTGCAAGACTCCGCTACACCTGGTGTATATGTCAGGCTTAAATCATCCGCTGAATTTACTTCTACTTTACTTGTAATTTCAATTTTCCCTACTAATTCTTTATGCAGTAACAATGATCTTTCATTAATTTGATTATCTAACATACTTATAATCTCCCCTTAATTTGACAAGCTAGCTATATGAATATAGCTAGCTTGTTTGATCATGAAAACATTTTTAATAAAATTGTCGCTGTTACAACCATTGCTGCCCCGCCTAAACGTGTTGAAATTTGCGCAAACGGCATTAATTCCATACGATTTGAAGCTGATAAAATAGCAACATCTCCAGTTCCACCTAAACCACTATGACATCCCGTTACAATTGCTGATTCAACTGGATACATTTTCATCACTTTCCCTACAAGAAAACCTGATGCTACCATTGTAAGAACAACTGATGCGCACACAACAACATACCCTACTGAAAGAACTGCTGCTACGTCTTTTAGCGGAATATATAGCAATCCTAGTCCAACCATTAACGGCCAAGTTAAATTCTTTGAAATAAATTTATATAAATGGAATGCTCCTTGCTCCATTTTTGCTGGCATTAATTTAAAGTATTTCACAAGTGCTGCTGAGAAAATCATAATGATTGCCCCAGGAATACCGATGAACTTAGAAGCAAATCCTCCGAAGATGAAGAACGTACACGCAATTAATAAACCTGCTCCCATTAATGAGAAGTCAATTGGCTTCTCTGTATTTTGTTCTTTTAATAATTCTGCCTGATTGTCTGTTTTCACTAATACACCGTTACCACTAAGCTCCGGTTTCTTCTCACCTAAACGCTTCATATAACCTGCACTCACGATTGCAAACATATTTCCAATAATAGCCGCTGGAATAAGCTGTGATACAAACGTTGCTGATGATTCATTTAAAATATCACTATAAGCTAGCGACAATGGTAAAATCCCTTCCCCAATACCACCACTCACAATTGGTACGATGATAAAGAAAAATGTTTGCTTCATTTCAAACCCAAATAGTGAACCGACCAATAATCCTACTGCTACAGAAGCTAACGTCCCTACTACTAAAGGTATAAACATACGAACGAAACCTTGTACTAATACTTTACGATTCATTCCTAAAATACTTCCGACTACTAAACAAGAAATATATAAATATAAAAAGTTCGATTTTTTCATTAACATAGTCGCGGCTTCCATTGAAGCTGGATTCATCCAGTTAAAAAATACAAGTAATGATGGAATAAATAATGAAAGTATTGCCGGACCGCCGATATTTTTTAAAATTGGAATTCTCATTCCAATGTCACCTAAGAAAATACCCATGATCATAATAACTGCAAATCCACCAATCATATCTGCTGGCAATTTATTATATACAGATGCCCCATAAATAATAGCAGCCAATACTACATATAACGGTAAAGGTATAACACCGATTTTTACATTCATAATTTTAGAAGCGAAAGATTCTCTTTGTACTTCATTTCCTCCAGAAAATGATACCGCTTCCACATTCTTTTGAATTCCCATATGGCACCCCCTTGTTTTCTTAATAACAATATTAAAACGCTTTCAATAGTAAAAATAGTTTTTGTAAGTTTTGTAATTGATTTTGTAATTAAAAAAAGTATAAGCGACTTATAATAAGTCGCTTATACGTAAAACTCTATTTTATTTTTGTCAATACATCTTAATTTACTCACTGGTCTTCCTACGTGTTGATACACCATTTCGTTTTCTAATACTCCAATTTCAGTCAAAAACATTACATACTTTCGAATAGAAACTCTTGAAACTCCAACTAATTGCGCCATTTCATCTGTTGTAAACGCTCGTCCATTCAGCGAATCGATCTTCTGCCAAATTAATTGCATCGTTTGCTTCGTTAATCCTTTCGGAAGCTCTTTAGTGACAGTAGGCTCTCTTTTTTCTTTTTGCAAAATTAACGAATCTAATTCCGATTGACTAATTTTTTGTTGTTCTTTCATGAAAGTAAGTTTTTCTCGATATATAGTTAATGCCTTTTTAAATCGTTCAAATGTAAATGGTTTAATTAAATAATCTACTACACCATATTGTAATGCTTTTTTAATACTCCCCATATCATGTACAGCTGAAATCATCATAATATCGATTTCTTTTTCTTGGTTCCGAATATACATTAAAAGCTCAAATCCAGTTTCTTCAGGCATAAAAATATCAAGTAATACTAAATCTACTTGTGATTCCTCTAATACTTCTATCGCTTCTTTAACGGAGTTAACTGCTTGAACAAGTTCAAACCCTCCTACTTGCTCTAAATAATGCGTATTTAACATTGCTACCATCGGGTCATCTTCTACAATTAAAACTTTAATCATATTTGCCTCTCATCCCTACCTTTAGGTATTTCAATTGTTATCGTTGTTCCCTTTCCTACTAATGAATGCATATGAATTTCCCCATTTATTCGCTGTATACTTTCTTTTACAAGATACAAACCATAACCACGGTTATCTCCCTTTGTGGAATAACCTTTCGTAAATAATGCCCCTATTTCTTCTTCTGGTATACCTTTCCCCGTATCTTGTACTGTAATGATTAATGTATCCCCATATTGTATCTCAAGTTCAACTTGCTTCTTTTCACAATTCGTCACTGCCTCTAATGCATTATCAATTAAATTTCCGACAATCGTAATTAGTTCATGAATAATACTTTCATCATCTATTTCCGGCATGTAAGAATCTTCACTTATGATTAATTTTATATTTTTCTCTCTAGCATAGCTAAGTTTCCCAAGTAAAAAACCAGCAAATACTGGACTTTTTATTCTCTCCATAACCCCACCAATTTCATATTGATGCTCTGATACCATACCGCTTATATACTTCTGTAATTCTTCATACTGCTTCATGTGTGTAAGTCCTAATACGACATGCATTTTATTCATAAATTCATGCGATTGTGCCCGTAATGCTTCCGCATATAGTCTAATACCAGTTAATTCTTCTGCTAATTTTCTAACCTCTGTTTTATCACGAAATGTTGCAATTGCACCAACTATTTCTCCTTTTACATATAAAGGAACACGATTCGTCACAATCGTAATTCCATAAATATTTTGTTCTTCGTTTAATTGTACCTCTCCCGTTTGTAATACTTCTTTTATACGTGAATTAGGCATATACAACTCAACATCTTTACCGATAAAATCTTCTTCAAGTCCACTTTTCTTAAACAATCGTTTTGCCTCATTATTTATTAAAGTTACATTGGCTTCTTTATCTACAGCAATAATACCTTCCTTTACAGATTGTAGCATCGTATTTCTTTCTTCAAGAATTTTCGCTATCCTGTGAGGTTCAAGACCAAATAAACTTTTCTTTATATGTCTAGCTAGCAATATTGCTCCTATAATTCCGACTAGTACTCCAACTCCGACACCAATGTAAATGATATATCTACTTTCCTTAACTCTCTCTTTTACATTATCTGCTGAAATACCAACGGCCACCGCTCCAAGTTGTTCACCTGTTTCAGAAAATACAGGTACAAACACTCGCATTGAAATACCTAAAGTTCCTTCTGCCAGCGATACATGTTCCTTTCCTTTCAATGCAGGCCCTTCATCTCCCCCAATAAAATGATGGCCTATTTTTTGAGGATTTGGATGTGATTTTCTTATTCCATTCATGTCCATAACTACAATAAATTGAACACCTGTGTTTTTTAATATTCTATTTGTATACGTTTGGATTGCAGAAGTATCTGCCTTCCCAATCAAACCATCGATTACAATTGAATCATTCGCCACAATGTGTGCAATTGTTTTTGCTTTCTCTGCTTGGCTATCCTCCGTCGTCCGTTCTACATTATGACTAATTAATATATCTGTCACAAGTAAAGAAAAAATTACAACTGTACAAACTAACAATGTAATCGTTTTCCATAAATTCCATAGTCTTTTTCTTTTTTTCATCCCGTTAATGACTCCCCTAATTGCTGAATAGAAAAATAAGTAAGGTGAAAATAATATCACCTTACTTATCTGCTGTTATTATACTTTAAATTTACTAGTCATGGCTTGTAGTTCTTCGGCCATCCCAGCTAAGTTTTGCGAAGCTGAACTAATTTCTTCCATTGAATTCACTTGTTCTTCTGTTGAAGCAGCAACACTTTGCATACTAGCTGTATTTTCTTCTGCAGCCGCTGCAATTTCATCAATAGCATTTGTCACTTCATTTGCATCTCCAGCAATTCTCTTCGTTGTTTCTACCATTTGATTAACTTGAGAAACAATATGTGTAGTAGAACTTAAAATTTCCGTAAAACTTACTTTCGTTTTTGTTACAACATCAAGGCCTTGTTGAACTTCTCCATTCACATTATCCATCGCCTTAACAGTATGTTCAATATCCGCCTTAATTTCTGCAATTAAATTTGCAATCTCTCCAGATGATTCTCCTGATTGCTCCGCTAATTTTCTAACCTCATCAGCTACAATAGCAAACCCTCGGCCCTGTTCACCTGCTCTTGCCGCTTCAATAGCCGCATTTAAAGCTAATAAGTTCGTTTGAGTAGCGATGTTTTGAATCGCTTCAGAAATAGCTCCTACCTGCTTTGATTTCTCATCAAGAAGTTTAATAATAGCATCTGACTCGGATACCGATCTAGAAATAGACTGCATTTGTTTTGCTGTTTGTTCAACCAATTCTTCCCCTTCTTCAGCTCTTTCTCTCGCATGTAATGAGGAGATAGAAATTGATTCCGCGCTTCCAGTTACATCTTGAATTGCTGTATTTACCTGTTGTAATGTAGCCGCACCTTCTTCAACACCTTGACTTTGTGATTCAGCCCCACCTGATACTTGTTCCATTGCAATTGTAATTTGATCTGTCGCATCATTTGCTTGCTGTACGCTCGCTGTTAACTCTTCAGCCGATGCAGCGACATGTTCTGCTGAAAAACTAATTTGAGTAATCACATCTTGTAAAGAGGCAGACATTTCATTAAATGAATTCCCTAATTTCCCTATATCATCCTTGGAATGGATTGTAATTTTCTCTGTCAAATCTCCCTTACTAATTTTATGTGCCGAGTCAGCTATTTTTCTTAATGGTCTTGTAATAGACTTTGTAATGAAATAAATTAATACACTACCAAATACAATAGCGATAGCAATGACAATCAAAGTCTTATAAAACACTGGATTCGCAGCTTGGGTAATTTCTTCGTCGAACATAACTCCAACTACTTTCCATCCTGTTTTCTCATTTGTTGCAAAGATTAAATTCTTTTTATCACCTTGTTCTGTATAAGACACATTTCCTTGTTTTTCTTCATAAATTGGTTTAATCCACGGATCAGTAACTTTTGCACCTGGTTTTCTAGATGGATGACTAACAATTTGCTTATTTTGATCTAGAATAACTGCATAACCTTTTTCACCAATGTTAATCATTTTGGAAATTTTTAAGATGTTATCTAAATTTAAGTTAATTCCTATAACACCTTTACCATCTTTTACTTCTTTAGCAATTGTCACTACCATATTTTTAGTAGATGCTGATTGATATGGTGCAGTAACAATTACTTTCCCTTTATTTTCATGTGCTTCTTTATACCAAGATCTATCTGTTGGATTATACCCATCAGCCATTTGGATAAATGGTTCTCTTATAAACTTTCCCGCCTGTGTTCCAATATAAATACCTTCTACTTCTGGATGAAGTTTTATATATTGCGCTAACTTCGTTCTTACTATTTCTTCTTGTCCGTTTTGATATGTATCCTCTGTTAAAATGTCTGCAAAGTACGCCGCATCAACAAATTTCTCTTCTATATTTTGAGAAATAACAGTATTTAAAACTGAAATATTTTCCTTTGCTTTACCTGTAATTTGTTGTTCAAAATTTGTTTTGGCAGTTTGATATGAAACACCACCGATAATAAGTCCTGGTATAGTTAAAATAAGAAAAAATGAAATGATTAATTTTTTCTTGATACTCATACATTTAACCCAGTTAAATATTTTTTGCATAATAAGCCTCCTTTATGTAATGTGAATACTTGTGTAATTTTATACAATTAACATATATAAAACAATATATAATGATAACATGTATTTTTTTTGTCAATTATGCATTTTTTCATATTCACTACTTCTAAAGATTTAATCATAAAAAATAAGAGAACTTCAGCTTATATAATAAGCTGAAGTTCTCTTATTTCTTGACAAAAAACACCCACAAAAACTCCTCTTACAGTTCCTTACATCTATTTCCTTACTAATTCATTTAGAGCTTTTCACATAACTAATCGCCTGACTCCCCATTTGCATCCATGCCTTTTCAAATTTTCCTCTCGGCACTTTTACATCTAGGCTATCCTCGAGAGGATCCCGAATATATACTAATTCTTCATCGTATCCAATCAGTACTACACAATGTTCATTATACGTAATAGAAACATCTCCGCTATTTGTTTCCCATGTAGTAAATTCATCTTCATCTAATGGCGCAAATGTTGCATTCGTAATCATAACTACCGGTTGTCCTGATTTTACACTCTTATAAAGTTCTTCTATACTCTTCCCTGTTAAGTCCACAGCTTTATTAGGTAAATACCTTCTCGCTAATTGAAAAAGTGGTCCGTGATATACACCATATCCAGATTCAGAAAAGGTATAAATATTTCCTACAAATCCTTCATTCGGATTCCCACGTACACCATCGTTCATAAAATCAACTTTCTTTATTTCATTTGCTAATTTCATCTTATCCACTGTAATGCCTGCATATTGTAACATCATCGCTAAGCTAGTCACTTCACAGCCTCTATCTAGCTCTGGTAATTGCTGAATTAAAGGTACATTCGATAAGATGACCTTTTCATCATTATTACTAAAATCTGCTTCTTTTCCGCTTTGTATATTGAAGAATGTTAACTTCTCCGCATACTTTGTAATACCATTTGTATATACATTCCATACTGCTATAGCTAGTAAAGCCATACATATATACCACTTCCATCTCCGTATCACTCTCACGCCCTTTTTAGTTCGTTAAATAAAAATAAAACGCGTCAGCATCCGTGCGAATCACCGGTACAAAATTTAGTTCTTTTCCTTTTTCAGGCTGATCTTTTTTAATTTTTTCTGCTAATTCTTGAACGTTCATATTCGTTTTATCCATATTAAGCTCATCTGCCATTTGTAACACTTTTTGTTCATTAATTTCGCTTAATACTTGATATATATCTTTACCATACAAATCAATATGATATTTTTTTGCTTCTTCCTGCACTTTTTGTTCGTACACTTCTTGCGCTAACGTTTCTATCTCTTTTCCTTTTTGTGAAATACCTAACTTCCCTGCTTCCTCTCTTACTTTCGTTCCATAGATTTCTTCCGCAATGTCCTCTATTTCTTTTCCATTTGTCGAAATGCCTAATTTATCCGCTTCATCGCTAATTTTAATCGTATTAATTTGAGTAATTAAATTTACAATCGTTGTATTCTCTATAGATATGCCTAGCTTTAACGCTTCTTGCTTCACTTTTGTTTCATAGATTTCTTCTGAAAGAGTTCCAACGTCTTTTCCTTCAATCGAAATTCCTAACTGTTCAGCTTCTCTTCCTACTTCCGTCTCATGAATTTCTTTTTCTAGCGTAATTTGTTCTTTCCCTTCTGTTTCAATACCTAGATTCTCCGCCTTTTCTTCTGTATGTACCGCATGTATCTTCCCATTATTTAATTGTTCTTTACTGCGCTGCGTGTAATTTGTCTTTCCTTTTGATGTTTCAGAAGGAGAGGCCCCCCCTAGTATGCTTAAGCTCATTACTCCAATAGTGAATACCGTCATCATTTTCTTTTTCAAAATTAATTCCTCCCTCTTACACTTTCTTTTCCATCATTCCCTATACATAATCGAAATAACATTATGATCGATATAATCTGCTCAAATACCTTTTTATAATCGCTTCTTCATGCAACGAACTTTCTGTATATAATACATGTTATAAATAGTTTCTTAACTTTCCCTTAAAAAAAGACGACCTTGTAAAAACAAGATCGTCTTCTCACTTATATTCTTTGGTTTTTAGGGAAATTCACTTCAAAACAAGTACCCTCTCCCCATTTGCTCTCTACTAATATTTTCCCATAATGCTTTTCTACAATCCAATTTGCGATTGAAAGGCCTAATCCCGCTCCTTCTGACGCACTTCTCGCTTTATCACCTTGATAAAAACGATCAAATAATTTTGGGATGTCCTCATCTTTAACCCCTATCCCGTCATCTTTCACCCGTATACGAATTGAGCTGCTCGTTTGCGTACAATCGATTTGAATATGTCCGCCCCCATTTGTATACTTCATCGCATTATCTAACAATATGACCATCATTTGATGAATTCTCTCTCTATCACCCATAAATGATATGTCATGTTCTACTTTCAATATCATCTCTTTTTCTTGATATGAAGCAATTTCCTTATATGGATCTACTATTTCTTCTAACAATATATCCATTTGAAATGTTTTCTTATCCATCTCAATTTGATTAGAATCCGAACGTGCTAACAATAATAAATTAGTTACAAGCTTAGATAACCGTCTACACTCCTTTGAAATCGTAGAAATATCCATCGCTTTTTCTTCTATTGTCGCAGATGGTGACTGAAATAACACATCCGTTTTTGATTGAATAACTGCAAGTGGTGTCCTTAATTCATGTGATGCATCCGAAACGAATTGCTGCTGTTTTTCCCACGAATTTTGAATGGGTATGAGTGCCCTACCGGCTAAGAAAAAGCCGATGCCTATTGCACATAAACTTCCTACACTACAACCAATAACAAGAATTAAAAATAAAGTATTTAACATTTCTTTTTCAGCTGTTATATCGCGTACAATTTGAACTATTTTTGTATCTTGTTGAAATGCAAACGTTCTAAAATATTGCCCTTGCACTTCTATATCTTGCAAAGTTCCTAATTTCTTTGGAGAAAACTTTTCCAAATTATCTTCAAAGATAAAACGGCGTTTGCCGTTTTCAATACCTATCTCCACTGTGTTTCCAAGCCAAGTTAACTCCGTTATCCTTGGATCCCCAATCGGAGGATATCCCCTAATTTTTTTAGGTAGTTTTTTATCATCTGAATTCTTTCTATGCTGAACAGATTTTCCTATCGATTTATCTACTTCATTATAAATACGATTATATGTGTATGAATAAATGATACTGCCTAATACACCTATTAAGATAATAAATACTAATGAATTCAATATAGTCAATCGAATGCGTGTTTTCTGAAACATGCTTCCCTTTTTCATTGTTCTTTTAATATATATCCAATACCTCGAACAGTTTGAATATCTTTCTGATAACCGAATGGCTCTAATTTTTTACGTAAATGATGTACATACACTTCTACAATTGCTACTGTCGTATCTGAATCAAATCCCCAAACACGATCAAAAATTTGTTCACGCATTAAAATCTTTCCGCTATTTTGAACAAGGTACTCTAGAAGCTCATATTGTTTTAATGTTAACTTCATGCTTTGTCCATCTACTTGAACGTCTTTATCTTTTCCGAACAGTTCAATCCCTTTATAACGAATAGTCTGCTTT
Source organism: Bacillus sp. N5-665 (assembly GCF_022637375.2). Taxonomy (NCBI): domain Bacteria; kingdom Bacillati; phylum Bacillota; class Bacilli; order Caryophanales; family Bacillaceae; genus Bacillus; species Bacillus sp. N5-665. The sequence continues at coordinate 4,964,938 of NZ_CP093325.1, forward strand.
GTTGTTAAACTACCGCTTCGTCGTAATAAAGCGCGAATTCTCGCTTTTAACTCTGGAGCCTGAAATGGCTTAACGATATAGTCATCCCCACCAAAGTCCAAGCCTTTCACGCGATCTTCTAAAGAATCTCTCGCTGTCAAAAATAGGACTGGTGTTTCAATCTTTTCATCACGTATTTTTTGAATTACTTCAAAACCGTCCATTTCTGGCATCATCACATCAAGCAAAATGGCGTCATATATATTTTGTAATGCTAGAAATAATCCATCTTCTCCATTCAATGCTGTATCTACTTCAAATTCATCGCGTAATATTTGGACAATAGACTCTAATAAAGAAGCATTATCTTCTACTACGAGTAAGCGCATATTCTCACCTTCCACCATATTGTTCAATTCTATTTATAATTACATTTTAACGTTTTTCTCAATATAAAATTTGAAAGATTTATTATAAAGATTCTTCCTTAAATTTTTCTTAATAAAAAATTGAAAGAAATAAGATTCCCCTTATCTCTTTCAACTTTTTACTACGTACACCTTTTTACTCGGCAATTCTAAACAATTTAATTGGCCACCATATACAGCACCGCCATCAATCCCTATAATACGATTACTCCCAAAATACACGCCGCAATTCTCACTACCATGAAACGTTTTTGTTTCCGTATGACCAAATACAACAACCTTTTCACCACTATACCCACTATGAAACTCATTACGTATCCACATTAACGTATATGGTTCACATTCCGAAACTCGCTTCAATGGCTCAACACCGGCATGTACAAATATATACTCTTCTGTTTCAATGTAATGATCTAATTCTTGAATAAATTTTACATGTTCCTCTAAAACATGCGATTGTAAAATTGGTTTTTGGAAAACTTCTTCATTAACCACAATATCTTCTTCTACAAAGCCATAGCTGTATAAAGTCTTATCTCCACCATTCCTTTTTACCCAATGATTCCATGAACGTTCCTCATCAGTCGTTAATGCCTTAATCATCATATCTTCATGATTGCCCTTTAGAATGAGGGCTCCCTCTTCTTTTAACTCTTTTACCTTTTCAATTACTGCACGCGCATTGGGACCACGATCTACATAATCCCCTAATAAAATCAATTGATCCTGTCTTGCATCATATTGAGCTTCTTCTAATAACTGTTCGAACTTTTCTATTTCTCCATGAATATCACTAATAACAAGAATTCTTTTCATATTATCCCCTTCTTTCTAAGCCACTCTCTTTCTAATTATAGTTTAAAACAACAGAAATTTCTGAATCCATATTCAAAATCACATTTATTACAAATAAAACGATTGTCCTTACAACAATGTAAGTCTCTTGTCATCCAATTCGATAGTTGCAAGTGCTATATTTCCTTATACTAAAAGTAAGAAATGAAACAAAAAACAAGGAGAGATGAGACATGAAAAAAGTGATGGAAGTTGTAGTAGCGGTGGCAGAGGTTTTCGTAAATGGCAAACAAGTTGCAATGGAGTTAAACAAATAATGAAAAGGACAAGATTCATTCTAGACCCTTTACTCATATAAAAGAGATAAGACTTCTTCATTTTTTTGATCCCTTATCTCCTTGAAAAAGCCGTATCCTTTTTCGGATACGGCTTTTTCTTATTTTTGACTCGTACGAGCTGAAATACTAATTGCTCTATCAGTTGCTTTGGCAGCTTCATCTAACGCTTCTTTACTATTCTTTCCGTCATACATTGCTTCTAATGCTTTTACAACTGCATCTCGTGATTCTGGGAATACATTAATTAATGCTCCTTGAGTTGCTGGAGATTGCTTCGTCGCTTGTAATTGTTCCACTGTTACTTTTAGCTGTGGATATTTTTCATATTGCTCTTTTACTAATGGTTCATTGTATGCATCTGGATTAATAGAGAAATAGCCTGTTGCAGTATGCCATTTTGCTTGTACGTCTGGCTTCGTTAAATATTTCATAAAGTCCCAAGCACCTTGTTGTGTTTCTTCTGAAACCATATTCGTCATCCATAATGATGCTCCGCCAATAACAACACCATTTTGTTTCGAATCCTCTGGATATGGAATATATGACACGCCTACATTAAACTTAGATGCATCAATTAAGTCGCGAACACCAGCTGAAGAATCTAAATACATAGCAACTTGTCCAGACTGGAACGCGGCACGAATATCATCCCAACTTGCTCCATATTTTCCAAGTGCGCCAGCTTTATTTAAATCATCTAACATTCCAAATACTTTCTGTCCTTCTTTATCGTTAAATACCGCCTTCTTTGCAGCATCTTTGCGACCGTTTTCGTTATCTACATATAAAGCACCTTGTGTCGCTAACAATTCTTCAAAGAACCAACCATAATTCAGCATGGAGAATCCATATTGTTTTACATTTCCGCCTTCTTTAATCGTTAACTTTTTCGCTGCTTCTTGTAATTCCGCATACGTTTTCGGAGCTTTTTCTGGATCTAAGCCCGCCTTTGCGAAAGCATCTTTATTATAAATTAGTACTGGTGTAGATGAATTAAATGGCATAGAATACATTTTTCCATCAACTGAATAATAATTTGTAATTGCTTTTTCCAACTTTGAGGTGTCGTACTTATCTTTTTTTATCCAACTATCAATTGGCGTAATCTTTTTGCTATCAATCATATATTTTGTTGTAATTTCACTCGACTGAACAAGAGCTGGCGCTTCTTTCGTAGCAGACATCGTTCTAAATTTCGTTAAAGACTCTTCATATGTCCCTTGGAACTCTGCCTTTATCTCGTATTTATTCTGTGACTTATTATAGTCTGCAACAAGCCCATCTAGTACGCCTTGTGTTTTTCCACCCATCGCATGCCAAAAACGAATTACAGTCTTATCACCATTTTTTTCAACTGGTGCTACTTTTGCCTGCGCTTCAGATTTCCCCTCCGTTTTACTACTTGAACAAGCGGCACTAGATAATGCCATTGTTGCTGCCATTAATAGAGCAGCACCTTTTTTAACTAAACTCATTTTAATCTCACCTTCTCTTGGTTATTTAATTGCACCTTTTGTTAATCCTTGTTGTAATTGCTTTTGCCCTACAAATAGTAAAATCAGTGTTGGAATGACAATAACCGTAACACCGGCCATTACGCTTCCCCAATCAGTTGCAACTTCTTGAGACTGAAGCTGCTTTACACCAATTTGAACTGTTCTTACTTTTTCATCAGTGGTCACTAAGAGTGGCCATAAGTACATATTCCATGTTGTTAAAAAACTATATACTCCAAGCGTAATAAAACTCGTTTTACAATACGGAATTACGACGCTAAATAAAAACCTTACATTTCCAATCCCTTCAATAAAAGCTGCTTCTTTCAGTTCATTCGGAAGCGTCATAAAATGTTGACGTAACAAGAAAATACCGAAAGCTGTTGCAAAAAACGGCACTGTCATCCCAGCAAAGCTATTGATCCAACCGAAGTTTTGAATCGTTAAAAAGTTCGGTACCATCGTTGCTTCCCACGGAATAAGCATCGTTGAAATAAACAGGAAGAAAATAAGGTTTCTTCCTTTAAACTGTAAAAAGACAAAAGCATAAGCCGCTAAGCTTGATACGATAAGTTGTCCAATCATAACGACTGTCGATACAACTAAACTGTTGTACAAGTATGTCAAAAGCGGTACTTTTTGAAAAATATTAATAAAATTATCGAAAGTAAATTGGGTCGGAAATAGCCTTCTCATTTGAATATCATCTGGTGTCATAAAGCTTATTAAAAACGCATAGAGTACAGGAAAAAACACCATTACTACACTAATAATGAGCAGCATATATAATAGGAAATTTTGTTTCCACTGTTTAACGATCATTTATAATGCACCTTTCTCTCAGCAAACTTAAATTGAAGTAATGTAGCAATGAAAATGAAAACAAATAATATCATCGCTTGTGCACTTGCTGTTCCAAATTGATGATTCACAAACGCCTCTTTATAAATCGAGTACACAATTAAATTTGTTGCATCATTTGGTCCACCGTGCGTTAAAATATCAATTTGTCCAAAGCTTTGGAACGCACTAATTAACGTTACTGTCACGATAAAGAATAAAGTTGGTGATAGCATCGGTAATGTAACACGGCGAAGCTTATATAAATAGCTAGCGCCATCTATAGATGCACTCTCATATAAAGACGTATCAATATTTTGTAAACCACCTAATATAACTAAAAATGCAAATCCTGTATTCACCCAAACCGTTGTAACCGATACAGAGAACAATGCCCAATCTGGACTCGTTAACCATGCGATTGCAGGTAGATTCATAGAGGCTAATATATTATTAAATAACCCGACACTTGGATGAAATAAAAATAGCCAAATCACCGCACTAGCAGCTACTGATATTCCCATAGTGGAAGAAAATAACACACGGAATAACCCAATACCTCTTACTTTTCCATTTGCAATCAATGCAAGAAATAAAGCGAATATAATACTCGTAGGCACTGTATATACAACAAATAATAAAGTTGACTTTATGCTTTTGTAGAAAGCAGGATCAGAAAATAAGTATTGATAATTTTCTAAGCCAACAAAAAGATTAGCTTCTCCGTGTATATCTGTTAAATAAAAGCTATAGTAAATCGTCCTAAATAATGGATAAAAAAGAAAAATCGAAAATAGTAAAATAGATGGCGCCAAAAATAATAATCCTATTCTTAAATCTTTCGTTTTACTCCATAAACTCTTCTTTTTTGACACTTTTGCTTGTGCTGGTAACTTGCCTACCTCAATCATTATTTCGCCACCACTTTCAACTCTTCTTCAGCTACCACTTTTAATCGTTCATTCGTATTTTGGTGAAAGAAGCATAACTTATCTTGCGAGAATAATAATTTTACTTTGTCACCTTTGTTCAGGAGTAGCTGTCCAATGACTTTTGCACTCCAAGTTATTCCATTTACCGCGAAATTTAATATAGATTCGTTCCCTAATACTTCTACAGATTGTAACGTGACTTCTTGCCCTTCCCCAGACAGTTCAATATGTTCAGGACGCATGCCTATTCGAATTGTTCCTTCTGGTAATTGCTTTAACAGTCCATTAGATAATGGAATTTGCAATTGCCCTATATGTAATACACCTTTTTCTTTGTCCATTTCTCCATCATTTATATTCATCGAAGGAGACCCTATAAAGCTTGCAACAAATTCATTCGCTGGTTCGTTATATATATCAAGCGGTGTTCCAACTTGCTGTATGCTTCCTTTATTTAAGACCATGATACGATCTCCCATAGTCATCGCTTCTATTTGATCGTGAGTAACGTAAATCATTGTAATTCCTAACCGTTGCTGAATTTCTCTAATTTCAATCCTCATTTGCGCACGTAATTTCGCATCTAAATTCGAAAGTGGTTCATCCATTAAACAAATTGGTGCTTGACTCACGATCGCCCTAGCAAGCGCAACACGCTGTCTTTGTCCCCCTGATAATTGTCCTGGCTTCATTTTTACATACTCTTTCAGTCCTACCATTTCAATTGCTTCCATTAATCGCTTTTGTCGCTCTTCTTTTTGTACTTTTCTTACCTTAAGTCCGAATAAAATGTTTTCTTCTACAGATAAGTGTGGATATAGCGCATAATTTTGAAATACCATTGATAGATTACGGTCTTTCGGCTCTAAATCATTTGCAACATGTTCATTAATAATTAAGTCCCCCGAAGAAATCTCTTCTAAGCCAGCAATCATTCGTAATAGTGTACTTTTCCCACATCCTGAAGGTCCAACTAAAACAAAAAACTCGCCCTTTTTAATGTGAACCGATACACCTTTAACTGCTGTCTCTTCCGCATTTTTATACACCTTTGAAACATTTTTCAATTCAATCACAAGATTGCACTCCTTTTTTCTTCGTGTATCCATACTTCATAATGACTCGTTGAAATTGCACTTGCTCCTGCACGAATAGCAATTTCCGCATCTTCTCGTGTTTGAATCAGTCCGCCTGCAATAATAGGAAATTCTATTTCTTCTGCTAACTGCTTAATAATGGAAGGCATAATACCAGGCATAATCTCTACCGCATTCGGTTTAGTCGTTTTACAATTCTCAATTGATTTTGTAAGAGATAAAGTATCAACAATAAAAATGCGTTGAATCGTTTTTAATCCAATTTTATTAGCATTTCGAATTGTCGAACCTTTTGTTGAAATAATACCCTGCGCCCCGATAACATCTTGAATATACAAAAGAGCTTCCTCTGTATTTGTATTTAAACCTTGTATAAAATCACAATGAAGAAATACATCATGTCCATGCTTCTGTAATTCATATACACGCTCTGGTAACTCCAGCATTGAACCAGTCATAAGAAAAACTGTTTTCGGTAATTTTTTGTATGTTTTGTACCCTTTCCAATCTTTTATCATCGCGATATAAGGTTCTTTAAACATTCGTTCCACCTAGCTTTTCTATTTTTATCCAAACTAAAAACACCTACTTACATAGAACACCTTTCTCCTTATTTGAACTCTAGGAAATAGAGCACACCTAAGAAAGTGGCACGTTATATGTAAGCGGGTGTTCTCAAATGTTCTCTACCCTAGTTATTCTGTTACCTTTACTATATTACGCATTTATTAAGTCAGTTTTGATAGATTGTTAATTAGATGTTAATCGAATGTTAATATTCACCATATTTTTTTAACAATAATCTAAATATACGAATGAACCCCAACAGCAAACAACTATTTTCAAAATTTAAGTGATATGCAAATTCATTCCATAGTTAATCAGTTTTAGTTTTCTCGCAACTGCTTGTGAAGCATAATTATCCCAAGAAGTACTATAAAGTGGAATGCGTTTTTCTTCTTGTATCGATATCGCCCATGCTGTAACAACATCAGTACCATATCCATTCCCTTGAAACTCCGCTAAAGTTTCCACACTCGCCTCAGCAGCTAGAGGCGTACTCCTAGCACTGCAACATATAGAAACTACCTTTTCATTTTTTACAATTGCAAAGTAAGGTTGCCTCCATTCCATCTGTTCTATTAGATTAGGAAAATTTTCTCGCAAAAGCCCTTTATTCTTCTCTGTTATCTGTATTGCTCTAGTTGGCTTATGTAAATTATTCGAGAACATGAAAGCAGGGCCCATCCAAATATTTTTCACTGTTCTTTCTTCATTTAATACATCAATGATCTTTGCTATCTCTATATGATTTGAAGGTTCTCGAATTAATTTCTCAATCTTACCTACCGTTCCATCATCCAGATCACAATGATATCTCGTTATACTCCCTTCACGAGTTCTGCCAAGAAAAAAGCGTGGTGCTTTCGGATTCCCTTGTTCATTTACATATTTCATTTTTCCTACTTGATTATGAACAAATAAAACCTCTACCTGAATTGCTATTAAATCAAGTTCTGAAAGCCTCATTTATATCCTCCTTAGTTACTCCATATACCATTCATAATCTATTTTTCATGCACAAAACAAAAATCCCATTCAAATACACATTACTGAATCCATCATACTAAATGACTTCTTCATTCTGTCTATCTAAATGAGATTATTTCGTACTTTTTATTTCTTTATCTTGTTATTCCACTGGTTGTGGTTGTGGCTGTACGACTTCATTCGCTCCAGCTAACCTCAACATATTTGCAATATCTTTAAAACCTCTTTTTTCAGCATATTGCAGTGGCGTAATATTTTCCTTATTGGCCATATTTACATCTGCCCCGTGGTCAATAAGCATTTGAATTACTTTCTTATGATTTTCACTACCATTTCCTAATACGATTGCTTCTACTAAAGCCGTTCCACCACGAGCATTTCTATAATTCACATCAATATCTGTATGCTCTAACAATTCTTTTACAACCTCTATATGGCCACGTTCAGATGCAGAAATGAGTGCTGTTCCACCTGATTTAGTAATTTCTTTCGTATTAACCCCTGCATTAATTAGTAGCTTTACAATGTCTGTATATCCTTCTCTACTTGCATAAAGAAATGGATTACTTTGTTTCTCATCTTTACTTTCAATATTAGCACCTGCACCAATTAATGCTTTAACTGTCTCTACATGATTTTGATACGTTGCTGCAAGGATAGGAGTTTCTCCGTTGTCACCTTCTACGTTTATATTGGCTCCATCTTGAATCAGCTTCATAGCTGTTTCCGTGTCGCCAAGAGTCGCAGAAAGTAGCAACTGTTTGTCCATTAAATTTATACTTTTTTCTTCTTTAGGTTCTTCCTGTTCTTTATGCTTTTCTTTTTTCTTTTCGTTTTTCACATGAACCGGTTTCGATTCTGGCTCCTCTTGCTTATCGCAAGCCACTACCGTCATTAAAAGTCCTAATAACATACATAATAAAATTTTTTGTTTTCTCACAACTACAGCTCCTATGAAAGATAATGTTTTCTTAACCATTCCTCCATCACATACAATAACTCTTCTTGAGTACATTTATCCATAAGCCCTTTATATTCCTTCTTTAATCGGATTATCTTAAAACCTATACTATGTTTCTCAACCTATTGGAATGATGTGCCTGATGGCCTCATCATTAACATTATGAAGCAATTAGTTTAGCACGATTTTACCGCATTTGTATACATTTCTAAAAAGTACATAAATGATTGCTTTAGGTTACTATATTCCATTGTAACCGTTCTTCTAAAAATTTTACACCTTTTCTATATTTGCACCTGAGTAATAATAAAAAAAGACAACTATATAGTTGTCCTTTTCTATTATTAATGATGTCCACCGTGATTTCCTTTTTTCGGGTTCCCCATCATTTCTTTATTCATTTCCCATTTATGCTCTGCTAGCTCTTTATATGAAAGAACTTTCCCTTTATAGTTAGACACAAAGCTTTCTGCATCCTTTTTATTTTCAAATGAAATGACATTATAGGCCATCGGTGTCTTTATTGTTTTATCATATACGTAAGTCGCATCTTCTAATGAAATCCACTCTTTCGAATCATAATCTCGAACAAATTTTTCTTTCGTCTTTTCACCTGGATTAATCTCCATCCATTTATACATACAACCGATATCATCAAACTTTAACGCTTTTCCATTTTCTAAAATGACTTCTGTTGCAAATTGATTATCCATTACCCCAATTTGGCAAATATCACACTTATCATGTTTCTCATCAATTGCTACAGCCTCTGCTTGTTTCTTACCACATCCTACTATTGTAAAGACAAAGAATAAGCATATAGCAAACATCACATACTTTGTTCTCATTTTATTTCCTCCCTAACCGCATCTTCCACAAAGAGAATATCAAAAACTTGTGTGAGATTTGTGAAAAAACAATGTACTTTTTGTAATATATGGAACAAAAAAGATGTGCAGTCATTTCTACACATCTCTCATCATTCACAACCTGTAATTAATAAATCATCTTCTAACTTAACTAATAATATATCTGTATTAATTTGTTGCCCAACAACTACATTTACTAATCTTATATTTCCACTAATACCGACCGCAACTTTTTCAAGCTCACCGTTATTTTTTCGGATCATCATTAAATTTTCCCACTCATATACGTAAGAAGATTCATTAACAAAAATCTCTTCTACTTTTCCTTCATAAGAACTATAAATCTCTTCAATTCTCGTTTTCATATAAAATCTACTCCCTATTTCACACTTCAATATTTTCATCTTATTCTACCATTCTTACGGAGAGCAGCTTACTTTTTAAAAATTCAAATTAACTACCGTGAACAAAATGACCAAAATAAAAATTATGCTTCTAATGATGTTATTTTTCAAATTATTTACCATTTGAATGAATGCTTTTATGATAAATAAAAAACACTTTTTTCTGAATTTTCATTACATTTTGAAAGCGCAATCATTTTTGAGGGGGAGATTACATGTTAGCACTACTTGGATTTGCGATGGTATTTGTCTTTATGTTTTTAATTATGACGAAACGTATGTCGGCACTAGTAGCATTAATATTAATTCCAATTACTTTCGCATTAATTGGTGGTTTTTATGCAAATATGGGACCTATGATGTTAGAAGGAATTCAAAAACTAGCACCTACTGGTATTATGCTTATGTTTGCTATTTTGTATTTTGGAATTATGATTGATAGCGGTTTATTCGATCCTGTCATTAGTAGGATTTTAAAATTTGTAAAAGGAGATCCTTTAAAAATTGTTGTTGGTACAGCGATTCTTACTATTATCGTTTCATTAGATGGGGATGGAACAACAACGTATATGATTACGGTTTCCGCAATGTACCCATTATATAAACGCCTTGGAATGAATCCACTTATATTAGCTGGGGTTGTTATGTTAGGAGCAGGAGTGACAAATCTTACACCATGGGGCGGACCGACAGCTCGGGTTATGAGTGCTCTTGGACTAGACGCATCAGAGCTCTTTACACCACTTATACCAGGAATGATTGCTGGTGCAATTTGGGTCGTTTTCGTTGCTTACTATCTTGGAAAAAAGGAAAGAAAACGATTAGGAATTATGGATGTACAATATTTAAAACAAATGCAAACGATGGATGAGCAAGCTGCAACAGTAGAAGCTGCCGTTCATAAACGCCCTAAACTTCTATGGATTAACTTTTTATTAACTGTTACCTTACTTGTTTGTCTCATACTAGAAGTTATGCCGTTACCTGTTTTATTTACAATCGCTTTCGCTATTGCTGTTATGCTTAACTATCCAAACTTAGAACAACAGAAAGAACGTATTGCTTCTCACGCAGGAAACGTATTAGCGGTTGTTTCTCTCGTATTTGCCGCTGGAATTTTCACTGGTATTTTATCAGGAACAAAAATGGTAGATGCAATGGCTCAAAGTGTAGTTACTCTTATACCTGACGCTCTTGGGCCACAACTACCGATTATTACAGCTCTTCTTAGTATGCCGTTCACATTTTTCATGTCCAATGATGCATTTTACTTCGGGGTACTACCTATTTTAACGAAAGCTGCGGCTGCTTACGGAATTAGTGCAGCTGAAATGGGACGCGCTTCATTACTCGGGCAACCTGTTCACTTATTAAGTCCTCTTGTCGCTTCCACTTATTTATTAGTCGGAATGGCCAAAGTTGATTTTGGTGAACATCAACGCTTTACGTTACTTTGGGCTGTTGGAACGACAATGGTGATGTTAATTACGGGAATTGTAATCGGAATTATTCCAATATAAGACGTAAAAAACAGTAGAAGAAATGTAATTCTCTACTGTTTTTTTGTTATGAAGAAACAAGAAAATACCTTCTTTCTGGTCTCCCTACACTCCCATATATAAGCTCCGCATGAACTTTCTTTCCAGATATTAAATACTCTAAATAGCGCCTCGCTGTTGATCGGCTTACCCCAACCATTGAGCTTAACACTTCTGCCGTAATACCTTCTTCATCAACTGTTAACATATGCTTTTTTATTTTTGCTAAAGTTAAAGGATCTATCCCTTTCGGGGCATATTCTATTTCATTTCCCTTTACGCCTCTTTGAGACCATAAATGTTCAATTTGCTCTATAGATAATTGATTAGTTTTCTTTAACTGCACAATCTTTTTTTGGTAACTTTCCAAACTCGCCCTAAATCGATCAAACATAAGTGGCTTTACGATATAATCTGTTACTCCGCCTCGTAGAGCGTGCCTCACCACATCTGTTTCCGATGCAGCTGTAATCATAATAATATCTGTATCATGCAAATTATGCCTAATATATGTGACAAGTTCCGTTCCTTGCATGTCAGGTAAGTACACGTCTAATAAAACGAGTTGTGGCTTCACAAACTCTAGCCATTCTTTCGCTTGTTCTCCAGTCGTTGCTGTTCCAATTACTTTAAATCCCTCAATCTTTTCAGTAAAACGACGATGAATGTCCGCAATTCGAATATCATCTTCTACAATCAATACTTCAATCTCCTCACCCATTACAATTCGCCTCTCTCTTTTGGTAATGCAATAATAAATAATGCACCACCTAAATCCCCTTTTTCGATTGCAATACTTCCATTTAAATCTTCTACTAACTCTTTCACTTTTGCTAATCCATATCCTCGTTTCCCGCCTTCTTTCGTAGAGAAGCCTTTATAAAATATGCTAGTAATGACTTCATCATGAATCCCTTGTCCTGAATCTTCCACTTCAATTACTATCTCTTCTCCAATATCAGTTACAAACATCCTTACCTTCTTATCATTCTCTTCATTTCTTTCAATTGCTTCAAATGCATTCGTAATTAAATTTCCTAAAATAGAAACGACGTAATTACTCTCAATATGCGGGCTTAATTTATCTAAGCTACTTTCTCGATCTAGCATAAAATCAATCTTTAACTCTCGCGCTCTATTATAGAATCCAATTAAAATTCCACCTAACCATGGATTTTGAATTCGCTTCATAATAAATTGAACAAAATCTTGATATACCGCTGTTTCCTTATGAATAAGCTCTAAAGCATCTTCATATGATTCTAACTGGATAAGACCTGAAAGCGTATACAACAAATTGTTATATTCATGCGTTTGCGCTCGTAATGCCTCTGTATATTGCTTCGTCTGAGATAACTCTGCTGTTAACTGATCCATTTCAGATTTCAAACGTAAGCTCGATACAACGCCAGTTACTTTATTTTTCACTTTAATAGGTAGACGGTTCGCAATAACAGCCTGCCCTTTTATATTTAATTGACGATCAAACTGTTCTTCACCAGTTTGAAGTACATCTAGTATCGTTGAATTAGGAATTACATTTAAAATAAATTCTCCAATAATATTACGCTGTTCATCTAACGAAAGAATATCATAAGCCGCTTGATTGACTAAACTAATCATGCCATTGTGATCAATGACAATAATCCCTTCACGTACAGATTGAATCACTGTACTATGCTCTTCATATAAAGATGAAATTTCTTCTGGCTCCATCCCAAACATCCTTCTTTTTATACTTCCGGCTAAATATATAGAACCAATTATCCCGATTAAAAGACCTATTACTGTAATCCAAAATACACGCTTTCCATATACTTCTACCGCTCCATGAATATCATTCATTGAAAATCCAACAGACACCACGCCTATAATTTCATTTTCCTGATTACGGATTGGAACTTTGCCGCGTAATGAAGGACCTAATGATCCAGTTGCTTTCGAAATATAAGATTTTCCTTCTAATAGAACTCCTTTATTATCTCCACCAACCATTGCTTCTCCTATTTTATCTCGCTTAGGATGTGCATATCGAATCCCCTCTTTGTTTCCAACTACAATAAAATCAGCATCTGTATCAATTCGAATTTTTTCTGCAATTGGCTGAATAATAGAAGCTGGATTTTCTTTTTGAAAAGCTTCCGTTATTTCAGGTATAGCAGCAACTGTTTTTGCAACATGCAAAGCCCGTTTACCAATTTGCTCTTCTACCGTTTCAGACAATATATAATAAAATAAATAACTCGTTAACAGAAGTACAACTAGAATAAGTGTACTAATTGTTAATGTAATTCTCGGTTGTAGTTTTAATTTTTTAAGCCTCAAAACCATTCCCCTAACATAATTAAAGATAGAATTTAACGAAAATACAGTCTTTTATAATTTTACCTAATCATAACACGGTTACTCTATATTTCTTTATTTTTATCTTCATAAACTGAAACTTTAATCAACCCACAAATAGCGGGATAAAAAAAGAAACGAGGTACAATTACTACCTCGTTTCTTTTTTATTACACTTTAAATTTCCCAATCATCTCTTGTAATTCTTCTGCCATTTGCGATAAATGAACTGCTGCTGCATTGATTTCATCTACTGAAGCTAATTGTTCTTCTGAAGAACCAGCAATATTTTGAACGCTTGCTGCATTTTCTTCAATCGTAGCTGCAATTTCATTAATAGATGCACTGACTTGTTTTGCATCTACTGTCATTTGCTTCGCTACTTCTACCATACTATCAATTTGTACAACTGTATCATCTGTAGACTTCAATATTTCAACAAAGCTTTGCTTCGTTTCATTTGCAACTACAAGTCCTGATTGTACTTCTGTCCCAACTTGCTTCATAGAGCTTACTGTTTCTTTTATGTCAAATTGTATCTCTTTTACTAGTTTTCCAATTTCCGTAGAAGACTGTCCTGATTGTTCTGCTAACTTTCGCACTTCATCTGCTACAATTGCAAATCCTCTTCCTTGTTCTCCAGCTCTCGCAGCCTCAATTGCAGCATTTAATGCTAATAAATTTGTCTGCTCTGCAATATGTTGAATTACCTCAAGGATTGCTCCAATTTGTTTCGATTTATCATCTAACAACACAATCACTTTATCTGATTTTGAAACAGACTCATGGATTAATTGCATTTGATTCACCGTTTGTTCAACTAACTTCCCACCATCTTCAGCCTTTTTCTTCGTATACATAGATGCTGTGGATACTAATGAAGAACTGTCTGCCACACGTTGAATTCCTTCTGTAACTTCTTCTAATAATGTCGCGCCTTCTTCGACTTCTTTCGTTTGTATTTCCGCTCCACTCGACACTTGCTCTATCGCTTGTGTAATTTGTTCCGTTGCTTCACTCGTTTGCTTCATACTAGCTGTTAATTCTTCTGAAGATGCCGCTACATGACCTGCTGAAGTATTTATATTGGAAATGACATTCTGTAATGATGCTGCCATCTCGTTAAAGCTTTCTCCTAGCTGTCCAATTTCATCTTTAGAATGAACTGTAATTGATTCTGTTAAATCGCCTTCACTAATCTTTTTTGATGATATAACAAGTTGTTTTAACGGTTTAATAATAGAAGCAATTATGAAGTAAATTAAAATTCCGCCAATTATTAATGAAATACCAATAACAGTTATCGTTTTATAGAAAATAGGTTCAGCTGCTTCAATAATTTCGTTTGAAGGCATAATTCCTGCTATTTTCCATCCAGTTATCTTATTTGTTTTAAAAGTGATATGACGATCTTCACCATCTAATGTGAAATTAAAATCACCTGTTTCTTGTTTGTACAACTCTTTTTCGAGCTTCTCTTCTACCTTATCCCCTGGCTTCATCGTTGGATGCGCTACCACATTTTTATCTTGATCAAAAATTGCTACATATCCCTTTTTACCGATATTAACCATCTTTGAAGTATTTACGATATCATTAATAATTAAATCAATACCGAGAACACCGCTCTTATCCTCATTTTGTTTTGCTATTGTAATAACAATATTTCCTGTCGTTTTTGATTTATATGGAGCTGTAATAATTACTTCTCCACTTTTTTTCACTGCCTCTTTATACCAATCTCTTTCTGTAGGATTATATCCTTCTGGCATTTGAATAGACGGTGATTGAATAAATTGCCCATTGCTGGATCCAGTATAGATGGCTTCCAGTTCTGGATGTAACTTATTATATTCTTCTAGTTTATTTTGGATATTTTGTATTTGATCCGTTTGGTAACTTGATTGTGTAAATAATTTTGTAAAATAAACTGCATCTACTTTTTTACTATCCAATTCCTTATTAATTACATTATCCAAAATTTTTATATTATCTTTCGCCGATTGTGAAATCGTTTCATTAAAGTTTGTCTTCGCTTGCTGATAAGACGTCCAACCAATTACAATACTTGGAAGAATTAAAATCATAACAAATGATACAAGTAACTTTGCTTTTAAACTACTACTCCTTAATTTCCCTTGAAACATATTTCTATCCCTCCATACCGTTTTAAATGTAATTGTTTTACATTTAATTTCTTTATATAAATCATACGATTCAAATGTATCAATGCGACTCTCTATCTCTTTCTCTATTGAAGAGTTGATACATACCTTTTTCATTCTATATAAATTAAATAATTAAAACAATATATAAAAATGTATATTATTCGAAATATTATAATTCACAGAGGAACCTCTAGTATCTCACTTACTAGAGGTTCCTCCCGCTTTACTATTCTTTATCTTTTTCTACTTCTTTTTTCGCATCTTCTACTACAGATACAACAGGTTTATCGTTTGATAATTGTTGTACTGCTCCTTTTCCAGCAAATCCTTCTAATAACTCTTTTAAATCAATGCCAGAAGAAGCTTTTAATGTTTCTTGCATCGTTGCCATTAAATCAGTCGCATAACCTGCAACTTTTCCGGCACCGCTATTTTTACCACCGCCACCTGTATCGACAACTGTAATTTTATCAATGTTGCTAAGTGGGCTTGCAACTTCCTTCGCATAACTTGGAAGCATGTTAAGAACCATATCCATAATCGCCGCTTGGCCATATAACTCAAATGCCTCTGCAATTTTTTGTTTCGCTTCCGCTTCTGCTAAACCTTTTAATCTGATAACATCTGCTTCCGCTGTACCTTGTGCTTTTTGTACTTCTGCTTTTGCTTGACCTTGCGCTTTTTCGATTTCCGCCTTCGCTAAACCTTCTACACGAACTTCTTCTGCACGTGCTCTTGCTTCCGCTTCAATTTTATATTGATCTGCATCTGCTTTTTTCATTTGTTTTACTTTTTCCGCTTCTGCTGATTGTTCAACAGCATAGCGATCTGCATCTGCCTTTTTCTTTACTTCTGCATCATATTGCTTTTCACGACGCGCAATCTCTTTTTCTTCTAATTCAATTTGCTTTTCACGCTCAATGATTTTAACGCGCATTTGCTCTTCTGTAACACCTTGTTGCGCTTTTGCTTGTTGTAATTCATAGGAAAGATCTGCATCTGCGCGAGCTTGTTCTTGGTCTCTCTTATAAGATTGTACTTTTAACTCTTTATGTTTTTCAGCTTCAGCGATTTGTGCATCACGTTGATACTCAGCTTCTTTCGCTTCTTTCTCAGCACGAGCTTTTTCAATTCGCGCCTCTTTTTCACGCTCTGCATTTGCAACTGTTGCATCACGCTTAACCATCGCAATTTGTGGCTGACCAAGTGCATCTAAGTAACCGTTCTTATCCATGATTTCTTTAATTGTAAAGGAAACGATGCGAAGTCCCATCTTCTTTAAATCTGTAGAAGCTACTTCATGTACCTTTTGAGCGAATTGCTCTCTATTACTATAGGCATCTTCTACTGTCATAGAAGATAAAATAGCACGTAGATGCCCTTCTAAAACTTCTTTTGCTTCTATTTTCAACTCTTCTGTTTCTTTTCCTAAATATTGTTCAGCTGCTGTAGAAACTTCTTCAATAGTAGATCCTACTTTAATAATAGAAACACCGTTTACTGTAATCGGTACACCTTGTTTCGTATACGTATCACGTGTTCCCACTTCTAATTTGTAGTTTAATAGACTTAGAGGCTCTGCTCTTTGCATAATCGGAACTACGAAAGTACCGCCACCACGAATAATCTTAATCTTCTTTCCATCATCAGTGGTAACTACATTTTTCCCGCCACCAAGCCAGTTTCCAGTAACAATTAATGCTTCATCTGGTCCAACTGTTCGATACTTTGTAATGAATACTAAAATGAGTAGAATTAAAATTGCGAGTAATACTCCACCGATAATTAATGGAATCGTCATGTAAATTCCCCCTTATAATTTTGGTTTCTTTAAAGAATAAGCGATGTTCTGTACAAGCAGAACACCATCTTGGACTCCCTCGATAATAACTTCAGTTCCTTGTGAAATATCTTTCTTTCCAACTGTTTTAGCTAGGATTGCATTGTTTCCAAATTGGGAGGAAATTAATACTTCACCAAACCCTTCTGTAGGAATAGTCGTAATGACCTCTCCCTTACAACCAATAAATTCATCCATACGCTGCACAGTGTTTTGTTCCGCTTCTGCGATCGGCTTTAAAATTAATATTTTCATTATGAAAACACCAATAAAGGATATAGCAAATGCAGACCCGAAAATAAGAATGCTATTAAAGGAAAATAAATATTCTCCTATATAACTAAGTCCACATAACATGGCGAAAAAACTAAGTAATAAAGTAACAACGGATACAGATCCGCCTCCAAAACTAAATATGGATTCAAATATATCTCCAAAAAAGATATAAATAACAGTGAGTATAGTAGCAATAATAAATCCGTATAAATAAATTGTTTCAAGTGGATAACCAAACAAAGCCATTTCTTATCCCCCTCTCTTAAACAATCCCTTTTTTGTTATGTGTATGCCCCACCTCTTTCAAAGATTATAGTTCTTAATTTTCAGTTATTTACCCTTTAAAGAAAAGCCTGTAAGACAGGCCCCTAAAAAAGAACAGGAGAAACCTATTGTGACAGGCTCCTCCTAGTAAATAACCGATATATTATATATCTATATAATATACTATTTTCCACAAAAAGTAAAGTTAAACATACATTGGAAAAGCACCTATTTTACTGATAATTCGTACGTTCCATCGCCATTATCATATTTATATACATACAAATAATACTTACCTGGTTTTGCATTAAATTTTGCCTCTATATGATTTCCATTAGCTTGACCGTAAGCGGCATAATTTTGCATATCTGATTCATGGTGAAGCACCCATGTCATCCCGATTCCATACTCATTTAAAACAGAAATATCGATATTTTTCGTTGATGCTGCATTAAATGTATAAACATCGGTGTGATCTCCGCCAATAAGGCTACCTTTTATAGTAGTGTTTAGCCCGATACGATTTGCTTCCTCTGGACGATTATTTGGTTCTAATTCTGTTAAACTTCCATCTTTAATCGTAACAGTGGTTTCGTTTCTGCTCTCTTTACCTTTATCATCTTTTACTCTTAACGCTACTTTATAAATGCCTTCTCTTTCATATGCATGTATTGGATTAACTTCTGCACTTGTGCTGCCATCTCCAAATTCCCATAAATAAGAAACAATTTTTCCATCTTCATCATTTGAGCCATTACTTTTAAATTGAATTCCTTCTTTTACAAGCCCATTATAAGGTCCATTTATATTAACCGTTGGAGCATTATTTTCTCCATCATCTTTTGCAATACCGTGGAAGACTACATCATATTCAAATTCATTTGAACTATTCACACGATAATTGACGAAGTATGCTGTAACAGTTTTGTAGCCACTCCATTCTTTTTGCGCCAGTTGTTCTAGTGCTTCATTTACTCGTTTACTCATTTCGTTCCAGTCTTCTGATTCACCTTTTGTTACACTACCTGTAAATGTGCCTTCTAATGTAAATGTATTAAAGAATTGGGAGCTATGTTTTGTCATTTTTGCCTCTTTCATCGGCAACGTATCACTAATTTCTTTCTCTACTGCTGTTAACGATTTTGGTGCATGTTCAGCTAAATAATCATCTGCTACTTCCGGTACATTATATTTATCTTGATTATCAATTAGCTGTTGCATATACTCTTGATACTCTTTATTTAGTTTAGAATCTTTACTTAAATTCTCACGATAGGCATCATAATTTTTCACGTCATTTGCACGAATTAAATCTTGAATTTTATCAAATGTTTCAAATTGATGTGTATATAAATAAGATTGCAATGCGAACGAGTAATTATAGAAATCCCAAGAACCATATTTAGCAAATAATGTGCGCTCTGCTGTATAACGGCTTGCAGGATCAGATGATAATCCACTAATGATGCTCTTTCTCGGTACTACATTATTTGTACGAGTAGATCCTGCGAAAAATTCTGCATTTCCTTCTTGGAACCAAGTTAATCTCTCATTTTGATACATATCTCCTCTTCCAAATAAACCTGGCACTTCAAATCTACCTTGAAGATAATGAGTAAACTCATGACGGAATAACTCTTCTAAGCTATAAATACTTTGTTCTGGCGTACGCTCATATGTAAAGAATGTACCTGTTTCTTCTATATAAATGCCACCGTTGTTTGTTTCATATCCATACAGTTGTCTGTTTAACTGATATTCGTCTGGAGTATTATAGATTACTATTGTTAATACGTCGTCTGCATTACCTGGCTCTAATGCTTTGTCATTCCCAATTACACGATGATACTGTGCTTTTACTTCCTTTGCAGCCCAGTATAGTCTCTTAATTTTTTCTTCTGATACTTTATCTCCTGTTTTAAATACGATAGATCCATCGTCGAATGTATACGTTTTTGGTAAGTACTGTTCTTTTCCTTCTTTACGTATCGTCTCTAAATCTACCGTATTACCGCTATAATCTTTTCCGTTATAATTTGTTGTAATTTGTTCCACTGCAACAAAATACGGCTCACTTAAACGCGGATACATATGCATTGCTTGTGTAACAACCTCTAAACCTTTATTTGGATTACTATGAAACTTCCCTAAACGACTAGCAAAATAAATTCCATTATTAACGAGCCACTTATTTTCTGGTGTTACTTCATTTAAAAGAGCAATACGATTTATTTCATTAATAAGTCCATCTATTTTCCCGTACCACATTGTATCTTTTGCTTCTTTACGAGTTTCAAATAAATAAGATTGCATATCATAATCAATACCTTGCATCATATCGTATACAGCTTGTCCTTTCATACGATCTTCTACATACGTATGAAAATTATCATTGTATTGCTTTAAAATATTCGATGCGTATTGAACCGTTTCCACATCACTTGATGCATTACTAATTAATTTACCGTATGCAGATACGACTGCATCTTGCTCATTTGTTCCAAGCTTAAAGTTTGGATTTTTCGCGATTGCTTTTAAAGCAGGTAAACATTTGTCCTGGAAGCTTCTCTCATTTAAATCGCTTAATTCATTATTGTAAAATGCGAGATAAAAAGCTGAACGTAACACTTCCGTAAACGTTTGAATTCCTTTTGAATCATCTTTCGTAAACGTACTACCTCGGTGAGCTAATTCATCTATAATCGCTTGCATTTTCCCTTTGTCTTTATAAAAAGCCTTTGCATCTTCATTGAACTGGAATAAGTCTGTAATTTGATTCCATTTAATACTTCCTAGCGTTTCAACCAATTCTTGATTATTCATTTTGTTTAAATCAGCCATTGAATAGCTTTCTTTCATTTGCTTTACTTCTGAGCTCTTCATAATAGATGCTGGTCGCTGTGAAAAGTCTCCTACTTTTAAACGTTCTTGAAACGATAATGTTTCCTCTGCTTTCGAAATTTGCCCAACTTCATCTACTGGTTTTTCTATTCCAACTGGTTTCGAATGCAATACATTATATGGTACCTTTTCTTGTGCTGATACATTCGTTTGAATTGCTCCTAACGATAACGCCATTGTACTAATACTAAGCATCACTTTATTAATCTTTGATTTCTTGTTCATATCATTGCCCCCTATTTATATATTCCCTTGAAGAATTTAACATAAAATCTAGATACAACAATATAAAATGCAATATTTCATATTATTTCTTCCTACAATTTGTATATATCGTGAACAAATCAACCTTTATCTCCCGCCAATAATCTGCTTTCTTCCATTTCTAATACACTTAGAAGTGCCCAGCAATATCCTTCTCTCATAAAAAAAGACATCATCATATGCATGTTTCTAATGAAACTGCCATGATAATGTCCTCTCGAAAAAGCGAAAATTAGTTATATCTAATAATAAGATTAAACGTTATTTATTTCTTAAATAATCTCTTTCTAAATACGAACATACTTAGGGTGGAAAGAACAAGTGTTATTCCAGAAAGTAAAGTCGATGTGCTAGCTTCACCGCCTGTTGATGGTAAAGATTTCTTGCCTTCCTCTGACTTATTAGTATGTTGTTTATTTAATGTGTCTGCTTTTCTTCCCTCTTTTTCAACAACTTGATTATTCTCTTTTGGCTCTTGATCCAATCCTGTTGCTGATTCTTTTACTTCTTCAACTTCTTTCGTTGGCTTTTTTACTTCTTCTTTTGTTTCTTCAACTTCTTTTACCGGCTCTTTCACTTCTTCTTTTGTTTCTTTAACTTCTTTTACCGGCTCTTTCACTTCTTCTTTTGTTTCTTTAACTTCTTTTACCGGTTCTTTCACTTCTTCTTTTGTTTCTTCAACTTCTTTTACCGGTTCTTTCACTTCTTCTTTTGTTTCTTCAACTTCTTTTGTTGGTTCTTTTACTTCTTCTTTCGCTTCTTCAACTTCTTTTGTTGGTTCTTTTACTTCTTCTTTCGCTTCTTCAACTTCTTTCGTTGGTTCTTTTACTTCTTCTTTTGTTTCTTCAACTTCTTTCGTTGGTTCTTTTACTTCTTCTTTCGCTTCTTCAACTTCTTTTGTTGGTTCTTTTACTTCTTCTTTTACTTCTTCAACTTCTTTCGTTGGTTCTTTTACTTCTTCTTTCGGTATTAATTTTTCTACTATATTCTGCATGACAATGCCACTATATAATATGCCAGTCTCATAATGATCTGCATCTAAATCAAATTCATATATTTTTTCTCCTAAAGTATTCCAAATGATTCCCTCATCAGTAAGCGTTCCACCTTCACTCTTTAGTGTAATCTTTTCAATTGGCTCTCCTTCTAAATTATATACAGGAATTGTCACTTCTTTATTTATTTCTGCAGCATCCAAAATGACCTTTTGCCTTCTAACATCAATTGTTCCCCACTGACCTAATTGTATTAACGGCCTTACATCACGAATCTCATTTTCAGCTAATTTTAAACTAAGTAAGTCTAACATTGAGCCAAGAACCGTTACATCTTTAATACGATTATCTGTAAGATTTAACCATTGTAAATTTTTCAATGAAGATAACGGTGTTACATCTTCAATTTGATTATGAGATACATTTACATCGTTCAATTGTTTCAAGTTTGAGATGAACTCAATATTTTTCAGGCCTACTCCTTCTAAAGTGAGGTTTTCTAAGTTCGTCATGTACTCTAAACCGGTTATATCTTTTATCTCTTTTCCTTTTTCTTTAAGTATCTCTAATTTTTTAATCTGTAATAAATCTTCTTTTGTGATAGGAGTGTTTAAATTCTCTCTACCTAAATTCTCTTTATTAATATGTTGTTGTAAAGTTTTATCGAGAATTAAATTTTCACTTTCTTTTTGTTTTTCAACTATATTCTGTACGACCATCCCATTAAACCTTATTTTACTTTCAGCAGGATTCGTATCTAGTTTAAATTCATATATTTTTTCTCCAGGACTATTCCATTTTATAAATCCGTTACTCAGCGTAGCCCCCTCACTTTTCAATTTAATATTTTGAAGTGGCTCTCCTTTAAAATTGTATACTGGAATTTTTATTTCTTCATCTACGCTTGCTTCATCTAAAAAGATTTTTTGTCTTTGAATATCTATTGAAGTTCGCTTACCCAATTCCTCAACAGACTTTATGTCAGAAATTTCATTCGCTCCAAGATTTATCTCATGTAAATTTGTTAAATTACTCAGTGGCGATATATCAGAGATATAATTCTCTTCTAAATTTAATACTTGTATTTTTACTAATTTAGATAATGATGATATATCTTTTATTTCACTATCAGCAATTTCTAGTTCAATAAGATTACTCATTTTACTAATAGGCTCAACATCACTAATTTTATTATTTCCTATCCATAGTAGTTTCACATTCTTTAACTTCTCAATACCCGAAAGATTACTAATTTGATTATTTGCTAAGTATACTTCTTCTAACGATAACACTGTAAATAATGGTGTAAGATCCTTTATATTATTACCAATTAAATCTAATATTTTAATCTTTTTCATTTGACTTAACGGTGTAAGATCTGCAATTTTGTTATCTCTTAAAAAGAGCATGTCAAGATTCTCTAGCTTAGAAACGGGTTGAATGCTTTCAATTGGATTAGAGGATAAATCTAAATATTTCAAATGTCTCAATCCCGAGATAACAGATATGTCTGTTACATTAGACTCTCTTAATGTCAACTTCTCTAAGTTTGTCATATATTCTAAACCAGCTATTTCATTTATCCCCTCACCTGAGTATATGGATAATGTTTTAATTTGTAATAAATCTTCCTTCGTTATAGGTTCATTTATATTTTTTCTCTCTAAATTATATTTATTAATATGCTGTTGTAATTTCTTATCAACTATTACATTTGCACTTTCATCTTGTTGATCCACTTTATCCTCTTTATTTTCCTTTTGCTTTTCTGGAACGTTATTTTCTAAATTTAAAGCATTTACTTCAAACTGCACTTGATATTTATTATCATAGGCCATTGTCGGAATATAAATATGCATTTGCATATTATATCTTTTTCCTAATTCTCCCACTTCAAACTGAATCACTTTCGTTCCATTTTTCTTTTTATCTTCTGATATTACTGTTACATCATGAAACACACCAGGAGTATGAATATCTTCTGTTTTCAAGTATTTGAAGAAATCACTATCACTTAACGTTGCCGTTACAATTTTCTTTCCATTCTCAATCGTTAACTTAGGATTCTTTATATAAACAGTTGCCATAGACTCCTCATTCGTTTTATCTTTATATGCTTTCATAACAGCATCATATGTACCATCTTCTAAAGCATATCCCTTTTTATTAGCCTCAATTGCTACCGCTGCTAAAGCAGGTGTTGAATACGCAGCAAACGGTAGCGCTAAAGCTGCCGCCACTAACATCGCATTTATATGTTTTCTTTTATTTTTTTTCAACTTTACATCTCCTCCGAAATATATAAATCTAAATGTAATCATATCTCGAATAAATGATAATGATTTTCATTATCATTGTCAACTAAAAAAATAAAAAGTTAACAAAAAAATAACCCCTTTTTAAGGGGGTTATGCCATTTTTTCTCCGGATTCTTCTTTAAAAAAGCTCTTCATCGCATGGAATACGTCTGCTTTTTGCTTTAAAATATAATATCTAAAATTCTCATCTTTAATATTTTTATAGGCTGACATGAGGGTACTATGGCGGTTGTACTGGTTCACTTCCCCATATCCAAACATATTACACTTCTTCATTAACTCTTCGACAAGCTTTACACATCTAGCATTATCTGATGTTAAATTATCACCGTCTGAAAAATGGAATGGATAAATATTATAGCGGTCTGGTGAGTATTTATTATCAATTAGCTCGAGTGCTTTTTTGTATACAGAAGAACAGATCGTTCCGCCACTTTCTCCTTTTGAAAAGAACTCTTCCTCTGTAACGACTTTCGCCTCCGTATGATGAGCAATAAACTCAATATCTACCGTTTCATACTTCGTTCGTAGAAATCTTGTCATCCAGAAAAAGAAGCTACGTGCCATATATTTCTCCCATATTCCCATCGATCCACTCGTATCCATCATCGCTAATACAACAGCTTTTGAATCTGGCTTTAATACTTCATTCCAAGTACGGAACTTTAAATCTTCTTGGTGAATCGGATGAAAAGAGGCTTTACCACGCATCGCATTTCGTTTATATGCGGATATCATCGTTCGTTTCTTATCGATATTTCCCCATAATCCAGTCTTTCTAATGTCATTAAATTCAACATGTTCAATCCGGTTTTCATCTATTTCTTTTCTCTTTAAATTAGGCAGCTCTAATTCTTTGAAAAACGCTTGCTCTAATTCTAGAATAGAGACTTCAGCTTCATAATAATCTTCTCCAGCCGCATCCCCTGCTCCTTGCCCTTTTCCTGGTCCTTTTTGCTTTTGACCACCTGATCCATCTCTCGCAACGACATCACCAACTTTGCTGTCACCATTTCCTTGCCCAACGTGTTTGTTTTTATCATAATTGTACCTAATCTTATATTCATCTAAAGAACGAATCGGTATTTTTACAACATCCTTACCATTAGACATAACTATGCTTTCTTCTGTTACAAGATCGGGTAAATTATTCTTAATTGCCTCTTGTACTTTTTCTTGATGGCGTTGTTGGTCGTCATATCCTTTGCGATGGAGGGACCAGTTTTCCTGTGAAATCGTATAATTTGGTTGGTTTTCTTCACCCATTTCTTTCCCTCCTTACTGTAATTGTCTTCCCCTATGAACAGTAAGCTAGAAATTTTGTTTTATACTGTGCAAGCTAGAATGAAAGATAACTGCCCATCGAAATTCATCCCATAAACATATATAACGTTTTTCATATAATACTCCGAGCATCCTAAACAAAATTTTGCCACTCACATACTAGAAAGAAATATTCAGCCGTTGATAAGAAAGAAACACAATGCATAGTTGCACACATTTACACTTTGCAACATATTGTATTGTGTTGGCTTTTTTCGTATGAATGGTTGGTTACTCTATCATATGCATATTGTAAAAATAATTGACAATAAATTCATGAAATTGCATCTTAATTTATTATATTTGGACAAGGTATGACACTTTACACATATAAATGGATAATAAAACGCTGTCCTGCAAAATACAAGAGACAGCGTTTTGTTATCAAACTATCGGTTTAACAGACTACCTACATAGCGTAATAATTCATTCGCAGATGAGGAATTATAGCCGTGCTCATCAATTAAGCGTGCAACAACATCATTGATTTTCTTAAGCTGATTTTCGTCTGGCGTTTTCGTTGATGTTGTAATTTTCACTATATCTTTTAAATCAGCAAATAGTTTTTTCTGAATCGCTTCACGAAGACGCTCATGTGAATTATAATCAAAGCGTTTTCCTTTACGCGCATAAGCAGAAATGCGAATTAAAATTTCTTCACGGAATGCTTTCTTAGCATTTTCTGAAATTCCAATTTGCTCTTCAATTGAGCGCATTAGCTTTTCATCTGGACTCATTTCTTCACCTGTTAATGGATCACGTAATTTTGACTTATTGCAATATGCTTCAACGTTATCTAAGTAATTATCCATAAGTGTCTTCGCTGATTCTTCATATGAATACACGAATGCTTTTTGTACTTCTTTCTTCGCAATTTCATCATATTCTTTTCTCGCTAATGAGATGAAATTCATATAACGCTCTCGATCTTCATTACTAATTGACGGATGCTGATCCAACCCGTCTTTGAGCGATCTAAGTACATCTAATGCGTTAATAGATGGTACCTCTTTTCGAATAATTGTAGAGGAAATTCGATTAATAACATAACGAGGATCAATACCTCTCATACCTTCATCTTGATATTCACGTTGCAGCTCCTCTACATCAATCGCATTATAACCTTCTACCGTTTCTCCATCATATAAACGCATCTTTTTAATTAAATCAATATCCGGACGCTTCGGATCTTTTAAACGCGTTAAAATCGTAAACATTGCTGCAACGCGAAGTGTGTGCGGTGCAATATGCACATTGGATACATCACTTTCACGAATCATTTTTTCATAAATATGTTCTTCTTCACTCACTCGTAAATTGTATGGAACTGGCATTACAATAATTCTTGAGTGCAATGCTTCATTTTTCTTGTTTGCTATGAAGGAACGATACTCCGTTTCATTCGTATGCGCTACAATTAATTCATCTGCTGAAATAAGCGCAAATCTTCCCGCTTTGAAATTCCCTTCTTGCGTAAGCGATAATAAATGCCATAAAAACTTCTCGTCGCATTTTAGCATCTCTTGGAATTCCATCATCCCACGGTTTGCCTTATTCAATTCTCCATCGAAGCGATACGCTCGTGGATCTGATTCTGAACCATATTCTGCGATTGTTGAAAAGTCCAGACTACCTGTTAAATCGGCGATATCTTGTGATTTAGGATCAGACGGGCTAAATGTACCAATCCCTGTACGGCGATCTTCCGAGAAGAAAATACGCTCTACAACTACATCCTCAATTCTTGAACCATATTCTTGCTCTAGACGCATTACGTTTAGTGGCGATAAATTCCCTTCAATTCTAACCCCATACTCACCAAAGAAATCATCCCGTAAATGATGCGGAATTAAATGAAGTGGATCTTCATGCATTGGGCAGCCTTTAATTGCAAAAATTGCTCCTCGATCTGTTCGTGAATATGTTTCTAATCCCCGTTTCAACATCGTAACTAATGTTGATTTCCCTCCACTAACAGGACCCATTAATAATAAAATACGTTTTCTAACATCTAATCGTTTTGCAGATGGATGAAAATATTCCTCCACAAGACGTTCTAAAGCATCCTCTAATCCAAATAGCTGATTACTAAAGAAGTTATACTTTCTTCTACCATCTACTTCTTCGATTCCAGCATCTTTTATCATATTGTAAATGCGAGAGTGTGCTGTTTGAGCCACCCATGGTCTTTCCTTCACAAGCTCTAAATACTCCGCAAACGTACCTTCCCATTGTAACCGTTCTTCTGCTGCTCGATGCTGTTCAATCTTTTTTAGAATATCCATTATAGCTCCTCCCCCATCTCCTTGTTCAATCGGATTATTATAAAAGGTATGCTAGGATGTCCTTAAACATTCTTTAAATCAAAATGAAATATACAGTATTGCTATAAAATTCTCTCCAAAATTCAAAGAAAATTCTGTATAATATAGGTATTAAAGTTTTTACACCTCTATTCATTTTAAATAAATTCTTTTCTTCCAAGAACCTTACATACATTTTGATTCATATTTAAGATTCGTAAACTGAAAAATAGGAGGGATATTAGTATGAAATTATTATTAATTTTAGGTGTATCACTCACATTTCTTACAGCTATTTTCACATCTGGTTACAATGATAAACCCGGTACACATAAAAAGTGATGTGCTTCTTAGCACATCACTTTTTTTATCAATCATTTATAATACACATTTTCCACATCATATTTTGATAAAGGTCGGCTATAATAATAACCTTGCACAAACTTCACATTCTTTTCCTTCAAAAATTGTATTTGTTCCGCTTTTTCTACACCTTCTGCAATTACATTCAATTCCAAAGTATGAGCTAAATGAATAATTGCAGCTGTAATATTCGTATCACGTTCATCCACATGTATACCTTCCATAAAAGAACGATCGATTTTCAACGTATCAATTGGATACGTTTTTAAATAACTTAAAGATGAATATCCCGTTCCAAAATCATCTAAATGAATCTTTAAATTTTGTTCTTTTAATTGTAGCAATACTCTTTTTGATATGTCTTTATGCATAAGGGCCCCTTCTGTAACCTCTATCGCTAATAGATGAGCTGGTACATTGTACTTATGTAAAGCCCGTGTAATCATCTCTATTAATGTAATCGAGCGAAAGTGCCTGGCTGAAATATTAACTGCAATCGGGACAACTTCATATCCTTTATTTAACCATTCACGTATTTGCCGACACACTTCATTTACTACCCATTCATCAAGCTTAATAATAAATCCTGTTCTTTCTGCTAGCGGAATAAATTGATTGGGAGAGACAAATCCCAATTCTTTATGCTCCCACCTTATTAAAGCTTCCATACTCGCTATTTTTTTCGTTTCAATATTCATTTGTGGCTGATAATACAAGCAGAATTCATTTTTTTCTATAGCACGATGCAATTGGTTTTCTATTATAAATCTTTGTTCACGCTCACAATCTAATCCACTGCAATAAAACTGATAATGCCCTTTTCCTTTTTCTTTTGCTTTTTCCAAAGCAGCATCAACTCTTTGGAATAATATTTTTTCATCCTCTCCATCTGTTGGAGCCATTACAATTCCGATTGACGCACTTAAATAGACGTCCTCTTCTTCAATTACAAAATGTTCACTAATCTTTTTTAGTATTCTTTTTGCAACTATCTCTACACGTTCTTTCGTTATATTTTCTATTAACATAACAAATTGATCATCGTGTTCTCTAAATAAGTGCATACCGTCTATTTGAAAACTGCTTAAACATTCTGTAACTTTTTGTAATACTTTATCTCCTTCTTTATGACCAAAAGTATCATTAATAAGGTGAAATTCATCTAAATCTATAAAAACAAGCGCAAACTCTGTATTATCATTTAAAAAAACATTTAACTTATTTGCACATGAAATTCTATTCATTAATCCTGTTAATTGGTCATAATAAGCTAAATATTCTGTTCGCATTTCATTCAATACTTGTCTTGTAACATCCCTCGTAACAATATATAACCCAACAATTTCGGCGTTCACAATAATCGGAATAGTTCTCAAAGAAATATAGAGCTCGTACCCTTCTTTATGAACATATTTCTTTGAAACAATTTGTTTTGCCCTTCCTTGCAGGACTCCTTTAAATATAATTTGAAAATCTTTTTCATATTCTTTATTAATAAATTCAAAAATAAATTTATTATGTAATTCTTCATATCGATATCCAAATATTTCATACGTTGCTGGATTTGCATATGTAATTCTACCTATAGAATCCATAGATATAATGGAGTCATTATTATATTCTAATAACGACTTAAACAACATTTGTTTTTCCTCTATCTCTGCCTTTTCCTCAATCTGAGCTGTGATATCCCTCGTAATACAAATAATAAACTGACATACTCCTTCTTCGTCGAATACAGGATTAAGTGAAGATTCATAATGTAACTCACCCTTTGGTAAACTAACTACATCACAAAAGGTATGTGCTTTCGCTTCGCTCGCTACTTTTGCATATTGCACTTGCAATATTTCCGCCGTATCTTCTGATAATACTTCAGCAAACGTTTTTCCATAACATTCTGCGCCTAGCTTCGCATAATCCATACCTATCTTATTTACATAAATATATTTAAAGGTTTCCTCATCCATAACTTTCACAATAAATACTAAATCTTGAATGGCATGTAATAGTCCTCTTCTTATTAAATCCATATCTATCATACTTAAAAAGGTATTTTGATTATTATATTGTTCCTTCATATTTATCTCAACCCGTCTAATCTATTTTTATTCATATATCCCATTCTATATGAATATGTACCCTTTTTTAAATGTATGATTACATATTATTTTTATTTTTAGAAAAAAAAGTCGCCATATGGCGACTTTTAATAAACAATTTCTAAATCTAATCCCGGATAATTTTGTTGACGGAATGCTTCATAAATTAAAATAGCTGCTGTATTAGATAAATTTAATGAGCGCACTTTATCAGTCATTGGAATACGTAAACAATGATCGAAATTTTCTTCGATTACATTAGCTGGTAAGCCGTTTGTTTCTCTTCCAAATACAAAATAGTAATCCTTCTCACGTTTGCTATAATCAAATGCTGTATGAGCTTTCTCGCCATACTTTGTTAAATAGAAGAATTCACCGTCTTTATTTTTCTCATAAAATTCTTCAATTGAATCATAATACGTAACTTTCACGTGCTGCCAATAATCTAATCCTGCACGCTTTAACATTTTATCATCCGTTGAAAATCCAAGCGGTCTAATCAAATGTAATTCTGTTCCAGTTGCTGCACAAGTACGAGCAATATTCCCTGTATTTGCTGGAATTTCTGGTTGATATAAAACAACATGTACTCCCACGCGATATTCACCTCTGTTTTTTGTCTACTACGTATTATACCACTTGAGCGAAAAATCTCTACCCATTAATAATATGAAAGAATTTATATTTCATTTGTGGTGTATATTTACTAGAATCTTCATAGTTCCAATAACGCCGACGGCTATTCGCTGAATGTGCATTCACAAGTGGCATACCATCTGCGTCTTTGGCTACTACAATCGTCGTATGATTCCACCTACCATCATCCTCGAAATCATAAGCAATGACATCACCAAGAATAAGGTCCTCTGGTCTTTCTACTGCTTCTGCTCGAAGCCCAGTTGTAGCACCTGACAAATACCAATAAAAAGAGTGTGCGACAGCCCAGCTCCAACTCCACTGATTCTCCCTTTGCCACCATCCTTTACGAATATTAGGGTATCCATTCATTGGTACTTCTCCAGTATGAAGACATTGAGAAATAAAATTCGTACAATTATCAGGGAAATTACGATATACAGGGTTTCTATCATCCCACCAACGCTCTGCATATTTAACTGCCTCTAAACGGTTATACTGATAAGAACCATACTTCTCTTTTGTAACTTCTCTTTCTAACGTCTCACTCATTCCAACTGCTTCTGGTACTTCAATAGCATAATCACCTATTACCCGGCTATTATTTAAACAAACTCTTCGCTTTAGTTGTTCCTCTTCGATATAAAATAATTCTTTATGCTTAATTAAATATTTAAAATGTATTTGATAATCAATTTCTTGATGATTGCTATTATTTAATTGTCTCATGAAAGAAACATCCGCAGTTGCTTTCACTATATCTGCATTACGCTTTTGAAACAATTGTTTCTTTCTCTGTGCTATTTGTAATAAATCTTCAGCAATACCATCTACATTTGTTCGTTTCTCTGTTACATATGCTAAAAATTGTTGTACTTGCTTTTCAATATTTATTTTTACAACCATTTCGTCTCCCTCCCATATTACAATATGAAAAAGGGAGATATTATCTACTCTTTTTTCTGAGCTAACAATTCAAGTCCGCGATTCATTTCATGAAGAACCTCTTCATCTTTCTCACGTTGCATCGCTTTTTCAATAGCTTCGCCCACGCCATCTCCACCAATTTTCCCAAGTGCCCATGCTGCTGTTCCGCGAAGTACTGGTCTTGGATCGTCTTTCATAACACCAATTAAATCAGGAATTGCTGATGCCTCTTTAAAATGCGCAAGTGCCAAAATTGCATTTCGTTGCAACGGCTTTTTACCTCTCCATGAACCAGACATAATTCCATATTTCTCTTTAAAATCACGATTACTAATTGTTAAAAGTGGTGTTAATAAAGGCTTAACTAACTCAGGATCTGGTTCCATCTCAGGGTGGTTATGAAAATCCATTCCTTTATTTTTCGGACAAACAGTCTGACATGTATCACATCCATAAATACGATTACCTATTTTTTCGCGATATTCTTCCGGTAGGAACCCTTTCGTCTGTGTTAAAAATGCAATACATTTCTTCGAGTCTAACTGTCCTCCTTGTATTAAAGCACCTGTAGGACAAACATCAATACATTTTGTACAACTTCCACATTGATCTTCTATCGGCTGATCTGGTGGGAAGGGAACGTTTGTAATTATTTCTCCTAAATATACATACGAACCAAATTCAGGTGTAATAATAGCGCAATTCTTACCACTCCATCCAATACCCGCACGCTCCGAAACAGCTCGATCACTTAATTCACCTGTATCAACCATTGACTTAACTTCTATATCGGGAAGCTTTTCGATTAAATATGCTTCTAATTTTTGCAAACGATCTCGTAAAACAAGATGATAATCTTGTCCCCAAGAGGCACGACAAAAAATACCGCGGCGTTCTCCGCGCTTACTTAATGGTGCATTTTTTAATTTTGAAGGATACGCTAATGCAATCGCAATAATTGATTTTGCACCAGGTAGTAGAAGCTGTGGGTTCGTTCTTTTTTCTATATCAGACTCTTCAAATCCCGATTGATAATTTAATTGTTGTTGCTGGATTAACCTCTGCTTTAATTCCTCAAATGGTGAAGCACTAGCAAAGCCTATTTTATCTATACCAATTGTTTTACTATACGTAATGACATCTTGCTTTAATTGTTCAAAATCCATTCTTAATCGCCTCCTCAGATGAATCCATCCCTTATGTAACGACTATATTGGTTAGCAATTCACTTTTGGAATACTATTCTTTACTTCTATTTTCGCATACAATTATATTTTTCAAACATTAAAAAACGCAATGCCTCGTTTATCTTAGAAACGAAACACTGCGTTGATCACAATTTATAGAAAAACATTTAATAAAATTTGGAGCGGGTGAAGAGAATCGAACTCTCGACCAGAGCTTGGAAGGCTCTTGTTTTACCACTAAACTACACCCGCAAATATGAAAAAAATATAAGATATTAGAATAACTTATGTAAAGTAGTATAGCATGTAAAAAAAACGGAAGCAAGAATTTTATCGAAAAAAGTCGAAAAAGTGATGAGATACTCATCACTTTTTCAATTCTTTATCAATCGCCTTCTTCATACTATCGAAATCAGGGTTTGCAAGATTTCCGTTTATATATACTGAAGGAGCACCTTGAACTTTTAATTTTTGAGCACGATCTGAATCTTTACGTACTTTTTCTTTTATTTCTTTACTGTGTAAATCTTTCTTAAATTGTTCTACATCAACTTTCGGAAGCTTCTCTTTCACAATGTTAAGAAGTAATTCTTCTGTAATCCATTCTTCCGTGTCTTTCTTTTGACTTTGATAAATTTCATCATAGAAAATCCAGAATGAATCTTGATCTTGTTTATAAATTGCTTCACCAGCTGCTGCACCTAAATCAGAGTCTTTTCCGATAAATGGGAAGTTAATAAAGTATAACTGCACTTTACCTTTATCAATATACTCTTCTTTTAATCGTGGTAATACTGTTACATCCCAAGTACGACACGCAGGACATTTGAAGTCTCCAAATTCAACTACCTTAACTGGTGCATCATCTTTCCCTAAAGATTGTTGTGTGGAATAAGCAAACATCTCATTCCCTTTATCTTTTTTGTCATTTATGATGCTATACGCAATTGTTCCGATTACAATTAATACTGCGATAGAAAAAACTACACCAAGAGCCATGAGTTTATTTGATTTCATATACATTCCTCTTTAAATTCATATTCTGTATACAGCATTGTACACAATACACATAATATCAACACTTATATACGTCACGCAATGAACACGCTCACATAAATTACAAAAATACAATAATTGTGACGATATTGTGTCACAATTTGTCACAATTTATTCAAAAAAAAGAAGCTCCTATGTAGGAGCTTCCTTTAGCTTACTGCTTTTTCGCGCGCATTATTTAACATCGACTGCTCTGTTTTTATATCATGACGAATTACTAATTTCTCACTAACTGCTTGCACATACTCATCATGATTGATATAGCCTTCCTTCTCCATCAATCTCAAAACGACATTTCGTCTCTCTACGGCCTTATCATAATTTTGTGCAGGTGAGTAATAAGCAGGTGCTTTTACTACAGCAGCCATCATTGCACTTTCAGCCAGCGTTAATTGGTCCACCTTTTTACCGAAGTAAAGGTTTGCCGCTTTTTCAATTCCCCATGCTCCTTCTCCGTAATAAATATTACTTACATACAATTTTAAAATTTCATCCTTCGTAAATGTACGTTCAATTTTTTTCGTATAGAAAATCTCTTTCCACTTACGAGAAAATGTACGTTCATTCGTTAAAAAAGCATTTTTGGATAACTGCTGTGTAATTGTGCTTCCGCCTTGCACAACACCACCAGCCTTTATATTCTCAACAGACGCTCTGACAATCGCTATATAATCTAAACCATTATGATGATAAAACCTTTTATCTTCTGTCGCAATAAATGCATGTGTTAATGATTCTGGCACCTCTAACTTAGCCGGTACATGTAATTTACTAATATCACTTTGCTCGATCATTACATTTCCAACGAATAATAATGTACAACTTAACAATAATAATAAAATAATGGCTTTATAAAAGAATTTAGTCATTGGATTTAATGCAACTTTTTGATGATAGTTCACCCTAGATAATACTCGTTCTTTCATCTTGAACACCTCTTTTCCACACAGCATATAACTCTTACTTTAAGAATACCTTGTTGTAAAAAAACATCCCATCGATTTCTCTTACACGTACCTTACATCATTGTAAGGTATAAAAAAGTATTGTATCACAGTCTTTTTTTATCTACTATTCATCTGAAATATTGAATATAGATTATGCTAAACCAATAGCAGAGTATACCTTAAGCCTATACTTCCCTATTAAAACACCCTATTTTCATTATATCATCTACAAATATATATATTTGTAAGTATCTAGTAATCTAAATGTATACAATATATCATACATTATACAGAACAAACGTTCTAAAAATCAACACTAGCACTATTATTATTTTGACCTTTTTCTTAAACAGTATACAAAAAAGAGTAGTGATTTGATTGTATCTCAAACCGGCTACTCTTTTCTTTACAATCTACCTATTAAATTATACGGCTGCACTTCCCACGTTTCGTACGGAATACAATGTGTTGCTCTCATCGCATCAAGCGTTCTGGATTTCATATGAGGACGCGTTAAGTACTCATCTATGTTCTCTTCATCTAAAGCAACAAATTTAGCCTCTTGTATTTCTTCAGGTTGAATTTTTATTTCACCACTCACATATGCGACTTTAAAAACAACAGATAAAATATGCATAGAAGCATTATAGTAAACACCTGTAACTCCGATAGGCTTCACCGTTAAACCCGTTTCCTCAAACATTTCCCTACAAACAGCTTGATCGAGCGCTTCTCCTTCTTCCACCTGTCCTCCTGGCAACTCCCACGTATCCGATCGCCAATGTACTTTAGCCAATAACACTTCGTCTTTTTCATTTGTTAAATAACCTGCTACAGCAACGATATGTTTTGGTGTTTTATGTTCCATATTAAGCCTCCTAGCAATAATGAATATTTCACATATCCCTATAAGCATATTCCCTGTCTACAACAAAATACCTTTACTAATTCATCCTCTTAATTAACTTCATGAAAAAAAGCCCCTATCCGTTAAATGAACAGGGGCTTCTATCGTATTATTCTCCTAAGTCTACGTTGTGGTAAACTTGTTGCACATCTTCTAGATCTTCTAATGCATCAACCATTTTTTCAAATTGTACTTGAGCATCTTCAGGAAGTTCTACATCACTTTGTGCAAGCATTGTTAATTCTGCAACTGTGAATTCTTCAACACCAGCATCTTTAAGTGCAGATTGTACGGAATGGAATTGATCAGGTTCAGCATACACGATAACAGAATCTTCTTCTTCTAGAATGTCACGTGCATCAACATCTGCTTCCATTAAAATTTCAAGAACTTCATCTGATGTTTTACCTTCAAGACCGATAACAGCTGTCGCATCAAACATGTAAGCTACAGAACCGTTTACACCCATGTTACCACTGTTTTTGCTAAATGCAGCTCGTACATCTGCTGCAGTACGGTTTACGTTATTTGTAAGTGTATCTACAATTACCATAGATCCGTTTGGTCCGAATCCTTCATAACGAAGCTCGTCATAATTTTCTTCTGAACCGCCTTTTGCCTTTTCAACTGCACGATCAATAATTGTTCTTGGTACGTTGTATGTTTTCGCACGTTCTAATACAACTCTAAGCGCTTGGTTTGATTCTGGATCTGGCTCGCCTTGTTTTGCTGCCACATAAATTTCACGTCCAAATTTCGCGTATATACGGCTTGTATTTGCATCTTTTGATGCTTTTTTTTCTTTAATATTATTCCATTTACGACCCATACTTTCCACTCTCTTTCCCGTTTTAAATCTACATAAAAATATTAATATAAAATATAACGTGTATTCAACACATTTTTAAAAGAAATATAAAAAGTTCATTTTTGATTCATATTACAGACATAATATAAATTACTATCATTTTTTTCTATCCGCAAGTTATATTATACATGAATTCCTACATTTATCACGAATTTTAGAATTACATAACATAATTTAACAAAAGAGACTCTAACATTTCTGTTAGAGTCTTTTTACATCGCCGATTCCCATAATATTTCCTTAATTACTTTCTATTGCTGTATAATTAAAATAGGAAAAAATTTGAAGGAAAGATAGGGGAGAGTAATTATGACACATTCAAATGAGAAAAAAGCACATGGTCTTAAAGGGATAGGAGAAAAGCTAAACCCAACTATCTATCAAGTGAGATTCATGAAATTAGATGAACCAATTCACTTTGAGTCGTTTCCTGAATTAAAGGAATTAGGGGACTGGTTGAGTACTTCAACGCAAATGTGGTCGTGCCACTCAACTATGTACAAGTACAACAGAGAAGAATTTGAAAAGAAGTTTTTAGAAATTACGAAATTAACAGCTGATCATGTGCTAATATCTACTGGTGGTGTCGGATTTAACTTCATGTCACCAGGATGGGGAGATTCTCTATAAAATGGAACTAAAAGGATAAAAATGAATATTCGTTTTTATCCTTTTAGTGTTTCGCAGTTTACTCCAACTGAAGTGTATCGTATGGGCTTTGATAGAGAAAAATTTTTAAAAGTAAATAAGGTGGATCGATTTTTAACGTTCAGTCGTTCAAGCAAACGTTTTATTTTATTGTATGGGTCTTAAATTTCGAAGTTGGCAATCAGTATAGAATATTTTCATTCAGCTTCCGATTATAATATTCTACGTTTACTCACCGCACATTTTTTATGCTTATTTTATCGCGCGAAGAAAACACAAAAAAACTCTATACAATTAGTATAGAGTTTTTTTTACGCCGTTCGTGATACCGATGGTCGGGGTCGAACCGACACTCCCGAAGGAACACGATTTTGAGTCGTGCGCGTCTGCCAATTCCGCCACATCGGCACAAAAGAAAGGCGGCAACCGGATTTGAACCGGTGGTAAAGGTTTTGCAGACCTCTGCCTTACCACTTGGCTATGCCGCCATGTTAAATTTTATTGGAGCGGAAGACGGGATTCGAACCCGCGACCCCAACCTTGGCAAGGTTGTATTCTACCACTGAACTACTTCCGCAAAAATGGCTGGGCTAGCTGGATTCGAACCAGCGCATGACGGAGTCAAAGTCCGTTGCCTTACCGCTTGGCTATAGCCCATCGATTTCTTACTTAATTATATGTAAGTATCCATTAGATTATTTGTAATTTTTAAAATAAAAATGGGGCGACTGATGGGAATCGAACCCACGAATGCCGGAGCCACAATCCGGTGCGTTAACCACTTCGCCACAACCGCCATGTTGTGTAAATATATTTGGCAGGGGCAGTAGGAATCGAACCCACACTGGAGGTTTTGGAGACCTCAGTTCTACCTTTAAACTATGCCCCTATGTAAATGGTGGAGGGGGGCAGATTCGAACTGCCGAACCCGAAGGAGCGGATTTACAGTCCGCCGCGTTTAGCCACTTCGCTACCCCTCCGAAACTTACATGGTGCCGGCTAGAGGACTTGAACCCCCAACCTACTGATTACAAGTCAGTTGCTCTACCAATTGAGCTAAGCCGGCGTATTTTATTAAAATAAATGGTGGCTCGGGACGGAATCGAACCGCCGACACGAGGATTTTCAGTCCTCTGCTCTACCGACTGAGCTACCGAGCCTTATTAAAATGGCGGTCCCGACCGGGGTCGAACCGGCGATCTCCTGCGTGACAGGCAGGCATGTTAACCACTACACCACGGGACCATTTGGTTGCGGGGACAGGATTTGAACCTGCGACCTTCGGGTTATGAGCCCGACGAGCTACCGTGCTGCTCCACCCCGCGACAATACTATTTATATAATTTATATGGTGGAGGATGACGGGATCGAACCGCCGACCCCCTGCTTGTAAGGCAGGTGCTCTCCCAGCTGAGCTAATCCTCCAAAGTGGTGACCCGTACGGGATTCGAACCCGTGTTACCGCCGTGAAAGGGCGGTGTCTTAACCACTTGACCAACGGGCCAAATATTATAAATCCTATGGCGGAGAGCAAGGGATTCGAACCCTTGATACGCTTGTGACGTATACACGATTTCCAATCGTGCTCCTTCGGCCAACTCGGACAGCTCTCCAATGGCTCCGCAGGTAGGAATCGAACCTACGACCGATCGGTTAACAGCCGATAGCTCTACCGCTGAGCTACTGCGGAATAATATTGCCTGGCAACGTCCTACTCTCACAGGGACAAGGTCCCAACTACCATCGGCGCTAGAGAGCTTAACTTCCGTGTTCGGTATGGGAACGGGTGTGACCTCTCTGCCATCATTACCAGACATTATTCTTTTGAGACAATCATTATTATAACTTATTTACTTTAAAAGTCAACAAGTTTTTTTATGTTCTCTCAAAACTAGATAACATTGCTACATATTATATGGTTAAGTCCTCGATCTATTAGTATTCGTCAGCTCCACATGTCACCATGCTTCCACCTCGAACCTATCAACCTGATCATCTTTCAGGGATCTTACTAGCTTACGCTATGGGAAATCTCATCTTGAGGGGGGCTTCATGCTTAGATGCTTTCAGCACTTATCCCTTCCGCACATAGCTACCCAGCTATGCCCTTGGCAGAACAACTGGTACACCAGCGGTGCGTCCATCCCGGTCCTCTCGTACTAAGGACAGCTCCTCTCAAATTTCCTACGCCCACGACGG
>NZ_CP093325.1:5010000-5222500 GCF_022637375.2 Bacillus sp. N5-665
TGTATGCATTGCAACCAACCTTTAACAATGGATCGAAATCTAGAAGGAAAAGAATTTGATGAGAAATATAATAAGAAGAGCTATAAATCATAGGCATATATATGTACAATGTGCCCTTACAAAATTAAATTAGGTTCTTCACTGAACGCTTTAAATCCTCCTGAACCTAACGTAATTCCCATATATAATAAAGAAAGAGGGAGACGTAAACGTCTCCCTCTTTCTTTATTATATATTACGCCTTATGACACTCTGGACAAACGCCATAAATTTCTAAGCGATGACTATTAATAACGAAGCCTGTCGTTTTCGCAGCTTCCTCTTCAAGCTGTTCCAAACCTCCATAAGGAAAATCAACAATTTTACCACATTTTTCGCAAATCACATGATAATGTTGACTTGTAACATAATCAAATCTACTTGAAGCGTCTCCATAAGTTAATTCCTTTACAAGTCCAACCTCTTTAAATACACGTAAGTTATTATAGACAGTTGCAACACTCATATTTGGAAACTTACCTTCTAATGCTTTATAAATGTCATCCGCTGTTGGGTGCGTCATAGATTCCACAAGGTACTCTAAAATAGCATGACGCTGTGGAGTAATGCGTACACCCGTATTTTTCAGCATTTCTAGCGCTTCTTTTAATTCTTCTTTGACCACCGTCATGCACCCCGATTCTATACGGATTATTATTTTATAATTCTTATAAAGAGTGTACTCCTTTTCTTATAAATCGTCAATATTTCTACTATAAGTATGTGGTTTATTTTTGTATATAGCCTTATTCTTATATATCCTTCCCCATTTTCTATACATTTACATAGAAAAAAAGTGCGACATAATCGCACTTGGAATACTATCATCTGAGGAGGTATGCCCTACACTTCACTTTATGTAAGACGATAAAATATGTATAGACACTCGCCTTACTTCTATATATTTATCTCCACAATGAATTTACTTTATATAAGAAAGAACATCCTCAATATGTCCTTTCACTTTCACTTTACGCCATTCTTTTACAAGCTCACCGTCTTTATTAATAAGGAATGTAGAACGCTCGATTCCCATGTACTCTTTCCCAAAGTTCTTTTTCAATTTCCAAACATCGTACAATTCTGCTACCTTATGATCTTCATCTACTAAAAGTACAAATGGAAGCTCATGCTTCTCAATGAATTTCAGATGTCTGTTCGCTGAATCAGGACTTACACCAAGAATAACTGTATCTTTCTCTTGAAATAATCCATATGCATCTCGAAAATCACATGCTTCAGTTGTACACCCTGGAGTCATATCTTTCGGATAAAAATATAGCACTACATTTTTACCACGAAAATCAGCTAAGCGAACTTGTTCCCCGTTACTTCCCTCTATTGTAAATTCTGGAGCCATTTCTCCTACTGTAATCATTGTTATCACTCCTACTCTTTTCTTTTACTATATCAAATGCTATCTTATTTTTCATTGTCTATTACAGACCTCATTACAAAAGCAAACGGTAATGTATATCCAATTAGCGCTTCTGCAATCGCAATCCATCTCCCTATTCCAATCGGAGCTATATCACCGTACCCAACGGATAATAAAGTAACCGCGCTAAAATATAAGCAAATTTCTACAAGTTGAAAAGATTGGGCATGCAAGCTTTCTCCATCTTCTTTCAAAACTGCAAAACCCATTTCTTCTAATACAACATAACTTAACCCAAACGCAATCAATACCGTTGTATAAATTAAAAATAAGGAGGCTAAATTATAAAGCGAAAAGAAACGCCTAGAATCTGAATATGAACTCCATAACAATTGAACACTTCTCAAAATAGCAATCGCTGCAATTAATAGAATAAATCCCCACAACATGTCCTCCACCTCATTTTATATGTATGAGACAGCCATTGGATTTATCCCTTAGAAACAAACAAGCTTCTATAATTAATTCCCAGCACCACGGTACCTTTTTACCCCTTGATTCCAAAGAGTAATTGCAATTGTAAAACAGATAACACCAACGAGTGGTGTTGCAAATGCATAGCTATTCCACTCTGTTTTTCTTAAAAAGTATGCTGCTGGATACACTCCGACAAACGCAAATGGTAAAACAAACGTTAAAATGAAGCGAATCACACGGTTATAAATGTTAACAGGATAGCGACCATAGTTACCTATGTTATACATTAGCGGCATAATTGAACTTTTCGCATCCGACCAAAAACCAAGGCTCGCAAGCGTAACAAATATCCCTCCGTATACAAGTGCTCCTCCTCCTACCATCAGTAAGAATAAGAAGAAATCGTACCAGTAAAAAGATAATTGCAGCTCCACTGCTGCGTAGCCCATTACAATCATTCCTGTGATCGCTCCAATTAAAGATTCAAGTTCCATTCTTTCTAATATAATTTGAAATAAACTATGAATCGGTCTCGTTAATATACGATCCATTTCTCCTTTAATAATATAACGATCATTAAAGTCCCATATGTTAAAGAAAGCTGAGAATATGGAAAATGGTACTAAAAAGAAACCATAAATAAAGATTACTTCTTCTCTACTCCAGCCTTTCAATGCTTGTGTATGCCCAAACACAACGAGAATAAAGATTAAATTAACAGCCTGTAGTGCTAAATCAGAAAGTAATCCAACGATAAAATCGCCCCGATACTCCAATTTTGTTTTTATATATTGGCTTGCATATTGCAAAAATAGGTTTATATATATCATCTCATCATCCCCCTTGTACAATTAGACGTTTTCTCGCCGTTCTCCACATGAGTACAATTGGAATAATAAGTACAATTGCCCAAATTACTTGGAATAATAATGCCTCATACAATTTACTTCCTTGTATACCTTCTGAAAAAATCATACTTGGAATATAACTAATAGCCTGAAACGGTAAAAATACCATTGCCTTTTGGGCCCATAACGGATAAAAACTAATTGGTAATAATAGACCTGAAAATAAATCAATAACAACACGTTTTGCATACATAATTCCACTATTATTAAATAGGAAGAACGTGAGCATTCCCGTCATTAAATTAATTTGTGTATTAATAATAAAACTAAATATTAAAGATAAGAAGAAATATAACCACGTTTGAAAATTCGTTGTAATTTGCAATGAAAATAATAAGGTAACAATAACCATACCTGGAATTGAAAAGAAGGCAAAACGAAATATTCCTTCA
Organism: Bacillus sp. N5-665; assembly: GCF_022637375.2. Classification (NCBI taxonomy): domain Bacteria; kingdom Bacillati; phylum Bacillota; class Bacilli; order Caryophanales; family Bacillaceae; genus Bacillus; species Bacillus sp. N5-665. The sequence goes on from NZ_CP093325.1 coordinate 5,013,195, forward strand.
CCAAGACCTTGCATCACTTTCATTCCTAAATAGTTATATGGACGAATCAGTTCTACCGCTACACGCCCTTCTTGAATCTCCATCGCAATTTCCCTGTCTATATTATTAAAATAAAAGGCACGTGCCATCCACGCAATTGCGATATACGTAGTCATTTGCGAAATAGATAAACTTTCAATATTCTCTTTTCCACTATAAATTGCTTGCCATAAAAAATAATACGCGCCGATATTAATTGTATAAATTAAAATCCCGCTATAATAGTTTGTGCGATACGCAAGCATCATTAAAAAGCGGATTCGAATCATTTCAATGTACTTACCCATGTTTAATACCCTCTTCATAAATGTTACGAATAATTTCCTCTGTAGACACTTCGTTAATTTTTAAATCTTTAATTTGAAATGCTTGTACTACTTTAGAAATAAGCATTGAAATGATAACTTCTTCATTCGGTATTTTTGCAACCCACGCGTTTTCCTCTTTCGCTTTCGACCAAACGACGTGACTATCAGGCATAACCATTGATAACGCCTGATAGGAAACTGGTGCAATAAATTGAAAATGTATTTCCTTCTCTGCTCCCCACTGCGTACGAAGATTATTTAAAGAACCGTCATACATAATATTTCCTTCATCTAGCATGATAACGCGCTCACATAAAGCTTCAATATCAGTAATATCATGGGTTGTTAATAAAATTGTTGTTTTATAACGTTCATTCATTTCTTTTAAAAATTCACGTATTTTCAATTTCACAAGAACATCTAACCCAATTGTTGGTTCATCTAAAAATAATAACGGCGGATTATGAATTAATGCTGCCGCTAATTCACAACGCATTCTTTGACCTAGAGATAACTTTCGAACTGGCTTATCTAATAAAGGACCAATATCTAACGTTTCAATCACGTGTTCCATATGCTCTTTATACTGAGCGTCTGATACACCGTACACTTTTTTTAATAAACGAAAAGATTCTTGTACAGCAATATCCCACCAAAGTTGTGAGCGTTGACCGAAAACAACACCAATTGTTCTTACGAATTCTTCTCTCTGCTTATGCGGGTTCATCCCATTTACTAAAATTTCTCCTGATGTCGGAGTCAAAATCCCCGTAAGCATTTTAATAGTTGTTGATTTACCAGCACCGTTCTCACCTATATACCCAACCATTTCACCTTGTTTCACAGTAAAAGATACATCATTTACTGCTGGTACTATTTTATAATTACGATTTAATAAATCGCGAAAAGCACCCTTTAATCCCGGACGACTTGAATAGGCTGTAAATTCTTTACGTAACCCTTGTACCTCAATTACCGATTTCATAATCGGACCCCCTTCCTAAATGTCACAACGAATAGTTTACCCAACTGCCTTCTCTATCACAAACAATACGTCTTTTCAAAAAACATGTTAGAATAATACATAGATTTTTGTAAGGAGATGAATTGTAGTGAAATTCACAAAATCAGAAGCATTACATAAAGAAGCTTTAGAACATATCGTTGGCGGCGTTAATAGTCCTTCTCGTTCTTTTAAAGCAGTTGGCGGCGGCGCTCCTGTTGCTATGGAACGTGGAAAAGGTGCTTATTTCTGGGATGTAGACGGAAATAAATATATCGATTATTTAGCAGCATACGGTCCTATTATTACTGGACATGCTCACCCGCACATTACAAAAGCAATTACAACAGCTGCTGAAAATGGTGTACTTTACGGAACACCAACAGCACTAGAAGTAAAATTCGCAAAAATGTTAAAAGAAGCAATGCCTGCATTAGATAAAGTCCGCTTCGTAAACTCTGGTACTGAATCAGTAATGACAACAATTCGTGTCGCTCGTGCTTACACAGGCCGCACAAAAATTATGAAATTTGCTGGTTGTTACCACGGTCATTCTGATTTAGTACTTGTAGCAGCTGGATCTGGCCCTTCTACGCTAGGAACTCCTGACTCAGCCGGTGTACCACAAAGTATCGCTCAAGAAGTTATTACTGTTCCATTTAATAATGTAGAAACTTTAAAAGAAGCATTAGATAAATGGGGACATGAAGTAGCAGCTATCCTTGTAGAACCGATTGTTGGAAACTTCGGTATTGTAGAGCCAAAACCTGGCTTCCTTGAGAAAGTGAATGAACTTGTTCACGAAGCTGGTGCACTAGTAATTTATGATGAAGTTATTACTGCTTTCCGCTTCATGTACGGTGGTGCTCAAGACTTACTTGGCGTAACCCCAGACTTAACAGCGCTTGGTAAAGTTATTGGCGGCGGACTTCCGATCGGTGCTTATGGTGGTAAGAAAGAAATTATGGAACAAGTTGCCCCGCTCGGACCTGCATATCAAGCTGGTACAATGGCAGGAAATCCTGCTTCTATGGCATCCGGTATCGCTTGTCTAGAGGTTCTTCAACAAGAAGGTCTTTATGAGAAATTAGATGAACTTGGTGCGATGCTTGAAAAGGGAATTTTAGAGCAAGCTACAAAACATAATATCGATATTACATTAAACCGACTAAAAGGTGCTTTAACTGTATACTTCACAACAAATAAAATTGAAGATTACGATGCAGCACAAGATACAGACGGTGAAATGTTTGGTAAATTCTTCAAGCTTATGCTTCAAGAAGGAATTAACTTAGCACCTTCTAAATACGAGGCATGGTTCTTAACGACAGAACATACAAAAGAAGATATTGAATATACAATTGAAGCTGTAGGCAAAGCATTTGCTGCTTTAGCGGATAATAAATAATCCCGTCATTAAAAGGAAAAAAGAAAGCACATCTTTCTTTTTTCCTTTTTTCTATTTCATAAATCCCTCATTAATAGTATAATTATTCATAATTATCTGTTTAATTTTCTTTTATATCCTTACTATCTTTGTATACAAGGCTGCTCACGCCTTAAATAGTAAGATTATTCAAACTTCAATAAGAGGGGGGATTGACGGATGCTCAATAAAACAAATACATGGACACCGTCTTTATTTCGAGATTATAAAAATGCAGAACATGATGCGTGTGGAATCGTTTCCGTTATGGAGAAACGAAAAATTCCTACAAAAGAAAACATTGACCTTTGCATACAATCACTTGTCAAAATGAATCATCGAGCTGGTTTCATTAATGGTGAAGGAGATGGTATCGGAATTCACATTGATGTCCCAAAAGCACTTTGGAATGAAAAGCTGAAAAATAACGGATACAATCCAACGATTGTGGATCATCCCCACTTTATCGTTGGACATTTTTTTCTAAATAAAAACGCAAATATCGTTAATTTAAAAAATCATATTCGTACGCAATTAAATAACGAAAGTTTTACTATTATTTTTGAAAGTGATGATGTAATAAATTCCGATGCACTCGGTCCACTTGGTAAACAGGAAGAACCTTTATTTTGGCAAGTTGCTCTTATCGCAGAAAATAAAGTTGAAAATATTGAGCAAACATTATTTTCAGTAACGATAAAAATAGAGGAAAACGAAGCGATTCATGTTGCTTCATTAAGTCGTGATCATGTTGTATATAAAGTTCTAGGTGCTGGGGATACACTTGTTGCCTATTACAATGATTTACAACATCCACTTATCGCTTCAACTATGACACTAGGACATAACCGCTATTCTACTAATACATTATCTAATTTTTTTCGTGTACAACCATTTAGCATTCTCGGACATAATGGTGAGATTAACACAATTGCAAAATTACGCGATCAAGCTGACATGATTCATGTTCCACTTACTGTTGGGGGAAGTGACTCCCAAGATTTAAACCGCACCCTAGAAACCCTACTTGTTCAATACGACTACAGTTTATTTGAAGCAATGGATATACTATTCCCACCAATTATTAATGAAATTAAACTTTATGAACCGCATTTACAAGATTTATATACGTATATACGTGAAGCTTGGGGCCATTTTGCGCAAGGTCCAGCTGGTATTATTTCACGTTATAAAGATGAGGCTGTTTTCAGCGTTGATTCCCTTGGACTACGACCAGTATGGAAAGTAGAGACAGTGAGTTCTTATGTTTTCTCTTCTGAACCTGGAGTTGTATCACCAACCGAATATGTAGAAGAACCGAAACCACTCGCGCCTGGAGAAAAGGTCGGATTAAAATGGAATGAACAAGATGAACTTGTTCTTTATGAATACGACAAATACCAAATTGAAGTATATAATCGTTTCCAAAAACGAATCGATGTTAGCAATTATCATTTAAACTTATCTATCCCTGAAACGAAAGAAATCCAAGGATTATGTGATTCTGTTCAAGTTGAAACGAAACAGTACGTTTCTTTCGGGTGGGATCGAGAACATATTCAGCTTCTTGAACAGATGGCAACAAAAGGCGTCGAGCCAATTCGCTCACTTGGGCATGACTCACCACTTGCAGCACTCGATACTGATAGACGAAATATCGCTGATTTCATTAAGGAAAGTGTAGCCGTTGTTACAAATCCAGCAATCGATCGTGATCGAGAGGTCGAGCACTTCTCCACACGAACAATACTTGGAGAGCGCCCAAGTTTATTAAGCGGAGCTAAACAGCCATTTGTAGTTGAGATGCTTTCCCCCATTATTCTAGAAGGAAGTGTAGCACAATCTATTATAGAGGAATTACACACAATTACGTACGAACAACTTATACAGCTATTCAATACTCATAGCTCTATCGCTACAATCTCTGCTACATTCAGTCCGACAGAAACTTTACAATGCGCCTTAAATCGAATTAGTTCTGAAGCGATAAAGGCCGTGAACGATGGAGCTTCCCTACTATTAATAGACGATGCCAATGCTCATCTAAATGAACAGTTATGGATTGATCCGCATTTAGTTACCGCTAAAGTACATCAAGTATTAAGCGAAAATAAATTACGCCGAAACTGCTCTCTCGTTATACGTTCTGGTGCCCTTCGCTCCTTACATGATATCGTCACACTGTATGGATTAGGAGCAGATGGTATGAATCCATATTTATTATTCGCAACCGTAAATGATGGAACAAAAACGCCAATTACGAATTTGTATACTGCTCTTAATAAAGGACTAGAAAAAGTCATTTCAACAATTGGAATTCATGAATTACGTGGTTACGGTCGCCTCTATTCTTCTATCGGATTACATGAGGAAATCGCAAATATATTACAAATTACGAATTTCTTCGGTTCAAATGATTTAGCTTTTTCGCTTGAATCACTTGCTGAAGATGCACAATTGCGAGCGGATGATTATAACAATCCTAAAGTTAGAATGCGAAAATCTTTTCATATATTCCCGCGAATTTGGAAAGCAATCGGCGATGTCGCAAAAGGAAACTCTTATGATGATTACCGTGACAAGTTAAGTGGATTAGAAGAAAATAATCCAATCGCAATTAGACACCTTGTTCAAACGAAACAAACAAAACATGTAGTTCCAACTGAAGAAGTGTCCATCAGCATTCAAAATCATGATTTACCATTTATTATTAGTTCCATGTCATTCGGTTCTCAAAATGAAGTTGCCTTCCGTGCATATGCAGAAGCGGCCGATCAGCTAAATATGATTAGTTTAAACGGTGAAGGCGGCGAAATTAAAGATATGATTGGAAAATATCCACATACACGTGGACAACAAGTTGCATCTGGGCGATTTGGCGTAAATGCCGAACTACTAAATTCATCAAACTTAATTGAAATAAAGATCGGGCAAGGCGCAAAGCCTGGTGAAGGTGGACATTTGCCAGGTTCAAAAGTAACTGCAAAAATCGCTGAAGCACGTAATGCTACAATTGGCTCAGATTTAATTTCACCTTCTAACAACCATGATATTTATTCCATTGAAGATTTAGCTCAAATGATTACAGAAATTAAAACGGCTAATCAACTTGCGAAAGTAGCTGTAAAGGTCCCTGTCGTCCCTAACATTGGAACAATTGCTGTCGGTATCGCAAAAGCTGGTGCTGATTTTATTAACATTAGCGGATTTGATGGTGGTACAGGTGCTGCACGTATTCACGCATTGCAACATGTAGGGCTTCCTGTAGAAATTGGTGTGAAAGCCGCTCACAATGCTTTATTAGAAGCAAATATGAGACATAAAGTAGAAATTTGGGCTGACGGTGGTATTCGAAGTGTTAATGATGCCTTGAAAATCATGCTCCTTGGAGCAAACCGTATTGGGTTTGGTACATTATCCATGATTGCAATCGGCTGTACAACTTGCCGCGGATGTCATCTAGATACTTGTCACGTTGGAATTGCAACACAAATTGAGTCTGAAGCTCAGGCGAAAGAACACGGATTACGCCGCTTCGTCCCGCGCGAATTAGAAAGCGCCGTTGCTGGATTATTACATTTATTCACCACTTTTGGCGTAGAACTAAAACGATTAACAGGAAATCTTGGTTATGCAAATTTACAAGAAATTGTCGGACGTTCCGATTTATTAGAACAAGTTCGAGGCGAAAATTTATTAAATTTATGTAATTTACTACAAACGATAGAACACCCATCTGTTACAAAAACAGAATACGTACCGGAAAAACAATTTGAAACAGTTCATTCCCCTCATTCAAAAGAATTAGTAAGCGTTGGCGTAGAGCAACGCGTTATGGGTGGGCTAGAATCTTGCTATCGCGTTCGTAGTAAATTATATGAAGACACGAAGCTTGAACCACTTACATTAAAGTATACGAATGGCTCTATTCCTGGAAATGGATTAGGTGCTTATAATAGTGAGAACTTATTTATACACGTAAATGGCGGTGCACAAGATGGTATTGGTAAAACTTCCTTTGGTGGTGGTATTTATATAACGAAAGCAAAAGGAAAAGACGGCATATATTATAACGGTTCTGTCGGAAAAGGTTTTGGGTACGGTGCACAAAAAGGATCGCTATACGTTCAAGGTAACGCTGATGCTCGCGCCGGCATTCGCCTCTCTGGAGCAGACATGATAATTGGAGGGCGAATGACAAAGCCACTCCGTGAAAAAGAGCAAGGGAATATAGGTGTATACTCTAATATTAAAGGTTTCGCTTTTGAATATATGACAAATGGGCGAGCGCTTGTTTTAGGGGATCCTGGTCCATGGATTTGTGCTGGTATGACTGGTGGTGTTGTTTATTTACGTCATGATTCAAGCTCGGGTTTAACAGAACACGCCTTAAAAAGAAGAATCGCAAAAGGGGCAAATGTTACATTACAACCAATTAGTAAAAATGGCGTGCAAGATGTGACTGAGTTATTGCTAGATTATATTCGTGTATTAAATGAACATGAGCAATACGAGGAAGTTGCTTTATTAACACCGTTACTCGATGATATGCAGCAACAGTTTTTTGAAATTATCCCGAAAAAAGAGCAGGCTGATCCATCTATCTCCACAGAGTGATATACCAACTTTTCATTCTCAAGAAAAAATTGACGAAGTACACTTCTCATAGTAATCTATAGTAACAATTTGAAACCTGCTGAAATTCAGCAGGTTTTTTCACTAAAAATTGATGTTTAAAAAGAATTAGGAAAAAGTATAAAATGAATCTTAATTTCTTATTAACGTCACTAAAATATCACTTGCTAACATATTGTAATGAATGTATAGTATCATGTTGTACATTCATTATGACAAGAGAAAGGATCTTATTAAGGGTATGAAACTTGGTGCTCGCATTTTAAAAACGGGTATTGCCATCACATTAGCTTTATTTGCTTGTATTTTACTTCAATTACCGAGTCCAGTATTCGCGGGAATCTCAGCTATATTCGCTGTTCAACCGTCTGTATACCGCTCGTATTTAACAGCTCTTGAGCAAATTCAAGCAAACGTCATTGGTGCGGTATTCGCTATCGTATTTGCTACTGCTTTTGGACATAATCCTTTTATTATTGGATTAACATGTATATTAGTAATTGCGCTTACGTTACAATTACGATTAGAAAACACAATATCAATTGCTTTAGTAACAGTTATCGCCATTATGGAGTATCAGGGCGACGATTTCTTTAGTTTTGCCTTACTTCGCTTTGCGACGATTATGATTGGAATTATTGCGGCTTCACTTGTAAATTTAGTGTTTATGCCGCCAAAATACGAAACAAAACTATATCACCGTATCGTTGATAATACAGAAGAAATTGTAAAATGGATTCGAATGAATAGCAGGCAAGCTTCTGATTTTACAACGCTAAAAACTGATATTGATCGTATGAAAGAAAAGATGATCAAACTAAACCATTACTATTTGCTGTATAAAGAAGAAAGAAGCTACACGAAAAAAGTAAAGTTCGCAAAAATTCGTAAGCTCGTTTTATTCAGACAAATGTTAGCGACGACAAGCCGTGCTTTAAGTACGTTAAAATCATTACATCGTACTGAAAATGAACTGCGCTATATGCCAGAAGAATTTCAGGAATCTATCCAAAACGAACTTGACTCATTAACCCATTACCATGAACAAGTTTTATTAAAATTTATTGGTAAAGCAAAAAAACAACAATCCGTTGAAATGCTTGATGAAGTTGAAACAGGTAAACAAGAATTAATTGATATCTTTATGGATTATCAAAACAAGGACGATGAGGAAGCTTATAAAACATGGCTACACCTCTTCCCTCTTATTTCTGCCATTATTAACTATAGTGAAGAAGTAGAGCATTTAGATTTACTTGTGGATAGCTTCTACACATACCATAAACCAGAAGCAGAACTCCAAATCGAAGATAAAAAAGAAGACGAATAAAGAAAACAGCTCCTTTTACGCTAAAGGAGCTGTTTCTGTTATATGTTGAAGTTGATATAAATTGTAATAAAACCCTCTTTTTTTCATTAACTCTTCATGAGAACCTGTTTCTTTAATTTCACCATCTTCAATGTAAATAATCGTATCCACATGTGTAATCGTCGCCAATCGATGTGCGATTACGATCGTCGTCCGATCAGCAGCTAACGTCTGAAGCGCCTGCTGAATATACCGTTCATTTTCTAAATCTAAAGCGGAAGTCGCCTCATCTAATATAAGTAACGATGGATTCTTTAGAAACACTCTTGCAATCGCTACACGTTGCCTTTGCCCACCAGATAACTTCACACCGCGTTCCCCAACGACAGTATCATAGCCATCAGGTAACTCTATAATAAAATCATGAATTTGCGCAGCTTTAGCAGCTGCAATCACTTCTTCCTCTGTAGCTTTCGGATTTCCATATAAAATATTTGCCCCGATTGTATCACTAAATAACAAATTATCTTGCAGTACAATTCCAATATGACTACGTAAATTTCTCATATCATACTTTCTAACATCTATTCCATCTACATAAACTGCACCTGAAGAAACATCATAGAAACGTGGGATTAAGCTAGCAAGAGATGACTTCCCTCCCCCACTCGCTCCTACAAGTGCTACCTTCTCTCCTGGCAACATAGTTAACGAAAGGTTATGTAATATCTCTTTTTCATCCGAATTGTAACGAAAAGATACATTATCAAATATCACTTCACCATTTAATTTTGTCGTTTGTACCGCACTTGGCACATTGACAATATCGTATTTTTCATCTAACAATTCAAACACTCGATCCATCGATGCGAAAGACTGTGTTAATGTTGTGGAGGAATTAACAAGGCGGCGAAGCGGACTATACAAACTATCCATATATCCAACAAAGGCAACCATAGTCCCTAATGTTAACCGCCCCTGAATTACTTCATATGCTGCAAAGCCGATCACCAGTAACGGGCCTAAATCGGTTAACGTATTCACTGCTGAAAATGTCCTTGCAGTCCAACTCGTATGCGTTAACGCTTTTGTCAAAAATTCATTATTTCTTTTTTCAAACTGCTTACCCTCATATTCTTCTAATGCAAAGCTACGTGTCACTTGCATCCCTTGAATACGTTCATGTAAATACCCTTGCATCGTTGCTAACGCTTGTGAACGCTCTTTCGTCAATTTTCGAAGACGTCCGAAAAAATATTTCACCGCCACTACATAAATAGGTAAAATTAATAGCGCAACAAATGTCAATTTTATATTCATAGAAAACATAACAATAATAGCAATAGCAATTGTTGCCGTATCTAACCAAACATTCATCAAACCAGTAATTACAAAATCCTTCGTTTGTTCTACATCATGGATTACACGTGAAATAATTTCCCCTGTTTTTGTGTTCGAATAATAGCGTAAACTCAACTTTTGCAAATGACCAAAAATATGTTTTCGCAAATCATATAGTATTGTATTTGCGATACGCTGCGCGAAATATTGACGATAATATTCAATTGGCGGTCTTATTACTGCAAAAATAAAAAAGGCAATCCCAACGGCTGTTACTAATTGGGATGTTTTATCTTGAAGTGACCCTCCACCTTGAATTACATCATCGATAATATATTTTAATAACCACGGCATAATAAGCGGGATGCCGAATTTAACTAGACCAATCATAATCGTAATAGCAATAAGCCATCGATATGGTTTAACAAAGTGCAAATATCTTTTTATACCTTGCACATAATCCCCCCTCTAATAGGACAAACCTGCCGGGAAATCCCCTGCAGGTTTGTTTTAATTTCTGTACATTAAATATCTTTCATACCACATATCTACAAAATCTGGCGCGAATGGCCCTTTTCTTTGATGAATCCATTGTGTTAATTGTGCTACATTTCGTTTTAAAATAGTATCAATAACAGGTGGATACTGCATAATTTGACTATGCTTTTCATACTCATCTTCATCTAAAAGCGTATATGTCATATCTGGATATACTTTAATATCTAAATCATAATCAATGTACTTTAATGCTTCAGAATCATATGCAAAAGGTGAGCCTAAATTACAATAATAATATACTCCCTCTTCCCTTAGCATCCCAATTACATTAAACCAATAGTTTGCATGAAAATAACAAATTGCTGGTTCACGAGTAATCCATGTTCGGCCATCTGATTCTGTCACTACTGTACGATCATTTGCTCCGATAACAAGACTCTGTGTCCCTTTTAAAATTGTTGTCTCTTCCCACATTCTATGAATGGAGCCATTATGTTTATAACTATGTATTTGTACTTTTTCTCCTTCTTTGGGAAATCCCATATATGCTCCCTTCTTTCAACTGCAAATGCCCTTTGAGCTGCATTCACTTTTTTTCTATTATAACTTTTTTGTCGAAATTTTAAAACTAAAGCGACAAGACTCTATTTTTCACACCGAATACTATATCCCTAATCTTCTTAGGAGACGGGGCCTTCGCTGAATGATTTACAAACGAGGAAATGGGAATAGAAAAAGCCCTTCCTTATTTCTATCTAAAGAAGGGCCTTTCACCGGAAGGTAACAATATGCCTTACCCTAAATTCGAAATCATTTTTTCAGTTTCAAAAGATTGAATCACACTATTTGTTTGCTCTTCAAATTTCTCATGTAACAGTTTTAACGCTAATTCTGTTCTATATATTTCTTGGCGGATAAAATGTAATTCCTTTTTATCGCACGTATCCTTTTCGCTGATTTCAATTTGCTGATATTTCTCTAGATGAGCTTGTAACTTTAACAACTCATCCATCGTTTCCAATTGCTCTCCTACCAACTTATCAAAATCGTTCATTACTTACCCCCTTTTAGATTTATTCATCAGTTATTATTCCTAATTACATATTTCTAATCTTTAACTTCCTTCTCCTTTGACTACATTTGTTGACTTATTAGAAGTTATGTCGTTCGCTTTCTTTTCATTACAATGACCCGCACACAAAGAAAACACTTCTCTCGAAATGGAGAAGTGTTTTTCTTTCATTACTCGTTTGAACTAGAAGATTGTGATTGTTTTGCAGCTGATTGTGCATTTTGTTTTTTCACAGCATGCACATCTGTTTCAGTTGCAAATTCTGTACCATAACTAGCGTTTGCACTTTGTGCACCAGAAGCTTGTGCTTTCTTTGCTTCTGATTGTGCGTTTGCTTGTTTTACTGCTTGTGCATTTGTTTCAGTCGCGAACTCTGTACCATAACTAGCATTTGTACTTTGAATGCTAGCACCCGAAGTTGCTTTGTTATAACCTTGTTGTTTTTTACTCATCTTTCTCACCTCCACAACCAATAATGTAACCAATTCACTTAGAAGTTATCCGTAATTTTCTTTTGAAAAAATTTCGCATATATCTCTTATTACTCATTCAAACTATAGGAAATGGAGGTGGTAGTATGTATATAGGACGCGATATGACCGAACTAACGATGATTTCCAAAAATGAATGGAAAGAAGATGAATTAGCTTATTTTCATCACTCATTACAACAGATTTTGCCGTATTTAAATGCAGAAGGTCAAAGTATCTATAAAGAAATTGTAGTAGAAATTGAATCAAGAGGTGGCTTACAAGAAGGTGATGCTAGTTGGACTCATGGGACAAAAATTTCTTACGATTAAAAAAGTGTTCCCAATCTAGGGAACACTTTTTTTGTTTATTGCATTGTAATTTTCTCAACACAACTCTCATAAATCGTACGATGCGATTTAGAGAAAGGTAACTGTTCAAAAGCTTCTTTCGATACAAATTTCAATGTATCTGTTTCAACAATATCACCGGTTACTTTTCCGTAAAATACAAATATATCCCAAGTACGATGAGTAAATGTATGTTGTACATTCATTGCGTATTCTTCAATAGAAATCGAGAGCTCAAATTTTTCCTTCATATAATCTGTAAGCTGCTCTTTCTGATTCCGAATCCCTTCGCCAAGTTCAGCATTCGGAAACTCCCACATGTTAGCTAATAACCCGGTACTTGGACGTTTATTAATGACGTAACGACCATCTTCAGTTTGAAGTACCCCTGCAACAATCGGTACCATTGTAGGAGCCTTAGCTTTACTTTTTACTGGTAATTCCTTTTGAACACCTTCAGCATATCCTCGGCAATGTTCACGTACAGGACAAAGTAAGCAAGATGGATTTTTTGGAATACAAATTAGTGCACCTAATTCCATCAAACCTTGATTAAAATAAGATGGATTTTCAGCCGAAATAATTTCACGTACAATCTCTTCAAACACTTTTCTAGTTTTCGGTTTTGCAATGTCATCCCATACTGATAAAATGCGAGATAATACACGCATAACATTTCCGTCAACTGCCGGCTCTGGTATACCATATGCGATACTTAAAATAGCACCTTTTGTATACGGGCCAACTCCTTTTAATTTTTCAATTTTCTTTACATCACTCGGTACTATCCCGCCGTATACTTCTTTCACTTCTTTTACAGCCGCATGTAAATTTCGTGCTCTAGAATAATATCCTAAACCTTCCCATGCTTTTAACACTTCTTCATCACCAGCATTTGCCAAAGATTCTAGAGTAGGAAACTTCCCCATAAAATTCGCGTAATATGGTTTTACAGCTTCTACCCTCGTTTGCTGCAACATAATTTCCGAAACCCAAACGCGGTATGGATCTTTATTTTTACGCCACGGTAAGTCGCGTTGCTCTTCTTCAAACCAATCAATTAAATCATTTTGAAACTGCTCTATGTTAAAATTATTTAATATTTCAAGTGTCAAACTTGATCCCCCTCATTTTTTTGCATATAAGTACTATTATAAAGATTTTAGGAAAAAATTTAAGTAAGATGACATAGGAAATAGAAGGCAAAGGACTTGAGGTATCGAATAAAAAGAGTTACATTAATAAAAAACGGAGGTGGATTTCTATGGACACAGCCACTCACCTTGTTATGGGCGTTACTCTAGGCAGTTTGGCAACGTTAGATCCAGCCATAGCACAAAGTGATATTGGACCACAAGCAGTTATGCTTGCTACAATTGCCGGTTCCAATATTCCTGACATCGATACAGTTTTAAAATTGCGTAATAACGCTAAATATATAAGAAATCATCGCGGGATTACTCATTCCATTCCTGCAGTGATTCTTTGGTCATTCCTTATAAGTGGTATCTCTTTCGCCTTCTTTTCAGACGCTCCATATTTGCATCTACTACTTTGGTCATTTATTGCCGTCTTTCTTCATGTCTTTGTAGATATTTTCAACGCCTACGGTACACAGGCATTACGGCCCTTCACAAAAAAATGGGTAGCACTCGGCATCATTAATACATTTGATACCGTCATTTTCTTTATCCACCTACTCGCGATTGCTTGTATGCTCGTAGGTTCCCATAAAGGGTATACTGCTTTAGCAGCGTATATATTGATGATTGTTTACTATATCGGACGGATTATGATGCATAGAAACATACGTAGCGTCGTATATAAACGTTTCAATCACGTGGAGAAGATAATCATTTCTCCTTCTTACAGATTTTATCATTATCATTTAGCAATCGTTACAACTGATTATTACTACGTTGCTAGATGGCATCGTGGTAACATCATGGTCTATGATAAGTTCGAACGGATACCGTTCCCAGATAATGCTATTATGCGCGCAGCTAAACAAGATGAAAACATCTCAGCATTTCTATCTTTCTCCCCTGTATATCGCTGGGACATTTTCGATTATGATCATTATTACGAAGTTCGCTTCATTGATTTGCGCTATCGCAGTAAAGATTATTATCCATTCGTTGCAATCGTTCAACTCGACCACAATTTAAATATTATTAGTTCCTATACAGGATGGATTTTTAGTGAAGAAAAACTTCGAAAAAAACTGGAATTACTTCCACATTAAAAAAAGCGACTTAAGTCGCTTTTTTTAATGTTTCAAATGATCTTCTTGATTGATTAAATGGCTATATTTCGGATTATTTGTACGCATTTCATGAAGGCGACCTCCATGATTATTAATCCATGTTCGTACCACTTGTTCAGTCATTTCATCACCTTGATAACGACCTGATTTAGCATAAGTTGTTTGAAAGTCTTCCCACAATAATTCAACCCACGCACGAGCTTGTGCGTAAGAAAGTTTGTCATTTTTGTCTAATAGTTCTTTTGTTAATGTTTCGTGAATATCATTCATGTTCTATTCTCCTTTTACCTATTTATTCCCTTAATTTCTAAAGGATAGTTTCTTCTATTTTGCACATTCTATAAGTGATACTTCTTAAAGAGGTATCAACTGATGATGAGGAGGGCGTTCGCAATGGGTAAACAAGCCGAATTTTGGTCTGAGTCAAAAAACAACAGCAAAATCGATGGTCAGCCGAAAGCGAAATCACGCTTCGCTTCGAAACGACCTAACGGCACAATTAACACGCACCCACAAGAACGTATGCGTGCTGCAAATCAGCAGGAAGAATAGTACAGGTACAACCTAAAAAATTAACTTCCTACACGAGGTGATAAAGATGAGCTACCGTGATCGCTTAGATAGTCGTTCTGAATTATTTAACCATACGTGGACTCGTCCGAAACATGCAAAAGCGCAAGTTAACGGACAGACGCAACAAACCCAGTCTCTCATTATACTGGCGAATGAATGTAAAAAACGCCAATTTTAGAATCTCCTATCTCCTGTAACGCCTACCAAAAATGAAAACCAGAGAGATATTCGCTCTCTGGTTTTCATTTTTCTTGCAATAAAGAAATCGGTATTCCAATCTCTTCATTATCATTTTGCTTATGTCCCCAAGCAAATACCCCGTTGAAATACGTAATTTCAAATAATATACCAGGTTCTTCTACTAATTCATATGTCTCACCAATATGAAATTTGTTTATATCAGTCATATAAGCACGAGCCATTGCCATCTTTCGCATTAATACATCGAACTCATTTACAATACCAAGCTGCTCTGCCTTTATTGCTTGCTCTTTCAAAACCCCAATTTCTTCCCTTAGCTCATGTGGTGTCATTTCACTGTAGCGTTTTGGCATATTCATCTTATTCCCCTCATCCCTCTTCACGTTTCATCTGCAAAAATATCTCTATCTCATCAATAGAGAACCCTTTGCGATATAACGCTTGTTTCATCTTATTTTCGAATGTCCATCCATCATACTTCTTATATTTCTCATAATATTTATTCCCATGATAGTGTAACGCTTCTTGTTGCTGTTCGTCATCTTTTTCGTCTTTCAATTCTTCCAAACAAATTTGAATTACATCTCTAGAATATCCTTTACGAACAAGCATTTCGTCTAACTTTAGCTTCATTTGTAAAAAGGAATGCTTTTGATAAGACCTTTTCTTCTTTTCTATAAGAAGTAAAGCATTCTCAATTTGCTTTTCCTTCGGATATTCTTGTAAACTATGTGTAATGATTAGATCCTGAACACCTTTATTTAATAACTCTCTTTTAATAACAGTTGGACCCTTTCGATTCACATTACTTTGCGTTCGCGTATATAAAACAGCGTACTCTTTATCATTAATATATCGATCATGTAATAATTTCGAAACGACTTCAGAGATGACGGCCTGTCCCACTTCTTTTTTTCGTAAATAGTCTTCTACTTCTTTTTTTGTTCTCATTTGATAGGATAGATAGGAAATTGCTTGTAAATATGCTTTTTGTACCTCTTCATTGTATAAAATATTTCCTAACGCTTGTTCATCAATTTCTAACCCTTTTTGTAATCCATGTTTCATTAAGATTACTTGATCCACACTAAATCCGTATTCTTCACCTTGACCTTTATCAATATAAATATTAAACCGTTCTTTCGATCGTTTTTGCACTTCTATTTTTGTAATGACAGCCATACTCTCACCTCTCTATTATTTTAACATAGTCAAGGAACGTTTTTGCTTTTCAAGAATATATATAATGAGGAGGAAATAATTGTGAGAATCGCAATTTCTGGTGGTACCGGCTTTATCGGTAAATACCTTTCTACTTTTTTTATTCAAAAAGGATATAATGTTCACATTCTTACTCGAAACAAAACTACTGAAACTTCCCACCCTAACCTTCAGTATGTACAATGGACACCAGATTTACAAACCTTCCCCCTCTCTTCTATCGATGTAGTTATTAATCTAGCTGGAGAGTCTATTAATAGTAGATGGACAAAGAAACAAAAGGAATCCATTTTAAACAGTAGAATTCAAACAACAAAAGGACTCATTAAACAATTACAAACACTTGGTACAAAGCCAAATACATTTATTAACGCAAGTGCTATTGGATACTATGGAACGTCTGAAACTGAGTCTTTTACAGAACAGCATGAGATTCCTGGAAATGACTTTTTAGCAAATACAGTATATTCATGGGAACAAGAAGCATCTAAAGCACGTTCTCTTGGAATGCGAACAATCTACGCAAGACTTGGAGTTGTATTAGGCGCAGACGGAGGAGCTCTTCCCAAAATGCTACTCCCCTATCAATTCTATATTGGAGGTACAATTGGATCTGGAAACCAATGGTTATCATGGATTCATATAGACGATGTCGTTCGCCTAATTGATTTCATCATACACAAAGAAGAAATTGATGGCCCTTTTAACATCACAGCTCCCCTACCTATAAAAATGAAGGAATTTGGAGAAACCATTGCAACTATAATGAAAAAACCTCATTGGTTACCTGTCCCTTCATTTATGCTTCACACTTTATTGGGTGAGATGAGCATACTTGTACTCGAAGGACAACATGTATTACCTAGTAAAGCAATTGAACATGGGTATCAATACACATTTCCGGCAATAGACCATGCATTACAAAATGTACTTTCGCATACAATGTAGTACTTCTAAAACACAGTTTTACAGGGCCCCCTTTCAAAACTTTCATTTTCTAGAATCCGGAGCATTATTACACAAATAACCTTTCAGTTACTTTCCCTTAAATTCCATTAACATTGTAAAGTAACAGAAATGAGGTACCTATGAAAATATTGCTCAAACAAGCCATTGTCTATCCTATTACATCCCAAAAATTTCAAGGGGATGTACTCGTTATAGGAGAAAGAATTGCCGAGGTCAAGCCTTCCATTCAACCCACTCAAGATATGACAGTTATAGACGCTCGTGCACTTCATCTTTTACCTGGATTTATTGATGTCCATACTCATCTTGGTCTCTATGATGAAGGTACTGGTTGGGCTGGCAATGATGCAAATGAAACATCTGAAGTTTCAACACCACATATCCGTTCTTTGGACGGAATCCACCCTTTTGATATTGCATTTCAAGATGCTGTACAAAACGGAATCACAACTGTTCACGTTATGCCAGGAAGTCAAAACATTATCGGCGGTACGACTTGTGTAATAAAAACAGCTGGAACTTGCATTGATCATATGATTATTCAAGAACCTGCCGGCTTAAAGATTGCCTTTGGAGAAAATCCTAAAAAGGTCCATAGTAATGGAACAAAAGAATCCATAACACGTATGGGAATTATGGGGTTACTTCGGGAATCATTCTATGAAGCACAGCACTACGGGCATGAAGCTGATTTTCGAATGCTTCCTATCTTAAAAGCATTACGCCGCGAAATACCCGTACGTATCCACGCTCACCGAGCAGATGATATTAGTTCTGCTCTACGCTTTGCAACAGAGTTCAATCTCGATTTACGTATTGAACATTGTACAGAAGGACACTTTATTGTTGAAGAGCTTTCGAAACACAATTTGAAGGTTTCAGTTGGCCCCACTCTTACACGCCGTTCTAAAATCGAACTTAAAAACAAAACATGGGATACTTACCATATATTATCGAAAAATGGAGTGGAAGTTTCTATAACAACAGATCACCCTTATACACCAATTCAATATTTAAATGTTTGTGCTGCTGTCGCAGTAAGAGAAGGATTAGACGAAAAAACTGCACTAGAAGGAATCACTATATTTCCAGCACGAAATTTACGTTTAGAGGATAGAATTGGAAGCATTGAGGTTGGAAAAGACGCTGATCTCGTGTTATGGACTCATCATCCTTTCCATTATTTAGCCAAGCCTGTACTAACCATGATTGACGGAAAAATAATTTACAAAAAAAATAAAAAAAACTAGTTTATTTTTTTGACTAGATAAAGTATTATACGATTATAAACTGAATGAAACCATAATCAATTTGTGTCGTGATTATCATTTTCAAATTGATGAATGGGGAAGGCAAATGGTGCGCCACCAGCGTTAGAAACTGGTTCTAGTGGGTTCGATTCCCACCCCGAAATTTTTTAAAGATTGATATAAAAATTTCGAGGGTGGGGTGTTTTTTCGTCATGCTACCCTCGTGTGAGGAGGAGTTAGTATGTTGAAAAAACGCGACTTACACGACAGCCACGTTCTATACGAGTTAATGGTGGACCCAGCTGTCTTCCCTTTTGTGCGTCAAAAGGCTTATTCTTATGAGGAGTATTTATTTTTAACGAAACAAACGATTGAAGCTGAAGAGCGTGGGGAATTAATTTCACGCACAATTTTAGATGAATGGGGTAACCCTATCGGAACAATTACTTTATTTGATGTGCAAGAAAAAGCCGGATTTCTCGGAACATGGCTTGGCAAACCCTATCATGGAAAAGGCTATAATAAATTGGCGAAAGATTCATTTTTTAGTGAACTTTTCTATGAATTAGATATTGAAACAATCTTTATGCGTATTCGTAAAATAAATATTCGTTCTATTAAAGCTGCCGAAAAACTACAATATGTAAATCTAGCAAACGAAACAAGAAAAGCCGTTTATGATGAAATTAACGCAAATGAAGAAGTATATAACTTATATGAAATCCCAAAAGATCAATATACACTTGCTACAATGCGAGATACAACGTTCCAAGATGCTCACCAATTAAAAGAAGCGTAATCTAAATTTTTAGAAAAAATAATTAATCATTAACATTTTGCCATATACGTATATCACCCCATGTCTTTGGAAACGATAGATAGTGACTTTAGGACACGAGGTGATTTGTAATGGATAAAAAGAAACGTGACAAAGCAAAAAACACATTATCTAGTACACAAGAAGTTCTCTACCAACGAGAATTTCGCAAAGCAGATCGCGCAGCGGGTTATCGCTCGAAAAGTATTTAAAGTGAGAATGAATAATTAGACGTTTTCCCCCCTAATTATTCATTCTCATTACATATTTTTTCTACGTGATAGAATAGACAAAAAGGTTCCTTATAAATAAGGAACCTTTTTTGTGTGGATAACGTTATCCACACAATTTATAGAATTGTGAATAAATTCAACAAACCCTTCACAAATTTATATATTGTAACGCATAGTAAATGTTAGAATTGTGGATAGTTTTCTAAAAATTGTGGACAATGTGGATATAGTTGTTAATATTTCGACTTTACTGTTTAATGAAAACGTAATCTTCATGTGGATAAGTTACCACTTTATCTTATAAAACAATAAAGAACCCTCTTTAAACATATAAAAGAGGGTTTCATATTAAGTAAATAATTGTGCAAGAGCAGGTGATTTAATAGGTATATGATTCGGTTCTACATGATTTTCTGTCAAAATTGTATCCACAATATGACCAGCTGGCTCCGGACGATAAATGCTTTTCATCGCTTCTTTCATTTGAAGAAGCTTCATATCATCTTGTAATAACGCCTCTGTCTTTGCAAAAACCTCACTATCATCACGAATGACAACTGCAGCTCCTTTTCTTTCAAAGTACAGCGCATTTTCATTTTCTTGTCCTGGAACAGGCTTATATAAAATGACAGGTACTTGCAATGCTGCCGCTTCACTTAACGTAATACCGCCCGGCTTCGTAATCATACAAGAAGTAACACGGAATAATTCATCGATATTTTCAACATAACCAAATACTTTTAATGCATCAGGATTTTTTTCCTGAACCCCTAATAAATCCTGTTTTAACGCTTCATTTTTTCCACAAACGACAACTACTTGTAAATCAGGTACTGACATAAATGATTGGCATAGTTCTTTTACACTTCCTAATACCCCATGAGCACCTGCTACAATTAGTAAAATCTTTTTATTCTTACATAATTGATATTTATTATATATAATGTCTGGATTGATCTTCAGCTCAAAACTACTACGAATCGGAATTCCAGTTTCAACAATTTGCTCCGCGGGCACACCAATATCAATCATAATTTTTTTTACGTGATCAGTTGCTACAAAATAACGATCTACTTCCCGATGAATCCATATTTTGTGCACACAAAAATCAGTTAATACGTTATACACAGGAATTGAAATACCTGTTTGCTTTTTTAACTCTGGTACAGCTATGATCGGAAAAGTATTAATAACAATATCCGGTTTCTCTGCTTGTAAAAGTAATTTCAAACGTTTTCTTCCAAAGTTCGCATACCAAGATGCTATTTTTTTATCATAAATTTTTTCTACGCCATAATAAAACAAGCGGTATAATTCTTTTCCTATTGTATAACTTTTTAAATATAAATATTTTGTAATATCGGTTATAACTGGATGTGATTCTCCGAACAAATCGCATACAATTACATCTTTAATTCCTTTTTGGCGAAATGTTTGTTCTAATGTTTTCGCTACTTGCACATGACCATTACCGTAATGTGCAGTTAATATTAAAACCTTGGGGTTTTTTATCAAACAAATCCACTCCTAGCTTATTGTTTCTCCATATTGCATATACGACAATAGGAAAAACATTTTCCTTAAAAATTACATAAACAGATTCTAATACTTCTCTTTCAGCTATGTACCTGTCGTGGATATGCAAAGCATATAAGATTGACCCCTTAATCCTATCTGTGCTCATATCTTTACATTATACTTTCCTATAAGAGCTTTCGCAATAACTTACAAATGTTCTCTATTCCATGATACTCACTCTTTTACTTCTTAATTCTTTTTACTATTTTGATTTCCCTTTACAATTATGTAAATTTCTCCACTTATTCCTTACAAAAATATGGATATTCTATTTTCAGTATACTCTTTTCTATATACATACTCTAGGTTTTATTGTAAAGAAAGCAAAAAGCCTAATCCAATATTTGGATTAGACTGCTTGTAAAATATGTCTTGCTTGCTCTACATTTTTTTCAGTAGGTGGTTCTACATTCGCAAGTGGATACTTATGCCCAAGTGCCTCCCATTTATATACACCAAGCTTATGATATGGTAGCACTTCAACCTTCTGAACATTAGACAGGCTTTGAATAAAGCTAGATAATTTTTGTAGATCCTCTTCATTATCCGTAACACCAGGAACTAATACGTGTCTTACCCAAATTGGTTTATTTTTATCCGATAAATAACGAGCAAATTGTAAAATATGTTCATTTGGTTTCCCTGTTAATTTACGGTGTTTCTTTGAATCAATATGTTTCAAATCCAATAAAACTAAATCTGTATAATCCATTAAAATATCTAGCTTATTTTGGAATTCTGGTTCTTCAGAATAACAACCACCCGAAGAATCAATTGTTGTATGGATTCCAACTTCCTTACATTTCTTAAATAATTCAATTAAGAAATCTAGCTGTAATAATGGTTCACCACCACTAACTGTTATACCGCCTCCAGAAGCTTCAATAAAAGGAAGGTAACATGTCACATCCTGCATAACTTCTTCAACTGTTATTTCTTTTCCTTTACCGATCTCCCACGTATCAGCATTATGACAGTATTGACAACGTAATAAACACCCTTGTGTAAATATGACATAACGAATTCCTGGGCCATCAACAGTACCACAAGACTCTACAGAATGAATTCTTCCTTTTATCATGTTACTTCCTCCTTTATTGAAGCAGCCTCCCTCTGCTATTTATAAAAAGCAGAGGGACACTTTTTCACTTACATACTTTCATGCATTGTACGATTAATTACATCGATTTGTTGTTCACGAGTTAATTTAATAAAGTTTACAGCGTAACCAGATACGCGAATTGTTAATTGTGGATATTTCTCAGGATGTTCCATCGCATCCATTAATGTTTCACGATTAAATACGTTAATATTTAAGTGATGGCCTTCTTTTACTGCATAACCATCAAGCATTGATACTAAGTTACGTACTTGTACATCATCTTCTTTACCAAGTGCTTTTGGAATAATAGAGAATGTATTAGAAATACCATCTTGTGCATCTTCATATGGTAATTTAGCTACAGATAATAATGAAGCTAATGCACCTTTTGTATCACGGCCATGCATTGGGTTCGCACCTGGTGCAAATGGTTCTCCAGTACGGCGACCATCTGGAGTGTTACCAGTTTTCTTACCATATACAACATTAGATGTGATTGTTAAGATCGACATTGTATGAACAGAATTTCTGTATGTTTTATGTTTACGAAGTTTATTCATAAATGTTTTTACAAGATTTACAGCGATTTCATCTACACGGTCATCATTGTTACCGTATTTAGGGAAATCTCCTTCGATTTCAAAGTCAACTGCAATACCGTTTTCATCACGAATTGGTTTTACTTTTGCGTGTTTAATTGCACTTAAAGAGTCTGCTACTACAGATAGACCCGCGATACCTGTTGCCATTGTACGAAGAACATTTGTATCATGAAGTGCCATTTCAATACGTTCGTAGCTATATTTATCATGCATGTAATGAATAACATTTAATGTGTTTAAATATAGACCCGCTAACCATTCCATTGTCATATCAAACTTATGCATAACTTCTTTATAATCTAATACTTCAGAAGTAATAGGTGCGTACTCAGGACCAACTTGTGCTTTAGATTTTTCATCTTTGCCACCGTTAATCGCATATAGTAATGCTTTTGCTAAGTTTGCACGTGCGCCGAAGAATTGCATTTGTTTACCAATTCTCATTGCAGATACACAACAAGCAATTCCGTAGTCATCGCCGTAGTCAGCACGCATAATGTCATCATTTTCATATTGAATTGCTGATGTTTTAATAGACATTTTTGCACAGTAGTTTTTAAAGTTCTGCGGTAATTGTTTAGACCAAAGAACTGTTAAGTTTGGTTCTGGAGCTGGTCCTAAATTATCTAATGTATGCAAGAAACGGAATGAGTTCTTTGTTACTAATGCACGACCATCTAATGCCATACCACCGATAGACTCAGTTACCCAAGTTGGATCACCAGAGAATAATTCATTATAATCAGGTGTTCTTGCAAATTTCACAAGACGTAATTTCATAATGAAGTGATCCACAATTTCTTGTACTTCTTCTTCTGTCAAAGTACCATTTGCTAAATCTCTTTCAATATAAATATCTAAGAATGTAGAAGTACGTCCAAGACTCATTGCAGCTCCGTTTTGCTCTTTAATTGCTGCAAGATATGCGAAGTATAACCATTGGAATGCTTCTTGTGTATTTGTTGCAGGCTTAGAAATATCAAAGCCATGAGAAGCGGCCATTTGTTTTAACTCTTGAAGTGCACGCATTTGCTCAGATAACTCTTCGCGTAAACGCATTGTATCTTCGCTCATTACACCGCCAGTTAAATTCAAATCAGCTTTTTTCACTTCAATTAAATGATCAATACCATATAATGCTACGCGTCGGTAGTCACCGATAATACGTCCACGTCCGTATGCATCTGGAAGACCAGTAATTACACCTGATTTACGAGCCGCTTTCATTTCTGGTGTGTATGCATCAAATACACCTTGATTATGAGTTTTTCTCCAGTCTCTGAAAATACTGCTAAGTTCTTTATCCATTTCGTATCCATAAGATTCACAAGCTTGTTCCGCCATACGAATACCACCATATGGTTGTAAAGAACGTTTAAATGGTTTTTCAGTTTGGAAACCGACTACTTTTTCAATATCTTTATTTAAATATCCTGGTTCATGTGATGTAATAGAAGAAACAATTTTTGTATCCATATCAAGAACGCCACCGTTTTCACGTTCTTTCGTTGTTAAATCCATTACTTGATCCCAAAGTTGCTTCGTTGCTTCAGTTGCTCCCGCTAAGAAAGATTCGTCTCCTTCGAAAACGTTTACATTATTTAAAATGAAATCGCGAACATCAATCTCTGCTTTCCATTTTTCACCTTTAAAGTTTTCCCATGCGTTTTTAACATTTTCTAATACTTGAGTCATCCTAATCTCCTCCATTTTTGATTAGTACAGGACTAAGATTTTTTATATAACAGCTTACACACTTAGAATACTACTTTTTTGCTAAAGTGAACGAAATAGTTGTGACATGTTTGTGAAAAGTTGAGCAAACTACTATATGCATAGTGTTAACTTCACTTAAAAGTCTTTATAATTAACCCTTTCCTTAATTGTATTTTTTTGGTATCCTTATATACGAGTCCTATTTTGTAATATAAGAACAATACCCATTGTAGAGCTGTAATACTCTTATCTCCTAATCTGTTATAGTTTTTATAACAGAACAAAAAAGTGTACATATGTTGTACACTTTTTTGTTACTACTCTAAAACATCTCTTTTTCTATTCCCATCATAGAATCCACCACGGCTGCCTTCTAATACAATTAATTGCTCTAATCCTTCTATATGATCACCTATAATTCGCAAAACAGCTGGAGGATGACCTATTTTTGCAAAATGTTCACTGGGACGAATGCGGTTCATCTTATCGACCTCTACACGACTTACACACGCAATTTCGAATCCTGACAGAATAGCTTTCACTTGGGCTACACAAGGTGACAGTAAAGATCTATACCCGATTTCTTTCAAACACTTACGGCTAAACGCATTCGGTACAGCGATAAGAGAGCCTACTCCTAAATCTTTTCTATCACAAGCTAAATTTAATGCATATTTAAATGCAGTTACAAGATGAAGCGGTACTCTTAAATCTAAATAATGATTTAGATCATTTAATGCGACATCCATTCCATCTGCAATAGCTTTTGCAAATGGATATAGCTCACTAGCTGGAATAACAAAATCACCGTCTATAAATAATACAATTTCTCCTTTGGCGAAATAAGTTCCAAGTGAACGCCCCACATCGTTACCAAGTGCTTCTTTATATACAATTGTTGTTGCTCCCTTGTCTTTTGCAATCGTTGCTGTTTTATCAGACGAACCATTTACAACAACGATAATTTCAAAAGGTTCAATTTTGCGAAGCTCTTCTATAACGTTTCCAATTGTTTTCTCTTCATCTTGTACAGGAATAATGACCGATAATTGCTTTCCTTTATACAACTTAGATGTAACGCCCCATCCTTGATAAAAATCTTCGAAACTTAAAGTATGATAGACACACTCTCTTTTCCTATTTCCATCATAATACCCTCCGCGCTCATCACTGCCTACTATTCGCTCCGCTACAGCTTCTATATGATCACCTATCATCCGTTTTTCAGATTGAGAAAGACCCGTTCCATACGCAGCATGCTCGGTTGGCCGAAATTTATTCGGCGTAATAACATCAATTGCACAATGACGACTAATTCTCCATTTGCTTTGTACTAGACGTAAATGAGCTACAATAGGATTAACGAAACATTCATATCCAATGCATTGAACAACTTCTTTCGTCAACGCATGAGGTACAGATAATAAAGAATCAATTTTTAACTCTTCACGCTCTAACATTGCATTTAATATTTGGCGCCATACTGTCACGGAGTGCGGTTTTTGTTTCTTTAAAAATAATGCGTCCAAATTATTTAAAACGATGTCGGCTTGATCATGTAAAATTGGATTCAGGAATAATTGTAATTTTGAAGTTTGAATAGCAAAATCTCCATCTATAAATAGTAATACATCACCTATCGCATGTTTTGCACCAACCGCACGGCCAACATCATTCCCTAGTAGCTCTGTATGCTTGATTACTTTACATCCTAAACGATCAGCAACCTCTTCTGTACCATCATTACAACCGTTTGCTACTACAATAATCTCTACTGGATTTAATCCTTTTACCGATTGAATAACGTCTGAAATCGTATCCGCTTCATTACATACAGGTATAATAACCGAAAGCGACTTAGCCATTGTTTTCTTCACGAAACCATTTAATAGTTTCCTTCAATCCTTGTTCCCACGTTACTGTCGCTTGAAACTGCACAAGTTCTTTTAATTTCGTTACATCTGGTCTTCTATTTGGAATTTCTTCAAAGCCATGTGGGTATACCTCTTCGAAAGGAACTTGGACAATCTTTGAAGAAGATTTCGTTAGCTTTTTAATTACTTCTGCTACTTCTTTTATACTCTTTTCGTTCTCAGAACCTATATTAATAATCTCACCATTTACCTTCTCATCCATTGCCCGAATCGTTGCCTCCACCGCATCACTTACATACGTAAAGCAACGTGTCTGCTTTCCATCTCCATATACGAGAATGTCTTCTCCTTGCAGGGCCGCACTGATAAATCGTGGGATTACCCCTGCATACGGACCGTCTTTCGCTCTTGGACCATAAATATTAAAATAGCGAACAATCGTTACCGGTAAACCTTCTAATGCGTAGCCTAAACATAATGTTTCTTCTAACGTTTTACACACTGCATAACTCCAACGTATTTTAGAGGTTGCCCCGTATAATCGATCCCCCTCTTCAGAGAAGGGTGGGTTTGCCTTACCATATACTTCTGAAGTAGACGCAAAGACTACTTTCTTCTTTCCTTTTAGCGCTGCTTGTAAAATGTTTCTCGTTCCATCAAAATTCGTTTCAATAAGCTCTATACTCTTTTCCATTGTCGTTTTCACACCTAAAATTGCTGCTAAATGAAACACTACATCATGTTGATTTACTAATTCATAAATAGAATTTTTATCTAAAACGCTTATTGGAATAACCCGAATTTCTTTCATTAACTCATCATGATATTTATTTTTTCCTTTATAGAAGTTATCCACAATCGTGACTTCATTTCCTCTTTTCACCAATTCTTCGGCTAGATGCGATCCAATGAATCCTGCTCCACCTGTAATTAAACATTTCTTACTCATACACTCACCTTCTTTATAATTCCACGTGTATCTATTACTCGCTTCATTCCTTTAAAAAGCTTCCAATCGATATTAGAGTGATCAGTTAAAATTAAAATACAATTCGCTTGTTTAATGACTTGTTCATCCAAAGAAACAGATTGGTACAACTTATCTCCAAATTTTGCAGAAGAAATATATGGATCGTGATATTCTATCTCATATCCTTCTTTTATTAACAATTCAATAATCGGTAAAGCCGGTGATTCTCTCAAATCATTTACATCTTTCTTATACGCAATTCCTACAATTAAAACTGATGCAGGTGATTGCACCATGCCTTTTACTTTCCGGACTATTTTCTCTGGCATTTCTTCATTAATCACATGTGCTGCTTCAATTAATTGACTAATTGTCCCATTCTTTTTTATTCTCCATTGGAAATATAAAGGATCTACTGGAATACAATGTCCCCCTATTCCTGGTCCTGGCCAATATGGGGTAAATCCAAACGGTTTTGTAGATGCAGCTTCAAGCGCCTCATAAAAATCAATTCCTAAACTTTCACATAGTGTGTTTAACTCATTTACTAATGAAATATTGACTAGGCGCTGAATATTTTCAAATAACTTACACATTTCCGCTACTTTTGGAGAGCTAACAGGAACGACTACATCGAAGATCGTGCTATATAAATCCTGTACTTTTTGTTTGCACTGCTCAGTTTGTCCACTAATAACCTTTGGAATGTCCTGAACGGAATATTGACTATTTGCTGGATCAATCCTCTCAGGAGAATATCCAATATAGAAATCTTCGCCTACCTTTTGGCCGCCTTGAGAAACAATCGGAATAATAACTTCCTCGAGCGTACCTGGATATGTGGAGCTTTCGAAAATGAAGGTTTGTCCTTTTTGAAGGTTTTGTTGTATATAATGCGAAGCTGAAATGAGGGCACTTAAGTCTGGTTCTCTTTGTTCATTAATTGGAGTCGGGACAGTGACAATAACATAATCACTATTTTGAAAATCAGCAATACCTTGATCCGGTGTATTTACTATTAATTTTTTTTTAGCCAATAAACTTTGTAACAATTTAGAAGAAACATCCGGAATATAACTTTCTCCTTTTATAATTGATTCTATTTTTCTAGTATCTTTATCTAATCCAAGTACTGTATGTCCTCTCTCTGCAAAATGGACTGCCAAAGGAAGGCCAACATATCCTAATCCGATAATGGCAACTGTACTACTAACATTCATCTGTATTCTCTTCTTCCTTTCTCAATTGTTGAATGATATTTCTATCCCGCTCTCCATCTGTAAAACTCCCGCGCTCATCTGTGGATTGCAATAAATATGCAATTGCCTCAAGTTGATCGCCGAAAATACGGTCAAATGCTGGAATACGCCCATTTACAAATCCATGTTGCTCTGGACGTACTCGATTTGTTTTTATTACATCCACAAATTCTACTGCTGTAATAGAAAATCCCTCCAAAATAGCTTTCATTTGAGCTAATGGCGGAATAACTAGAGAGTCATATCCTATTTGTTCTATTACCTTTTTATGCATAGCATGTGGTACTGCCGTTAATGAGTTATTCCATAAATCTGGTCGTTTCGCTACTAAATTCACAAAATATTTCCCCATGCTAATTGGATCTGCCGGATGAAACATATCTAATAAACACTGTAAATCATTTAATGCCACATCATACCCATCTTCAATAGCATGTAAAAATGGAATTAGTTTTTTTCCCGGAATAACAAAATCACCATCGACAAATAAACAAATATCGGCCGTGGCATGCATAGCGCCTATCGCTCGGGCCACATTATGCCCGAGAGCTTCCTCGAATTCAATAACGATAACATCCTCTAACTTTGCTTGTTTAATTGTCTCAATATCAGCTCCATTCGCAACAACTATAATTTCATCTACACCTGCTTTTTTCACTTCTTGTATAACAGATCTTATAGTCATTTTCTCTTCTGACACTGGGATAATGGCACTATATTTCGCTTTTTTCTTTTGTAATACAACTGGTTTATACTTTCCTATAAACCCTCTATCCCTATTTCCTTCCGAAAAACCACCACGCTTACCATATATTTCGATTGCGTATTGCAAAGCACGTAAATGATCTCCCATAATACGACTAGTCGCTTTCGGATAAGGCGAACCGGGTGATGTACCAGTATGAACAGGACGCACTTTATTTGTATGAATAACATCGACCGAGGCCATATCGACAATATCTACTCCTCTAGACATCGCCAGCGCTTGAAACAGTGCTGGATCTGCTAAATTCCACCAACCAAATTTCTGAATAACTTCCCTACTCATCGCATGTGGAATTGCGATTAAAGATCCAACAACAAGCTCTTTTTTATTCAAATAACGATTCAACATAAATTTGCCAACTGTCGTATAATGCGGTCTCATTTTTAAATAAACGGACCATGTTAAATTATTCACAACAATTTGGTGGCCTTGCTGAATTCCTTTTATGAAACGTTGCAACTCTTTGTTATCAATGACGATATCACCATCTAAAAACAAAACAATGTCACCTTTCGCTTCTCTTGCTCCGATTGCCCGTCCAACATCATTGCCAAGAGAATAGTGATAATAAATGACATGGCAATGATGTTGTAACGCTATTTCTTTTGTCCCATCTGTCGATCCATTATCAACTACGATAATTTCATAAGGTTCGAGCTTCTCCACTTCTACTAAAACTTGTGATAAAGTACTCGCTTCATTATGCGCTGGAATAACAACTGATACTCTCATATTTGTATCACTCTTACCCTTCCAAGCGAACATAAGCAATAATAGGAGTACGCACAACTACATCTTCCGGTGGTCCATAAGAAGGAGAAGTACGAACACTTACTGCCCCATCTGTCACAGATAACAGAATACCTGCAACAATTTCAACCGCTGTCACAACTTGCACTAGCTCACCAACATGGTTACGCAATTCTTCAGTAAATAACATATATAAGTCTCCTTCCTTACGCTTCTTTAATTGATATAATGCTTGTAAATGGTAATAAAATTTCTGTTCCTATCCCTTCTTGCAGTGTTAAGAAATCATCAC
Organism: Bacillus sp. N5-665; assembly: GCF_022637375.2. Taxonomy (NCBI): domain Bacteria; kingdom Bacillati; phylum Bacillota; class Bacilli; order Caryophanales; family Bacillaceae; genus Bacillus; species Bacillus sp. N5-665. The sequence continues at coordinate 5,044,085 of NZ_CP093325.1, forward strand.
CAACTGCTACAATTACACCCGTTAACTGTCCAACTGTCACCGTAATTTCTACGTTTTTACCCAAATACTGCTCTGCAATTTCTTTAAAAGGTGATGTATTACATTCTTTTAATATGTTACAAATAATAGATTGAAATCTGCTTGATTCAATAAATTCTTCCGTAGCTTGCTTAGAGTTTCTTTGAATAAATCTCGCGAAGTTTTGTGAAAATAAAAGTCGTTCCACAGCAGGCAATAACTTATTATCTAAAAAATAATCTAATTGTCTATTAAACAATCTCGATAACTTTTTCCAATACTTACCGAACAGACACATACACTTCTCCTCCTATTATTTTTAGATTATAAAAATACATCCATACATCTTAATGTATACAAAGCAGACTTTTTTGTGATAGGTAAGACATACATTTTTTAACAAAACAATATGTTCTAATCACAAAAAAAGATAGATGGTATCCCATCTATCTTTATGTATATATTAATTTTTAATTGTAACTATCGCAGAGACACTGTAATAAACTGCTCGTGGTAATTCTGCCTGTTCACTTATAGAAGCTGTAACAAGAGACCCTCCACTTGCCGAAAAATACTTAACAGCTTCTAACGGAATACCGTCTTCTTTCACATCTATATGTGTTCCATCCCGCCAATCTATTTTCTGCATTGTTGCTGAAAGGTCCCCAGTCACTTTACCAAATTCTTTACCATCCACCCCTAAAAAAATCCATTCCCACTTTGTTAAACTTAGTATTTGTGTTAACTCTCCAATTTTCTTTCCGTCTACATTAGAAAAAATATAGACGTTGCGTACTCCCATCTTCTTTTGAACACACAACAATCTTTCTCCCGAGTGATTATATAAATACAATTGTTGCTTATGTAATCCCCTAAAAAGAAAAGAAAGTACAGCTTGCCATACACGTTGAATAACAAAATCATACTCTTCTTTTAAAAACCCTACTGCACTGCCATCTAGTCCAAAGTACGTTATTGCTTGAAATACCCCTACCTCTTTGCGAACAACAAATTTTTGTTGCTCAAATAATTCAGAAGTCTCTATATTATAATTTTCCTGTTTAAGTATTTTTGATCTTCGTTTTTCCATAAAACTATATATTAATAATCCAATTGCTGGTAGTACAACACTTATTAATTTCAGATTTTCTTTCTCCGAAGTGAATAGCATCCCTTTTTTATATTCCATCACTAATACAATTGCGACGATAATCCATACAATGACAGATACAAAAAATATGCGTTTTGCATTACGTGCGTGATGCTTATGTATACTCATATCCCTCCCCCTTTTCCATTTATCCCGCATTAACGGGCAGTAAGACCCCCACTTCAAAATTCAGCGAAAGCAAAGAAGTTAGGTGGGGGATCCACTGCCCGTAAAAGCCCGATTGGTTCAACTAATAATCAGTGGGGGATGAACAAAACCCCCACTGATTAAAGTTTCACTTTATTTCATTATCTCATTACCCCCTACACTTCCTCAATAAAAAAAGACCATCCAATAGGATAGCCTCTTACACTTCAATATTTCGCAACATCGTATAAATGTCGTTATTCACTTTACCAAACGATTTAATGTTGTTTTGAATGTTAGATAATAAAACGACATACACACTTCCGTTTTTACTAAATCCATTTAAGCAATTCCATCCTGGCATTACACCGTGATTTGAATAACTGCCCGGGTCTACATACCAACCAAATCCGTAATCTTTTTTTCCGCCTGTAAACATTTGATCATAGCTCTCTTTTGAAATTAACTTTCCAGAGAAGAGTGCTTCATTAAATAAATATAAATCATGTGCACTTGTATATATATCACCACAACCATATAGTTGTGACATACTTGGAATATTAGGTGTTGTCATATTGTTATTTACTATTTTATAACCTGTCGATGGAAACCTTGTTTGCTCTAACGCTTTACCGAAACCAGAATGTTCCATACTCGCAGTAGCAAAAATATGTTGTTTAATATATTCTTCTAACGGTTGTCCACTTACCTTCTCAGCGATGTAGGCAAGTATCGAATAGTTCGAATCGGAATATTTCCATTTCTCTCCTGGACCCCCAACACGCTTTTGCTTTCCTATTCGTTTTATCAATTCTTCATGAGAAATATCCTCTGTTCCCTGCTCATACTCTGGGATTCCTGATGTATGTGTTAGTAAATGTTTTAACTGAATACCATTACCTTGAGGGAAATCTGGAATATACTTTGCAACCGTATCCTCTACGTTTAATTTATTTTGATCCTTTAATTGCATAATAGCAGTCGCTACAAATGCCTTTGAAATAGAACCAATATAAAAAGTTGTCTCTGAATTATTCGGTACTTGTTTCTCTTTGTTCGCCATACCATATCCTTTATTCAAAAGAACTTTTCCGTTCTTCACAATAACAGCTGTCCCGCTAAATCCTGCGTTTTGTAAATATTGATCTAATTTAGCGTTTTCATTAATTTCTTGAGGTGGTCCCTCAGCAGGCTTTTCCACAGCTTGTACTTGCTTTACTTGTTCTTCCTGCTCTTTTTGTTTTTGTGCTTCTTGCTTCTTCTTTTCTTCTTTCTTTTTTAGCTCTTCTTGTTTCTTCATTTCTGCTGCTTTTAAAGTTTCTTCTTTCTTATTATGCGCAACAATTTTTGTATACATGAAATATACAACTGAAAATAGTAAGACGAGAATGATTGTTCTTTTTATGTATACAATCGGCCGACGTGCTTTCCCATTCGCATTATTTTTTTCCTGATCCATGATTGCTTTTTTCCCCTTATTTACCGATAATTTAATTCCACTACACAAGATTCATTCCGGATCTTTTTCATAGATTTTTGACATTCCATTCGACGTCATCCCTACTTTATCACGCACTACACATATTACCAACCTATATGTATGAAAAAGAAAAAGAAAATTTACAAAAGTAAGATTCCCGTTAAATTGTTAACAAAAAAAAGAGGATATCCTCTAAAAAAATTGATGTTATCAATCTTTTGGGATATCCTCTTATCTCATTATTTATACGTGTTTTTTCATATCATCGGCAACGGATTCAACATTTGTACCTACGATAACTTGGACACTCGTGTTACTTAATTTCATAACACCTTTTGCACCAGCACGTTTTAATGCTGCTTCGTTTACTTGACCAGCATCTTTCACTTGTAAGCGTAGACGTGTTGCACAGTTATCAATAACTGTTAAGTTTTCTTTTCCACCTAAAGCTGCTACGTAAGTTTCACCAATTGAACCTGCAACTGGAGCTTCTTCACCTTCAGCTAGTTCCTCTTCATCTTCACGACCAGGCGTTTTCAGGTCGAACTTCTTAATTAAGAAGTAGAATACAACGAAATAAATTACTGCGTAAATTAAACCGACTCCCGCGAGTAATACTGGTTTTGTTGCAATACCGAAGTTTAAGAAGTAATCGATTGCACCGGCACTAAATGTGAAACCATCGTGAATGCCGAGTGTTGTTGTAATGAATAGAGACAGACCTGTTAATACAGCATGAATACCATATAATACTGGCGATAAGAACATGAATGAGAATTCAATTGGTTCTGTAATACCAGTTAAGAATGAAGTTAGTGCTAGACCACCTAACATACCTGTAACCATTTTACGTTTTTCTGGTTTAGCAGCCGCAATCATTGCGAAACATGCTGCTGGTAAACCGAACATCATAACTGGGAAGAAACCAGTCATAAACATACCCGCTGTTTTATCTCCTGCAAGGAAGCGAGCAATATCACCATTTACAACATTACCTGCTGCATTTGTAAAGTCACCAAGTACGAACCAGAAGTATGTGTTCATTACGTGGTGTAAACCGATTGGAATTAATAGACGGTTTAATAAACCAAATAGACCTGAACCAACTGCCCCTAAATTAACAATTCCATGAGCTAATGCATCGATAGCATTTTGAATTGCTGGCCAAATTTGTGCGAATAGAATTCCTAATAGTAACATCACAACCGATGTAACAATCGGAACGAAACGTTTTCCAGCAAAGAACCCTAACCATTCTGGAAGTTTAATCTTATGGAATTTATTATAAAGAAGTCCTGCTATAACACCGACAATAATACCACCTAAAACTTTCATATCCACTTTAGTCGATAATTCGGCTGCCTTAGATACCTGTGTCATTGTATCTGCAAGCTTAGATGGATCTACATTAGCGCTATTACCTATTAAATCTTGAACTTTGCCTAATTTATCTTGTAATTCTACAGTAGAATATCCCTTACTAAGTGCATCAATACTGTTTTTCATAACTAGATAACCAATTGCACCTGCAAGACCTGCTGCACCACTACCATCAACTGAAAGACCGATTGCAATACCAATTGCAAAAATAAGTGCTAAATTATCAAAAACTGCTGCACCGGCCTGTGCCATAACAGGAATATCAAATACATCTGGTTGCCCTAAACGAAGCAATAATCCTGCTGCTGGTAGTACGGCGATTGGAAGCATTAATGCTTTACCAATACGTTGTAGAAACTGCAACATTTTAATTCCCCCTATCAAATTTATGAAATCGTTATCATTATAAGTACGCCTTAGAAAACGCTTTCTATTTACATAACCATAATAACATATAGTTGTATAGATGTGTAGTTTTTATTTTCGAATTTTTTATGGATAAATCTCCTATTTCCAAACTGTTATATAAAAGGAAAATTCTCCTTTTTAATATAGAATACTCGAAACGAAATACCTACTATAGAACATGTAACTTTCGTTTTATCATTCCACCTTTTCATGTTATTATTTATTTCCGAGCATATCGGGAAAAGTAAACGTAGTTAATTCGAAATAGGAGCGTTGGTACTATGCAGTGCATTGAAACAAACAACTTACAACAGTTGTTAGAACAAGTAAAACCATATACGAAAAAAGGAAAGCTTGCTACTTATATCCCCGAACTAGGAAATGCAAATCCGGCTGATTTAGGGATTGCCATTTTCCATAAAGAAACAGAATACATCCATGCTGGCAACTCACAAACACTATTTACTCTTCAAAGTATTTCAAAAGTAATTACACTTGCACTTGCCCTTTTAGATCGTGGTGAAGAATATGTATTTTCTAAAGTTGGAATGGAACCAACTGGTGACCCATTTAATTCTATTATTAAGTTAGAAACGACAAGTCCCTCTAAGCCACTTAATCCAATGATTAATGCAGGGGCACTAGCTATTACAAGTATGTTAACAGGAAACGATAATGAAGAAAAAATGGAGCGTATCCTTCATTTTGTACGTGAAATAACAGATAATCCTACTATTAATTATTCTTCTAAAGTTGCCAATTCAGAATTAGAGACAGCTTACTTAAACCGTTCACTTTGTTACTATATGAAACAAAACGGAATTATCGATTGTGACATCGAAGAACTTATGGATTTATACACTCGTCAATGTGCAGTTGAAGTAAACTGTATCGATTTAGCACGTATTGGCTTAATTTTTGCTATGGATGGCTATGATCCATATAAAAAAAAGCAAATTATCCCTAAACATATTACAAAAATCTGTAAAACATTTATGGTTACATGCGGTATGTATAACGAGTCTGGTGAATTTGCGATTCGTGTTGGTATTCCAGCCAAAAGTGGTGTAGCTGGTGGTATTTTCGGCTGCGTAAAAGGAGAAATGGGAATTGGTATTTTCGGACCAGCTTTAGATGCAAACGGAAATAGTATCGCTGGTTTTAAAATTCTTGAACTTCTTTCTGCTCAAGAAGGTTGGAGCATTTTTTAATTCAGAGTTATCCTGCTATACTAGCAGGATTTTTTTATTTCATAAAACCCTCAATTTTATCAGCTATCCATCCCCTTACAAAAACCGTACTGAAAGTTTCTCTATATCATGCATATTTGCTCCCCCCTCCTGAATAATATAGTACAACCTAGCGCTATATGTGGAGGTGTGAAAGATGAAACTAATATTTCAAATGGAAAAACAGCCTGTTCTTGAAAAAACAATTCTTCTTTTTATATTGAGTATTGTAGAAAGCTTGAAGTTAAAAGTGGTTTCGCTCGATGAGGCTCACCGATACATATTCAATTTAGAAGTGCTTGAACTACTAATGGATCGGAACATCGATGATCAAGTACTTGAACTCATCCATTTCGGAATGGGACTTGAAGACATTCATCATGTGCTTCCTGAAGAACTTGAACATACTATTGAAGAATTAAAGTGGCTTTGCATTCAAGTGTTAAGTGAATACAGCATGCATGAAGAATCGGAACAATTAATTGAAGATATACGTTAAAAAAGCACCTATGTAGGTGCTTTAGTATTTATAAAAACAGTAACGTTTCGGTAATTGCACATCCGATGTCGATATATGTAATTCATTCGAGTATTTCCGAGGAAATGCTCGAACATTGTATGTTACAATAACTGATCTATCCCAATAAGAATTAATAGCACGCCCGCAATAACAGTAGCCCATTTCCCTAAGTATGCTGCTAAAAATCGTTTTCCTACATACGCAAAACCACTGATACAAATAAAACTAAACACCCCAGAAATAGTTGCTGTAAGCCACAGATTCAAGTTTGTTACCCCAGCATCAAATCCACCTGCAATATTATTAATAGACAATGCAATCCCTAAAACAATTGCTTCTGAAAAACTAATTGTTTTAGAACCATCAAAATCTGCTTTTTCTGGATCACGTAAAATTCCCATAAGTACATTACCATCTTTAGAGCCTACGGTATTTCTTTGCCCCAAGAAAGGCTGACATAAAATAAACACCCCGATTATCCCTAAAACGATTGCTCCAATCAGGTTTGCAGTAAACTCTGAAATAAATAACGCTATCCAGTTCCCAAAAAATCCAGCTAACAAAGTAAATAAAAACCCAAAAAATGCGATGATAAAATTGTTAAGCCACGAAATTCGAATTTTACGAATGCCATATGCAATCCCAACACCTGCATTATCTAAATTAGAAGCAATCCCGATTAAAAAAATTGAAAATAGACCTGCCGTACTCATAAACAGCCACCCCTTTTTCTCACTTTTCCATGCATCTTATGAAAATGTTGAGCAACTGTGCCTGTCTGTTTCATATACATGTAATAAATGCTCAACATTTTTTCAACAATAAAAAAGGAGTGCCTTCACTATGCCTAGAGAAAATCCAAATGAGCGGCTTAGTACATTAATAAAAAAACTTTTAAAAGAACGTGCCTTATCCATGCGCCAATTAGGAATGCATACAAATATTGATCCCGCAACAATCTCAAGAATTATGAATGGTAAACAACCGCCAAAACAAAAACATCTACAAAAATTTGCAGAATGTTTGCAAGTTCCACCCCAATTGTTATTTGATGAAATGTATCCTGATTCTCCTCACATTAATAAAGAAAAGACGGATATGTACACATCTCTTGATACAATTCAGCAAACGCTGCAATCCTCTAACTTATTCGATTTCGACTATACAACAACTCGCGTAAAACAAGAACTTGAAAACTATGAACGCTATGCTCAGACAACAGAAGGCGAAAAACGTATTCATGAAAGTTTCGCCAGTAAATTAGAACAAATTGATAGCGCTGGTCCTTTTATTGAACAATTAACCGATATGTATCAACAATTTTGCAATGAAACTATCTCAAAAGAAGAGCGTGCAGTTCTTGGAGGCGCATTACTGTATTTCATTTTATCGACAGATATTATTCCCGACTATCTCTTTCCAATTGGCTATTTAGATGATGCAATTGCTGTTGAATTAGCGAAAGAGAAATTAATCGAACTAAAACGAAAGACATAGAAAAATAAAGAACTATTTCAGTTGTTTCTGTTCAACTCTGAAATAGTTCACTAAAAAATCGTACAAGTATACATACCTGTACGATTTCAACACACTAATCTATTTTTTTGTATGACACCATTCATATATAAATGCTGTTATTACTTTTGTAAATTCAATTAACTGTTCTACTTCAACTTTCTCATTTATTGAATGAGCTTCTTCTAATGTACCTGGTCCGTAAATAACAGCTGGAATATGAAATTCACTAAACCAACCACCATCCGTTACCGTTGCAGACATATCTAAAATTGCATTTTTAGATAGAATTGATTCGTGTACTGAGCTAAGCGTTTTTACTGCTGCATGTTCACGATCTACTTCTAAAGAAGGGAAAATTTCGCCACGATCCACAATCATTGATTCTCCGCCCCACTTAAATTGTGGTGGATTTTCACTTAACCATGGATCGGCAGCCGCTACTTTCTCAATATACTCTTCAATTTCTTTTATTATTTGTTCATGTGTTTCATTCGGATAGAAGTGCACCGTTATCCATAACTGGCACTCATCCGCAATAAACGCTGCATGCCGTCCGCCTTCAATAACAGCTGGGTTAATTGTTGTTGTTCCAGATGGATAACCTTCATATGTTTTCATAACTGCCCAATGACGCTCTAATTCTTGTAAACTTTGCACAATTTTCATCATTTTTTCAATCGCACTCGCTCCGAATAAACGTCCTCCAGCATGAATCATTTGCCTGCGTGTTGCATCATGAAACGTCTGGGGGCTTTTCACAGTAATCCATCCAGTAATTACGCCGCCCTGTCCTTGTATATGTAAATCACTTGTATCCACTACGACTGCAAAATCAGCATCATAACCTCTTTTACAGCATTGAAGTGTACCTGCTTCTCCAACTTCTTCCCCAATTACTGATTGAAAGATTAAATCTCCAGGTAATTCAATGCCAGCTTCTTGTACAAGTTGAATAGCAAATAGTGCTCCAGCCAATCCTCCTTTCATATCTGCCGCACCACGTCCAACTAACCAACCATCTTTTATAAATGGCTCAAACGGATTGGTTTCCCACGCTTCATCTGCTGATACTTCAGCTACATCCACATGTCCATTAATAATAAGACTTTTATGTGTGTCACTTTCTATCCCTTTTCTCACCCCAACAACGTTCGGGTCATTCGGATATACATCCCATTTATCAACAATAAAATTTCGTTTTCTTAGAAAATCTGCAACAAATTCTTGCGCTTCATTTGTGTTTCTCGCCGGCGGTGCTGGTGTTTCAAAACGAATTAAAGTCTTTGTAAGCTCTAGTAACTCATCTTTTCGTAAATCAATCTGTTCTAATAGCTGTGAAACTTCTTGATTCATCGCTAATTCCCCTTTGCATACATAGTATGTTTCCAGGTTTATTGTCACAAAAAAAGAGACTGTTTACAATTTTACAGTCTCTTTTTTTAGCATAAGTTTCTAATATATTTATAAACTTTCTGCCTCTGTTGTATTTGTTTTTTCAATATGTTCTACCTTACGTGCCTTATTTCTTGTCGCGCGGTAAAACAGTAAACAAACAATCATAAATGGAATACCACAATATAATGCCATTCTTTGTTCTGGAATAAAAGCCATACCAACAATTACTGTTACATTTAATACTAACGCAAGCAGTGGTACGAATGGATACAGCGGTGTTTTAAATTTCAAGTCCTTCACATCCCCGCCCTGCTTAATGTATGACCTTCTAGCCAATAAGTTAGATAGAGCAATAGATGCCCAAACTAATATCGCCCCAAACCCGGCAATAGAAAGTAGCCATAAATAAACTGTATCTTCCGCATAAATACCTGATAGTAATGAAAGGCAACCTACAATTGTACTTACAATCAATGCATAAATAGGAACACCATTTTTAGATAACTTACCGAAAATTGGACTAATCATGCCTTGGTTAGACATAGACCATAGCATACGCGAAGTTGCATATAATCCTGAATTTGCAACGGATAGAACCGCTGTAATAATAACGAAATTTATAATATCGGCTGCATAAGGAATGCCAATTTTATCAAATACAACTACGAATGGACTTTCTATCACTCCTGCTTGCTGCCAAGGGAATAAGCCTGCAAGAATGAAAATAGATAATACAAAGAACACAAGTATACGCCAAACTGTATTATTAATTGCCTTCGGGATCGTTTTCTCTGGATTTTCACTCTCTCCAGCTGCAATACCAACTAGTTCCGTTCCTTGGAAGGAAAAATTAACTGCAATCATAGTAATTAAAATGGCTGATAATCCATTTGGAAACAACCCACCATAATCAGTAAAGCTAGAGAACATCGGTGCGGGTTCGTTTCCTTTCATATCTAGAAAACCAAACATTGCTGCCCCGCCTAAAATAATAAATGCAATGATTGTAATTACTTTAATACTTGCAAACCAAAATTCAACTTCTGCAAAACTTCTTGAAGATAACGCATTGATAGCAAAAAGAAGCACCGCAAACACTACACACCAAATCCATGACGGTACATCAGGAAACCATCGTTTCATTAAAATACTAACTGCAATCAGTTCAATACCTATCGTAGCAGACCAGTTTAGCCACGACATCCAGCCGACTACATAACCCGCTGCAGGGGAAATGTGCTTTGTAGCATACGTTTGATAAGATCCTGCGTCAGGCATCGCAACAGCTAACTCTCCAAGACAGAGCATCGTTAAATACATAACAAATCCTCCAACAAGATACGCTACAATCGCTCCTCCAGGCCCAGCTTCATGAATTGTATACCCAGACCCTAAAAAAAGACCGGTACCAATAACTCCTCCAAGTGCAATCATAAATATGTGCCTGCTTTTCAATTCCCGTTTTAACCCTTGGTTTTGATCCATCATATAAATCCCCCCTTTTCCCTTTGGAAACCCATTTCATGTAAGCGTTTTTAAAAATATTCATAATAAGAATAATTATTGAAAAGAGCAAAATACATAGTATCAATCACTACCTGTTATTAAAAGATCATCCCTCACTGTTATTAATAACTTTTTATCAGCGATAGCTTGTCCTTCTACTACTTCTAATGATTCGATATATCCACTGATCCCTACTTTAATTTCTACTTTCTGTTTATCTATTGTTTCAATTAACGCTAATTTCTCCCACTCGTATACGTAAGAACTTTCCGTAACAAATAACTTCTCTACTTTCCCATAACAAGGACTATACACGCCTTCTATAACCATCTTCACTTTATAAACTCCTCCTTCTTATTAATTGGTACTGAAACGTTGCATATCCCTCCTTTAGAGATTTCAACTATTATTTATGCAAAATGCGTACCAATCTCCAATTCCTATTTAAAATGAAGGTTTCTCAAAAAAAAATCTTCATAACCGCAAAATTTTTCTATCATTTGAGAAATTTTAAAGAGAAAATAGCAAAAAAATTTTGCGATTTTATAAGAATTTTAATAAAATTATAAAAAGTCAGTCTTCATAGGGTGAAATGAGGAGAAGATAATCTATGCGTACAGAAGAAATTAATTTTAAACAGATCATTGAAATGAATATGCTATATGAAACTTTACTTAATGAGCTCGATATCGGGATTCATATTATTAATGAGGAAAGTAAAACGATTATCTATAACCGCAAAATGATGGAAATTGAATCAATGGAACGCTCAGATGTGCTATATAAAAGTCCTATAGAAGTATTCGCATTTGAAGAAAATAAAAATAGTACTCTTATAGAGGCATTAAAATTAGGAAAAACAAACAAAAATATAAAACAAACGTATTTTAACAATAAAGGGCAAGAAATTACAACGATTAACAATACTTTCCCTATAATAGAAAACGGAAAAATTAAAGGCGCTATTGAAATTTCAACAGAGATTAGCCATTTCAAACAAACGATGAAAACGAACCTTTCTCGAAAACAAAATAATAAATTTACCTTTGATCACATAATCGGTGATTCTAATGCTCTTCAATCTGTCATTACAGAAGCAAAGAGAGTAATTCGTACATCCTCATCCATACTTCTCGTAGGAGAAACAGGGACCGGTAAAGAACTATTTGCACAAAGTATCCATAATGAAAGTCAACGTTCAACAAAACCATTTATTTCACAAAACTGTGCCGCTATACCTGATACACTCATGGAAAGCTTATTATTTGGTACGAACCGAGGTGCATTTACAGGAGCTATCGATAAAGCTGGTTTATTTGAAGAAGCAAATGGAGGAACTTTGTTATTAGATGAGATCAACTCATTAAGTCCAGCACTTCAAGCGAAGTTACTACGAGCTATACAAGAAAAAACAATACGAAGAATCGGAGGCACACAAGAAAAAGAAATTGATGTTCGTATTATAGCAACTATTAATGAAGACCCTCTTGAAGCTATTACACACAATCGATTACGGGAAGACTTATATTACCGATTAAGCGTCGTTACTTTATGTCTCCCGCCTTTACGTGAACGAAAAGAAGATATTCCTGATCTTGTGCAGCACTTTATCGAAAAGTACAACATTCAATTTGGACTTGGCGTAACGGATCTAGATGTACATGTAAGAGAATTTTTGTATGCATATGATTGGCCTGGAAACGTACGAGAATTGGAACATATCATTGAAGGTTCAATGAATTTAGTTGAAGATGAAAATATCATTACAGCGTTTCATCTTCCCACTCGCTTTCGCGAACGAATAAAAAAAGAATTCAATATGCAACCTTTCCTAACTAATAACGAGGCTGATGCACCTAAAACGTTAAAGCACACAATAGAGGCAATGGAGAAGAACTACATCAATCAAATTCTGACAGAGTATCACGGTAATATCTCACAGGCTGCAAAGTTTTTAGGATTAAGTAGGCAAAACTTACAATATCGAATTAAAAAATTGCATCTACACATATGAAATGAAACTTTAATCAAATGTAGGATGAATCCGCTTCTAAGCGCAAATAAAAATTGGAAAAACATGCCACAATAAACATATAACATACTAGAAAGGAACGATATATATGAGTAATGATAACAAATTAAAGTTATTACAATACTTAGCCTTCTTCCCTACCATTGTATGTATGATGTTACTAGTTGATATGAATGCTTATCCTTATGCAAAACTATTAGCAACAATTAGCGGCTCCTTTGCAGCTATTATGCTTGCTGCTTTTTGGAATTTGAAGATACGTATGAAGAAAGAAAAATCTTCTTAATGCCAAAACAATAAAAAAACCGAGCTTACACAGCTCGATTTTTTTATTGTTTATTAAAATTCAACATTCTCCAAATACAAACCACTCGCCTCAGCAAGACAATTAATTTGATTACGTTGTTTTTCCTCTAAAATATTTGGGATTGCGTCCGCATCTAATTGTCCTAATCCAACTTCAATTAATGCTCCAACAATTTTTCGTACCATGTTATGAAGGAATCCGTTACCACTTACTCTAATTTGTACAAATCCTGCTTCTTCCATCACTTCAAGTGTATATACTTCTCGAACCATAGACTTTTTCTTTGATTTCGCATTTGAAAAAGCAGTAAAGTCATGTGAACCAACTAAATGTTTCGCAGCTTCTTTCATGCTTTTCACATTTAATTTTTTATTCACATGCATGCTGTATTTACGCATAAATGGATTTGTATGCTCTTCATTCCAAATTTTATAAAGATATGTTTTTGCTTTAGAATTGTAACGAGCATGGAAGCGATCTTGTACTTCTTCTACACTCGTAATGCTAATATCATTGGGTAAATATTGATTTAAATATTTTTTCACTTTATGTTCCACTAACTTCTCATCACTCTGAAAGTTAGCAACTTGATTCAAAGCATGTACACCCGCATCTGTTCTACTACAACCGATAATTTCAATTTCTTTTCCGATCATTTCAGATATGACACTCTCGATTTTCCCTTGAATTGTATTATCGTTATTACCGAGACGTTGCCATCCTTTAAAACGTGCACCATCGTACTGAATCGTTAATTTATAATTATTCATTTTACTCTCCTTCATAGAAAATATTCCCTCATATCGTGAGGGAATATGAATACACTTTACTTTCTAACAAGCTTCACTACATTTTCTACATGGGCTGTATGTGGGAACATATCAACTGGTTGTACATATTCCACTTCATAACTCTTCATTAATGCTTGTACATCACGTGCTAATGAAGAAGGATTACATGATACGTAAACAACTTGTTTTGGTTTCACTTTTAAAATTGTTTCCAGTAATTTATCATCGCAACCTGTACGAGGTGGATCGACAACAATTACATCTGGACGCCATCCTTCTTTTACCCATTTCGGTAACCATTGTTCAGCTTTACCTGCTTCATATTTCGTATTTGTAAATCCGTGACGCTTCGCATTTTTTCTTGCATCTTCAATCGCTTCTGGAATTACATCCATACCACGTACTTCCGCTGCATCATTTGCAAGCCAAAGACCGATTGTACCAACACCACAATACGCATCTACAATTTTCTCATCGCCTGTTAAAGCAGCTGCTTTTTTCGCTTCATCGTATAAAACAACTGTTTGTTCTGGATTTAACTGGAAGAATGCACGTGCTGATAATTCAAATGATAAATCACCTAGTGTTTCTTGAATTACTTCTTTTCCAGCTAATTTAAATGTTTTATCACCGAAAATAACAGATGTTTTACGCCAGTTTACGTTTTGCATAATTGATTTAACAGCTGGCATCTGTTTTTGTACTTCTGCGATAAATTGATCTTTATTTGGTAATTCTTCTTTTGTTGTAATAAGTGTAACTTGTACTTCCCCTGTTTGAACTGCAGTACGTGTCACAATTGTGCGTACTAAACCTTTTTGTTTTTTCTCATTGTAAATAGAAACATTTAATTTTTCTAATATACGTCTTACAACTTTTGTCGCTTCATTCGTTGCTTTATGTTGAATCATACAGTGAGCAATATCAATTAACTGATGTGAGTTTTGCTTATACAGCCCTGTAATAACCTTTTCGTCTTTACGTCCCACTTGTAATTGACTCTTATTACGATAATGCCATGGGTTTTCCATACCAAGCGTTGGACGAATTTTTTCTTCCAAACTGTTGTTCATATACTTCTCGAATGCTTGTACAACGATATCACGCTTTTGATTTAATTGTTCTTTATAATCTAAATGTTGCAGCTGACAACCGCCACACTCTTCATATACCGGACATGGTGCTTTCACACGATGTGGTGAAGCTTTACGAACTTTTTTCACTTTCGCTTCAGCGAAGCCACGCTGAATTTTCGTTGTTTCAGCAACAACTTCTTCTCCTGGTAATGCCCCTGGAATGAAAACAACTTGTCTCTTAAAATAACCAACGCCTTCTCCGTTAATCCCAAGACGTTTAATTGTCACAGGAAACGTTTGACCAACTTCCAACTTACTCTCATGTTGCTTTTGTATCATTATTACACCTCTACTCTATACTTTTCCATAAATATAACGCTGCATAACTGCAGTATGGTTCACACTCTTGTTTCACTTTTTCTAAAAATGCATCATCAGGTTTATCATCTAATTGAAATACGCCTTGCACTGCACGCTGAATCCCAATGTCCGCTTTCGGAAACATATTTTTCCGTCCAAGCCCAAACATTAAAAAATTTTGCACTGTCCATGTACCAATCCCCCTAATTGGTAACAATTGTGCGGAAACCTCTTCATCCGCCCTGGTTTCTATACTCGCTAAATTTAATGTACCGCTGACAATACTTCGACCTAACCCTACTATATATTCAGCCTTTCGCTGACTAAACTTCTGCTCTCTCAATTCTTCTATTGAAATATTTGCTACTATTTTTGGAGTGGGGAAAAAGAATACACCGTTCTTCTCTGTTCCATATCGTTTCACAAACTGTTCTGTTAACACAGTAGCAAATTTCAAATTTATTTGTTGATGAATGATACAGCGAAGAAGACAAGCAAAATAATCAAACTCTAAAATAATTGGAGTATAAGCATATGTTTCAAATAGTGGACGTAATGATGTGTTTAAAAAATGATTTTGTATATCTTGAAACGGTTCATTCCAATGAAAAATGGCCCTCATTCGTTTCATGACTTTCTCTTGATCTCCTGCCTGACTAGAGATCCAAAACTGTGGATTTTGAACAGTACCAATCCCTTGCAAGCGAACAACAATCTGTTCCTCGTCTATACAAAGCGGGACATAAATGACTTTCTCATCTAATTGAATGACGTTAAGAGGATCAAAAGATAAACGTTTTAATACTTCTTCAAAATGATACGGATACTCTAACGTAACATGTTCGCTCCACATACGTGTCCCCATCCTTTTTACACATCATTATAGCATGAGAAAACCGCAAGCATACATGCTTACGGTTGATTGCTTTTTACTAAGTCATCTAGACTTTTAAAATGATACCCTTTCTCGCGCAAATCATCAATGATTTTCGCAAGTGCTTCTGCATTATCTTTTGATATTGCATGAAGTAATAAAACAGATCCTGGATGAATCATCGTCATTACATTATTATGTGCATATTGCCATCCTCTTTGCTCGTCCACTTTCCAATCCAAAAATGCAAGTGACCAAAATACATTATAATAGCCCATTTCTTTCGTAAGAGCCAATGTTCTTTCACTAAATACGCCGCGCGGCGGACGTACATATTTTACTTCTTTTTGCCCAGTTACTTTTTTAATCTCTTCCGTTACACTCGTTAATTCTTCACGAAGTTTCGCATCATTTACCGTTGTAAAATCAGGATGACTCCACGAATGGTTTCCAATAATATGTCCTTCATCCTTCATTCTTAATAACAAATCTTTTTGTGTTTTAATATAATGACCCGTTACAAAGAAAGTTGCCGGTACTTTTTTCTCTTTTAATACATCTAAGATTTTCCCTGTGTATCCATTCTCGTACCCATTATCGAATGTTAAATAAATATCTTTTTTCTTTGTATCCCCTAAATAAAACCCACCATTTTTTTGTAGTAAATCTGTATATAACTTTCCTGCATCTGGTACTGTTTCATTTTTAGGACGCGGGATTCCCCAGTTATGTGGAGTATTTGTATAAGCTAATGCTGAAACTGGAACAAGTGCCATCATAATTGAAAAAATGAGACCGATATATAACCATTTATATTTCATAAATAGTCTCCTTTCCATATATAATCGTACTTGTAGTTTCTGTTGCCGTGCATTCTTTCATGCTGAACATGTTTTTCTATATATACCAAAAAAATGCATCTCGAATCATTCGAGATGCATTTTTGTTTACTTAAATACTGGCTCTTTAAAGCTAGCTAATTTTTCAAGTGATGTTTTATCAACATCTGCATGTAAGCTATTACCATGAGAATCCATCGTTACAACTGCTTTAAATCCTTCGATACGTAAATGCCACATTGCCTCTGGAATACCAAATTGTAAGAAATCAACATCTTTTACTTCTTTAATACATTCAGCATAATATTGCGCTGCACCGCCAATTGCATTTAAATATACACCACCGTGCTCTTCTAAAGCCGCTAATGTTTTTGCACCCATACCACCTTTTCCAATGACAGCGCGAATACCGAATTTCTTCATAATATCGCCTTGGTACGGTTCTTCACGAATACTCGTCGTTGGACCTGCCGCTTTAATTTGCCAGTTTTCATTTTCATCTTTCACGACAACTGGACCACAGTGATAAATAACTTGTCCTTTTAAATCTACTGGACAATCGTTATCCATTAAATGCTTATGGATTGCGTCACGACCTGTATACATCATGCCATTAATTGTTACAACATCACCAACGCGAAGTTCACGAATTTGCTCTTCTGTAATTGGTGCTTGTAATACGATCTCACGTTGCTCTATTTTTTCTTGCGCTTCTTGCTGAAGTGTATCCTCACCTTCTTGATATAGCCAGTCCATAATTTCACCTGTTTCAGGATCGATTGTTACGCCAAGGCGGCGATATGCCCAGCAATTATACGCAACAGATACGTAGAAACTAGCGGGCAGACGATTATACACGCCAATTTTACAACCAAGTAAAGTCGTTTCTCCGCCAAATCCCATCGTACCAATGCCAAGCTTATTCGCATTTTCTAATACGTACTCTTCAAGTTTTTGTAACTCTGGTACTGGATTGACATCATCTAATGTACGGAATAATTGATTTTTTGCTAATTCGTAACCTGATGTGCGGTCTCCCCCGATACCAACACCAATTACACCTGCACTACAACCTTGACCTTGCGCTTGATATACAGCATGAAGAAGGCATTTACGAATTCCTTCTAAATCACGACCAGCGCGTCCAAGTCCTTCTAATTCACACGGTAAGCTATACTGTATATTTTTATTCTCACAGCCACCACCCTTTAGAATTAAGCGTGCATCAATATAATCTTTTTCCCATTGTTCAAACTTAATAACCGGTGTACCTGGTCCTAAATTATTTCCACTATTGTCTCCAAAAAGAGAATCAACAGAATTGGGACGAAGTTTACCATCTTTTGTCGCCCGCTCAAGCGCATTATAGATAGCTTCCTTCAACTTTAATTGATTCACACCAACTGGTGTATAAATTTTAAACGTTGGCATCCCTGTATCTTGGCAAATTGGCGAGATGTTATCATCAGCCATTTTAATATTATTCGTAATTGTGCCAAGTGCCATCGCAGAACGAGTCCCTGAATTTTCTCGTTCTTTCGCTTGTTGAATCGCACGACGAACATCTTTCGGTAAGTTCGTTGACGTTTCAACAATTAGTTGATACATGCTTTCTTGAAGCTTTTCCATTGTTACTTCCCCCTCAATTGTGAACGCTACCAAAACGTTATGAGCTGAAAATTCCATTGTTATGCTCTTCAGCTTTTTATTTGTTTCACGCTATTAAAGCATAAATGAAATTTTTCACAACTTGATTATACCTTTTTTTCTACCGTCCTTCTATTATCCATACAGAAAAAGGCTGCCAATTTTGCATTGGCAGCCTTTTTAATATATTATTCGTCTTTTTTAAATTGCTCACATTTTAATTCTAATTCATCTAACATCGCAAGAAGACGATCTACATCCTCTAACTCTACTTCTTCAGGTTCAATTGTATCAATTACTTCAATGAACATATTTAAACGTTCTTTTAAATATACTAGTTGTGAATCTTTATCTTCAATTGCTTTTCCCATGAAGGCACTCTCCTTTTAATTCGAGTTGCTTTTATTATACCGCAAAAATGATTGCTATGGGCATGAAATTTCATCAATTTTGTCACAGTCATTCATTCAAATGTAAGCCCTCTCTCTTTTTTCACAAAAAAGTTTCACTTTATAAAAAGTACATATTCTTCTATTATAGAGAATGGACAAATTGTTATTTCAATAGTCAAAGGAGTATTTCATATGACGATATCACAAAAAATGAAGCCGATTACTCCTTCTTACGATCCATGGGAAGCGTATATGGACCTTGAAGAGTACGGCAAACTACTATTAACAAACGTTGAGTTTACAACGACAACGTTATGCAATATGCGTTGCGAGCATTGTGCTGTTGGTTACACATTACAGCCGAAAGATCCAAATCCGCTTCCGATGGAGCTTTTATTAAAACGATTAGATGAGATTCCTCATTTACGTTCTTTAAGTATTACTGGCGGAGAACCAATGCTTTCAAAGAAATCCGTCGACAACTATGTAACACCACTCTTAAAATACGCCCATGAACGAGGCGTTCGCACTCAAATCAACTCAAACTTAACTATAGATTTAGCACGTTACGAACAAATTATTCCTTATTTAGACGTATTGCATATATCCCATAACTGGGGAACAATTGATGACTTCGTTGAAGGTGGATTTGCAATGATGGAACGTAAACCTACTTATGAACAACGTGCAAAATTATTTGAACGAATGATTACAAATAGTAAAGCTCTATCAGATGCAGGTGTACTCGTATCAGCTGAAACGATGTTAAACAAAAGAACTCTACCACATATTGAACATATTCATCGTCAAATTGTCGAAGAGATGGGCTGTAAACGTCATGAAGTTCACCCGATGTATCCGAGTGATTTTGCGAGCAATCTAGAAATTTTAACAAAAGCTGAAATTCGTGATGCAATTGAGCATTTACTAGAAATTCGCGATGAAAATGTATGGATGTTATTTGGAACTTTACCTTTCTACGCTTGTAGCGATGATGAGCGAGACATCGCCACATTTAAGAAATTACAAGAAAGCAAAAATGTAACAGTTCGTAACGATCCAGATGGTCGTTCTCGTTTAAACGTCAACATTTTCGATGGAAATATTATTGTAACTGATTTCGGTGACGTTCCCCTTCTAGGTAACGTACAAACAAACACACTACAAGAAGCGTATGACAAATGGAGTGCTTCAAAAACAGCACAATCATTAAGCTGTCACTGTCCTGCAGTAAAATGCCTTGGACCAAATGTTCTTGTAAAAAATAGCTACTATCCGACAGAAGATTTCTTATCAAAAACAGCAAACATAACATTTTAAAGTTCAACTTTAATCAGTGGAGGTTTTGTTCATTCCCCACTGATTATTAGTTGAACCAATTGCCCACAAATAGCAGGATAAATAAAAACGTCAGCTTATAAGCTGACGTTTTTTCATATTATTGCGAGTGAGAAGATGAAATGAATTTAAAATACAAATGATCATGAATTGGAATCGCCGCTCCAATTCCTTGAGAAGTAATATTTTTTACAACAAGCCTTTTTTGATTTCCCTTTAACACAAGATACACTTCTCCAAATGTTACTTTTCCTTTTTCATTTACTGCTGGTGTATAAGCGTATAAATATCCAAGTTGACTCGGACTAATATTATACACACGCTCATGTCCAGTACCATAACCAATGGTCGTTTTAAATGAAAGCGGCAATTGTACTTTTTCAAGTGCTTTGAGAAGCATCATTTTTTTCACATCCGCAGTATTTTTCATATCTGCTGTTAAATCACCTTCAACCGTCTTTTGCGTTTCTTGCTTATAGCGTAGCGGATATAAGCGATCTCCTCCGCGATTATCGTACACATTGCGATTTACTTGTTTATATTCCCAATTAATCGATGTCTCAACCGATTCATAATTCAAAGCCCATTGACCTAAATAAATCTTTGCTCGGTACCCTACCGCAAGCGGCGCATTCGAAATTGTCGTTTCATTAAACATTCGAATTAAGTCCGGATTTTCAATTTTAATATTTGCTGTTTTCAATAGTTCTTGAGCAAACTTACTCGGTTGTAAGCGCGGCAAATCTTGCGCATCATTTGGAAACGTATTGTCTTTAGAAATATTTAAAACAGATGAAGGCATTTTTGTTTCTACCGTTGTCTTTGCAAAACTCATGTTAGGAAATAATAGAATAAACGAGACCATAGTTGAAAGACATATGCTGTATACTCGTTTCACCTGTCTGGCTCCTTCCTACGTAAAGGTATATATACTACTTTGTTTATTGTTTTCTCTCAATACAATTGTTATGCCTATTTTTCATAATAAATAAAAACCAATTCCCATAATGACATACGCCGCTAATAAAGTACCGCCTTCAAACCAATTTGTATCTCCATCATTTGAAATCGCAATCGTTAAGAAAACAGCTGTAATCATAGAAACAAGTTCTGGTATTGTAAATACTAAAGGCATCCTTTGTGCAAAGAACATAGAAAGCAGTACTAATACAGGAGCAACAAACATGGCAATTTGTAACGTAGAACCTATTGCAATTTCAACTGCAATATTTACTTTATTTTTATACGCCATAATAATTGCAGATGCATGTTCCGCTGCATTCCCAACAATTGCAACGATAATAACCCCTATAAATAATTCTGACCAACCAAATGATTTTGCAACTGTCTCAAATGTATGCACAAGCGCCTCTGACACATAAGCTACCGCAATTGTCGCTATTGCTAAAATAAGTAGCGCTTTACCTTTCGACCACTCTGGTTCTTCCTCATGAGCTACTTCATCCGTTTTATGTTGATATACACCACGATGCGTAACGAGCTTAAATAGCAGTGCAGCAAGGTACATAATAATCATAATGATAGAAACACCAATACTTAATTGATAGGTCTTTCCAGCATCCATCTTCATTGAAAAAATCTCTGGAATAACAAAAGCTACTACTACAGCAAAGATTAATAAAGCTGAATTATGCCTTGCATCATACACATTAAAACTTTGTCTTTTGTATTTAAGCCCTCCTACAAAGAAGGATAGCCCTCCTACTAATAATAAATTTCCAAGTACAGAACCCGTTAATGAGGCTAACACCACTTCAATTAATCCTGCCTGAAGTGCAAAAATCGAAATGATTAGTTCAACAGCATTACCGAAAGTAGCATTTAATAATCCGCCTATTCTAGGTCCCGAGACAATCGCCAAACTTTCTGTCGCTCTCCCCATAAAACCCGCTAATGCGATAATAGTAATACAATACACAGCGAACATAATTGTTTGAGGCCAATGAAGCATTTTTCCAAGTACAGAAAGTGGTACCCCGATCAGTGCTACTATAAGAAATATTTTATTAAACATGCTTTTCATCCTTCCATCGTATGTATTTCTCCTCGATATTATTATTATTCTTCTCCTAACTTGTCCGATTTCATCACAATTACGTTTAAAAAATCGGATTGAAGAAAACAGTATGAAAGATATTTAAATTATCTTGTTTAAACGGAGAAAACAATAAATTATGAACAGGGGCTAAAAGCATGCATTTAAAAGAAAAAATTGAAACTATTATTTGCGGTCAACGAACTGGTGTATTATCTACTGTACGTGAAAATAAACCTCATAGTACCTTTATGATGTTTTTCCACGAAGATTTTGTGTTATATGTTGCAACAGATCGGAAATCAAAAAAGATAACAGATATCGAAAACAATCCAAATGTACATGTACTACTTGGACGTGAAGGAAAAAAATTAGATGAAGATTATATTGAAGTTGAAGGCTTAGCTTCCATCGAGGAAGACTCCACATTAAAAAACAAGTTTTGGAATAATAGCTTAAAACGCTGGTTACTTGGTCCTGAAGACCCTAATTACGTATTAATAAAAATCAATCCCGACACAATTTATTACATCGATGGTGCTGGTACGACGGAGCCTGAGTTTTTACGACTATAAAATAAAACAAGCCCCCTTTAGGTGGGCTTGTTTTGTCGAAAAGTTCTTCTGAAAAAAACAATAAAATAGGTGGAACTTTCTAAAGATTCTGTTATATAATAGCAGTAACTTAAATACACTGTATTAAAACAGATTGAGAGGAGAAATAAAATTGATGAAAAGAGAAGAACGTAAAAACATGATTGAGTTTATTGAAAAGAAAAAAGGGATTGAGCGTGATGAATTATTGTTTATGACAGACGATGAAGTAGAACATATTTATAATGTAACGTACTTTTTGTATGAGGAAATTGCAGAGTAGTATAATAATCCCCACCTTATTAGCAATATAAGGTGGGGATTATTTCGTTATTTGCGGGGCGGTAAAATCCCACTCATTAAAGTTTCACTTTATACATGAGAATGGTTTTCATGTATAATAATGTAAGATTGGAGGAATTTTACTATGAGTTCATGGCTCTTATTCGCACTATTATCAGCAATTGCTGCTGCCCTTGTATCTATTTTCGGAAAGATTGGTTTAGATGGAATCGATGCCAATGTTGCAACAACGGTTCGTTCTATTATTATGGCATTATTTATGGTAGGCGTTATTATTATCCAAGGTAAATTTCAAAATATTGGCGACGTACTGCTAAATAAAAAAGCACTGCTCTTTATCACATTAAGTGGGGTTGCAGGTGCTTCGTCATGGCTATTTTATTTTCTTGCCCTCAAAACAGGGAAAGTTTCACAAGTGGCTCCTGTCGATAAATTAAGCGTCGTATTTTCTATCATTCTCGCGATGATTATACTCGGTGAAAAATTAAACTTTATGACTGGCGTTGGTGTAGTCTTTATTACAGCTGGTGTATTATTTATTGCTTTCAGCTAAAAAAACCGCTATTAGCGGTTTTTCTTTTTCTTTATGTAAAACCATACAATACATATAACAATTACTGAAATGAATAAAATCCATATTCCATAATGATGTAAACTATACTCAACGAAACGCCATTTCTCTCCTAACTTCCAGCCAAGTCCAATAAAAACACTTATCCAAATAAGCGCACCACCGTAAGCATACAAACAAAAACGCCAAAGTGTTAAATTCGACATCCCAGCAAAATATGCTGTTAAATGACGTACTCCCGGAATAAAGTAACCAATCATTAAAAGAAAGGGGCCATACTTTTCAAATAAAATATGCGTTTTTTCAATGTGATGTTCTTTAATTCTAATCTTCGGCCCATATTTTTTTAAAACAGGAAGTCCAAGTTTTAAACCTAATATGTAGCTTAATGTAATACCTAACATCGCACCAGCCATCCCGCTTAAAAAAGCAGCAGTTCCTGACATAACTCCTTTAGAAACGTTATAACCAACGAAGGTCAATAAAAACTCGTCTGGTATCGGTAATCCAACAATTCCACCGGCCAACGCTATAATAATTCCAAAATACCCATAATGCGCGATTAACTCGCCAATATGTTGTTCCATTTGGAAAACACATCCTATGCACGATCGTTATTCCACATTGTGCCCTTTCTATCTTTCAGACAAACATGGTATACATATTCACTATACATTGTTTTTATAATGAACTCTACTTCTATCCATTCCTTTAGCAGGAAGAAAGTGAACCATTAATCAGTGGTGATTTGCTCATCCTCACTAATTTTTAGCACACACCAATTGTGCGCCCGACTCCCGCCTACTTCCCTTGTATTCACCGATTTTTGAAGCGCTAGTCTTACTACCCGCAAATAGCCGGATTAAAAAATAAAAATTCATATGCTTGTTTTTTTGTTACAATAAAGGAAAGTTACTTTTCGCAACGGTTTAACTCTCAGGAAAAATGATATATCTAGCAAAAACATAGTTTGGTCGATATAATGCAACTTCTACCTATTAAAAGAACATACACCCTTTACATACAACATCATTTTTCTAAATTATACAGGGGGAACGAACATGACCATTGAAAATCAATTTATCCAAAAGGTTTACTATAAAACATTTTTAACAGAAGAAACTTCTACTCCAGTATCAGAAGTACTCGGTGAAGCATATATAAATGAATCTACAAATGAATTCTCCAACATTTCTAATATCCGCTTTGCCCAAGGTGAATTTTATTACCAAAATAAAGACTTTGAAGCAGCGATATTTAAATGGGAAAAAGTAAATAACGAACTTGCACTTTGGGCAACCAAAAATATTGCGGATTCTTATTTTGAACTAGGATTCTTGCCAAAAGCAGAAGAGATTTATCAATCTATTCAAACGGAAGATACAACTCTTACAATGGAAGTTTCCTTACAACTTCTTTCTCTTTACATCGAACAAGATCGTTTAGGTCTAGCATTTAAGACGATTAGTGAGGCTGTTGCATTTCAACCTGACTATCCTAATATCACTGCAATTGCTCGCTCATTCTATGAAAAACAAGAAGATTGGAATAATGCTATCGAACTTGCCGTTCAAGAAGGAATTCGAACAAAATCGTTACACTGGTTCGATACTTTAATCAATTATGTGAATCAAGGATTCACGAAACGAATCAAACCAGAATATTTCTATGAATCTTTAAAAGCTTTATATGCAATTGATCAAGTCCAATTTAAAGAACTTGTTATTGCGCTTTGGAACAGCTATCAAAATGAAAACTTACATCTACCTTGGATTCAAACAATAAATCATTTATTCTTACATATTGAAACAGACAACAATGACGATTGGCATGAAATTGTTGAACGCTATCAAGATACGTACTTTGAGTTAATTACTGGTGAGCATTTCATGCATGAAATGCAGGGACTTGTACCAGATTTATTAACCAATTGGTTTAGTTTAACGCAAGCAAAAGATGCCCTATTTGTCTCTGCTGCAGTGTTAGCATGGAATGAAGTTTCACCTACAACTTTAGAGTCATTACTCGTAAAAAGTGCTGGAGCCCTACTTTCTAATTCAACAGCTGAAACAAATGTAAATATGGAAACAGTTTCTCATTTATTCGAAACAATTGCTGTATGGGCTGAAAAAAACGATGTGGATTTAAGTCATCAATTTACGTTACTCGTTCACGAACTGTGTGATTTAAATGTTACACAATTACTAATAGCGGGAACTAGTAACCAGGATAAATCATCATTCATCAATTCAATACTAGGAGAGAACATCTTAACTGAGACTGTAACAACTCCTATTCTATTTAAAGATGATAGCCAAACTGAAATAACAGAATTCACTGCGTTAGATGTACACAATATACCTAACTTTGATGAATTCCATCAAAGAATGGCTACACCTTCCGGATCAGAACTTGAGAAAAAATGTATAGAAATTAAGTTACCAAGTAGATTTTTAAGAAAAAATAAATTTGCATTTCTTGTTACGCCACCTGTTCAAGGGCAAGTGGATAAAAACAGCTCATATTTTGAATACTTACAAGCAGCAGATAGCCTTATTTACGTATTAAATTCTGCTTCACCATTACATGGTGAAGAACTTGATACATTACTTTATTTACGGGAACAAGTGCCAAATTTACAAATTCATTTCGTATTACACACAAATAATACGACCAATAATGAAAAACTAATGAGTAAGATTAAAGTCCATTTCCCAAATGCACAGTTCTTCCCATACTCTCCTTCACAAGAGAGTAGCCAGCAACTTGGGGACGTGACAGAGTCTATTCTTTCTAATTTGGCAGAACGTAACATGGAACAAGAACGTATAGAAAAACTAATATGGTTTACTCAAAAGACAATCGCATACCTTGTAAATGAACGTGTGGAGTTAGAAAATACATTAGTGAAATCAGTACGCTGGAATAAACATATCTCAGTTAAATTAAATGGATTTATTAACAACCTTACTGCCCTTGAAAAAGATAAAATTCGTTCTATTACAGAATCTTATCTTTTAACGAAAGAAGAAATCACACGAGATATCCATTCTCAAATCCCTGAATTATTACAGAGTTGTTCTGACCTTGTTCAAGAAGATAGCGACTTCAAATTAGTTCATGAAGAATTAAATACTGCGATGAACGAACGAGTTCAAAAACATGTACAACAAGTACTTCTTCCTAAATTTACTGGTTCTATTCAAGAGTGGATTGAAACAGCTCATAATGAATTTATTCAAGCTCAATCTTATTTAGATGAAATGAGTGAAACGTTTAATAAATTATATAAAGAAGAACGCATGAAACTTCCTTGTGATTTCAAATTACTAGATGATTGGCATCGAGATGTTGTACGCATGACAAATAGAATTACAGTAACGAACATCAATATTTTATTACGCTTTACACCGACACAATTTTTCTTAAAGAGTGCGGGAAAACTATTTGGTAACATGCAAAAAAATCAGTCTATGCTCGCAAACAAATATAAACAATACATTGAAACGGAAGACTATACGGAAATTGCTCAAACAATCTCAAAACAATTCTTCCTTCAATTTGAAGTATTTGAAGGCGCATTAGAACGAGATATCATGATGTTCTTTAAAGATCCACTTAGCATATTGAAACAAAATGTAGAAGCAGCTCAACTTGAAATACAGGAAGACGAGCAAACATTAACAACATTAAGAAGCAACCCAGAAACTTATCACGATCCGTTAGCATTCTTTAAACTGCAACTATTGCAGCACAAATTCGTTTTAAGTACAAACAAAAGCAATGAAGACGTCTATGAATTTAATGAGTCTCCTACGATTTAACATAAAAAACCAAGCAAATTTCAGTTTGCTTGGTTTTTTACTTTAATTCATTATTTTCATATGTTCAAATGGATAATAAATTGCCGCTAATTCTCCTAATACATCTTCTCTATCAATAAGTCCCAAACCATTTCTACTATCTCTGCTTATTAGGCGATTATCTCCCATAACAAAAATCTTATTTTTAGGAACTGTAATCGGTCCAAAGTCCTCTGTTAAATTCATAAGTTTTTTTTCAGCTTGTTTTTTATTACTATACAAATAAGCTTCCTGTGTCACTTCATGATTCACATATAATTGATCATTTCTCACCTCGATTACATCGCCAGGCAAACCAATAACCCTTTTCACATAAAAATTATCCGTCTTCACAACAATAATATCTTCTCTCCCATAACTTTCAAACTGCTTTGCTAACTTATTAACAATCAGCTTATCCCCATCTTGTAACGTCGGCTTCATGGACGCTCCTTTTACAGTCGTAGGAAAAAACACAAAAATTTTCGCTAAAAACACTAACAAACATGCAATTGCAATTGTTCCAAAGAATTCACGCCAACGTTTTTTCTTTTGCATCATTCCACCATCTCATCATCTTTTTACTTTTATTATAAGGACTTCAACTGTGTAATTTCCATAAAATTCTGAATTATAAAATTTTAATATTACAAACTTTTAAATAATAATATTCAAAAATATATTATTTTATATTTTTATTTACTTAAGAGGACTTTTTCTATGAAAGTTATGCTTAAAAATGAAAATACCGGCCAAATTAAACAAGCAAAAATTGGTTTTAGTTGGACTGTATTTTTCTTTGGTTTCTTCCCTGCTATATTCCGTGGAGATTGGAAATGGTTTTTAATTATTTTAATCGCTAGCATGTTTACGTTCGGATTCTCTAACCTAGTCTTCTGCTTTATTTACAACAAGCTTTACATCAATGATTTATTAGCTCAAGGTTATAAAGCAGCTGATGAATATAGCCTTTCTGCCCTACAACAAAAAAACATCGTAGCATAGTAACAAAAAAAGATACTCTCAAAATAGTCTATCCACTATTTTTGAGAGTATCTTTTTATATTCCCACATATACAATACACATTTGAGCCGCTACATATGTAAACCAAATCCAAAGTGGTTCATACTTTAATTTGCGCCCTCCAATATCTGTCACACCTATAATAAAATCAGAAATCACAAATAGTAAACCACCAAAAGCCGGTATCCACCATATTCCTGTATTCTCATAGTATAGGGCGAATGCAAAGCAAGCCATTCCTCCAACCCACAATCCGTAAATTAGAGCTCCTATCGTAAACAATTTATCTTGTTTATCATTTCGTATAAAGAAGTACCATCCTATAATTAGAAAGAGCCCGTATACGAGTAAACCAATCCAAAAACCATTCCATGAGATGCCTGTTTGCAAAAATGCTTTTACATAAAAACAATGCGCAAGCGCGAAAGTAATCATCCCTCCAATTAATCGATGACCAATTGGAATCAAACCTGCCATAAATAAATCTCCTACAGTTGATAACGTCATACCTAGTGCAACCCACGTACTATACGCTACTGATGGATCTTGTAACCATATCCAAATTGCACTCCCTGTTAAAGAAAAACTAAGAATAAGACGCACCGCTAAAGGTAACGGCATATTATTTCTTGTTTTTTTTGTCTGTCCTATTGCGTACATTGCACCAATTAAAAAAAGAATTATTTGTCCAATTAACACCATGTAAAGTAGATTCATAACATGTTCTCCTCAATAAATGCTTTTTGTATCTTTTTTCGTTACACCTAGTCTATTATCCTTTTTCTATATAAAAAAAGAAGAACAGTACTGTTCTTCCATTGTAATCGTTTTCCTGTTATCTATGCTACTTGTTTTTCGTTCGCCCTTTTCTGCTTAGCTGTCGTCCGATTCACCACGATAATTCCCGCGGCTACACATGCCAAACCGAATAATACAAATGAATGAATTGCTTCTCCTAAAATCATGCTCGATAATAACACACCAAATACGGGTATAAAGAACATGTACATTGATACTTTTCCAACCTTGTTATACTTCATAATTGTATTCCAAATGCAAAAGCCTGCTGCGGATAAGAAAGATAAGTAGAGAAGCATAAATATTGCATGTACACTAAATGTAAGTGGCATGGCTCCAACTTGCAAAGCCCCTATACATAATAGCCCTATAGAACCAAAAATCATTTGATATGCTGTCATATAGCCAACATCTAATGTTTTGCTACCTTCTTTCGCCAATATGTTTCCATATGAATACAACATTGCTGCACTAAGAAGTAATAAGCTACCGATTCCGAAATGGAATGACAAACTACCATCACTCGGTACATTTACTAAAATGACACCACAAAAGCCAATAGAGACCCCAATTATTTTTCTCATATTGAGAGCGTCATCTTTATATAAAAAGTGAGCGAGTAAAATTTGAAAGAATGATGATGTTCCTGAAATGATAGCTCCCTCAATACCAGAACTATAACTCATTCCAATATAAAAACATATATATTGAAGAAATGTTTGAAATAAACCAATTTGTACTAACTGCTTCCCCGTTCCTTTTTTGAAGCTCATATCTTTTCCTAACACTTTAAAGAATAATAAGAGCATGACTCCAGATAAAAAGAAACGATAACCAGCAAATAATATTTGCTCCCCAACTTCTTGTGGCTGAATTCCAAGTTCAGCATAACTTAATTTAATAAATGGGAATGCGCTCCCCCACAAAAAAGTCGCTACTATTGCAGCAATTAGTACGCCAATCGGATGGGTAAAAAATTTCTCTGTCTTCACTTGTTGTCTTCCTTTCCGATCTTTTTATGAACAATATTCATATATACCAAAGGAAGTGTGAAAACACAAGTTTTCAGTTTATACGCAAACAAAACATATCATCTAACGAAAACATATGCTATACTATAGAATAATTACAACATAATAACTATTAAAATCAGATTCAACAGAAATGCTGCTATCCATTATGGATGGCAGCTTTCGTCGTTTTATAGGGGTTTCGATTTTGATTCTTTTTCTCAATAAGAATTTGGAAGGAGCGAGTAGTAATGAACTCAGAAGTAAAAACATTACAAGTACAAAAGTCTATTTCTCATCCCTCTTTATGGGATACATTAACGAAACATCATGAACTTATATTTGCAATCGCATCTGGTATTTTCATTTTAGCTGGTTGGTTATTCACAAAGAACGATGCAATGAATGTAGGCATTACTTGCTATATCCTTGCTTATATAGTTGGTGGATATGCAAAAGCGAAAGAAGGTATTGAAGATACCATTGAAGAGAAAGAGCTAAATGTCGAAATGCTCATGCTCTTTGCTGCTATCGGTGCTGCAATCATTGGCTACTGGGCAGAAGGTGCAATTTTAATCTTTATCTTCGCACTAAGCGGTGCGATGGAATCTTATACATTAAGTAAAAGTCAAAAAGAAATTTCAGCGCTTCTTGATTTACAACCTGAAGAAGCATTACGTATTTCAAATGGACCCGAAGAACGTGTTCCTGTTGGACGATTACAAATTAACGACATTATTTTAATTAAGCCAGGTGAGCGCGTTCCTGCTGACGGTACGATTCATAACGGTGAAACAAATATCGATGAAGCAGCAATTACTGGAGAACCTATTCCAAATGAAAAAAAACATGGCGATGAAGTATTTGCCGGTACCGTAAATTTACGCGGTGCTATCGAAGTTAAAATTACGAAGCCGAGCGATCAAACATTATTCCAAAAGATTATCCGTCTCGTCCAAAGTGCACAAAGTGAAAAATCACCATCACAACTATTCATCGAAAAGTTTGAAGGAACATACGTAAAAGGTGTACTACTCGTTGTTGCGCTTATGATGTTCGTCCCTCATTTCTTACTTGACTGGAGCTGGAATGAAACGTTTTATCGCGCTATGATCTTACTTGTAGTCGCATCTCCTTGTGCACTCGTTGCTGCCATTACACCAGCAACATTGTCTGCAATTTCTAACGGAGCAAGAAATGGAATTCTCTTTAAAGGTGGCATACATTTAGAACGCCTCGCTTCAGTAAAAGCGATCGCCTTTGATAAAACAGGAACATTAACAGAAGGAAAACCTACCGTAACAGATGTATATGTTCGAGAAAGTATGACAGAAAAAGAAGTACTTTCTATTACAGCATCAATTGAAAGTCACTCTACACACCCTTTAGCTGAATCTATCGTTAAATATGCACAACATGCGTATGACATTGTATTAAAAAAACCAGAAAATGTTGAAGATGTAACTGGTTTTGGACTCAAAGGAATATTTGAAAACAAAGCTTATAAAATAGGTAAAGCTGATTTTATCGGTGAAGAAACAAAGACATTTCATAATGGTATTTCTGCCTCCCTTGAAAAAGAAGGTAAAACTGTCGTTTATATTAGTGATGAGAGAGGCATTCTTGGACTTATCGCTTTAAAAGATACGCTTCGCCAAGAAACAATAGCTGCTATTCGTGAATTACAAAGCATTGGTGTCGAAGCAATTATGATTACTGGAGATAATGAAGAAACGGCAAAAGCAATTGCCTCTGAAAGTAATATAAAGGAATATTACGCATCATGCTTACCAGAAACAAAAGTTGAAACGATTAAAAAGCTAAAAGAAAAATACGGGACAGTAGCAATGGTCGGAGATGGTATAAATGATGCTCCTGCACTCGCTACTGCCAGCATTGGTGTAGCAATGGGTGAAGGAACAGACGTAGCTTTAGAGACTGCAGACGTTGTACTTATGAAAAACGAATTATCTCGCCTTTCCCAAGCAATCCGCTTATCAAAACGAATGAACCGTATTGTAAAGCAAAACGTAATCTTTTCACTAGCTGTAATTGCAATGCTGATTTGTTCAAACTTCTTGCAATTTTTAGCTCTTCCATTCGGTGTGATTGGGCATGAAGGAAGTACAATTCTTGTCATTTTAAATGGCTTACGATTATTAAATGGAAACAAATAAAACGGGTCCCTCATAGAGGACCCGTTTTTTTAATGGTAGCTATTATGCCCGTTCGCACTACTACTCGTTTTATGCTTTGGATGCGAACTGCTCTTTTGTTTATTGTTATTTTTGTTGTTGTGGTTCTTTTTATTATTACTCATGAAATATCCCCCCTGTTCCCTATTATTATGGAACAAGAGGTCATTTTTCATTACGGGAATTATTGTCACCCGTCCTATAATGATGGAGTAAACCATTAATTTCACCGCCAAGTAAAATTACCCATCCAGTTAAGTAAAACCATAACATTAAAATAATGATACCACCGAGACCACCATATGTATTGGCGTAATTCGCAAACTTATCTACATAATAAGCAAATGAGTACGATACCACAATCCATCCTACAGTAGCAAATGTTGCTCCTGAAATGACTTCTCTTCTTTTTAACTTTCGATCTGGTGCAAATGTATATAAGAAACTAAACAAGGCAAATAGTACGAAGAAACTCGCTACTAAGCGTGTAATGCTCCATACGAAAGAGAAACTATCTGATAAACCGAGTGCTTTAAACACCGCTGCTCCAATAACTTGTCCGAATACCGGGACAATTAAAGCAAAGACAATCATAAAAATGATAGCTAATGTAAACACAATTGATAACGCTCTTGTTGTAATAAAAGAACGTGTTTCTTTCACGTCATAGGCGCGGTTAAAAGCATTCATAACCGCATTAACACCATTTGAGGCAAACCATAACATGGATAATAAACCAAATGATAATAAACCACCATTTTGCTGATTTACAACTTTATCTACATTTACCTCAATTAAGTTCATTGCATCATCTGGTACATAAACCTCTAATAAACTAAGCACATCCTCTGTTTGAATGGGAATAAATCCAAGAAGCGTAATTAAGAAAACGAGCCCAGGAAAAATTGCAAGCAAGAAGAAATAAGCGAGCTGTGCTGCCAAGCCCGCTACATCATCGCGCATCGTTCGGTCATATAAGTCTTTACCAAACGAATAAGTACGATGTCTCCTCACCTTTTCTAAAATTTTTCTCATATATGTTTAAACGCTTTTCTTCTCTTCTTTATCTTGCTTCAACTCAATGTACGCTTCAGTTTTTTTTCCCTCTACATTTGAGTCTTTCATAAATAGTTCACGCGCTTCTTTCATACCGCCATCTTCAGCAACTACTGGCTCTTCTTCTGCTTTCAGCTCATCTACCTTTGAAGATACAGCTTGAATTTCAATCGTTTCTGGCTTCTCTGCTGGCTCAACCTTTTTCTTACTAAAAATTTCTTTCGTTTCTTTTAACGTCTCTACAACAGACGGCGTCAATTTTTTAATTTCTGCTACTTTCGCTTTTACTACATTGAAGTCAGCGAGTTCGCGTCCTTTATCTGTAACAGTTTGCACTTTTTCTTTTATCTTCGCATTTTCACCGATTTCAATCATCTTTGTTTTTGCTTTTTCCGCAGTATTTTTTACTTTTTCACGGTTTTCCTTCTTCAACATAGATACAGCTACACCTGCAGCTACACCAATCGCAATGTTTCGAGCAATATTATTTTTCTTTGCCATATTCCTTCACCCTTTCATTTCTTATATTAGAAAGTATTTCTTTCTAAGCTTCCTCATATTCCTTGTTCATTTCGAATGAAAGCTAATAGCTTTGCACACCCTTCTGTTACAAGGTCATATACTTCTTGGAAATTCCCTGTATAGTAAGGGTCGGGAACGTCTGTCCAGCCACCGTCTGGAACAAAATCGGACAGTCTACCAATATAGCCTCCAGTTTTACCTAAACTTTTTAAATCTGCTATATTCTTGTTGTCCATGGCAATAATATAATCAAACTTTGTTAAGTCTTCTTTTTCTACCTGCCTTGCTTTAATTCCTTCAAAAGTGACTGCATTTTCTTTTAAAATTTTTTGTGTTCCTTTATGTGGCGGATGGCCAACATGCCAATCTCCAGTTCCTGCAGAATCAATGACAATTTTCTCCTCGAGTCCCTCTTTTACGACAAGATCTCGAAAAATTGCTTCTGCCATCGGTGAACGGCAAATGTTCCCAAGACAAACAAACAATACTTGAACCATATTTTTGTTCTTCCCTTCTTGGTGCATTTCTTTATATATACTTATAGTATAAACAACCAATTATTAATTATAAAGGAAATCCCTACTAATTTAATAGGATTGAAAAGATTCATTAACGAAAATGATAAAAAATGTTAAGATATCCTTATGTTATTTTAAAGGGGGACACTTCGGTGGATTTATCCGTAAAGTCAGAAGAAAACGTTGAATATATGGTCGAAGCTATTAAAGAAAAATTACGTATGGTTAATGCTGGAGCGATGAGAGCTGCTAGCTTTAATGAAGAAATGTACGAAGACTTACGTGACATTTACGAGCATGTTATGAAACGTGAAACATTCAGCATCAGTGAAATGCAAGCTATTACAGAAGAATTAGGTACATTAATTAAAAAGTAAAAAAAGCCTCGTTTATATGAGGCTTTTTTTATTTCCAACAAATTCATGACAACTTTTCTCTTTCCCTCAACCAACTGTAAAATACTGTACAATGGAAGTAGAACCTCACCTTAGATTTTTTCTCCATACATACTACTCACAAATAATAGCAACACTACCATTGCTAACTGTTTTTACTGGAGGTGCTTACTTATGAGCAATTGGTACAGTAAGACGAAAGATCAAACATTAATCGACTTAGAAACAAACGAACAACACGGTTTAACAGATGAAATCGTAAATGAACGTTTAAAGCAATACGGTTCTAATGAATTAGCTACAAAACAAAAACGCACGTTATGGCAGCGTATTTTCGCCCAAATTAATGACGTCCTCGTATATGTCCTTATTATTGCTGCCCTTATTTCTGCCTTTGTAGGTGAATGGGCTGATGCTAGTATTATCGCGCTCGTTGTAGTTTTAAACGCTGTTATCGGTGTCATCCAAGAATCGAAAGCAGAACAAGCTTTAGAGGCATTGAAAAAG
The DNA here is from genome assembly GCF_022637375.2 of Bacillus sp. N5-665. NCBI lineage: Bacteria > Bacillati > Bacillota > Bacilli > Caryophanales > Bacillaceae > Bacillus > Bacillus sp. N5-665. The sequence goes on from NZ_CP093325.1 coordinate 5,079,882, forward strand.
ATGGCGACACCTAAAGCTATCGTCAAGCGAGATGGTGAACTAAAAGAAATTCCATCTGAACAAGTCGTTCCAGGTGATATTGTCATGCTGGATGCAGGACGTTATATCCCATGTGATTTGCGACTTATTGAAACCGCAAATTTAAAAGTTGAAGAATCTGCTCTAACTGGTGAATCTGTCCCTGTTGATAAAGATGCAATTTACCACCCTTCTATGCAAAGTGATGAGCAAGTACCATTAGGCGATCAAAAAAATATGGCCTTTATGTCGACACTAGTAACATATGGGCGCGGAGTCGGTGTCGCTGTTGAAACTGGAATGAACTCACAAATTGGTAAGATTGCTACCCTTTTACATGAAGCCGACGATGATATGACACCACTTCAAAAGAGCTTAGCACAAGTCGGTAAGTATTTAGGCTTTGTTGCTGTATCTATTTGCGTCATTATGTTTATCATCGGTTTTTTACAAGGACGAGATACGTTAGAAATGTTTATGACTGCTATTAGTTTAGCCGTTGCAGCTATTCCAGAAGGCTTGCCGGCTATTGTTTCCATCGTTCTTGCAATTGGTGTGCAGCGAATGATTAAACAAAATGTTATCATTCGTAAACTACCAGCTGTCGAAGCTCTCGGTTCTGTCACAATTATCTGTTCAGATAAAACAGGTACGTTAACGCAAAATAAAATGACCGTTACTCACTTTTATAGTGATAACACATACGACCATTTAGAAAACTTAAATGTAAATAATGATGTACAACGTCTATTGTTAGAAAATATGGTGCTATGCAACGATGCTTCTTACAGTTCCGACTCACAAACAGGGGACCCTACAGAAATTGCCCTTCTTGTTGCTGGAAACACTTTTAACATGCAAAAAGATCATTTAGAAAAGATACATGAACGCGTTAACGAGCTGCCTTTCGATTCAGATCGTAAAATGATGTCAACTGTTCATACATACGATGACAGCTACTATAGCATGACGAAAGGTGCTATTGATAAACTCTTACCTCGATGTACCCACATATTTAAAAACGGTAAAATCGAGGTTCTAACAGATGCTGATAAAAATCAAATATTAGAAGCTGCCGGGGCAATGTCTCAAGAGGCTTTAAGAGTACTTTCATTCGCATTTAAACAATACAATTCAAACGATGTGGTTATAGATCATCTCGAAGAAAATCTCATCTTTATTGGTCTTGTCGGTATGATTGATCCACCGCGAACTGAAGTAAAAGATTCCATTACAGAATGTAAAAAAGCCGGTATTCGCACAGTTATGATTACTGGTGACCATAAAGATACCGCATTTGCAATTGCCAAAGAACTTGGTATTGCCAAAGAAATATCTGAAATTATGATTGGAACTGAATTAGATAACATCCCAGATACAGAACTAGCAAATAAAATTAATCACTTAAATGTATTTGCCAGAGTCTCTCCAGAGCATAAAGTAAAGATTGTAAAAGCATTACGTGCAAAAGGAAATATCGTTTCTATGACTGGTGATGGCGTCAATGACGCTCCATCTTTAAAACAAGCAGATGTTGGCGTAGCGATGGGCATTACAGGAACAGACGTTGCAAAAGGGGCAGCGGATGTAGTATTAACAGATGATAATTTCTCATCTATCGTGAAAGCTGTTGAGGAAGGGAGAAATATTTATCGTAACATAAAAAAATCAATTCTCTTCCTACTCTCTTGTAACTTTGGAGAAATTATCGCTTTATTTTTAGCTATTTTACTCGGTTGGGCAACACCACTACGACCTATTCACATTTTGTGGGTCAATTTGATTACAGATACACTGCCTGCATTATCACTTGGGGTTGACCCTGAAGATCCAGATGTGATGAAGGAAAAACCACGACATGCGAAAGAAAGCTTATTTAGTGGTAGCGTTCCTTTTCTTATTTTCAATGGGGTTGTCATTGGACTTTTAACGTTAGCAGCCTTTATCGCCGGGGCAAAATTCTATACCGGAGATACAAATTTATTTCCTCTTTTCCCAGAGAAAATTGATGAAGATGCCCTATTACACGCTCAAACGATGGCATTTGTCGTTCTTAGTTTTTCTCAGCTCGTTCATTCATTTAACTTGCGTTCAAGAACGAAATCCATTTTTTCAATTGGGATCTTTACAAATAAATATTTAGTCTTCTCCCTTCTTATCGGTGTTCTTATGCAAGTGTGTATTATCTCCATCCCACCTCTTGCAAATATATTCGGTGTACACGCATTAACGATGCGAGATTGGGGATTTGTTCTCTTATTAAGTATCATTCCACTTGTTGTGAATGAGATCATTAAATTAGTAAAGAGAAACTAAAAGGCAATGAGGATTATTCCTCATTGCCTTTTCATTTATTTCACTATTTGCGGGAGATGTCCCTACTGATTAAAGTTTCACTTTATCCTTGTAATTCTTTTTTTATGTTCTCTGTTAACGTAGCCATACGCTTGCGGCTTTCTTCGCGCTCACGTTTATTTTGCTCTTCAATTTGTTGTGTTTCTTGCATACCTCTTGAAATAATGTTCCAAGTTTCCTCAAGTGTTTCCATCTTAATACTAGAAGAACCTGATAATCTCGCTACTTCCACACTTTGCGTTGCAATATTTTGTGCATTTTTCTTAAGTAATTCATTTGTGCGGCGATCAAGTTCAGCCATAGAATCTGCAACAAGCTTTTGACGTTTCGCATTCACCGCTTGAATAATACCATTTTTAAAGATAGGAATCGTTGTAATAAATGCTGTATTGATTTTACCAATTAATTTATTATTACCACGTTGAACCATACGAATTTGTGGTGCTGTAAGTAGCGCAACCATACGTGCTTTTTCTAAATCATCAATACGTTGCTCTAAAATTTCAACAGAATTTTTCAGTGATTCTAATTCAATACCTGCTAATTGGTCATTGTTGCGCACGCGCTCTTCGTACATTGGAACCAACTCTGTATTTAAACGCTCTAATAACATTTCTCCTGCTACTACATACTTTTCTAAGTCTAAATAATATTTTAAATTTTGCTCATATAAACCATCTAACGTACCGATTGATTTTTTCATTTCATCTTGATACTTTGTAATTTCTACGTATACTTTATCCATTTCGCGACCCATTGTTTGGTACTTACTAAAGATCTGTTCAATCATTTTATCAGCTTTTTTGAACATACGTGAGAAGAAACCGCTTTTCTCTTCCGCAAAGTCTTTGCTATCGAATCTGTCCATAATTTTACCAAGCTGTTTTAATAATTCTCCGGAGTCTTCTATTTTTGATAAAGACATTGTATGTAAAATTTGATCAGCGAAACGTGAAATTTCCATAGATGGTTCTTTTCCAAGCTCGATTAATTCTAACTGATCTTTAATATCTACTGCATTATAAATACGTTGTACTTCTGCATCTTGTCTAAGTTGTAAACGAACATCTTGTGCCGTTTGCTCATTTAATTCTGTTTTCGAATCTAGTATGACTGGGTTATTCATATGGCATTCTCCCTTTCCTTATAAAAATGGACGAAATAGTCCTTTTATTGTTTGTGATAAATTTTTATAGGCTGATGAACCATGAAACTCAAGATCGAAATTAACTTCTTCAAGCCAATGGGAATCAAATGCTTCTGCTTCAATATACGGTTCAATATCATTTCTCCCCGTTGGATTAAAGTGGAATACATCTACCCCAATTTGATTTAAAAATAATAATAAAACAGCATCCGAACGGCTTAATTCTCCGCTCTTCTCATTATTAAATATAACAATTTTCGGTACTTCTTGCGAGTAATCAAATTTCTCAAGTTGCTCTAAAATGTTCGGCGGTATTTGAGAAAGCTGTGCGAAAACATACAGTGCTACATCTTGTTTCGTCTCTTTCGCAATGGGTTTACACATTTCACTTTCGCACGTATGGATGATCGCCTCTGCAATACCATGTTGCAATCCTTCTGGCAAACGTTTATGTGGCCACCAATGACTGTTCATAATTAAATCAGGGTGTAATTTCCCCCCGCGGTCTAACGCATCTCGGTAATGATATTGGAAATTCGCTTTTTGTTCTTTCGTAAACGGAAATGTATTAATTAATAAACTGTTATCAAATGATGTAATAGCCTTTAATCGCTGAAAATATTCTTTATCATTTTTTGAGACACCTGATATTTTCGCAAATAAAGAAGGGATATAAATGTGTTTATTTTCAACAAAGAATGTTGGACGCACAAATGCCTTTTCTTTCGTAATTAAAAAGAGTTCATCATACGTTGTTTTGAGCGTACGAGCTACAGGCGTATAGGAACGAAATTGCCATGGCTTGTACAGCAGTGAGTTATCATGGTGAAGTACTTGTTCAATTTCTTTTGAAGCCTGATACGCTACTGTCGCAACTCGCTCACGGCGGCGATTTGGAAATGGCTCAAGAGAAATCCGACCTGGATGAGACACAACAAAACTTCTTCCTTCCTCATCAACATTCTCAAATCCATCTTTTCCTTCTGGGTGATAATAAAGTACATCGCAACCGAGCATAATAAGAAAGTATAAGAAATATATACGGCTTTCCTGTGCATCACCGTACCAAATAATGCGCGGCATTTGTTTCTTATAATTAATCGTAGAGAACCACTTCGCTACGTAATTTTCACTTAATTTAATTATATCAATTAAGAAACGACGGAATCCTTCTGTTTTTAACGATTGGTTATGTTGTTTCTCATATAATTTCAATACAGAAATAAACGTCGTATGTATATAATGCTGTAAGTCAGGATTGTCTACTTTCGGTAAAAGTTGTTTCCCAGATAAATGTGCCACTAACCTATTTACTGTCAGACCATTTGGTGCTTCTTGATGTAATCCGAACACTTCTTGAATATGACGAAGCTTTTCCGAATCAATCACTTTGTTTAAATTTTGTTCGTGTAAAACTTCGATTCCTTTCGCTTCACTATAATCAAATAGCTCATTAAAATATTCATCTACATCATTAGGAACGCCAAGGATTCGACATGCTATATAACTAAACTTCATCTCATTCTCTGTCAGTTCATATTGTGGGCGTTTTTCTAAAAGCGCTTCAAATTGCTTTAAATCTGATTCGTCTTTTAATGCACATGGTTGAAGTGTAAAACGTGAAAACACAACAGTTCACCTCCAAAAACATTTACTTTTTTTATAAAGTCTCTCTTCTATTATAAACTATTTTTAGTTATAAAAAATGGGCGCTCGCATAACGAGCAAACCCATTTCAATTATTTATGATTATTTTTAGTAGCTGCAACTTCTTCTTTAGCTTGTCCAGAATTCTTCATGTAGTGAAGTATAAACGTTGCTCCAAATGCTACAACTAAAATAATGAAGAACAGTGTATGACTAATATGAATATCAATTAGAGACAATAGCATTTTCGATGCGATAATTAAGATTAAAATATATGCTGTTGTTTCAAGCTCTGGAATACGCTCTAACAATTTTAAGAATACACCAGCGATACCACGCATCATTAAAATACCAAGCATTCCGCCTAATAATAGAATCCAAACTTCATTAGATACACCGAATGCAGCAAGTACGCTATCTACAGAGAACGCGATATCCATTAATTCAACCATCGCAACTGTTCCCCAGAAGACACCGAACATTCTAAAGAGAATACTATTTTGATTCATGCCATGAGCTTCTTCTTCTTCACTTGCACCTTTACGCTTATCAATAAAGTATTTCACTGATAACCAAGCAAGGTAAAGTGCACCAAGAAGTTTTACCCACCATAATTTAATTAAGAACATTCCGATTCCAATTGCAATAAAACGGAATACATAAGCTCCAATAAGTCCATAGAATAATGCTTTTTTACGCTTTTCTTCCGGAAGGTGTTTTACCATTACCGCTAATACAAGTGCGTTATCAGCAGATAACAACCCTTCAAGTACAACAAGTGTACCTATTAATCCCCAAGATACTGGATCTTGCAACACTTTAATCCACATGTCCAAGTCGAAAAACTGAGCATACGTATCAAGGATTCCTTGCAAAATACTCATCTTACCTATATCCCCTATTCTTTGCTAGATTTATAGAAAGGTCAAAAAAAGGAAACGAATGTCGTTTCCTTCCTATGCTTCCAAGCCATACGCTCTTACAAGCGCACCTAAACCACCTTGGAATCCACTTCCTACTGCATTAAACTTCCACTGTCCATTATGACGGTATAATTCACAAAAGACAACTGCTGTTTCGATGGAGAAATCTTCCCCTAAATCAAAACGAAGAACTTCTTCATTCGTTTCTTCATTCGCTAAACGAACGAACGCATTTCCTACTTGTCCAAAGTTTTGACTACGGCCTTCTCCATCATAAATTGTAACTGTAATAGCAATTTTGTGCACATCTGCTGGAACTTTCTTTAAATCCACAACAAGTTGTTCATCATCGCCTTCACCTTCACCTGTACGGTTATCTCCTGTATGTAGAACAGATTCACAAGGAGACTGTAAATTATTATAGAAAATAAAATCAGTTTCCTTCGTACATTTTCCATTCGCATCTAATAGGAATGCTGATGCATCTAAATCGAAATCTGATCCACCGTCATAAGATTTAATATCCCATCCAAGACCAATTACTGCTTTTGTTAAGCCAGGGCTTGTCTTACCTAAATCAATCTTCTGTCCTTTTTGCAATTGAATAACCATTTATATTCACCTCTATATTTTATATCTTAAAAAATATATCCATCAGTAAACACCTGTTTCACCGATGGATATATAAAATCTATTACTCTACATCTAAACCGAAATTATTACATAGAGACGCTAATCCGCCCTGGAATCCACTTCCGATTGCATTGAACTTCCAGTCACCTGCATGACGGTATAATTCCCCTACTACAACAGCTGTTTCAATAGAGAAATCTTCTCCTAAATCGTAACGAATTAACTCTGCATTCTTTTCTTCATCTAAAATACGTACGAAAGAGTTAGAAACTTGTCCGAAGTTTTGGCTACGACCTTCTCCATCGTAAATTGTGATTGAGAAACAAATACGTTCAATATGTGCAGGTACATTTTTTAAATCTACTTTAATCGATTCGTCATCGCCTTCACCTTCGCCAGTTCGGTTATCTCCTAAATGCTCGACAGCACCATTCGCACCTTTTGGATTATTATAGAAGACGAAATCCTCTGTACCTGAAACTTTACCGTTAGCACCTACTAAGAAAATACTAACATCTAAATCGAAATCGTTTTGTCCGTCATAACGATTCGTATCCCAACCAAGTCCTACAAGAACTTTTGAAAGACCTGGATTTGTTTTTGTTAAGTCTACCTTTTGTCCTTTTTTCAATGAAATTGATGCCATATTCAATTCCTCCTCGGTTTATTTTATTGATAACGTGATACAATCTCACTTAAGTTTTTATCTTGTGTGCCTTCTCCAACAGCTGAAAACTTCCATTCACTTCCGTGGCGATACATTTCACCTGCAATTAGAGTCGTTTTGCCAGCATAATTATCCGATAAATTATAGCGTGCTAATTCTTCACCAGTTTGCGGGTTTTGAATACGAATATACGCATTACGAATCATCCCGAAATCTTGGCGACGATTTACACAGTCATAAATATTTACAACGAATACTAAACGATTAATACGGCTCGGAACTTTATGTAATTCTACGAAAATTGTTTCGTCATCACCAGCGCCTTCACCTGTTAAATTATCTCCTGAATGAATAATACTACCACAAGTAGAAAGCTTGTTTCCGAAGTAAACTAAATCGTTTTTGTTTAAAAAACGATCCCCTTCTAACATAACAACAGATGCATCACAATCTACATTTGGTTTACTTCCAAATAATGAAGACAGAAACCCACCTGATTGCCCAATTGGATCCCAGCCTAAGCCAACCTGTAGTTTTGCTACTTTTGGTTGTCCTTTCGTTAAATCGATCTTTTGACCTTTTTCTAAAATAATAGGCATGCAGTTTCTTCCTTTCTACAAAGCATTTTCCAAGGCGGAAAATATTGTATTCTTCCCTTATATTGTAGCATTATTTACCTAATGATAAAAAGGATAAATTCTCAGTTATATGAAAACATTCATATAATTTACTTATGATGATGTAAGAAGTGGTAAATAGAACCAATCATTCCTGCACAATTACCGTTTTGTGCAAGTTCAATCTCACAATTACTATAAATCTCTTTATCTAAATATTTTTCTACCTCTTCTTTTACTTCTTTTAAGAACTGATTTCCCCTATCAGTAATTCCTCCACCTATAACAATCATTTCTGGATTAAAAATATAAGCAAGATTACTAATTCCAATCGCTAAATGTTTAAAGAAAACCTCAACCGCTTGTGTAACTTCTCTATCTCCTTTATCATACAGTTCGAAAATCGTTTTTCCATTCCAATCACTTTCACCTTTATATTTTCGCACAAGACGAATTAACCCTGAAATGGAAGCGACCCCTTCAAACGGCTTTCCTTCTATTAACATATTTCCCCATTCACCAGCACTAAAAGAATATCCTCTGTATAACTCTCCATCTATAAAAATCGCTCCTCCAATACCAGTTCCAAGAGTAAGCATAATAAAATTTCTTTTTCCGTTTCCAATACCTTTCCACTTCTCACCCAAAGCTGCACAATTCACATCATTTTCAACGGATACAGGAACTTGTAATACCTCTTGCAATCTATCAATAATAGGAATAGTCGCGTAGTTCGGAATATGCTCCACCCCTCCCGTTACAACTCCTTTATGAATATTAACAATTCCCGCAGTACTAATGCCAATTCCCGAAATTGTATGTTCATTCATTAATTTTCGGGATAGAAGAATAAGTTTTTGAATGATTTGTTCCCCACCCAAATGAATTTCTGTTGGAACTGTTTTATGCTTTAGTACTGTTCCTGTTTCTGAAACAATTCCATATTTAATTTGTGTACCACCAATATCAAATGCAATATATTCTTTCATCTGCTGTCACTTCCTCTACTGTAATGAGTGTAAAATTCTCACTGCTCTACTATTTATAAAGTGAAACTTTAATCAGTGGGGTTTTGTTCATCCCCCACCTAAATTCTTTGCTTTCGCTGAATTTTCAGGTGGGGTTCTTACTACCCGTCAAATAGCGGGATAAAGAGTTTACATTAACTCTTTTCTCTCTTCAAAAATACACCACCTTTTTCTATATATAGTTTTTTTTGCATAAAACTCTTTTTCCTAAGAAATATTACAAAAGGATGTATTTTAGATGGAATATTAATTTCTTAGGAGGAAAACAATGACGAAAATCTTCATTTTAGCATCAACACTCTCTTTATCTTTTTTTAGCGGTTTAAATATCGGTAATGCAGCAACGGAAAACTTCTCTCCAGCAGCAAACGCAATTGTACAAAATAACGATCATTTAGCAGAAGGCAACTCAAAAGATAATAATAAGCCACCAGGAAACAGTGGCTCTCAGGACGATAGTGGTTCTGGTGGCAATGGTTCTGATGGCAGTGGTTCTGGTGGCAATGGCTCCGGCGGCAACGGTTCTGATGGCAGTGGCTCTGGTGGCAACGGTTCTGGCGGCAACGGTTCTGGTGGTAACGGTTCTGGTGGCAACGGTTCTGGTGGCAACGGTTCTGATGGCAGTGGTTCTGGCGGCAACGGTTCTGGTGGCAACGGTTCTGATGGCAGTGGTTCTGGTGGCAATGGCTCCGGCGGCAATGGCTCTGGCGGCAACAGTTCCGGTGGTAACGGTTCTGGTGGCAATGGTTCTGGTGGTAACGGTTCTGATGGCAACGGTTCTGGCGGCAGTGGTTCTGGTGGCAATGGCTCCGGCGGCAACGGTTCTGATGGCAACGGTTCTGGTGGCAGTGGTTCTGGCGGCAGTGGTTCTGGTGGCAATGGCTCCGGCGGCAACGGTTCTGATGGCAACGGTTCTGGTGGCAGTGGTTCTGGTGGCAATGGTTCTGGTGGCAATGGTTCTGGTGGCAATGGTTCTGGTGGTAACGGTTCTGGTGGTAACGGTTCTGGCGGCAATGCTTCTGGTGGTAACGGTTCTGGTGGTAACGGTTCTGGTGGTAGCGGTTCTGGCGGCAGTGGTTCTGGTGGCAATGGTTCTGGTGGTAACGGTTCTGGTGGTAACGGTTCTGGCGGCAATGCTTCTGGTGGCAACGGTTCTGGTGGTAACGGTTCTCAAGGTGGTAACCGTGTTAAAGGCGATAGCAGTTCTCAAGGTGGTAATGGCTCTCAAGGCGGCAACCGCGTTAAAAGCGATAGTAGTTCTCAAGGTGGCAACGGATCCCAAGGTGGTAATGTAAAAGATAATGTGAAAAAAGAAGGCGATAAGTTACCTAATACGGCAACGCATTATCCTGCATCTATTTTAATGGGACTTTCAACATTCCTAATCGGTATGTTACTATTTATTCGCCGTAAAAACGCAAAATAAAAACACATCCTTCCATCTAAAACATACATGAAACAAATTGCAAAACTAAAAAGGACTTTGGATTGCATTTTATTATGCAGCCCAAAGTCCTTTTTATCATCTATCAAAAAAGCATTAATACGCTTTTCCCCAATACACCATTTGTTTAGCTTCTTTACCACAACAAATACATTGGTCAGCTAAATGCTCTTGCTCAAAAGGCATACAGCGAGAAGATACTCCAACTTCTTCTTTTAGTTTCTCTTCACAAGCTAATTCTCCGCACCACATTGCCTTAATAAATCCTTGCTTTTCATCAGCTACTTTTTTCATCTCTTCGAAATTCGTCGCACTATACGTATTCTCATCGCGAAATACTTTTGCTTTATTAAATAAAGAATTATGAATTTCCTCAAGTAGTGCTGGAATACGTTTTTCTAATTGATCCATTGATATAAATTCTTTTTCTTTCGTATCTCTTCTAACAAGTACAACTTGATTCTTTTCAATATCTTTAGGACCAACTTCTAATCGAATTGGAATGCCCTTCATTTCATACTCATTAAATTTCCAGCCTGGTGTTTTATTACTAGCATCTATTTTTACTCGTGCAACCTTTTGAATATGTTCTTGTAACTCTGTTGCTTTCGCTAAAACTCCTTCTTTATGCTGAGCAATCGGCACAATAACAACTTGTACTGGTGCGACTTTAGGAGGCATTACAAGACCATTATTATCGCTATGAACCATAATAAGTCCACCTATCATTCTTGTTGATACACCCCAAGATGTTTGGTGTACATATTGCCACTTACCGTTGCGATCTAAAAATTTAATATCAAATGCTTCAGAGAAATTCGTTCCAAAGTTATGGGATGTTCCTGTTTGAAGTGCTTTCCCATCATGCATTAAACTTTCGATCGTATAAGTTGCCTTTGCTCCTGCAAACTTTTCTTTTTCTGTTTTTTGCCCTTTAATTACTGGTATTGCTAAGTAATCTTCACAGAAAGAAGCATATAGATTTAAAATATGTAACGTTTCAGCTTGCGATTCTTCTGCTGTTTCATGAATTGTATGACCCTCTTGCCATAAGAATTCCGTTGTACGAAGGAATGGTCTCGTTGTTTTCTCCCAACGAACTACTGAACACCACTGATTATATAGCTTTGGCAAATCATTATAGGATTGCACAATTTTTGAAAAATGCTCACAGAATAAAGTTTCAGATGTAGGCCGTATACAAAGTCTCTCCGCTAATTTTTCATCCCCGCCATGTGTCACCCATGCTACTTCAGGAGCAAATCCTTCTACATGATCCTTCTCTTTTTGCAATAAACTTTCTGGAATAAACATTGGCATATATACATTTTCATGACCAGTTGCTTTTAACTTTTCATCCATAACTTTCTGCATATTTTCCCATAAGGCATAACCGTACGGGCGTAGAATCATACATCCTTTTACACTTGAATAATCAACAAGTTCTGCTTTTTTTACAATATCTGTGTACCACTGTGCAAAATCCTCTTCCATCTTCGTAATCGCCTGTACTTGTTCTTTTGCCATAGTCAATCTTCCTCCTTTTGAAAATACCAAAAAGCCCGCGTCCCTAAATAGGGACCGAGCTTTGCCGGCGTTACCACCCTGATTCATGCACAAAAAATTGTGCATGCTCTCTTTTTGATAACGGGAAATTCCCGCTGCATATGCAGAACGCAAAGGTAGGTTCCATATCGCCTTTTTAAAAATCTTTCAGCCTGGCGGATTCTCTCTCTGCTAAAAAGGTTGAACATGTACTAGTCCTTTTTCATCGTTATAACGAAATAAATTTGTTGATTATCATAATACAAATTCTTTTTTAAAACAATAGCTAATTTTCTCATTTTTATATATTCTTTTCATTTTCTGCAGTTTTATACGTAGCTTTTTCGCGAGATTTTTACCAGTTGATGTGCAATCATACCGATAAGTGTACCAAGTAGAACGAAGAAACCAATAAATCCATATCCCATTCCTTCCCATCCACCAATCACCATCATTGTAACCGGAAAGGATGCTAAACACAGAAGTATTAAACTAAGTGCAAATATAATATCGAACTGTTTGTTTGGAAACCGTTTCTTTAGTAAATACGAAATAGCAAATACAAGGATAATCGTAATTCCGCCAATGATGTAAAAGATACTAAATCCATCTAGCCAATCCATAGTATTCCCTCCTTCCATTCATTCCCTTATACTTAATTATATGTTTAATTTTTCTGAAAATAAATAATAAATTTTTACCTAGAAATATATTTTTATTACTAGGTATTAATAGTAATATATAAGAATAGGTTTTATATAATCAGGAGGGAACTTTATGGATAAAGCATTAACAAATCACGTCATTATTTTATCTTTCGATTGCTTATCAGCTTTAGATTTTCCTATATTACAAAAACTCCCTAATTTTCAAACATTAATAAACAAGGGCGCGATGGCAAGAAAAGTGGAACCTATTTATCCTTCTGTAACATATCCAAGTCACTCAACAATCGTTACTGGAAACTACCCTAATAAACATGGCGTAGTTAGCAATACGTTACTTCAACCTGGACGCGAGTCACCAGATTGGCATTGGTACCGAAAATCCATTAAAGGAACAACGTTATACGATGAAGCACATAAAGCAAATTTAACGACAGCTGCCCTTCTATGGCCTGTTACCGGCAGAGCAAATATTGATTACAATTTACCTGAAATTTTTCCAAATAGACCGTGGCAAAATCAAATTTTAGTTTCATTATTTAGCGGTAGCCCGCTATATCAATTAGATTTGAATCAGCGTTTTGGTCATATAAGAAATGGCTTATCACAGCCTGAACTCGATGATTTCGTACTTGCTTCTGCTGTGCATACAATCCAGACGAAGAAGCCTAATGTCATGTTTGTACATTTCACCGATTTAGACACTCAAAGACACTATCACGGCTTTGAATCTAACGAAACAATAGCTGCTATCCATAGACATGATGAACGGCTAGGAAAAATTATTCAAGCTTTAAAAGACAGTGACCTATACGAAGAAAGTACAATTATCGCTCTCGGTGATCATAGCGCTTTAAGTGAAAACAAAGCCATTCAATTAAATGTACTATTTCATCAAAAAGGGCTTATATCTATAAATTCAAAAGGAAAATTAGTAGACTGGAAGGTCTATTGCCAAAGTTGCGACGGCTCTGCCTATGTATATGTGAAGGACAAAAATGATACGGATACAATTCGAAAAATACAACTACTACTTGAAGAGTTACTTCAAAATAAACAAAACGGTATTGAATTTATGCTTCATGATGAGGCTGCAAAAGACTGCGGTGCAGATGGTAATTGTTTATTTATGTTGGAAGCACAAGAAGGATATTATTTCACTGAAAACTATACAGGCGATTTTATAAAAGAAATTACTGAAAAAGATGTTACGCCTAGTAAAAAATATACATTTGGTACGCATGGATACTCTCCAACAAAACCTAACTATGAAACAATTTTTATCGCTGCTGGGAAAGGGATAAAAAGCGGCGTTACCATTCCGTATATGAGACTTATTGATGAAGGTCCAACTATCGCTAGACTACTCGGTTTACACTTAGGTGAAACAGACGGATCAATTGTAGAGGATTTACTTCAATTGTAAAGAACTGTGTATATATGTAAAATTTATGTAAAAATCATCACTGTTTCTCTTTTTATAATTTTTATTTTTGTACACTGTTAGTAGAACAAATTTAAGGGGGAACATTATATGAAAAAAATGTCCAGACAAGAAAAAAGCTGGATATTATACGATTGGGCGAATTCGGTATATTCGCTCGTCATTACCACTGCATTATTTCCAATTTACTTTAAAGCAGCTGCAAAAGAAGCCGGACTATCTGGTGCAACTTCAACGGCATATTGGGGATATGCGAACTCTTTCGCTACACTTTTAATTTCTATACTTGCTCCTATTCTCGGCACAGTTGCTGATTATAAAGGATTTAAAAAACGATTTTTCACATTCTTCTTTGGACTCGGTATCGTATTTACAAGTATGCTAGCAGTCGTCCCAACGTCTCAGTGGTACTTATTATTAGGCTGCTATATGCTCGCATTAGTCGGTTTTGCGGGAGCAAACATTTTTTATGATGCATTTTTAGTAGATGTTACCTCTAAAGATAGAATGGACCGAATTTCTACACGAGGCTTTGCATTAGGCTATATTGGGAGTACTATTCCTTTCATCGGTTGTATCGCTCTTATTATTCTTGCTCAAAAAGGCACTATCCCTTTATCAGTCGGCATTGCCAGTCAAATTTCATTCGCAATAACAGCTCTTTGGTGGGGATTATTTACAATTCCAATGCTAAAAAACGTAGAGCAAACGCACTATATTGAACGTCACCCTAGACCAATTGCAATGAGCTTCAAACGCCTTGCTGATACTTTTAAAAATATTAAAGAATATAAAACGGTCTTTATGTTCCTAATTGCTTACTTCTTCTACATTGACGGGGTCGATACAATTATTACTATGTCTACCGCTTACGGAACAGATCTCGGTATTAGTGCAACGAATCTATTAATCATCTTATTTGTCACACAAATTGTAGCTTGTCCATTCGCCTTATTATACGGAAAATTATCAGAAACATTTACAGGTAAAAAAATGCTATACGTCGGTATTATTATTTATATCATTATCTGCATATATGCTTATTTCTTAAAAACGACACTCGATTTCTGGATTTTAGCAATGTTAGTTGCCACTTCTCAAGGTGGTATTCAAGCACTTAGTCGTTCCTATTTTGCTAAACTAGTACCAAAAGAATCTGCAAATGAATTCTTCGGATTTTATAATATCTTTGGTAAATTCGCGGCAATTATGGGTCCAGTATTAGTCGGTGTTACAACGCAATTAACAGGAAAAACCAACGCTGGTGTCCTTAGTATTATTGTGCTGTTCGTTATCGGTGGATTCTTACTAACTAGAGTTCCCGAAAATGATACATCCGTTACACCACCTAGTCCAAAAACTAAAACGCTATAAGAAAAAGATCCTCTTCTCATGAGAAGAGGATCTTTTCTTTAGTTTTAGCGATAACGTCTTACAATTAAAAATTCTACAGCCGGCTTTACAACTATCGCAGCGCATAACGCAAACAAAAGCGGTATGTTATGAAAATCAATCCATTTATTAAAACCTACCGATGCGAAAAACAAACCAAAAATTAATACAACAAGTACATAATACGTAACATTTGCACTTGTTTTTAATACATGTTTTTCTACATCTTCTTTCTCCTCCGTTGCCCCTTCCACATTATGCGATGCCAAACTTTTAAACATATAATGTAATGTGATGCTACAAATAAATAGTGCATACCAGTTTACTTGAAGTTCAGTTAACCAATAATAAAGTGCAAACACTAACGTACTTATAGCTACTAATGCCGTAACTACAAGGCTTATTTTCTCTTTCCCCAACAACTACTCCCCCTACAACTTGTACAAAAATAGTTTATCAACAGTTGTTCCTAATACTTCAGCTAAACGGAATGCTAACGCTAAGCTTGGATCATATTTATTATTCTCAATTGCATTTATCGTCTGTCTAGAAACTTTACACTTATCAGCCAATGCACCTTGTGAAATATTGTTTTCAGTGCGTAATTCATAGATTTGATTTTTCACACCATTTCTCCTAACCTGTAAAATCGTTTTTACATCATCAGTATATAGTTGGGGCATGTCATTGTCAAAAGATTGCCACAAGAAAAGGGAGCAATTCTGCTCCCTTACAATAGCTATTTCGAGGCTAACGAATTTGTTAGTTCCTCTTTATTAGCGACATCTTCTTTATTTATTTGCATGCGTAGAACTGGTCCTATCGCAAATAAAATAAGTGACATTGCTATACAAAATACAGTAACTAGTGAGGTCATCTCCTTCAATCCTCCAGCTAGTGAAGTTCCGATTAACATCGCCCCCATAAACAGTGGCAAAATTGTTCCATTTACTCTTCCAACCATATTTTCTGGTACAAGTTGAATCATAAGCGTACCGACAACGATATTAACACAAGCTAAACAAATACCTGTGCCAAATCTCATAAAACTAGTAATCCAAAATGATGTAGATAGCCCTTCTACTAAAAATGACATCGCTAATATGCTCATACCGAATACAAACATCTTTTTCGGATTCACTTTTGAAGCGAAAACTGCAGCAACAATACCACCAATTAACATACCTATTCCATCAGCTGCGGCTAAATATTGAACTGCTTCTTTTTCCATTCCAAGCCGTTCTATTACAAGAAACACTTCTAATGGATTCGTTAGTCCAACAGCTAAGCCCATAATGGTGAAAGTGATCGTAATCATACGTAAATTTTTCGTATGAAGAACGTATTTCCACCCTTCTTTTATATCATTTTTTAATGAATCTCTCGCCACTTGCTCTTGTTCCACCCATTTTGGTAAAAACGAAAGAGCAATAGCAGATAACAAAAATAAAATGATTAAGCTATATAGTGACGTAAATAAACCAAGTTGTGTGTACACAAGCGATCCTACTACTGGCCCAAAAATCAGAAATAATGACTGTAACGTTTGGTTAAATGCAATCGCATTTGCTACCTGCTCTTCTTTTACGTAGCGCTTAAATATACGCGAAGATGATGGCTGAGAAAACTGACCTACAATCGCGGAAATGAGTGTTGCAAAAAATATAGCCTGCCAATAATCTAACTTTAACAACAAGACAATTCCTATAATAGACAGTACGCTTAATACGTCTCCAGCAACCATCGTTCTTTTCGGATTCCAGCGATCAGCTAGTGCACCACCGATAAACGAGAAAATAAAAATAGGTGCATATTCCATAACCGATAACAACGAAACTGAAACTGGATCATTATTCGTTCGCTCCATTATGAAATATAAAAGAGCCATATTTCTAATCCAAATTGCAAATTGTTGTAAAATATCAGATGCCATAACGAGCATAAATGCTCGGTTTTTAAATAAAGCGTTCATTTTCATTCCCCTTTCATAAACCGACCGTTCGGTCTAATTTATTTTGTAAGAAAAGCAACTGACCTATTATTCAGCTGCCATTCCTTTTAACAATACATCTATTGCCTTTTTATAAATACGTTGCAGTTCTTTATAATCTAACTCGTAGTAAAGTACTCCAAGCCCTGATAATAATCCATTCACAATATACATAAGATCGCGCGTATTATCTTCACGAAACTCTCCAGACTGTATGCCTGCTCCAATTAGTTTCTCAAACATAACATATGATTCTCTAGTTAAAGCCAATAGTTCATCCAAAATCTCTTTACTTACAACTTGGCTCATAGAGAATTCCTCTATTGCATTTGAAATTGGTTGCTGTATGTCCTCGACATGATATTCCGCGAGGCCATATAGTTTTTCAGTATTCGTACTATACAACTTCTCTTTTTCATTCCATTTTTCAAGCCAATCATACGTATGCTGTTTTACTACAAATAAAAATAATTCTTCTTTACTTTTAAAGTGATAATAAATGCTTCCTTTACTTCGCTCTGTAATTTCACAAATCTCTTCCATAGATGTAGCTGCATAGCCCTTCTGTGAAAACAGACTTTCTGCTTTATATGCAATTTCTTTCTTTATCTCTTCTGCACTTCTTCTCATATTTACACCTCTTTAAACCGACCGTTCAGTCTAATAATAACAAATTAAAAACCTCTATTACAAGAGGCTATATTCCTTATTTAAGAAAACGTACTTTCAAACCACGTTCGAATCATATGTATTATTCCAATTTTAAATCCTAATTTAATAAGAAATACGCCTCCTGCAGCTAATAAAAATAACACTACTTTCCCCTTATTTTTCACTTTCGGTTCCCTTTTCATTTCTATTCCCCTTAGTACGTTAAAAATATTAATCAAACGTTTGTTTAACTGTTGTTATGCATATGTAAGCCAACTAATCAAACGTTTGTTTAAAAAGAAATACGCCTATATAAGGCGCATTTTCATCAATCACCGCCACCTCCGCCACCATCGCAGCTGCCTCCGCTATCTCCACCGAAAGATCCTCCACAATCATGTGAACCTCCATGCGAGCTATCATTATCAGATCCAGCAAAGAAAAATAATGGTGATGAGTTGTTAGATGAATTATGAATGTTATTTTGTTTCGTAAGATTTACCTTCTTTTTGTTCGATCGAACTGCTGTTACAATTGTTCCAACTACAACAAATAATAGTATGACAATAATAAATTCCATATAAAAACCTCCCTTAATCTTCGAATAATTGAATGGTTCTTTCTAGATTTTCAAGTGAAATAAAGCGTGATTCACGAAGGATCTCTTTTCCATTATAAAATAATAAAACTGTTGGTCCTGTAAATACTGCATATCGCCCCGCGATCTCTTGCATGCCTTGTAGTAATATTTCTACTTTCTCTACGTAATCATAATTCTCTAATACGCAATTTACTTTTCTTAGCATAACATCACAAACACCACAATTTTCCGTTTTAATAAACAGCAGTACTAATTGTTGTCCTTCAATATATGTCGCTAATTCTTCTATCGTTTCAAATGTATTCATCTTATCCCTCTTAGCGTAATTTAAGAAATACTTTACCCCGCATAACGGGGCAGTAAGACTCTCACCTCAAAATCCAGCTGAGGCAAAGAAGTTAGGTGAGAGGTCAACTGCCCGTAAATGCCCGATTGGTTCAACTAATAATCAGTGGAGGATGAACCTCCCCACTGATTAAAGTTTCACTTTATCCTGATACATACGAAAAGCTGAATTATCTTTAATCTTTCTCTTTTCCATTACCTGCTGAAAACGCAGCGTTTTTGCTGTTAACTCTTCTTGTAATTCTTTTTTCTCTACTTCATCATAACAGCACGCAATTAAGTCTTCTATTTTTAAT
Source organism: Bacillus sp. N5-665 (assembly GCF_022637375.2). Lineage (NCBI taxonomy): Bacteria > Bacillati > Bacillota > Bacilli > Caryophanales > Bacillaceae > Bacillus > Bacillus sp. N5-665. The sequence continues at coordinate 5,099,290 of NZ_CP093325.1, forward strand.
ATATCTTTTTGTAGTTCCATTTCTGGTGGAATCATACCCGCATTTTTTAAGATTTTGTAACTCATTCTAAGTTCTGGAGGTACCATTGAAAGGTCTTCTAATTGTAGTGGTTTTCCTTTTCCCGGAATATGATCAAGGTCTCCATTCCGTATTGCTTGTCGAATTTTTTCTTCAGCAATGTTCAAAAAGACATCCACACCATTCGCTCCTTTACATATTTTTACTATTATTTTACATGATATTTTCTCATCTTGCTACGCTTTTACAAATTGACTTTATACAATTTTTTCTCAAATTTAATTACAAGGAGCCTTTTCCTCCCTAATCAATATTTTATTTTCATGTGTAGTCTGTGTTAGAGCCATTTCATATTGAGAAAATCTTTCCGAATCAAATAAAGCGTTTACACTAAATCTTACATTTGCTACGATTTAATCACCCCCAGCTCCCTTGTATAGACTTCGTGATGTCTTATCATTTTTATCCCGCTTTAATGGGCAGTAAGACCCCCACCTCAAAATTTAGCGAAAGCAAAGAAGTTAGGTGGGGGATCAACTGCCCATAAAAGTCCGATTGGTTCAACTAATAATCAGTGGGGGATGAAGCCCCCCCACTGATTAAAGTTTCACTTTATCTAGACGTTTCATACGTCTAGATTCACTTTGGTTTATTGGCGCATGCCTTTAAATATATCTTTTATTTTGAAAGGAGAAATGACTATGAGCTCAAAAAAATTCACACTGCTATTACTATCTCTACTACTCTTCTTACCTCTTTTTCTCACAAACTTTATTACTCCAAATGTTGCATTAGCAGATTCACCAAAGCAAGGTCAAAAAATTGTTGGGTATTTTCCTTCATGGGGCATTTACGGACGTAATTATCAAGTTGCAGACATTGATGCATCAAAGCTAACTCATTTAAACTATGCTTTCGCTGATATTTGCTGGAATGGAAAACATGGAAACCCTTCTACTCACCCCGATAATCCAAATAAACAAACGTGGAACTGTAAAGAGTCTGGTGTACCACTGCAAAATAAAGAGGTTCCTAATGGCACTCTCGTACTCGGTGAACCATGGGCTGATGTCACAAAATCTTATCCGGGATCAGGTACTACTTGGGAAGATTGTGATAAATACGCCCGTTGTGGAAATTTCGGAGAACTGAAACGATTAAAAGCTAAGTATCCTCACTTAAAAACAATTATTTCCGTTGGTGGCTGGACTTGGTCTAACCGTTTTTCTGATATGGCCGCTGATGAAAAAACAAGAAAAGTATTCGCTGAATCTACAGTAGCTTTTCTTCGCGAATATGGATTTGACGGCGTTGATTTAGACTGGGAATACCCGGGTGTTGAAACGATTCCTGGTGGTAGTTATCGTCCTGAAGATAAACAAAACTTCACCCTACTCCTTCAAGATGTTCGAAATGCATTAACGAAAGCTACTGCAGAAGATGGGAAACAATATTTACTAACAATCGCGTCAGGTGCAAGCCAACGTTATGCGGATCATACAGAGCTAAAGAAAACCTCTCAAATACTGGATTGGATTAATATTATGACATATGATTTCCACGGTGGCTGGGAAGCTACTTCTAACCATAATGCAGCACTATACAAAGATCCAAATGACCCAGCGGCGGATACGAAATTTTACGTAGATGGTGCGATAGACATTTATACAAATGAAGGGGTTCCAGCGGATAAACTCGTATTAGGTGTACCTTTTTACGGACGTGGATGGAAAAGTTGCGGAAAAGAAAATAATGGGCAATACCAACCTTGTAAACCAGGTAGTGACGGAAAGCTCGCTTCTAAAGGTACTTGGGATGATTATTCTACCGGTGACACAGGTGTGTACGATTATGGTGATTTAGCAGCTAATTATGTTAATAAAAATGGTTTTGTTCGCCACTGGAACGATGTAGCGAAAGTACCTTATTTATATAATGCGACTACAGGCACGTTTATTAGCTATGATGACAACGAATCTATGAAATATAAAACAGACTATATAAAGACAAAGGGTTTAAGTGGCGCAATGTTTTGGGAAATAAGCGGGGATTGCCGTACAAGTCCAAAATATAGTTGTAGTGGGCCAAAATTACTTGATACGCTAGTAAAAGAATTACTTGGTGGACCTATTACTCAAAAAGATACTGAACCACCAACAAACGTAAAAAATATTGCTGTTACAAATAAAAATTCAAACTTAGTTCAATTAAACTGGATTGCATCTACTGATAACGTAGGAGTTAATGAGTATGAAATTACTGCCGGAGAAGAGAAATGGAGTACAACAACAAATAGTATTACAATTAAAAACTTAAAACCTAATACAGAATACACCTTTTCAGTATTAGCAAAGGATGCTGCTGGGAATAAATCACAGCCTACTTCCATTCTTGTAAAAACAGATGAAGCTAACACAACACCTCCTGGTGGAAATAGCAATGCTACCTTTTCAGTCACTTCAAATTGGGGAAGTGGTTACAACTTCTCGATTGTAATTAAAAATAGCGGAACGACCCCTATTAAAAACTGGAAATTAGAATTTGATTATAACGGCAATTTAACACAAGTTTGGGATTCTAAAATTAGTAGTAAAATAAATAATCATTACGTAATTACGAATGCAGGATGGAATGGTGAAATTCTTCCTGGTGGATCGATTACAATCGGAGGAGCAGGAACAGGCACTCCCGCCGAACTTGTAAATGCATCCATTAGCGAAAACTAAGCGTAACCTCCATTAATTATTTCACTAAAGTTTGAATTTAGGTTTGAGTGCTCTATCCTAAATTCAAACTTTTAATTTTATGAAAAATCACAAATCGATATTACAATAACCTATTATAATCATATTTAGTTTCTAATATGAAGTTCATGTGAAGTTCATCTGAATTTTACATGAATTTCCTTTAAGTTCTATTGTCTTCCTATACTAATCACATTATCTTTTACATATAGGAATTATTTTTATTCCATTTCAAACTATCTATATATATAAAGAAAGATAGTCGCCTGTTAGGGAAAGGCATCTAAATATAAACATAACATAAGAAAAAGCACGCTTATAAGCGCACCATAAGAGTGCTTCTTCATACAATTCTCATGTAAGAGTTCTCGAAAATCATGTTAATCACAAAGAAAAGGCATTAGCTTATACAAGCTAATGCCTTTTCTTTATTCATATCGTTCAGCATCCCATTCTTCTATATTCCATACTTTTGTTATCCATGCTTCATAGAAAGACGGCTCATGTGAGACAAGTAAAACTGTTCCTTTATATTGTTGTAATCCTTCCTGCAAAGATTTCTTTGTTTCTATATCCAAATGATTAGTCGGTTCATCTAAAATTAAAACATTGCTTTTCGTTACGATAAGTTCACATAAACGTACTTTCGTTTGTTCCCCGCCGCTTAATAAACGAATAGGTTTTAATACATGTTCTTCTTTCAATCCACACTTTGCTAATGCTTGGCGTACTTCTTTCTTTGTCATATCTGGTCGTTCTGCCCAAACTTTTTCTAATGGTGTTGTTTCTAAAGCAAACTCTTCCTGCGCAAAATAAGCAGGATTTACTCGTTCTCCAACAGAAATTGAACCGCTTAGCGGCTTTATTTGACCTAATAACGTTTTTAACATTGTCGTTTTTCCAATTCCATTATGACCAACAATCGCTATCTTTTCTCCTTTTTTCACTTGCAAATTCAATTCTGGACATAACGGAGAACTATATCCTATCCTTAGTTTTTCAGCCTGTAATATGCGACTAACTGGCTCCTCATAAACATTGAAATCAAAACGGGATCGAGGTACATGATTAACCTTTTCAATCCTTTGCATTTTCTCCAATACTTTCTCTCGACTTTTGGCCTGTTTCGCTTTTCGAATTTTATTTTTTTGAATAAATGTTTCTAACTGAGCAATTTCTTTTTGTTGTTTCGCATGCGCCGATTGTAATTGTTTCCTTTGCAATTGATAACTTTGCACAAATTTTTCATAACTTCCTACGTACCGCTTCACTTTCCGTTCTTCTAGATGATAAATAACATTTGTAATACTGTTCAAAAATACTTCGTTATGTGAAATGATCACATAAGCTTTTTCATACAGTCTCAAATACGATTGCAACCATTCTATATGGGCTGTATCTAAATAGTTTGTTGGCTCATCTAGCAATAAAACATCAGCTTTTTCTAAAAGGAGCTTCCCAAGTAATAACTTTGTTCGCTGTCCTCCACTTAACTGTGAAACATCCTTTTTAAGCCCGATTTCAAATAAACCTAAACCGATTGCTACTTCTTCAATTTCTGTATGAATTTGATAGAAATTAGAACTTTCCAATATAGTTTGTAATTCTCCATACTTTACTAACAGTCGTTCTATTTCTCCTGCTCCATTCATTTCTTCAGCAATTTTTAACATTTCACATTCAACCGCATACAAATTAGAAAATGCACTTTGTAAGTATCCCTCAATTGTTATTCCTTCTTGTAAATCCATATGCTGCTGTAAAAAACCTATCTTCACATGTGGAAACCATTCAATGTTTCCGTCATCATGTATAAGTTCTCCTGTTAAAATCCTTAACAATGTTGATTTTCCAATTCCATTTTTCCCAACTAACCCAACATGCTCGCCCTTTAATAGTCGAAAACACGCATTATATAAAATGGTTTTCTCACCATACGAATGACTTACATTTTCTACTGTTAATATACTCATTTTTTTCTCTCCTCTACTTATAGTTCATAAGCTAAATAGAGAGAGCAACAGTATAAAGCCTTATTTAATTGTATATATATAAAATGGGTAAGGTGAATACACCTTACCCATTACATATTATAGTAAAAAAGGATTAAGGTTCTTTACCTGCTGTCTTCAATTTAGCTTAATCGTTAAAAATGGGCAGACTTCTCCCGCATCAAGCTAAAACCATTTGAAGAACAGTTGATAAAGTCATTTTATCCTTTCACTCCTTTAACATTTGTTATATTAAGAGTATAAACTACTCTGTTATATTCTATTCTCTATTTTTTCTTTTGTTCCTTCTCCGCTTTTTCATTTTCTGCGTAAATTTCTTTATACATCTTTTCTAATGCATATGGACTTGTAAAGATGAGCGTTAACGATTTCCAAATATAAATTCTTCTTTGTAGTTCTACCCCATACTCTTTACTAACCATATTTTTCACTTCTGGAATATGTTCTTCGTTTTGAAATTGTTGTACAGATTTCAATTCCTTCGTCTTAAAATCCGTTAAAAGGCCTATTACAGTTCGTCCATGTTCCTGCGACCTTTCTTCTAAATCAAACTGAATGGAATGAACAAAACCTAAAACATGAAAGATTTGAGCATGCAACCCGACAGCAGCACGCTGTTCCATTAAGTTGTAGCACTCTCGTTTTAACTCTTCTACCATTTCTAAAGAATTTCTATTAACTTTTCTTTTGCCAACAAACATAATTTTTACAATATGAGCGACTGCTCCCATACTTTTTAATACACTCTCTAAAACTTCTACCGCATCTTCCACATAACCATTTGAAATTATAGAATGAATAAATTCATCTAATACCACTTGAAACTTTTTAATTAAATGTAAATCGCGTAATTCTGGAACATCTTCTCTCAATTGATTCCGGCCTTGAACCCACTTTAAAACTTCTGACATCTCTTCTTCTTTTAATTCATGATGTTCCATACCATACTTCATTAATAAAATATGATTTTTTAATAAGGACTTTCCTTCTTCAAGATTGTCCGGCGTTAATGAATCAACTATTTTCTCTATAGATTTCATCTTTCTCCCCCTATATAAAAAAGCCTCTTAACAGTAATTATACCAAAAACTGTTAAAAGACTTTTTCTATTTTTTCATATAAGGAGCTAATACTCTCAGAATTTCTTCCTTATCCTTCTTTAACTCAAGTGATGTTAACATATCCATCGTTCTCGGTCTAGGTAATTTCACTTGTACCTCACCAACTATTGAGGCTGGTCTTTGAGATAAAATAAATACGCGATCTGAAAGCAAGATTGCCTCATCTAGGTCGTGTGTAACCATAACGATTGTTTGCTTCTCTTGGTGCCAAGAGTTTAAAAGCCAGCTATGTACTTCCATTTTTGTAAAGGCATCTAATTTTCCAAAAGGCTCATCAAGTAGCATAATTGGCTTTTCACATAAATATGTGCGCAAAAAACTAATTCTTTGACGCATACCACCAGACAATTCATCTGGATAATGGTCTGCATATTCATCTAGTTCAAATTGCTTTAATGCTTCCATTCCCTCTGTCAGCCTTTGTTTTTTCGGTTTCCCTTCGATTTCCAATGGAAGAACTATATTTTGCAAAGCTGATCGCCAAGGTAATAATAAATCTTGTTGCGGCATATAACTTACAACATCTTGCTCTTGTACGTGCCTATCCTTATACGTTACATTCCCACTTGTTGGGCTTTCAACATTTGCAATCATATTTAATAATGTGCTTTTCCCGCAACCACTCGGTCCTACAAAGGAAACGAACTCTCCCTCTCGTATAGAAGCACTAATATTTGCCAATACATTCTTTCCATCAAAAGCTTTTACAATCTCTTTTATTTGTAATCCACTCATTTTTCACTTGGAAGGAACTCATTTGTAAAGGCATCTTTCACATCAATTTTCTTCTTAATAACTTTGTTATCATATAAGAAATTCATGTAATTCGTCCAAACTTCTTCCTTCTGTACTCCCCACGCTTTTGCATCATCTTGATACTTCGTACTTAACCATTTTTGACTTTCTTGTACTAATTCTTTATTCACATCTGGAACTGCTTTAATTAAAATATCAGCAGCTTCTTTCGGTTCTTTAATTGCAAAATTATAACCTTCTGTCGTTGCACTCATAAACTTTTTCACAAAGTCTTTATCTTGCTTCGTATGTTTTTCACTCGTAATAATAACAGGGCTATAGAAATCAAGCGCTGGGTCTAAGTCTTTCACCATAATCGTATTTAACTCTTTTCCTTGGCGCTTCGCTTCAATTCCATCCCATCCGTAATATATCCATTCAAAGTCTGCATCACGACCGATTGATTTAAAGAAATCTGTTTGTCCTAAGATGATTTTTTCAACTTTATTAAAATCAGCTTGATGCTTCTCCATGATTGTCTTCAGCGTTGCTTCTTCTGCTGGTCCTCCCCAGCCTCCGTAACGTTTACCTTCAAAATCTTTCGGTGAAGTCATGTTATCTTTCTTAAGCGATGCAAAAGCTGAAGTGTTATGCTGAATAATCGCTCCGACAGATACAACAGGAATACCTTCTACACGAGCCAACGTTACATTTTCTTGTGCGCTTATTGCGAAGTCAGCTTTTCCGGAAGCTATCATTTGCTCCGCTGTCACATTATCACCAGGCTGAATAATTTCTACATCTAAGCCTTGCTTTTTATAATAATCTTTCGTTTGCGCTACATATAAGCCAGTATGATTCGTATTTGGAAACCAATCTAATACTACTTTTACTTTTTGATCTTTACTTGCACTTTCTTCTTTCTTCGCCGGATTACATCCAGCCACACCTACTGCTAATAAGGCAGCCAACATAACTTTTAAACCTTTTTTCATTTCCTGCCGTCCTTTCTATATATCCATGGTGCTGTTATTCTTGCCATAAACTCCACGATAAAATACAGACATAGTGTCACCATAACAATAATTGCTGCCACACCAAATACTCGGGCTGTTAAAAAGGATTTTGTAGCTCTCGTAAGCATAACTCCTAATCCTTCACTGGCACCGAGCCATTCCCCAATAATCGCTCCCATTACGCTATATGTAACTGCAATTTTTAAACCTGAGAAAAAGTATGGAAGCACTGCTGGAAACTTTACTTTCTGGTAAACTTGCCATTTCGTTGCCTTCATCGTTTGCAACAACTTCAACATATTTTTATCTACTGTTTGAAAACCTTCTAAAATGCTAAGCGCAATCGGGAAGAAACAAACGAGTATTACTACCATTACTTTCGGTAGCATTCCATATCCAAACCAAATAATAAATAACGGTGCAAGTACAACGATTGGAATTGTTTGCGAAATAACAAGCAACGGATTTATTAAAATACGAAATAAAGGGATAACGTCCATAATAATTGCAATACTTGTCCCAATTAAAATTGCAAAGAATAGTCCAATTAAAACCTCTTGCAGTGTTTGCATCGTATTCGGTAATAGTAAATCTTTCATTCCAATTAATTCTTGAACAATGGCAGAAGGCTTCGGTAAAATCCACGGTTCAATTTTAAATAATGAAACAGATCCTTCCCATATCGCTATGAGAAGGATAAGCCAAATTGTTGTAATTATTTTAGATTGCTTCTGGTTTTGCATATTCATCACGGTACTTCCAAACCTTTTCATCTATCGTTACACCAGTGCTTGGACGATAATGGATTTTAATAGAAGTAATCACTTCTTCTGCTCCAGCATCTACACAAGCTTGTTGCGCACGTTTAATGACATCAAGAAGTACATCTAATTCTCCTTCCAGCGTTGTTTCCATTGCTCCTACTTCATAACGAACTCCCGATTGTTGTACAACTTCAATTGCTTTATCAACAACAGAATATACATCTTTTGTTTTTGCTTGTGGTACTACTGAAAATGACATTGTAACTTGTTGTGACATAGTAAAATCCCCCTTATAAAATTAAAATTTTAAAACAAGAAAAGGCTTTCCTACTGCGTAGGAAAGCCTTGTATGCAAGTTATTATAGAATAACATATGCTACATCACTTTAAGTAACTCCCTACGCTGGCATTATCCAGATCAGGTGGAGGGTCGATGTTTATTTACATCCTCTCAGCCAATTGGCTCCCCGGTCCTTAATTCGTTTTCATTGTAGCATGATTTATTTTATTGAACAAACAAAAGCATGTATAATCATTTCATTTAACTTTTAAATTCCCCAATTAACTCTTGTAACTCCTGTGAAAGCCATCTTAAAGAACTCGCTAATTCGGCAATATCTTGTACAGACATTTCCTGTTCTTTCATACTCGTTTCAATATTACTACTACTATTCGCATACATATTTGCGATATGTGATAGTTCATTTACGACACGAACAATATTTTGGCTATTTTGCAATATATCACTTGAATTGCTAAAAACAGCTCTAACTTGATTTGTAACAGATTGTGCTGATTTTGAATTTTTTTCAAAGAAAGCACCACTACTTTGAACAAATTCAATTCCAGATTCTACTTCTTTTGAAGCTTTTTGTATTGAAACAATAGCTTCTTTCGTTTCAGCTTGTGTTTCCCCTATTAATTTTGCTATATCTTTTGCTGATGCTTCCGTCTGCTCTGCTAATTTACTCACTTCATCAGCAACAACAGCAAATCCCTTTCCGGTTGCTTCAGCACGTGAAGCTTCAATAGAAGCATGTAACGCTAACGAATTAGTTTGATTTGAAATACCTGTAATTACAGTTACTATATCACTAATTTCTTTTGATTTTGTTTCCAAAGAATACATAATAGAAGATAAATCTTGTACTGCATTTTGTATTATAATCATTTGATTCATCGTCTTTTCAATAACACCATTTCCTTTTACTGAATGATGCTCCATACCTTCAGACTCTTTCGCCATTTGTTCTGCAGCATTTTTTATCTCTTCCATCTTATCTTCCATTTCATATACAATACCTAAATACTGTGGTACTGACGTTTCTTGTGACTGAGCGCTAGCTCTTAACTCAACCATAGAACTTACAATTTCTTGAACCGCCATACTATTCTCTTTCGTACTCACTGACAATTCTTGTGAAGATGAGGAAACCTGTTCTGCTGTCTGCTTCACTTTATCTACAATTCCTTTAAACTTCTCGATGGTATTATTAAAATACGAATTAATAATACCAATATCATCTGGTCTTTCCTCTAACTTAATACTTAAATCACCTTCACCGACTTTGCGTAATCCTTCACGTAAATCTCGCAATGGAGCAAGTGCGTTACGCACAATTAAGAATTGAATAACAGTTGCAATTAAAACAGAAATACAAATAAACATTAAACCTTGTATAATGAATTTTTCCTTTGTAATAGGAACAATCGAAGCATCTACATCGGCTGCAACAATTGCCACAATATTTCCGTCTCCATCTTTAATTGGCTCTAATATCGTTACCCATGACCCTAATAGATCTTCATATACTACTGTCATGTTTGCTTTTTTCGTGCTCATTACTTTATCATATGCTTTCATCCAAAGATCTGGTTGTTTATAATATTCTCCCGGCCTTACTTCAACAACATTTGCTAAACCTGTAGACAAATCAATGATTTGTAGCTCACCTTTTTCATTTTCTTTTGCTCCAACAATATACGTTTGTCCAACACTATTCAATTCTTCCGTTGCTTCATCTAATTTCTCTGTTAACTTCTCTCTCTTTTCTCTTTGTGCCACTGGGTCTTTTGTAACATCTCTCACTATTTGTTCGTCTAATTTATGTAATACCGTATCTCCTGTTTCAAAAGAATGCCTTTCAAATATAGACATCATACTATTTTGAAACATGTTAAAACTTAACGCTCCCATAGTACCAACAAGCGTCAAAATAACTAACACAGTTAACAATACATTTTTTTGAAGAAATGATAGCTTATGCCAATATTTTCTCATTAACATCACCTTTCTTAATTAACTTACTATAAAGTAACGCTATTAAAATATACACCTTATTAATAAACGATAACGGTTCTCATTTTTTTATAAACAAAAAAAAGACCAATGAAAAGAGCATTGGTCAAGACCAACCCTATCCGTCCGGTAACTGGCTAGCATAACCTTTCGGCCTTAGCTCCTGTAGTTTTGCGTCCTAATGTTTCCATCAGTTTGCCTTTCTCGCTGAACGAGTTGAACGATATGGGAGTTCTATGAGAATTAAATTATTCTCTATCAAAGATTACAACATAAAAATTAAAATGTCTACCTATTTAGAGATGCAAATGTAAAGTTTCAATGCATTATTTTTTCGAAATAATTTAACAAAGTTCGTGAATGTTACATTTCTTGTGTTATATAATAAAAAATGTATATAACACAAGGATTATTTTGAGTATTTGTTTTAATTTTCGTTCAAATTAAATTATTCAAATATATCTTAACTAATGAATTTCGGAGGTAGTTTATCATGTTTTGGCTACAATTTCTTACGTTACTACTCTGCATTTTTATTGGCGCACGCCTAGGCGGAGTTGGGCTAGGAGTAATGGGTGGCGTTGGTATGGCAATACTTGTTTTCGTCTTCCACTTACAACCTACAGCCCCTCCTATTGATGTAATGCTTATGATTTTAGCAGTAATTACAGCTGCCGGTGCACTGCAAGCTGCTGGAGGAATGGACTACCTTGTTCATCTGGCTGAGAAAGCATTGCGAAAAAATCCAAAGCGCATTACATTCTTTGCTCCAATTGTTACTTATTTATTTACACTGTGCGCAGGAACTGGTCACGTTGCTTATTCTGTACTTCCTGTTATCGCAGAAGTCTCTCGCGAATCTGGGATTAGACCGGAACGACCAATGTCAATTGCCGTAATCGCTTCCCAACAAGCAATTACAGCTAGCCCTATATCAGCTGCGACAGTTGCACTTTTAGCAATGCTAGCTGACTATAAAATCACTTTATTAGATATTTTAAAAGTAAGTATTCCTTCTACCTTCATCGCTTGTATGGTAGCTGCATTTGTTGCTAGCAAAATGGGGAAAGAATTAAATGAAGACCCTGAATACTTGAAACGTTTAAAAGAAGGAATGATTCCTAAAATTGAAGAGAAGAAAGAATTTGTTGGTTTAAAAGGCGCTAAACTATCCGTTATCCTTTTCTTAGTAGGAACTTTCCTTGTCGTACTTCTCGGTTCATTTGAAGCACTTCGTCCAGGATGGGTGGTTGACGGGAAGTTAGTTCGTCTTTCCATGCCAAACACAATTGAAATGGTTATGTTAACTATCGCAGCTCTTATTATTATTTTCTGCAAACCAAATGTAGAAAGCATCGTGTCTGGTAACGTCTTTAAAGCGGGGGCAACAGCAGTTGTTGCTATTTTCGGTATCGCTTGGATGGGAGATACTTTCTTTAACGGAAACTTAAATATGATTCAAGGATCAATTCAGCACCTAGTAACAAGTGCACCATGGCTATTTGCCATCGCATTATTCATTCTATCTATTTTACTATATAGCCAAGCAGCAACAGTACGTGCTTTAATGCCTCTTGGATTATCACTCGGTATTCCACCAGCACTACTAATCGCAATGTTCCCTGCAGTAAATGGATATTTCTTCATTCCAAACTATGGAACGATCGTTGCTGCCATTAACTTTGATCGCACTGGTACAACAGGCATTGGTAAATATGTTTTAAATCATAGCTTTATGATTCCAGGCCTAATCGCAACATTCACTTCTATCGGAATTGGAATGCTCTTAATATCAATTATGTTTTAAAGAAAAAGCACAAACCTACAATTTTAAAGGGTTTGTGCTTTTTTAATCAAACGTTTGTTTAAATATTTTTAACCGTCCATTATGTTTTTTACTATTTTTGTGAAGTTCCCTTTTCCTACAAACTCCTATTTACTTCCTCTACTAGCTTCTTCGTACTTTCATACGGAGATTCAGCTAAACTAATCGCGGAAATAACAGAAACACCGTCCGCACCGGCTTCTATAACCGAAGCGGTATTTTCAATTGTAATCCCACCAATCCCAACGATTGGTATTATAATTTCTTGTTCTCTAAAATGAGCTAAACCTTTCGTTCCTTGCACTGCTTTCGTATCTTTTTTCGTACTCGTTGGGAAAATAGGGCCAACACCTAAATAATCAGCTCCGTTTTCAATTGCCCAGCGTGCTTCTTCAATTGTATGGGTAGATACACCAACAATTTTATCTCCCATTTTTTCACGAACAGAAGTAATTCCTTCATCATCTTGTCCAACATGCACGCCATCTGCATCTAACTCGAGAGCTAGTTCCACATCATCATTTACGATGAATGGTACACCGTACTCCTTACAGACTGCTTGTAGTTCTTTCGCGAAACAAATACGTTTCTCTCCCGTTAAAGCGCCTCCCCCCTTTTCACGAAATTGAAAAATTGTTATACCGCCTTCAAGTGCATCTCTCAATACTTGTAGTGGCTCCTTCGCACAATTGTTACTTCCCATAATAAAATATACTGATAATAATCTAGACATTTCAGCCTTTGTAATACGCGACATCTAGTTCCCCTCCTTACTATATAAGCTCAATCTTCCCATACTTCTCAATATCATCTGAAGTTGTATTTGCTAACTGATTTAAAAATTCAATTTGGAAACTACCAGGTCCCTTTTCCACTGTCTTAACAGCTGCCAGTTCCGCAGCTACACCATAAAACGTTAATGCCGCTACTGCTGCCTTTACATAATCCTTTTCTACTGCTACAAATGCTCCTATTACAGAAGTTAGTAAACAACCAGTTCCCGTAACCTTCGTTAAAATAGAGTGACCATTTCGAATAAGAATCGCTCGCTCTCCATCTGTAACAACATCTTCTTTTCCAGTAATCACCGCTACTGTATTTAATTCATCCGCTGCCTGCCTTGCAATACTTACGACATTGCCATTTCCAGCACCGGCGTCTACCCCTTTAATTTCCCAGCTCTCATTAATAACGTTTGCTATTTCAGCTGCATTTCCGCGAATAATCGCTAAATCAATTTCAGCCGGAATATGTCTCGCAACTTCTGTTCGATACGATGTTGCTCCTGCACCAACTGGATCAAACAGTACTGGTACATTGTTCACATTTGCTGATTTACCCGCAAGTAACATCGCTTCTACTTCTTCAGGACGAAGTGTCCCCATATTTAATACTAACGCTCCAGCAATGCTAGCCATTTCTGCTACTTCTTCTTTTGCATACGCCATTACAGGCGATGCCCCTAACGCTAACAAACCGTTAGCTGTAAAGTTTGTTACAACAACATTTGTAATATTATGAACGAGCGGATTAGATTCTCTCACCAAATCCACTACTTTACTAATTTCTTTCATATTCATCCTTCTCATCCCCTAACTATTGTGATGGGAGATACACAAAAGGGCACTTTGCGCGTACGCAAAGTGCCTGAACATGTGCTTTTACACTCTCCCTACGCTGGCATTATCCAACAGGTTCAAATGGTCAATGACGGATTAGTCATACTCTCAGTTTGCATCCACAAACTCCCATGTGTTTAGTATTCATCTACTTCAAAGTCTACTCTTATTCTACTAAAATAACAAGTTCTTTACTTTTCTATTTAATTATAGAAGAAACTGATAAAACAATAAGCATAATAAATAAGGATCTATTTTTCATAGTCTCATCATATTGCATATTATGTTCTGTCGCTATCATTTGATTTCAAACAGATTTTGTTCACTCCACAAAAAACCGATCAAACATGGAGCGAAACTGAATCTCAAGAAGATGTATGCTATAGTTAACGTATGGAAATTTGAAAGGATGTTTTTAATATGTCAAAAAGCGTTATAATCGCTGAAAAGCCTTCTGTTGCACGTGATATCGCTCGCGTACTGAAGTGCGATAAAAAGGGAAACGGCTACCTTGAAGGTAGTAAATATATTGTAACTTGGGCTTTAGGTCACCTTGTTACATTAGCAGATCCAGAAAGCTATGATGTGAAATATAAAAAGTGGAATTTAGAAGATTTACCGATGCTACCTGAGCGTTTGAAATTAACAGTTATTAAACAAACTGGGAAACAATTTAATGCTGTAAAAAGTCAGCTACTTAGAAAAGATGTAAATGAAATTATTGTAGCGACAGATGCTGGACGTGAAGGCGAATTAGTCGCACGTTGGATTATCGATAAAGTTAAAATACAGAAGCCTATTAAGCGTTTATGGATTTCATCTGTTACTGATAAAGCAATTAAAGATGGTTTTGCAAATTTAAAACCAGGTAAAGCATATGACAATTTATACGCTTCAGCAGTTGCACGTTCAGAGGCTGACTGGTATATCGGCCTTAATGCGACTCGAGCATTAACTACTCGCTTTAATGCCCAGCTGAATTGCGGCCGCGTGCAAACACCTACTGTCGCTATGATCGCTAATCGTGAAGATGAAATAAAGAACTTCAAAGCTCAAACTTACTACGGCATCGAAGCACAAACAACGAATCAGTTAAAACTAACTTGGCAAGATGCAAATGGTAATAGCCGCAGTTTTAATAAAGAAAAAATTGATGGTATTGTAAAAGGTTTAGATAAACATAATGCTACTGTTGTGGAAATTGATAAAAAACAGAAGAAGTCATTCTCTCCTGGTCTTTACGATTTAACTGAATTACAACGTGATGCAAATAAAAAGTTCGGTTACTCTGCGAAAGAAACGTTAAACATTATGCAGAAATTGTATGAGCAACATAAAGTGCTAACGTACCCTCGTACAGATTCACGCTATATTTCATCTGATATCGTTGGAACACTTCCAGAACGTCTAAAAGCATGTGGCGTTGGAGAGTACCGTCCTTTAGCACATAAAGTATTACAAAAGCCTATCAAGTCTAATAAGTCATTTGTTGATGATAGTAAAGTAAGTGATCATCACGCAATTATTCCGACAGAAGGATACGTTAACTTCTCGGCCTTCACAGATAAAGAACGTAAAATTTATGATTTAGTTGTAAAACGTTTCTTAGCTGTTTTATTCCCGGCCTTTGAATATGAACAACTAACGTTACGCACAAAAGTTGGCAATGAAACGTTCATCGCACGTGGAAAAACTATTCTACATGCCGGTTGGAAAGAAGTATATGAAAATCGCTTTGAAGATGATGATATAACTGATGACGTAAAAGAACAACTTCTACCTCACATTGAAAAAGGCGATACATTAACTGTAAAGTTAATTATGCAAACATCAGGTCAAACAAAAGCACCTGCACGATTTAACGAAGCGACTTTACTTTCAGCAATGGAAAATCCTACAAAATATATGGATACGCAAAACAAACAACTTGCTGACACGTTAAAATCAACTGGTGGATTAGGTACTGTAGCGACACGAGCTGATATTATCGACAAGCTATTCAATTCATTCTTACTTGAAAAACGTGGTAAAGATATTCACATTACTTCAAAAGGCCGTCAGTTACTTGATTTAGTTCCAGAAGAGTTAAAATCACCTACACTAACTGGTGAATGGGAACAAAAGCTTGAAGCAATTGCGAAGGGTAAACTGAAAAAAGAAGTATTCATTTCAGAAATGAAGAACTATACGAAAGAAATTGTTTCTGAAATTAAATCAAGTGATAAAAAATATAAACATGACAACATTTCAACGAAGTCTTGTCCAGACTGTGGTAAACCAATGCTGGAGGTAAACGGCAAAAAAGGAAAAATGCTCGTTTGCCAAGACCGTGAATGTGGTCATCGTAAAAATGTATCTCGTACAACAAACGCTCGTTGCCCACAATGTAAGAAGAAGTTAGAATTACGTGGTGAAGGTGCCGGACAAATTTTCGCATGTAAATGTGGCTATCGCGAGAAACTTTCTACATTCCAAGAGAGACGTAAAAAAGAATCCGGCAGCAAAGCTGATAAACGTGACGTCCAAAAATATATGAAACAACAGAACAAAGAGGAAGAACCATTAAATAATCCATTCGCAGAAGCATTAAAGAAATTAAAATTTGATTAAATAAAAAGGTTCCTACCTCTATCGGTAGGAACCTTTTTATTAATGAATGATTTTACTTCCTTTTGCATTCTCAACGAATTTTTCACTTGATTTGTTAATTGGTGTTTTCAGTAATAACGCAGCAATAACAATGACTACTACGAACACACTTAAGACAAGTAAATCTCTAATAACTATATCCCAAAGCATTCCACCTACTGTTTCACGAATTGCACTAATTGCATATGTGAATGGTAAGAACGGATAAATTGCTTGGAAGAATGGTGGTGTCATTTGAATTGGGAACGTACCACCCGATCCTGCTACTTGAAGCACAAGTAAAATGATTGCCATCGATTTCCCAACGTTTCCGAAAATAGAAACGAGTGAGTACACGATACAAACAAATACTCCGCCAATAAATAAACTAAATAACACAAACCAGAATTTATCGACTACGTACGTACCGAGTAAGAATATATCCCCCATCGATACGATAAATGCCTGCGAAAGACCTATCGTTAAGAATGTTAATAAACGTCCAAAGTATATTTCATGGCTCTTATAATTCGCGCCCTCTTCATGTACTTCTACCGTTAATAACGAAACCATTAATAGTGCGCCTACCCATAATGCAAGCACTGTGTAGAATGGTGACATCGCTGAACCGTAGTTCGGCATTGCAAATAACTTATTCTCTTTTAAATTTACTGGATTCGCGAAGTAATCACTTTGCTTTTCAACATCATTTTTCAATAAGCGTATGATGTCTTTTATATCCTCTTCTGATTCAAAATCACGGATTTTATTTGCTAAGTCTTTAATCTTTTTCTCAGTCTCCGGCATGTCAGCTTTAATGTCTGCTAATTTCTTTCTACCGTCTACTAAGCCTTTTGATGAATCTTCTAGTAGCTTTTTAACATCTGGAAGCTTTTTGTCTGCATCATTTAAAATTTGAGTTGTATTTTTCGACATCTCTTTTGTACGAGCAATTGCTGTATTGAAATTAGGTACAATTTCTGAATCATACGTCGATAATACATCTGTTAATTGAGCTGACCCGCCCTTCGCAGCGTTGTTAATACTTTCAATTACATCTTTTGTAGGTTTCTGTCCATTGTTAAGAAGTGTAATTCCCTTATTCGTTGCATCTACACCTTTTTGCAGACTACTTTTTGCTTTATTTAATTTTGCAATTCCATTATTAAGGTTTTTATCACTACTTACATCTGCTAAAACCTTATTTGTGCTTTCTAGAACAGGAATCATATCATCAATTAAACCGATTCCAGATTGGAATTGTCCATTTAAGCTATTTAAAGCTACTTTCGTTGAATCTAAACCGTTAATACCTCTATTTTGTACATCTTCTTTCGCCTTTTGTAAATCTGCTTTTGCACCTTCAAGGCCATTTTTTGCTTTATCGTAATCTGCTTTCGCATTATCATATGCTGCATTTGCATCAGCTTTAGCTTGATCGACTGTGCTAACTGCTTTTTTATAATCTGCTACAAACGTTTCATTATAATCTTTTTCCGCTTGATCAATTAATCCATTTGCTGCATCTAATTTTTGATTTGCTACATCTGTTACATCTTTCTTTACTTCTTGTCCTGTACCGATAACATTTACAATATCTTTAATACCGTTGTTTGCATTTTCCATACCTTTTTTAACATTAGTTAAGTGATCCACTCGCCCTTTGAAAAAGCTAATTCCAAAATCAGTCGTCGCTGAGTTTTGAAGTTCAGTAAAGAAATTAATAAGATATGAAATACCATCTGTACCAGTTTGCAATCGATCTGATACCGCATTTAAATCTTTCTTTGCTTGTTCAGGGTCAAATTGGCCATTTTGTAAGCCATTTAAAACACTTTTCCCATAAGCTGTTCCTGCACGTGATGAACTTAAAACATTATTTACTGTTTGATTAATACTTTGCGCTATACTCTTATAACCATCACTATTCAACTTAGAAAGATCCGGTCTCGCTGGGAATTCAGGTAATCCATTCATTCCAGACAAGTCAGGAATATTTAATTCTACACCTGGATTCATTAAAAAGTCAGTAAATGCAGCTGCACTATCCATAACGCCTTTTGCTGCTACTAAATCATTTCTTATCGTCCCTGGAGCATTTTTTAATGTTTGATCTTGTCTTGCAAAGAACTTATCTAAATTTGCCAATGCTTCCTGTCCATCATTTATGACACTCTCTACAACAGGTAAATCTTTTTGCGCTACTTTCACAATATCCTCTGCTCGAGTCGCATCATCTAACGCCTTATCCATAAGTGTATTCATTTCTGGGAACTGCGCTTCTAACTTAAAGACAAGATCCTTGACCTTCTCAATACTCGGTAAGTTAGTTTCTAAATCGATTCCAAGATCGTTGAAGATTTCAAAAATCTCGCCGTTTGCTGTTTTAACAAAGTTTTTACTAATCTCTTCTGTCAGCCCCGATGCACCTTTAGCTGTAATCTTCGGCGCAATGGCATTGACCTTTTCATTTACGTAATAATCAATTTCTGGTTTCTGTGGATTTTCATTCAAGACTGTTGCAATCTTTTCAGAGAAATCCTTTGGAATAGTAATACTTGCAGAATAATCTCCACGCTCTACCCCATAAATCGCTTGCTTTTCATCGACAAACTTCCAACCAAAATTTTTGTCCTTCTTAAGTGAATCTACAATTTCTTTCCCGATGTTAATATCTTTCCCTCTTAAATTTGATCCAACATCTTGGTTAGAAACTGCAATCTGGATTCCTTTCGTATTTCCATAAGGATCCCAAGAAGCTTTAATGTTAAACCATGCATATAACGATGGTAAAATCATTAATCCTAAAACAATAACAATTGCAGCCCAATGTTTAGCTACATTCCGTAAATCTGTCTTATAAATACGCCAAATTTGTTTCATAGAAGTTATCACCTAATTATATATTTTTCCTTCTTTAGAAAATGATACATACATTTTGCAATTATATCACTTTCTACATCGTGGATTAACCAAAAACGAACTATTTTTTCCCATTAACTTTAACTTACTACATTATATAACGAAGTCAGTCAAAGTATGAATACAAAATGACCAAACCGGTTTTACATTCAATAATAACAAATATATAGGAAATGTCATAAAAAATACAAGTATTTTCTCTTGGAAATACTTGTATTCCTCAAAAAAATCCTCACAGCTTTTCATCATCTGTGAGGATTTCTTCTATTATATATCTACTTGTACTTCTACACCGAAATGATCTGAAATTACCTTTCGGTTTATACCATTAAAAATAACTTTTGAAGAACGAACTTTTTCACTTCGGTTACACAATATTAGATCGATTCGCAAATTATGTTTATTTTCATCCCAACCAGCAATTTCACCTTGGACAGTTGTTCCTTCATCCTTCTCTATTGCTAGTTCATATGTGTCGTACAAACCTTTTTGTATCATATATTCATAGCCTTCACCTTGCAAACGGGCGTTATTATTAAAATCACCCATTAAGAAGGATCGTTCATTACTATCTACACGCTCCATTAAACGCTCAACTTGATCTTTGAATGATTCTTCTTCATCATTCCACCAACCGAGGTGGCAAGAGTAAAACGTGATGTTCTTACCATTATAAGCAATTGTTGCACTTACAATTTTACGTGTTTTCCAATACGTTGTATCCTTATTTTCTGAAATAAAGAACGTATCTTCTTTTATAATACTATGCTTCGTTATAATCGCTAATCCTTCTTCATACACATCATAACCAATATGAGAGAAATCCCAAGTAATATTGTAATCTTTTACATGTAACGCTTTT
Organism: Bacillus sp. N5-665; assembly: GCF_022637375.2. Classification (NCBI taxonomy): domain Bacteria; kingdom Bacillati; phylum Bacillota; class Bacilli; order Caryophanales; family Bacillaceae; genus Bacillus; species Bacillus sp. N5-665. Next base: position 5,119,855 of record NZ_CP093325.1, read on the forward strand.
AACTCTGCTAATAGTAAAAGCCCAAAATTATCTTCTTTCTTGTTACCGCATACATTTTCAGCTTGTATCGACTGACTTACTTCTTGCAATGCGATGACATCGTACTCTTCTTCTTGAATGACTTTAGCAAGATATTTTATCTTTTCCATTTGATTCTCTTCTTGCCAAGAGTGACAGTTTAAAGTTAGCAATTTCATCTTATTACGCACCTAACATATCTTGAATGTCTGACTTTAATACGTCAGCTTTCGGACCATATACTGCCTGTACACCTTTATCTTTTACGATAAGTCCTAAAGCACCATTTTGTTTCCACTGTGCTTCTGGTGCAACAACATCTAAATCTTTTACTGTTACACGTAAACGCGTCATACAAGCATCTACGTCAGCAATATTTTCTTTACCACCTAATAAATCAATAACTTTTGTTGCTAATGAACCATCCTGTACATTTCCTGTTCCTTCTGATGACTCATCTTCATTATCAATATAGTTACCTGCACGTCCTGGTGTTGGTAAATTGAATTTTTTAATTAAGAAATTGAATAATGTAAAGTTCAGACCGAAGAACACTAATGAAACGATAACGAAATTGATTAAATCTCTTGTTAGTCCTGCATTAACCATCATCGGTGTACGAGTAATTAATTCAATAAATCCAAATGCGTGAACACGTAAGTTAATTAAATCTGCTAATGCGAATGCAAGTCCTGTTGTAATTGCATATACAACATATAATACTGGAGCAATAAACATGAACATGAATTCAATTGGTTCTGTTACACCTGTTAAGAATACTGCTAATGCAGCTGATAAGAACATTGGTTTATATTTTGCACGTTTTTCTTTATCAACATTACGGAACATCGCGAAAGCAATACCCATTAACGCTGCTGTTGAGCCAATAACTTGTCCAGCTTTGAAACGAGCTGGTACAACGTTATTTAATAAATCGTTATATGCTTTCGTATCTCCATTTGCTAGTAAATTATTTAAGTCTGTAATCCATGCAAGCCATAAAGGATCTTGCCCTGCTACAATTTGTCCAACTTTTGAGCCAGTTAACATCGTATATGTTCCGCCTAGCTCTGTGTAGTTCATCGGAATCGTTAACATATGATGTAAACCGAATGGTAATAGTAAACGCTCTAACGTTCCATATACAAATGGTGCAACAACTGGTGCACTATCTTTAGATGCTGCAATCCAGCGACCGAATTCATTTAATCCACTTTGGATGAACGGCCATAAAAGTGATAATACAATTGCAGTGACTGTAGACCAAACAATTACAACGAATGGTACGAATCGTTTTCCGTTAAAGAATGCTAATGCCTGTGGCAGTTTATTATAGTTATAATATTTGTTATATAGAGTAGCTCCTAAGAAACCTGTGATAATCCCTACGAAAACTCCCATGTTTAATGCTGGTGCACCAAGTACAGAAGTAAAGTAATCTTTTACAACTAAATCTCCTGCTAATACTGAAGAAACTGTCGCTTTTGAATCCGCTAACATTTCAGCGTTTACGCCAAATATAGCTCCTGTAATTCGGTTTGTTAAGACGAATGCTAATAGCGCTGCAAATGCACCACCTGCGCGATCCTTCGCCCAAGATCCCCCAATTGCTACTGCAAATAAGATGTGTAGATTTGTAATAATTGCCCAACCTATGTCTTCCATTACGCGAGCGATTGTATGAACTGCGTTAATATCCCCAGCAGACATCCCAATTAACTTACCGATAGAAATCATTAAACCAGCTGCTGGCATTACAGCTACAACAACTAATAATGCTTTTCCGAACTTTTGCCAAAAATCAAAAGACGTAATTTTCATCTGTTCTTCCTCCCCTTTATTTATAACAACATAATGATTTAAATTATAATTTCTGTTTCTCTTATGAAAACGATTCCTTATGTTACTTTATTTTTATCTTTACGCAACCGTTTTCATAAATCTATTTTAATAAAAGCGTTTTCACTTTGCAATAGAAATTTATTTTTTTTCATAAAAAAAGATGCTCTAAGAGCATCCTTTTTTATTATGAAATGCGATAAACCCTTGTTTCATAAGGCTTTAACGTGATTGAAGTTACTTGTTCATTTTCCGCAACTTTATAGTTATTTAAAAGCAAACGTTTGCGTTCTAGTGCAAATGAACCCTCATTATACACAGCTTCCTCTTTTGAGATATTGCTAATTACAACGATTTTTTCATCGTTTAATGTACGAGTATATGCATAAATTTGCGGATCATCTTCTAGAAGTAAATCGTACGTACCATAATTCAGTACATCGTGCTCTTTTTTCAAGGCAATCATTTTTTTATAGAAATTGAAAATAGAGTTCTCTTCATTCTTTTGCTTTTCAACATTAATTTCTTTGTAGTTTGGATTCATACTAAACCAAGGCGCACCTGCTGTAAAGCCAGCATTCATCTCATCGTTCCACTGCATTGGTGTACGTGAATTATCGCGGCAAGAAGCCCATATAATTTCCATCATATCTTGATGTGATACACCCTCTGCAATTTTCTCTCGATATAAATTTTTAGTTGCTACATCATCATAATCTTCAATATTTAATAATTGAACGTTCGTCATCCCAATTTCTTGTCCTTGATAAATAAACGGTGTACCGTGCATAAAGAAGTACATTGCTCCAAGAGCTGTTGCACTTTCACGCCAATATTGTTTATCATCTCCCCAAGTTGAAACGATACGTGGCTTATCGTGATTCTCAATATATAAAGCATTCCATCCTTTATTTTCTAACCCTTTTTGCCATTTCGTTAATACCTTTTTCAACCCTACAACATCAAGATCTTTCTTCTTTTCTGCATCCCATAAACTTAAATGTTCAAATTGGAATACCATATTGAACTTGCCTTGCTCTTCGCCAACCCAAAGCTCAGCATCTTCAATCTTAACGCCATTCGCTTCACCAACAGTCATAATATCGTACTTAGAAAACGTATTTTCTTTTAACTCTTCTAGTAAAGGTTGAATACCATCCACATTCATATGTTTATCAAAAGATGGTACATACTTTAGTTCTTTTGGATTTGGCATATCTTTGAAACCATCTTCTTTTTTAATATGGCTAATCGCATCCACGCGGAAACCATCAATTCCTTTATCAAGCCACCAATTAACTGTATCGTATAACACTTCGCGAACTTCTTTATTCTCCCAGTTTAAATCTGGTTGTTTACGCGAGAATAAGTGTAAATAATATTGTCCTGTTACTTCATCATATTCCCATGCCGAACCGTTAAAAATACTTTCCCAGTTGTTTGGTTCCGAACCATCTTTACCATCATGCCAAATATACCAATCACGCTTCGGATTGTCTTTAGATGAACGCGACTCAATAAACCATGGATGTTCATCACTCGTATGATTAATAACTAAATCAATAATAAGCTTCATATCACGCTTATGAACTTCATCTAGTAAAGCATCAAAGTCTTCCATCGTACCAAACTCATCCATGATATCTTGATAATCACTAATGTCATAACCATTATCATCATTAGGTGACTTATACATTGGACAAATCCAAATTACATCTATACCTAAATCTTTTAAATAATCCAGTTTTGCAATAATACCTTGTAAATCTCCAATACCATCACCATTTGAATCCATAAAGCTACGTGGGTAAATTTGATAAGCAACTGCTTCTTTCCACCATGTCTTATTCATAATCATTCTCTCCTTTTGCATCCCATCGGAAATTTTATGCAAACGTTTTCGTAACACTATCATAACAAAATATAAATAGTTTGCAACTGTTTTCATTGAACTCTATGTAGATTCCTCATTCTTATGCTTTATTTATTTCTCACAAAGGCAAATCTCATTCCTCACCTATTCTTGTCCACACAGGTTACATACGCTTTTCATATATTAATAAAAAGAACTGCTTATTTTAGAAAGGAGTGATCAATTGAAACAAACAAAATTAACAGGTCGTATCGTTGTTCCTTCAGATCCTGACTATGACGTAGCCCGAATGAATTTAAATTTAAGTATTCCAAAACTCCCTTGTATTATTGTTTTTTGCCAAAATAAAAATGATGTGTGTAACGCCTTAAAATGGGCACGTGAACGTCATATACCATTTCGCTTAAGAAGCGGACGTCATAGCTATGAAAATTTTTCTCTTCTAAATAGAGGACTTATTATTGATGTGAGTGAAATGCATCGCATTACTGTTAATACAGATAAATTAACAGCAACAATTGAAGCTGGTGCAAACCTTGGCACTGTTTATAAAGAGCTTTGGAATTATGGTGTGACAATACCGGCTGGTACAAGCGCAAGCGTTGGAATTGTTGGATTAACACTTGGCGGTGGCATCGGTATGCTTTCACGCTTATTTGGATTAACATGTGATCAATTAGTAGAAGTCGAAATGGTACAAGCATGCGGTAAATTCGGAGCAAAAATCATTCGTGCAAGCGAACTTGAAAACCATAACTTGTTTTGGGCGTGCCGCGGTGGTGGTGGTGGAAACTTCGGAATTGTTACTTCTTTAACTTTTCGAGTACATCCCATCAAAAATGTATCAATCTTCTCAATTACATGGGAATGGGAAGATTTTATCGCTGCATTTCAAGCGTGGCAGAACTGGGCGCCTTATATAGACAAACGTCTCACTTCATCAATTGAATTATTCGCAAAGCAACAAAATAAAATTGAAGCACAAGGTGAGTTTATCGGCTCTCCCTCTGAACTCCATTCCTTATTATCTCCTCTTCTTGAAACTGGTACCCCCTCTCTCTTTATAGATGAAGTTCCTTATATAAAAGCTGTTGAATTTTTTAACAGTGGGAATATCCCTGAAAAATTTAAGCGCTCCGGTTCCTACGTATATGAACCTATCCCTCTTAAAGGCATTCAAATCATGAAATATTTTCTTTCTCATGCACCAAATAAAGATGCAAGTATTTGGCACCAATCGCTCGTAGGTGCTGTTGAAAATATTCCCCCTACTGAAACAGCTTATTTCCATCGTAAAGCAATTATTGCACAAGAATACATTACCTCTTGGAAATGCGCTAATGAAGAAAATCGCAATATACGCTGGGTTAAAGATTTACGAGAAAACTTAGATCCTTATACACTAGGTGACTATGTCAATTGGCCTGATATCGATATTATAAATTGGCAAACTAGTTATTATGGTTCTAACTTTCAAAGATTGCGTAAAGTGAAAACCATATATGATCCTTGCAATATTTTTCGTTTTCAACAAAGTATCCCTCCTTTTCATACGTAAAAAAGGAAGAACAGAATACTGTTCTTCCTTTTTACATTGAAAATCGTTCAATTGTTTGTTTCAAGTCTGCTGCTTGCTTCTCTAAATCCTTTAACAATTGATCGATTACTACCATATTTTTAGATTGTTGCAACGTCACACGTGCTACTTCTTGCGAACCAGCCGATGTTTCCTCAGCAATTGCTGCTACAGCCTTCGTCTGTGCTCCTGTTTGATGAATATGACGCACTTGTTCGTTCATATAGCCACTAATTTGCTTCGTTGCATCGGCAACTTCCATAATACTTGATGACATTTCTTTTAAAATTAATTCGGTAGCTTCCCCACGTTTCGCCTCTTCTTTAGCTGTTTTCACTTGCTCTGTCATTTTCAATGCGACTTGTTGCACTTCCTCTTGCATATTTCGTAATAATTGCGATATATTTCTTGCAGAATGATCGCTTTCATCAGCAAGTTTACGTACTTCTTCAGCTACAACTGCAAAGCCCCTTCCATGCTCTCCAGCACGAGCTGCCTCAATAGAAGCATTCAGTGCTAATAAATTCGTTTGACTAGCAATCTCACTCACAACGGAAACAATATGTTCTACTTGTTTCATTCGTTCTTCTAATTTCTGTACATTTTGCATCGAATTTTCATTTTCTTTTGCCAATGTTTGAATGCCTTGAATTAAAGAAGTAAAGACTCGTGTACTTTGCCCTAAAGCTTGAACCATTTCTAAAGACAACTCGTCAGACTGTTTTGCTTTTTCTTCTACTTCACTCGCAATAGAAGTTGTTGTATCAACAGCAGAAACAATCGCCTGAATGGAAGCAGCTGATTGCTCAGCGCCAGAAGAAATCTCTGCAAGTGTCTCAGATACACCTTGTGCTTGTTTCGTTGCTTCCCCTGTTTCCCTTCTAATTTGCTGAACTTGATTATTTGTATACGAAAATGTAGTATCAATATTTTTCACCATACCTCTTAAGTTCCCTAGCATCATATTAAATGCAACACTTAAAGATTTAATCTCATCATCTGTTTTTGGTAACGGGACATCTTCACGAATATCGCCATCAGCCGCCTTCCTTGCAGCCTCCTCCAACTTTCGAAGCGGTTTAATTAAAAAGATGGCTGCTCCATACGCTAAAATTCCAGACCATACTACGCCTAATAACATAACGATAATATTATAAACAGTTTGACTTACATAACTTTGAAAATAATCGTATATCACGTAAATAAAAAATATGCTTGTTGAATATGTAATAAAAGCTAAAATTGTAGTAAATAGCATAAGTTGTGTACGTAAGCCAAAGGAAAATGTATTCCTTTCTTTTTCCATCTCTTCTTTCCTCCTTTTTATAAGTAATATAAGTACTACCTATATATTATTATCCATATTTTCGTTATAGAAAGATATAGGGATTTTAAAAATCATTATTCCCTTGAATATCAAATTACCCGAAAAAAATAAAGGATTCTGACAATTTATGACTAATAACAGAAATAAGGGGCAACATTTGTAAAATATATTTTGACTGGGGGTTTTGTATGATTCAGGTTCAAAATCTAGTAAAATCATTTGGCTCACTTGATGTTTTAAAAGGAATTGATTTAGAAGTAAAAGAAAAAGAAGTTGTTGTTTTAATTGGTGCCAGTGGTTCCGGTAAAAGTACATTACTTCGCTGTCTTAACTTTTTAGAAATGTATGATGAAGGTGAAATTCATTTACAAGGTGAACGAATTGATCCAAAGCATTCAAATTTAAACAAAGTCCGTGAAAATGTCGGTATGGTTTTTCAGCACTTTAACCTCTTTCCTCATATGACCTCACTAGAAAACATCATAGAAGCACCTATCCATGTAAAAAAATTAGAAACAGCAAATGCAAAGGAAATCGGAAATCAGCTTTTACAAAAAGTCGGCCTACAAGATAAAGCAGATGTAACTCCCCACCTCCTATCAGGTGGTCAAAAACAGCGTATTGCCATTGCACGAGCTCTTGCTATGAATCCTAAAATTATGCTATTTGATGAACCTACCTCAGCCTTAGATCCTGAACTTGTTGGAGAAGTATTGCAAGTTATGAAAGAACTTGCTGAAGAAGGAATGACCATGGTTATTGTCACTCATGAAATGAATTTCGCAAGAGATGTAGCTGATCGCGTCATATTTATGGATGACGGAAAGATTGTAGAGGACGCTCCGCCAGCACAATTCTTTTCAGCTCCATCACATGAACGAGCAAAACAATTTTTACGCAACGTTTTATAATGTAACTTCTGTTTCAAATGAAGAGAAATACATTCATACGGTGCACAACTAATTGTCCAAATAAAATATCTCAGTAACATACTTAAAACCATCCGTATGATCAATATATAGGAGGGGTTTTATGAAAAGAAAACTATTAACCATTGTTGCGAGTATTACATTATGTACATCCTTCATACTAGGAGCCTGTAGTAAGGAAAGTGCTACTACTTCTTCAAATGGTGAAAAAGAATTTCGTTATGCGATGAGTGGCTTATATAAACCTTTTAACTATAAAGAAAATGACGGAAAGCTTGCCGGTTTTGATGTGGAAATTGGTGAGGCACTTGCGAAAAAAATGAATATGAAACCCACTCCTATTACAAATCCATGGGAAACGCTAATTCAAGGTCTACAATCGAAAAAATATGATGCTATATTGGGCAGTATGGCAATTACAGAAGAACGCTTAAAAGCTGTTAGTTTCTCAAATCCTTATTATCGTTCTGGTGCCCAAATTTTTGTGGCTAAAAAGAATACATCTATCTCTTCTCCAGAAGATTTGAAAGGTAAGAAAATTGGTGTTGTAAAGGCTAGTACCTTTAAAGACCTTGTTGCAAAACATACAGATCAAATCACAGAATATGACAGCGATATTACTGCACTTATGGACTTAGAGCCTGGGCGTATTGATGCAGTAATCACTGATCAAATGGTTGGTTTACGTATGATCAAAGAAGGTAAATCAAATATAAAAGAAGCTGGAAAACCATTAAATCTTGATGAAATGGGAATTGCTATTCGTAAAGATAATAAAGAAATGGTTGAGAAAGTAAATAAAGCTTTAGATGAAATCATTAAAGATGGTACGTATGAAAAAATCAGTAAAAAATGGTTTGGGCGTAATATTCTCGGCGAAGAGGAAAAAACGAAGTAAATTAGCTAGTCAAATGTTTCATACATTATGCCCCACTTTTTATGTGGGGTATTTCATTCCCTACCAAAATCCATACAATATGAGGTGACACATATGTTTGAAATTTTTATGTCTACTTATCCCACACTCTTAAAGGCTACTATTGTCACATTACAATTAACACTAACATCCCTATTACTTGGTTCACTAATTGGATTACTATTCGCTTTTTTTCGAATCTCTAACAATAAGATTTTAAATAGTATTGCTCATGTATATATCGCCATTATTCGTGGTACACCTTTAATTGTTCAAATTGCCATTCTCTATTTCGGTATTACATCGATTATTGTCTTCACTCCTTTTTGGGCAGGAGCAATTGCTTTAGCAATCCATAACGGTGCATATATTACTGAAATTTTCCGCGGTTCCATTCAATCTGTCGACCGTGGACAATTGGAAGCTGCCCGTTCTTTAGGTATGCCTTATCCTTTAGCAATGCGTCGTATTGTGTTACCGCAAGCATTTCGTCAATCTCTTCCTCCTTTAGGAAATCAGTTTATTATTGGATTAAAGGACTCCTCTCTCGTTGCATATGTAGGATTGTCCGAATTATGGGGATCAGGTTTATCAATTGCTGCAAGTAACTTCCAACAATTAGATACATACATAATTGTTGGTTTATATTACCTCGTACTTGTTCTTCTATTTACTTATTTTGTTAATCTTTTAGAGAAACGATTACAAAGAAAAGAAACAAATTCAGTTCAATTTAGCAAAAAGAATAAAAAAGAAGTCTCTTTATAAAAAAAAGCAAGCCTGAAATGGCTTGCTTTTTCACTGCAAAATATATCAATTTTTACTGATTTACTTTTTTAATACTCTCTTCTTCCTCTATATGTTCCTCACGATATGAAATATTATGAGGATCTAGTCCATTTCCTAAAGAACCATAGAAATGCTCTCTATGCGGATCCACTAATTCACTTCCTTGATAATACACACGTGGTGTATTCCATAGCGCTGCCAAAGCTTTTGTCATTGGCATCTCATGATAGCGTTCCGGCCACATTTCTTTAATTTTATCTTTTACTAACGGATAGTATTTAGAGCTCATAGCAGGGAACAAATGGTGTTCTGTATGATATGAGAAATTGAAATGTAAAACGTCTACCCAGCGCGGCACTGTTACTGATAAACAGTTCGCTAACGGATCATTTACTGGAACAATTGGATTTAAGCGATGATTTGTTGCGATATATGCCATTACAATAAAGTTAGCAATTAACAATGGAATTACATATGCAAATAACCATTTTCCAGGTCCCATAATAAACAATAAACTAATCCAAACAGTCCAAGGCAAAAGAAGTTGAAGCCATACAGATTTTTGATTGGATGACTTAAAATCCTTTATAAAATGAAAGAACATTCGAGTCGAATGTAACGTAAATTGAATGGTTAGTGACAGAAAACTAAAGAATGAACGAACATGAAGAGGCATGCGATATACCCACCTTAAAAACTTACTCTTTTTCAGTTTCTCAAGTGTAGGCCATGCATCTGGGTCATTCTCTTCATGTTGTGTATGAACATGATGCGTTGCATTATGCCACTTTCTCCAAAGCTTCGGGCCAGTTGATAATGGCATAAATGCTATCGCGCCTAAAAAATCACGAAGCCATGCTTTTCTTACAACAGTTCCATGTAAAATTTCATGTCCTAAAAATCCAAGTGAAGCAAAACATAATCCAAGAACAATCGCAATTCCTAGATTCGCCCACACATTCAATTCAAATACACCAATCGATATTAACCCCGCCAATGCCACAAGCAAATAAGCCAGTCCACCAAATAAACGAGTAGGAACTGGTTTAAATGCTTTTTTCGGCAAATGTGGTGATACACGTGCTGCATACCACCCAAACGTATGAAGCTCCTTCATCCTTTTGCCCCTTTCTTATGCCGCGCCTTGCGCAACTTACATATATCAATTCTTGCTTCCAGATTGATTTTACTAGGTGATTAAAAAAGCATTTATTATAAGGAAAATAAACTCACTCTATCGTCACTTATTTTTCGCTTTTATTATCAATGAAAAACATTTCTCTTTTTACTCTCTATCAACCTTTCCACATGATGAATCATATCAATAGAATTTCTATATTGTCAACAACTTTTATGACCTAGTAATAAAAGTTGGTTATATTTTTATAATCATACTTTATTTCACTAAAGAAAAAACATAGATTTTATAAGGCTTCATCCATTATGCATATACATACACTGACATACTATAGACTCTATCTTATTCAAGAACTCTCTGTGTAAACAACAAATAAACTCATCTGAATCTAGTTTTACACAACTCCTACTTCTTCATACCGATACCACTAAATAATTATACTGAAATATTTTTATCTTTCTTTTAATAAAAATAGACTCCTTCTAAAACAGCACACATGAATTTCCTATCATATGGAAATATTAAAAGGAAAATTGTTCTAAAATCGGGAGGTTTCTATAATGACAAGCGATACATTTCCACAATTTCCATTATCCTATTGGATTGAATCTACTCAAGTCCCTGCTTTTCCTCATTTATCTGAAGATACAAAGGCAGAAGTTGCTGTTATCGGAGCTGGTATTACAGGCATTACTACTGCCTATTTACTTGCAAAAGAAGGTATGAACGTTGTTTTAATTGATTCTGGTCTTATTTTAAATGGAACAACTGGGCATACAACAGCGAAGGTAACAGCACAACACGATCTTATTTATGATGAATTAATAAATCATTTTGGTTTGGAAAAAGCGAGGCTTTACTATGAATCAAATAATCATGCTCTACAATTCATAAATGAGACGGTGAAAACATATAAAATCGACTGTAATTTCTCAAATGAAGATTCATATTTATATACAACTACTGATAATGGATTAAGAAGTTTATCGAAAGAATATGAAGCCTATCAAAAATTAAATATACCTTGTGACTATGTTCAATCTCTATCGATTCCGATTCCAGTACAATCTGCACTTGTCATGAAAAACCAAGCACAATTCCATCCCCTCCTTTATTTGAAAACACTTTTAGAAAAGTTTGTGGAGATGGGCGGAAAAGTTTATGAACAAACAACAGCTATTGATGTGGGAAAAGGTGATTATCCACAAGTCATTACAAAAGGCGGGCATCGCATCACTTGCAAATATGTTGTCTCTTGTTCACATTTTCCTTTCTATGATGCGAATAGCTTTTTCTTTACGCGAATGTATGCCGAACGCTCTTATGCTCTTGCAATCAAAGCAAAAACGGATTATCCAGGTGGCATGTATTTAAGTATTGATGACCCAAAACGTTCCTTGCGCTATACAACAAACAATGGGGAAAAATTAATTTTAATTGGCGGAGAAAGTCATAAAACAGGACAAGGAATAAACACAATGCTTCATTATGAAGCACTGTATTCTTTTGCGGAAGCAACGTTTGGAGTAGATGAAGTTCCCTATAGATGGTCAGCACAAGATTTAATCACGCTAGATAAGCTTCCTTATATCGGACATATTAACGAAAGAAATCCAAATATATTTGTTGCAACTGGATATCGTAAATGGGGAATGACAACTGGAACTGCTGCCGCTCATTTACTGAAGGACTCCATTCTAAAAGTCCACAATCCCTATAAGGAACTGTATGCACCATCACGCTTCCATGCAAATCCAGATATAAAAACATTCCTCTCCCAGAACATTGATGTTGCGAAACATTTAATTGAAGGAAAGATTGAAACCACATTACGTAAGCCAGAAGATCTCGAAGTTGGTGAAGGATCTGTCGTACATGTTAATGGGAAACGAGCAGGTGCTTATAAGGACAAAGATGGTAAATTACATATTGTCGATACAACTTGTACACATCTCGGCTGCGAAGTTGAATGGAATAATGGTGATTGTACTTGGGACTGCCCTTGCCATGGTTCCCGCTTTTCAATTGAGGGAGATGTTATGGAAGGTCCAGCAGATCAACCGTTAAAACGAGTTGATAATGAGTAAACAAATAAAGAAGTTCAACAGGATTCCTGTTGAACTTCTTTATTTGTTATAAAACCTTTTCAGATAAACTTCGACATAAGAAGGGAAATATTAACATCAAATAAAATAATATATTTATCTATAAATAAAAGGAGGGAATACTATGCAACCTTCAGCTCCACCTCATCTAGAATCTACAAAAACTATCTTTTCAAGCTCTATTACAAAACTTGTTGTTTTTATTTGTTGGCTAGCCATTCTAGCTGATGGATATGATTTAGGTATTTACGGTGCCGTTCTGCCAAAGCTCCTAGAAGACAAAAGCTGGGCACTTTCACCGGCACACGCTGGTACAATTGCTAGCTATGCTTTATTTGGCATGTTTATTGGCGCTATTCTAGTTGGAACCATCACAGATCTAATTGGACGAAAATGGACGCTTATATGCTGTTTAGCACTTTTCTCCATCACGATGGGCCTTGCTGCACTTGCTCCTTCCCCTGAATTATTTGGTTTATCTCGATTTATCGGAGGAATCGGATTAGGCGGTGTTATTCCAACAGCTTCAGCACTTACTGTTGAATATTCACAAAAAAAAAGACAATCTTTTATTTATGCTCTTATGTTTACTGGCTACCCTTTAGGTATCGTGTTAGGTGCTATTTTGTCTATGTTTATGTTAGAAGATTTCGGATGGAGAATTATGTTTGGCATCGGAATGATTCCACTGCTCCTCATTCCTTTCATCATTCGTTATTTACCTGAATCCATTCAATTTTTATTATCACGTAATCGCCAAGAAGAAGTAGACCAAATCCTTAATCGTTTTCAAATTGAATTCCATGAAAAAGATGAAACTCATCAAGCCCCACCTAATATACGAAAGAAAAATGGATTTCTTACGTTATTCTCAAAAGAGTACATAAAAGCGACGTTGCTTTTTTGGATTACTTATATAATGGGAATGTTTTTAATATATGGTTTAAATACTTGGTTACCGCAGATGATGCGCCAAGCAGGATACCCTCTTGGATCTAGTCTATCATTTTTACTTATGCTAAATATTACTGCCGCTATCGGTGCATTATTTGCTGGAGCAATAGCGGATCGTATAGGGGCTAAAATTGTTATTAGCATCTCCTATCTTATGGCAGCTATATGTATTGGACTATTAACAATTAAACCATCTGTTACAATCATTTATCTTTTAATTGGTCTTGCTGGAATTGGATCAGTCGGTATTACTCAAATATTAAATGCATATGTAACACAATACTTCCCGTCTCATATCCGAGCTACCTCCTTAGGCTGGGGACTTGGACTTGGCCGAGTTGGCGCGATTGCTGGTCCTATTCTTGTCGGTATTATTATAACAATGCAATATGACTTAGCATGGAATTTTTACTTATTCTCATTCGCGGGTCTTCTTGCAGCTATATCTGTTTTCTTTATTCCTACAAAATAAAAAAAGAGCACAAACTCACTTGTGCTCTTTTTCATATACTGCAAACAACATATCCCGAAACAATGTATTTAAACTCTCAATATCGATCCCTGATCCCTTTTCAATTCCTTTTACATATTGCTGGTAGTAATGAATTTGTTCTTCTAAAAATTGATTCAACACCTCAATTTTTAATCCAACATCTAATTCAGTACCTGCCTTTTTCTTTATTAACAACTGTTCAATTTCATCTAATACACTGCGTTCTAATGATAACTCTGTAATCAATCGATCGAATTCTACAGGTGGTAAAGTCTCTTTCTCCTCTAACCACTTACAAGCTAAAATAGGACGTAATACATAAAAGTACTTTTTCAACTTTACATTCTCACCTTGCAAAAATTCACGATAATTTTTTGAAGCCATATGTAAGTAATGATATATCGTTGCTTTTGGATCAAAGTGCTTATCACTCATTTGCTGAAGTTGTTCTGGAAAATGAGAGTTTTTCGAATAAAAAATCGGTGATCGAATCCATTCGAGTAAAGCTGGGTTTGACTTTGCGAATAATTGTAACGCTTTTTTAATATCCCATCCGCTTATATCTAAATCATCACTAATCGGATACTCAATTACATCTCGTTTATCATGAATTGATAAATACCATTCGACCGGGTGCATATAAACGAATCTAACATCATAATCACTATCTTTCGATGGAAATCCCCAAGCACGACTCCCTGATTCCACTGCAAATAAAATTTTCACATCATTCTCTTGTTCAATTCTTGCTAACTCCAACCTAATTTTCTCTCTCATTTCATACCCTCTTCATTTTTTGATTATTTCCTTGGAAATTCGACAAATATACTACTAAGTTTACTACATACTAAAATAGCTGTCAGAAAATTCCCGACAGCCTACCAAAGTTCCTTATTTTTTACTTGTTCTTTTCTGTTACACTAACCGCAATTCGTTCAAACTCTTTTTGAATCTCCTCTTTATATGCGTCTACTTTTGAAAAATCCATAGCAGCAATATAAATTCTTTCTAATTTATCACGAACTGATTTCGCTTTCGCCAAGAAAGACATCGCCTCATTCATTTTTGCTTTATATTGAATCGACACGTCACGAATTTCTTTCGCATACTTCTCATCTGTTCCTGGTGTCACAATTAAGGCATACATATCTATAATTTCATCACCTTCGCGGCTCGGAAAATATTCATGTGGTGCGGTGCTATCAAAAATTGCAAACCCTAATTCTCTTACGATAACCATATCAAGACTATTTGGATCAAATCCACAATGATATACTTCAACTTCAAATCCTTTTTCTTCTGCTGCCTTAGCTAATTTTTTAAGCATTGTTGATTTCCCAGAGCCTGGGCGTCCTTTTATAAAATAACGATGTGGTAATCCCTCTGTTAAATTAGGAACAAAATCAACTGCTCCTTTCGGTGTAGCTGCCCCTAAAAACCGATGTTTCACAAGCGATTGTTTCCCGCCTTTATCTGTAAATAACTTCTGAATCAGCTGATCGGTTAGTTCATTTGCTTTATTAAAATCAATATTATTAATATATATTTTCTCCCACTCATCATGTATAACTAGTGCCTCGTTAAAACAAGCGTAAGCAGTTTGAAAAGCCTTGCTTGCTTCTGAAACAAATCGTTCAATTTCCACCTTCTGCTTTCTTAATTTATTTGATTCCCAAGCAACCCCTAAATTAATATACTCTTCGACAACTCCTGGCATTTTCGGCTCAATAACATGCGGTGATGTTCCATCAACAATTCCTACTTTTAACTTCGGGATAATTACACCATCAACCGATTTATTATCAGAAGAACAGTGTAAAAATTCAATATCATATCCTTTTTCAACCCACTCACGACCTATTGCTTTGATTAAAGAAGATTTCCCGGTTCCAGGACCACCCTTTAAAATAAATAACCTGTTTAGCCCTTTTAAATTCTCGTCGTATAAATTATGAAATCCTCTAGCTGTATTTCCACCAGCGTAATAATTCAATACATTCCCTGTCACTGCACTCACTCCTTCGCAGCATTCTATTTACATAAGCTACAATATGCGAGCAACTTTATTTGGGTGAATACCTATTTTGTATTGCACGAAAAAAGGAAATGAATTACAATTTAAAAGTAGTGAATATTCAGAAATGAAAACTTAATATGTCTTTATCAAGAGAGGCAGAGGGACCGGCCCTTTGAAGCCCAGCAACCTCAGTTTATATAAACTGAATAGGTGCTAATTCCTGCAAAATGCATTGCATTTTGAAAGATAAAACGTAACTATTGTGTGCAAAACTCATCTTTCTTGATTATGAAAGGTGAGTTTTTTATATTTCAAAACATATATTGGAGGTATTTAAAATGAAAGTAATTGACCTATCACAAACATTTGAAAACAATATGTCTCAATTCCCTGGAACACCAAAAATCAATTTAGGAGCCATTACAAGCGTTGAAGAGACAGGCTATCAAGTTACAGATTTTCATTCTGTCGTTCATGTTGGCACGCATTGTGATGCTCCTGCTCATTTCATTTCAGGCGCAACGACTATTGATCAATTACCCCTAGATCAATTTGTAGGCGAAGCTGTTCTTATTGATGTAACTCATGTACAAGAACGAAAACTACCTAAAGAAGTATTACACAACGCTGACATAAAAGAAGGAGATATTGTTATTTTCCATTCCAATCTATCTACTAAATGGAATACAGAGGCGTATGAGCAAGAAGCTTTTTATCTTTCTGAAGAATTAGCCGAGGAATTAGTTCAATTAAAAGTAAAATCGGTCGGCCTAGATTTCATTTCTCCTGATGAGGTAACGACAGAAACATCACCAATTCATCACATACTACTTGGGAATAATATTTATTTAATTGAAAACTTAACAAACTTAGATGCCATTCACACGAAACGTTTCTTTTTCTCAGCGGCACCTTTAAAAATTAAAGATAGCGACGGTGCTTTTGCAAGAGCATTCGCTGTAATTTTTTAAACAAACTATACAAAAAAGCAAAGATCATCATTGACCTTTGCTTCTATTTTTTTTATTTAAACTAAGAAAGAATTGCTCAACACGAGGACGTAACCAAGCTAAATAATCTTTCTCTTTCTTCTTTGTACAAGCTATTTCTTCCCCATCTACCATTCCAACAAGCTCTAGCTCTAACAGTTGCCTCGTAAATGCTAACATATTTATTTCTTCTTCTGGATACTCTTCTTTTAATTTCTCCTCAATTTCCCCTAATAAAAAACCGTCACGCATCATTGCCAATGCATCAATCCAAAGTGGCGGCATTTCATATTTTTCTCCTGTAATTGTATCTTTTACAATATAATTCTTTTGCTCTTTTCGAAATTGAATCGTGTGTAAACATACAGTCGAATTTAATGTTAATTCCATCATACCACCTCTTTCATAATATCTGCATAGAAAAAAGGATGCGCGTGCACCCCTTCTTTCTCTAACACTACCGAACCGTTACATGAATAACAAATCTCATGTCGATATTTTCCTCCATTATAAACGAAGTATTTTATAAAAAAAACCCTTCTTGAAACATTTTATAAAATGTTTATATTTACACAACAAGAACACTTTTCTGAAAAATATTTTCCTCTAGCACATTATGCTGTCGGTAAAAAAATTTCCACTTTTTCCCTATTCCCATGCTACTTGGAATCGCAGTACTTCCTTGATGTTCCTTAATAATTTTATATGTGACCATCAATCCAAGTCGTTCCGTACTATTCTCCTTTGTTGTGTAAAAAGCCTTTCCAACCTTCTCTATACCAAAGCCTTGATCTTCAACAGGAATACACAAATGCCTTTCAGTTTTTTGATATGCACGAATATGAATATCTCCACCTTCTGGCATTGATTCTATTCCATTTTTAATAACACTTGTTTTAATTTTTTATCATCACCATTTATAACAGGTAGATTTCCATCTACTTGCACATGAAATTTCACTCTATATCGCGCTGCATAACTTTCCATTAGCTGTACAACATATAAAAGGATTCCCGTATATTACACCATTCATAATTCGTTGATTTCGGTTTTCCTAATAACATCAATTCACTAACAAACCCGTTAATTCTTTCAAATACTTTTAAGGCTTCTTTTTCCTCATAGATAAAGCTTTTAAATTTGTTCATATAAATACTCCTCATGTTCTATACAAACACTCTACATATTATCTCCTTAAATTATCAGTATGAAATTGCTTTCAGGGCAATAAGAAAAGGAAGGGGATCCCCATCCCCCTCCCTTTTCGCTATAACTTATATCCATCTTACCCGATCATGTAGCAGTCCATCCGTAAAATCATTTCCCCCTACTACAAAATCCTTCATATATAAATTTAAATATTCTCCATACTTACTTTCTGTATTTAATAATAATTCCTCTACATAATAGGCACCTTGTTTAAAGTTATCGAAAAGTAAACTACACAAACCAGCATAAATTCCGCATCCTACTTGAAAGTAAGTTGCATTCGTTTTATATTTACGAAAAACTTGACTGCTATTCATCACGTTATACATATATGTCTCGCTATTTTCATAAACGAGTAATACACCAACTAGATCCTCGCCAGCAATCTCTTCTTCCGCTGGATTAAATACTTTACGATTCCAGTTCCATAAATCTTCTACCTTATCTAAATTCTGCCTAATTACATTTGTTGTATACTCGTTAATTCGGTAAAGAAACCCAACTTCCATATTGAAGTTTTTCCCTAAAATTAAAACTTCCTCATGTGGCATTAAACAACCATAAAACTCTTTCTCTCCTAACTTTACTTTATACTCTGAAGCATATACATCTTCATAAAAATAAAGGGGACGATGATGACTCATATACATCGGATAACTCCATATCGCTTCATCTAGAAATCGCTCTACTGCCCATGAAGCATACAGTGTATGAGGCTTTATTAGTGCTGTATCATTCAAAAATGACGTATCATGTTCTACTATATAGCATGCTCTTGGCTTTTCATTTGGGCGTTCCTTCATAAGTTCAACAACCATCCACTGAACAACACCTGGATTCATACCTGATCCTATAATTGCTTTTGTATTTGTAAATTTCTCTTTCTCCTTCTCAAACCTCGTATATCTTTCCGTAAGCTGAAAGCCGATTAAACTATCGTCCTGATCTACTGCCTCATTTTCCAAAGCTGAATTAATATAACAAATTCCAAGTTCATTACAACAACTTAATACTCTGATTGTATCTGCCCCTGAAACATCAATAACAACACTCGTACTACTTTCTTTTAAATGCTGTTTAAATGTCACTACATCTTGAAGGTCGATTTCGTATAAAAACAATTGATTTTTTAAATTTGGAAACAACTCATCATAATAAGTCCTATCTTTTTGTTTTATATCAACTAAATGAAATGTAACATTCTTTATCGTTTCATAAATCGTGTCTTTTTCATTTACTATCGCTTGATTTAAAATTGCTAAAACTGCTTTTGCTGCTCCACCAGCACTACCAAGTAATGTAATCGATAACGAATTTGGAAACTGCTCCACAAACAAAACCCCTTTAATATATTAGTTGAACAGTTCTCCCTCAAAAAAAAACAAATTGAATATATGAAAAAATGGCTCGTACATATTTTTTATAATTTTGCACAAGATTAGCTCTTCATAGGTAAAGCTAACATATTTCTATTCAATTCATTTTCCCCCTCATATTCAAATCGAGCTAAACAAATAGGCTCGACCTTTTCTTCTGCATATAAAAGAAAAAGCCAGCCCTTTCAACTAGTCTACGGACAATGGACAGATTTCACGTGTTGAATATTCACATACATTTTTGCATCACGTGCTTTTAATATTTCAATATGCCCTTCATCAATCTTTGCCATCTTTCCGATCTTATTAGATTCCTCACCTAAATCGAACACCATGATTTTGCCGGACATTTTAATAAGCTGTTCTTCAAATGTTCTAGCTAACGTAATATTTAATGGATTCACGGGGAGTTCATTTTTATTGAGGGCGTACGGGACTTGATTTTCTTTATACGGAATTAACCATTTCAAATGCTTTAAAGATATATATACTGTTTTATAAACTGGACTATAAAAAACAATATAATCGTTCATTATACTTGTGACATACCCATGTATTGGAGCATTTCCAGCTACATAAATTTCTGTAAAAATCCCTTTAGAGGTACTTAATACTTTCCTCAAAGAAATTGAAGGGGATTCCCTCTTAATTACAGAATCAACATCTGGCTTTGATATTTCTTCATCATATGGTCTTAAAAATTTATAATATTGTACATGGTATAAAGATATATATACGTAGTCTTGTCCATTGTAAAGAACAACGATATCATTTCCTACGTCTATTAATACACCTTTAAATCTCTTTTCACCGATTAATTTAACATATATATTTTCTCCAATACTTTTGTTTAACTCATTCATCTATATCCTCCTTCCTATGAAATTACAATTTTCCTTTCTTTTATTCTAAAAATAATCAGGGGCAATGTTCTGTTTTTTAATAGTAAGAAACCCTTTTCATATATCCAAAAATAATTACAGAGAAATATGAAATTGTTCTTCACTTTCAATCATAATGCCCCTTTTATTTATTAAACATTATTCTTCTTCATTCTTTTTGTTTTTAACTATTTGACTCACACTCTTAATATGGGAATTAATCACATAAATGACCTCATCACCGTTAACTAGTGTAATATTTCCATCATGTATATCACTTAATAAACCTTCCACACATTCTGGACCGCCACGATTAATTTTTACCCACTTATACTTCAAGTCATTTAATACATCTAAAAAAGTATCTTCTTCCGCATAAAAACATGAAACATATTCTCCTTGTGCCTCTTTCACTTTTCTGACTAGACTCTTCACATGTTTCAGCTGATAATACACTAATTCTCCATGAGGTAATTGTAGTGTAAGGTAATCTTTTCCTAACAATGACAGTACACCTACTCGACTTTCCGGTCCACGAAGATTTACTTTTACATTCTCACCAACTAAACCTTTGATTTGATCACAGCATAATACATCCTTCAAATTCATACCCTCCTTTCTGTTTTATCTTCCTCTACTTGATTGTCTTAGTGCGCGAGCCCGACTTGAATTATTGCTATTTTCATTACTTTTCTCATTGCTACTCTCATCACTACTCTCATCACTCTCTCCACTTACCGGTGCATTATAATTAACACTCTTAATATGAGATAGTGCAATTAACACAACTTCTTCTTTAATAATCAATGTTACATAACCGCCAGAAACATCTTGTAAAATACCTTCAATTTTCTCTGGTCCACCACGGTTAATTTTCACCCAGCGGTATTTGAAGCTTTGAAGTAGCGTTTCAAAGTCTTCTGCAATGTCTTCTTCCACCCATTCTAAATCACCTACTCCACCATCTTTCGTATTTTGGGTAATGCTTTTCAGATGGCGAAGCTGGTAGTAATGGTTCTCTCCTTTTTCATTCTCTAATCCGAAGTAGTCCACACCTAATGATACTATTGTTCCTTTTTGAGATTCTGGTCCACCTCTGTTTACTCTTACATAAGATCCAATTAAGTCTTTCAAAAAATCCCAATGAAATAAACTCACGAGAAAACCCCTTCCATTAATTTATAAGCTTTTGCACTGATAGTATATGTATCTGTACAGGTTACGTTCTCTATGTTTGTCCTAGCTATAAAAAAATATGCTTTTAACATGGTAGACTACTACCTATCAAACTCCCGAAAAATCCTGGGGACTCCTTAAAATTTTGATGTCTTGAAATAAAAAATCCCGTATGAAGATACATTTCTGCATATCTTCATACGGGATCTCCCATAGTTTAATCTTCGTCTTTAACATCCATATCTTCTGGAATTGGTTCGTTCAATATATCTTCCACTAATTGCTTATATTTCTCCATTTGTTCTAAATGTGTATTGAATTGTTCTTTATTTAATAAATATTGCTCTCCATCAAATAATGCACGAATTTTCTTTTGCTGAATTAGCTCTTCAATATACGACTTTGGTAAATTCAAATACTCCGCAGCTTCTTCTACTGTTATATACAACGCGTTCATTCCTTTATTATTTTTTCATATATACTGTATCTTACTTTATTTTTGTAAACAAATAAAAAAGATTTTGTAAATGCAATTTAAAAAGAAGGTGGATGCATTCCATATATTGTATAATAATATAGTAAGGATTTTTTAAATATAGAATGGTATTACCCATTTACACAAAGGAGAGTTAACATATGGCTACTCGTCACATCATTACAATGTTAGAAAAAACATTACAGGTTGAAACTGAAAACACAATTTCTCATTTAACTACATCTTTATCTAATCGTATTCTTTCTCAAAGCTCAGTAATACATGAAAACAATTGTTACCATACAATTGGGGAATGGTACAAAAATCATTTTTTATTCCAACAAGATGATTTCCTTTGGGCTAAATACGCTTTCTATGACGCATATTGTGAAGCTATAAAGGGACAAGGACATCTTACAAAACGCGTCCGCCAAATATTAGAATCATTAGCTCGAATGCACGGAAAACAGTATATTGCGTCTATATTAAATATGCCATTTCCTAACGAACGAGCTAAAGGGACAGCATAATGTAATATTGTTCTGCGTCAGCAAAACATAGATTTATTGTTTTCTAGGAAGATTTACAAATAAAACGTTCATATCACATGAACTGATGAAACCGGTGTCATTATAATGATTGAAAATATAGTAAACAGGAAAACCCCCATTTACCTCTCTTATCACTCGAATAGAGAAGTAAATGGGGGTATACTTGTTTTTTTATTATTTCATCATCTGCTTGATCAATTCACGATTTCTCTTCTTAAATACTTCATTATGCGAAGAAACCATTCCGTACTCACTTGCATCTGGTTGAATAAATTGTTTCGCTTTATTTACAGCATTTCCAGCATCTTGGAATGCTCCCGCGATTAAGTGTAATTTCCCTTCGTGCTTTAAAATATCTCCCGCAGCATATAATCCATCTACAGAGGACTCACTATTCGCATTACCTGCAATATAATAATTATCTATAATTGCAACGTCTAACTCACTATTTTCTAATAACGTAATGTCACGTTCATATCCATGGTTAATAATCACTTCATCAATAGGTAAATGTGAAATTTCACTTGTTTCATGATTCGTTAATTCTACATATTCGATCGCTTCATGATTATCACCAGCAATGAGTTTTGTAATCGATGTATTAAAGAAACACTCCGCCGAGCTGTTCAGCAGTTGTTTTACTTGTGCTTCATGACCAGATAATTCTTCTTTTCTATATGTTACATACACTTTTTTCGCAATTGGTTCTAATTCATTTGCCCAATCAACAGCAGAATTTCCTCCGCCGGAAATAATGACCGTCTTACCTTTGAAACGCTTTAAAGATTTCACTGTATAATTTAAATTAGATACTTCAAATCGCTCAGCACCTTCAATTGATAACTTTTGAGGTTTCAATATACCACTTCCAGTTGCGACGATAACTGTTTTTGAAAAATGTTCTTCTCCAGTGCTCGCTTTTAACGTAAAAGTGCCATCTTCGTTACGAATAATCGATTCTACTTTTGTATTTAATACCACTTCTGGCTTAAATGTTAGCCCTTGCTGTACAAGTTGTTCAATTAGTTTATCACCTGTAACTGGCAGCAGCCCTCCTACATCCCATATCATCTTCTCTGGATAAACATGTATTTTTCCACCTAACTGTGGTTGAAATTCTATTATTTTCGTTTTCATCTCTCTGAGTCCACTATAAAAAGCTGAATAAAGCCCTGCAGGTCCTCCGCCTATCACAGTTACATCAAACAATTCTTCTTGATTCATTCGTGTCACTCCTCAGCTACTAGTCGTTGATTATCATTCTCAATAAAATATAACCTGTTTCCGCAAAATTTACAATCAAAATTACTATTGACAATACACCTATATAAAATTATATTATTTAAAGAATCAATAGTGATAATCATTATCAATTTGTTAATAATTAGCAAATTTGAGATTACATCTTCTTTTATTAATATGGTTAATACTATATTGTAGTATCTCATATTCAAGATTTTTAATAAGCATTTTGCATTACCACTACTCTTTCAAAAAGATTGCAGTTAAACAAATTATTATATACACATATCATCTATGTTAAAGGAGAAAGACAATGAAAAAGTTATTTATTTCACTAACAGTTCTTTTCGTTCTTGTTATGAGCGCTTGTAGTAATGGCTCTACAGACAAAAAGAACGATGCAAAAGGTAGTAAATCAGAAACAATTACATACCAATCTGAAAATGGTAAAGTAGAAGTTCCTGCAAATCCAAAACGCGTTGTTGTTTTATCATCATTCGCTGGTAACGTAATGTCATTAGATGTAAATCTTGTTGGGGTAGATTCATGGTCTAAACAAAACCCACGCTTTGATAGCAAACTTAAAGATGCTGCTGAAGTATCAGATGAAAACGTTGAAAAAATCGCTGAACTAAATCCAGATTTAATCATTGGTTTATCAAATATTAAAAATGTTGATAAGTTAAAGAAGATCGCTCCTACTGTAACGTACACTTACGGAAAAGTTGATTACTTAACACAGCATTTAGAAATCGGTAAGTTATTAAACAAAGAAAAAGAAGCAAAAACTTGGGTTGATGACTTCAAGAAACGTGCACAAGACGCTGGTAAAGAAATTAAAGCAAAAATTGGTGAAGATGCAACAGTTTCTGTTGTAGAAAACTTCAACAAACAGCTTTATGTATACGGCGAAAACTGGGGCCGTGGAACAGAAATTCTGTACCAAGAAATGAAATTAAAAATGCCTGAAAAAGTAAAAGAAAAAGCATTAAAAGAAGGTTACTACGCATTATCTACTGAAGTATTACCTGAATTTGCTGGTGATTACTTAATCGTAAGTAAAAACAAAGATACTGATAACTCATTCCAAGAGACAGAATCATATAAAAACATCCCAGCAGTAAAAAATAATCGCGTATACGAAGCAAACATGATGGAATTCTATTTCAATGATCCACTTACATTAGACTTCCAACTAGACTTCTTCAAGAAGAACTTTCTTGGTAAATAATACAAACATGAGGAAT
Organism: Bacillus sp. N5-665; assembly: GCF_022637375.2. Lineage (NCBI taxonomy): Bacteria > Bacillati > Bacillota > Bacilli > Caryophanales > Bacillaceae > Bacillus > Bacillus sp. N5-665. The sequence goes on from NZ_CP093325.1 coordinate 5,144,975, forward strand.
TCTTAATTTAAGAATTCCTCTTCCTTTATTCTATGAACAGAAAAGATGTGAAACGAATGACAAAAGATCACGACAATCCACGTTCTATAGCTTTTACATACAAACTAATTTTGAGCATAATTGCATTCTTTCTTATTTTTATGGTGGCAATGGTATTAGGTGCTGCAGATACTTCAATAAAAGACGTATGGTTAGCACTTACTTCCTCCGCTAAAGGGGACAAAATATCTATTATTCGCGAAATACGTTTGCCACGTGAAGTTGCTGCTATTTTTGTAGGAGCGGGCCTAGCTGTTTCTGGAGCAATTATGCAAGGATTAACACGAAATCCACTTGCAGATCCTGGATTATTAGGGCTATCTGGTGGAGCAAATGCTGCGCTTGCACTGACACTTGCTTTCAATCCTTCCATCAGCTATCTTTACTTAACATTTGCTTGCTTTATCGGTGCTGCAATTGGCGCAATTATGGTATTTGGAATTGGTATGGTGAAAAAAGGCGGGCTGTCCCCTCTTCGAATTGTATTAGCCGGTGCTGCCGTTTCAGCATTTCTACTCGCAATTTCAGAAGGAGTCGGTATTTACTTCAAAATTTCACAAGATGTATCACTTTGGACTGCTGGGGGCGTAATTGGAACTACTTGGAGCCAATTGAAAATTATTATTCCAGTCATTTCAATTAGTATCTTTATCGCTATCTTACTAGCAAAAAAATTGACAGTTCTTAGTTTCAGTGAAGAAGTGGCTATTGGACTAGGTCAAAAAATTATTGTTATTAAAACCATTCTATTTATCATTATTATCTTACTTGCTGGTGCTTCTGTAGCGCTTGTCGGAAATATGGCATTTATCGGTTTAATGGTACCTCACATGGTACGCCCAATTGTCGGTCCAGATTACCGATTTGTTATACCGATGTCAGCAATTGCTGGAGCTTCCTTTATGCTACTTGCAGATACAATCGGACGTACTATTAACGCTCCATATGAAACACCAGTTGCCGCTATTGTCGCAATTGTAGGGCTGCCATTCTTCCTATTCGTTGTACGTAAAGGAGGAAAAACATTCTCATGATGCAATCTATTCTAAGAAAACAACGTCTTATTATACTCGCTTTACTAATACTGACCATCACCACCATTGTAGTTGGAATGGGACTTGGTTCAGCATCTTTATCTTATGATCGACTACTCCCAACATTAATGGGACAAGGGACTTTTAAAGAGGAGTTTGTTTTATACTCTTTAAGACTACCTAGAATTGTTATTACATTATTAGCTGGTATGGCTCTCGCTTTATCAGGGGCTATCTTCCAAGGAATTACTCGAAATGATTTAGCTGAACCTGGTATTCTCGGAATCAACTCTGGGGCCGGTGTTGCTGTTGCTATTTTCTTTTTATACTTTCCAATAGATGTAGGTTCATTTCTTTACTTACTACCAGTCGTTGGATTTATCGGGGCTTTTCTTACAGCTGTTCTAATCTACGTATTTTCATATAGCAAATCAACTGGGCTTCAGCCAATCCGACTAACATTAACTGGTATTGGTTTTTCATTTGCACTATCTGGAATGATGATTGTCCTTATTTCATCCGCTGATCGTATGAAAGTGGACTTTATCGCCAAGTGGATTGCCGGAAACATTTGGGGAGATGACTGGGTCTTCGTTTTAGCAATGCTCCCATGGTTAATCGTATTAATTCCGTTCGTTTTCTATAAAGCAAATCGATTAAACATTCTAGCATTAAACGAGCCAGTCGCAATCGGTGTTGGAATTGAAATTGAAAAAGAACGCAGATACTTATTAGTTGCAGCCGTTGCGCTTGCTGCTGCAGCTGTTTCCGTAACAGGAGGAATTAGTTTTATCGGACTAATGGCTCCTCATATCGCGAAATCTTTAGTAGGTCCAAGACATCAAATTTTCATGCCTATCGCCCTTTTAATCGGCGGATGGCTATTGCTATTAGCAGATACAATTGGCCGAAACATCGTTGAACCTAATGGCATCCCAGCAGGTATTGTCGTTGCTTTAATTGGTGCTCCTTACTTTATGTATTTGTTGCTTAAGAAGGCGTAAAGAAACCCCCTCAAGATTTTTTCTTGAGGGGGTTTTTATTTCATTCTACTGCTGCCCATACCCTTCAAACTTCTTAGCCAAATTCGCCATCTCATCTTCTGGCAATAGCTTCGGCTCTCCGACGCTTTTTGTTTGATAGTAAATTTGCGCACAAAACTCGATTTCTTCCGCAACAGTAAATGCCATTTTTATGTTATTTGCACCTGCAATTAAACCGTGGTTCTCAAGTAAAACGGCACGACGATCAATCATGCCTTCAAAAGCAGCATCTGCTAATTGCTTCGTACCAAATGTTTCATACGGTGCACAGCGTACATTCGGGCCTGCGAAAGCGATTAAATACGATACTGCAGGAAGTTCCCATCCTAATGATGCAATTGTCTTCGCATAAGGTGAATGTGTATGCACAAGCGCATTTATATCTTCACGATTTCTATAATAAATAAGGTGCATGTCTAACTCGCTTGATGGCTTTCTCTCTCCCTCTACCACTTCACCATCTAAGTTTAATATAACTACATCTTCAGGTTTTGTTTCATAATACTCTAAACCACTTGGGCTAATTGCAACAAGAGCTTGCTCGCGATTGAAAATACTAATATTGCCGCCTGTCCCCTTTGTTAAACCGCTAGAAATCATTTTCTTTCCATACGCTACAATTTCTTCTCTTTCTTTTTGTAATAACATATACATCCCCCTAAGTATGAAGCTTATGATGACTGACTTTTTAAATCTATCTACTTATTGAAATAGCTTTTTTAAATTCTCCGTAAACGGCGCTTTTACAATCCCTTTTTCCGTAATAATCGCTGTTACATTTTCATGTGGTGTGACATCAAATGCCGGATTATATACTTTACTTTCTTTCGGAGCAGAATATTGTCCGAAGCGATTAATCACTTCAGAAGCATCTCTTTCCTCGATTGGAATTTCTTTTCCTGTCGGTGTTTTTAAGTCGATTGTCGGTGTTGGTGCTGCTACATAAAACGGAATGTTGTAGTATTTTGCTAAAATAGATACGCCTAATGTCCCAATTTTATTTGCTACATCACCGTTTGCTGCCACACGGTCGCACCCAACGATTACCGCATCAATCTTCCCTTGTGACATGACCATAGCTGCCATATTATCCGTAATGACAGTAACATCAATCCCCGCTCGTTGTAGTTCTAATGCTGTTAACGTTGAACCTTGTAATCTAGGACGTGTTTCATCCGAAAAGATTTTTAAGTCCCATCCTTTTTCTTTCGCTAAGTACATTGGAGCTGTCGCAGTCCCATACTTAGTCGTCGCTAACGCACCAGCATTACAATGTGTTAATACTCCCATTCCATCATGGAATAATGTTAATGCATGTTCTCCGATTTGACGGTTAATTTCTTCATCTTCTCTATGAATCTCTTTTGCCTCTTCTAGTAATCTATCTTTCAACTGGACGATTGATAAATGTGAGTTCTCTGTCGCTACCGCTTCCATTCTTTCAAGTGCCCAAAATAAGTTTACTGCTGTTGGCCTTGATGTTGCCAAATATGCACATACCTTTTTGACTTCCTCTATAAAGTCTTCCATCTTACTTTGAATAACTTCCTTTGTTCCTAAATACACACCATACGCTGCTGAAACACCAATCGCTGGTGCTCCTCTTACTTTCATTACTTGAATGGCATCCCACACACTTTCAGCTGTCTTGAAAGATTCATAGACAACTTCATTCGGTAGTAATGTTTGATCTAATAAAACTAAAGCATTATCTTTCCACTGAATGGGTATTAATTGTTCTTCCATCATCTTCTCCCCTTACTTCGCATAGTGCATTGACTGTTCTTTTAACGTTTCTACAAAGCTTGTGCCTGTTTTATATTGATTCGCTCGTAAAATAAACTTCTTCGCTACTTGAAGACAAATGCGTTCCGCTCTAGCACGTGTTTCCTCATTCTCAATACAAGTAATATCTTTCACTTTCGCTAGCCCAACAATACGACGAATTAACTCAAGGCCCGTCACTGCAGCCGTATCTTCTAATACAGATTGTAAATATACTTCGTTAAAGCCTTCTTCCTTCGCCATGATCTCGGTCACATGAATATTCCAAGCATCTAAAAACTTCTTCTTAAATAAATCAATTACCTCTACCATTGTCGATTGTAGCCAACCCATATACGCATCTTTCTCAGCCCCAGGCTTCATAGTCGCATCTGCATTCACCCAAGCAAACATTAAATTCGCCATTACATTCCCAACGTCATATCCCATTGGTCCATAAAAGGCAAACTCAGGATCAATAATCTTCGTAGAATCATTTTTCACAAAAACAGAACCCGTATGCAGATCACCATGAATAAGCGCCTGTGCATTCGTCATAAAAGCAAACTTAAGTTTTGCTACTTCCATACGAAGCCCTTTATCACTATAAATATGCTCTCTAATCCATCCTTCATTTAACGGAAATAACTCGTTACGCTTATTATGATTTGTAAATGGCTCAGCGTAGACGAGGTCTTCTGTAATTTCACATAACTCAGGATTTATATAATTTTTCACAAGTTCCTTCTTCTCTTTATGATTCATTACAACATCTGATGTTAATAAGAGTGTGTTTACCAAAAAGGTCGTTACATCATCCGCAAGCTTTGGAAACATTTGATGATTTATAAGTGCTGTACGTAATATTGTATGGTCCGATAAATCTTCCATTACGCAACAATTCATCACACTATCAAACAAATATACCTTTGGAACAAGCCCAGGTGCTAACTCCTCCTCTAACTGTAAAACATCTGATTCTATACGAATACGATTCGTCGACAACTTAAACTCATCTGAAATGCGTGCTGTATGCCCAGCTTGCTTTACAATGACAGAAATATTCTTCTGTTCATCCCAAACGCGGAATACATAATTTAAATTACCATCGCCTATTTCTTTACACTGTAACCCCTTTGCATCCTCAAACTTACATAATTTCTCTTTCACATATACAATTACATCGTTAGCTTCCATTAAAAAATACTTTGTGAACTTAGACATGGTTTCCCCTCCACACTAATTGTAAGCGTTTTCTAAAGGTCGTAAAAAATAATAGGGTGAAATTTTTTCATCCTATATTATATCTTCTTTTTGAAAGGTATATCTAGATTTTATTATATCTTGTTAGCACCTTGAGTCAATGTTTCTATATCATTGCAATATGCTTCCTAATTATATATTTGAGATGACAAAAATTGTTCAAAAAGATTTTAATTCATTTTATTTTATTTATCACACAATTCTTTGTAAAATAGAAATAAGCAATCCTTTTCAACTCCACAACTTCTAAGAAGTATTCTCTTCCTAACAATTTATACTTACACCATGTCTCTAACATACACACTACTCTTTTATATACTCATTGAAAATCGATTACATGAAAACTACCTTTTAATTCTCTAACAACCTTAATTGAGAATTAATATTAATTAAATTGATATAAAGTTGGTTTATTCTCTTGACAAAATAACCACTTCTATATGATAATTAATATCGAATTAGAATTATTATAGTTAATTAAAAAATATATTTTATGAGCACACTATTTTTTGATGCTCAAAACCAACATTTAGGAGGAATTTTAATATGTTATTAATCGGCACAGAAGTAAAACCGTTTAAAGCTAATGCTTACCATAATGGAGAATTTATCCAAGTTACTGACGAAAGTTTAAAAGGAAAATGGAGTGTAGTTTGTTTCTACCCAGCTGACTTCACATTCGTTTGCCCAACTGAACTTGAAGACTTACAAAACCAATACGCAGCTCTTAAAGACTTAGGCGTTGAAGTATACTCTGTATCTACAGACACTCACTTCACTCACAAAGCATGGCATGATAGCTCAGAAACTATCGGCAAAATCGAATACATTATGATTGGTGACCCAACTCGCACAATCACTACAAACTTCAACGTTTTAATGGAAGAAGAAGGTCTTGCTGCTCGTGGTACATTCATCATCGATCCAGACGGCGTTATCCAATCTATGGAAATCAATGCTGACGGTATCGGCCGTGACGCAAGCATTCTTGTTAACAAAATTAAAGCAGCTCAATACGTACGTAACAACCCAGGTGAAGTTTGCCCAGCTAAATGGCAAGAGGGTTCTGCAACACTTAAACCAAGCCTTGACCTTGTAGGCAAAATCTAAGGAGTTCGATCAAAATGATACTAGATGCAGATATAAAAACACAACTATCCCAATACCTTCAGTTAATGGAGAACGATATTTTACTTAAAGTAAGCGCTGGAGACGACGACGTATCTAAAGATATGTTAGCTCTAGTAGACGAATTAGCTACTATGTCATCTAAGATTACAGTAGAAAAAGTTGAATTAGAGAGAACACCAAGCTTTAGCGTAAATCGCCCTGGTGAAGACACTGGTGTCGTATTCGCTGGTATTCCATTAGGACACGAATTTACTTCATTAGTGTTAGCTTTACTACAAGTAAGTGGACGCGCTCCAAAAGTTGAACAAAAATTAATCGATCAAATTAAAAACATTCAAGGCGAATATCATTTTGAATCTTATATCAGCTTAAGTTGTCATAACTGTCCTGATGTTGTACAAGCTCTTAACGTAATGAGCGTTCTAAACTCTGGTATTACACATACTATGATTGATGGCGCTGCATTCAAAGAGGAAGTAGAAAGCAAAGACATCATGGCAGTACCAACAGTTTTCCTAAACGGCGAATCTTTCGGAAGCGGTCGTATGACACTTGAAGAAATTTTAGCTAAAATGGGTAACGGTCCAGATGCATCAGAGCTTTCTGATAAAGATCCATACGATGTTCTTGTTGTTGGTGGCGGCCCTGCTGGTGCAAGTGCAGCAATTTATGCAGCACGTAAAGGCATCCGCACTGGTATCGTTGCTGAGCGCTTCGGTGGTCAAGTAATGGATACTATGGGCATTGAGAACTTCATCAGCGTAAAACGCACTGAAGGTCCTAAGCTAGTAGCAAGCCTTGAAGAGCACGTAAAAGAATACGACATCGATGTAATGAATCTACAACGTGCGAAACGTTTAGAGAAAAAAGAACTTATTGAAGTGGAACTTGAAAACGGCGCTATTCTGAAAAGTAAAAGCGTAATCGTTTCAACAGGTGCTCGCTGGCGTAACGTTGGCGTACCAGGTGAAGCTGAGTTCAAAAATAAAGGTGTAGCATACTGCCCACACTGTGACGGTCCATTATTCATCGGAAAAGACGTAGCAGTTATCGGCGGAGGTAACTCTGGTATTGAAGCAGCTATCGACTTAGCAGGTATCGTTAAGCACGTAACTGTTCTTGAATTCATGCCAGAATTAAAAGCTGATGCTGTATTACAAGAGCGTCTTAACAGCTTACCAAACGTAACTGTTCTGAAAAACGTTCAAACGAAAGAAATCACTGGTACTGATAAAGTAAACGGTATTTCTTACATCGATCGTGAAACTGAAGAAGTTCATCACGTTGAATTACAAGGTGTATTCGTACAAATCGGTCTTGTGCCAAACACAGACTGGTTAGGCGAAACAGTTGAACGCGCTCGCGGTGAAATCGTAACAGACAAGCACGGCGCTACAAACGTACCAGGAGTGTTTGCTGCAGGTGACTGTACAAATAATCCGTACAAACAAATCATCATCTCTATGGGTTCAGGTGCAAACGCAGCTTTAGGTGCATTTGATTACTTAATCCGTAACTAATTTAGACATAGTAGTAATTTTTTCATACTTGTATAACATTTTTGTTAGCTCAAAGTATAAAAAATTTCTTCATAAAACACTGTACTATTTAACAATTAGTACAGTGTTTTTCTGTTTTAAAACTAGTATAGTTTTTTTCACAAAATATCTATTCAATTCATCAAAATAATTATCAATCTGCAATTTCTTTTTTTACTGGATTACTATTAAATAATATTATTGAGACAGTTCTTTGTCCGTAATTTGAGGCATCAACCAGTACTGTTTCTGGATAAAAACGATTAATTATACCAAATATTCATTTTCTACAAAGGAGATAACCGTTATGGAAATAATAAAAAATAGTTTATTTTTTATAATCTCATTTCTCATTAAGTTAATTTTTTCTGCATTTATCGTTATTAAATCAGTGTTTGCCTCCACTATTCTATGTATTATTTTTCAGTATATATTTTTATTTTTTATCATTATACTTAGCTTAGCCGTACTCCAATTTATCACTCATGGAATCAGGTTCAAAGTATTGAAATACCTATATCATAAATTTATTAGAAACAAAAATCTAAAAGTAATACGATTAATAACTGAATTATATTATCTTTCAGATAAACTTTTGTACTTTATCTCTCCGCGAGTCCTATATGCATCTGCATATAGGGAAGATACTTCAGTTGACAAAACTAAACCATTTAGCCCTATTCATTGGTACAATTTTCTTAAGTCATTTATAAGTACAATGTTCCAAATTTCATTTGTGAATATTTTAATATGGTTTATTATTTTATTATTTTATCAACCTACTTTAATACAAAATATTAATGAGATTTTACATTGGAATAATATTTCTAATACAATAAAACATCTAGATTATAAAGCAATTAATGCTATAACAGGATGTTTAGCACTTCTTATATCTACGTTTACATTAATACTATTTAGAACAACAATATTAACATCAAAAGCAAAAAAAAAATTATATGATGAAAGATATGAACAAGCTATTAAATCTCAATTAAAAATCTCTGCATCATTAAGTACTTGCTTATACAAATCCAAACAAAACATTAGTACTTTAGAACGGCAAATTGACCTGATAACAGATCAATTTTGCAAGAAACTAGCTCATTCTGAAAGTTATATTTTTTCTAATGGAAAATTGCAGAAGGATTCTAGAATAAAATACTATCGCCCCTCTAATACCGTAGAATTATTTAAATCTTATAATTCGTTAAAAAAGGAAGTAGAGGAGATACTAGATTCCTTAATAGAAATTAATAATAGCTCACTCAACAATATATACTTTAAATTAAATAAACACTCTAAATATGAAGTTGCAAAATTAGGAATTGACCCTTTAAATAAGTCTTTAAATTTAGACGCACTTCTTCTTAGTCAAGAATTTTTATTAAATACCTTTACTAATACTCTCAATTACTATAAACCTTTACATACTCGCTTTATCAAAATTAAAGAACTACAATCAGGATTCCTACCCAAAGAAGAGTTTATGAAAGAATATAAATACCACTCACAATCCATTGAGGATATAATTGCTATGGAAGAAAATGATTTGCAACAAGCAATAATTGATTTTCGGAACTCACTTATCAACAGTTTTGAAGAATCTATTTACTATTATGTAATTACCCAACAATACGTTAATAACTCATACAAAAAATCTCGTTTAAGTCTTTCTGATTTATTTTTTGGAAAATAATAACTTTATAGTTACAGAAAAAAGTAAGGTATCTAAATTCTTTCCTTACTTTTTTCTACAAGTATTAATGCTCCAATCTATAAACTAAAAATCTCTCATTCCCATTCCTCTCATAAGCCCCAGGCAACCTTACTTCCCTCTTCAATTCAAACGCAGTCTGGTTCTCTAAGAAGAAAATATAATCTTCAGAAGGATAGTATAAAATAATATCCACTTCTCTCTCCGCTTCTTCTACCGAAAGTAAAATGTTATTTACTACGTTCATAAACACTTGTACAGAAAATGGATTGAAGAAATAAAACCGGTTATCACGTGGATCAATTTCATATTCCTGAGCTAAACAGCATTCAAACCGAATTTTATCTTTACTGTTTCTTACCTTTCGTGCATAGCGCTCAAGATTATCCATTGCTTCTTTATAAAACTCTTCATTCATTTCAATTCCAACCGCTGAAGCACCACACTTATGGTGCATGTAAAAGTTTAATCGTCCTTTTCCGCATCCAAAGTCTACAACCTGGTCGCTACTTCTTATTTCATATTGATTCAATAACTCATCTAATCCGCTATACGGCGTCGGTTCATAACGATGATAATGCATAGACTTGTTAAAACCCTTTTGCTCACCGACAGTTTTTATATGTAATACAGCATCGTAATATTGTTCGTTCATTCGTCTTCTCCTATTAGAAAATGGTACTTATTATTATACACCATGTACCGGAGACTCATTTTGCATCAAGCTAACTGGTACGTGAAATTATATTAATGATTTTCTGAATATATCTATCGTAACTTAGAATATATCGACTTAACGACAAATTCCTACAAAAAAAAAACAGGAGCTATCTAGCCCCTGTCCTCTAATACTTTCCATACAGTTTGTTTCAATATTTCTACTCCATCCATAATACAACTATGATCGAACTTCATATATGGATGGTGTAATCCAGGTTGTAGGTTGGCCCCTAGTCCAAGCATGACAGCTTTTAAATGTGGTCTCTTCACTGTGTAGTAATGGAAATCATCGCTTCCTGTCGTATACAGTGGTCCAGTGCATCCCTCTTCTCCGTACACTTCAAGAATGCCTTTTCGCATAAAGCGCTCAGCTTCTTCTGACACTTCAGCTCCTGGCGCGAGATCGATCCACTCATAAGATACTTTAGATCCCATTGATTCCGCTGATAGAATTACTCGCTCTATTTTTTGCTTCAATTCATTTAGTAATATGTTATTTTCTGCTCTTACATCTAAACTAAAATGCCCGTTACCTGGAATGATATTTAGATTATCCCCGCCAGCTTGACACCTTGTCATCTTCACTGAATATGAACTTTGCGGTGGTAGCCATATATTTTTCAAACCGATATTAATCATAGAAATGACATCAATTGCATTTATCCCTTGATGTGGGCGTGCCCCATGTGCATCATCTCCATGAATCGTTCCTTCTAAAAATCCTGCTGCTCCGTGACGAATAGATGGGGCAGCTTGTTTCAAAGGTAGTTCTTCAATCGGTCTTAGATGAACACCAAATAAGAAATCAGCATCATCCACAGCACCCTTATCTACCATCTTTAAAGAACCATTTCCTTTTTCCTCTGCTGGCTGAAAAATAAATCTAACCGTCCCACTATCCCATCTCATATTTTTCAATTGTAAAATAAGCCCCATCACAATGGTCATATGAGCATCATGACCACATGAATGATTCGCTTTAAACTCTCCGTCCACTTCTTGCCAAAGTGCATCCATATCGGCACGAATTGCAATAACTGGATTTCCGCTTCCAATTTCAGCAATCACGCCTGGGCAATCATCAAATATTTTATATGAAATTCCTTCTTCTTTTAAAAAGTTAGTAATATACGCTGTCGTTTCATACTCTTTCCAACTCACTTCAGGGTTTTCATGTAAATGCTGAAAAATTTCAGTTAACCGCTCTTGTAGTTCTAATGTTTTCAAAGCTACATTCTCCTTCCCAAATTCCAAAACCATTCAGGTTAATTATACTTATGAAAAACAGATGTTTTTATGAACATATTGAATTTTAAGAAAAAAGTCAATTGTTTATTTTTAAATACGATCGACAACTCACTTCATAACGATAGAACATTCCTTATTTTCTGTTTTTTATTGACGCTCATATCGATTTTTAGTTATTATAATTTAATAACGTCTATTTTGCGACAATTCTAAAAATACAAACATAAATAATGAGGAGGCAGTTTATGAAAAAAGAAATACCTTTTGGCGTAGCAATGATCCCTATTATCATTACAGTTGCAGTTATGATGGTTACAATTGTTGTATTAAAACAAAGCCCTCACGTCCCACTTATTATCGGTACAACCGTTGCTTCTATCGTCGCTTGGCGTTACGGTTACAAATGGCACGATATCGAAGAAGCAATGTATAAAGGAATTCGCCTCGCATTACCCGCTATCGTTATCATTATTCTAGTAGGTTTAACGATCGGTGCTTGGATTGGCGGCGGAATCGTCGCAACAATGATCTATTACGGTTTAAATCTTTTAACTCCATCACTATTTTTAGTTTCAATTACAATTATTTGTTCTATTGTTGCATTAGCTATCGGTAGCTCTTGGTCTACAATGGGAACAATTGGTGTTGCAGGAATGGGGATTGGCCTAAGTATGGGAATCCCAGCTCCAATGGTTGCCGGTGCTATCATTTCCGGTTCTTATTTCGGCGATAAAATGTCACCGCTTTCAGACACAACAAACTTAGCCGCAGGATTAACAAATACAGATCTATTCACACATATTCGTCATATGTTATTTACTACAATTCCAGGTTTAATTATTACTCTTATCGTTTATGCTTTCTTAGGAAGAAGCTTCGGCGATAACAATATTGATGCAAAAGGTATCGATCAAACGTTACAAGTATTGCAACAAAACTTTGTTATCTCACCTTTCCTACTAATCATACCTGTAGTCGTTATGGTATTGGTCGCTAAAAAGGTTCCTGCTATACCAGCTATTCTCGTAGGTATTATTTTAGGATTTTTATCACAAGTCTTTATTCAAGGTGGTTCTGTCTCCGCATCTGTCGGTGCACTCCAAAATGGATTTGTCATAGACACTGGCAACAAGCTAGTAGACGAACTCTTTAACCGCGGTGGCTTAGATTCGATGATGAATACAGTTTCTATGACAATTGTCGCTATGACTTTTGGAGGAGTATTAGAACATACTGGCATTCTTCGCTCAATTGTAAATCAAATTTTAAAATTAGCGACATCAGCAAAAGGACTTATCGCTTCTACTATCGCGTCTTGCTTTGCAACCAACCTTACTTGCTCTGAACAATATATTTCGATTGTTGTTCCTTCAAGAATGTACGCAAATGCATACACAGAAAAAGGACTACATTCTAAAAATTTATCCAGAGCATTAGAAGATGGCGGAACATTAACTTCTGTTTTCGTACCTTGGAATACATGTGGTGTATTTATACTCGCAACACTTGGAGTTGGCGCATTCGAATATGCTCCTTATGCAATATTGAATTTCATCGTACCTATTATTTCAATCATTTACGGCATAACTGGTCTCACAATTACGAAACTATCAGACATTGAAAAAGCGGAACTACTAAAAAAACAAAAGGCACAACTAGAAGCTTAAAGATACCGGTAAATTCATTTCATATATTGCGCGAGGGCGCCCTTGTTGATAGGGCATTTCCTCGCCGCAAATATGAGCATACCCATAATCAACTAGTTTCTTTAATAACCGTTCTGTCGATCGCCGAGTCACTTGTAAGTATTCAGAAAGATCCGCTGCTGTAAACTTCAATGACGGATGTGATTGACTAAATTGAATAATTTTTGATAAGTTTGCTGGACTCAGTTTCGTTTCCTTCGCTATTTTCATGAGTTCCGGGTTTTCATTCTTCAAACTTTGTACTCTCTGTTCTTTCGGGAACGGACCAAATAGTTCTTTATCACTTGTTAGTATATAAAAACAGTGGTCTATTGGATTATTCTTCGCGAAACTTTGAGCTATTTTAGCATTTTGCTCTGCTTCCTTCACAGTTTTTCCGTAACCAAACCCAATAGCTATCGTTCCTTTTATACTCGCAAATAAATTATTTATCATATTTGTTTTTATAATCGATTCAATATCACCACGAGTCGTATACAAAATGAACGTCATTTCATCAACTTTTTTAAATGAACCACGCAGTTCTTTTGAAATGACATCTAATTGCTCAAGCAAACCTTCTCGTAATTCTAAAGAAGAAATCATACAAGCACCAACAGTAGCTGAATGGCTTTTCGCTAGCTCAGCTTTTATTTTCGCATCTTTTAACCCATTTATAATCGATTGCTTCAGATCTATCATACGCTCTGAAGGAATACCTATTTTTTGAAGTTCATCATAGACAGCATGAATACTAGTTAAAGCTAAATGAGCTTCCCCAGATCGATGTTTAGTTACATGAAAATCAATAACTCTCTTTATTTCATCTTTACTCCACAGCATATTTTCATAATCAAACACTTGTGGACTTTCTTTTATACCAATATCATGGAACACATTTGTAATAAATGAGCGGTCTACTAAATCAATTGAAATGTTATGTGGTTGAATCCCTTGGTGATACATGACAGAAAGAATGGAAGATGCGACAGTTGTCTCGTCTTGCTGTAAATACGTACTTGGAATTCGTAATTGTTCTCTTATTTCTTTTGCCATATAATAAGGTAAAGCACCTGAGAAAAAGATGCAATCACAAGGCTTTAAACGCTTTAAAAGTTCAGAAGATTCCGCCGGATGAAGGTAAATATATGGATCAATCTCTATTTCTTCTAGTTTATGAGCGACAGGTAAAAGTGTCTCCATAAACTCTTTTGAACCGACAACTGCAATTTTTATCATCATTTCTCTAACTCCTTATCATTAATTAACGACTATTTAACGTCAACTATATCAAATGTACAAAACTATTGTAAACAGGAAGGGGTCTCTACCTAATGAAAATTACAGCTATTCATCTTTACGCAATTCGTTTACCACTTCGCGATCCGTTTGTTATTAGTTATGGTTCTTATTCTGATATGCCTTCTATTATCGTCAAAATGGAAACAGATGAAGGCATTATCGGATACGGTGAGGGCGTCGCTGATGATCACGTTACAGGCGAATCATGGGAAAGTACTTTCCATACTTTAAAACATACACTTGCTCCTGCGCTCATTGGGCAAAATCCAATGAATATCGAGAAAATACACGATATGATGGACAATACAATTTACGGTGTTCCTACTGCGAAGGCCGCGATTGATATTGCTTGTTTTGATATAATGGGCAAAAAACTAAATCAACCTGTATATCAATTAATTGGCGGACGCTACCATGAAGACTTCCCTGTCACTCACGTCTTAAGTATCGCCGAACCTGAAGACATGGCTGAAGAAGCTGCTTCCATGATTCAAAAAGGTTACCAATCTTTCAAAATGAAAGTCGGTACGAATGTAAAAGAAGATGTAAAAAGAATTGAAGCGGTACGTGAACGTGTAGGAAATGATATTGCGATTCGCGTTGATGTAAACCAAGGATGGAAAAATAGCGCCAACACATTAACAGCACTTCGTTCATTAGGTCATTTAAACATCGACTGGATTGAACAGCCTGTTGTCGCAGACGATATTGACGCAATGGCTCACATTCGTTCTAAAACAGACCTTCCGCTTATGATTGATGAAGGATTAAAAGGTTCTCGTGAAATGCGCCAAATCATTAAATTAGACGCGGCTGATAAAGCAAATATAAAACTAATGAAATGCGGCGGCATATATCCCGCTGTAAAACTCGCTCATCAAGCAGAAATGGTCGGCATTGAATGCCAAGTTGGATCCATGGTCGAATCATCCGTTGCCTCTTCCGCAGGATTCCACGTCGCTTTCTCGAAAAAAATCATTACGAGCGTTGAACTTACAGGTCCATTAAAGTTCACGAAAGACATCGGAAACCTACATTACGACGTACCATTTATTCGCCTAAACGAAAAGCCAGGACTCGGCATTGAAATAAATGAAGATACATTACAAGAACTAACCGTCTTTCAAGACGTTGTACGCTAAAGGAGGACTAACACATGACAGTTCTATACAAAGGATCATTAAAACAAAATAACGCGTCATTTCACGTTACATTACTATCACTAGAGAACATCGAACAAATCTTATCATTACAAAACGTCGTAGTTGAGGCGCTAGAGGATAAAAGTCGCTTACAACCACTCTCGCTAGAAGAATTTCAATACATTCTAGAAGGAAACGGCATGATGATCGGTGCTTTTATCGAAAACGAACTCATCGCATTTCGTGCCCTACTCGTCCCTCCTATTGACGATGAACATTTAGGATTTGATATTGGCATACCAGAAAGCGAACTACATCGCGTCATTTATCAAGAAATCTCAAATGTTCACCCGAGCAGCCGAGGAAATGGGATGCAAAAAATATTAGCGACAGTCATCATGGACGAATTACAAAACGAAGATAGCAAATACGATTACGTTTGCTGCACCGTTGCTCCTTTTAACATTCCAAGTTTAAAAGATAAGTTTGCGCAAGGAATGGAGATTGTTGCATTGAAGGAGAAATATGGCGGGAGTATGCGGTATGTTTTTGTGAAGGAATTGCGTGGAGGTAAGGAAAGAAATTGGACGGATGTTAAGAGTGTTCCGATGAGTGACGCTGTTGGACAGCAGGCTTTACTTTCGGAGGGGTATCGTGGGTATGGAATGGAGAAAGTAGACGGAGATTTTGTTGTGAAGTTTGGACGATGATTTATATACCTGAAAAAAAGGAGATGTTTGCTGTGACATCTCCTTTCACTTTCTCTTCATTGAAAAATTCATTGATAAATGAAATTATATAAGCGTTTTTTTGAACATATCGATTGTAACTCCAAATATATCAGCGATTTTTGAAATATATCGACCTACCGACAAGTATTGATAATAATCGCAACCTATATAAAGTTCACCATTAAACCGTCATCTTCCAACTAGATAACGCTAACCAATTCTCCATTTCCTTATAATCGGGCATTATTTTCCCGACAAGACGCCAAAAAGATCGATCATGATTTAAATGAACCATATGGCACATTTCATGAACAACTACGTAATCAATTACTTGCTGTGGTGCCATCGCTAGCTTCCAATTGAATGTTAGTTGTAGATTTGAATCACAAGTTCCCCACGTACGACTACTATCTGTAATACGAATAGAACGCGGTTTTGTTTTGAAGTTACTTTGATGCACTTTAATACTCTTCTCTACTAATGACTTACACTGCTTATAGTAAAATCGTTTTAAAGCCTGCTGGACTTTCTCATCCTTAAGCTCTTTCACATAAATATTTAGCTTATTCCCTTCAAACACTGCATTGTCTTGCGTAATACTTGCATCTTGGGAGATCTGTATCGGATACGTATGTCCTAAATACAGAAAGCCCTCTCCTTGATCATAATCCTTTTCCTGTGGTCCAAGCACTCGCTCCTGCATTTCCTTACGTGTTTTCTGAATCCAATCCCACTTCTCCTCCAGCAACTGGACTAAGTATTCAACAGGTGTTCCCTTTGGAGCCTGCACTTCCACATTTCCGTACGAATCTACAAAAAGACGCACCGACTTTTTCTTTTTATAAGTTATATGAAAATTAATTGTCTCACCTAAATATGTATGTACCATTTCATCACCTAGTGTATTATTTTACAAATAAAAAAGAATAGGACACAAAAGCCCTACTCTACCTATTATATCATTTACCGATTCATCGGACTCATTACCCTCTATACTTTACACCTAATCCCTTAATGAAATTCCTTGCGTATCTATCGCCGCACTCTTTGTAATTTTTATGGCCTTTTTTTCTTAATAGGGCCCCTAGTTCTCCCTTTGTTACTATAACGCCTACGCTATCTAATATATCAAGTACATCCTCACTCGTTAAAGATAGTGCGATTTTCATTTTCTTTAGCAGAAGGTTATTCGCACTCTCTTTGCTTTGTACAGGTGCCGGTTGTCCTGGTTTCGGATCTTGCTTCCCTCTTTTTAAAGTAATAAATCCATTGAAAAATGCCTCTAACATCATCATATCGCATGTTTTTACGTACTCATCTTCGATTACATCATCATTTTCAGATTCATGCTGAGGAGCTCTCTTTATTTTTGTAAGCATATCAACTACGTCTTCTTTCGTTACTTCCATACCACCAAGTTTAAAGATTTCTACCATATCTATATCTCTTATATCTAAAGCGTACCTTACTCTTTTTAATATATCGTTGTTGCTCATTGCCATTATTTTGCCTCCTGAAATGTTGATTATAGTAATGCTTTTAGCATGTATAAATTAATGTCGTCAAGTTACTACTTTAACATTTTAATGGGAGGTTTTGTAGTCTTAGGTGGATTAATGCTTATGGGGGTGATTTTATTTATTATTAAGAGATATTTCTAATAACGAATTTATTGTATTAGAAATTAAGAAAGATCCTATCGATAGAAACGCCTTTAATCAAATACTGTAAAAGGTATTTTAGTTGGTAGTGGGATAGCTCCTTCATTTAAGGATGATATTAATAAAGCAAAAAAGGATGGGGATTTACTATTAATTAACACACTTAAAAATGGACTAATCTGATATAGGTTAGTCCATTTCTTTTTATGCAACTCTAATTTAGTGGGCGACTCCAACGTGAATGTTACGTAAAATTCAGGTGAAATATATTGATTATATTTACTTAAGTTTTACTTTTTATTTGTGGTACAGTTCACCTTAATTAAAATGAAACAGTGTAACTTTCAAAAGTTACACTGTTTCACTACCTTCTACCACATTAACACTCGCCTCAAACTTATCAAGTAATGCGCGTACTTCATTCGTTGATTTCGTGCTCATCAATTGATTTCTCAATTCAGCAGCTCCAGGGAAGCCTTTTACATAAATTTTGAAGAAGCGATGAAGCCCTGTGATGGAGCGTGGCAGTACTTCTGCATATTGATCTTGAAGATCAAGTTGTAGTCTTAAAAGATCTAAGTGTTCTTTACTGCTATGCTCTCTTGGCTCTTTTTCGAAAGCAAACGGATTTTTAAAGATACCTCGTCCGATCATTACGCCATCAATACCGTATTTTTCAGCAAGTTCCAGTCCAGTTTTACGGTCAGGAATGTCTCCGTTGATTGTTATTAGCGTATTTGGTGCAATGCGATCACGTAATTTTTTAATTTCCGGAATTAGTTCCCAATGCGCATCTACTTGGCTCATTTCTTCTCTTGTACGTAAGTGAATAGAAAGGTTTGCAATATCTTGTTTGAAAATATGCGTTAACCAATCTTTCCATTCGCTTAACTCTTTAAAGCCCAGTCGTGTTTTTACGCTGACAGGTAGTCCGCCCGCTTTTGCTGCTTGAATAAGTTCTGCCGCAACGTCTGGACGTAGAATAAGACCACTACCTTTTCCTCTTGATGCTACGTTCGGTACAGGGCAACCCATGTTAATATCAATACCTTTAAATCCTAACTCTGCCATACCAATACTCATTTGACGGAAATATTCAGGATTATCTCCCCAAATATGCGCCACGATTGGTTGTTCATCTTCTGTAAAAATTAAACGGCCACGTACACTTTTCATACCTTCTGGATGACAATAGCTATCCGAGTTTGTGAACTCTGTGAAGAATACGTCCGGGCTACCAGCTTCACTTACTACGTGACGGAAAACAACGTCCGTTACATCTTCCATTGGTGCAAGTACGAAAAATGGTCGTGGTAAATCACGCCAAAAATTATCTATCATTTCAAATTCAAATCCTCTCACTATGAATACAATTTCAAACTCTCAATAAACCAAAAAGCAGATGGTATAGATTTTCCTATATCAACTGCTTTCCTATTATACCAACTTAAGCCAAGCCACACACTCCACATGAGTCGTATGCGGGAACATATCAACAGGTTGTACTTCCTGCGTTTTATATCCGCCTTCTTCTAGTACTTTTAAGTCACGTGCTAATGTTGCTGGGTTACATGATACGTATACGACCCGTTTTGGTTTCATGTCGATGATTGTGTTTAGTAGTGCATCATCACAACCTTTACGCGGTGGATCTACGACCATTGTGTCGGCGATTATGCCTTCTTTGTACCATTTTGGAATAACTACTTCTGCTTCTCCTACGCCAAACTCAGCGTTTGTCATGTTGTTTAGTGCTGCGTTTCGGTTTGCGTCTTCGATTGCTTCTGGGACGATTTCAACGCCGTACACTTTTTTCGCTTTTTGCGCTAGGAATAAGGAAATTGATCCAATTCCGCAATAGGCATCAATCACTGTTTCGTTGCCATCTAGTTTTGCATATTCTAACGTTTTATCGTATAACACTTTCGTTTGTTCTGGGTTTACTTGATAGAATGAACGTGCTGAAATTGCAAATTTAATGTCACCGATAAAGTCATAAATGTATTCTGATCCGTACAGTACTGTCGTTATGTCTCCAAAGATTACGTTTGTACGTTTCGTGTTTACGTTTTGAACAATCGATTTTACTTCTGGGAATTTCGCTGCAATTTCTTCAATGATTGCTTTTTTGTTTGGTAATTCTGCTGTACGAGTAATGAAGACAAGCATGATTTCCCCTGTTACTTGTCCGTAACGAGCCATTACGTGGCGAAGTGTTCCTTTGTTACGCTCTTCGTTGTATGCCGAAATACCGTGTTTTTCACAAATACGTTTTACTTCCTGGATTAATGTATCGTTTTCTTCTGCCTGAATTAAACATGATTCCATATTAATAATGTCATGTGTTCCTTGGCGATAGAAACCAGCGACAAGTCCACCTTCACGTTCTCCAATTGGTACTTGTGCTTTGTTACGGTATACCCATGGGTTCTTCATACCAAGTACAGGGTGCACAGGAACATCGCTTAATCCGCCTATGCGCTGCATAACGTCACGTACTTGTTTTTCTTTCGCTTGTAATTGTCCTTCATATGTTAAGTGCTGAAGCTGACAACCGCCGCACTGATTGTACACTGGGCATTCTGCATCTTTACGATATGGGCTCTCTGTATGAAGCTTCATTAAACGACCGAATGCGAAGTTTTTCTTCACTTTAATAATTTTAATTTGTGCTTCTTCACCTGGTAATCCGTTTTTAACGAAAATAGGATAGCCCTTTACTTTCGCAACACCGGCACCATCATGGGTTAAATCTTCAAATACTACATCTATAAAATCATTTTTTTCAACTGGTGGCGTCATTTTTGTACTCATTTTCCGACCTCTCTTTTTCATAACACTGCGTTACATTTTATCATACTTATATGGTCTATTTCTATCGGAAGAAAAAAAGCTATTGACGATAGTTCTCTGTTAATGTTACGCTACTACTAATTTAATACGGACGATGTTACCTCATATATATTCGATAATATGGATCGAGAGTTTCTACCCGGCAACCTTAAATTGCTGGACTATGGGGAAAACTAATGAATATTAGCCTATGTGCAAAAAAGGACTCATATTGATTAGCTTTCTCTCATAGATGAAAGTGAATCCATGTGGGTCTTTTTTTATTTTTATTTTTCTAAAAGGTCAGACATCTTACGTATGACATAAAACCTCTTTGTTTTATTTTTAGTAATATAACGAGCGTTTTATGTACAAACTTTATACGAACTTCTGAAAGGGGCAACTACATGCAATATGTAATGAGCATTATCGGTATTCTTGTCGTTTTAGGTTTATGCTTTGCTTTGTCAAACAATAGAAGTAAAATCAACTTCCGTGCAATTGCTATTATGATTGGTTTCCAAATTTTAATCGGTTGGTTTATGTTTGGCACAAAAATTGGTCAACAAATTATCATCTTCATTAGTAAAGTTTTCAACAAACTAATTAAACTTGGTACGACAGGTGTCGATTTTCTCTTTAATGGAATTCAAAGAGATTTTGTCTTTTTCTTAAATGTATTATTAATTATCGTATTTTTCTCAGCACTACTTTCTATCTTTAGTTATTTAGGTGTTTTACAATTCATCGTTCGCGTTGTCGGCGGTGCAATTTCAAAAATTACTGGTTTACCACGCGTCGAGTCATTCCACGCAGTAAACTCTGTATTCTTCGGTTCAAGTGAAGCGTTAATCGTTATTAAAAACGATTTACAGCATTTTAATAAAAACCGTATGTTTATTATTTGTTGTTCTGCAATGAGTTCCGTTTCTGCTTCTGTTACAGCATCATACGTAATGATGTTAGATGCGAAATATGTACTAGCAGCTCTTCCACTAAACTTATTCTCAAGCTTAATCGTTTGTTCGCTATTAACACCAGTTGATACGAAAAAAGAAGATGAAGTGATTCAAAAATTTGATAGAACTTTATTCGGAGACAGCTTTATCGGCGCAATGATTAACGGTGCGCTTGATGGTTTAAAAGTAGCTGGTATCGTTGCCGCATTAATGATTGCCTTCATCGGTGTGATGGAAGTTGTAAACTACGTAATTAGCGCAGCTTCAGGTGCAATGGGATATGCTGTTACTTTACAACAAATCTTCGGTTATATACTTGCTCCATTCGCATTCTTAATGGGTATTCCAACTCAAGATATTATCCCAGCTGGTGGAATTATGGGTACGAAGATTGTATTAAACGAGTTTGTAGCAATTCTTGATTTAAAAGGTGTTGCATCAACATTATCTCCACGCACAGTTGGAATCGTTACAGTATTCTTAATTAGCTTCGCAAGTATTAGCCAAATTGGTGCGATCGTTGGGACAATCCGTGCTCTTTCTGAAAAACAGGGAAGTGTCGTATCTAGATTCGGTTGGAAAATGTTATTTGCATCAACACTTGCTTCTATCTTATCTGCAACAATCGCTGGATTGTTTATATAATAAAAAACTCCACCTTACTTCTCCTTTTTCAAAAGGAAATTTAGGTGGAGTTTTTTTACTTTCTTCTTTATGTATTTTTATGTAAACTCCATCAGAAAAATATAAGGTTTTTTCCGAATTATTCCAAAAATGTATTCCCCTCTATATTCTATAGTGATATGATGTACAAGGGTATAATTCAAATTTTTAAAATCGAAAATTTGAGTTAGTGTCACTTATACGAATGATAATTTCAAGACATAAGTGATGATAATTAAAACACAATAGAAGGATGATAGAATGAAAAAATATACATATATCGCTTTACTTTCTTCTGCTATTCTCGTAGGTTGTACCACTAGTGGCACTAGTGGTACACAAATAAAAGAAGCAACGGCGAAACAAACAGTTGAACAAAAAAAAGCGAAAGCGGTTGAACTGCCTTTAACACAAGGGATTATTACATGGGATCCGTATGAATATAACGCACAAAACACCACGCTTTATACAAAGGATTTAAGAGATTCATTCACACAAGTACGTTACAATATTTGGCGTACTGCTGATGGTCCTGAAAGCAAACAAACTTTTACTTCACAAGAAAAAGAACGTGACTTTGCCCTCCCACTACATTTAAAATCATTTCATTTAAAACGTGGCGAATTTCAAATTGAAACAGTAGGAATCAAAGAAGATCATACTGAAACAAATCTAGTAACATCTAAAATTACATTCCAGCAACATGTACCCGTATTAATGTACCATGCGATTGAAAAATACCCTGGACCAAGTGATGGGGATTACGGCTTATACGTACCACCTGAGCAATTCGAAAAGCATATGCAATATTTGAAAGATAACGGTTATACGATGCTTACGTTTGAACGTTGGAATGATATAAATCGTGTAAATAAACCTGTTTTTGTAACGATGGATGATGGTCGAAAAAATAATATGAATGCTCTTCATATTTTACAAAAATTAAAGGATGATAGATTCCAACCTACGGCTACTGAATTTCTTACTGCAAATGAGATAGACAAACCAAATCGTCTATCAACAGATGAGATAAAACAAATGATGGATTCAGGCATTTTTTCTATTCAATCGCATACTGCTAATCATACGATGATGGCTCATTCAAGTAATTATGATGAGGAATTACGTAGTTCGAAAGAAAAAATCGAAGCCCTTACTGGTAAAAAAGTCATTGCTCTCGCCTATCCAGTAGGTTCTTATAATGACCCAGCTGTTCAAGAAACAAAAAAACATTATGAGTTCGCAGTAACTACTGATCACGGTAATCACATTACAAAAGGGATGCCAAACGAACAATACTTAATTAAACGCCACTTTGTAGGGCCTAATACATCAATGGAAAAATTCATATCTCTTATAAAGTGAAACTTTAATCAGTGGGGGGTTTTGTTCACCCCACTGATTATTAGCCCTCACCAATCGGGCTTTTACGGGCAGTTGATCCCCCACCTAACCTCTTTGCTTTTGCTGAATTCTGAGGTGGGGTCTTACTGCCCACAAATAGCGGGATAAAGTAAACTTTACTAAAAGATGATAGAAATAGCTCTATTAAAAGTCACTAACCTATCTCGTTACTAAAATAATATGATGAACAAGGGTATGTCCCCACCTCTCTTACAGCGGTGGGGATTTTAAATACGTATGCAACATAATACACAATAGAAGGTGATTTTATGAGAAAATACGCAGCAATCGCTTTATGTACGTCTGCCATTCTAGCAGGTTGTAATACTAGCGATGTAAGTCAAGAGCCTAAAAAAGAGAAAAAGGTTCAAGAAGTTAAGAAACAAGAAGAGACTGTGCAAGAACAAGGTAAAATTTCTTATCATCCGATTACACACGAATCTACAAACACTACTATTCATATGACAGATATAAAGGATACTTTAAGTGAGGTACAATATAAAATTTGGCGCACAGCTGATGGGAAGGAAAGTGCTAAATCTTTTTCTTCTAAAGAAAAGGAGAAACAATTTACACTTCCTTTTGACATAAAAGAATTTGAAGGAAAACGCGGTGAGTTTCAAATTGAAGCAATAGGAATGAAAGAAGATGGGAAAAACATTCCACTCACAAAATCTACTATTACTTTCGAGCAAAAGGTTCCCGTTCTTATGTACCATGCAATCGATGATTATCATGGACAAGGCATTAAAGACTTATTCGTATCACCTGCTAATTTTGAAGCCCAAATGAAATATTTAAAGGACAACGGCTATACATTACTAACTTTTGAACGTTGGGGCGATATTAATAAAGTAAATAAACCTATCTTTGTTACATTTGATGACGGTATGAAAAATAATATGAATGCATTTCATGTTTTACAAAAACTAAAAGACGATACGTTTAAACCTACAGCAACAGAATATATGATTGTTGATAACGTTGATGTAGAAGGATCACTTTCTACATCTGATATAAAAGAAATGGTTGATTCCGGCATTTTCTCTATGCAATCTCATACTGCAACACATGCAGACTTGCCGAAAATTACAAACTATGAAGAAGAATTAAAAGAATCAAAGGAAAAGCTAGAGAAAATAACAGGTAAGCCTGTTATTGCAGTTGCTTATCCATTCGGTCATGTGGATGATAAAGTTGTTGCAGAAACGAAGAAATATTATCAATTTGCGACGACAACAAAACCCGGAAAGTTCATTACGAAAGGTGAACCCGATGAATTACTAAAAATGAAGCGTGTTCGCATACACAATTCGACGACTGTAGAACAATTTGCTTCTTCGATTAAATAACGATGAGAGCTCAATATATTTCGAGCTCTCTTTTCACGCTATATTTATATATATTTTTTGAATTTTCTTGTATTATATATAGTAAGAAATCTTTCAAATTAAAGGAGATTATACATATGTCATTTGAACAAACGTTAGAGAAATATGCTGCCCTTGCAGTCAATGTTGGTGTTAATATTCAACCAGGACAAACATTATCAATTAGTGCACCTCTTGAGGCTGTACAATTTGTACGCCTCGTTACAGAAAAAGCATATAAATCTGGTGCAAAACACGTATATGTGGACTGGAATGATGAGACGTTAACACGCTTAAAGTTCGATCTAGCTCCTGAAGAAGCATTCGCTGAGTTCCCATCTTGGAAAGCACACGCTCGTGAAGAATTAGCAAAAGAAGGTGCTGCATTTATGTCTATTTATGCAGAAAACCCTGATTTATTAAAAGGTGTAGAATCAACGCGTATCGCAACAGCTCATAAAGTAGCTGGTGAAGCAATGAAAGTATACCGTGATTACGTACAAGCTGATAAAGTAAGCTGGTGTGTCATTTCTGTTCCTACGAAAGAATGGGCTGCGAAAGTATTCCCTGACGTTGCACCAGAAGAACAAGAAGCAAAACTATGGGATGCTATTTTCAAAGCTACTCGTGCGGATTTAGAAAATCCTGTGGAAGCATGGAAAGAACACGATGAAACGTTACATACAAAAGTTGATTACTTAAACGAAAAGCATTATAAAGCCCTTCACTATACAGCTCCTGGAACAGATTTAACGATTGAACTTCCAGAAAAGCATGTATGGGCTGGTGCTGGTAGCTTAAATGAAAAGAACGTACCATTTATGGCGAACATTCCAACTGAAGAAGTATTTACAATGCCACTTAAAACAGGTGTAAACGGCCAAGTATCTAGCACAAAACCGTTAGCATTTGCAGGTAACATTATCGATAACTTCACGTTAACATTTGAAAACGGGCGTATCGTAGACTATAAAGCTGAAACTGGTGAAGAGGCTTTAAAACATTTAGTAGAAACAGATGAAGGCTCTCACTTCTTAGGCGAGGTTGCTTTAGTACCTCATGATTCACCAATTTCAAATACAAATATTTTATTCTACAATACACTATTTGACGAAAACGCATCTTGCCACCTTGCAATCGGAAGTGCTTATGCTTTCAACTTAGTTGGCGGAAAAACAATGTCTAAAGAAGAACTTGCCGAAAACGGAGCAAACAATAGTATTACACACAACGACTTCATGATTGGATCAGCTGAGCTTGATATCGATGGTATTACAGATGATGGAAGACATGAACCAATCTTCCGTAAAGGTAACTGGGCATTTTAATAAAAACAAAAGGCTATCTTCCACACCGGAAGATAGCCTTTTATGATGCCGATGAAACCTTAAGCCCAATTACTCCTAAAACAATAAAAAGAATACAAAATGCTTGGAATAAGTTAATGTGCTCTTTGAAGAAATACACGCTAATAATTGTAATAAGTAATGTTCCTACACCAGACCAAATCGCATAAGCAATACTTAAATGAATTTTTTTGACAACAATAGCAAATACGCTGAAACAAATTCCATAAAATACGAAAATAAGTACACTTGGAACAAGCTTTGTTAAACCATTTGATAGTTTCATCGCAATTGTTCCAGCTACTTCAAAAATAATTGTAACAAGTAATAATAACCAATATACCATACTAGAATCTCCTTCTCTGTTACCTTATAGAGATTCTAGTATACTACTTATAGTCCTAATGAAATATATTTAATTTCTAAATATTCCTCGATACCGAAATGCCCTCCTTCACGGCCAATACCACTTTCTTTAAAGCCACCAAACGGTGCTTGTGCAACTGATGGAAGTCCATCATTTAATCCGATAATACCGTACTCTAATGCCTCGCTAACTTGGAATGCTTGACTAATATCTTTTGTGAAAATATAAGCAGCTAAGCCATATGGTGTATTATTTGCACGTTCGATTACTTCTTCAACCGTTTTAAATTTCGCAACTGGTGCAACTGGACCGAATGTTTCTTCATTCATACAAAGCATCGTATCGTTCGCCAATCCAATTACAGTTGGTTGCATAAAGTGTCCATCTAGCTCTGCAACCTTTTGGCCACCAAATAAAACTTTTCCACCCTTTTGAATAGCATCTTCAATATGTTCCTGTACTTTCGAAACTGCATTCTCGTCAATAAGTGGTCCTACAGTCGTTCCATCACCGAAACCGTCTCCTACTTTTAACTGCCCTACTGCCTTTTGAAACTTCTCTGCAAATACTTCATACACTTCTTCCTGAACAAATACTCGGTTTGTACATATACACGTTTGTCCTGCGTTACGGAATTTCGAACCGATTACCGCCTCTACCGCTTTATCTAAGTCCGCATCATTCATAACAATAAACGGCGCGTGACCACCTAACTCAAGTGAAACCTTTTTCATCGTTTGTGCAGCACTAGCCATTAATTCTTTCCCAATCTCAGTTGATCCTGTAAAGGAAACTTTTCGAACACGTCCATCTTCCATCCACGTATCAGCAATTGCTTTCGCACTGCCTGTTACAATATTTATTACGCCTTTTGGAATGTCCGCTTCATGGGCTAATTCAGCTAATTTCAAAGCAGTTAACGGCGTTTGGCTTGCCGGTTTTACAACTGCCGTACATCCCGCTGCAAGCGCCGGGGCTACCTTTCTCGTAATCATAGCAGCCGGGAAGTTCCAAGGTGTAATAGCGGCCATAACTCCAACCGGTTGTTTCATAACTAAAATACGTTTATTCGGATGAGAAGCAGGAATCATTTCGCCATATACGCGTTTACCTTCTTCTGCATACCATTCAACAAAGCTATTGGCATAATTCACTTCACCAAGTGCTTCTGCAAACGGCTTTCCTTGTTCTCTCGTCATAATCGCTGCAATCTCTTCTTTATTTTCATCGATAAGTGTGAACCATTTTTTTAACTTCACTGCACGGTCTGCTGCTGTTAACTTAGACCATGATTTAAAAGCTTCATGAGCAGCATCAACAGCTTGCTTTGCCTCTGTTACCCCGCCCTTTGGTACCGTCGCAAATATTTCTTTCGTTGCTGGATTATTTACTTCGATTTGTTCTTGCAATGTAATCCACTCACCATTTATATACATCGCCTTTTTCTCTACATTTACAAACGTCGCTTTTTTATCCAATGTGTTCTTCCTCCTCTATAAGTTTCTTTATCTTCCTAGTGGCAGCAGATTGACTTATTTTTAAAAACTCCGCTACTTTATAACTCGATCCATATGTTTTATATGCTTTCAAAATAATATTCCGTTCTACTTCTTCTAACATTTTATAGAGACTTTGGCCGGACTGTTCAACCGTTGATTCTTGCATTGCTATTGGCAAATCTTCTATCGTAACGATATCATCAGCAGTTATAACAATTCGCTCAATCACATTTTCAATCTCTCTATTATTTCCTTCCCATGGGTAACCAACAAACATTTGCAATGTGCTAGGCGCTAATTTTACATTCCGGCCATATTTTTCGTTAAAGTGCTGTAAATAATGATAAATGAGTGGCAAAATGTCTTCGGTTCTTTCCCTGAGTGGTGGAATTACAATTGGAATGACATTCAGACGATAATATAAATCTTTCCGGAATGTTCCTTGTTTCACCATCATATTTAAATCTCTATTTGTAGCCGCTACAATTCTAACGTCCACCTTTTTTAATTCTCTTCCGCCAATAGGACGAAACGTTTTTTCTTGCAACACTTGCAAAAGTTTCGCTTGAATTTCAAGCGGCATTTCGCCAATTTCATCTAAGAAAAGAGTTCCTTTATGAGCTGATTCTAATAGTCCCTTTTTCCCTTCACGATTCGCACCTGTAAAAGATCCACCTGAGTATCCAAAAAGCTCTGATTCAATTAAATTCGTTGGCAATGCCGCACAATTAATTTCATAGAAACTTTCATTCTTCCTGTTACTCACTTCATGTAAATGACGTACTAATCGACTCTTCCCTACTCCTGTCTCACCTAAAACGAGAACTGTACTATCTACCACAGATACTTTCTTGATTGTCTCGACTATTTTTTGCATAGCGATACTTTTAAAAATAAGTCCTTCATGTTCATATGTTTCTCTTAATTCTTTTTTATATGTTTTTAACTGATTATCCATTTCCTCTACCTTTTGACGTAATTGGTAGAGTTCTGTAAGATCACGGGAATAACTAATTACCCTTCTTAAATTTCCCTCATTATCAAAAACAGGCCTTGTACGAACATGTAAATACTCTCCTGATTTTGTCGTTTGAACGAGTTCAATCGGTCTCTTTTTTTCAATTACTTCTAACGTTGCTGATGGATAAAAGATACCATCCTTCTGCAATTCTTTCACATGCTTACCTACTAACTCTTTAGCAGCTAGTTGATAGTGCCTTTCACATGTACTATTTACACGCACAACGATTCCCTTTTCGTCAGTCACAAAAATTTCGTCAAACGCATATTCAAATACATCTTGTAAATCCATTAACACTCGTTCCTTTTCTCCAACCATCCTAGCCACCCCTAACTTCCAATACATCGATTCACTTCACTACCTTTATTATAAAGTGAATTTTCTGCATTTTATATAGAGTCAGCTAGAATGTTTGCGATTTATTATTTAGCTTTTAAACACGAGCAGTATTTGCTTTCTCATAACAGACTTGCAATGATTCTTCAATTATTGTTAATCCTTCTTCAAGTTGCTCATCTGTAATAACTAATGGCATTAACACACGAATAACATTACCATATGTCCCTGCTGATAGTAGGAGTAATCCGCGTTTATTTGCCTCTGCGCACAAATTAGCTGTTAACGTTTTATCAGGTGCTTTCGTCTTCCGATCTTGAACAAGCTCGAATGCACACATTGCTCCTAAACCACGCACATCACCGATGCAATTATATTTATTTTTCATCTCTTCGAATCGATTCATTACAACTTTCCCCAATTCTATCGCTCTATCATTTAAATTCTCTTTTTCTATTACATCAAGCACTGCTAATGCTGATGCACATCCTAGTGGGCTTCCTGCATACGTTCCACCAAGCTCTCCTGGCGCAGACTCATTCATAATTTCCTTGCGCCCAATAACGCCACTAATTGGTACACCAGCGCCTAATGATTTAGATACCGTAATTAAATCTGGAACGACATCATAATGATCAATGGCAAAGTATTTTCCTGTACGGCTAAATCCTGTTTGAATTTCATCAGCTACAAATAAGATGCCGTGTTCTGAACAAATACTGCGTACTTCTTGCACAAACTTCTTACTTGGAACGATAAATCCGCCTTCCCCTTGAACAGGTTCCATTACAACGGCTGCAATTGTTTCTGGTGCTACCTCTGATATGAAGAAATTCTTAAACTCTTCAATAATAAAGTCATCGTACTGCTCTTCCGTTAATCCTTCTGGACGGCGATATTCGTACGGAAACGGCGCTTTATATACTTCTGGAGCGAATGGGCCAAATCCAAATTTATATGGCTTTACTTTACTTGTCATCGTCATTGTCATTAATGTACGCCCATGGAATCCTTTAGAAAATGCAATAATACCAGGTCTTTTTGTATATTTACGAGCAATTTTCACTGCGTTTTCAACCGCTTCTGCACCACTATTTAAAAATAGTACTTGCTTATCAAAACTTCCTGGTGCTAATGCCGCAAGTTTTTCTGCTAATTCAATATATGGCTCATACATCATGACATTAAATCCAGTATGAATGTATTGATCTACTTGTTTATGGAGCGCTTCTTTAACAGCTGGATGACAATGTCCTACGTTAATTGTTCCGATTGCTCCCGCGAAATCAATGTACTGATTGCCATCAACATCTGTTACAAGAGAACCATTTGCAGATTGTACAAACGTTGGGATGCCGTTACTTACTCCTTTTGGTACTATATTTTGGCGGCGTTCTAATAAAGACGCTGCTTTCGGTCCAGGAATTTGTTCATTTACTTTAGCAAATTTTTTTGTGTTCATTACGTACCCCATCCTTTTCTTTACATTGTTTTCTCTTTTCATTGCAAAATGTATGCCAACGTTCTTTCCCAGCATTCATCCTGCATACCTTCTATGTCGACATAAAAAATAAGTCTATAAAGACTCATTAAGAGTCCTTATAGACTTATTTTTCTTACACATTAGACTTTCCTTGTTCCCAAATCAACTCACCCGAATGAGAAATAAACTCCCCTACAGATTGTACTACTAAATCCGCAAGTGGTTCTAAAGTTTGACGATCTCCTGTGCCAGACAGTACTCCAATGGCATAGCAATCGCCGCCATTTCTCGCTAAATATAAATCAGTCGGTGTATCTCCAACGATGGCTACTTCACATGCTTCTAAATGAAACTTCTCACAAAAAGACTCTACAATTCTTTTATCTGGTTTTTGTGCCGGAAACGTATCTGAAGCTACAACATAATCAAAAAAAGACTCTAATTGATACTGTTTTAAAAACAATTCTGTCGGTGCAAAATCATCAGCTGTAACAACACCTAAAATAAATCCTCTATCCTTTAAACCTTGTAAAATTCTCGGTAAATCCGCCGTCATTTTCATATAGGAACGATGCTCATACATAAGAGAAAATAACTTTTCACTTACCCACTCATGCATCTCCTCTTCCTTAGATGACGTAATATACTTACAAAGCCCCTTTGCAACATCAAGGCTCGTTCCAGCAGCTATTGCGCTACGAGGATGAACAAATGCCCCATCCACACCGATTTCTTTTAATAAAGCCTGCTGCATTGACTGTGGGAGTTGATATAATTTTATACATTCAGCGACAAGCTCTTCAGCTACTTTTATCCAAATTGAATGAAAATCCATTAATGTCCCGTCTTTATCAAATAATATTGCTTTTACCTTCTCCATAGCACCCTACCTCTCGTTTCTTATCTCCTCCAGTGTATCAATAAAGTATGGATATAAAATAAACGAATTGTAAAAATACCATAAAAATCAAACTAACTTCCAATTTACAATTCCTCTATATAATAAAAAGGATGCCTTTACAGGGCATCCTCTTGTTGTTCAGGAACAAATAGTTCAAGACAATGATATATATTTTCGAATTCCATCGGTGCATCTCCACCGTATTCACCATCTAAATTAATCATTAGTTTATCTGGTGAATGCACTTTAATTCGGTTTGCTTGCGTGTATAGCACTTTTGGATTGTTAATATGTTCACCACGCTGCGCTTGTGTTGCTGCTTTAATTAAGTCAGCGATAGAACCTTTTTTCAGTACTAATAAATCAAATAAGCCATCATTAATCGATGCATATGGTGCTACTTTTTCGAATCCACCAACTGAACGAGTATTCGTAATTAAAAACATCGTAATTTCTTCTTGTAGCAACTTTCCATCATACTCGATTTCAACATATGTTGGATGTAATGATGGTAGCATTTCGATTCCTTTTAAATAATAAGCAAGTTGGCCTAATACCGTTTTTAGCTTGCTTGGCACTTCATATGTTAATTCTGTAATACGGCCGCCACCTGCGATATTAATGAAATATGTATCATTCGCTCTACCAAGATCTAACGGAACTGTTTTCCCTTCACAAATAATATCCGCAGCCTCTTCAATAGCACGAGGTACACCGATCGCACGCGCAAAATCATTTGTCGTTCCAACTGGAATAATTCCAAACTTTGGACGATGTTCATGTCCTACTAAACCGTTCACCACTTCATTTAATGTACCATCACCACCAGCTGCGATAACAACATCAAACTTACGATCCGCAGCTTTCCTCGCTGCCACAGTCGCATCTCCAGGACCAGTTGTCGCATGACAAGACGCTTCATATCCAGCTTGTTCTAATTTTTGTAATACTTCCGGTAAGCTCTTCTTAAATAGCTCGCGCCCAGAAGTAGGATTATAAATAATTCTTGCTCGCTTCATCATTTATTAGCACAGGAAATTTCTTTATATATTGAAAAAGAACATACCGAACTTCTATTCAGTATTCCCATGCCTACCTCCTCTCATCTTCCTATCCTTCTTTTATCTCGCTCAAACAGGCAGTAAGAACCCGATTCGTGTAGTCCATCAAAAGTAAATATTCATTTCAATGGTTTTGTTTTATTTTACAAAAATTTATGTCCATCTATTTCCTCACAACAATTTACATGTAACGAATAATAATTATCTATTATTTCATGAGATGAAAAAAACCTCTATGTCTAGATTTATCATTATTCCCACCTTTTTGCAACTATCATACCATAGTTGCTATACAAACATTTTTCCACTTTTGACAGTTAATCAAACGTTTGTTTAAACGATCTTCTCTCATTTAAACAAACGTTTGATTAACCTAGAAAAACACCCATGTACGGGTGTTTTTCTGCTTAATCTTTACAAGTTACTATTATTATCGCTTATTAATCTCTTCAAGTAAGATTTTGTTAACAAGCGGCGGATTTGCTTGTCCTTTTGTAGCTTTCATAATTTGACCAACTAAGAAGCCAATTGCACGGTCTTTACCGTTTTTAAAGTCTTCGATAGATTGCTCATTATTATCAAGAATTTCTGTTACAACTTTACGAAGTGTACCCTCGTCAGAAATTTGAACAAGACCTTTTGCTTTAACGATTTCCTCTGGGTCTCCACCTTTTTCAATTAATTCGTTAAATACTTTCTTCGCGATTTTAGAAGAAATTGTACCTTTTTCAATTAATTGAACCATTTTAGATAAACCAGCAGGCGTTAATGCAACGTCTTTTAATTCTTTTTGTTGTTTGTTTAAGTATGCAAGCACTTCACCCATTAACCAGTTTGATGTTAGTTTCGCATCTGCTCCATCTTCAATTGCTGCTTCAAAGAAATCAGACATCTCTTTCGTTAATGTTAATACGTGTGCATCATAAGCTGGTAAGCCAATTTCTGCAACGTAGCGAGCTTTACGTGCATCTGGAAGTTCTGGAATCGAAGCACGAATTTCTTCTTTCCACTCATCATCGATGTAAAGTTCAACTAAGTCTGGCTCTGGGAAGTAACGGTAATCGTCAGATCCCTCTTTCACACGCATTAAGATTGTTTTCTTCGTTGCTTCATCATAACGACGTGTTTCTTGTTGGATGATACCACCAGATAACAATTCTTTCTCTTGACGCACTTGCTCGTGCTCAAGACCTTTTTGTACGTAAGTGAATGAGTTTAAGTTTTTCAGTTCCGCTTTTGTACCGAACTTCTCTTGTCCAACTGGACGAAGAGAAATGTTCGCATCACAACGTAGAGAACCTTCTTCCATCTTACAATCAGATACGCCAGTGTATTGAATGATTGATTTTAACTTCTCTAAGTATGCATATGCTTCTTCTGGCGTACGCATATCTGGCTCAGATACGATCTCGATTAAAGGCATACCTTGACGGTTATAGTCTACTAATGAACCATCAGCTGTATGCGTTGATTTACCAGCATCTTCTTCTAAATGAAGACGTGTAATACCGATACGTTTCTTTTTACCGTCTACTTCAATTTCAATCCAACCATTTTCACCAATTGGCTTATCGAATTGAGAAATTTGGTAAGCTTTCGGATTATCTGGGTAGAAATAGTTTTTACGGTCGAACTTCGTTTCCGTTGCGATTTCACAATTTAATGCCATTGCAG
Source organism: Bacillus sp. N5-665 (assembly GCF_022637375.2). Classification (NCBI taxonomy): domain Bacteria; kingdom Bacillati; phylum Bacillota; class Bacilli; order Caryophanales; family Bacillaceae; genus Bacillus; species Bacillus sp. N5-665. The sequence continues at coordinate 5,179,909 of NZ_CP093325.1, forward strand.
CTTTCATTGCAAAGTTAACTGCTTCTTTATTTAAAGTAGGAAGTACCCCTGGGTATCCTAAGTCAATTACACTTGTTTGTGTATTTGGCTCCGCTCCGAATTCTGTTGGACTCGCAGAGAAAATTTTCGAATTTGTTTTTAACTCAACGTGAACCTCTAAACCAATAATTGTTTCTAAATTCATCTATGCTCGCCTCCTTACAGACTTGCTTTTTTTGTATGATAGTCTGTTGCTTGCTCAAACGCATGTGCAACGCGGTAAATTGTCGCTTCATCGAAGTGTTTACCAATGATTTGTAGACCAAGTGGCATGTTGTTAGCACCGAATCCACATGGAACAGAAATCGCTGGAACACCCGCTAAGTTTACTGGGATTGTTAAAATGTCATTTGCATACATTGTCATTGGATCATCAACTTTTTCGCCCACTTTAAATGCCGGAGTTGGCGTTGTTGGTCCAATAATAACATCGTAGTTAGCAAATACATTTTCAAAGTCGTTTTTAATTAATGTACGTACCTGTTGTGCTTTCTTGTAGTATGCATCATAGTAACCAGAGCTAAGTGCAAATGTACCAAGCATAATACGACGTTTTACTTCATCACCAAAACCTTCGCTACGTGTGTTTTTGTAAAGGTCTAATAAATTATTTACATTATCAGAACGAACACCGTAACGTACGCCATCAAAGCGTGAAAGGTTAGCAGATGCTTCAGAAGAAGATAATAAGTAATACGTTGCTAGAGCGTATTTAGAGTGTGGAAGAGATACTTCCTCCCAAGTTGCGCCCATACCTTCTAATACTTTTAAAGCAGCTAGTACTGACTCACGAGCTTCTTCGCCAACACCTTCTCCTAAGTATTCTTTCGGTACAGCAATGCGTAAACCTTTAACGTCGCCTGTTAAACCAGCTAAATAGTTTCCTACTTCAACGTTAGCAGAAGTTGCATCCATACGGTCAATACCTGAAATAGCTTGTAATAAGTATGCATTATCTTCTACTGTACGTGTAATCGGTCCGATTTGGTCAAGTGAAGATGCGAATGCTACTAATCCGTAACGAGATACGCGTCCGTAAGTTGGTTTTAAACCTACAACGCCGCAATATGCAGCTGGCTGACGGATAGAACCACCCGTATCAGAACCTAGAGAGAATAATACTTCTCCTGCTGCTACAGCTGCTGCAGAACCACCACTAGATCCGCCTGGAACGTAATCTAAGTTCCATGGATTTTTCGTAGCGTAGAAACCTGAGTTTTCATTTGAAGAACCCATTGCGAACTCGTCCATATTTAACTTACCGATTGTAACTGTGTCAGCAGCTTTTAGCTTTTGCACAACTGTTGCATCATAAATTGGATCAAAGTTTGCTAACATTTTGCTCGCACAAGTTGTACGAAGACCGTTAGTTACAATGTTATCTTTTACACCAATTGGCATACCGAATAATAAACCATTATCTTCAGCACCAATTTTCGCGTCTAATTCTTTCGCTTTCGCGCGTGCGTTTTCTTCATCTAATGTAAGAAAAGCTTTTACGTTATCTTCAACATCCGCAATACGTTTGTAAGATTCTTCTACTAAATCCGTAACGGAAATTTCTTTGTTGTTTAACTTCTTATGTAACTCTGATACGGAATGATCAAATAATGACATCGAAATTCCCCTCCTCTATTCTAATACTGCTGGAACACGGATTTGATTATCTTTGTGATCCGGTGCATTTTTTAATACTTCTTCGACTGGTAAACCTTTTTCTGGTACATCTTCACGCATAACATTTTTCATAGTTAATACATGAGTTGTTGGTTTTACATCAGTTGTATCTAATTCATTTAACTGTTCTGCAAATGTAACAATTGCATCTAGTTGTTTTTGAAATTTTTCAGCTTCTTGATCAGTAATTGCAAGACGTGCTAAATGTGCTACGTGCTTTACATTCTCAACGGAAATTCTTGACACGGCTAGGCCACCTCCATAATATATCGTTCAATCTACAATACTATTGATGATACCAAATTTTCAGTACTTCAAGCAAGTCAACACACGGCACTTACTGCATTTTTACATAAAAAAAGAAAGGCAAACGCCTTTCTTTACGATTTACTCTTTATCTAACGGTTTATTTTTCGGAAATCTCTCGTTATCTTCTTCATTATCACGAATTGTTTTTTGTAATACAAAACAAGACATCGTCAAAAATAATGTTCCAATTAAATAATATCCTTTTACACTAAGCGTTTCATCTAACGTATAAATCCCAATTAGCATACCTGAAAGTGCACAAACAAATGAAGTCCATGCTAAAAACGTGAACGCTTGCGTATTACGTCTTCTCATCGTTCTCCCCCTCGTTAGCTATACATCCATTATAGATAAGTATATTTACCATGATGGATTTTTATGTAAGTTCTAGTTTTATATTTATACATCCATCATAAAAGAATACTATTTTAAAGTTAGTTTTCTGTCTAATCTGAAAAAACAGTTAAAATTATTGACATTTATTTCAATTCTGCATAAAATAAAAACAAATATTACGAACCTCGAAATATACGGGAGTGGAAATAATTGTTGCAATATGAACATTTTTTAGACTTACTGCTAGATAACGCCAAGAAACTTTTTTATCCTGAAGAATGGGTAAGCCTAGATTTAACACTTTCTAAAACAGAAGTATTTTGTTTACTTTGGATGGAGCGAAATACAGATATTACAATGACAAAAATTGCTGACCTTCTTGATATACCGATGAGTACAACGACAGGTGTTGTAAATCGCCTCGTAAAAAAGGGATATATTGAAAGGTACCGTGATGAAAACGACCGACGCATTGTATTAATTCGTTTAACAGAAAACGGCGTAATGCTCGTCCAAGAAGTAAAACAAAATGCAGCCCATTACTTTAACCTAGTGACAGAAGCATTATCAGAAGAAGAAAAAGCATTCTTACTACAAATCTTCCAAAAGATCATGAATCACATCGCTACGTCACAGCAAAAAACAGAAGAAAAGGTTTCTACACCTAAAATGAAAAACATTCCGATTGAATAAAACCCTAGTTGGGTTTTTATTCAATATTTTATTTCGGCACTCGTAATATTCGACACTCGAAACAAAGGGGATAGAATAATGAGAATTATTTTGTATACAGGTAAAGGCGGCGTAGGAAAAACTAGCATTTCAGCAGCAACAGCACTTCAAAGCGCAAAACAAGGATTAAAAACATTAGTAATGAGTACAGATCCTGCTCATAGTTTAGGAGATTCATTTGGTATAAAGCTATCTTCTGAGCCATTAGAAATTCGTGAAAATTTGTGGGCACAAGAAATTAATACGATTTATGAGATGGAAAAAGGCTGGGGGAAATTACAGAAATATATTACACTACTCTTCACTTCCAAAGCAGCTGATGATATTACAACAGAAGAATTAACAATGTTTCCTGGTATGGAAGATTTAATTAGCTTACTTCGCGTACTCGATTATTATAAACAAAACACATATGATGTTATCATCATTGATTGCGCTCCAACAGGAGAAACATTAGCAATGCTCAGTTTTCCAGACATGCTCGGCTGGTGGATGGAAAAACTCTTTCCTATTAAAAGAAAAGTTTTAAAAGTTGTTCGTCCTGTAGCTCAACCACTTCTTGGTGTCCCCCTTCCAACCGATGATATTATGGACGAATTAACGAATACACTTGAACAGCTCGGAGAAATGAGAGATATTTTATCAAATCGAGAAATAACAAGTATCCGCATCGTTGTAAATCCCGAAAAAATGGTCATTAAAGAAGCTCAGCGTAGCTTTACGTATTTAAATTTATACGATTATAACGTAGATGCCATTATGATTAACCGCGTCATCCCTAATACTGTCATCGATCCTTATTTTCAAGCATGGAAAGATACTCAAAAAAAATATAAAACATTAATTCAAGATAGTTTTCAGCCGCTTCCTATTTACGAAGCTCCTATGTTTGAACAAGAAGTTGTCGGTTTGTCCATGTTAGAGCGTGTAGGAGACGCTTTATTTAAATCAGATTCTTCTCCTACGGAAGTGAAATTTAACGGTCGCACTCAATATGTAAAAAAAGATGGCGATGAATATATTTTTGTACTTTCCATTCCCTTCTCTAACAAAAGTGAACTTGCATTAAATCAAAAAGGTGATGAGCTTATCATTCGTGCTGGTTCTGTGAAACGGAACATCACATTACCAAAAACATTAACACACCTTTCTATTCAAGGAGCAAAATTCGAAGATGATGTACTAAACATTCGATTTGGAGGTGTAGTGCATGCGTGAGGAACTACTAAGGAAGGTAATTCGTACAAAAATAAAAGTCGGTATGAATATATTAGAAGAGTTACCTCCCCCAATCCAGCAATCAGCTAAGCAAATACTAAATATTTTGCAAGAGGAGCTATCTTCTTATGTTGCCGAACAACCACAACCTGAGAGTAATTTAAAAAGTATTGTAATTGAATAATCATATCCTTATAGAAGGCCTTTTCCTATAGGCTTTCTATCCCTTTATTGGAGCTGATGTAAATTGATAAAAACTTCTTCTGCAAGACACTTTACTACTCTTACAATCTGGCTAATTCCCTTTTTATTTTTCATTCATAACCTTGAAGAATCTTTCCAGATGCCACGATATCTTGCTAATCAATTTTCGATTACTTTTATAACTAGTCAACAATTTTTCATTGCGATTTCTGTATTAACTCTCTTTGTTTTACTTATCGTCTTTCTATATCAACTGAACTTCTTGTCTTCTATATACTGGATTATTTTTATACAAGGGGCTATCTTCTTCAACTCTGTTCAACATATTATTTTGTTTTTTATTTATCGTTCCTATAATCCTGGCGTAATATCAGCTGTTTTCATTGCTATTTTTTCTATTTTCTTTTTTTTATCCCAAAAATACTTAATTCATAAAAAGCAATTCGTAATTACACTTATTTTCAGCTTATTTTCTTACCCCATTATAATTTGGATTATCTTATTACTCGCTAGCTACTTTCAGTAATAAAAAAAGACCAGGAAAACTCCTGGTCCATCACTCTACTTAACAAACATTGGATTCTACGTTATACAGAATTGGAAGGTACAGAATTAGGGTTTTGTTTGTTAAGTAGATTATATGTTGAACGAGCTAACAGCGGAGGGGTTCCTACTGTTAATCGTTAAACCCGATAATTATTTTACGATTTTTTCAAGCTCCTCAAGTGAAAGATCTACTGAAATGGAACCATCATTTGTTTCTTTCTTAATTGCATCTGTTACTTCTTTTGAATGATATAGTTCAATTACTTTTTTCAGTGTTGGATCATCTTTATCTTTTGTACGAGCTGCGAAAATATTAATATATGGCTTCGCATTTTCATTCTTTGGATCTTCTAAGAAAATTGGATCCTTCGCTGGATCTAATCCAGCTTGACCAGCAACACCGTTATTAATAACTGAAGCTGCAACATCTTTTAATACACGAGGTGTTTGCTGTGCGATAACCGGTGTAATTTTTAACTTCTTCGGATTTTCAGCAATGCCGCTTGGATCTCCGAATAAGCCAAAGTCTTTCTTAAGCTTTAATAATCCAGCTGCATCAAGAAGTTTTAATGCACGAGCTTGGTTCGTTGGATCATTTGGAATCGCAATTTCTGAACCATCTGGAATTTCATTTGCCTTCTTATATTTTTCAGAGTATAAGCCCATTGGTGCAATTTGCGTTGTACCAACAGCTGTAATATCTAACTTATGCTCTTTTTTAAATTGCTCTAAGAAAGCAACGTGCTGGAATGAGTTTAGTTCAATATCTCCATCAGCTAACGCTTTATTTGGCGTTGTGTAATCAGAGAACTCAACCAGTTTAATTTTAATTCCCTCTTTTTCAGCTTTTTTCTTTAAAATTTCCCAAGCGTCTCCATCTGTTCCGGTTACGCCAACGCGAACTACTTTCTCTTTTGCTCCTGCCCCCGTGTCTCCACTTGAGCAGCCGCTTAACGCTGAAATTCCTACAATCGCTGATAATGCAAATGCTAAAATTTTCTTCATTTTCTTTTCCCCTCTTCCTTTTTATGTTCTGCGTAAAAAGACTTTCGCAAAGTAGTTTCCTAAATTTTGAGCTACCTGTACAAGAATAATAAGTAAAACGACCGTTACGAACATAACTGATGTATCAAAACGTTGATAACCATATGTCATCGCTAAGTCACCAAGACCGCCACCACCGACAAGCCCAGCAACTGCAGAAAATTCAATTAAACCAACTGTCATAAACGTAACACCTAAAATCAATGGCGCTAACGCTTCTGGCACAAGGATTTCAAAAACAATTCTAATTGGTGAAGCCCCCATCGCTTGAGCTGCTTCAATGACTCCCTTTGGAACTGAAACAAGGTTTGTTTCAACCATTCTAGCAATACCGATTGATGCAACTAACGTCATCGGAAAGATTGCTGCTGCTGTTCCAATCGTCGTTCCGATAACACTTCTTGTTAGTGGGCTTAAAGCTACTAAGAAGATAATGAATGGAACCGGACGAATTGTGTTAATAATGATATTAAGAATAGAAAAGACCCATTTATTTTCTAAAAAGTTCCCTTTTCTCGTTACATATAATAGTAAACCTAGAGGTATACCAAGAATTGTAGCAAATATAAGGGTTACAATTACCATTAAGAGGGTATCCCCCGTCGCATCTACTATGCGGGGCCAAAATATACTCCAATCAACTCGCATGAGCTTCTACCTCCTTCAGCTGCACTTGTAGTCGTAGATGTTGTAATGCTTTTTGAATTTCTTTCTGCTCACCTTGCAGTTCTACAAGTAGATTTCCAAATAGCACATTTTGAAGTTCAATAATATTTCCGTACAGTACGTTTACATCGACGTTATAGTTTTTCGCGATATATGATAGTACCGGCTGCCCTGTCTCTTCACCAGTAAATGTTAAGCGATAAATTTGTCCACCATTTTGAATTTTCCCTAGAACACTTTCCGGTAAATGATCATTAATAATGGAGCGTACAAAGTTTTGAGTTGTCTTTGTTTTTGGTTGTGTGAAAACGTCAAACAGTTTTCCTTCTTCAATAACCTTTCCCTTCTCCATTACAGCTACACGGTGACAAATTTCTTTCACAACATGCATTTCATGTGTAATGAGTAGAATCGTTACATTGTATTCTCGATTTACTTTCTTTAATAAGTTCAGAATCTCTGTCGTTGTTTCTGGATCTAAAGCTGATGTTGCCTCATCACATATAAGAATGTCTGGCGATGTTGCAAGTGCTCTAGCAATGCCAACACGTTGCTTTTGACCACCTGATAGTTGCTCTGGATAATAGTTTGCTTTATCTTCTAATCCTACAAACTTCAGCAGTTCATTTACTCTTTCTTTTATCTCATTCTTTGGTACTTTCGCTAACTTTAATGGGTATGCAATATTCCCAAACACTGTTCTTGAATTAAATAAATTAAAACTTTGAAAAATCATCCCGATTCTTTGTCTTAGCTTTCGTAATTCTTTCGTCGATAGTGATGTAATATCTTTATCATCTATTGAAATCGTTCCTGCCGTTGGTTTCTCTAACATATTTACTAGGCGTAATAACGTACTCTTTCCAGCGCCACTAAAACCGATGATACCGAAAATTTCGCCCTTCTCAACTGATAACGTTACATCCTCCACCGCATGAACAGATTGCCCACCTGATTCATATACTTTACTTACATTGTTAAAAGAAATCATTTTCTTCCCTCCTATATGCTGTAAAAACTTGAAGTAGAGCTTTCGAGGTAAAATAAAAAGTGCTCTCCTTCTTATCAACCGTAAAGATAAGAAGGAGAGCACTTATATGTACTCGTTCACATCTTCTCATCTTCCAAGCCTTTCATAGGCTTGCTGGAGTTAGCACGGTATTAAAAAACCCGTTGCTGAGGTATCGTAGGGCCAGTCCCTCCACCTCTCTGGATAAGAATGTATCGATTTAATTGTCGTTTAATTAATTCTCATTATAGAACTCAGAATAATAAGAGTCAATACATTTTTTAGAAAAATATTAATTATCCCTCTATTAAAATTTTCAAATAAAAAATCACATACAATAATGATTTTTAAAGTTATGTTAAATTCTCCTCCTTCATATTTTTTAAAAGGAGAATCCTTTCTATAAATTGAATACCATTATTTGAATATGAAATCGGAGGAAGATAAATATATGAAAACAGCTCTTTTACTCGTTGATATTCAAAATGATTATTTTCCACATGGAAAGATGGAATTGCGTAATCCAGTAGAAGCAAGCCAATATGCTAGTCAGCTGCTACAACTCTTTAGAACGAAAAACGAACCTATTTTTCATATCCAACATGTAGCAATAAAAGATGACGCTACTTTTTTCCTACCCAATACAGAAGGTGTACATATTCATGAAAGCGTACGTCCACTTAGAGAAGAAACCGTTATACTCAAACATTATCCAAATAGTTTTCGCGAAACTGATCTTCTAGAACAATTACAACGTTTAGACATTGAGCACGTCATCATATGCGGGATGATGACTCATATGTGTATTGATGCTACCGTAAGGGCTGCTTTTGATTTCGGCTTTCCATGTACCGTTATACATGATGCTTGTGCTACAAAAGATCTTTCTTTTAAGAATGCTACTATACCGGCCGTTTATATTCATAACACAATTTTGGCTAGTTTAAATGGAGTATATGCAACTGTAATGAGTACAGAGGAGTTTTTGGCTACAAAAAAACACTCCCTTCAGTGAGCAAAACCGAAAAGAGTGTTTCTTGTCAAACCATAGATTTTCTTTCAAATTGTATTATACAGGAAATTCTTAAAATGAATACTAAAAAATATGACTAATAAGTCAACTTTTCTCGTTGTTTTGTTTCTATTTACATGTTTATCCCGATATTAATAGGGTTTAGCTAGTTCTAAGTACCGAATAGTAATATATGGTACTTAGAACTGGTTTCTCCTATCAAAAACGTAACATATTATTTATCTGTTTATTTTTGCTTCTTTTTCAAATACTCCGCACGCAATTTTTCAATTTGCTGCTTTTTATCAAATTTGGCAGGCGTCTGTTTTTCATGAAACTTTGCCACGGCTACCTGACTTTTGTAATCCAATTGATATTTTCCCACTTTGTTCACCTACTTTTCTTGTCTTTAAAGAGAATCTATTCAACAAATATAGTATACCTTATTTACTGAAGTAAACCTTATTACTTTATTAGTTTTTCTACTCATATCTATCTTGATCCAAATATAGAAACTTTTTCAAAAAAAAAAAAAAAAAGAGATCTTCGCAGACTGCGAAGATCTCTTCTACTATTTCTTATAAAGTTTCAGAAGTAGTTTTTGCTTGCATGTGAAGTGCTAAGTAGTCAGGGCCACCAGCTTTAGAGTCTGTACCAGACATGTTAAAGCCACCGAATGGTTGGTAACCTACGATTGCACCAGTACATCCACGGTTGAAGTATAAGTTACCCACGTGGAATTCTTCACGTGCTTTTTCAATATGGTCACGGTTGTTAGTAACAACAGCACCTGTTAAACCGTATTCTGTATTGTTTGCAATTGCAAGTGCATGATCAAAGTCTTTTGCTTTACAGAATGCTACTACTGGTCCGAAGATTTCTTCTTTCATTAAGCGAGCATCTTCTGCAACGTCAGCAACGATTGTTGGTTGGATGAACCAGCCTTTAGAATCGTCTCCTTCGCCACCTGTTAAGATTCTACCTTCTTCTTTACCAATTGCAACATAGCTCATTACTTTATCGAATGCAGCTTGGTCATTAACAGGACCCATGTTTGTACCTAATACAGCTGGGTTAGCAACTGTTAATTCTTTCGTTAATTCAACAGCACGATTTAATACGTGATCGTATACATCTTCATGGATTACTGCACGAGAACATGCAGAACATTTTTGTCCTGAGAATCCGAATGCTGATGCAACGATAGATTTAGCTGCTAATTCAAGATCTGCTTCTTTATCAACAACGATTGTATCTTTACCACCCATTTCAGCGATAACGCGTTTTAACCAAATTTGGCCTGGGTTTACTTTCGCTGCGCGCTCATAAATACGGATACCTACATCACGAGATCCAGTGAAGCTCACGAAACGTGTACGAGGGTGATCTACTAAGTAGTCACCAACTTCAGAACCATTACCTGGAACGAAGTTTACTACGCCAGCCGGTAAGCCAGCTTCTTCTAATACTTCCATGAATTTCGCTGCTACTACAGGAGTTGTACTAGCTGGTTTTAGTAATACTGTGTTACCAGAAACTAAAGCAGCTGTTGTCATACCTGCCATAATTGCGAATGGGAAGTTCCAAGGAGAAATGATAACACCTACTCCTAATGGAATGTAAGAGAAACGATTATATTCAATTGGACGGCTTTCTACTGGAATACCGTCTTTTAATTTTAACATTTGACGACCATAATATTCCATAAAGTCGATTGCTTCTGCTGTATCAGCATCTGCCTCATTCCATGGTTTACCTGCTTCTTTTACAAGAATAGCAGAGAATTCATGTTTTCTGCGACGAACGATTGCTGCAGCACGGAATAAAATGTCTGCACGCATTTCTGGCTTTGATTTTCTCCAAGTTTGGAATGTTTCATCCGCTACTTGCATTGCTTTTTCAGCTAACTCACGGCTTGCTTTTGAAACGCGACCAACAAGTTCCTCTTTATTTGCAGGGTTTACAGAAACAATTTTGTCTTCTGTAGTGATTTTTTCTCCCCCAATAATTAATGGATAGTCTTGTCCAAGATAAGATTCTACTTTCTTTAAACCTTCTTCAAACGCTAATTTGTTAGCCTCCACTGAAAAATCTGTAAATGGCTCATGTTTGTATGCTACTACCATTTTTTTAGCCTCCCCTTAGAAAAACGTTTACATTTTACAACATTATTCTACACGATAATTTAGATTTATTCAAATATTCCTAGACTTATATTTTAAAAATTAATAAATTTTTAAAATATAATAAAAAAATAGAGTTATACAAAAGTATAACTCTACAAAATATGAGTATATTCCAAAACATTTTTTCCGATTAATAAAATAGTTACTAATAAAAATAAAGTCCTAACATATCCAACACCTTTTTGAACTGCAAACTTTGATCCAAAATAAGCACCTAAGATCATTGATAATCCCATAATAATACCGTATTCAAAATGAATTACGTCTAAAAATAAAAAAGTAATTAAAGATACGATATTACTAACAAAGTTCAAAAGTTTTCCAGATGCTGCCGCTTGAATAAAATCCAAACCAATTAATAAAAATGCAAAAATTAAAAAAGATCCTGTCCCTGGGCCAAAAAATCCATCGTAAAACCCTATCATTAAAATAACAAAGAAAAATATTAATGTTTTTCTTTTCGTCATCTTCTTATAGGTGGATACACTTCCCCAATCCTTTTTCGCAATAATATAAATGGCAATAAACACCAACATCACAAGCACTAACGGACGTAAAATATCCGGCGGAATAAACTTTACTACTAAAGCACCTGCGACCGCTCCTATAACAGTTAACGGGATTAACTTTCCTACAATTTTAAAATCGACCTTTCCTGATCGAATAAAATAAATTGCACTCGTAAACGTCCCCATCGTTGCCGCTAATTTATTTGTTGCAATTGCCGAAGCTGGTGGTAAACCAACAAACATAAGTGCCGGAAGCGAAATTAATCCACCACCACCAACAACTGAATCAATAAAAGCTGCTAAAAAGCCGAATGCAATTAATAAAATAATGACTTGAAAACTTAATTCGTCCATGTGCCTTACCCCTTAGCCCCATTATTTATAACATTTTAAATTATAACAAAATTCCCCAAGAAAAAAAGCCGTTCCATAAAAGGAACAGCCTTTCTATTTAATCTAAAATTTTCACAAATGGTTCATCTTGCTTCGCTTCACGTATAATAATCGCTTCTGGGCGTTCTACAGATTTAATCGTTACTTGTACTTTCATATAATTCGGGAAGTATTCCATAACAAGCCCGGCTACATATTGTGTAAAACCAATTATTTCTGCTTTCCCATTAAACTGGACAGGAATATCAAGCTTTATTTCTCTTAATTCATCGTCTCTATACATACCAGTACCGATAACAGCTGTATAGTCGCCTTGGAAATAATCGCTTAGTTTTGCTTTAAAGTTCGATACTCTCGCAAGGTCTTCACGTTTATTATCTGTTTTCGCTTGTTCAGATGGGAACAAATAATATTTCTCATTAATTTGTTTCCAATCCTCAACCGTTTCACTGCCTTTTTCAACATTCACATAAGAAACAAAGTTACCTGGCACGAGTGAAGCCTTTGGAGCCTGACGATAAATTGCAAATGTTATCGGAACATTTTTTGTGTCAGGTTTTTTTTCATGCATAAATTTCAAGACTTCTTGCGCCATTTTTTTCCCTTCAGCTAACATTTTTTCTTGCTCGATTTTAGCTTCACGCGGATAACCATGCTCTTCCTCGTAATAATGAACCGAATTCATTGCTAAACCAACTACAATGCCTTGGAGTTCATCTGTTCCGCCTTTTTTCACATAATAATCATGCTCTAAAATATTTGAAATATATATTGGATTTTTTTTATTTTTTGCCTCTAATGATTCAGATCCTCCACTTAACGCTGGGTTTAAACCAATGTTTGGAAATTTAACTGCATCTTTTTTTAATTTGTCCTCTAGTTCCTTTTGTTCAGCATCTGTACGCTTTCTTTTAACAAGCATCTGTAAATTTTGAGTATCTAGAGCACTTCCACCTTTAAAGAAATGATCTTTCGTACTAAAGGATTCTTTTGCAATACGCATTAATCCTGTTTCAAATTCATCTATATCAAGACGATTACTTACTCCTTGTACAACTAAACCACGTGCTGCTCCTGCTTCAAATGGAATAGTCGTCTTATAATATTCATCCGAAATAGAGTACTTCGGAACGATTGCTTGTCCTTTTGCTTTCCCCGATTTCTCAACCACTTTGTCATCTTTGTCGGCACCTGCACTACACCCACTTACAAGTAGACCAAGGCTTAATACCGCTAATGCTATTTTTTTCATGGTAAGTTTGCACCTCTTACTTATTTAGCTCTTGTAAGAACCTCTCTTCATTCCAAACCTCAACATTATGCTTCTCCGCTTGTGCTAATTTCGAACCTGCCGCTTCTCCTGCAACAACTAAATCCGTACTTTTACTAACACTTCCTGTTACTTTTCCACCTAATGCCTCAATCTTCTTCTTCGCTTCACTACGTCCCATAACTTCTAATTTACCTGTTAAAACGACAGTTTTTCCTGTGAAGTACGACTCAACGTTTTGTAAATCAGCAATTTTTATACCTTTGTATGCCATATTCACGCCATACTCTTTAAATTGTTGTAATAACTCTAATACGTCTTCATTATCAAAATACGTCACGACGGATTGAGCCATTTTTTCACCAATCTCATTAATTGCTTTTAGTTCTTCTTCCGTTGCTTTCACAAGCGCATCCATCGTTTCGAAATGCTCTGCAAATGTACGTGCTGCTTTTGCTCCGACATGGCGAATACCAAGACCAAATAATAATCGCTCTAATGAGTTTTCTTTAGAATTCTCAATTGCTTGCACTAAATTCGTTGCTGATTTTTCACCGAATCGTTCTAGCTGCAATAATTGCTCTTTCGTCAACGAATATAAATCAGCAAATGTACGAATATAATCCGCATCAAAGAGTTGTGTAATGACACGTTCTCCAAGTCCATCAATATTCATTGCGTTTCTTGAAACGAAATGAATTAATCCTTCTCGAATTTGAGCTGGACAAGTTGGATTTATACAACGAAGTGCTACTTCTTCTTCTAAACGAACTAGTTCACTCTCACATGCTGGGCAATGCGTTGGCATATGATATTCTTCTTCCTCACCAGTACGCTTATCGAAAATAACGTTCACAACTTCAGGAATAATATCTCCAGCCTTCTTCACTACAACATAGTCACCAATTCGAATGTCCTTTTCACGAATTAAATCTTCGTTATGTAAAGAAGCACGACGAACGATAGTACCAGCCACTCGCACTGGCTCTAGCTCTGCTGTCGGTGTTACAACCCCTGTGCGACCAACACTTAATTCAATGCCTGTTAATCTTGTTACAACTTCTTCAGCCGGGAATTTATAAGCAATCGCCCATCTTGGACTCTTTGCTGTAGTTCCTAAACTTTCTTGAAGAGCAACATCATCTACTTTTATAACGATTCCATCAATCTCATAATCAAGATGCGGACGTTTTTCTTGCCATTCTTCTACATAAGCTATAACTTCTTCAATTGTCTCACATGTACGTCGATTTGGATTTGTTTTGAATCCAAGTTCACCTAAGAAATCAAGCGATTTACTATGTGATGGAATTGTTTTTTCTTCTACATTCGCAAGACCGTACACAAACATAGATAAGTTACGCTTCGCTGCGATTTTTGGATCAAGTTGGCGTATTGAACCTGCTGCCGCATTACGCGGATTCGCAAATACATCTTCACCATTTTGTTCTTTTTCTTCATTTAACTTAACGAATGAACGCTTCGGCATATAAGCTTCGCCTCGTGCTTCTAATGTTACTTCTTCATTTAGACGGAGCGGGATCGCTTTAATCGTTTTTAAATTTTGGGTAATATCTTCACCTGTTACACCATCACCACGTGTTGCCCCTTGAATGAAGCGTCCTTTTTCATAATGAAGTGAAACAGCAAGTCCGTCAATTTTTAATTCGCATATATATCTTACATTCGCATCATCAATTCCTTGGCGTACTCGTCGGTCGAAATCACGTAAATCTCCTTCGTTAAATGCATTTCCTAAACTTAACATCGGTGACTTATGTGTTACTTTTTCAAATATATCAAGAACAGTTCCCCCAACGCGAATGGAGGGAGAGTCTTCACTCATAAACTCTGGATTCTCTGCTTCTAATTTTATAAGCTCCTGCATATTACGGTCATACTCCGCATCAGAAACAGAAGGATTGTCTAATACGTGATACTGATAGTTAAATGTATTTAACAAATCACGCAGTTCTTCTATACGTTGTTTTGCTATCTCTTTTGACATATCCTCATTCCTTTCCTATTGTTTCGTCACAGGTGCAAATTTTGCTAACAAACGTTTAACACCAATTGGGCTTGGAAACGCAATATCTAATTCTTTTGCATCACCTTCACCTTTTACACTGACAACTGTACCGACTCCCCATTTTTGGTGGGAAGCTTTATCGCCTACTGCCCAGCCGATTTGCTCGCCACCTGTCGTCTTAGCTGCAGGACGCGCGAAAGCTGAACGAGAACGTGTTGTAGTTGTCGTTGTTGTTCTACTGCTACTCGCCGTTCTTCCTTTTGCACCAAACGATGTTTCGCGCTTCGGCGCTGTTTCATTTAACGACTCCACTAGCTCTGCCGGGATTTCTGTAATAAATCGCGATGCGGCATTCATACTTGTTCTACCAAATAAAGTACGCATTTGTGCATTGGATAAATATAACTCTTCTTCTGCACGAGTAATACCTACATAAGCAAGGCGACGCTCTTCCTGCATTTCATCTTCTTCCATTAGAGAACGAGTATGCGGGAATATTCCTTCCTCTAGCCCAACAATAAAGACAACTGGGAACTCTAGCCCTTTCGCTGAATGCATCGTCATTAAAATAACTTCCTCACCAGCAGTTGGATCTTCATCGACACGATCAATATCAGCAACAAGCGCTAAGTCTGTTAAGAATGCAACGAGGCTCTTATCTTCGCTTTGAGATTCAAATGTTTGCGTAACAGATAAAAACTCATCTAAGTTCTCTAGACGACCTTCCGCTTCTAAAGTACGCTCGTTTTTCAACATATCGCGATAGCCTGTTTTTTCAATAACTTCTTCTACCAACTCTGTAACAGATAAATACTCTTGCATATTTACCCAGTTGTGTAATAAACCTGCGAATTCTTTTACTGCCTTTGTTATTTTTGCACTTACACCAACATGCTCAATCTCATCGAATACAGCAGTTAATGAAATTCCATTTTGTACACCGTAATTAATAATTTTATCGATAGAAGTCGCACCAATTCCGCGCTTTGGCATGTTAATAATACGTGCGAAACTAATCTCATCATCTGGATTCCCAATTAAACGTAAATACGCCAAAATGTCTTTAATCTCTTTACGATCGTAGAACTTCGTACCGCCGACAATTTTGTAAGGAATATTAGATTTTAGGAAAATCTCCTCGACCATACGAGACTGCGCATTTGTACGATATAACACTGCAAAATCAGTATATTTTCGTTTTCCCATTTGAATATCGTCACGAATTTTTTTCGCAACAAAATATGCTTCGTCTTTTTCCGTCGCAGCACGGTAATATGAGATTTTGCTTCCAACTTGATTGTCTGTCCATAATTTTTTCGGTTTACGGTTTGAATTTTTTTCAATAACAGCATTCGCTGCATTTAAAATATTTTGTGACGAACGATAGTTTTGTTCTAACAGAATAACTTGCGCATTCTCATAGTCTTTTTCGAATGACAAAATGTTAGAAATGTCAGCCCCGCGCCAGCGGTAAATAGACTGATCTGAGTCACCTACAACACATAAATTTTTAAAACGTGCTGCTAAATGTTTTACAAGAAGGTACTGCGCTTTGTTCGTATCTTGATACTCATCCACGTGAATGTATTGGAACTTACGCTGATAAAACTCTAGTACTTCTGGAACACGTTCAAATAGCTGAATCGTTGTCATAATTAAATCATCAAAGTCTAATGAATTATTTTTCAGAAGACGTTTTTGATATTCTGTATATACATCGCTCGTTAATTTTTCATATGGATCAGCAATTGTAATTTTTTTCGCATATTTATCTGCAGATAACAATTCATTTTTTGCATTACTAATACCAGCTAAAATAGAACGAGGCTCAAATTTCTTCGGATCAATATTGCGCTCTTTCATAATTTTTTTGACTACAGTTAATTGATCGCCTGAATCTAAGATTGTAAAGTTGCGATTAATACCAATACGATCGATATCACGTCGTAAAATACGTACACACATAGAGTGGAACGTAGAAATCCAAATATCTTCTGCCTCTGGTCCAACAAGTGTATCAATACGCTCGCGCATTTCACGAGCAGCTTTATTTGTAAAGGTAATAGCTAGTACATTCCATGGCGCTACACCTTTTTCACCAAGTAAATACGCAATACGATGTGTTAACACACGTGTTTTACCACTACCTGCACCTGCCATTAATAGTAGTGGTCCGTTCGTTGTTTGCACTGCTTTTTGTTGCTGCGGATTTAAACCATTTAATAACCTATCTGTCTTACTCATATACGCCTGCACCTACTCTCCTTTTACTGCTTTAACTGTTTTTAACGCTGCTTTTATATCATCATAAATAATATTTCCAACAACTATTGTATCAGCATACTGCGCCATTTCTTTCGCTTGTTCTGCATTAGAAATACCGCCACCATAATACAACTTCGCTTGTTTTAATTCTGCTTTTACATTTTTAACAAGTTCACTGTCTCCATACGTACCGCTATATTCTAAATAAAATATCGGTAAACGTAATAGCTTGTCTGCTAAACGCGCATATGCAATCACATCATCTTCTGTTACATCACATTTCGCATCTGTAAGCTGGGCTACTTTCGCTTCAGGATTTAAAACACAATACCCTTCCATGAAAATTTCGTCCCAATCCATAATATCCCCAAATTCTTTCAAAGCCTCATGATGAACACCAGTTACCCATTCTACCTTTCGGCTATTTAAAACGCTTGGGATATAATAAAAATCAAATCCTGGTGTAATTGCTTCCACATCAGAAACCTCTAACACACAAGGAACTGCATATCTACGAATGCTAACTAGCATGTGTAGTACATTATCAATTGTTATGCCATCACTTCCGCCTACAATAACAGCATCTGTTCCAGACTCACAAATCATTTCTAAATGTTCGTCACTTAACTCCTTATTTGGATCAAGCTTAAATACATGTTTCCACCCGGAAATATCGTACATGAAAACACCCTTTCTTTTCTCTATTTATATATATTCCTGTTCAAAATAACAGTTTATTTTCATTAGGATTTTTTAACTTCATCTTACATATTTGTTTAAAACGGAGAATTAAATTTGGAATTCCCTCTTCCATAGTTTTTCAAACGAGAGGATTTAACTTTGAACTTCCTTTTATGCATTCTTTCATTATAACAAAAAAAGCTACTTACACACACGCACATTCCAACATCTTTTTCAACGTCAAATGTTGGATTACATATCCCAAAAGTCACACGGGATACTAATAAGAGAAATAGTATTATCTATTTCAACTTTCATAAAAAGGAGTGTTTTTCTAATGAAGCAAAACATCGGTACAATAAATGCCCTAATTCGAATTACACTCGGACTTATCCTCTTCGGCTGTAGTAGCGCTAAACTTGTACGCAAGCCGTGGTGCACTTGGTCTAACGTCTTGCTATGGATTGGTGCAATGAAAATCGCAGAGGGAATTGTTCGTTTCTGCCCCGTTGTTGAAATGTGGAAATTCGGAAAATACATGAATATGGGGGCATTTAAAATGCCTAGCATGAATTTTACTGAAAAGGGACATGCTAAAGAAGAAGTGAATCAAACTTCCAATCACGACAAACCACAGTCAAATGGAAGTTTTGACGCTTCTGACAAAGAGATTGAGTCAGCGATTGAAGATATAATCCTGGCAAAACCGCTTTGAATCATTTGTCACGATGCAAGATGCTCTCAAAGGGACTTAGCTGCTGCAGTGGGCGGTTAAGTCTTCTTTATTTTACCATAAAACAGAACGTACATTCTCGTTTCAAACCTCAAAATATACATAAGAGATACCTAATCAATAATTTCAGAAAATTAAGTGTAAAGCCCTTGCATAAAATGATATAAAAGTGATATCATTTTTATATCAGGAGGCGATCATATGAAAGAAAAACAAGTTTTTTATGTAAATGGTTTTCTCGGTATTATCGGGATTTTAATTTTAGCCGCTATCGGTGTATTTTTCCTTGTACAAGAAATTTTCATAGGAGCGGCATTAACTATTATTTTAGCGGTCGTTCTTGCTACAGGTATTGGTATTGTTCAACCAAACCAAGCAAAAGTTATTACGTTTTTCGGTAATTATTTAGGAACAATTCGTCAAAACGGTTTATTTTTAACAATTCCATTCGCATTCCGTCAAACTGTATCGTTACGTGTTGAAAACTTTAATAGTAAGAAGTTAAAAGTAAACGATATTGAGGGAAATCCAATTGAAATTGCAGCCGTTATCGTATATAAAGTAGTTGATTCTGCAAAAGCAATGTTCGGTGTTGAACATTACGATCGATTTGTAGAAATTCAAAGTGAAACAGCAATCCGCCACGTCGCAACAAAATATCCTTATGACAATTTCCAAGATGAAACTTGCATCACGTTACGCGGAAATACTGAAGAAATCTCTGAAGAATTAAAACGTGAGTTAGAAGCGCGCCTTGAAATCGCTGGCGTAGAAGTATTAGAAACTCGTTTAACACATTTAGCTTACGCAACAGAAATTGCCCATGCAATGCTACAACGTCAACAAGCAAAAGCAGTATTAGCTGCTAGAAAAGAGATTGTTGAAGGTGCTGTGAAGATGGCGAAAGATTCAATCCATATGTTAGATGAGGAAGGCGTACTTGAATTAGATGACGAGCGTAAAGCAAATATGGTGAACAACTTATTAGTTGCCATCGTTTCAGATAAAGGTGCGCAACCAGTTATTAATACAGGAAGCCTATACTAAAGGGTTGTAAATCATTATGGCTAAAAAGAAAAGCTTTCCATTACGTATTGATCCTGAATTACACGCAGTCATCGAAAAATGGGCGAATGATGAGTTTCGTAGCGTCAATGCACACATCGAGTATTTACTTCGAGAAATGGCAAAGCAAAAAGGAAAATTGAAAAAAGATAAAGATGCATAAAAAATCCCGCTGAGAAATCAGCGGGATTTTTACATATTAGCTTCTCGTCATCTCATGACCAATTGCACGATATCCTATATCACTTCGGTAAAATAGACCATCACTCTCAATTTTGCCGATTTCTTTATACACCTTATCTTTCGCTGTTTGTAAACTGTCCGCCTTACAAGCGACAAATAGTACACGGCCGCCATTTGTTACAAAGTCACCATGCTTCATCGCTGTACCTGAATGGAAAACAATTACATCTTTCAGTGCATCTAATCCTTTAATAATGTCACCTTTTTTATATGCTTCCGGATATCCTTTTGAAGCAAGTACAACACCAATTACCGCTTCCTCTGACCACTGTAACGTTAATTCACTTTCATCTAATACAGCGTTACATACATCAACTAAATCATTTTCTAAGCGAGGCAATACTACTTCCGTTTCAGGATCACCAAAGCGTGCATTAAATTCAATTACCTTCGGGCCATCATTTGTTAAAATAAGTCCCGCATATAAAATTCCTGTAAACGAACGGTTTTCTGCAATCATTGCCTTGGCAGTTGGATGTAATACCATTTTTATTGCCTCTTGAACTGCTGATTCTGGAATTTGTGGTACTGGAGAATACGCACCCATTCCGCCTGTATTTGGACCTTTATCACCATCAAAAGCTCGTTTATGATCTTGCGCAATTACCATCGGATGCACAGTTGTTCCATTTACAAATGCCATTAATGAAAATTCTTGTCCATCTAAAAACTCTTCAATAACGACCTTCTTGCTCGCTTCGCCAAACTTCACATCTTGTAGCATCTCTTTCACAGCTTGTAATGCCTCTTCAAGCGTCATTGCTACCGTTACACCTTTACCAGCAGCTAGGCCGTCAGCTTTAATAACGATTGGCGCACCAACTTTTTGAATATACTGTACTGCTTCTTCATAGTCTGTAAAAGTTTCATATGCTGCAGTTGGAATATCATATTTTTTCATCAATTCTTTCGTGAAAGCCTTACTACCTTCAATAACAGCAGCCGCTTTATTTGGGCCAAACACACGAAGTCCCTCTTCTTTAAAACGATCAACAATTCCATTCATAAGCGGAATTTCTGGTCCAACGAAAGTTAATTCAACCTTATTCTCTTTAGCAAATAAAACTAATGCGTCAAAATCATTTTCATCAATATCAACTGGTGTTGCAACATCGCGCATACCTTCATTACCCGGTGCTACATATACCTTTTCCACCTTTTCAGATTGCGCAAACTTCCAAGCTAAAGCATGCTCACGCCCACCGCGGCCAATTACTAAAACATTCATATTTCATCCCCCAATACTTAAATAAGTACAAACTAGAAGCTCTGCTCCTAGTTTGTTTTCATATCAATAAAGGTTTAAAAAGGAGGATCAGAGAACCGAGCAGGTCGAGGCGCATTTGACAGGAGGACACGGAATGTAGCTTTCCTACATGAGTACCGCACTGGCAATGCAACGACGACATGCGACAGTTATCTTGACCGGACCTTTTAAACATCCATATCAATAGAAGTTTAAAAGGGAGGATCGAGAGAACCGAGCAGGTCGAGGCACATTTGACAGGAGGACACGGAATGTAGCTTTCCTACATGAGTACCGCACTGGCAATGCAACGACGACATGCGACAGTTATCTTGACCGGACCTTTTAAACATCCTCTACTAGTGTTTGAAATGACGTACGCCAGTGAACACCATCGTAATCCCATACTTATCCGCCACTTTGATAGAATCTTCGTCACGGATTGATCCGCCTGGTTGAATGATTGCTGTAATCCCTGCTTTTGCTGCTTCTTCTACTGTATCTGGCATTGGGAAGAAAGCATCAGATGCAAGTGCGCTACCTTGTGCTTTTTCACTAGCTTGTGTAATTGCGATTTTTGCAGAACCTACACGATTCATCTGTCCTGCACCTACACCAACTGTCATGTTATCATTCGCTAAAACAATTGCGTTTGATTTCACATGTTTTACAACTTTCCAAGCTAGTTTTAAATCTTTCCACTCTTGCTCTGATGGTTCACGTTTTGTCGGAATTGAAATTGTACTTTCATCTAATGATAACGTATCTTCCTCTTGAACGAGAAGACCACCTTGTACAGAAGTTAGTTTTTTGCTTGCACTTGTCGCTTTTTCAATATTTACAGTTAGTAGACGTAAGTTTTTCTTACTTTGCAATACTTCTAAAGCTTCTTTTGAGAAAGAAGGTGCAATAATGATTTCTAAGAAAATTTCGTGTAACTTTTCTGCTGTAGCTTTATCAATTTCACGATTTGCTGCAATAATACCACCAAAGATTGATACTGGATCTGCTTCATAAGCGCGTGTGTATGCTTCATGAATATCAGTACCCACTCCAACACCACATGGATTCATATGTTTTACTGCTACTACTGCTGGCTCTGTAAATTCTTTTACAATACTAAGTGCTGCATCTGCATCGTTAATATTGTTGTAAGATAATTCTTTACCGTGTAATTGTTCTGCGTATGCAACAGAAGAAGTTACAGCGAATGGTGCTTTATAGAATGTTGCTTTTTGATGTGGATTTTCTCCATAGCGTAAATCTTGTTTTTTCTCAAATGTCACTGTTAATGTTTCTGGGCTTTCTTCACCCATTTGCTCTGTTAAGTAGTTAGAGATTAACGCATCATATGCCGCTGTATGACGGAATACTTTCGCTGCTAATTTACGTTTCGTTTCTTCTTTTACTTCACCGTTCTCTTTCAGTTCTGCTAATACAACATCGTAATCTACTGGATCTACAATTACCGATACAAATTTATGATTTTTCGCAGCAGAGCGAATCATTGTTGGACCACCGATATCAATATTTTCAATTGCATCAGCAAATGTTACATCAGGCTTAGCGATTGTTTCTTTGAATGGGTATAAGTTAACAACAACAAAATCAATTGGCTGCATACCTAACTCATTCATTTGCGCTACATGCGTTTCATTATCGCGAACTGCTAATAGACCACCATGAATATTTGGATGTAATGTTTTTACACGACCATCCATAATTTCCGGGAACCCAGTTACTTCAGAAATACCGATTACTTGTAAGCCGTTTTCTTCTAGTAATTTTTTCGTACCACCTGTTGATATAACTTCGATCCCTTGTTCTAGTAAACCTTTAACAAATTCCACTACTCCTGTTTTATCTGAAACACTTACTAATGCACGCTTTTTCATCTATCCTTCACCCCTGGTTGTATGTTAGTTAACAGTTGGTTCTTTCACAGATTGAACAATTTGATTCACTGTATTTACGTATAATTTATGTTCAACTTGTTGAATTTTCTTTTGTAAGCTTTCTCTCGTATCCCCTTCAGAAACAACTACTGCTTCTTGCGCAATAATTGGTCCTGTATCCATACCTGCATCTACATAATGAATCGTTACTCCAGTTACTTTCACACCTGCTTCTAACGCTTGACCAACAGCATCTTTCCCTGGAAAACTCGGTAATAATGATGGATGAATATTAATAATCCTTCCGCCGTAAGCTTCTAGTAATGTCGGCCCAATTAAACGCATATATCCAGCTAAAATAACATAATCAATTTCATACTCTTCTAGCTTCTTTAATATTTCTTTTTCAAACGCTTCTTTTGATCCATATGCTTTCGCTGAAAAAGCGAAACATGGAATATGATGATAATGTGCCCGTCCAACAGCGCGTGCTTCTGGTTTATCACATACTAATAAACTAATATCTGCATCTAATCTTTTTTCTTCTACCGCATTGATGAGAGATTGAAAGTTAGAGCCGCTTCCAGAAGCAAAAACTGCTAATCTACTCATAGTGCTGTGCCCCCATTGAAGGTAACGCCAGTCCCTTGTACAGTACGTCCAATAATACGAGCTGTTTCTCCTTGCTCTTCAAGAAGACGAACAATATCTTTTGCCTCTTCTTCCTTCACTGCTACTACCATACCAATACCCATGTTAAAAATATTGAACATTTCTTTCTCTTCTAGTTTTCCCACTTCTTGAAGTAAACTGAAAATCGGTTGAATTTTCCAAGATCCTAATTCAATTTCTGCACCGATTCCTTCTGGTAACATACGTGGAATATTTTCAATGAATCCGCCACCTGTAATATGCGCCATACCGTATACTTCATATCTCTTCAATAGTTCTAAAATAGGTTTGACATAAATTTTCGTTGGTTTTAATAATTCTTCACCAAGAGGTAGTTCTAAGCGTCCGTAAATGCGATCTAAAGATAGTTCTCCATCTTCTAGTAATACTTTTCGTACTAAAGAATAACCATTACTATGAATACCGCTAGATGCTAAGCCAATTAACACTTGACCAGCTTTAATTTTTTCACCTGTTACAATTTTCTTTTTATCAACAATTCCAACTGTAAAACCAGCTAAATCGTATTCTTCCGTAGAATACATTCCTGGCATTTCAGCTGTTTCTCCACCAATTAATGCACAACCAGCTTGGCGACAGCCCTCTGATATACCTTTGACGATGTTTTCAATTTTACTAGGTTCAGCTTTACCACAAGCAATATAATCAAGGAAGAAAAGCGGCTCTGCTCCTTGGACAACAATATCATTTACACACATTGCTACTGCATCAATACCAATTGTGTCATGTTTATCTGCCATAAAAGCGAGCATCAATTTTGTCCCCACGCCATCTGTTCCAGATACTAATACAGGTTCTTCTAATGCAAATTTTGATAAATCAAACATACCTCCAAAACCGCCTAGACCGCCTAGTACTTCTTTTCTCATTGTTGTTTGTACGTGTTTTTTCATGCGAGATACCGCTTCATATCCAGCTTCAATATCTACTCCTGCTTGCTTATATGCATTCGCCATCGTTATCTACACCTCGTCTTTTAATTTCTCCCTATTCAGGGCGGGCTGTTTTAAGAAAGAAGCTAGCTTCTACATCAAAAGAAGTAGAAGCTTTTTTCTTCTTATTTCATACTTTCTAAAAGCTCTTGCTCATAATCATAAAGAGCTGTTGGATAATCTCCATTGAAGTACGCCATACATAGACCGCCGTATTTCCCTTCATATGGACGTCCAATTGCATCTACTAATCCATCTTCACTTAAAAATGTTAAAGAATCTGCTCCGATGATTTGACGGATTTCTTCTATTGAATTATTTGCTGCGATTAATTCTTTTCTCGTTTGAATATCAATGCCATAGAAACATGGATACTTAAGAGGTGGTGAAGCAATTCTTACATGGACTTCTGTCGCTCCAGCCTCGCGAAGCATACGAACAATTCGTTTACTCGTCGTTCCTCTTACGATAGAATCATCAATCATCACAACTCGTTTTCCTTCAACTACGCCTCTTACTGCTGAAAGCTTCATCTTAACCCCTTGCTCACGCAGTTCTTGAGAAGGTTGAATGAACGTACGTCCAACGTAACGATTTTTAATTAATCCTAACTCATACGGAATTCCTGTCGCCTCCGCATAACCAATTGCCGCTGAAATACTAGAGTCTGGTACACCAGTAACAACATCAGCTTCAATAGGAGCTTCTGCCGCCAAACGTTTTCCCATGTTTTTACGTGCTGCATGGACGTTAATACCTGCAATATTAGAATCCGGACGTGCAAAGTAAATGTACTCCATACTACAAATTGCATGATCTACTTCATTTGTAAAACGATCTACGTGAATTCCTTCATCATTGATGATCAGTAATTCACCTGGTTCTACATCACGAATGTATGTTGCACCTACTACATCGAAAGCACATGTTTCTGATGCTACAACGTAAGCATCTCCCATCTTTCCAATTGAAAGAGGACGGAATCCATTCGGATCTAGCGCAACAATCATTTCATTTCCAGTTAGTAAAAGATATGCAAACGCACCTTTCACTTTATTTAGGGCCTCTTTTACACTTTCAATTAAAGTATCTTTCGTACTACGTTTAATGAGATGTAAAAGTACCTCTGTATCTGAACTTGTTTGGAAAATACTTCCCTCTGCCTCTAATTCACGACGAAGCATCTTTGCGTTAATTAAATTTCCGTTATGAGCTAACGCCATACTATGATCAGAAAAACGGAATAATAATGGTTGAACGTTAGCAACTTCACTTCCACCAGCTGTCGCATATCGTACGTGTCCAATTGCTGATTTTCCGTTTAAGCCTTCTAGTTCACCTCTTGAAAATACTTCCGATATTAAACCTAACCCCTTGTGACCGACGATTTTCTCACCATTATTTACGACGATGCCTGCGCCTTCTTGTCCACGGTGCTGTAAACTATGCAATCCGTAGTACGAAACTTGTGCTGCATTTTCATGCCCCCAAATTCCGAAAACGCCACATTCTTCATTTAACCCCTTTATTTCAGCAAGCATGGGATTGCCCCTTTCCAAGCCTTTCTCATTTCATCTACATTTGCTGTAAGTAATACTTCATTTTCTTCATTATGAATTGTTACTTCATTTGTATTTGTCACTTCTCCAACTTGAATTGCTTCTACCGCCGTCTCGAACGCTTCTTTATTTTCACGTTTTACAGTTATAACGAAGCGAGATTGTGATTCAGCAAATAATGCCGCTGTTGCTTCTCCGTCTAGTTTCACAGTAGCACCTAAACCATTTGCACCAATTGCACTCTCAGTAATTGCAACTGCTAAACCACCTTCTGCAACATCATGAGCAGATTGAACAAGGCCAGCTTGAATTGCTGCTAATACTTGTTTTTGGCGCTTTAATTCTACATCTAAATCGATGCTTGGTGATTGACCGAAAATTTTGCCGTGAATCATTTTCTGTAATTCACTTCCACCAAACTCAGCTTTCGTCTCTCCAATTACATAAACTAAATCGCCAGCTTGTTTAAACTCTTGTGTTGTTACATGTTTTAAATCGTGTACAAGTCCAACCATCCCAACTGTCGGTGTTGGATATACAGCTTCACCACTACGTTCGTTATACATTGATACGTTTCCGCCGATAACTGGCGTTTGTAATGTGCGACAAGCTTCACTCATACCATCTACTGATTTCTCAATTTGCCAGAAGATTTCTGGTTTTTCTGGATTACCGAAGTTTAAGCAATCTGTAATTGCAAGTGGCTCTCCCCCAGAACATACGATATTACGTGCTGCCTCTGCTACTGCAATTTTACCGCCCACTTCTGGATCTAAATAAATGTAGCGAGAGTTACAATCTGTCGTCATTGCTAATCCTTTTTCTGTACCACGTACACGTACAACTGCTGCATCTGAACCTGGTGTAACAACTGTGCTTGTGCGAACTTGATAATCATATTGATCATAAACCCACTCTTTACTTGCAATCGTCGGTTGTTGTAATAGAGCGAATAACGTTTCTTTATAATTTTCTACTTTTGGTGTTTCCATTTTCATTGCCTGGAATTCAGCAAAGTATGCTGCTTCTTTTGATGGCTTATGATAAATTGGTGCTTCTTCTGCAAGAGCATCTGCTGGTACTTCAGCTACCTTTTCACCTTTATGGAATAAGCGAAGCATTTTGTCTTCCGTTACTTTCCCCATCGTAACGGCTGCAAGACCATACTTCTCAAATAAATCTACTATTTCTTGCTCTCTACCCTTTTTCACAACGATTAGCATACGTTCTTGTGATTCAGATAGCATCATTTCATATGGTGTCATTCCTGTTTCGCGCTGTGGCACATCATCTAAGTACATTTCAATACCCATACCTGCTTTACTTGCCATTTCTGCAGAAGATGATGTTAAACCAGCTGCACCCATATCTTGAATTCCAACAAGTGCATCCGACTGAATAAGTTCTAAGCAAGCTTCAATAAGAAGTTTCTCCATAAATGGATCTCCTACTTGAACTGCTGGACGCTTCGCTTCTGAGCTTTCAGATAACTCTTCAGATGCGAATGTTGCACCGTGAATACCGTCACGACCAGTTGATGCTCCTACGTACATTACTGTATTTCCAGCGCCGTGTGCTTGCCCCTTTTTAATATCTTCATGATTAATTAAGCCTACGCACATTGCATTTACAAGTGGATTTCCTTCATAACATGGATCAAACTGTACTTCGCCGCCAACAGTCGGAATACCGATACAGTTACCGTATCCTGCAATCCCTGCTACTACTTCTTCGAATAAATATTTCACACGTGGTGACTGTAATTCACCGAAGCGAAGTGAATTTAATAGAGCTACCGGGCGTGCTCCCATAGAGAATACGTCACGGATAATACCACCAACGCCTGTTGCTGCTCCTTGATATGGTTCAATAGCAGAAGGATGGTTATGACTTTCCATTTTAAATACAACCGCTTGATTACCACCGATATCTACAATTCCAGCACCTTCTCCAGGTCCTTGCAGAACGCGCTCACCTGTTGTTGGGAATTTTCGAAGTACTGGTTTTGAATTTTTATAACTGCAATGTTCAGACCACATAACAGAGAATAATCCTGTTTCTGTATAATTTGGCAGACGGCCTAAAATCTTTTCAACCATGGCAAACTCTTCGTCTGTTAGCCCCATTTCCGCATATATGCGCTCTTCTTTAATTTGTGTTGGATTTGGTTCAAGCATTAACGACATATGTTTCCCTCCACTGTTTTAAGATAGATTGAAAGACCTTTAACCCTTCAGCACCGCCAAGTAATTCATCTACAGCACGCTCTGGGTGTGGCATCATACCAAGTACATTTCCTTTTTCATTTACAATACCAGCAATATCTGAAACGCTTCCATTCGGATTTTCTACGTAACGGAATGCGATTTGATTATTCTCTTCTAATTGTTTAAGAGTCTCTTCATCACAATAGTAATTCCCCTCACCATGCGCGATTGGAATATTGATTACTTCATCTTTTTCATATTGTGATGTAAACATCGTTTCATTGTTTTCAACACGCAGCTGAACTGTTCGGCACATAAATTTTAAGTTTTCGTTTCTCATTAACGCTCCTGGTAGTAATCCTGATTCAACAAGAATCTGAAATCCATTACATACACCTAAAATCGGCTTTCCTTGCTCAGCAGCTTTTTGCACTGCTTTCATTGCATTCGCGAAGCGAGAAATAGCACCACAACGTAAATAGTCACCGTAAGAGAATCCACCAGGTAGTAAAATTGCATCATATTCATCTAAATTCTCTCTATCGTGCCAAACGTAATCTACTTCTTCACCAAGCTCATCTTTAATTGCATGGAACATATCGACATCACAGTTCGAACCTGGGAATACTATGACTGCAAATTTCACTGTGCGACAACCTCCTCAACTTCATAACGGAAGTCTTCCATTACAACGTTTGTTAATAGTTTTTCACACATTTCTTTTACCTTTGCGTCAAGGTCAGATACTGATTTATCAATTGTTAATTCCATATATTTTCCGATTCGAACGTCTTGTACTTCTGTGAACGAAAGACTATGAAGTGCCCCTTTTACTGCTGTTCCTTGTGGATCTAATACGCTTTCTCTTAACGTTACATATACCTTAACTTTATACATGTGAAATTCCCCCTAAACGTTTTAAAATCTCTTCATAAGCTTCTGTTAAATTTCCAAGGTCACGACGGAATACGTCTTTATCAAATTTTTCATTGCTCGTTTCATCCCATAAACGGCAAGTATCTGGTGAAATTTCATCTGCTAAAATGATTTCTCCTTCATCTGTTACACCAAACTCTAATTTGAAATCTACTAGTCTTACACGACAGCTTGCGAAATGATCAATCAACACTTGATTGATTTGTAGAGCCATATCTCGTAATACGCTTACTTGCTCTGGTGATGCAACGTTTAATACACGAATATGATCTTCCGTTACAAGCGGATCTCCTAAATCATCATCTTTGAAGTAAAATTCTACGATTGGTTCTGCAAGTACAGTTCCCTCTTCCATTCCTAATCGTTTTGAAAGACTTCCTGCAATTACATTTCTTGTGACAACTTCTAGAGGAATAATACTCACTTTTTTAACAAGTTGCTCTGTTTCAGATAACTTCTCTACAAAATGTGTTTTTATTCCTACTTCTTGTAACTTTCTGAACAATAAAGTTGTAATCTCATTGTTCAAACGACCTTTTCCTGTAATCGTCTCTTTTTTCTCCCCATTGAAAGCAGTCGCACTATCTTTGTACTCTACCCAAACCATATCTGCTGATTCTGTACGATAAATTCTTTTTGCCTTACCTTCATACAGCAATTCTAGCTTTTGCATTTCGCAAGCCCCCTGTAGTTTGAAAAATGTGAATAATGTTTTTATAAAGAATGGCACAGAATGACTCTATTCTGTGCCATATGAAATTTTACGCTTCGTTTAACCCAAGGCGTTCAAAGATTGTATCAACGTGTTGCATATGATGCTCATAGTTGAAGCATTCATTAATTTCTTCTTGTGATAACTTGCTCGTAATACGCTCATCAGCTTCTACAAGCTCTTTAAATTGTACTTGTGTTTCCCAAGCTTCCATCGCTTTAGGCTGTACGATATCATAAGCTTCTTCACGTACCATACCTTTATCGATTAATGTAAGCATTACACGTTGAGAATAAATTAAGCCGTATGTTCTTGTCATATTGCGTTTCATATTCTCTGGGTATACAGTTAAGTTTTTAACGATATTACCAAAGCGATTTAACATGTAATTTAATGCGATTGTAGCATCTGGTAAAATTACGCGTTCTGCCGAAGAGTGAGAAATATCACGCTCATGCCATAATGGAACATTCTCATAAGCTGTCATCATATAACCACGGATAACACGAGCTAAACCAGTCATATTTTCTGATCCAATTGGATTACGTTTATGTGGCATTGCAGAAGAACCTTTTTGGCCTTTTGCGAAAGCTTCTTCAACTTCACGTGTTTCACTCTTTTGTAAACCACGAATCTCAACTGCCATCTTTTCGATAGATGTTGCGATTAGTGCAAGTGTTGACATGTAATGAGCATGGCGATCACGTTGCAATGTTTGTGTTGAAATCGGTGCTGCTTCTAATCCTAAGTTTTCACAAACATACTTTTCTACGAATGGATCGATATTTGCGTATGTACCAACCGCACCAGATAATTTACCAACGCGAACTGTATCAGCAGCTTGTTTGAAACGCTCTACGTTACGTTTCATTTCTTCATACCAAAGACCAATTTTTAAACCAAATGTTGTTGGTTCTGCATGAACACCGTGTGTTCTTCCCATCATGATCGTGTATTTATGCTCTTTCGCTTTGTTAGCTAAAATGCTTACAAAGTTTTCTAAGTCTTTTAATATGATTTCATTCGCTTGTTTTAAGATGTAAGATAACGCTGTATCTACTACGTCTGTAGATGTTAAACCGTAATGAACCCATTTACGTTCCTCACCTAATGTTGGTGTTTCTGATACAGCACGAGTGAATGCAACTACGTCATGACGTGTCTCTTTTTCAATTTCATAAATACGATCAATATCAAATGATGCATGCTCACGAATTTTTTTAACATCTTCTTTTGGAATATCGCCAAGCTCAGCCCATGCTTCACAAGCTAAAATCTCAACTTCTAACCACGCTTTAAATTTGTTCTCTTCCGTCCAAATTGCACCCATTTCTGGGCGTGTATAACGACTAATCATCTTTTTCCCTCCAACAGTTGTTCTTGATGGTCCCAAATATGCAAACTCTTCGCTTTTTCTAGAGCGACTTCAATATTATCATTTAAAATATTAACATGCCCCATTTTTCGCTGCGCTTTTGCTTCTTCTTTTCCATACAAGTGTAAATAGCACCCGGTTAATCTATTCACTTGTCTTAGGACCCCTTCTATATGTTCGCCTAAAATGTTTACCATGACAACTGGTTTTAACAAATTTGTTTCTCCAAGAGGTAAATTACAGATTGCTCGAATATGTTGACCGAATTGACTCGTTTCACATGCATCCTGTGTATAGTGTCCTGAATTGTGAGGTCTTGGTGCTAATTCATTAATATAAATCTCACCATCAGCTGTAGCAAACATCTCTACCGCTAGTGTTCCCACAAGTTCTAGTTCATCCGCGAGCACTTTTGCATAAGCAATTGCTTTTTGAGAAAGTTCTTCTGTAATGCGAGCTGGAACGATAGATTCATGCAAAATGTTATTTACATGAATATTTTCCGCTACCGGAAATACTTTCGTTTCACCACTTACACTACGACTCACAATAACTGATACTTCTTTTTCAAAAGGCACCCATTTCTCTAAAATACACTCTGCTGCATTCGCAAGCTCTCGTGCTTTATCAACGTCAGCCTCACTTCTTAAAACAACTTGACCTTTCCCATCATATCCGCCTGTCGTCGTTTTCAAGACGGAAGGATATGATAACTCAGTGATTGCTTCAGTAAGCTGATCTTGATTTTGAACTAATCTATACGTTGCTACTGGTAGCCCAGCTTTCTCAATCGCATTCTTTTCTGTAAAACGATTTTGTGTTTTACTTAACAACTGACTGCCTTGCGGTAAGTAAGCATGTTTTTCAAGCCATTGTAAACATCTATAATCAATATTCTCAAATTCATATGTGACAACATCACTAATCTCCGCTAAATGCTGAATTGCTTTTAAATCGTCATATGGTGCAACAATTTCAATATCAGCAACTTGTGCACATGGTGAATTTTTTGTAGGATCTAAAACAGCAATTTTATATCCCATCTCCTTAGCTGCCAATGCCATCATTCTTCCTAGCTGGCCGCCTCCAATAATGCCGATTGTTTTTCCAGGTAAAATGATTCTCGTCATACTAGCTCACTACCTTCGCGCACATCTTTTTTAATTGCTTCTCTTCTCAATTCTAATGCATCATGTATATCATCATGGAATGATCCAAGTATTTGTGCAGCAAGTAAACCAGCATTTGTTGAACCAGCCTTACCAATTGCAACAGTTGCAACTGGAACCCCTCCTGGCATTTGGACGATGGATAATAATGAATCTAAGCCGTTTAACGCTTTTGATTGAACTGGAACTCCGATTACAGGAAGATTCGTCTTCGCTGCAACCATCCCTGGTAAATGCGCTGCTCCACCAGCTCCAGCAATAATAACTTTCAACCCACGTTCACGAGCCGTCTCTGCATATTCAAACATATAATCCGGAGTCCGATGAGCAGATACAACTTTTTTCTCATACGGTATATTTAATTCATCTAAAATGTCACAAGCATATTTCATTGTTTCCCAGTCTGACGTGCTTCCCATTATGACTCCAACTAGTGATTTCATATTAGAATCCCCCCGATTCAAATAAAAAAAGCCTGAAATAGAACAGTTTCTCTTTTACTATGAGAGAAAGCGCTCTACTCAGGCATACGTATCCCTTGTGAATAGAAAAATACCGAGTGACTTTCCCTCATAGTCTAACGAATAACGGTCGTTAGGTAGAGACTTGCAGGCCATATCCCCGCGATTATATGAGGTCTTATATATTATTGTTTCTATGGCTATATTAACAATATTTCATAAACAATGTCAATAAATAATCGAATGTTTTTTTATTACTCACCAATAACGTTCGTGTTTTAGTTATATTCAAAAGAATAATTGTAACTATATGCAAGAAGGATAAGAAATTAGAATTTATATTTCTAGAGATCTATTGTACACATAACGGTTTGTATACTTATTCCGTATGCTTTAATATAAAGCATATCATTTATATTCATTTTATTTATAAGGAAGACAATAATGAAAAAACGAACTACACTTTTTTCGTATTTATTCCTTTTTATCGCAGTCATTGCTGTAATTATTTAAAATATATACTTGTGGTAGAAATAACGTTTCCTATCATAGAGATTACTTTAGGAGTACTCGGAAAACCTGAAAAACAAAAAATCATTACTATTACTTTAAATTGCTTCATTTTCATTCTTTTTTCTTCTTTAGGGTTATTAAATTTATGGATTATGACATTTGGTAAATAAAAATAAACAAAAAAAACCTAAGTCGAATCGACTTAGGTTTTTGCTTGGCGACGTCCTACTCTCACAGGGACAAGGTCCCAACTACCATCGGCGCTAGAGAGCTTAACTTCCGTGTTCGGTATGGGAACGGGTGTGACCTCTCTGCCATCATCACCAAACTATGAAGGCATATTCCTTCAAAACTAGATAACATTTGCTTCATATTATATGGTTAAGTCCTCGATCTATTAGTATTCGTCAGCTCCACATGTCACCATGCTTCCACCTCGAACCTATCAACCTGATCATCTTTCAGGGATCTTACTAGCTTACGCTATGGGAAATCTCATCTTGAGGGGGGCTTCATGCTTAGATGCTTTCAGCACTTATCCCTTCCGCACATAGCTACCCAGCTATGCCCTTGGCAGAACAACTGGTACACCAGCGGTGCGTCCATCCCGGTCCTCTCGTACTAAGGACAGCTCCTCTCAAATTTCCTACGCCCACGACGGATAGGGACCGAACTGTCTCACGACGTTCTGAACCCAGCTCGCGTACCGCTTTAATGGGCGAACAGCCCAACCCTTGGGACCGACTACAGCCCCAGGATGCGATGAGCCGACATCGAGGTGCCAAACCTCCCCGTCGATGTGGACTCTTGGGGGAGATAAGCCTGTTATCCCCGGGGTAGCTTTTATCCGTTGAGCGATGGCCCTTCCATGCGGAACCACCGGATCACTAAGCCCGACTTTCGTCCCTGCTCGACTTGTAGGTCTCGCAGTCAAGCTCCCTTATGCCTTTGCACTCTACGAATGATTTCCAACCATTCTGAGGGAACCTTTGGGCGCCTCCGTTACACTTTAGGAGGCGACCGCCCCAGTCAAACTGCCCACCTGACACTGTCTCCCGGGTCGATAAGACCCGTAGGTTAGAATTTCAATACATTCAGGGCGGTATCCCACCAGCGCCTCCACCGAAGCTAGCGCTCCGGTTTCAATGGCTCCCGCCTATCCTGTACAAAATGTACCAAAATTCAATATCAGGCTACAGTAAAGCTCCACGGGGTCTTTCCGTCCTGTCGCGGGTAACCTGCATCTTCACAGGTACTATAATTTCACCGAGTCTCTGGTTGAGACAGTGCCCAAATCGTTACACCTTTCGTGCGGGTCGGAACTTACCCGACAAGGAATTTCGCTACCTTAGGACCGTTATAGTTACGGCCGCCGTTTACTGGGGCTTCAGTTCAGAGCTTCGCTTACGCTAACCCCTCTCCTTAACCTTCCAGCACCGGGCAGGTGTCAGCCCCTATACTTCGCCTTACGGCTTCGCAGAGACCTGTGTTTTTGCTAAACAGTCGCTTGGGCCTATTCACTGCGGCTTTCCGTTAAGAAAGCACCCCTTCTCCCGAAGTTACGGGGTCATTTTGCCGAGTTCCTTAACCAGAGTTCTCTCGCACACCTTAGGATTCTCTCCTCGCCTACCTGTGTCGGTTTGCGGTACAGGCACCTTTTATCTCGCTAGAAGCTTTTCTTGGCAGCGGGGAATCAAAGACTTCGCTCCATAAGGAGCTTCCCCATCACAGCTCAGCCTTCACGATAAGCGGATTTGCCTACTTATCAGCCTAACTGCTTGGACGTGCACAACCAATCGCACGCTTCTTCTATCCTTCTGCGTCCCTCCATTGCTCAAACGATAAAGAGGTGGTACAGGAATATCAACCTGTTGTCCATCGCCTACGCCTGTCGGCCTCGGCTTAGGTCCTGACTAACCCTGAGCGGACGAGCCTTCCTCAGGAAACCTTAGGCATTCGGTGGACGGGATTCTCACCCGTCTTTCGCTACTCATACCGGCATTCTCACTTCTAAGCGCTCCACCAGTCCTTCCGGTCTGACTTCACTGCACTTAGAACGCTCCCCTACCACTGATACCATTGGTATCAATTCGCAGCTTCGGTGGTGTATTTAGCCCCGGTACATTTTCGGCGCAGAGTCACTCGACTAGTGAGCTATTACGCACTCTTTAAATGGTGGCTGCTTCTAAGCCAACATCCTAGTTGTCTAAGCAACTCCACATCCTTTTCCACTTAATACACACTTTGGGACCTTAGCTGGCGATCTGGGCTGTTTCCCTCTTGACTACGGATCTTATCACTCGCAGTCTGACTCCTAAGGATAAGTCATTGGCATTCGGAGTTTGACTGAATTCGGTAATCCGATGAGGACCCCTAGTTCAATCAGTGCTCTACCTCCAAGACTCTTACACTTAAGGCTAGCCCTAAAGCTATTTCGGGGAGAACCAGCTATCTCCAGGTTCGATTGGAATTTCTCCGCTACCCACACCTCATCCCCGCACTTTTCAACGTGCGTGGGTTCGGGCCTCCATTCAGTGTTACCTGAACTTCACCCTGGACATGGGTAGATCACCTGGTTTCGGGTCTACGACCACGTACTAAACGCCCTATTCAGACTCGCTTTCGCTGCGGCTCCGCCTCTTCAGCTTAACCTCGCACGGGATCGTAACTCGCCGGTTCATTCTACAAAAGGCACGCCATCACCCATTAACGGGCTCTGACTATTTGTAGGCACACGGTTTCAGGATCTCTTTCACTCCCCTTCCGGGGTGCTTTTCACCTTTCCCTCACGGTACTGGTTCACTATCGATCACTAGGGAGTATTTAGCCTTGGGAGATGGTCCTCCCAGATTCCGACGGAATTTCACGTGTTCCGCCGTACTCAGGATACATTCAAGAGAGAACGAAGTTTCGACTACGGGGTTGTTACCCTCTACGACGGACCTTTCCAGGTCGCTTCGTCTACCTCGTTCCTTTGTAACTCCGTATAGAATGTCCTACAACCCCAAGAGGCAAGCCTCTTGGTTTGGGCTATGTTCCGTTTCGCTCGCCGCTACTCAGGAAATCGCATTTGCTTTCTCTTCCTCCAGGTACTTAGATGTTTCAGTTCCCTGGGTCTGTCTTCCTTACCCTATGTATTCAGGTAAGGATACCATACCATTACGTATGGTGGGTTTCCCCATTCGGAAATCTTCGGATCAAAGCTTACTTACAGCTCCCCGAAGCATATCGGCGTTAGTCCCGTCCTTCATCGACTCCTAGTGTCAAGGCATCCACCGTGCGCCCTTTCTAACTTAACCAAACTAAAATTAAAAAAATATGAGCTACACTGTTATCTAGTTTTCAAAGAACATACATTTATATATGAGAGATAGTTCTCTCAAAACTGAACAAAACGAAACACGGAAACTTATATTGATGAACAGCGTTCATCAATTCTCCATAGAAAGGAGGTGATCCAGCCGCACCTTCCGATACGGCTACCTTGTTACGACTTCACCCCAATCATCTGTCCCACCTTAGGCGGCTGGCTCCATAAAGGTTACCCCACCGACTTCGGGTGTTACAAACTCTCGTGGTGTGACGGGCGGTGTGTACAAGGCCCGGGAACGTATTCACCGCGGCATGCTGATCCGCGATTACTAGCGATTCCAGCTTCATGTAGGCGAGTTGCAGCCTACAATCCGAACTGAGAACGGTTTTATGAGATTAGCTCCACCTCGCGGTCTTGCAGCTCTTTGTACCGTCCATTGTAGCACGTGTGTAGCCCAGGTCATAAGGGGCATGATGATTTGACGTCATCCCCACCTTCCTCCGGTTTGTCACCGGCAGTCACCTTAGAGTGCCCAACTTAATGATGGCAACTAAGATCAAGGGTTGCGCTCGTTGCGGGACTTAACCCAACA
The DNA here is from genome assembly GCF_022637375.2 of Bacillus sp. N5-665. Lineage (NCBI taxonomy): Bacteria > Bacillati > Bacillota > Bacilli > Caryophanales > Bacillaceae > Bacillus > Bacillus sp. N5-665. The sequence goes on from NZ_CP093325.1 coordinate 5,217,678, forward strand.
TCTCACGACACGAGCTGACGACAACCATGCACCACCTGTCACTCTGCTCCCGAAGGAGAAGCCCTATCTCTAGGGTTTTCAGAGGATGTCAAGACCTGGTAAGGTTCTTCGCGTTGCTTCGAATTAAACCACATGCTCCACCGCTTGTGCGGGCCCCCGTCAATTCCTTTGAGTTTCAGCCTTGCGGCCGTACTCCCCAGGCGGAGTGCTTAATGCGTTAACTTCAGCACTAAAGGGCGGAAACCCTCTAACACTTAGCACTCATCGTTTACGGCGTGGACTACCAGGGTATCTAATCCTGTTTGCTCCCCACGCTTTCGCGCCTCAGTGTCAGTTACAGACCAGAAAGTCGCCTTCGCCACTGGTGTTCCTCCATATCTCTACGCATTTCACCGCTACACATGGAATTCCACTTTCCTCTTCTGCACTCAAGTCTCCCAGTTTCCAATGACCCTCCACGGTTGAGCCGTGGGCTTTCACATCAGACTTAAGAAACCACCTGCGCGCGCTTTACGCCCAATAATTCCGGATAACGCTTGCCACCTACGTATTACCGCGGCTGCTGGCACGTAGTTAGCCGTGGCTTTCTGGTTAGGTACCGTCAAGGTGCCAGCTTATTCAACTAGCACTTGTTCTTCCCTGACAACAGAGTTTTACGACCCGAAAGCCTTCATCACTCACGCGGCGTTGCTCCGTCAGACTTTCGTCCATTGCGGAAGATTCCCTACTGCTGCCTCCCGTAGGAGTCTGGGCCGTGTCTCAGTCCCAGTGTGGCCGATCACCCTCTCAGGTCGGCTACGCATCGTTGCCTTGGTGAGCCGTTACCTCACCAACTAGCTAATGCGACGCGGGTCCATCCATAAGTGACAGCCGAAGCCGCCTTTCAATTTCGAACCATGCAGTTCAAAATATTATCCGGTATTAGCCCCGGTTTCCCGGAGTTATCCCAGTCTTATGGGCAGGTTACCCACGTGTTACTCACCCGTCCGCCGCTAACTTCTTGAGAGCAAGCTCTCAATCCATTCGCTCGACTTGCATGTATTAGGCACGCCGCCAGCGTTCATCCTGAGCCAGGATCAAACTCTCCAATAAAGTTAGTTTGTCTAGCATCTAAAAATAAAAATTGACGTTTCACGTTGTTTGTTTCGTTCAGTTTTCAAAGAACTACTCGGTCGCTCATTTGCGACTCCCTTATGTTAACATCTTCGTTAGTTAATGTCAACTAAGTTTTTCATTTCGTTTGCCGCGTTCTGCGTTATTGCATCGGCGACTCGTTCTATATTACACCTCTATACTCTAATCGTCAATACCTTTTATTCAATTAATAATAAAAATAATTCCAAAGGTATTTTCCATATGAGTTTCAGTTATTTCATTTCTCTCATTCAATGAAAGTAATGAAAAGGACATCCTATTACATACAAGGCGTCCTTTTCATTAAACACTATATACATACTCTTATAAACTTTAACATTCTTCATTCTCATTAACATTTCGATCGTCTGATATAAATAAATCAATTAATTTACGTTTATCCGCCCATATCACTCCGAATAAAACTAAGCTACCACCTATTACTATTCTCCACGTCAAAGATTCATTTAATAGAACAATTGAAGCAACAATACTTATTAACGGTAACGCATTTAAATATAATCCACTTACTGATGCCGAGACTGTCTCTAATGCTCTATTCCAAAACCAATACGCTAAAATTGTTGCTCCAATAACAAGATATATTACACTTAGTCCAGCCTTCCACGTTTCAATCTTTGGAAGACCGTAATAAAAAGTTTCTGCCATTGCAAATGGTAATAGAATAACAGCTCCAATAATTAAAGTTAATGTTGTAAAAACCTTGTTTGATAGATATTGTTCTTGTTTTGGTCGTTTCAGCAATACTGTATAGAAAGCAAATAAGAACGTACTTAATAAAATAAGGATATCTCCTATTAAAGATACTTCTTGATCGACATTACTAGATGGAATTGTAATAAGAAGTACTCCGATAGCCCCCAATACAATACCGATCCAATAATTAAGCTGAATTTTTTCTTTCAAAAAGAACGCTGAAAAAAGAATTGTAACTAAAGGTAAAGCAGCATCAATAATACTAACATGCAATCCACTCGTTAAAGAAATACCGTAGGATGTGAACATAAAGTACCCAGCTACACCAGTAAAAGATAGTAAACTCATTCTTTTCCACGGGACTTGTTTATGTACAACTGATCTTTTTAATTGTTTAAATGAGAATAGTAAACAAATTCCACCAGCTAAGAAAAGGCGAATAAATAACAAAGTAAATGGCTGAATAGATTCTAATGCCCACTTTGTTGGCGCGATGGCTGTCCCCCATAATATAACAGCCGCTAATAACATGCATATTTCTTTCATAATCCCCCACACCCATCAAAAAATATATGTTAACTATCTTAATTATAGATTTTTTCTTATGTAAAATCCTTTAAAAATGAAAAACCGTTATATGAAAAACAACTAAATAGCTATTTTCCACATAACGGTTTCATATAAAAAGTAAAATATTTTAGTCATTCCACGACTCAATTAATACAAAAAGGTAATTCTTACCTTAAACTAATATTTAAATGTATTACTTTATCACCTTTTACGACATTATCGCTCAAATTTTAGTTTAGACAGTCCCTATTTCATCTTTTTTCCTCTTTAAGATTACTAAATTTATGGATTATGACATTTGGTACATAAAAATAAACACAAAAAAACCTAAGTCGAATCGACTTAGGTTTTTGCTTGGCGACGTCCTACTCTCACAGGGACAAGGTCCCAACTACCATCGGCGCTAGAGAGCTTAACTTCCGTGTTCGGTATGGGAACGGGTGTGACCTCTCTGCCATCATCACCAAACTATGAAGGCATATTCCTTCAAAACTAGATAACATTTGCTACATATTATATGGTTAAGTCCTCGATCTATTAGTATTCGTCAGCTCCACATGTCACCATGCTTCCACCTCGAACCTATCAACCTGATCATCTTTCAGGGATCTTACTAGCTTACGCTATGGGAAATCTCATCTTGAGGGGGGCTTCATGCTTAGATGCTTTCAGCACTTATCCCTTCCGCACATAGCTACCCAGCTATGCCCTTGGCAGAACAACTGGTACACCAGCGGTGCGTCCATCCCGGTCCTCTCGTACTAAGGACAGCTCCTCTCAAATTTCCTACGCCCACGACGGATAGGGACCGAACTGTCTCACGACGTTCTGAACCCAGCTCGCGTACCGCTTTAATGGGCGAACAGCCCAACCCTTGGGACCGACTACAGCCCCAGGATGCGATGAGCCGACATCGAGGTGCCAAACCTCCCCGTCGATGTGGACTCTTGGGGGAGATAAGCCTGTTATCCCCGGGGTAGCTTTTATCCGTTGAGCGATGGCCCTTCCATGCGGAACCACCGGATCACTAAGCCCGACTTTCGTCCCTGCTCGACTTGTAGGTCTCGCAGTCAAGCTCCCTTATGCCTTTGCACTCTACGAATGATTTCCAACCATTCTGAGGGAACCTTTGGGCGCCTCCGTTACACTTTAGGAGGCGACCGCCCCAGTCAAACTGCCCACCTGACACTGTCTCCCGGGTCGATAAGACCCGTAGGTTAGAATTTCAATACATTCAGGGCGGTATCCCACCAGCGCCTCCACCGAAGCTAGCGCTCCGGTTTCAATGGCTCCCGCCTATCCTGTACAAAATGTACCAAAATTCAATATCAGGCTACAGTAAAGCTCCACGGGGTCTTTCCGTCCTGTCGCGGGTAACCTGCATCTTCACAGGTACTATAATTTCACCGAGTCTCTGGTTGAGACAGTGCCCAAATCGTTACACCTTTCGTGCGGGTCGGAACTTACCCGACAAGGAATTTCGCTACCTTAGGACCGTTATAGTTACGGCCGCCGTTTACTGGGGCTTCAGTTCAGAGCTTCGCTTACGCTAACCCCTCTCCTTAACCTTCCAGCACCGGGCAGGTGTCAGCCCCTATACTTCGCCTTACGGCTTCGCAGAGACCTGTGTTTTTGCTAAACAGTCGCTTGGGCCTATTCACTGCGGCTTTCCGTTAAGAAAGCACCCCTTCTCCCGAAGTTACGGGGTCATTTTGCCGAGTTCCTTAACCAGAGTTCTCTCGCACACCTTAGGATTCTCTCCTCGCCTACCTGTGTCGGTTTGCGGTACAGGCACCTTTTATCTCGCTAGAAGCTTTTCTTGGCAGCGGGGAATCAAAGACTTCGCTCCATAAGGAGCTTCCCCATCACAGCTCAGCCTTCACGATAAGCGGATTTGCCTACTTATCAGCCTAACTGCTTGGACGTGCACAACCAATCGCACGCTTCTTCTATCCTTCTGCGTCCCTCCATTGCTCAAACGATAAAGAGGTGGTACAGGAATATCAACCTGTTGTCCATCGCCTACGCCTGTCGGCCTCGGCTTAGGTCCTGACTAACCCTGAGCGGACGAGCCTTCCTCAGGAAACCTTAGGCATTCGGTGGACGGGATTCTCACCCGTCTTTCGCTACTCATACCGGCATTCTCACTTCTAAGCGCTCCACCAGTCCTTCCGGTCTGACTTCACTGCACTTAGAACGCTCCCCTACCACTGATACCATTGGTATCAATTCGCAGCTTCGGTGGTGTATTTAGCCCCGGTACATTTTCGGCGCAGAGTCACTCGACTAGTGAGCTATTACGCACTCTTTAAATGGTGGCTGCTTCTAAGCCAACATCCTAGTTGTCTAAGCAACTCCACATCCTTTTCCACTTAATACACACTTTGGGACCTTAGCTGGCG
>NZ_CP093325.1:5227500-5250000 GCF_022637375.2 Bacillus sp. N5-665
TAGGATTTTATATGTTCATTTCGTGCAATCGATTTAAATGCCTGAGCTACTTGGAATTCTGGTTTCATCATCACATTTTCATCCCCTTTAGAACTATTTGATCCAACTATAGCATGCTAAAATGGTTCATATTAGTACCATTTTAATCAAACTTTTATGGTACCAATTTTGATGAAGGGAGCATTTATATGCTTTGGATACCTATTGATCGATCGTTAGATATAAGTTTAATTCGACAAGTTTATCACCAAATACGTGAACGAATATTAAACGGAGAGCTACAATCTGGAGATAAACTACCATCTACACGGGAATTATCTTCTGAGTTAAGCGTGTCTAGGAATGTAATTTTAGAAGCTTATGATCAATTATTTTCCGAAGGTTTTTTGGTCGCTCGACAGGGTGCCGGGACATTCATTGCAGAAGGGACTTATTTAGAACAACGTAAAAAATCAACTCTAATTGATTCTTTATCTTCGTGCGAAGAAATAAACAAAGACAGTAACATCATTAATTTTCGTTCAGGGATACCAGCATTAGACTTATTTCCACGTAAGGGATGGGCAAAGTTATCTCATACTATATGGAATGAAACACCTCCTTCTACGTTTGGATACGATATTCCCGAAGGGCGTCCCGAATTAAGAAAGGTTTTATCACGCTATTTACTAAAAACAAGAGGAGTTTTTTGTCATCCAGAACAATTGGTAATTACCTCCGGTGCAACGCAAGCTTTAACACTTGTTTCTAAGTTACTTTTGTCAACAGGCGACGAAGTACTAATAGAAGATCCCATCACCAATGACATTCAAACCATTTTTAAAAATTCAGGAGCCTTCCTTTATCCTATACCAGTTGATGATAATGGGATGGATACATCTTTGCTGCCTTCAAATAAAAACCCAAAATTCATCTTCACTACTCCTTCTCATCAGTTTCCTTTAGGAGGAGCTTTACCGATTCAACGACGGGTTCAATTGATTAACTACTCAAGAAAAACAAATTGTTATCTCATTGAAGATGATTATGACAGTGAGTTTCGATATGAAGGCTCACCTGTAAGTTCATTACAGGGATTGGATCCCGAGCGTGTTATATATATAGGTTCATTTAGTAAAATTTTATCACCGGCCCTTAGGATGGGATACTTAGTTCTTCCCTCACACCTTATTGAAAAATGTCGCAGGGTAAAATGGTTTTCAGATCTACATACATCTTCTTTAAATCAGCTTGTCCTTGCTAAATTTATTGCCGAAGATTATTTGGAACGACATATTATGAAGATGAAAAAAATCTATAAAACTCGAAGAGACTTCCTTATCCAGCAATTAAAATTAGCATTCTCAAATAAGATCAATATTTTCGGTTATTCTACAGGATTACACCTGATTGTTGAATTCAATCAAGTTCAATTCACAAAAGAATTACTTGAGGAAATCCAACAACTCGGAGTGAAAGTATATCCTGTGGAAGAGCACGCCATTAAAAAAGGAAAACATCATAATCGAATTATTATAGGGTATGGACATTTAACAACTGAAGAAATAAAAGAAGGTGTGAGCAGGCTACAGAGGGCAATACCTTGTATATATTCTTGTTAACGAATAGACGGTCTAACAAACTTGTCCATATTTTTCTGAAGGTATGCTATTTAGGTGTGAAATCATAATAAAATAAAGCTGTTTTTTGCTAGATAAACGTACTCATAGAGCCAACATTAATTACAAGATTATTTCCATTAAACACAAAAAAGACGAGTCATTCTGACTCGTCTTAAAGTTGCTTGGCGACGTCCTACTCTCACAGGGACAAGGTCCCAACTACCATCGGCGCTAGAGAGCTTAACTTCCGTGTTCGGTATGGGAACGGGTGTGACCTCTCTGCCATCATCACCAAACTATGAAGGCATATTCCTTCAAAACTAGATAACATTTGCTTCATATTATATGGTTAAGTCCTCGATCTATTAGTATTCGTCAGCTCCACATGTCACCATGCTTCCACCTCGAACCTATCAACCTGATCATCTTTCAGGGATCTTACTAGCTTACGCTATGGGAAATCTCATCTTGAGGGGGGCTTCATGCTTAGATGCTTTCAGCACTTATCCCTTCCGCACATAGCTACCCAGCTATGCCCTTGGCAGAACAACTGGTACACCAGCGGTGCGTCCATCCCGGTCCTCTCGTACTAAGGACAGCTCCTCTCAAATTTCCTACGCCCACGACGGATAGGGACCGAACTGTCTCACGACGTTCTGAACCCAGCTCGCGTACCGCTTTAATGGGCGAACAGCCCAACCCTTGGGACCGACTACAGCCCCAGGATGCGATGAGCCGACATCGAGGTGCCAAACCTCCCCGTCGATGTGGACTCTTGGGGGAGATAAGCCTGTTATCCCCGGGGTAGCTTTTATCCGTTGAGCGATGGCCCTTCCATGCGGAACCACCGGATCACTAAGCCCGACTTTCGTCCCTGCTCGACTTGTAGGTCTCGCAGTCAAGCTCCCTTATGCCTTTGCACTCTACGAATGATTTCCAACCATTCTGAGGGAACCTTTGGGCGCCTCCGTTACACTTTAGGAGGCGACCGCCCCAGTCAAACTGCCCACCTGACACTGTCTCCCGGGTCGATAAGACCCGTAGGTTAGAATTTCAATACATTCAGGGCGGTATCCCACCAGCGCCTCCACCGAAGCTAGCGCTCCGGTTTCAATGGCTCCCGCCTATCCTGTACAAAATGTACCAAAATTCAATATCAGGCTACAGTAAAGCTCCACGGGGTCTTTCCGTCCTGTCGCGGGTAACCTGCATCTTCACAGGTACTATAATTTCACCGAGTCTCTGGTTGAGACAGTGCCCAAATCGTTACACCTTTCGTGCGGGTCGGAACTTACCCGACAAGGAATTTCGCTACCTTAGGACCGTTATAGTTACGGCCGCCGTTTACTGGGGCTTCAGTTCAGAGCTTCGCTTACGCTAACCCCTCTCCTTAACCTTCCAGCACCGGGCAGGTGTCAGCCCCTATACTTCGCCTTACGGCTTCGCAGAGACCTGTGTTTTTGCTAAACAGTCGCTTGGGCCTATTCACTGCGGCTTTCCGTTAAGAAAGCACCCCTTCTCCCGAAGTTACGGGGTCATTTTGCCGAGTTCCTTAACCAGAGTTCTCTCGCACACCTTAGGATTCTCTCCTCGCCTACCTGTGTCGGTTTGCGGTACAGGCACCTTTTATCTCGCTAGAAGCTTTTCTTGGCAGCGGGGAATCAAAGACTTCGCTCCATAAGGAGCTTCCCCATCACAGCTCAGCCTTCACGATAAGCGGATTTGCCTACTTATCAGCCTAACTGCTTGGACGTGCACAACCAATCGCACGCTTCTTCTATCCTTCTGCGTCCCTCCATTGCTCAAACGATAAAGAGGTGGTACAGGAATATCAACCTGTTGTCCATCGCCTACGCCTGTCGGCCTCGGCTTAGGTCCTGACTAACCCTGAGCGGACGAGCCTTCCTCAGGAAACCTTAGGCATTCGGTGGACGGGATTCTCACCCGTCTTTCGCTACTCATACCGGCATTCTCACTTCTAAGCGCTCCACCAGTCCTTCCGGTCTGACTTCACTGCACTTAGAACGCTCCCCTACCACTGATACCATTGGTATCAATTCGCAGCTTCGGTGGTGTATTTAGCCCCGGTACATTTTCGGCGCAGAGTCACTCGACTAGTGAGCTATTACGCACTCTTTAAATGGTGGCTGCTTCTAAGCCAACATCCTAGTTGTCTAAGCAACTCCACATCCTTTTCCACTTAATACACACTTTGGGACCTTAGCTGGCGATCTGGGCTGTTTCCCTCTTGACTACGGATCTTATCACTCGCAGTCTGACTCCTAAGGATAAGTCATTGGCATTCGGAGTTTGACTGAATTCGGTAATCCGATGAGGACCCCTAGTTCAATCAGTGCTCTACCTCCAAGACTCTTACACTTAAGGCTAGCCCTAAAGCTATTTCGGGGAGAACCAGCTATCTCCAGGTTCGATTGGAATTTCTCCGCTACCCACACCTCATCCCCGCACTTTTCAACGTGCGTGGGTTCGGGCCTCCATTCAGTGTTACCTGAACTTCACCCTGGACATGGGTAGATCACCTGGTTTCGGGTCTACGACCACGTACTAAACGCCCTATTCAGACTCGCTTTCGCTGCGGCTCCGCCTCTTCAGCTTAACCTCGCACGGGATCGTAACTCGCCGGTTCATTCTACAAAAGGCACGCCATCACCCATTAACGGGCTCTGACTATTTGTAGGCACACGGTTTCAGGATCTCTTTCACTCCCCTTCCGGGGTGCTTTTCACCTTTCCCTCACGGTACTGGTTCACTATCGATCACTAGGGAGTATTTAGCCTTGGGAGATGGTCCTCCCAGATTCCGACGGAATTTCACGTGTTCCGCCGTACTCAGGATACATTCAAGAGAGAACGAAGTTTCGACTACGGGGTTGTTACCCTCTACGACGGACCTTTCCAGGTCGCTTCGTCTACCTCGTTCCTTTGTAACTCCGTATAGAATGTCCTACAACCCCAAGAGGCAAGCCTCTTGGTTTGGGCTATGTTCCGTTTCGCTCGCCGCTACTCAGGAAATCGCATTTGCTTTCTCTTCCTCCAGGTACTTAGATGTTTCAGTTCCCTGGGTCTGTCTTCCTTACCCTATGTATTCAGGTAAGGATACCATACCATTACGTATGGTGGGTTTCCCCATTCGGAAATCTTCGGATCAAAGCTTACTTACAGCTCCCCGAAGCATATCGGCGTTAGTCCCGTCCTTCATCGACTCCTAGTGTCAAGGCATCCACCGTGCGCCCTTTCTAACTTAACCAAACTAAAATTAAAAAAATATGAGCTACACTGTTATCTAGTTTTCAAAGAACATACATTTATATATGAGAGATAGTTCTCTCAAAACTGAACAAAACGAAACACGGAAACTTATATTGATGAACAGCGTTCATCAATTCTCCATAGAAAGGAGGTGATCCAGCCGCACCTTCCGATACGGCTACCTTGTTACGACTTCACCCCAATCATCTGTCCCACCTTAGGCGGCTGGCTCCATAAAGGTTACCCCACCGACTTCGGGTGTTACAAACTCTCGTGGTGTGACGGGCGGTGTGTACAAGGCCCGGGAACGTATTCACCGCGGCATGCTGATCCGCGATTACTAGCGATTCCAGCTTCATGTAGGCGAGTTGCAGCCTACAATCCGAACTGAGAACGGTTTTATGAGATTAGCTCCACCTCGCGGTCTTGCAGCTCTTTGTACCGTCCATTGTAGCACGTGTGTAGCCCAGGTCATAAGGGGCATGATGATTTGACGTCATCCCCACCTTCCTCCGGTTTGTCACCGGCAGTCACCTTAGAGTGCCCAACTTAATGATGGCAACTAAGATCAAGGGTTGCGCTCGTTGCGGGACTTAACCCAACATCTCACGACACGAGCTGACGACAACCATGCACCACCTGTCACTCTGCTCCCGAAGGAGAAGCCCTATCTCTAGGGTTTTCAGAGGATGTCAAGACCTGGTAAGGTTCTTCGCGTTGCTTCGAATTAAACCACATGCTCCACCGCTTGTGCGGGCCCCCGTCAATTCCTTTGAGTTTCAGCCTTGCGGCCGTACTCCCCAGGCGGAGTGCTTAATGCGTTAACTTCAGCACTAAAGGGCGGAAACCCTCTAACACTTAGCACTCATCGTTTACGGCGTGGACTACCAGGGTATCTAATCCTGTTTGCTCCCCACGCTTTCGCGCCTCAGTGTCAGTTACAGACCAGAAAGTCGCCTTCGCCACTGGTGTTCCTCCATATCTCTACGCATTTCACCGCTACACATGGAATTCCACTTTCCTCTTCTGCACTCAAGTCTCCCAGTTTCCAATGACCCTCCACGGTTGAGCCGTGGGCTTTCACATCAGACTTAAGAAACCACCTGCGCGCGCTTTACGCCCAATAATTCCGGATAACGCTTGCCACCTACGTATTACCGCGGCTGCTGGCACGTAGTTAGCCGTGGCTTTCTGGTTAGGTACCGTCAAGGTGCCAGCTTATTCAACTAGCACTTGTTCTTCCCTAACAACAGAGTTTTACGACCCGAAAGCCTTCATCACTCACGCGGCGTTGCTCCGTCAGACTTTCGTCCATTGCGGAAGATTCCCTACTGCTGCCTCCCGTAGGAGTCTGGGCCGTGTCTCAGTCCCAGTGTGGCCGATCACCCTCTCAGGTCGGCTACGCATCGTTGCCTTGGTGAGCCGTTACCTCACCAACTAGCTAATGCGACGCGGGTCCATCCATAAGTGACAGCCGAAGCCGCCTTTCAATTTCGAACCATGCAGTTCAAAATATTATCCGGTATTAGCCCCGGTTTCCCGGAGTTATCCCAGTCTTATGGGCAGGTTACCCACGTGTTACTCACCCGTCCGCCGCTAACTTCTTGAGAGCAAGCTCTCAATCCATTCGCTCGACTTGCATGTATTAGGCACGCCGCCAGCGTTCATCCTGAGCCAGGATCAAACTCTCCAATAAAGTTAGTTTGTCTAGCATCTAAAAATAAAAATTGACGTTTCACGTTGTTTGTTTCGTTCAGTTTTCAAAGAACTACTCGGTCGCTCATTTGCGACTCCCTTATGTTAACATCTTCGTTAGTTAATGTCAACTAAGTTTTTTATTTTGTTTGCCGCGTTCTGCGTTATTGCATCGGCGACTTGTTCTATATTACACCTCTATATCCTAATCGTCAATACCTTTTATCCTTTTTATTTTATAAATTTTAAAGGGTATTGAACCTTCTTCATTTATACTCCGTTCCTAGATATTAATAAACTGGTGCAATCACTTTCATAATCGACAGTTTATACTTTCTTACTTAAACCTTTCTAAAGAATGAATAGCAAGCCATACAAATATATATTAAAGGTAGCACTTTTTATTTCGAGTACATTCCAGCTGCATTCACAATTATCTCCTACCACTTCTCTCTAGGAATTATAAATACGCCCTACATTTACTAAAAATCTAATTAACTTAGGAGGCGTTATGAAATGCATGTTAATAAGAAGATCATTTATGTATCCCATGATGCCCATTTCCATGGAGCACAGCTGCTTTCTTTACATACTATTAAAGCTCTTAAAGAAAACTTTCATTACTCCGTCGCAATTATTTCTATTGGAACGGGCGTTTTAATCCACGATTTTCAAAAGTATGGTCCTGTTTATTGCCTAGAGGAAGACTACCCTACGGAAAAAAAGGTCGAATTATTAATAAAGAAGTTACTATCACAAGACTATACCATCGCCATATGTAGTACCGTCATAAGTGGTGATATAGTACATTACTAGCTAAACACAATATAAAAGTTATTTCATTAATACATGAATTGCCACATTTAATACAACAGTACTCTGCCGAGGGAAAAGCGAGCAACATTGCCGAGTTTGCTTACAAAATTGTCTTCCCTTCACAGTACGTGTATGAAAAATTCCGTACAATCACCCAATTAGATCATGAGAAGTGCCATATTCTCCCTCAAGGTTTATTTAACCATAATCCTTATAAGAACAATATTACAAAAGCTAGAAACGAATTACGAAAAAAACACAACCTGCCTCTAGATAGCAAAATCATTTTGGGGGTAGGTTTCGCTGATCATCGAAAAGGGATAGATTTATTCTCACTTATTGCTTACTCAGTAAGAAAGGTTCATACGAATATTCATTTTATCTGGGTTGGAAGAACGGATGTTCGTTTTTTAAATACACTCTCCCCAAGATATACAGCACATTTCACATTAGTGGAGCCTACTCCAGATATCGGTTTATATAACGCCGGGGCTGATTTATATTTATTAACTTCAAGAGAAGATCCTTTTCCCAACGTTGTTTTAGAAGCATTAGATACAAAAGTCCCTGTTATAGGGTTTAAAAACGCTGGAGGTTTTGAAGATGTTGTTACGGAACAGACTGGCGCCTTAGTAGACTTTTTAAATTTACCGAAGATGTTGGAAAGAATATACGAATTTATTGGAGATGAGGATTTACGATTACAAAAAGGTAGCTTTGGCCAAGAACTTATTGAAAAAGATTTCAACTTTCTTCATTATATTTATCAATTATTAAACTTGCTTGAACATAATTATAAAAAAATAAGCGTAATCGTACCGAATTATAATTACGAAAAATACTTACCTGGCCGAGTTAAATCAATATTAAACCAAACCTATCCCCTTTACGAACTAATTTTCCTAGACGATGCCTCTACTGACAATAGCGTATCTATATTTGAACAGCTGCTCTCAAAAGAAAATAAGCCCCACCTAAAAGTTCAGCAGATTATTAATGATAAAAACTCTGGTTCTGTATTTAAACAATGGATAAAAGGCGTCTCTGCAGCAACCGGTGATTATATTTGGATTGCAGAGGCCGATGACTTATGTGATCAGACCTTTTTAGAAGAAGTAATACAAGGGTTTCATATAAATGGTGATGTTACTTTAAGCTACACACAATCAAAACAAATAGATGAACAAGGAAATATCCTGGCCAATCATTATTTAGATTACACAAATGATATTGATAAAGAAAAATGGAAAAGTTCTTATTTCCGAAAAGGGATAGATGAAATACAAGATACATTACTTATCAAAAACACCATACCTAACGTCTCAAGTGTAGTTTTCAAAAACATAGATATAAAAACAACAGAAAAACAATTAGAAAAGTTTAAGTAACATTTATTTCAATCCAAAACCGCTAAACTATCATAGACGACATACAAATAGCGTAACGAGAACAGAAGATTCATATTCCCATTACAGTGAAGTTGTACAAATGCAGAATTTCATTAAAGAAACCTTTACTATCGACGATATTTCAAAAAAGAAAATGTACACATATAGAAAGTATCTTAAAGCATATTTGAAGATTGAATGATATATTTTCTTCGCCATCAGTATCTCTTTTAAGACGTTACTATCATTTAAGGGGGGTTACTCATTGAAAGAATTTATAGAGGCAAATAAAGATTTGATTTCTCAAATTGCACACAACTACAATGTAAATGCAAGTATCCATCCAGAGGATCATATCTTTCAATTCCTTGTCACTAATCCAGTCTTCCCATCTAAAAAAGAAGCGATAGATTATTATTTTCAAGATGGGAGAAAATCCGCAGAAACACTCTTAGATTTAATTACTTCCTTTTATCCTCCTATAGACACTCCAATAAAATTATTAGAATTCGCATCCGGATACGGCTGCATAACACGTCATTTATTAAACCTACAAACGAACTTAAGTATAACTACCTGCGATATACATGAAGAGGCTATTACTTTTGTTGAACGTACATTAAATACTTCTTCTATCTTATCTCACCCTGAACCTGAACAAGTAAATTTGACCTCGTCTACGTATGATATCGTTTTTTGTCTATCCTTTTTTTCTCATATGCCTGATACAACTTGGTTTCGTTGGCTTCAAACATTGTATAATGCTGTTTCTCCTGAAGGCTTACTCATCTTCACAACTCATGGTTATCAAAGTAAAAAGTACTTCAGCTTTCCAGATTTAAATAAACAGGGTTATTGGTTTCTCCCTTCTAGTGAACAATTGGATTTAGATGTTCATCAATACGGGCAAACAATCGTTAGTCCCTCTTACGTATGTGACAAAATTAAATTATTACCCTATAACCCTGTCATCAAAAAATACACTGAAGGTTTTTGGTGGGAACATCAAGACCTTTGGGTAATAAAAAAAGAAATAAAATAATAAACCACGCTCTACTTATACAGAAGTAGGGCATGATTTATTATTTTTTACTATATAAGAACTCTTCAATCCATAGCTTATTTAATCTAATTCCACTTTTGAAATCTATTTTCGGTTCCCAATTACATTCTCGTCTTACCCTATCTATATTTAAAATGATTTTTTGAACATTTTCTTGTTTTTGTTTATAGCAGGTAAAGTCCACTTTTCTTTCCGTTAATTTCTCCAATTCTACTATAATTCGTTTTAAAGAGAGACCCTTGCCGCTCCCTATGTTATACACACAAGATTTCAAATGATTTAATTGTGATAGTTGTATAGTGATTTCAACTAAATCATCTATATAAATATAATCTCGAATAATCTCTTGTGGATTCCCATATATATTAATCTTTTCATTACTGAGATGCTGATACAAAAAACAGTTTATTGCCCCAACTTTCTTTAAAGGATTTTGATATTTTCCATATGGATTAGAATATCTACATACAACATAGTCAATTCCGTATTTTTTCTTATAAAAGTACAAGTAATTTTCAAGCGACACTTTTGTTATTCCATAAGGAGAAAGTGGTTTTAATGGATGTTCCTCATCAATAGGTAAATATTCCGGTTCACCATAAACCGTGCCTCCAGAAGATGCTAATACAATTTTTTTAACAGGAAAATTTTTAACACTTTCCATGAAGTTAAGAAAAAAAAAGCTACTGTTTATATCTCCGAAAACATCTTCAATTGAAGTTGCTACATTAGACGTTGCAGCTAAATAAATAATAATATCCACATCCACTAAAGCTTTATATATATCTTCAACATTCGCTAAATCACCTTTAATAAATTCAACCTCACTTATAATATTTTGAGGGAAATTATTTATATGTCTGGAAAATACTTTTACATTTTGACCTTGTTTCAATAAACCTAATGCGAGGTTAATACCAATGAAACTATTTCCACCTACTATTAAATAACTATTCTTCCTCATAATATCCTCTCTAGTAATAAGATTTTTGCTTATCACACCTAGAAATACAAATAAACGAACTTGGTCACCTCTATTATTCATTCTCTTATAATTGTATGCCCCTTATAAATTTTCATTATCTTTATTTTATATTTTCCTTTTAGAATCGATACCTTATTTAAGATGACCACAAAAACACTCATAATATTTACTCATTCCCATGAATATATTGGATTAGTAAAAACTCGCCTTCTCATATTCTCGTTTATTCTATTTAAAAACTTTCAAAAAGGAGCACTACATGTATGAAGAATGTAAATCAAGAGCTTTTAAATCATGTAATCTTACATAAAGATCGAATCCCACATTTCCATAAAGACTTTCCACTTATACTATTTTGGAGCCATAGAAGCGGATGCACTACTTTAGCTAATTGGTTCTTTTTTCAAATTGGATTATTTACTGAAGCAAAGAAATACCATGACTTTATTCATTACTATGAATTCTGGGTGTATAAAAACAATACCAACTACATACCAGAGTTACAAAATGGGCTTCTAACAGCAAAAAAAGATGTTTGTAAACTTGTACGGAATCCCTATACAAGGGCTGTCAGCTCATTTTTATTACTTGCTGACAATCCATATGCTAGCCCTCAATGGGAAAGTATCCGCCATTATTTGTATAATGACAAATATAGTAATCGAGGAATATCATTTAAACAATTTTTATATTACGTTCGAGCATTAGGTCCCAATTCCCTAGCAATGGACATACATTTTAGTCAGCAATACGTTCCAGGTGAAGAAAACTTCATCCAATACTATATTCCTTTAGAAGATTTTAATACACAAATCACCGAAATGGAACATACGTACGATTTAGTTAAATCCAATTTAGCGCTACTTACAAATTCAGATCATCATCGCGCTCATAAAATGCTTTATACAGGAAGCTATGCAGAACTCAGCATTACAGATGCCGCCTTCCCTCGCTTTCCAACATATGAAAGCTTTTATGATGAAGAAACAATGGCGTTAGTTACAGAAATATATGCACAAGACTTTGAAATGTATCTGTACACAAAAGGGATATTCTAAGTCGATACATTCTTCAATGAATAAAAGCGAATGTATCGCATAGCATAAAGTGAAACTTTAATTAGCGTGGGTTTCTCTCCCGCTAATTATTCCATTCTACCAATCTCACTTTTATGTGTTCCCTAATTTCCACCCACTCTCTTTGATTTCGCTAATTGTTGACGTGTGTTTCATATGCATTTTTTTACACAGGAGTGATGTCATGTGGAAGGTAATTTGAAGCACAATAATGGATATTGCGTTATTTGTGAGAAGAAAGCTACATTTATAGAGCATAATGATTGGCTTAGAGATCACTATTTATGTTCTATACATGCCACTCTATACCAAGGCAGCGCGCTCTAATCCATGTTTTAAATACATTTTTTCCAAAATGGGGTTCCTATCATATCCACGAATCCTCTCCTGGAGGAATTACAACTCAACTACTAATAAAAAACTGCAAAAACTATACATACTCTCAATACTTCAAAAACTACCCTCTCGGCCAATACTTTCAAGGGATTAGATGCGAGAACTTAGAAGACATGACTTTTCAAAATGAATCTTTTGATTTATTCATTACTCAAGATGTCTTTGAACATGTAATGGAGCCAAACAAAGCCTTTAAAGAAATAGAGCGTGTATTAAAGCCTGGCGGCGCTCATGTGTTTACTGTCCCTTGGTATCATACACTCACAAAGACTTTACAAAGAGCAAGAATCAATAAAGAAGGAATCGAATATATTGAGGAGCCAATTTATCATGGTAATCCTATTGATGAGAACGGGTCTTTAGTAACATTTGATTGGGGTCAAGATATGATTGAATATATTTATACACATGCAAATATGTATACCATTGTTTATTTACAAAAGGATAGATCACTGGGGTTAGATGCTGAATTTCTACATGTTTTTATTAGTAAAAAACACGAAAATGATTTTTAGGCACTATATAATTTGGAGGTTAACAAATGAATAACTTTAAGTTAGGAAGTGATTTTGATAACCTTGTTAGCCCACTTTCTGATGTTGAACTTCTTAATCTATTTATACAAAGTTGCTCAAAAACAAAGATAAATGGCATCCCAGTACCTATGTTCCCCCCCGAAGAAATTCAACAACAGTTTGTAGGTGCTTCCTATGAACATGCTCTTTATGAAGCATATTTGTTTTATAGACTTGTAAAAACATATGCCCATAATTTAGGCGTTCCCTTGAATAAAGAACGTAAAATTTTAGACTTTGGTTGCGGATGGGGAAGAATCATACGCTTCTTTTTCAAAGATGCTCGCCATAAAAACTTACTTGGTATTGATGTAGATCCTGTAATGATTAGCCTTTGTAACGAAACGTTAGGAAGAGGCAGATATAAAATAGCTCCCCCACAACCTCCTGTAGAATTTATTAATGACACTTCATTAGACATCATATTCGCTTATTCTGTATTCTCACATTTATCCGAAGAAACTGCAGAAAATTGGATAAAAGAATTTTCAAGAATTCTTCGCCCAGGTGGAATCTTCATCGCCACAACACAAGCACGCTATTTTCTCGATTTCTGTCAACAATTTAAGGAACACCCTGAATTAATTCAAACGGGATGGCATAAAACTTTATCTCAAGCTTTTCCAGATATAAATCGTGCCATCTCAGATTATGAAAGCGGCAATTTTGTCCACAGCCCTACAGGAGCTGGAGACGTTAGAAATAGTAGCTTCTACGGGGAAACCGTTATACCTAGAACTTATATTGAAAATCACTATGAGAAGTATTTAAAGCTACGGGACTTTTTTGATGATACAAACCGGTTACCACAAGCTCTATTTGTTCTCCAAAAAGATTAACTCTTTTCGCTCATTGTATAATGAAGATCATTTTGTATCTCAGCCGTATATATTAAAATCATCAAAGATTTCCCTATCAAGCAAACTGTACAAAAGAATTCATTATGCAGCATAAACACAGTAAGTAAATAACATATCTCACGCTTTAACTAGATTCGAAAAATCAAAAGTAACTTCCCACCACTTGAACTACGAACAACATAAGGGGGATATATCTTGAAAATAATCGCTTTTTACTTACCACAGTTTCATCAAATAAAAGAAAATGACCGATGGTGGGGGAAAGGGTTTACTGAATGGACAAATACTAAAAGTGCACGACCTTTATTTTCAGGACATTACCAACCTAGAGAACCTTATCAAGATTTTTATTATGACTTAACCACCCCATCCGTAAGAAAATGGCAAGCAGAAATCGCCAAAGCACATGGCATATATGGCTTTTGTTATTACCATTACTGGTTTAAAGGGAAGAGGCTATTGGAGGCACCCTTTAATGAGGTACTTAAGATGAAGGAACCAGATTTTCCATTTTGCCTTTCTTGGGCAAATGAACCGTGGACAAAAACTTGGGATGGTCTTGATAGTCACATATTAATGCCTCAAAATTATGGAGAATTATCGGATTGGAAAGAACACTTTGAGTATTTATTGCAAGCTTTCCAAGATGACAGATATATCCGTATAGACGATAAACCACTATTCATTATTTATCGTCCTGGGCATATCCCTCATTGTGAATAAATGCTTCATTATTGGAATACACTCTCACAAGAAAATGGTTTGAAAGGTATATACTTTGCAGAAACATTAAACAGCTTTCCACTTCCTAATATAAATGGATTTGATGCTAGCATTCAATTCGAGCCTTTTTATACAATTGCTCATGATAGCTCTTCAGACATAAATAAGACAATATATGAGTCTGGTAAACAAATAAACGCTTGGGATTATGATAAAGTGTGGATGTATATACTAAAGCGATCTCCTCCAGAGAAAAAAACATTTCCTGGTGCCTTTGTTGACTGGGACAATACTGCACGCCGCAAAGACTTAAATAGCAGCATCTTCCTAGGTTCTTACCCCTAGGAAGTTCACGATATATTTAAGCAAACAAATCCAGCGTACCTATTCTCTTTACAACAGCGAGTTTTTATTTATTAATGCGTGGAATGAATGGGCCGAAGGTACTTACTTAGAACCAGATAAAAGGTATGGATTCGCCTATTTAGAAGGAGTTAAGCAGGCAATTAACAGAGGTATGAAAGCATACAAAAAAGACGAGTCATTCTGACTCGTCTTAAAGTTGCTTGGCGACGTCCTACTCTCACAGGGACAAGGTCCCAACTACCATCGGCGCTAGAGAGCTTAACTTCCGTGTTCGGTATGGGAACGGGTGTGACCTCTCTGCCATCATCACCAAACTATGAAGGCATATTCCTTCAAAACTAGATAACATTTGCTTCATATTATATGGTTAAGTCCTCGATCTATTAGTATTCGTCAGCTCCACATGTCACCATGCTTCCACCTCGAACCTATCAACCTGATCATCTTTCAGGGATCTTACTAGCTTACGCTATGGGAAATCTCATCTTGAGGGGGGCTTCATGCTTAGATGCTTTCAGCACTTATCCCTTCCGCACATAGCTACCCAGCTATGCCCTTGGCAGAACAACTGGTACACCAGCGGTGCGTCCATCCCGGTCCTCTCGTACTAAGGACAGCTCCTCTCAAATTTCCTACGCCCACGACGGATAGGGACCGAACTGTCTCACGACGTTCTGAACCCAGCTCGCGTACCGCTTTAATGGGCGAACAGCCCAACCCTTGGGACCGACTACAGCCCCAGGATGCGATGAGCCGACATCGAGGTGCCAAACCTCCCCGTCGATGTGGACTCTTGGGGGAGATAAGCCTGTTATCCCCGGGGTAGCTTTTATCCGTTGAGCGATGGCCCTTCCATGCGGAACCACCGGATCACTAAGCCCGACTTTCGTCCCTGCTCGACTTGTAGGTCTCGCAGTCAAGCTCCCTTATGCCTTTGCACTCTACGAATGATTTCCAACCATTCTGAGGGAACCTTTGGGCGCCTCCGTTACACTTTAGGAGGCGACCGCCCCAGTCAAACTGCCCACCTGACACTGTCTCCCGGGTCGATAAGACCCGTAGGTTAGAATTTCAATACATTCAGGGCGGTATCCCACCAGCGCCTCCACCGAAGCTAGCGCTCCGGTTTCAATGGCTCCCGCCTATCCTGTACAAAATGTACCAAAATTCAATATCAGGCTACAGTAAAGCTCCACGGGGTCTTTCCGTCCTGTCGCGGGTAACCTGCATCTTCACAGGTACTATAATTTCACCGAGTCTCTGGTTGAGACAGTGCCCAAATCGTTACACCTTTCGTGCGGGTCGGAACTTACCCGACAAGGAATTTCGCTACCTTAGGACCGTTATAGTTACGGCCGCCGTTTACTGGGGCTTCAGTTCAGAGCTTCGCTTACGCTAACCCCTCTCCTTAACCTTCCAGCACCGGGCAGGTGTCAGCCCCTATACTTCGCCTTACGGCTTCGCAGAGACCTGTGTTTTTGCTAAACAGTCGCTTGGGCCTATTCACTGCGGCTTTCCGTTAAGAAAGCACCCCTTCTCCCGAAGTTACGGGGTCATTTTGCCGAGTTCCTTAACCAGAGTTCTCTCGCACACCTTAGGATTCTCTCCTCGCCTACCTGTGTCGGTTTGCGGTACAGGCACCTTTTATCTCGCTAGAAGCTTTTCTTGGCAGCGGGGAATCAAAGACTTCGCTCCATAAGGAGCTTCCCCATCACAGCTCAGCCTTCACGATAAGCGGATTTGCCTACTTATCAGCCTAACTGCTTGGACGTGCACAACCAATCGCACGCTTCTTCTATCCTTCTGCGTCCCTCCATTGCTCAAACGATAAAGAGGTGGTACAGGAATATCAACCTGTTGTCCATCGCCTACGCCTGTCGGCCTCGGCTTAGGTCCTGACTAACCCTGAGCGGACGAGCCTTCCTCAGGAAACCTTAGGCATTCGGTGGACGGGATTCTCACCCGTCTTTCGCTACTCATACCGGCATTCTCACTTCTAAGCGCTCCACCAGTCCTTCCGGTCTGACTTCACTGCACTTAGAACGCTCCCCTACCACTGATACCATTGGTATCAATTCGCAGCTTCGGTGGTGTATTTAGCCCCGGTACATTTTCGGCGCAGAGTCACTCGACTAGTGAGCTATTACGCACTCTTTAAATGGTGGCTGCTTCTAAGCCAACATCCTAGTTGTCTAAGCAACTCCACATCCTTTTCCACTTAATACACACTTTGGGACCTTAGCTGGCGATCTGGGCTGTTTCCCTCTTGACTACGGATCTTATCACTCGCAGTCTGACTCCTAAGGATAAGTCATTGGCATTCGGAGTTTGACTGAATTCGGTAATCCGATGAGGACCCCTAGTTCAATCAGTGCTCTACCTCCAAGACTCTTACACTTAAGGCTAGCCCTAAAGCTATTTCGGGGAGAACCAGCTATCTCCAGGTTCGATTGGAATTTCTCCGCTACCCACACCTCATCCCCGCACTTTTCAACGTGCGTGGGTTCGGGCCTCCATTCAGTGTTACCTGAACTTCACCCTGGACATGGGTAGATCACCTGGTTTCGGGTCTACGACCACGTACTAAACGCCCTATTCAGACTCGCTTTCGCTGCGGCTCCGCCTCTTCAGCTTAACCTCGCACGGGATCGTAACTCGCCGGTTCATTCTACAAAAGGCACGCCATCACCCATTAACGGGCTCTGACTATTTGTAGGCACACGGTTTCAGGATCTCTTTCACTCCCCTTCCGGGGTGCTTTTCACCTTTCCCTCACGGTACTGGTTCACTATCGATCACTAGGGAGTATTTAGCCTTGGGAGATGGTCCTCCCAGATTCCGACGGAATTTCACGTGTTCCGCCGTACTCAGGATACATTCAAGAGAGAACGAAGTTTCGACTACGGGGTTGTTACCCTCTACGACGGACCTTTCCAGGTCGCTTCGTCTACCTCGTTCCTTTGTAACTCCGTATAGAATGTCCTACAACCCCAAGAGGCAAGCCTCTTGGTTTGGGCTATGTTCCGTTTCGCTCGCCGCTACTCAGGAAATCGCATTTGCTTTCTCTTCCTCCAGGTACTTAGATGTTTCAGTTCCCTGGGTCTGTCTTCCTTACCCTATGTATTCAGGTAAGGATACCATACCATTACGTATGGTGGGTTTCCCCATTCGGAAATCTTCGGATCAAAGCTTACTTACAGCTCCCCGAAGCATATCGGCGTTAGTCCCGTCCTTCATCGACTCCTAGTGTCAAGGCATCCACCGTGCGCCCTTTCTAACTTAACCAAACTAAAATTAAAAAAATATGAGCTACACTGTTATCTAGTTTTCAAAGAACATACATTTATATATGAGAGATAGTTCTCTCAAAACTGAACAAAACGAAACACGGAAACTTATATTGATGAACAGCGTTCATCAATTCTCCATAGAAAGGAGGTGATCCAGCCGCACCTTCCGATACGGCTACCTTGTTACGACTTCACCCCAATCATCTGTCCCACCTTAGGCGGCTGGCTCCATAAAGGTTACCCCACCGACTTCGGGTGTTACAAACTCTCGTGGTGTGACGGGCGGTGTGTACAAGGCCCGGGAACGTATTCACCGCGGCATGCTGATCCGCGATTACTAGCGATTCCAGCTTCATGTAGGCGAGTTGCAGCCTACAATCCGAACTGAGAACGGTTTTATGAGATTAGCTCCACCTCGCGGTCTTGCAGCTCTTTGTACCGTCCATTGTAGCACGTGTGTAGCCCAGGTCATAAGGGGCATGATGATTTGACGTCATCCCCACCTTCCTCCGGTTTGTCACCGGCAGTCACCTTAGAGTGCCCAACTTAATGATGGCAACTAAGATCAAGGGTTGCGCTCGTTGCGGGACTTAACCCAACATCTCACGACACGAGCTGACGACAACCATGCACCACCTGTCACTCTGCTCCCGAAGGAGAAGCCCTATCTCTAGGGTTTTCAGAGGATGTCAAGACCTGGTAAGGTTCTTCGCGTTGCTTCGAATTAAACCACATGCTCCACCGCTTGTGCGGGCCCCCGTCAATTCCTTTGAGTTTCAGCCTTGCGGCCGTACTCCCCAGGCGGAGTGCTTAATGCGTTAACTTCAGCACTAAAGGGCGGAAACCCTCTAACACTTAGCACTCATCGTTTACGGCGTGGACTACCAGGGTATCTAATCCTGTTTGCTCCCCACGCTTTCGCGCCTCAGTGTCAGTTACAGACCAGAAAGTCGCCTTCGCCACTGGTGTTCCTCCATATCTCTACGCATTTCACCGCTACACATGGAATTCCACTTTCCTCTTCTGCACTCAAGTCTCCCAGTTTCCAATGACCCTCCACGGTTGAGCCGTGGGCTTTCACATCAGACTTAAGAAACCACCTGCGCGCGCTTTACGCCCAATAATTCCGGATAACGCTTGCCACCTACGTATTACCGCGGCTGCTGGCACGTAGTTAGCCGTGGCTTTCTGGTTAGGTACCGTCAAGGTGCCAGCTTATTCAACTAGCACTTGTTCTTCCCTAACAACAGAGTTTTACGACCCGAAAGCCTTCATCACTCACGCGGCGTTGCTCCGTCAGACTTTCGTCCATTGCGGAAGATTC
Source organism: Bacillus sp. N5-665 (assembly GCF_022637375.2). Lineage (NCBI taxonomy): Bacteria > Bacillati > Bacillota > Bacilli > Caryophanales > Bacillaceae > Bacillus > Bacillus sp. N5-665. The sequence goes on from NZ_CP093325.1 coordinate 5,246,928, forward strand.
CCTACTGCTGCCTCCCGTAGGAGTCTGGGCCGTGTCTCAGTCCCAGTGTGGCCGATCACCCTCTCAGGTCGGCTACGCATCGTTGCCTTGGTGAGCCGTTACCTCACCAACTAGCTAATGCGACGCGGGTCCATCCATAAGTGACAGCCGAAGCCGCCTTTCAATTTCGAACCATGCAGTTCAAAATATTATCCGGTATTAGCCCCGGTTTCCCGGAGTTATCCCAGTCTTATGGGCAGGTTACCCACGTGTTACTCACCCGTCCGCCGCTAACTTCTTGAGAGCAAGCTCTCAATCCATTCGCTCGACTTGCATGTATTAGGCACGCCGCCAGCGTTCATCCTGAGCCAGGATCAAACTCTCCAATAAAGTTAGTTTGTCTAGCATCTAAAAATAAAAATTGACGTTTCACGTTGTTTGTTTCGTTCAGTTTTCAAAGAACTACTCGGTCGCTCATTTGCGACTCCCTTATGTTAACATCTTCGTTAGTTAATGTCAACTAAGTTTTTCATTTTGTTTGCCGCGTTCTGCGTTATTGCATCGGCGACTTGTTCTATATTACACCTCTAACCTACAATCGTCAATATGTTTTTATAAAAAACTTCATTTTTTTTAAAATCCTATTTACGTTATTAATTTATCTATTTATATACCTCTTCTATAAGAATAGATAAGCAACCCATGAAACACTCTATGGGTTGCTATTCCATCATAAAAACTATTGTTCTTTTGAAGGTACAGAACAACTTTCATCCGTACAAGACATATCGCTTCCACCCTCTGAAGAAAGCTCTTGTAACTTAGGTGCAGGGTTCTCTTCTTCCCAAACTTGCTGAAGTGCACCAACAAAAGTTTCAAGTGGTTGCGCACCTGAAATAGCATACTTTTGATTAATAATAAAATAAGGTACTCCTGAAATTTGATATTGCTGAGCAATCGCTTCATCAATTCTAACATCATTTACATATGCACTTTTATCATTAATAACACGTAAAGCTTCTTGCTTATCTAAACCTGAAGCTTCAGCAATAGTAGCAAGCGTATCCACATCACTTAAATTTTTCGATTCAGTGAAATATGCAAAAAGTAGATTTTCCGTAATCTCTTTTTCTTTCCCTTGATCCTTTGCAAATTTGGCAAGACGATGCGCATCAAAAGTGTTCGTCGGCTTCATCTCATCAAAATTAAAACTTAACCCCATACTAGCTGCATGATTGCCTAATTGTATATTATTACGCTTAGCTTCTTCAATACTAATCCCATACTTTGATGCAAGTACTTCATTAATACTTGTTCCAGAATAGATTGGAGCATTTTGATCTAATTCAAAACTTTTAAACTCGACTTCAACATCCTTCTTATGCGGAAATTGCTCTAAAGCCATTTCTAATCTACGTTTCCCAATATAGCAAAATGGGCATACAAAATCTGACCATACTTCAATTTTCATAGAAACACCTCATTAACATGTAGTTTTCAATTATTGTAGCATTGGCAATAAGGAATTCAAAAATTTATGCTTCAAACCTTATATACTACAAACTAAAATGAGTTTTTAAATAGAAAAAACGATAATCAAAAGTATAAAAACATTTCCTTCTGATTATCGTATATACAAATCTAAAACAATCTAATTACGCTGGAATGTATCTCCCCACGAACTTCCATACGGTATTCCAATATTTATTCGAATCTACCTTCTCGGCTTCTCCATGTCCAGCACCTGGAACAATTAATTTCTCTTTTTCTACTTTTGCAGCATTATATACTTCAGCTAACATTTCATAAGGAACGAATGTATCAGCATCCCCATGAATAAATAGCATCGGTGTTTTACTTTTCGCTACTTGTTTTACAGCTGAAGCTTCTTCTAAATCATATCCAGCTCTTAATTTTGTAACTGTATTTGCCGCATTCATAACAGGAAACTTTGGCAAATGGAATAAATCTTTTAGTTGATACGTAAATTCATCAATAACAGTTGAGTATCCACAATCTTCAATAATAACTTTAACGTTAGAAGGTAACTCTTCACCTGAAGTCATCATTACAGTTGCTCCTCCCATCGAAACACCAAAGAGTGCTATTTCAGCATTAGGGTCTTTCTTTACAATTTGTTGAATCCAAATCAAAATATCTTTACGATCGTGCCAGCCCATCCCTATATAATTGCCTTCACTATTTCCATGCCCACGAAGATCTGGCGCTATGACGTTATATCCTTCTTCATAAAAATTCCGGATATATTTCGTCATTTTCGATGCCCTACTATCATATCCATGAACTACAATTGCCCATTTATGGCTAGATTGTTCATTCATATATTCATAACCTGTTAATTTCAACTTATCGAAAGCATTTATGTTTCGTATATTAGGCTTATGATTTGAGACAAAGCTCGCATCCTTTTCTTCATTTGTAGCGAACACACCTCCCGATGCATTCACAGTTTCTACTAAGTGAGGATTATCCTCTAAAAACTCTTTCTCTTGTTTCGCATTCAACGCATAATTATAAAAATAATTCCCGACTAACATATAAGTAATTGCTAGAAGGACTAAAACTACTATAGTAATTACACCTATCTTTTTCATATTATCTCCTTTTTCAAAATTAAATCTTCTTATATTCAAGTACTCAAAAAACAACTGCACTATTTTAACATACCGACAGATCGCCTCTACAAAAAATAAGATAGAAAATCTTAAACTACACATCAAAAATGATGAAAGAAAATGAATATGAGGGGATCAAAAAAATAAGGATTACTTACTTGAAGCTGATAAGAAGTTTAAAACACAAAAAAGACGAGTCATTCTGACTCGTCTTAAAGTTGCTTGGCGACGTCCTACTCTCACAGGGACAAGGTCCCAACTACCATCGGCGCTAGAGAGCTTAACTTCCGTGTTCGGTATGGGAACGGGTGTGACCTCTCTGCCATCATCACCAAACTATGAAGGCATATTCCTTCAAAACTAGATAACATTTGCTTCATATTATATGGTTAAGTCCTCGATCTATTAGTATTCGTCAGCTCCACATGTCACCATGCTTCCACCTCGAACCTATCAAC
>NZ_CP093325.1:5255000-5367500 GCF_022637375.2 Bacillus sp. N5-665
AAAGCGTTCAAACAAACTCCCTAACTCTTCTCTCGTAAACTCTTCACTATGATTCGCAATTACAATTTGTATATCCCGGCGCTGCCTTTGAAGAGAAACTTTTATCTCCCCATCATCTTTACTATACTTAATCGCGTTCATTAATAGATTATCAAATACACGAACCATCTTTTCCGAATCAATCGCCGCATAGGTACGTTCCTCAGGAAACTTCTTAACAAACGTAAGTCCATGCTCTTCCGCCTGCGGTACTAACTCTTCTATTAATTGCTCCAATAACTCATTTATACAAACCTCTTGTTTTTCTAATATAACTTGCTCGTTTGTTAACTTCGTATACTCAAATAAATCTTCTATTAAATTTTTTAACTGCTCCGACTTTGCAAAAGCAATTCTCGTATATTCATCATGTTGTTCTTTATTTTCATATTTAGAATCTCGAAGTAACCGCAAGTAACCCATTATAGAAGTCAATGGTGTACGTAAATCGTGAGATACATTCGTAATAAGCTCATTCTTTTGCTTCTCTAATTTACGTTCCTTTTCTATATTATTCATAAGCTCTTCCGCCATATTATTAATATTCTCGGTTAAAGACGCAATCTCATCTTCACCTTTCTTCTCAATACGGTACGCTAAGTTACCTTTTTCTATTTCCTTTACACCTTGTGCCATCGCTTCAATTTGCTTCATCTTTCTCTTTGTTATATAGAAGAAAGAGAAAATAAATACAAGTACACCTATGAAAAATGGAAACGGTCCTTCTTGCGTATCATATATTACTTCACCTTCCGGAATCCCACTAACAAACATGTATAAATTCTTATCTTCTATTGTAATAGGTGCAAAAGCTATAAATTCTTTTCTCGTACTTTCAAATTCTTTTCTACCATTCATATAATTAATCGCAAACGATGATGCATTACGAATTGTATTATGCAAATCAATTTGTTCTTCTTGCGCCTGCTTCGTCTTATATAAAACTTTTCCACTCTCGTCAGTAACCAACACTTTTAAAGCTCTAGAGTTTTGTTCTAAATTTTGATTCTCTATTTTAATCATACTTGATATAGCTTCTAATTTATTTTCATGAACTGAACTATTTGCCACACTTTGAGCTTGTTGATTAATTTGCTCCATACCAGACCGATAATCGATTGTCGCCTGCCGATTCGCATTCTCAAAAAAAGGTGCTGCTGCTTTTGCTGACAAAATCCCTAACAACGCACAAGCAGTAAACGCAGTAATAAGTTGAATGCGTACACTCCGCTTCACCCTCTTCACTAGCTTTTCAATTAATTCTCTAGTTTTCCTAATATAAGTAAATGGATTAAATATCTTTTTCAATCTTATATCCCACTCCCCATACAGTTTTTATATATCTAGGCTTCCTTGGATTCTCCTCAATCTTCTCACGCACTTTCCGAATATGAACCATTACCGTGTTATCCGACTGGAAAGATCTTTCATTCCAAACCTTTTCATAAATTTGTTCCGCACTAAAGACCATACCCGGGTTACGAGCTAGTAATTCTAAAATTGAAAATTCCCTCGGTGTCAGTTTCACTTCTTCTCCATCCACAATAACTTTATGGGTTGAAATATTTATTTTCATCTCTCCAATTTCTAACTCGTCCTCATTTTGAATAGCAAAACCATTCATCTTCATATAACGACGTAACTGAGATTTAATTCTTGCGATTAACTCTAACGGATTAAATGGTTTCGTTACGTAATCATCTGCACCTGTTGTTAATCCTAAAATTTTATCCATATCTTGCGTTTTCGCAGAAAGCATAATAATTGGCATTTCTTTCGATTCTCTTACTTTCATACACATATGGATACCATCTACCTTTGGCATCATAATATCTAATACGACTAGATGTACTTCATTTTCTTCTAGTAAACGTAATCCTTCTTCTCCGTCTCCTGCTTGCAATACTTTATATCCTTCATTCTTTAAATAGATTGTAATAAGATTCCTAATTTCTTTTTCATCATCTACGACAAGTATTGTTTCGGTTGCCACAATATCTCCCCCATCACTTTTTTAATCCCTAACTTCTATTATAGGAAAACTTCTGAAGAAAAACGCTCGGAAATCCTTAAGATTTTCTGAAGACGCAAAAAAGGTCTAGACTCCCCTTAAGTCTAGACCTTTCAAAAAACCCCTTTTATTTACGAACGTAGATGAAATATAGTACGAATAAAACTCCCATAACATACATAATTGGATGAATCTCTTTACGACGACCACTTACTACCATTGTAATTGGATAGAAGATAAACCCGATTGCAATCCCTGTCGCAATACTATACGTAAGTGGCATTGAAATGATTGTAAAGAATGCTGGTACTGCAATCTCGAATTTCTTCCAATCAATTTCGCCTAAAGATGAAACCATCAAGATCCCTACAATAATTAATGCTGGCGCTGTTACAGCTGGTGTTACAACGCTTAATAATGGCGAGAAGAATAGTGCCAGCAAGAAGAATCCTGCTGTTACAACTGCTGTAAATCCAGAACGTCCACCCGCTGCTACCCCAGCAGAAGATTCAATGTAAGACGTTGTTGTTGATGTACCTAAGATTGCACCGATTACAGTTGCAATCGCATCTGCAAATAATGCTTTTCCTGCACGTGGTAATTTATTGTTCTTCATTAATCCAGCTTGATTCGCAACCGCTACAAGTGTACCTGCTGTATCAAAGAAATCGATGAAGAAGAACGTTATAATAACAATCACCATTTGAACAGTGAAAATATCTCCGAAGTGAGTTAACGCCACACCGAACGTTGGTTCTAGACTCGGTATTGCTCCCACTACCGCTTTCGGAGTATCAATTAATCCTGTCGCTACTCCTAAGATTGCTGTAAGAATCATACCGTAGAAAACTGCACCATTTATTTTCTTAATCATGAAGATGATTGTCGTAACAACCCCGAAGATTGCTAGTAACGTTGTGCCCTTTGTTAAATCCCCCAACCCAACAAGAACAGCATCATTTTTCACGATAATTCCGGCATTTTGGAATCCAAGGAAAGCAATGAACAATCCGATACCTGCCGCTACTGCAAACTTTAACTCTGTTGGAATTGCATTAATGATTTTTTCACGAATACCTGAAGCTGTAAGAATAATAAAGATAATACCTGACATTAATGTTCCAGCAATTGCTGTTTGCCACGGAATACCCATCGTTAACACTGCCGTATAAGCAAAGAACGCGTTAATTCCCATCCCCGGCGCCAAAGCAATCGGATACTTCGCGAAGATCCCCATAATTAACGAACCAATCGCCGCTGCTAATGCTGTAGCAACGAATACTGCACCTGGATCCATTCCTGTACCTGCTGGTAACCCTTTAACATTTCCAAGTGACAGCGTAGCAGGATTGACAAATAATACATAAGCCATAGATAAAAATGTCGTTAAACCCGCTATGAACTCTGTTTTATAATTTGTACCGAGTTCATCAAACTGAAAATAGCGTTTCATCTTACGTTTCCCCCGTTATATGATTACTCGCCGTAATCTCCCTAGCCCTCTTTTATCTATTAAAAATAAAAAAGGCTTCCATTGCATATACGTGGAAGCGTTCTATGAATAAAGACAAGTTTCCCCTCATCTTTATCTAAACGCCTCGTAGTCAAGCCATTTACGGTAGCTAGGTAGAAACTTTCGGGCCATATCCCCGATATTATACGACGGCATAATATTCACTTTTCGTTTGAATTACATACTCATATTAACTCGATGAAGTAGTTTTGTCAATTTAAAAGCGAACGTTTTTATAAAATTTTATACTTTTGTTCGTATTAAGAGTAGAAATACAAAAGATCCATCTATGCATGAGCACTAGATGGATCTTTTTTTATAATACTATTCCCACTCAATAGTTGCTGGTGGCTTACTTGTTATATCATACACGATACGGTTAACGTGTTTTACTTCGTTTACGATACGTACAGAAATTTTCTCTAATACGTCCCAAGGGATACGTGCCCAGTCAGCTGTCATACCGTCGATAGATGTTACTGCGCGGATACCTACTGTGTAATCGTAAGTACGCTCGTCACCCATAACACCTACGCTACGCATACCAGGAAGCGCAGTGAAGTATTGCCAAACTTCACGGTCTAAGCCTGCTTTAATAATTTCTTCACGTAAAATCGCATCAGATTCACGAACGATTTCTAATTTCTCTTCTGTGATTTCACCTAATACACGAATACCAAGACCAGGGCCTGGGAATGGTTGACGCCATACGATTTCATCAGGAATTCCTAATTCTGATCCTAATACACGTACTTCATCTTTAAATAACGTGTTTAAAGGCTCGATTAATTTGAACTGCATGTCTTCTGGAAGACCACCAACGTTATGGTGAGATTTAATTGTTTGTGCAGTCGCTGTACCACTCTCAACGATATCTGTATAAAGTGTACCTTGTGCTAGGAAGTCCATACCTTGTAATTTAGAAGCTTCATCATCAAATACGTAAATGAATTCATTACCGATGATTTTACGTTTTTGCTCTGGATCTTCTACACCTTTTAACTTGTTCATGAAGCGTTCTTGTGCATCCACTTTAATAACATTCATGTGGAAGCCTTCGCTGAATGTTTTCATAACGCCTTCTGCTTCACCTTTGCGAAGTAAGCCGTGGTCAACGAAAATACATGTTAATTGATCGCCGATTGCTTTATGAATTAATACTGCTACAACAGAAGAGTCTACACCGCCGCTAAGTGCGCATAGTACTTTTTTGTCTCCAACAGTTTCACGGATTTTCTCTAATTCTACTTCGATAAAGTTCTCCATGTTCCATCCTTCAGAACAACCACATGCGCCGAATACGAAGTTTTTAATTAAATCGTTACCGTGCTCAGAGTGACGTACTTCTGGGTGGAATTGTACACCGTATAAGTTTTGCTCTTCATTGCTCATACCAGCAATTGGACAAGACTCACTTGTTGCATCTACTACGAATCCTTCAGGTAAACCAGTTACTAAGTCACCATGGCTCATCCATACAACTTGCTCTTCTGGAAGGTTCGCATATAATTTTGATTCGTTCTCTACTTTAAGAACAGCTTTTCCGTACTCACGGTGGTTTGCACGTTCTACTTTCCCACCGAAGTGTTGCGTCATAAGCTGCATACCGTAACAAATACCGAAGATCGGTAATCCTAGTTCAAAGATTTTTTCATCACAATGTAATGCGCCTTCACCGTATACACTATTTGGTCCACCAGAGAAGATAATCCCTTTTGGATTCATTGCTTTAATTTCTTCTGCAGTAATTGTATGTGGATGAAGTTCACTGTATACACCGAACTCACGAATTCGACGTGCTATTAACTGATTGTACTGACTCCCAAAATCTAAAACGATAATTGTATCATGCTGCTTCTTCAAAATAATCACCCCAACGTTAGTTCTCGTATATAAATATTTTCACCAATTTGGCAAAAAGCATTACTAATATAATAAAAAAAGCCAGTCCTCCGCCTCTAGTCTCATAACAAAGAAAAGGCAGGGGTCTGGCTTTATAAAGAAAGATAGTCTTCCGCTCTTTATAAATATAAGACGCACTGCCTTCATAGTCAGGTTGTTTACGGTAACCCGGTAGAGACTCTCAAACCATATCATCGAGGATATATGAAGGATTGTTTTATATTATCTTCCTAGATTCTAACAATGAAGTATCCGTATGGTCAAGAGAGAAAGCGACAAAATTCTACAGAAATTCATTTCCTTTTCTAAAAAACATAAAAAAAACATCCATTTCTATATAGAAATGGATGTTTTTCGAGCAAACGGAATTACATCATTCCGCCCATACCGCCCATGCCCATGCCGCCCATGTCAGGCATTGCTGGTGCATTTGGTTCTGGCTTGTCAGCTACTACAGCTTCAGTCGTTAAGAACATAGCTGCAACAGATGCTGCGTTTTGAAGTGCAGAGCGAGTTACTTTAGCTGGATCTACGATACCAGTTTCAAGCATGTTAACCCACTCGCCAGTAGCTGCGTTGAAACCAACGCCTACTTTTTCGCCTTTTAGACGCTCTACAACTACAGATCCTTCTAGACCAGCGTTGATTGCGATTTGACGAACTGGCTCTTCTAATGCACGAAGTACGATGTTGATACCTGTTGCTTCGTCGCCTTCAGCTACGATAGAAGCTACTTTCGTGTATACGTTCATAAGTGAAGTACCACCACCTGCAACGATACCTTCTTCTACTGCTGCACGAGTTGAGTTAAGTGCATCTTCAATACGAAGTTTGCGCTCTTTTAACTCAGTTTCAGTTGCTGCACCTACTTTAATTACCGCTACGCCACCTGCAAGTTTTGCAAGACGCTCTTGTAATTTTTCACGATCGAATTCAGAAGTAGTTTCTTCTAATTGCGCACGGATTTGACCGATACGAGCTTCGATTTGTTGTGAATTTCCGATACCTTCAACTACAGTTGTGTTTTCTTTCGTTACAACGATTTTACCAGCACGTCCTAAAGATTCAACTGTAGCAGATTTTAAGTCACGACCTAATTCTTCAGTGATTACTTCGCCACCAGTTAAGATTGCGATATCTTCTAGCATTGCTTTACGACGGTCACCAAATCCAGGAGCTTTAACAGCTACTACATTGAATGTACCACGAAGTTTGTTCACTACTAATGTAGCTAAAGCTTCGCCTTCTACATCTTCAGCGATGATAAGAAGTGGTTTACCTTGTTGTACCACTTGCTCTAATACTGGTAAGATTTCTTGGATGTTAGAAATCTTCTTATCAGTAATTAAGATGTATGGGTTATCAAGAACTGCTTCCATTTTGTCAGAATCAGTAATCATGTAAGGAGATGCATATCCACGATCAAATTGCATACCTTCTACTACGTCTAATTCTGTTGTAAATCCTTTAGATTCTTCTAAAGTAATAACGCCGTCGTTACCAACGCGCTCCATTGCTTCAGCGATTAATTGACCTACTTCTTCGTCAGCTGCAGAAATAGCAGCTACTTGTGCGATAGAAGATTTACCTTCGATTGGTTTAGAAATCTCTTTTAATTCTGCAATTGCAGCAGTAACAGCTTTTTCGATACCTTTACGAAGACCCATTGGGTTCGCACCAGCTGTTACGTTTTTAAGACCTTCACGAATCATTGCTTGTGCTAATACAGTTGCAGTTGTCGTTCCGTCACCAGCTACATCATTTGTTTTGCTAGCAACTTCTGCTACTAATTTTGCACCCATGTTTTCGAATGCATCTTCTAATTCGATTTCTTTTGCGATTGTTACACCGTCATTTGTAATAAGTGGTGAACCGAATTTTTTCTCAAGTACAACGTTACGACCTTTTGGTCCAAGCGTTACTTTAACTGCGTTTGCAAGAGTGTCGACACCGCGAAGCATCGAACGACGTGCTTCTTCACTAAATTTAATATCTTTTGCCATAATAATTGACCCCCTTGAATTTTTTAAGATTTATATAATTAACCAATAACTGCTAAAATGTCACTTTCACGTAAAATCAAGTAGTCAGTACCTTCGTATTTTACTTCAGTACCTGCATATTTTGAGAAGATGATAAGATCACCTGCAGCTACCTCTAAAGCAACACGCTCACCATTTTCAAGCACTCGACCAGTACCTACTGCAATAACTTTACCCTCTTGTGGTTTTTCTTTTGCAGTGTCTGGTAATACAATACCACTTGCTGTTTTTTCTTCTGCTTGAACAAGCTCAATTACAACGCGATCACCTAATGGCTTTAGCATGAACAATAACCTCCTCATTTTGTTATGTAAATTTTATTTATTAGCACTCAAGTCACCCGAGTGCTAACACACTTATAATAATAAATAATCTCAATTTCTTTTGCAAGTAAAAAAATCATAATTTTTTCGCAAATTAAGCTATACACTTTTCTATATAGAGTCCCTCTTCTTCTACCTTTACTATATGAATCGTTGTTTCCACTACTCGTATGTTACAATATGAAAGGACACCCTAAGTTGTTTTCGCTATACACACAACTTTCTCCTGTCTTCTATTATAATTTCAAATAAGGATTTACGAAAAAAACATAATTTAAGTGAAGTTTATATCGTAGGTAGCATACTTACATGTTATCCTACCTTATCTCATACACTAGAGTTAGAAAGGATGGTTAAACCATTTGAAAAAACAATATTGGTGGGTTATCGTTACATACATTTTAATGCAGTTATCATCCATTGCTGGATTACCACTTCTGCTGAAAACTGGACTTTATGATAACAGAGGATTTACTAGAGAAGAGAAATTTCAACTCATAACTGGCCACTGGGCAATCATTAGCTTCTTTATTGCATTATGTATCGTACTTTGGTTACTTAGAACAGATATTCGTGACAGACGTTTAGATACAATGCGCTCTACTGTTCCAGCTACGATTGGTTGGATTTTTATTGGGTTCTTCCTAGCATTTTTCTCACAAAGTATTGCCGGTATGATAGAAATGCGTGTATTAGGAATTAAACCTGGATCAGAAAATACAGCAAGACTTATGGATATCGCAAGAACGACACCTTGGTTCCTTATCGTTATCTCTATAATAGGACCTATTTTGGAAGAAATCGTATTTAGAAAAATTTTATTTGGTACACTTTATAAGAAGTTTAACTTCTTTATTGCTGCTATCATTAGTTCTCTTGTATTCGCAGCAATTCATTTTGATTTCACTCACTTATTGGTATACACTTCTATGGGACTCGTATTCGCCTTTTTATATGTAAAAACGAAGCGTATTATCGTCCCTATCGCGGCTCATGTTGCAATGAATACATTAGTTGCAGTTGCTCAAGTTTTAATGAGCAATGAACAAATTCAAGAAATGATTAAAGAAGCTGAAAAAATGCAAGGCTTTATCGGAGGATTTTTAGTATGAGGAACTCACCATTGTTCATGGCTGCATTGTACTTCCTTCTAGGATGTATCTTTACACGCTTCGCCATTACGAACGTAACAGATACAATCTGGAATATGTGGACAATACTATTTGCAGTTATGGCAACAATTGATTTTAATTTGGCACTTCGCCTTATCTTAGTTAAATTCACAAAGAAAAAACAATAATAAAACGCAGAGGTCGCTTCCTCTGCGTTTTATTGTGGATAATTCTTTAAAAAGTAAACAAGTGTTTGTAACTCTACCGCTAAATCAATATGGTGAATTCTTATATTATCTGACACATTTAAGCGCGCTGGTGTGAAATTTAAAATACCATGCACGTTCGTTTCTGCCAATCTATCTGCTACAGATTGTGCTACTGTAGCGGGTACTGTTAATATTGCCACTTGTATATCAGTTGATAAACGTTCTTCTAATTCATCTAAATGATATACAGGAATGCCCCCGATTTCTGTCCCGACTTTCTCTTCACTAACATCAAACGCCATTTCAATTTTTGTATTATTGTTTTTCGTGAAATTATAATGTAAGAAAGCGGTCCCTAAATTACCTACTCCAATAAGTGCTACACGTGTTATATCATCTTGGTCGAGTGTTTCACGGAAAAATGATAATAAATAATTTACGTTATATCCATAACCTTTTTTCCCTAACGCTCCAAAATATGAAAAATCTCTTCGAATCGTTGCGGAATCAACTTTTACCGCTTCGCTCAATTCGGCTGATGAAACACGTTGCTTACCAGAAAGAGATAAGTTTTGGATAAATCGATAGTATAGAGGCAATCGTTTGGCAGTGGCCTGTGGAATTTTTTGCTGATCCATATAACCTCTCCTCTCTTCCTATCTTTATTCATATACTTGAATCAAATACAGAAGTTTAGCACTCATGAATTTCCCTGTATAATAAAGAGAAGAAGTATTCTCTCTTTATTTTAAACTATACACTATTTTTAGTATGATTGAGAAATATAAACATGGCAAAGTTAAGAAATTATTTGAGGTGAAAACATTGATTTTATTACAAGTAAACGCGCTTACGAAATTATACGGTGCAGAAACGATTCTTGCAAACATAAAATTAGAAGTTCAAACGAAAGATCGTATCGCATTAGTCGGACGAAATGGGGCCGGAAAATCTACATTATTAAAAATAATAGCTGGTGAGCTATCTCATGATGGTGGCGAAATTATAAAACCGAAAGATGTCTCAATCGGATATTTAGCTCAAAATACCGGGTTAGAAACATCTTTAACAATTTGGGATGAAATGTTAACCGTCTTTACACACTTGCAGCAAATGGAGACAAAACTTCGAAGGCTAGAGCAAGAGATGGGAAAAGAAGAAAACTTTTCAAACGAGGCTACATATGAAAGATTATTAGCTGATTATGACCAATTGCAATTAGATTATAAAGATCAAGGTGGATATCAATATGAAGCAGATATTCGCTCGATTTTAAGTGGTCTTGGCTTCCCAGTTGAAACGCACCAGACGACGATTTCTACATTAAGTGGTGGACAAAAAACACGATTAGCTCTCGGTAAATTATTATTAACGAAACCAGACCTACTTATTTTGGACGAGCCTACAAACCATTTAGACATCGAAACATTAACATGGCTTGAACAATATTTACAAGGCTATCCTGGCGCAATACTAATCGTTTCTCATGACCGTTATTTCTTAGATAAACTCGTTACACAAGTATATGAAATTTCGAATAAAGAAAGCAGACGATTTGTTGGTAACTACAGTAAATATTTAGACTTGAAATCAGCATTATACGAGCAAGACATGAAACGTTATGAAAAACAACAAGATGAAATCGCTAAGCTTGAGGATTTCGTTCAAAAAAATATAGCTCGCGCATCTACGACAAAACGTGCTCAAAGCCGTCGTAAACAATTAGATAGAATGGAATTATTGACTAGACCTTTAGGTGATTCTAAGTCAGCATCCTTCCACTTCGATATCGAAAAACAAAGTGGAAATGATGTTTTACAAGTAAAGGATGCAACTATCGGCTATGATGATGATCCGATTATTGAACATGTAACTATGCGCTTAACTCGCGGGGATAGCGTTGCTTTAGTTGGTCCAAACGGAATTGGGAAATCCACATTATTAAAATCACTTGTGAATAAGTTACCACTATTAAATGGTGATGTTTCTTTCGGATCCAATGTATCTGTTGGTTATTATGATCAAGAACAAGCAAACTTAACATCTTCTAAGCGAGTTTTAAATGAGTTATGGGATGAATATCCACTGCAGCCCGAAAAAGAAATTCGCACGATATTAGGTAACTTCTTATTCACAGGGGATGATGTACTAAAACCAGTATCTTCTCTTAGTGGTGGACAAAAAGCTCGATTAGCTCTTGCAAAACTTATGATGCAAAAATCGAATTTATTAATTCTCGATGAACCTACGAACCATCTTGATTTAAATAGTAAAGAAATTTTGGAGAATGCTTTAATTGATTATCCAGGCACCCTTCTATTTGTTTCACATGACCGCTACTTTATTAATCGTGTAACGACGACCGTTGTTGAGTTGTCAACAGAAGGTGCACAAGAGTATTTAGGCGATTACGATTACTATGTGGAGAAGAAAAATGAAATGATTGAACGTGCAGCATTTGAACAACAAGAACAGCAAGAAAACCAAGCACCTGTTCAAAAAACTGTAGCTCAAGAAAAATTAAATTATCTCGAAGAAAAAGAGCGTAAACAATTAGAACGTCAACGCACTCGAAAAATTGAGGAGCTAGAACAAAATATTGTAGAATTTGAAGAAGAAATTGCTACGTTAGAAGATCAACTTTGCTTACCAGAAATATACGCAGATTATGAAAAGGCTAGTGAAATTACAACGAAAAAGCAAACACTACAAGAGCAACTTGATGCTTGTATGGCAGAATGGGAAGAATTACATTTATAAGAGTATGAATAAGAAGGATGTCTCATAAGTCGGGATTTTTGACTATGCGACATCCTTTTTATCTTCTAGCTGGGGTATAAACGATTCGACACGACATACCGATTTACCGACAAAGTTTGACAATGTTGGCTCGCCCCTATAATAAGGGCACATTTCAAAATGTTTTTTAGAGATATCTTTTTGCGATTTATTTCCCAAAAAAGAATACATTCAAAGGTCAGACTTCACCTACTTTATCCACAGGTTTATACACATATCCACCTTTATAAAATAAACCCCAAAATAACTTTTCCACATTATCCACAACTAACAAAAAAGTTATCAACATTTTATATACACAATAAAACCCATATTATCAACAGATAATATGGGTTTTATCCACAAGCTGTGGTTAATTTTGTGTATAACTATGCTTCAATATCTAATCCTGGATTTGCATTTAAAGCTAATGTAGCACGTTTTCCTTGTTCATATGCAATTGTACCTGCGGCTGCAATCATCGCTGCATTATCGGTACATAAAGATAGTGGAGGAATAATTAGCTCAATATTTTCTTTTGTCGCAAATTCCGCTTCCAAACGTGCGCGAAGTCCTTTATTCGCAGCTACTCCACCAGCAAGAAGCAGTTGCTTTACGTTATACGCTTCTGCTGCACGAGATGCTTTCGTTACAAGCACATCTATTACACTCGCTTGGAAACTTGCTGCTAAATCTTCCGGTGCAATTTCTATCCCGCGTTGTTTTGCGTTATGCACAGTGTTGATAACTGCTGATTTCAATCCACTGAAACTGAAATCATACGAATCAGGTTCTAGCCATGCACGAGGCAAATCGATTGTCGGTTCCCCTTCATGTGCAAGGCGATCAATGTGAGGACCACCTGGATATGGCATGGATAACGTTCGAGCTACTTTATCATATGCCTCTCCAGCTGCATCATCTCTTGTTTCACCAATCACTTCGAATGAACCATGTTCTTTCATATAAACAAGCTCCGTATGTCCACCAGATACAACAAGTGATAGTAGTGGGAATTGAACTTCTTTTACTAAACGGTTCGCATAAATGTGCCCAGCGATATGATGAACACCCACTAGAGGAATATCATGTGCAAAAGCCACTGCTTTCGCTGCATTTACCCCTATTAAAAGCGCTCCTACTAACCCAGGTCCTTCTGTTACAGCAATTGCATCAATATCATCAAATGTGATATTTGCTTCTTTTAAAGCTTCTTCTAACACAACTGTAATTTCTTCTACATGATGACGGGATGCAATCTCTGGTACAACTCCGCCAAAACGTTTATGACTTTCAATTTGTGATGCAACGACATTCGCAATAATTTCCGTTCCATTTTTAACAACTGCTACTGCTGTTTCATCACAACTTGTTTCAATACCAAGTATAATCGTATTTTTTTCCATTATATATTCACCCACATTACGAGACCATCTTCCTGATTGTCTGCATAGTATCGTTTACGAATTCCACCATTTTGAAATCCGTATTTTCTGTATAACTGTTTTGCTACTTCATTTGATACACGTACTTCAAGCGTCATCGTTTTTACCCCTAAATCTTTCGCTTCGGAAATAACTTCTTTCAATAAAGCATCCCCTAGCTTTTGACCTCTGTATTCTGGCAAAATAGCTATATTTGTTATATGTGATTCATCAATAATTATCCACAATCCACAATACCCAATTACACGACCATCTTTTTCTAGCACAACATAATGTGCATGTTCATTCGTCGTTAACTCACGGTGAAAGGCATCTGCAGTCCAAGGAGTTGAAAAAGACGCTTCTTCAATAGCTACAATTTGAGCGATATCATCGAGTTCCATCTTTCTAAATATCATATCCATCTTCTGGAGACTCCTACTTGTTTTGACTTTCTAACCACTTTGTTTCAGCTTCAGCTAAACGAAGATAACTAGGAACAAATGAATGTACATCTTGTTCTTCTTTTTGTAACCCTAAGAAAGCTAACTCACTTGGTCTTGGGTTATTTTTAGTGAAGGGAGCAAATACAGCTTGTTCGCCTAAATGTTCGATAATCGTCTCTTTGTGCAGTTTAACATCGTTACCAATAAATAAAACAGGCTTTCCTGTATCTTTTAACATTTGCAACCAGTCTACAATAAGGATGATTCGGTCTTCTTCTATAGAATTTAAATGCTCTCCTTCATATGTATATAACCCAGTATAAATTTGTCCACGTCTTCCATCGAATAAAGGACAGATCAATCCATTAAAATTAGCACCATTTGCAGCCACTACTTCTAAACTTGATACACCTACAATTGGTATTTGAAGTGACCAAGCTAATGTTTTTGCAGCTGTCACACCTATACGAACACCTGTATATGATCCAGGTCCAGCAGCTACAACGATTTTAGTTAATTCTTTCGGTTTTACACCACATTCTTTTAACAATTTCTCTACAGCTGGCATAAGACGTACAGAATGGTTTTTTGTTAAGTTTGTAATGATTTCCCCAATTACGTTTCCTTCCTCAATAAGGGATACACCCATTACGTAATTTGAAGTATCAATTGCTAGTACTTTCATCTTGTAATAGCTCCTCACATAATCTAATATATCGATCTCCAATTGGCTCGAGTACAATTTTCCTTGTATCATCTCCAGCATGGAATAAACTAATTTGTAACTTCTCATTTGGTAAAAATGCTTCTATTAAATGAGCCCATTCTACTACGGTAATTCCTTCACCGTAGAAATACTCATCAAAACCTAAGTCCTCTTCACTTTCCGCTAAGCGATACACGTCCATATGATATAGCGGCAATCTCCCTTTATATTCTTTAATAATATTAAAGGTAGGACTATTTACAACTCTTTTCACTCCAAGACCTTTTGCTAGCCCTTTTGTAAAAGTTGTCTTACCAGCCCCTAGATCTCCTTCTAAAATAATTACATCTTGTGCACCGACAAGTCCACCTAGTTTTTCTGATAATCTTTGTGTTTCCTCAGAAGAGTTTGTTGTTATTTCATATTTACTCACAGACTTCACCTACTTTACTCACAATGTTCTCTGCTCTTTATTATACAGGTTTTGAATATATAAAAAAGTCCTTAGGAGTTTTCCTAAGGATAGTTTGACTGTCTTTATTAGTTTTTTGTTAAAACAAATAAAAAAATACGAAACAACATGTTTCGTTCTTTTCTTTATATAAAATGGCGGTCCCGACCGGGGTCGAACCGGCGATCTCCTGCGTGACAGGCAGGCATGTTAACCACTACACCACGGGACCATTTGGTTGCGGGGACAGGATTTGAACCTGCGACCTTCGGGTTATGAGCCCGACGAGCTACCGTGCTGCTCCACCCCGCGATGATATAAATAGCCTGGCAACGTCCTACTCTCACAGGGACAAGGTCCCAACTACCATCGGCGCTAGAGAGCTTAACTTCCGTGTTCGGTATGGGAACGGGTGTGACCTCTCTGCCATCATTACCAGACTGTATTCATTTAAGACAAGAATCATCATAACTTATTTAACTTTTAAAGTCAACAAGTTTTTTATATTCTTTCAAAACTAGATAACATTGCTTCATATTATATGGTTAAGTCCTCGATCTATTAGTATTCGTCAGCTCCACATGTCACCATGCTTCCACCTCGAACCTATCAACCTGATCATCTTTCAGGGATCTTACTAGCTTACGCTATGGGAAATCTCATCTTGAGGGGGGCTTCATGCTTAGATGCTTTCAGCACTTATCCCTTCCGCACATAGCTACCCAGCTATGCCCTTGGCAGAACAACTGGTACACCAGCGGTGCGTCCATCCCGGTCCTCTCGTACTAAGGACAGCTCCTCTCAAATTTCCTACGCCCACGACGGATAGGGACCGAACTGTCTCACGACGTTCTGAACCCAGCTCGCGTACCGCTTTAATGGGCGAACAGCCCAACCCTTGGGACCGACTACAGCCCCAGGATGCGATGAGCCGACATCGAGGTGCCAAACCTCCCCGTCGATGTGGACTCTTGGGGGAGATAAGCCTGTTATCCCCGGGGTAGCTTTTATCCGTTGAGCGATGGCCCTTCCATGCGGAACCACCGGATCACTAAGCCCGACTTTCGTCCCTGCTCGACTTGTAGGTCTCGCAGTCAAGCTCCCTTATGCCTTTGCACTCTACGAATGATTTCCAACCATTCTGAGGGAACCTTTGGGCGCCTCCGTTACACTTTAGGAGGCGACCGCCCCAGTCAAACTGCCCACCTGACACTGTCTCCCGGGTCGATAAGACCCGTAGGTTAGAATTTCAATACATTCAGGGCGGTATCCCACCAGCGCCTCCACCGAAGCTAGCGCTCCGGTTTCAATGGCTCCCGCCTATCCTGTACAAAATGTACCAAAATTCAATATCAGGCTACAGTAAAGCTCCACGGGGTCTTTCCGTCCTGTCGCGGGTAACCTGCATCTTCACAGGTACTATAATTTCACCGAGTCTCTGGTTGAGACAGTGCCCAAATCGTTACACCTTTCGTGCGGGTCGGAACTTACCCGACAAGGAATTTCGCTACCTTAGGACCGTTATAGTTACGGCCGCCGTTTACTGGGGCTTCAGTTCAGAGCTTCGCTTACGCTAACCCCTCTCCTTAACCTTCCAGCACCGGGCAGGTGTCAGCCCCTATACTTCGCCTTACGGCTTCGCAGAGACCTGTGTTTTTGCTAAACAGTCGCTTGGGCCTATTCACTGCGGCTTTCCGTTAAGAAAGCACCCCTTCTCCCGAAGTTACGGGGTCATTTTGCCGAGTTCCTTAACCAGAGTTCTCTCGCACACCTTAGGATTCTCTCCTCGCCTACCTGTGTCGGTTTGCGGTACAGGCACCTTTTATCTCACTAGAAGCTTTTCTTGGCAGCGGGGAATCAAAGACTTCGCTCCATAAGGAGCTTCCCCATCACAGCTCAGCCTTCACGATAAGCGGATTTGCCTACTTATCAGCCTAACTGCTTGGACGTGCACAACCAATCGCACGCTTCTTCTATCCTTCTGCGTCCCTCCATTGCTCAAACGATAAAGAGGTGGTACAGGAATATCAACCTGTTGTCCATCGCCTACGCCTGTCGGCCTCGGCTTAGGTCCTGACTAACCCTGAGCGGACGAGCCTTCCTCAGGAAACCTTAGGCATTCGGTGGACGGGATTCTCACCCGTCTTTCGCTACTCATACCGGCATTCTCACTTCTAAGCGCTCCACCAGTCCTTCCGGTCTGACTTCACTGCACTTAGAACGCTCCCCTACCACTGATACCATTGGTATCAATTCGCAGCTTCGGTGGTGTATTTAGCCCCGGTACATTTTCGGCGCAGAGTCACTCGACTAGTGAGCTATTACGCACTCTTTAAATGGTGGCTGCTTCTAAGCCAACATCCTAGTTGTCTAAGCAACTCCACATCCTTTTCCACTTAATACACACTTTGGGACCTTAGCTGGCGATCTGGGCTGTTTCCCTCTTGACTACGGATCTTATCACTCGCAGTCTGACTCCTAAGGATAAGTCATTGGCATTCGGAGTTTGACTGAATTCGGTAATCCGATGAGGACCCCTAGTTCAATCAGTGCTCTACCTCCAAGACTCTTACACTTAAGGCTAGCCCTAAAGCTATTTCGGGGAGAACCAGCTATCTCCAGGTTCGATTGGAATTTCTCCGCTACCCACACCTCATCCCCGCACTTTTCAACGTGCGTGGGTTCGGGCCTCCATTCAGTGTTACCTGAACTTCACCCTGGACATGGGTAGATCACCTGGTTTCGGGTCTACGACCACGTACTAAACGCCCTATTCAGACTCGCTTTCGCTGCGGCTCCGCCTCTTCAGCTTAACCTCGCACGGGATCGTAACTCGCCGGTTCATTCTACAAAAGGCACGCCATCACCCATTAACGGGCTCTGACTATTTGTAGGCACACGGTTTCAGGATCTCTTTCACTCCCCTTCCGGGGTGCTTTTCACCTTTCCCTCACGGTACTGGTTCACTATCGATCACTAGGGAGTATTTAGCCTTGGGAGATGGTCCTCCCAGATTCCGACGGAATTTCACGTGTTCCGCCGTACTCAGGATACATTCAAGAGAGAACGAAGTTTCGACTACGGGGTTGTTACCCTCTACGACGGACCTTTCCAGGTCGCTTCGTCTACCTCGTTCCTTTGTAACTCCGTATAGAATGTCCTACAACCCCAAGAGGCAAGCCTCTTGGTTTGGGCTATGTTCCGTTTCGCTCGCCGCTACTCAGGAAATCGCATTTGCTTTCTCTTCCTCCAGGTACTTAGATGTTTCAGTTCCCTGGGTCTGTCTTCCTTACCCTATGTATTCAGGCAAGGATACCATACCATTACGTATGGTGGGTTTCCCCATTCGGAAATCTTCGGATCAAAGCTTACTTACAGCTCCCCGAAGCATATCGGCGTTAGTCCCGTCCTTCATCGACTCCTAGTGTCAAGGCATCCACCGTGCGCCCTTTCTAACTTAACCAAACTAAAATTAAAAAAATATGAGCTACACTGTTATCTAGTTTTCAAAGAACATACATTTATATATGAGAGATAGTTCTCTCAAAACTGAACAAAACGAAACACGGAAACTTATATTGATGAACAGCGTTCATCAATTCTCCATAGAAAGGAGGTGATCCAGCCGCACCTTCCGATACGGCTACCTTGTTACGACTTCACCCCAATCATCTGTCCCACCTTAGGCGGCTGGCTCCATAAAGGTTACCCCACCGACTTCGGGTGTTACAAACTCTCGTGGTGTGACGGGCGGTGTGTACAAGGCCCGGGAACGTATTCACCGCGGCATGCTGATCCGCGATTACTAGCGATTCCAGCTTCATGTAGGCGAGTTGCAGCCTACAATCCGAACTGAGAACGGTTTTATGAGATTAGCTCCACCTCGCGGTCTTGCAGCTCTTTGTACCGTCCATTGTAGCACGTGTGTAGCCCAGGTCATAAGGGGCATGATGATTTGACGTCATCCCCACCTTCCTCCGGTTTGTCACCGGCAGTCACCTTAGAGTGCCCAACTTAATGATGGCAACTAAGATCAAGGGTTGCGCTCGTTGCGGGACTTAACCCAACATCTCACGACACGAGCTGACGACAACCATGCACCACCTGTCACTCTGCTCCCGAAGGAGAAGCCCTATCTCTAGGGTTTTCAGAGGATGTCAAGACCTGGTAAGGTTCTTCGCGTTGCTTCGAATTAAACCACATGCTCCACCGCTTGTGCGGGCCCCCGTCAATTCCTTTGAGTTTCAGCCTTGCGGCCGTACTCCCCAGGCGGAGTGCTTAATGCGTTAACTTCAGCACTAAAGGGCGGAAACCCTCTAACACTTAGCACTCATCGTTTACGGCGTGGACTACCAGGGTATCTAATCCTGTTTGCTCCCCACGCTTTCGCGCCTCAGTGTCAGTTACAGACCAGAAAGTCGCCTTCGCCACTGGTGTTCCTCCATATCTCTACGCATTTCACCGCTACACATGGAATTCCACTTTCCTCTTCTGCACTCAAGTCTCCCAGTTTCCAATGACCCTCCACGGTTGAGCCGTGGGCTTTCACATCAGACTTAAGAAACCACCTGCGCGCGCTTTACGCCCAATAATTCCGGATAACGCTTGCCACCTACGTATTACCGCGGCTGCTGGCACGTAGTTAGCCGTGGCTTTCTGGTTAGGTACCGTCAAGGTGCCAGCTTATTCAACTAGCACTTGTTCTTCCCTAACAACAGAGTTTTACGACCCGAAAGCCTTCATCACTCACGCGGCGTTGCTCCGTCAGACTTTCGTCCATTGCGGAAGATTCCCTACTGCTGCCTCCCGTAGGAGTCTGGGCCGTGTCTCAGTCCCAGTGTGGCCGATCACCCTCTCAGGTCGGCTACGCATCGTTGCCTTGGTGAGCCGTTACCTCACCAACTAGCTAATGCGACGCGGGTCCATCCATAAGTGACAGCCGAAGCCGCCTTTCAATTTCGAACCATGCAGTTCAAAATATTATCCGGTATTAGCCCCGGTTTCCCGGAGTTATCCCAGTCTTATGGGCAGGTTACCCACGTGTTACTCACCCGTCCGCCGCTAACTTCTTGAGAGCAAGCTCTCAATCCATTCGCTCGACTTGCATGTATTAGGCACGCCGCCAGCGTTCATCCTGAGCCAGGATCAAACTCTCCAATAAAGTTAGTTTGTCTAGCATCTAAAAATAAAAATTGACGTTTCACGTTGTTTGTTTCGTTCAGTTTTCAAAGAACTAAAAGCGGGTGAAGAGAATCGAACTCTCGACCAGAGCTTGGAAGGCTCTTGTTTTACCACTAAACTACACCCGCGTGGTCGGGAAGACAGGATTTGAACCTGCGACCCCCTGGTCCCAAACCAGGTGCTCTACCAAGCTGAGCCACTTCCCGTTATGGCGCGCCCGAGAGGAGTCGAACCCCTAACCTCTTGATCCGTAGTCAAACGCTCTATCCAATTGAGCTACGGGCGCTTATTCATGATGTTTTTTCGTCGTTGTATTTTGGCGACTCGATTATCTTATCATACTACATTTTCAAATGCAAGTACTTTTTTGAAAGATTTTTTGATGCGGCCGAGAGGACTTGAACCTCCACGGGGTTTCCCCCACTAGGCCCTCAACCTAGCGCGTCTGCCGTTCCGCCACGACCGCGCGGAAAAAACAAAAGTGAGCCATGAAGGATTCGAACCTTCGACCCTCTGATTAAAAGTCAGATGCTCTACCAACTGAGCTAATGGCTCGTAAATGGCTGGGCTAGCTGGATTCGAACCAGCGCATGACGGAGTCAAAGTCCGTTGCCTTACCGCTTGGCTATAGCCCATCGAAATATTTATCTTCTTTTCAAAGACAAATGTTATTGTAACATAATGCCCAATAAAAAACAACTGCCAAATAGCAGAAGTTAAAATGGCGGTCCCGACCGGGGTCGAACCGGCGATCTCCTGCGTGACAGGCAGGCATGTTAACCACTACACCACGGGACCATTTGGTTGCGGGGACAGGATTTGAACCTGCGACCTTCGGGTTATGAGCCCGACGAGCTACCGTGCTGCTCCACCCCGCGATGATACTATTTATATAATTTATATGGTGGAGGATGACGGGATCGAACCGCCGACCCCCTGCTTGTAAGGCAGGTGCTCTCCCAGCTGAGCTAATCCTCCGAAGTGGTGACCCGTACGGGATTCGAACCCGTGTTACCGCCGTGAAAGGGCGGTGTCTTAACCACTTGACCAACGGGCCAGTATGTATGGCAGAGAAGAAGGGATTCGAACCCTCGCACCGCGTTAGCGATCTACTCCCTTAGCAGGGGAGCCCCTTGAGCCACTTGGGTACTTCTCTGTATGGCTCCGCAGGTAGGACTCGAACCTACGACCGATCGGTTAACAGCCGATAGCTCTACCACTGAGCTACTGCGGAATAATAATGACAATTTGTATCTTATAAAATTTCTTATCGTAAGTCAAGATGTTTTTTCACAACATCTTGTACAAACGTGACATGTTTATAATATACTGGATTGCGTTTTCACTGTCAAGATGTTTTCTTTATCAGGTTCAGTTTCCCTTTACACTTTCCGCAGACATATCTTTTTGTATTTATTTGACGTCTTCTTACATATTGAAGCAAACAGCCCATACATTCATACGTATAAACCTTTTTTTCCTTCTCTTCATTAATTATTCGTTTACAAAAGCGTGGCGCATCAACTTCTTTTAACAATTCACGAAAATCTCTATCCCGGTGCTTATAGCCCCTTCCTGTAATATGTAAGTGATAATGACAAAGCTCATGTTTAATGATTCCGACTAACTCTTCTTTCCCATACATTTCGTAATATCGATAATTCAGTTCAATATTGTGTGTATTCAATAGATAACGTCCACCAGTTGTACGCAACCTACTATTGAACATAGCTCTATGTAAAAATGGCATTCCGAAGTATTGTAGTGATACTTCTTCCACCAGACGCTGTATTTCTTGCTCATCCACTCTCATTCCTCCTAAACTAAAAAATATTTTTACACTTTTCTCCTCCCTTATACATATATTAAATAGTACATATACCCATCCTCATTCAAGAAGCGTGGTTTCTAAAAATATAGCATGAATAGAAATCCACTCACCAACCTCTCATCAATAGTACCTTAGATTTTTGAGAGTAGGATTAAACAAGGAGGGATTCCTATGCCTACGTGGCTAAAAAAACAAATGCAACGCGCATATTTTGAAAAAAACCGGTATCAAATTAAATTACTAAATGAATGCTGGTTTTATTATAGCAAAATACATCAAAGCTCATAATCCATTACACGTTTTATCCCATAAAAAAAGAGAGCAGTTTCATCTGCTCTCTTCTCTTACTATTCTATCGGCAACATGGATAGTGCAACGCGACCTTTTTTCGTATCAATATCATCTACCCATACCTTTACGATTTGTCCGACAGATACAATATCTAACGGATGCTTCACATACTGTTTGCTTAGTTTAGAAATATGTACTAAACCATCTTGTTTTACACCTACATCAACAAAAGCACCAAAATCAACAACGTTACGAACTGTTCCTTCCAGTTCCATACCACGTTTTAAATCTTCTAATTTCAAAATCCCTTTTTTCAGAAGCGGTTTAGGCAACTCATCCCTCATGTCTCGCTCTGGACTAATGAGCGCATCTATAATATCAACTAACGTTGGCTCCCCAACTCCCGTTTCTTGCGATAACTTAGAAATCTCCACTTCTTCTAAGCTCTTTTGTAATTGCAATTGCCCTACGTCATCTTTTGATAACCCTAGACTCTTCAATAACAATTCAACATTTTTATATTGTTCTGGATGAATACCCGTTCGATCTAACGGATTTGCCCCTTCTAATATACGTAAGAAACCTATGCATTGTTCATATGTCTTCGCACCTAGACGCGGTATTTTCTTTAAGTCTGTTCGTTTTGTAAATTTCCCTTCTTCTTCACGCTTTGCCACAATATTTTTCGCAACAGTTTTCGATAAACCCGAAACATATTGCAATAACGCAACTGAAGCTGTATTTACATTCACACCGACTTGGTTAA
The DNA here is from genome assembly GCF_022637375.2 of Bacillus sp. N5-665. Classification (NCBI taxonomy): domain Bacteria; kingdom Bacillati; phylum Bacillota; class Bacilli; order Caryophanales; family Bacillaceae; genus Bacillus; species Bacillus sp. N5-665. The sequence continues at coordinate 5,278,026 of NZ_CP093325.1, forward strand.
CTGCCGTCTCTACTACAAATGTTAATGATTCATTCAACCTCTTTTGAGATACATCATGTTGGTATTGTCCAACCCCAACTGATTTAGGATCAATCTTCACAAGTTCAGCAAGTGGATCTTGCAGACGTCTCCCAATAGAAACAGCACTTCTTTCTTCAACCTGTAAATTCGGAAATTCCTCACGAGCTAAATCAGAGGCCGAATACACACTCGCACCAGCTTCGTTCACAATAATATAGAAGACTTCTTGTTTCACATTTTGTAATACATCAACTATAAATTCTTCCGATTCTCTAGAAGCTGTACCATTCCCAATCGCAATCATTTCAACTTGATATTTATCTATAATAGAAAGAACTTTCGTTTTTGCATCTTCATATTTACGAACAGGTGGATGCGGATAAATAACATCAATATATAGAACCTTCCCCGTATCATCTACAACAGCTAATTTACAACCCGTTCTATATGCAGGATCTACAGCTAACACAACCTTTCCTTTCATTGGAGGTTGTAATAACAAATTACGTAAGTTCTCAGAGAAAATATGTATCGCTTGTTCCTCAGCTGTTTCTGTTAATTCTTTTCGAATCTCTCTTTCAATGGAGGATTGAATTAATCGTTTATAACCATCCTCAATTGCTAACTTTACATAATGTGCACTTTTAGAATCGTTATCACGAATTACTCTCTTATATAAGAAAGTTACTATCTCATCTACTGGTGGAACAACAGAAACTCTCAATATATCTTCTTTCTCACCGCGATTCATCGCTAATACACGATGCGGCACTACTTTCTGCAACGGTTCTTCATAACTGTAATACATTTCATATATATTCTTTTCATCTTTCTCTTCATCTTTTACGGACGAAGACATAACACCTTTTCTAAAAGTAACATTCCGAATCCAACTACGATAAGCTGCTTCATCTGAAACGATTTCCGCAATAATGTCTTGGGCACCTTGTAATGCTTCTTCTGCAGATTGCACTTCTTTCTCTGCATTAATAAACTCCACTGCCTTCTGATTTGGATCTTCTTTCTTATATAACAATAACCATTCAGCTAACGGCTCTAGTCCTTTTTCTTTTGCAATCGTTGCTTTCGTTCTTCTTTTCTCTTTATATGGACGATATAAATCTTCTACTTCTTGCAACTTTACAGCTTTAACAATTTGCTGACGTAACTCTCCTGTCAGTTTCCCCTTCTCATCAATAAGACGAAGAACCTCTTCTTTCCTATCTTCAAGCTGCATCATATATTGCCATCTCTCTAAAATTGTACGAATTTGCACCTCATCTAAAGAGCCTGTCCATTCTTTTCGGTAACGAGCAATAAATGGAACTGTGTTACCTTCTTCTGTTAATTGAATAACATGACGAACTTGCTTTTCGGTAAAGCCTAATTCCTTCACTAACATTTTCATTAACGCTTGTCGATTATCTACCATTTCCATATACAACCGTAACCTCCTCTATAATAAAAAAAAGTTGCCCTGTAAAGAGAGCAACTTAAACTGCCGATTTAAAAATCTATTAGTCCTAAACTAATTTGTAGCGCTTCATCTACACGAATCATCATCACTTCATCTAAGTGAGTGATTTTGTCCGTTAAGCGCTGCTTATCGATTGTTCGAATCTGCTCAAGTAAAATAACAGAATCTCTCTCAAAACCGTACTTTTTCGCATCAATTTCCACATGAGTGGGTAATTTAGCTTTTTGAATCTGTGCAGTAATAGCCGCTACAATCACCGTTGGACTAAAACGATTTCCGATGTCATTTTGAATGACAAGAACCGGACGAACGCCTCCTTGCTCAGAACCAACAACTGGGGAAAGGTCTGCAAAATACACGTCGCCGCGTTTTACAATCAAAATATTACCCCCCGCTAACTAAGCGTTCTACTGTATGAGCTGCTTCATACTCTGCTAAGAAAGCTTCCGATGCAATACCAAGATTAATTTTTCCCATTTCAATGTACCCACGTCGCATTGATTCATGTTGGTAGCGTTTCTTCGTCTTATGTTGACGCAATAACAGTTGTGTTGCCTGGCAAATTAGTTCATGGCGATTCTTATTCTCTTGTTTTCCAATTCCGTCCAATTCCGTTACCATTTGCTTTGGCAACCGAACCACGATTTCAGTAGTTACACTTGATTCGGACACAAAAATACACCTCCACCGTCAACTACACACCCAAATATATATATGACACCTATTGTAATAATACCATTGTATGGAGCCTGTTGCAAAGACTTCCTTATTCCTTGCTTATGTTTTCCAATTCACAAACAAAACATTCATATTCTTTTATTTTTATCTTATTACAAACAAGAAACGCAAGAGTTTCCCAGCAAAATTCACATTAAATTATGTTAAAAGTAATGATAAGTAAAAAGCTTCTCATCAAAAATGAGCTTATTCTTAACCAATGAACAGTCCTCTCAAATGACAAGAAGCAAATCATACTACCTTCTATATATTATTCAAATAATTGATTACTTCTACAACCTTGCCGTGCCGTATGAATATTCTCGGCACACGGAAGCTTATCGTTGCAATAATTTCATAATTAATAGTCCCAGAATATTCAGCAACCTCAGTAGCACTAATATACTCATCACCTTGTTTTCCAATGAGTGTAACTTTCGTACCAAGCGGCACTTCACAAGGAAGGTGTATCATGAATTGATCCATTGTTACTCGACCTACAATCGGTACCCTTTTACCATTTATAAGCACTTCGAACCCTTGTAATCTTCTAAGCCAGCCATCTGCATATCCAATCGCAACAGTTGCAATCCATTCTTCCGTTTTGGTTCGGTAAGTGACGTTATAACTAATCCCATCCCCTTTAATCACCTGTTTAATATGAGCAACTTTCGTATGCAATGATAGCGCTGGTTCTAATTTAAACGGTAAAAAAGGGCGTATTTCTACAGACGGGGATAATCCATACATCGCAATGCCAATTCGTACTGCATTAAATGTAATCCCTTGAAAACGTAGCGTTGCAGCACTATTAGCTGTATGGACAAACTTAGGATCCACTCCGAACTCTTTCAACCAACTTAACTGCTGCAAAAATGTGTTATATTGCTTATCAAAGTAAGAAGTCTCCACCTCATCCGCTGTTGCAAAATGTGTATAAACTCCTTCTAATTCTAAAAATGGTGCACCTTCTAAACTCTTTAAAAATCCTTTTAATTCTTTTCGTTCGCGTATTCCAATTCTCCCCATACCACTATCGAAATTAATATGGTATTTCATTGTAGATGAACCATCCCAAAGTTTGATCGCTTCATCCACCCATTCTTTTTGAAAAACAGTTAACGCTACATCATTTTCAGCAGCTACATTGACATCACGAGGCGGGGAAGGACCTAACACTAAAATCGGCACAGTAATACCAGCCCTTCGAAGCACTAGAGCTTCATCTAAAAAGGCAACCGCTAACCTTGTCGCCCCTGCTTCTAATGCCGTTTTAGCTACCGGTACATAATCATGTCCATATGCATTTGCTTTGACTACAGCAAAAATCTCTACATCACTTGGAATGAAATCTTTAATGTGTGTAATATTGTTATAGATCGCATCTAAATCCACTTCCACCCAAGTGTCACGATAAAATGGTGCTCCTTCCATAAATACACTTCCTTATACACGATATGCGACGCTTATTCTTTTATATGCTTCTTTTATGAAATCCACCCTTCAAACTAAGAAAAGACGTGGTGCACATATATCACCACGTCTAAGAAGTTTACTTCACTTGCTTCTCTGTAACTGAACGAGCAACCATTAATAGCTCCTTCGGCTCTAAACCTTTAGACACGAGCATATATTCTACTCCGTTATGCGACCACGTTAAAGAATCTTTCGTCAATGCCCCAATTGTAAAGCCAAGATCAACCAATTCTCCGCTCACACTTATCGCTGACGAAGCCTCTGCAACTTTTGCCTTTTCTTGTATCAAAGTAAAGGATTTCTTACTTCCAGTGTATGTGAGTATCGCACGCTTGCCACTGTCTGTCTTCAACTCTTTTTCATCTTTCAAAACCATACCTTGCGGCGTATCACGCGGATACAAAATAGCAAATGGTTTGTCTTCTTTCGCTGTTGTTTGAACATCTACTTGCGCTCTAGACATATTTTGTTTCGTATCAAATGCACCTTTATCAAATTTCGCATCAAATTTCACTTTTGAGAAATCTACTTTCACAAGAACATTTTGATCATTATCCATTAACTTCACCGAAACTGGTGTTAAATCACTTTTCTTCAATGTAATCTCTTGTTTCGGCAACATGTTTTGATGTTGATAGTTTGTTTTTGTTTTAAAAATATAATACTTATCTGTTTTTTCAAAAGTAAGGTTTTTCTTATCCTGCAAAATATCTCTCACAAGGGATTCATATAAATAAGCCTGGCTACTATTTTGCGGCCAATCACTTTGGAAACGGAAACTCTTATTAAGTGCTGGCGTTAATACAAATACCCCTTCTTCATTTCTTAAAATAATTTGGCTTTGATCTTTTTTCGCATTCTGCAAATTCACACGATAAAAAGAAGGTTCCTTATGCCATATTTCTACCTTGTACTCCTGAGGCTCATTCCCTGTTTTAATAGATAATTTTGCTTCAGCTTGATAACTTTTCATCCCTTTTACTTTCGCCTCTAAATCTCTCACAACATCATCTTGTTTCTTTTCCATACAACCCGCCAACACAAAAACGGTTAATAAACCGACAAGAACTAAAAACAGACGCCTTTTCATCACTTCAGCCCCTTTGCCCCTATAAATGAATGGAAGATGTACCTTCCTTATCGCTACATCAAATATATGAGACAAAGATATAAAATATGCAGACTAGCGTGACGAGCTTTCTAAAACAACTTGAGCAACAGCAAATTCCTTACTATGACTAATTGATAAATGAACAATATGCTCTGTACTTGTAACGAGAATCGGCTTACCTCTATCATCATTCCTTACTTCAATATCTAAAAAACTTACTTCTTTTCCAATACCAGTTCCTACCGCTTTTGAATACGCCTCTTTCGCTGCAAATCTTCCAGCTACAAACTCTGTAAGGCGACTTCCCTTCAGCTCCTTAGCAACATTACGTTCACTTTCAGTTAAAATACGCTCCATAAATTTAAGTTTTCCATCTAGCATTTTTTCAATTCGATTCAATTCAATAATATCGATTCCAATCCCTACAATCATTTCAAAATCCCCTTCTTCTATTTAGCTTTCTTTTTTCATATTGTAAGAATAACAGAGAATCTTTCTGATGCAAAAGGAGTGATACTCACAACATGCTAATACCTTCTGCCCGCATTTCCTTACAACCAATCGTCATCGCTTTACTTCTCATACAATTAGTCATGATTATGTTAGGCGACTTTCTTCTCTTTCCCATGGCATCCTACAATGAATATATCGCTAAAGGAGAATGGTGGCGTCTCATAACTTCCTTACTTGTACATGTAGACTTACAACATTTCCTTTCTAATAGTATTTGTTTATTTGTGCTTGGCTCTTCTATTGAAAAACAACTAGGGCACTTTTCTTTCATCATTATTTTTTTCCTTTCTGGCATTCTTGGAAATATTTCTTCTTATCTCATTATGCCTCTTGAATATATTCATGCCGGGGCATCTGGTGGTATTTTCGGATTGCTAGGTGCACAATTATTTCTATTGTATAGTCGATATCGTTCTTCCAATCCAAGAGACATTGCCATTTTTTCAATCATGATATGTATATTACTACTATTCACTTTCTTCAATCCCTCCGCTAACCCTATAAGCCATTTAACAGGATTGATTATTGGTGGTATTTGCACTCCTTTATTAACAAAAAAATTCGATGGTGCAGAGCTTATTTAATATAAAAGCTCGCACCATCGACAATTTCTACATCTGTTTGTTTACTTAAATCTCTCATTAGTTGAAATAAAGACTCATCCTTCTTCTTCGCCTCAATCATACAATCAATTTGCGAAACACTTCCCTTTATCTTTTTTAAAAAAGATAAAAAAGTATCTACATCAATAAAGTCCGCATGCGCTCTCGGGTCTTTTCCCTCTCTAGGACTAGAAATGTGCATTTTCACTGGTAACAAAGACGATTCCCACGTATGTACAACACGCGCCCAATCTTCATGCCAATCTTCTCGATCATTATTCATCATATGGTGATGCAAATCAAACACGACTGGAATATCTAATTTTTCACCTAAATACAATGTTTCTTCTAAAGAAAAGGTCGTATCATCATTTTCTAATATGACCATCTCTTGGATACTTCTTGGAACATTTGACCAATTTTCTATAAAGCGTTCTAATGCGAGTTCCTTATCTTTATAACCTCCACCCACATGTAATACGCATCGTTGCTTATGTTCAATCCCCATACCTTTTAATAATTTTTTATGCATCTGCAATGTCTTTACAGATTGTTTAAAAATATTCTCTTCAGGTGAATTCAGCACAACGAAATGATCTGGATGAAAATCAATACGCATATTCATTCGAATAGCGTAATCACCTAGTACTTTTAAATTTTCTTTTAAGGGGCGAATATAGTTCCACTCTAACAACTCCTCATGATTCGCTAAAGGAACAAGCTTGGAACTAAGCCGAAAGAAAGATATATCATGCCCTTTATTATGCTTTAATAACCGTAAACAATTTTCTAAATTCGAATTAGCAATTCTTTCGAGTTTACGAATTGCAGCCTCCCTATCATCAATTCGTTGAAACTGCGCATATGTCATCGTTTGAGATGGAGATGCATTCTTTAAATGTACACTCATCGCAACATACCCAAGTCTTACAAGCATGTAGCACCTCTTTTCTACACAAGTTATTATGTAGTATGTACAATTACAGAAATAAAAAAAGAGAATGCCGGCAAAGGGCATTCTCTTTTTTTATTAAGCTTGTGGACGGCTATGATGTTTTCTTTCGCCACGTCCATTTGAAGATCCAGGGCGACCTTGACCTTCACCTTTACGACCACGGCTACCACCATCACGATTACGATCACGGTTACGGCCATCGCCACCACCGCGTCCGTCACGATTGCGATCACGGTTACGACCATCGCCACCGCCGCGTCCGTCACGACTACGATTACGGTTACCATCACGGTATCCGCCTCCGTTACCGCCGCGTTTTTTAGAACCGCCACCTCTTGAAACAACTGGTGGTTCTGATGTTAAAGCGATTGGAGTTGTATCTGGCTCTTTTGTCATCATTTTTAAAGCAGCAGCTACTACTGTTACAGAATCATTCTCTTCTAACATTTCTTCTGCAATACGCTTGTAGTATGATAAATTATCATTTTCAATTGTGCTTTGAAGTTTTTCAGCGATTAAACGTTGTTGACCTTCTAATGCCTCGTCAAGTGTCGGTGCTTCCATACGATCAACTTTACGTTTTGTAGTGCGCTCGATATTTTTTAATTGTCCTGATTCACGTGGTGTTACAAATAACATTGCAATACCTTTTTTACCTGCACGGCCAGTACGACCGATACGGTGAACGTATGATTCTGGATCTTGTGGGATATCGAAGTTGTATACATGTGTTACGCCTGAAATATCAAGACCACGTGCAGCAACGTCTGTTGCAACAAGAACTTCAATAGCACCTTCTTTAAATTTACGTAATACAGACATACGCTTCGCTTGTGTTAAGTCACCGTGAATACCTTCTGCTGCATAACCACGTAAGTTTAATGCTTCTGATAATTCATCAACACGACGCTTTGTACGACCGAATACGATTGCAAGCTCTGGAGATTGAATATCTAATAAGCGTGTTAACACGTCAAACTTTTTCTTTTCTTGCACTTCTAAATAGAACTGCTGAATGTTTGGCATTGTTACTTCTTTTGCTTTTACTTTAATGTGTTGAGGCTCAGTCATGAAACGCTCAGCAATACGACGGATTGGATCTGGCATTGTCGCTGAGAATAATAATGTTTGATGTGTATCTGGCACATCTGTTAAAATCGCTTCAATATCTTCAATGAAGCCCATGTTTAACATTTCATCCGCTTCGTCAAGAACAACTGTCTCTACGTTTTGTAAGCGAAGTGTTTTACGGTTAATATGATCTAAAATACGACCCGGCGTACCAACAATAATGTGTGGGTGTTTTTTTAGAGCACGAATTTGGCGGTTAATATCTTGACCACCATAGATTGGTAAAATACGAACGCGTTTATGTTTACCAATTTTGTACAGCTCTTCTCCAACTTGAATTGCTAATTCACGCGTTGGCGCGATAACAATACCTTGAACTGCTTCTTTATTTGTATCCACTTTATCTAATAGTGGTAATCCGAATGCTGCTGTTTTCCCTGTACCTGTTTGCGCTTGCCCAATAATATCCTTACCTTGCAATGCATGTGGAATTGTTTCAGCTTGAATCGGCGTAGCCTCTTCAAAGCCCATACTTTCAACAGATTGTAGTAAAGACTCACTTAATCCTAATTCTCGAAATGTTGTCAATGTTACTTCTCCTTTTCTATCCTATACTTATCATTTAAAAAAAGGCGTTTTCCGAATTTGCGGAAAAGCCCTTTTCCTGAATGCTCACGTATATAAACGGGCGTATATTCTTCGCGAAAATACTTCTAAACGTTATTACACTTTATCAATTATAAGTTTTGTATGTGCAAAAAGCAAACCCAACTGTTACCTTATTTTCATATTCAGAGTTTTTTTCTTCACTTTTATTTTTTTATATTTACTGTAAGCGCTTATTATAAGTTTCTTCTATTTTCGCATCTATCATCCCTATTTATATACACCAATTATTTCAACATCGTAATTACTTCTTCCAATTTCATGCCACGAGATGCTTTTATTAATACAACATCTTTCACATCAACTACTGCTTGTAACTCTTTTACTAGCTCTTCTTTATTATCATACGCTTTTACACGCTCAATAGGGAAATTAATTTTCGCTCCTTCAGCAATTTGAGCCCCTAATTTACCATATGTGAACACATATGCAATTTTTGCTGGATCGATTAATTTACCGACTTCATAATGAAACTGTACTTCTTGATTTCCAAGCTCTAACATATCACCGAGTACAACGATCTTCTTAGCAAATCCATCTAAACCGTTCATTAAGTCGAATGCTGCTTCCATAGCTGTCGGACTTGCATTATAAGCATCATTGATAATTGTTAATCCACTATCCGTTTTTACAATTTCCATACGCATGCCCGTCATTTGAAGTGTTACTAAACCTTGTTTCATTTCTTCCCATGTTACACCAAAATGTTTCGCAATTGCCATTGAAGCAAGCGTATTATACACATTATGTTTCCCCAATACTGGTAAGTAGAATGAAATATTTTCATCTCTATTCATTTTAAAATGTGTCCCAGTCGCCTGTAATGCTACAGTCGTTGGATAATAATCATTTGCTCTAGCATCACCAAACGTAACTGTTTCAGCTATTAAATTCATTTCAGGAACACGATTTGTTAATAATGGCTCATCTCCGTTATATACGAATACTCCACCTTCTTGTAATCCTGTCACAATTTCTAATTTCGCTTCAGCAATTGCTTCACGAGAGCCTAAATCCATTAAATGCGCCTCACCGATGTTCGTAATGATAGCTGCATTTGGACGTGCTAACTTAGATAAGAATTCAATTTCCCCTCGGCTCGACATACCCATCTCTAATACAGCTACTTCTGTATTTTCTTCTAAGTTTAAAATAGTAAGAGGTAACCCAATATGGTTATTGAAGTTTCCTTCTGTTTTTTGAACTTTGAATTTAGTCGCAAGAAGACTTGTTACAATATCTTTTGTAGATGTTTTACCATTACTCCCTGTCACACCAATAACTTTCACATCCAATTGATCGCGATAGTTTTTCGCTAACATTTGTAATGCCGATAGCGTGTCTTCTACAAAAATAACGGGAAGGTTCTCAGGTGGATTTGCTACATCTTTCATCCATAATGTCGCCACAGCTCCATTTTCAACGGCTTTATCTACAAAAGCATGTCCATCGAAACGTTCACCTTGAATCGGAACATATAGGTTGCCTTTTTCGACTTTTCTCGTATCAATAGACACTCCTTGTATAGTAATTCCCTCATATTGCTCTGCTAATCCCGTACCATTTACCATCTGTTCTACTTGTTTTAACGTTCGATTTATCATGAGAACACTCCTTACATAGAGGAAGCACTATTCCTGCGAATAGTGCTTCCTCCTTTTTTGTTAGATTGTATATTTAATTTTTTGTTTTTCTTCGTGACGCTCAATCGCTAAACGAATTAGCTCTTCAATTAATTCCGGATACGGTAATCCAGTATGTTGCCATAGTAGAGGGAACATACTAAACGGCGTAAACCCTGGCATCGTATTCACTTCGTTAATATATACTTCTCCATCTTTCGTTAAGAAGAAATCAGCTCTTGTTAAGCCAGCACTATCTAACGATTGGAATGCAATAATTGCATCTCGCTTAATGACATTAGACTCTTCTTCTGTCATTTCAGCCGGAATAATTAATGCTGTATCGCCATCGATATATTTCGACTTATAATCATAGAAGTCCTTTTTCGGTACGATTTCACCTACAACTGAACATTTCGGTTCATCATTACCTAATACACCAACTTCTACTTCACGTCCAACGATATTTTCTTCTACAATAATTTTGCGGTCAAATTGGAATGCCTCTTCAAATGCATTCTCAAGCTCTTCACGATTTTTACACTTATTAATACCAACACTTGAACCAAGGTTTGCTGGTTTTACGAAGCAAGGATATCCTAAAACTTCTTCTACTTTTTCATATGCTGTTTCACAATCTTTTTCCCACGCACTACGAATAAACGATGCATACTTCGCTTGTTTCAATCCAGCTTCTGCGAAGATGTTTTTCATAACAACTTTATCCATACCAGCAGCAGATGCTAGAACACCATTTCCTACATAAGGAATGTTCATTAATTCTAATAATCCTTGAACCGTTCCATCTTCACCATTTGGTCCATGTAATAATGGGAAAATAACGTCGATAGCATTTTCCTCAGAAGCTGCAGATGGAATGATTTCTGTGCTTAATGATAACGGAGAAATCGCATTTTCTGCGCCGCTCATTTTTAGAACTTCAACATCTGTTACTTCACCTTCAATACGCTCACCGCGAACCCATTGACCTTGTTCTGTAATATAAATTGGATGAATCTCGAATTTATCTTGATTTAATGCTTTAATAGCAGCAAGAGCCGTTTGTAGCGAAACTTGATGCTCAGCTGATTTTCCACCATATAATAAACCTAATTTAATTTTTGTCACTGAAATCACCCTAACCAATTGTTTTCATTTTTCTATTTTAGCACTTTTTATAAAAATAGGTAGTTCCTATTTGAAATAAAATGTAACTTCCACAAATAATTAAATGACACCACTTATTGGTTTTCTATACTTTTTCTACTTAACTTTCTTCATAAATATACAAAATTAAATTCTAAAATACAGTGAAACTTTAATTAACAAGGGGCCATCCCCACTAATTATCAGCCCGCACCAATCGGGCAGTTATCTCCCGCCGAATTTTGAGGTGGAATTCTTACTGCCCACAAATAGCGGGATAAAATTGTAATCCAATCTAGTTATGTACCTAAAATATGTAGAAATCCCCTTTTTGTGTATGTCATCTACTCATTAAGAAGATTGTTTGGTCAGTGTGCCTTTTTGCCTTTGCTCAACGAGACGATCTAAAGAAACATATACAATACCTGCAACTACACATCCTACAGCTAAAATTGTAAATAGAAAGTGGCCAAGTAATCGATCCAATAAAAAACCGCCAAGAAGTGGACCGAATGCGCCTCCTGTAATCCACTGCAAACTGGCAGCTCCCATATAAGTCCCTCTCAAGTGCTCAGGGGCCAAATTCGCTACAAACGTCATCTGTACAGGCGACATAATCATCTCACCTAACGTATATATGGCATAAACGAACAGCAACGTTATTAAAATAATCGTAGCATTTGCATCATATTCTCCAAACCACTTCGGTAACCATCCTATAAAGAACAAACCAACTCCGAACAAACATGCACCATATAACATCGTCTTTCCGACAGGTTTATCTGTGGCCCATTTTGAAATTTGAAATTGGAACAACACAACTAATAGTCCATTTAAAGCCATTAAATATGGATATGGATTGTTAGTTCCAAAAATGCCTTTCATTTCATTATCAAAGTGCAGCGGCAACATGCCTTCTGTTTGAGAAAATCCCATCGAAATAATGATACCTGCTAACAAATAAATCATTAGTGCCTTATCTCTCATTACAATTTTCCAAACCACCCCTGATTCCTTTTCTTTATTCTCTTCTTTATTCGCACTCTTTGGCATTGTCTCTTGAATAAGAATGAATACAAGTAATGCATAAAATAACATCGTAGACGAGGCAATAATAAACACAAGGTTCTTCGACAACATAACTACTGAAGCACCCATTATCGGGCCAATTGCAGCACCTATATTGTGCCCCATTCGTAATAAACCATATGCTTCTGTTCTTTTTTCAGGTGCTGTTACATCCGCAACCATTGCTGATGCAGCGGGATGGAATAATGAATTACTGAGCCCTAAAAAAATAGATAAAATAGCATAAGGAATAAATCCTTCTATAAATAAAAAACCTAGCATGAACAAAGCATTACTCACCATTGAAAAAATCATTATTGGCTTTCTTCCATATATATCAGCAATCCTCCCACCAAGAAGAGAACCGAAACTTGCGGCAATCGGAGAAAGTGCCATAATAACCCCTACTTCCAATAACGAATCCACCTTATCTTTTAAATATAGTGCAAAAAAAGGCATCAACATCATCATTGCAATTCCATTTAACGTTTCGCCAATAAACCGAATCCATATGTTTCGGTCCATCTCCCTTAACTCACGCCACGTATTTTTCATACATTCCCCCCTCAGTTCCCCAACAATTATATTATATACACAATCAGAAAAATGTAAATTTTCAGAACAAAAAATCCATCCTAACAGAATTAGAATGGATTTTTCAACTTATAAATTTGCTGCATCTTCTTCGTCTTTACTATTATTTAAAGCACTATGTTTTCGGCTATATAAGAAGTAAACCGCAATACCGATAACCATCCATACCCCAAAACTAATCCAAGCAGTTCCGGATAACTGAAGCATTAAATATAAACAAAAAATCACCGTTAATGCTGGTAAAAATGGTACAAGCGGTGCCTTAAATGCTCTTGGTAAATCCGGATGAGTTCTTCTCATTACAATAACAGCAACAGCTACAAGTGCAAAGGCTGATAAAGTCCCCATATTTACAAGATGCGCTAACACATTTAAATCTATTAATCCTGAAATAAGTGCTGCAATAATTCCTGTTGTCCATGTATTTAAAAATGGTGTTTTAAATTTTGGATGGACTTTAGCAAGGCGCTTCGGCAATAATCCATCTCTACTCATTGCATACGAAACACGTACTTGCCCATACATCATAACTAACATTACTGTTGTGATTCCTGTAATTGCTCCTACTGAAATTACTCCCGCTAAACTATCTTGTCCAATAAATTGAAGTGCAAAAGCAACTGGATCTGATATATTTAACTGTCCGTATGGAACAATTCCTGTCAAAATAAGTGAAACAACAATATAAAGAACCGTACAAATTAATAAAGATGCAATAATGCCAATTGGTAAATCACGTTGTGGACGTTTCACTTCTTCTGCTGCCGTTGAAACTGCATCAAACCCTATGAATGCAAAAAACACTGTAGCAGCTCCAGCCATTACACCATCTAAGCCAAACGGCATAAAAGGTGTCCAATTTTCAGGTTTTACATAATTAAAACCAGCAAAGATAAATATGAGAACAACCGCTAATTTAATAAACACCATAATGTTATTTATTCGTGCACTTTCACGAACACCTCTAGATAAAAGAACTGTCATCACTAAAATAATTAGAACCGCAGGCAAATCAATTATTCCACCCTTTCCTGTACCAGGGGCCGAGGAGAGAATGGTAGGAATATGGATCCCAAATCCCTTTAATAAAGATTGAAAATAAGCGGACCAACCGTTTGCTACAGCAGATGTAGCGAGTAAATACTCAAGCATTAAGTCCCATCCAATTAAAAATGCGAATACCTCTCCCATCGTCGCATATGTGTACGTATACACACTGCCTGAGACAGGAACTGAAGAAGCGAATTCAGCATAACAAAATGCAGCAAAGGCACAGGCTAAAGCGGCTATCGCAAATGATAATATAATAGCTGGTCCAGAATGTTTTGCTGCTACCACGCCCGTTAGAACAAAAATACCTGTTCCAACAATTGCCCCGATTCCAAGCATAGTTAAATCCAATGCACCCAATGTTCTTGCTAACGTCTTTTGCTTACTCTCTTGCATTAGCTTTGCAATAGGCTTCTTTTGAAAAATTTGCTTCATAGCATGCTCCTCCAAGTTTTAAATTTTCTGAAAATTTTTAATTCGCTTTTTATTTTACTCATTGCACTTTCCCCAGTCAATACTTTTGTCGAAATAAGTAGAAATCTTTCGGAACATACAATATCCTTATCGTTGTTTCTATATATCTTTCCGTAATTTTTTTTGGTATTATTATACATGTCGATTCCACAAAAGAGGCATGCTCACTTATTGAGCATGCCTCTTTTTACCTATTTCACAGTATGTGAACCTTCTTCAATCCAGCTATACATATATTTTTCATCTTCTGTTTCATGTGCTTGCTTTACAATACGAAGCGGACGGAACGTGTCTATCATAACAGCTAGTTCAAGTGTTTCTTTCTTCCCTATACTTCCCTCTGTTTTTCCAGGATGCGGCCCATGAGGAATTCCGCTCGGATGAAGTGTAATAGAACCTTCTTCCACACCTTTCCGGCTCATAAAGTTTCCTTCTACATAGTACAGTACTTCATCACTATTCACGTTACTATGATAATATGGTGCCGGAATAGATTCTGGATGATAGTCGTATAAACGTGGTACGAAAGAACAAATAACGAAATTGTGACCTTCGAACGTTTGATGTACTGGAGGTGGCTGATGAATACGACCTGTGATTGGTTCAAAGTCCTCTACATTAAAGACCCACGGATATAAATAACCATCCCAACCAACAACATCTAACGGATGGTGCCCTAAAACATGTTTATGCATATACCCTCGCGACTTTGTCATTACGACAAACTCACCTTTTTCATCATACGTCTCTAATTTTTCAGGACCACGAATATCTCTCTCACAAAACGGACTATGCTCTAACAATTGTCCATATTCATTCCGATAGCGACGCGGCGTTGTGATTTGACTATTTGCCTCTACAACGAGAAACTTAGTCTCTCCTTCATCTGGAATAACACGATAAATCGTTCCAATTGGGATTGTTACATAATCACCTTTTCGATAGTGAATCGTTCCAAACATCGTTTCAATTTTCCCTGTTCCATAATGAACAAATAACATTTCATCACCATCACCATTACGGTAGAAATAGTCCATTTTTTCTGTTGGAGCCACTACTCCAATTAATAAATCCTCATTCCCAAGCATAAAATTCCTTCCGCTTACTGCATCGCCAGTTTTTTTATTTTCTTTTGTGCGAAAATGACGATGAGCAAGAGCTACATCTTCTTCATACTGCAACTGACAAGAATGAGATAATGCCGCATGACCTACTTCCGTTGGCATATAATGATGGTACAAAATAGATTGCGTACCAGAAAAACCTTTTGTTCCCATTACCTGTTCGCGATAAAGCGACCCATCTTTTTTACGGAATTGTACATGTCGTTTATGAGGTAGCTCCCCCATGTGACGATAAAACATGCCCATCACCTGCTTCCATTTCTTTTTTGACCGTATTACATAACGTACCTAAACCAGTAATCGTAAGTTCTACAACATCCCCATCTTGCAGCCACTCTTCCGTACCCAGTTCTAAAACACAACCTGTTCCTACTGTCCCAGAACCAATCACATCGCCTGGATATAACGTAACGTCTTCCGAAGCACGTTCAATCATTTCAGCAAATGTATAATAAATATCTTGGAAGTTCCCCTTTGATAATAGCTTTCCATTTACATGAGCAGTCATCTCTAACGCATAACGGTCACCGTTACGGTAAACATCCAATTCCTCTTTCGTAACAAGGTGCGCTCCTAATGAAGTTGCAAAATCTTTTCCTTTTGCTGGACCAAGTCCTACCTTCATTTCTGTTGCTTGTAAGTCCCTTGCACTCCAGTCGTTCATAATACAATAACCAAAAATGTATTCCTCTGCTTGCTCACGAGAAATATTTCTTCCTTCTTTCCCAATTACGCAAGCGATCTCTAACTCATAATCAAGCTTTTTAGATTTCTTCGGACCAATTACAAAATCATCCGGACCAATTACAGCACGATGGTTCGTAAAATAAAAAACCGGGATATCGTACCATTCAGGTACAACATCTAGCCCTCTCCGGCCGCGGGCCGTTTTTACATGCTGTTCAAACGCGTAAAAATCCCGAATACTACTCGGATTAGGAATTGCCGCCGCTAATTGCACTTCCTCTAAGGAATATATACCCTTTTCTGGATTCTCTATATTGCGCAATACTTCTACATACTCATCCGCTTTCTCTAAAAAGGCGAACATAGAAGAAGGTAATTTTCCATCACTAGCAAGATTCATATCAATTACTTTGTCACCTTCCAGCCATCCAGCTCGCATTTCTTTCGAAGGAAGACGAAATGTAACAAATTTCATCATGATTCCTCCCTATAAAAATGAAATTTCCACCAGCAAAGAGACTTTTGCTGGTGGATACAAATCTTATAAGTTTCCGCGACGTTCCTGTTCTCTTTCAATTGATTCAAATAATGCTTTAAAGTTCCCTTCTCCAAATCCGCGAGAACCTTTACGTTGAATAATTTCAATAAATAAAGTTGGACGATCTACAATTGGTTTCGTAAAAATTTGTAGTAAGTATCCTTCCTCATCGCGATCTACTAAAATCTTTAATTCTTTTAACCTATCAATTTCTTCATCAATTTTCCCAACTCGCGCACTTAACTCATCATAATAAGTATCAGGTGTATCTAAAAACTCCACGCCATTTTCACGAAGTGCTTCCACTGTTTTAACGATATCGCTTGTTAATAAAGCAAGATGTTGTACACCTGCTCCATTATAGAATTCTAGATATTCTTGAATTTGCGATTTTCTCTTGCCATCTGCTGGCTCGTTAATAGGGAACTTAATACGACTTCCATTTGTCATAACTTTCGACATTAATGCTGAATACTCTGTACTAATATCGTCATCATCAAAATGAATCATTTGTTTAAAGCCCATAACATTCTCATAATAGCTAACCCATTCTTCCATTTTCTCAACATTACCAACTACGTGGTCTACAGCAATTAAACCTGACTCTTCAAACGGAATATTAAACTCCACCTGTTGGAATCCTGGCATAAATGTTCCTTTATAATTTTTACGCTCTACAAGCGTGTGAATTGTATCACCATACGTACCAATAACTGCTTTTTTCAATGTACCGTTCTCGTCTGTTAATTCCACAGGTGGAGCAATCGCGACGGCACCACGTTTCACAGCTTCCGAGTATGCTTTGTCAACATCGTCAACAAGTAAAGCAACATCTTTTACACCATCACCATGTGTCTTTACAAATTCTGCGATACGATTATCGCTACTTAAAGCTCCAGACACAACAAAACGCATATTTTTTTGCACAAGAACATAAGATACCTTTTCACGGTTACCAGTTTCTAATCCAGAGTAAGCCACAATTTTGAAACCGAATGCTCTCGCAAGGTAATAACTTGATTGCTTTGCATTTCCTACGTAAAATTCCAAATGATCTACATCACGTACCGGAAAAAAGTCCTCCATTTGTGCAGCTAGCGTATCTATAGATTTTTGTTTCATAAAATCCTCATCCCCCTGTAAATAGATTAAATGGTCCATACTTAAAACCAACCGAAAACGCTTCCAACATCAATTAATAGAAATTAGTTAGCAAGCTAACAAATTCTGACCTTTAAAATTTTCTATCTTTTCTGTCAAATTCCTCTTTTTTTCTTACATATAAAATTCGACTTTTTTCTCTTTACATGACGGAGGGAATATTAATACTTGAAGATATATATGAGAGGAAAACAAAAAAGACCCCAACATATTAACTACTTACTAATATGCTAGAGTCTTTATTTTTTTTGAATGATTGTATTTATATGTCTCATACTAATACATTTGCAAGGAATAAAATAAATGATGTTAATACTACCGCTCCACCTAATGATCCTAATAAATCTGTTTTTGTTACTTGTAACACTTGTTCACTGTTCATATTCCTCATTCTCCTTTCATTTTGTATGATTTAAAACTTCTATTATACTAATACACTTGATAGAAATACGATTAATGCCGTTAATACTACTGCTCCACTTGCTGATCCTACGAAGTCACCTTTTGTTACTTGTAATACTTGCTCTTTCATATCTTTCATTCTCCTCTCTTTTTTCTTTTGTTACAAAACTTCTATTATACTAATACGCTTGATAGAAATACGATTAATGCCGTTAATACTACTGCTCCACTTGCCGATCCTACGAAGTCACCTTTTGTTACTTGTAATACTTGCTCTTTCATATCTTTCATTCTCCTCTCTTTTTTCTTTTGTTACAAAACTTCTATTATACTAATACGCTTGATAGAAATACGATTAATGCTGTTAATACTACTGCTCCACTTGCTGATCCTACGAAGTCACCTTTTGTTACTTGTAATACTTGCTCTTTCATTTTGCATTCTCCTCTCTTTTTCTTTTATTACAAAACTTCTATTATACTAATACGCTTGATAGAAATACGATTAATGCTGTTAATACTACTGCTCCACTTGCTGATCCTACGAAGTCACCTTTTGTTACTTGTAATACTTGCTCTTTCATTTTATGTATCCTCCTTTTTAATAAGTTATCTATATGTAATTTCTAAGAAATGTTTATTTCATAGTTTTTATGTTAGCGTTACATTAAAGTTATTAACGTAACGTTTGTAACATTAATGTAACATAACTATTGTTACGTTGCAATATAATTACGTAAATTTTATTACACTTTTTTTACGTTTTTTTATAAACACCCTTAAAAACCTTGTTTTAATGCACTTTCTACTAAGTTGGCGTTTGTAATGTTATTGTAATATTACAGTCATATAACGAAACACCCTCATACCTACCTCTATTTTTATTACAAATTAAAGTGCATATTCAAAGTAATAAGATGGCGCCTATCAAATTTTTACTGACGGTTCACGCAAGATAAAATACGATCTTTCCAAGATAAGTTTATATGTTTCCTCTATATAACTATGTATAATAAAAGCAAAGAGGTGGTCATTTTGAAATTAATCGCATTAGATATGGATGGTACGCTACTATCATCTAATCTTGAAATCTCCAAAGAGAACTTACAAGCTATCCAAACTGCAAAAGAGGCTGGTCATATAGTCATGATTTGTTCTGGTCGTGCAAAAGAGGATGCTTTAAAATTATTGGAAGAATATAAACTATCTCTTCCAGTTGGAGCGAGCAATGGGGCAATTGTTTATGTGGATGGAAAAGTAATTAACTCGCGTTGTTTACAAAACGATAAAGTATACAAGCTTGCAAAATTACTAGAATCTGAAGGTTTTCCTTATAAGCTATATACGAATAAAGGAGTTTATTCTCCATATACATGGCAAGATCAAGTCATGCAAGCGTTCGAAGAAAACAAGCATGCACTAGATGTTACACTTGAAGAACTTGAAAGAATTACAGAAAAACAAAAGAAATCAAACTTAATTACTGATTTCCAAAAAATCGAAGATGTTGTAAATAATCCAGAATTAGAAATATCTAAATTCTTCATTTTGACATTTAATGCAGCGCATCGTGCACAGCTATTAAGCATGTTACAAGAAGACACTGATATTTCAGTTACGGCATCAGCTCCTACTAATGTAGAAATTATGGATAAGCATGGTCATAAAGGGAACGGTCTACAAGAAATGGCTGCTTATTTCAATATACCAATTGAGGATACTATTGCGATCGGAGACAACTTTAATGATGTGCCAATGTTACAAGTAGCTGGCTTATCAGTTGCAATGGGAAATGCTGAAGAAGATGTAAAAAAACTATGTGATGTCGTAACATTAACAAATAATGAGCATGGTGTTGCTCACGCAATCGAGAAATTTGTATTGAAACAAACTTCATCTAGTAAATAAAAAAAGGACTCTTTCAATTTGAAAGGGCCCTTTTCTTTTATACATGATGACAAGCAACAAAATGCTCTTCACCAACATTACGGAATTCTGGTACCGTTTGTTTACAAATATCTGTTGCAAACGGGCAACGTGTATGAAAGCGACAACCCGAAGGTGGATTTGCTGGACTTGGAATATCACCCTCTAGTATAATCCGCTCTCGCTTCACTGTTGGATCTGGTATTGGCACAGCTGATAACAATGCTTTTGTATACGGATGCAGTGGGTTCGTAAATAACTCATCACGCGGCGCTGTTTCCACAATCGTTCCTAAATACATAATTCCAATTTTCGTACATAAGTGCTCTACTACGCTTAAATCATGTGAAATGAACAAATAAGATAGTCCCTTTTTCTCCTGTAACTCACTAAATAAATTAATGATCTGTGCTTGAATAGATACATCTAGTGCTGCCACAGGTTCGTCAGCTACTATAAATTCCGGATTTAATACCATAGCTCTTGCGATAACGATACGCTGACGTTGTCCACCAGAAAACTCATGAGGATACCGGTCAATATGATATGGGGCTAAGCCACATAACTCTAATACTTCTGTCACTTTTTCACGAACATTTTCTTTCGTCGCTAGTCCGTGAGCCAACATCGGCTCGCCAAGTGCTTCTCCAATTCTCATTCTCGGATTTAATGAGCTAAATGGATCTTGAAACACAAGCTGCATATTAGGACGATGTTTTCTCAATTCCTCTTTTGATAGAGAATGAACATCGTGTCCTTTAAACTTCACTTCTCCCTCCGTTTTTTGAACGAGACGTAAAATTGTTTTTCCTATCGTCGTTTTTCCGCTTCCTGATTCACCAACGAGACCGAACACTTCGCCTTTATTAATAGTAAAACTTACTCCATCAACTGCTTTCACATGTCCAATCGTTCTACTAAATATGCCGCCTTTAATTGGGAAATATGTTTTTAAGTTTTTTACTTCTAATAATGGTTCACTCATTGTCCCGCACGCTCCTCATATAACCAGCAAGCTACTTTATGATTCTCATCATGTACATTCAGATTTGGCGCTTCTTCTTTACATATTTCCATACAATGCTCACAACGACCGCTGAAGTAGCAGAATTCATCCAAACCAACTAAATTAGGAACTTGCCCTGGAATAGAATATAATTTATCTATTCGTTTTCCCATCACCGGTTTTGATTTCAACAACCCTTTCGTATACGGGTGTTTCGGATTTTGGAATATTTCTAGTACTGGTGCCTCTTCAATAACTTTCCCGCCATACATAACGACAACGTAATCAGCCATCTCAGCTACAACACCTAAATCATGTGTAATTAATAAAATGGATGTTTTAAATTCTTCTTTTACTTGTCTTAATAAGTCTAATATTTGGGCTTGAATCGTAACATCAAGAGCCGTTGTCGGTTCATCCGCAATTAATAACTTCGGATTACAACTAAGTGCAACAGCAATCATAATACGTTGTAACATGCCACCACTCAGTTCGTGCGGATAAGAATGGACGATTTCATCCGCACGAGCTATACCAACTTTACGAATTAACTCAATCGCCTTCTTATACGCTTCATTTTTGCTAAGTAATTCATGCTCTCTTAACGTCTCTACAATTTGTTCACCTACAGTGAAGACAGGATTTAGCGATGTCATCGGTTCTTGGAAAATCATCGCAATATCATTTCCTCGTAAACTACGAAGCTCTTTCTCTTTCATTCCTAAAAGACTTTTTCCTTCATATAAGATATCTCCACCTACTACACTGCCTGATTCAGCAATAAGTCCCATAATAGATAAAGCTGTTACACTTTTCCCGCAACCCGATTCGCCTACAACACAAACCGTTTCACCTTCTCGAACTGTAAAACTAACATGATTCACAGCCTTTACTGTTCCTTCTTCTGTCTGAAAGTGTGTTTGTAAGTCTTTCAGCTCCACTACCGCTTTACTCATACCTTCTCACCTACCGTCTCATCTTTGGATCTAACGCATCACGAAGTGCATCACCAAGTAAATTAATGGATACAACTGTTATAAAAATTGCAAAACCAGGCGGAATCCATAACCAAGGACGCTTTTGGAAATCAATTAACGAGTTAGCTGCACTAATCATATTCCCCCATGATGGTGTAGGTGGAACGACGCCGAGACCTAAGTAACTTAGTGCGGATTCCCCTAAAATAGAACCTGCAACGCCTAATGTGGATACAACAATTAATATCGGTAAAACATTAGGAATTAAGTGATAGATAATTTTTCGGTAATCTTTTATTCCTAGCACATCAGCAGCTTGCATAAACGCTTGCTCTCTAAGCGATAAAATTTGACCTCTTACAAGACGTGCAAGCCCCGGCCAACCTACTAAACTTAAAATAATCATAATGACATACAGACGATAATCAGACGGTACTTTCCACTCTGATAAAATCGCCCCCATTATAATAAGTAACGGTAATCCTGGCATCGACATTAAAATATCTGCAAGACGCATAATAATATTATCAACGATGCCACGATAAAATCCTGCAATAGCCCCTAATACAGCTCCTAGTATTACTGATAGAACCATTGAAGCTAGGCCAATTGTTAATGAAATTCGTCCCGCTTGCATAAGTCTCGTTAAAATATCTCTTCCTAATTGATCTGTACCGAGCCAATGAGAAAAACTAGGTGGTTTGTTAATTAACGCAACTTGTATTTTCCCTGATGCATATGGCGAAAAGAATGGACCGATAAAACAAAATAAAAACATAAAAATTAATGCATACAATCCTACGAGTGCCATCTTATTTCTCTTTATCCGTTTAATAGCTTGTCGCCATGGTGATGATTCATTTTTTCTTCTCTTTTTTTCTTTCTTCTCTGTAATCGCTGTAACAGTTTCCATCTCGTTCCCCCCTTACTTCAACCGAATTCGTGGATCAACAACTGCATATACGATATCTGCGAAAAAATTTGAAACGATTGTTAAACAAGAAAGAAACATCGTAAATGCCATCAATACTGTATAATCACGGAAATTTAGTGCTTCTAATTGAATACCACCAATCCCTGGCCAGTTAAAAATTTGTTCAATAATAATTGCCCCAGAAAACAATCCAGGTAACTCAAACGCAAGCAATGTAATAGCCGGTAAAATGGCATTTTTTAATGCATGCTTATAAATAACAGTCTTCTCTTTTAACCCTTTTGCTCGTGCTGTTCGTATGTAATCTTGTCTTACAACCTCTAACATACTCGTTCTAAAATAACGAGTTAATGAGCCCACACCAAGAAGAGTCAAAATAAATACCGGTAAAACCATATGCTTTGCAACTTCTATCACATAAGCGAATCCGGTTGAATTACTACCAACATCAATCATTCCACCTATTGGCAATAACTTAAGATCAACTGCGAACACCTTAATTAGAAACAGACCTATAAAAAATGAAGGAAATGACATTGCTGCAAAGATACCAATTGTTACAAGCTTATCGAATAAAGAATGTTGTTTTGTCGCTGAAAATACACCGATAATAAGTGCAATTAACCAAATAAAAAACAATGCAATAATTGCTACACTAAAAGAGTTCCAAATAAATTTATTTAATAATGATGTTACAGGTTCTTGATATTGAAGCGAAAAACCAAAGTCTCCTTGTAACGCATTACCTAACCAATGAAAATAGCGCTCAACAATTGGCTTATTTAATCCATACAATTCCCGAAGCTCTGCCGCCCTTTGCGGTGTAATCTTAGGATTCGAATCAATATAATCCCCTGGAAGAAGTGCAAACAGGAAAAAAATAACAACTGACGTTCCCAAAAGTGTAGGAATCATTTGTAACAACCTACGAATGATATACGTTTTCACCCTTTTTCTCTCCAATCTTATGCTTAAAATAGAAGAACATTTTTTCGAATCAGCATATTACTAGCCGAATGAAAAAATGTCTTCTACTTATACATTCTTCTCGTTATTTTTCAATAGATAATACTGGCGAGTTCGAACTAATACTGTCATACTTCTCAGGATCAATTCCTTTAATGTTTCCATTGTAAGCTGTGATGATTCTACGATAATTTAATAAAATTACTGGCGGATCCTCACTTAGTTCTTTGTACAGTTCTTTGTAAATCGGTTTACGTTTCTCAATATCTACAGTTTCAATTCCTTTTTTAATTAATGCATCTACTTTTTCGTTTTTATAACCTAGGGTATTATCATCACCTTCCGAGGAGTAACCACTTACAGTTTCACTTGGATCTGTTGTAATTGGTGTTGCAACAGAAGCTAAATCATAATCGCCTTTTTTCACTTTTGATAGCATCGTATTAAAATCCATAAATTCAGGATTGAACTCAACACCTAATTCTTTATAGTTCTCTTTTGCTATCGGAATAAATAAATCACCTTCTTTTGCTGAGCTTGCACCATAATACGTTAATTTAAGTTTTTGACCATCTTTTTCACGAATTCCGTCTGAACCAGCTTTCCATCCAGCTTCATCTAATAATTTCTTCGCCTTATCTAAGTTATATTCGTACTTATTAATGCCCTCTTCTGTATAAGCCCAAGATGTTGGATGAATTGGAACATTTGCTACCGTACCGTATCCTTTCAAAGCTGTATCTACATATTTTTTACGATCCAATCCATAAATAAGAGCTTGACGAACTTTCTTATCTTTTAAATACGGTTTTTTACTATTCATTCTTATATAACTAAATGAAGCAGCTGTCTCTATTTCAACATTTGCAAACTGCAAACTCTTCACTTGTTCTAAAATTTCATCCCCGTAGCCTACTCCTGTATAATCTATCTCACCTGTTTGGAATAATTGGAATTTTGTATCCGGTGAAGTAATCTTATAAATAAAGTTTTGGATTTTTGGTTTACCTGCATAATAATTTTCATTTGCTATAAAACGAACTTCCTGTCCTGGGATATACTTTTCAAACTTATATGGCCCCGCAGCTATCGGTTTTCCATATAACTCTTTTAAATAATCTAAACTAGTATTTTGTTTATACTCTTTTCCATAATAAGCTTTCGATAATACTGGACCACCTAAAGCAATTAGCGCTTGTGAGTTAACTTTTTCGGTCGTAATTTTAATTGTTTGTGGATCCACAACTTGAATTCCTTCAATAGACGTCGCTTTTCCTTCTTTATATTCCTTTCCACCTTTAATTGCATATTGTGAAATATCATCTCCGCCTTCATACGCTTTATCATGTAGAAGTGATAATGTAAATGCTACATCGTCAGCGGTTAATGGCGATCCATCACTAAATTTCAAGTCTTTGCGTAAATGAAATGTATATGTTAATTGGTCTGAAGAAACATCCCACTTCTCAGCAAGATCTGGTATAGGTTTTCCTTGTTTATCTGTTGTAACAAGGGAAGCAAAAATAACCGATGTCACATTGCCATCCCAGCCGTTCTCTTGAAAGTAAGGTAAGAAAACTCCCCCAGGCTTTGAGATACCAGAAATAAACGTATCTTTTCTATTTTTTGCCTTATCAGGTACTTTCGTCTTATCTGTAGCCGCAATTTTTTCAACTTTTATATTTTTTAAATCTTGCTGTTTAACCGGTTCTGTAGAAGCCGTATCCTCCTGTCCCCCACAAGCAGATAACACAAGCGAACTACTCAGTAATACCGAAAATACACCAGCCCATTTTTTTGTCTTTTTCTTCATTGTCCCCACCCTAACTGTTTAATAGTTATACCCTTCGAACTTATTAGCTTATGTATGCCTCCCACAGCACATTTATAGCCAATCGGAAAAGTCGGTTTTAATCGTAAAAAATAGATGTTTTTGAGGGGTAGCAATCCTATTCCGACCTTTCCGGTAGACTTTATGGTTATTAGCTTATATCGTCCGTTATATTTTGTCAATTCTTTCTAAATAAATATTTTGAGAATTTTTTAAAAATTATTATTCTATCTTTAATTTAGGTAAACTTAATAAAATACCGTTATAGTTATCTTCTTGTAATCCTTGAATTCGTGCATGATGTGCAGACACCACTTTGCTATTATTCAAGAAGATTACAGGCGGGTCTTCACTTAACTCTTGATATAACTTTTTATAAATTTCTTTTCGCTTTTCAATATCCAACGTTTCTAATGCTTGCTTAGCTAATTCATCTACTTTCGGATTATAATATCCATCATAATTTCGTTTACTTGTTGAAACAAACTCTTCAATCGTTCCGCTCGGATCATCAATCATTGGCGTAGATACCATTGCTAAATCATAATCACCTTTTATCACTTTTGAAATCATCGTATTAAAGTCCATATATTCTGGGTTAAACTCTACACCCAACTTTTTATAATCTTCTTTCATCACAGGAATCATTACATCATTTATTTTACTTGCTGATGAGGCAAAATAACTTACTTTCAATTTTTGTCCATCTTTTTCACGAATTCCATCCGAACCTGCTTTCCATCCAGCCTCATCCAGTAATTTCTTCGCCTTCTCTAAATTATACTCATATTTATTAATGCCCTCTTCTGTATACGCCCATGAAACTGGCGTAATCGGTACATTAACGAGTGACGCATATCCTTGGAAATACGTATCAATAACCTTTTGACGCTCTAATCCGTAAATAAATGCTTGGCGGACACGTTTATCTTTAAAGTATGGCTTCTTATAATTCATTTTAATGTAGCCATAAGAGCTTCCTGTATACACATTAATATTAGCAAAACCTAAATCTTTTAATTGCTCAATGGTCTCCACGTTTGTCGTAAAACCATCATAATCTACTTCTCCTGCTTGAAATTGTTGTAACTTCGTATCACCCTTTGTAATTTTATAAATAAAGTGCTCAATCTTCGGTTTTCCTTCAAAATAATTTTCATTTGCTACAAATCGAACCTCTTGACCAGGAATATATTTATCTAACTTATAAGCTCCTGCTCCCACCGGCTTCCCATACAACTCTTTTAAATACTCCAAGTGTCCTTGTTTATACTCTTTCCCGTAATACGCTTTAGATATAACTTCTCCACCGATTAATGATAGCGTTTGAGCATTTACCTTTTCAGTCGTAATCGTAATTGTTTTCGGATCAATGACTTGAATTCCCTCAATAGAATTCGCTTTTCCTTCTTTATATGCTTGCCCACCTTTTATTGCTGTTTGGCTTATATCAGTCGCACCACTATAAGTTGGATCATGTAATAACGTTAATGTAAATGCTACATCCTCCGCAGTTAACGGTGTACCATCACTAAACTTCAAATCATCTTTCAAATGGAATGTATATGTAAGCTGATCCTCCGAAATATCCCACTTCTTCGCCAAAATGGGAATTGGTTTCCCTTCCTTATCCAGTCCAACGAGAGGCGCAAAGATAGCTTGCGTTATATTACCATCCCATCCATTCTCCATAAAGTGCGGAAGGAATATCCCTCCAGGGCTCGGCATTCCAACTACAAAAATATCTTTTCTTTCATTTACTTTTGTAGGACTTTTTGATTTGTCGCTCGCCTTAATAAATTCATCTTTTACTTTTAGTACGTTCCCGGCTTCATTTGTACTTGCTTCCTCTTGACCACATCCGGCTAGTAATACTGACACACTAAGAAATGTAGCAAGTGCTCCTTTAAAAGCATTTTTCATTGCCCTCTCACCTTTACCTTCCTAATTTTTATCGATGCAGGAACATAGGCCTCCTCCCTGTAACTATCTTTATTTTTCCTATAAAAATAGTATGAATTAATTTCAAGATTATTCCTTTCCTTTAAACATGTCAATCGTTCTCTTTTATTTCGTATTAAAAAATTAAAAATTCACTTCTATTCGTTCAGTATGAAACATAGAATACTAATAACCAATTACCAAAAAGGGGGCGAAAACATGGACAACCTATTCCAATACGTCCTGCACTACGTATTATTAACAATTATGATAGTCGGGGCTCTATTACTATTCCCATTCTTCCCAAAGTTCGTCCTCTTTTTAGCTTTTTTTATTATGCTCGGGATCGCCATTATCATTTCAACAAGGGAAGATACGACACAAAAAGAAAGCAGAGTTCAGCGCGTAAAGCTGTAACTCTGCTTTTTTATTTTCAATCCTGATCCGCCGTTTCACATACTTATGTCTCGGGAAATAAGTAACCGATCCAAAAAATCCCTAATATCATTTATGTTTTACAATCTATGTAAATTACAGAACAAAGATGTATCAAATTTACTGTTTCACGTGAAACACAATTTTTATTTTTCTCTTAAAGTAAAATATCAGTATAAAAAAAGCGAATCCTTTCAGCAAAGCTGAAAGGATTCGCTTTCTACTTTTTACTCCACAATATTCTCTAACTCATTATATAACTCCGCTCGTAACAACTCTTTCTTCGTTTTTTCTTCATACAATTGTTCAAGCATTTCAACATCAACTACATGTTCCATCTTACACTCAAGCATATATATATCCTCTTCTACATGCATTAACTCCGTTTCAATATCCTCAACATTCCTAACTTCTTTCTTTTTTACAGGAGCTGTTTCCATACTTTTTCTTCCTTGGCGTTGCTGCTTTATTACTTGTTTCTCGAGCTTTTCTTCCCACTTTTGACGAGCCCATGCGTAGTTCCCTGCAAACTCAAATAATTTATGCTCATCAATCCAATACGTCTTTTCAAATAACTTATTTAAAAAATAACGATCATGTGAAACAGCTAAAATCGTTCCATTATATTGCTCAAGAGCTTCCTCTAAAACTTCCCTTGATTCAATGTCGAGATGGTTTGTCGGCTCATCTAAAATTAAAAAATTGATATCTTGATACATAAGTTGCGCAAGTCTTAACCTCATTTTTTCTCCACCGCTCAGTTGCGTTACTTTCTTAAACACCGCTGGACCATAAAATAAAAACTTAGCTAATATATGTCTCGCTTCTCCCTCTGTTACAGCTACATATTCCCTGAAAGCCTCTAATACATTACTCTTCATATTTCCGTACGCATGTTGTGATAAATAACCGATTTTCACACTACTACCAATCCGAATTTCTCCAACGTCTGGCTCTATTTCTTCTAATAATAACTTTAGTAGCGTTGTCTTTCCTGTACCATTACGACCAACGATCGCCGCACGCTCTTGAAAACGAACATGTAAATTCGCTTCGTTAAATAAAGGGTGGTCAGCAAACCCTTTACTCACTTCTTTCATTACAACAACATCTTTCCCACTTCTCTCTTGCCCTTCAAACTGAAGTCCCATTTGTTTTCGTTCTAAAATAGGTTTCTTTAGTTTCTCTATACGTTCCAGTGCACGTTCCATACTTCTCGCTCTCTTATGCAATCCTTCATTCGGAGGATTCGCCTGATTTGCCCATTCACGTAGTCGCTTAATTGCTTCTTTCATTTTCTTTATTTTCTTTTGCTGTTCTTGATAAGCCTGAAACTCCTGAAGCAACCGTTCTTCCTTTTCCTCAACAAACTGAGAATAGTTCGTATGATACACGTGAATCTCTCCATCTTCTAAATCAAAAATCTTCGTTACAACTTCATCAAGAAAATAGCGATCATGTGAAATGACCATAACCGTTCCATTGTATTCTTTTAAAAATTGCTCTAGCCATTCTACTGCGAATAAATCTAAATGATTGGTTGGTTCATCTAATAGAAGTAAATCTGGTTTCTGCAATAACATGTATGCAAGACTTACCTTTGTTTGTTCCCCACCACTTAACTCCAAAAATGATCGTGGAAATAGTTCTGTCACCTGTAGACCATTTGCTACCTTCATCAAGTTCGCTTCTATTTCATAACCACCAAGAAACGCAAACTTTTCTTGGATTACTCCGTATCTCTCCATTAATTTTTGTAAAGCAGATGGTTCCCGTTCTTCCGCCATATTTTTTTCTAAAGCACGCATTTCTCTTTCTAATTCCTTTTCTGTTTTAAAAGCGGAACTCAATACATCATATACAGTCATACCCTCATCAAATTTCGGAATTTGTGCCACATGACCAATACGTGTACCTTTCTTCATATGAATGGCTCCTGCATCCAAACTTTCCATTCCAGTTAGAAGCTGAAAGATTGTTGTCTTCCCACTACCGTTACGACCAACTAATCCAACACGTTCACCATTCTTTATTTCAAGCGATATATTTTCAAATATGATGTTTCCACCAAAAGATTTCGTTACATTATTCACACTACAAATTGTCATTTTCCGTACTCCTTTCAATATAAAAAACCATGGGAAAGAAACATTCCCCATGGTTTTCGACATAGAAAAAGGAAGCCAAATAGCTCCCTTTTCACACGTTTATTAAAAATGGGTGAAGAGATATCTATCGTTCAATAGCTACTATGCAATTGTTAAAAAAGGACAGACGTACCCCGTTAACAACTACATCATGAAAAATCGCACGACAAAAATAGATATAATCTAAAAATTTGGCACGTGCAGCTAAAGAACGTTTCATCTCATTCACCTCTTTCGTACGGAATTTAATACTTACTTCTTTATTATACTTTCCCATTTCATGTTTGAATAGTCATTTTTCTGAAAATAATGAAGATAGACTAAACATTTCAATAAGTGACATCAAATCTTACAAAACTGTTATGTTCACGTAATGGAAAGCGATAGTACGAAAAGATGCCTCCCTATACAATAAAGATGTAAACAAGAGAGCCAAACAAAAGGAGGAAACGATCATGATGAAAGAAATCGTAAAAGCAATCTTTGAGGTATTAGTGAACGGACAAGCAGTTGTAAAAGAACTAAATGAACTATAAAAAGGAGTGAAGGAATATGATGAACATGGTAAAAATGATTTTACATGCTCTAGTTGATGCAAAAGCAGTTAGCCAAGAATTAAACCAACAATAAAAAAGGGGTAAATGAATATGAAGAAAGCCATTATTGTAATCGCAAGTACAGCAATTGCCTTATACACAATAAAAAATAGAAAAAAGAAACATAATAAAAATGCTTTATATTATCCATACACATTATTAAAGAAAAAATAAAAGACAAGGTACCCTGTTGTAATGAGGATATCTTGTCTTTTATTTTTCCTATTCCTTTTAAAGGATTTCCTTCTCCTTTTCCCGAATGTATTAAGCGGGATTTTTACACATATTTTAAAGGGGCATATATACAAATGGATACACAACAACTATACTTTTTAAACGATATTGGCAAACAAAAACCAGAAAGCATTCGGAATAGAAGCGCTGCATGTCCTTTTTGTGACAGAGAAAACTTAACGGATATTTTAGCAACTGAGGGCTCAATTATTTGGTTAAAAAACAAATTTCCTACATTAAAAGATACATTTCAAACGGTGCTAATCGAAACAGATAATTGTGAAGAACATATGAGATCGCTAATTCGTTTCTCCATTCAACATTGGTTAAACTTACAGAAGAATGAAGAATTCACATCTGTGATTTTATACAAAAATCACGGTCCATTCTCAGGCGGGAGTTTGCATCATGCACACATGCAGATTATCGGAATGAAATATGTAGACTATCTCGGTAACGTAGAACCGGACAACTTCCGAGGAGTCATTGTACAAAAAAACGAACGCATTGAACTCAATATTTCAGATCGTCCTATTATCGGTTTTACTGAATTTAATATCATTATTGCAGATATTGGATACATAGATGAACTGGCAAATTATATTCAGCAAACTGTACGTTACATACTGAAAGATTTCCATAAAGGATGTAGTAGTTATAACTTATTCTTCTATTACTTAAACGGAAAAATCATTTGTAAAGTTGTTCCTAGGTTCGTCGTTTCACCGTTATATGTAGGATATAAAATACCGCAAGTTTCTACAAAACTAGAAGAGGTAAAAATACAACTAGCGGCGTACTTCACGAGCGAAAAAGATGCAATTATTCATAAAAAAACAGAGTAGGTATAGAAAACCTACTCTTTGATTACACCTTTATTTCGATAGTACACATCTTCTAATCCGATGTTATACTTCATGTTATTATCCGTCCACTCTGGACCCAGATTACCTGGCCATCCAGATGTATTTGCTACATATTTTAGTAATGCAAAATCCGTCAAACCTTTTTGCACCCCGCGCTTATATCCTTTCATTAAATGCGGCATTGCAATTTGCGCATTTGCGCGCGGATCTTTCAACTCTTCATCAGTTAAATGATCTGGTGCAAGCCCACCGCCACGGTGCAATTGAAACAATCCGAATGAAGTTCCGTTATCTCCAACACTTCTTGGATTTAACCGACTTTCATGTTCGGCAATTGTAAGAGGTATCCATTCTGGAAGATTGACTTTCTTTGCTTCCTCTATAATAATTTGTTTCACCTGTTTTGCTTCTTCTGAGTCAACATAGCTTGTCTCATTCACTAACTTGCCCATTCCTTCAGACTTTCCTTGGAAATATAAGTACACCCCAAGAACAACTAAAAATCCTACAAAGAATTTCTTCACTACCACTACCTCTTTCTCCGCTGAAATTTGTCCCCTTTCAGCCTTCTTCCCTTTACAATTACCCACATTCTATCATTCTCTTACCCTTTTATCATAGCAAATAACTATATATATTATCATCATGCTTTAGACCGATTTTGTGAAAAAACAGCTGGTAAATACGTGCAAAAATGTAACTTTCATAGACTACAACGTATTTCTTGTATATAATTGTAAACTGAACTCTACATATAGAATAGGAGCAGACCAAATGAAAAAGTGCATAATACTCTTGTTCAGCATTTTACTACTTATCCCTATCCACACCTCTGCACAAACATCATCAAAACCAAAAGTACTTGTTTTATACAGTACAAAAGACGATAAAATTACAAATAACATTCAAATCCTTAATACTCAATTAGGACATTTTACAAACGATATAACTACGAAAAGTTTAAAAAAGGCTAATGAAATTACTAATTCATCTTCTTATACACATATTGTTTATATCGGTGAACAAAAAGAAGAGTTTCCTATTGAAACAAAGCAACTTCTAGAAAATTTCTCAGGCCCAGTATTAGTTTTAGGACAAAATGTTGAACAATTATCTAATCGCTTTTCTTTCATTACCCTAAAGGCTGATGATATACGAGTTAATAAAATCGAATATCCAAGCCATAAGCTTAAAAACACTTTAGAAGAGGAACGATTGATTCAATCTTTTGATACAAATGGAACTGTTCTTGCTAACGCTGTAAGTTCAAATAGCAAGAACCCACTAATCGTTCAGCATGAAACATCTTATTACGTGGCAACGCCACACCTCTTTGACTGGATGTCTCATTACGTTGGTGAAATGTTATTTTCTTACTTTGGACAAAAGCCAACGACAAATAAAGTAGAGGCTTATTTGCGTCTTGAGGACGTTCATCCGGCCGCAGATATAAATCAATTAAAAGAAATTGCTGAATTACTAAAAGAGAAAAAGATTCCTTACATGATCACTGTTATTCCTGTATATACAGATCCCGAGACAGGTAAAACACTGCATTTAAAAGATAAACCCGAACTAGTCGATCTTTTACGCTCTATGCAAGATGATGGTGCAGCAATTATTATGCATGGTTATACGCATCAATTTTATGATAGTGAAACTGGGGAAGGTTTTGAATTTTGGGACGTAAAAACAGATCAACCAATTCGTCAACCGAAGCATGAAAAACCAAAAACAAAAGATGACTTCCCTAATGTCGAAGCATATAATGCATATGTAAAAAAAGGGGAAGAGTTTGAAGAAAAGTATACGACTGATCATATTGAAAAAGGTATTCAAGAACTTGTAGATGCCAAACTATATCCTGTCGCATTTGAAGCACCTCATTACACGATGTCTCAAAAAGGATATGAAATATTATCAAGGTACTTTTCAACTTATGTAGGACAACTACAGTTAAGTGATACAACTTGGAAATCCATGCACTCACCATTCTATACAAGTACCCCATCATTTTTACACGGGATGAAATTAATGCCTGAAACAGTTGGCTTTATTGAAGAAGATAAGCCACAAGCTATTGCAAAGATGAAAGAACGTACTGTATCTGTTGCTAAATTATCCGATGGAGTTATTGGTGCATTCTATCATCCTTACTTAGGTGTGAAACCATTAAAAGAAGTATTAAAGGATCTAGAAAGCATTCCAAATATAGAATGGATTGATTTACAAAAAGAAACAAATGAAGTAAAAATGCAAGATATTCATATTACTACTAATAAAGACGGCATTCACGTTGAAAAACCAACAAGTGCAAGCGACGTAATGGACTATGTAAAACAATATGGATTCTTCCTTATACTTGGTTTCTTCATCATTGTCTTTCTATTGTTATTAAGACGTGCGAAAAAATTAGAATCCTAAAATAAAACCACCAAGCATCTTGCTTGGTGGTTTTTTTAACTTAAACCAAAACGCGGCATATTATTAATAACCCATTGATTATTTTCATAAATAAATTCAACTTCTACTTTTTCTGTTACATTATCATAGTCATTATACGTTTCTACCTGCGCTTTTATTTTTCCAACCTTTAGCTCGGCAGAAATAATTTTTGTGAATTTAGTTGCTGCTTTTGATCCTGGATCTCCAATAACATAGTGCATTTTCCCATTTAATTCTTTAAGGTACTTACTCTTCATATACTCTGCTATAAATGGTTTTGAGAAGTACGTAGATAGCGTGGCCTCTAAAGTGTCCTTCGTATTATAAGCAGGATTCACTAATTCCCCGTACGAAAAATCCCCTACTCGTTTTGGGTTTCCTGTTAGTGCAGCCATTTGAATATTAGTAAGTTCCTTCTGTGCATTCCATACTTTCTGTAACATAACCTCATCTACTAGCTTCTTATCTTTTACTTCATTTGATTTCTTTGTATCTAGATTTAAAATAGTTCCATTATCCGTATAAAGATACATATCTCCTGCTACAAAATATAAATAGGATTTAGTTGGTTCAACCGCTTTATTATAAATTACTTTTTCATTTCCGCCATTCATTTTCTTCTTATATACTCCATCCTTTTTTAAATAATAAAAGGTATCCCCTTTCACATTCATCTGCAAGGCATCCTTTACTAATAGCTTTTCATTATTTTGTTGAATGTCTATTTCATATATGCCATGCTCAGCTTCATTTGTTTCAAAAGGTAACGAAAAGTCGACAACAGCATATAATTTTTCATTATTATAAGTAGCACTAGATATTGTTGCATAATTTTCTTTTGACCAAGTTTTATTATCTTTTGTCACTTGTGTTCCACGATTTTTATTCCAATGTAAAATACTATCGTCTATCGTTTGAGACCAACCTGAGTTTTTAAATGCCGCTTCTTCTTCCTGCCCCGTTTTCAAATCCATTTTTACTATCCCTACAATATCAAAACCACCATGCTCAGAATATTTTTTCGGATAAAATAAAGTTTGGTCTTTTATATAAACATAATATGTATCCGCTTTTAAAGTGTCTAGCTTTTTGTTAGCTATATCATACTTCATTAAAGAAGATAATCCCGCATTCTTATCTTCATCCGTATGAATAAAATATAAAGCTTTGTTTTTTATATTTATGTAAGAAGCATTTACACCTTCCACTACACGTTCCGAAGTCTGAAATTGATCTTTCGTACGATAAATGCCTCCTGTATTTTTATTACCATTTACTGCATAGTAAACCCATCCATCACTCTCTGCCATCTTCCCTTTATTAGAACTGTTTCCAACCGTATTCCCATTTTCTTCCCCTACTTTCTTCATCAAATTAAACACATCATAAATTATAGAAAATATTAGAAAAAATATCCATAATAAAAAGGATAAGAGTAACTCTCCTATCCTTTCAAATAAAATGAAACTTTAATCAGCGGGGGTTTTGTCCATCCCCCACTGATTATCAGCCCTCACCAATCGGGTTTTTACGGGCAGTTGATTTCCCACCTAACTCCTCCGCATTAGTCGAATTTTGAGGTGGGAGTCTTACTGCTCGTTAATACGGGGTAAAATTGAATCGTATTTTCATATATCGTTTTCGCAACCTTATCAACAGATATATTTTTTATAACACTAATTTCCTTTAATACCTCTCGAATCATTCTCGGATGCATCATAACGTCCTCGTGAAATTCCCACGGCCCATCTGTTTCTACCATCATATATTCAAGTGGATAATACGAAACAACTTTTCTAATCTTCTCCTTATATAAAACATCTGGTGTGATAGAAATATAATAACCGTTCCTCATCATCCGTTTCATTGTTGTTTCACTTCCTTTAAACCAATGAAAGTGTACACGTGAAACTTTATATTTCTCCAGTAAATCACATACAATATCAGCATCTTCATACACTGCATGCAATATAATTGGTAAATCATATTTACTAGCTAGTTCAACAAACCGTTGCAACACTGATATATATGAATTGACAGTAATGCGCTCATCTTCTTTTCTTAAATAATACGGTAAGCCTACTTCACCAATCGCAACTATGTCTTCTACATGCTCTTCAATTAATTTATAAATTTGCTCACATTCTTCTTTATGAATCGGTTGCTCCGGATGAAAACCTATTGCTGGATGTACAAAAGGATATCGCTTTGCTAAAGATAAAGTTTCTTTACATGATTGATAATTCATAGATACCGCGATAAGCCCCTGTATCTCTTTACTATGTTCCACATCTTTAAGTAATCTACTTTTTTCTTCATCCTTATATTGGTCAACATGTATATGACTATCAATCCATTTCATCTTTATTCCCCCATAAAAAAAACAAGAAAGGATCTCCCTTCTTGTTTTATCATCTATATTATTTAACAATTAAGTTTGTTATGATATCAAATAATCCAATACATACTACGGCAACAGTAAAGTAGCTACAGAAATCTTTAATTGGAAACTTCACTACTTCTTCTTTACGCATCCCAGTTTTCTCCCTTCTTACTACATCCCTAATTATTTTATCTATTTGTATCTATTATGCAAAAAATATGACAAATTTACTATCGAATTAACTTACGTAAACCTTACAATGTTGTAAGGTTTATAAAAAGAGCCTCATCTAAATACAGATGAGGGCTATTAAAAAGTAGTTGGTTTTTCATTCTTCATTAATATTACAAACAGAAAGTAATACAGTGAGACTTTCTAATTACACTATATGAAATTCACTATCTTTTAACCATCGAATTACATTACAGAAGACTTACATGTTTGTAAGCTATGTGTAATGTAATTCGATAGTTTCTCTTACCTACATCTCGTACAATAAAGTTAGAAAGCAAGCCAAATAAGAAGAACACTCACATAACCAAATTATATTGCTAGTAGCTACTCTTCTTATACCTTTCACTCATGCTACTACAATGTACCCCCTTCCCCTTTATATAATAAAGAAAGCCTTAGTCCATATGGACTAAGGCTTTCTTACACATTTCAAAATACCCCTACCTAGTATTTTTATTTTCGACAAAAAATAGGTGGGGGTATAATTCGCTATCTCATCGCTAAAAGTTTACTCTTCGCATTAATAGGAATATTTACAGCTTCAATTTCTTCAATTGCCTCGCCATAGCGTCCTTTTGCATACACCTTTAACGCTTCATCTCTCTTTAACATATGCTTAACAGTCTTCTTTATTTTTTGTTCTCTTCCACGTTCGTCAAACGCAATAAATTCATATTCATACCACTCATCACCAATATGCTGACCAATTGTATTCACGACCGTATAGTATTCTTTCGTCTTATAAAGTGGATTATATTTATCGATAACTGGTCCAAGTTTCGTAGGCAGTAACATTACTACTATCACTATCATCGCTATTATAGTAGTGATCATTTTTTTCTTCATAATCAATCTTCCTCCTCTGCAGGATATATATACATCCATTTTAAAAAGAAGGAATAAAATCTACTATTGAATCTCATTACATTACACTTACATTTTTGTAAGAATTAAAAAAAGGTGAACGAATTTACTCGTTCACCTTTTAGCTCGCTTTAAAGCCACCGCCAAGTACATCACGTACATCATGAATAACAACGAAAGCATCTTCATCTACTCGACTAATAACCTGCTTTAACTTAACAAGCTCTTGTTTATTTATAACAACATATAACACTTCTTTATTTTTACCAGTATATCCGCCGCGTCCTTCTAATACAGTGACACCGCGTGTCATGTTTTTCGTAATAGTTTCACGTATTAAATCTGGTTGATTTGAGATGATTGTAACAGCTGTTTTTGTATCCATTCCTTCTACAATGAAATCAATCACTTTCGCTCCGATAAATACTGCAACAAGTGTGTACATTGCTTTTTCTTGTCCTATGATAAATACTGAACCTGCAATTACAACAATATCAATAATAAGTACGCCTTTACCAACGCTCCACCCTAAATATTGATTTGCTAACTGAGCTAAAATTGCCGATCCTCCTGATGTACCTCCAGCTTTGAACATACAGCCTAATCCGACACCGACAAATAAGCCAGCGAATAGAGCCGCTAATAACGTATCACTATTTACATGATACTCAATATGTTCCGTAACATATAAAAACAAGGATGTTTCTACAATCCCTAAAATTGTATAAACCATCGTTTTTTTATCAAAAAATTTATAACCAATAGCTAGTAAGATTGCATTTATAGCAAAGTTCACAATTCCCGGCGACCAATCAAATAAATAGTACGTAACAACCGTTACACCAATAATTCCACCCTCTGATAAACGGTTTGGAATTGCAAAGTAATTAATACCAATTGCGAATAATAATGAACCAATTGTAATTAGTGTTATTTCCTTTATACGTTGATTAACCATAGTTCATACCTCCCCCCATTTGACATTGTATCACTATCTCCTAGAGGTTTAGAAGTTGTTTTTATTGCGCATTTTTACTCTTAAAGATCGGGATATTATGTTTAAACAAAGGGGTGATTAATTATTCATATTCGCTCTAACTGTACGGACAAATCGCTCCACATTCCCCTTCTGAATATACTTAGCTCGAATGGTTTCATGATTACAAGTACATTCGAAATGCGGACGAAAATCTATGCTATCTATATGCAAATATGAATAATCTTTAAATGTTGCAGGATAGTATGGAAACTTTCCATAAAAGAGAAGACGTCTAGTAGTAGCAGCAAAAATCCCATGTTGATACGATAGCGTAAAATTATCCTTCTCAAATATCCCTACAACAAAAGCCAAAATCTTTTCATCATCTTCTATATACTTTTTCATACTCAATAAAAGTTCATTCATGCATATCCCTCCAAATACTATTCTTGAAAAGAATCCATGGATTATTACAGACCGGTGTAACTCCTTTATAAAGTATGAAACGCGTTTTCTGTCAAAGATATTTCAAAAAAACAATCCGTTATGTGATTTACACATAACGGATTGAAGCTAAACGGTAGAGCGTTCCACAAGTTCATATGGAATTTCCACCTTTTCTTGTTTAGAACTTTCATCACGTATTTGCCTGTAAAACATTTCAAAGGCCTTTTTACCTATTTCCTTTAAATTTTGATCAATGGTTGTAAGTTGTAACACTTGCGAAATAGGTTGATTATCAAAGCCAATAATCGCTAAATCCTCAGGAACTTGAATACCTAATTTTTCAGCTTCTGTCATAACCCCAATCGCAACTTCATCTCCTGCTACTATTAATGCTTCAGGAAGATGCTGCATCCCCTTTAATTTATGAGCCACTTTCACACCATCTTCTAATGTAAAACATTCTGTGAAAATCCATTCTTCATTCAATTCTTCATCTATAGATTGCAATTGCTGTTTATAAACATCAAAACGTTTTTGACTACTCGGACCTAATTTCCTTCCCGTACAATAACCAATTTTTTTATAACTTTTCTTAATCAAATAATCCATTCCTAATTGAAAAGCTGCCGAATGATTCGTATATACACTTGAGATATTTGAAATATCATTATCTTCACAAGCAACGATCGTCCCATAGGAAGCATACGGCTCTATCGTTTCCCAATCATTCGCACGAGAACAAATAATAAGGCCATCCAATTGTTTTGTTTTTAACATATGTAAACTTTTCATTTCTTCTTTTTTATTATAATTCGTTTGGCAAAGTAGCACTCTGTAATTATGAGCTAACGCCACCTCCATCATCCCGCCCACCATCGCATCAAAACATGGATGATTAATATACGGTAAAATTACACCAACAATATTCGTTTTCCCTTTTGATAAATGAACAGCATTTGCGTTTTGTGAGTAATTCAACTTCTCAACTATCTCCATAACCGCTTTCCTTTTTTCTTCACTTACATATGGGTGATCATTCAACACTCTCGAAACAGTTGTAACTGAAACTCCCGCCATCTTTGCAATATCTTTAATATTGGCCATACACTCACCTCTACTTTTAACTTAATGAATTCCACGAACATATGTCAAACTTTCTCATCATTACACCTTTATTCGTTTTTCTTACAAAAGTGTAATTTTCCTGTAAGCTAATTCGATAGTTACTCTCCTCAATATTTCATACAATTAAGTCAGAAACAGGACAACAACTATTCGAAAAGGAGCGGATTCATATGATGAACAAAATAAAATCAAACAATTTTTTA
This sequence comes from Bacillus sp. N5-665, assembly GCF_022637375.2. NCBI lineage: Bacteria > Bacillati > Bacillota > Bacilli > Caryophanales > Bacillaceae > Bacillus > Bacillus sp. N5-665. Next base: position 5,319,039 of record NZ_CP093325.1, read on the forward strand.
AATACAATGGGCATGGTATTTTCTGCTCTAATCGATGCTAAAGCTGTTGCTTCCACATTAAACAAGTAAGGAGAATTCATTATGAACAATATCACTTTTAACAAATTAGATTTTTTAGGACTAGCTAGCGGCTCTCTTCTTCTTACTGCTTTTATTTACGCCGCTACGCTTGTATAACTTTTGTGTCCCCTTTCCCCTTTATTATAAATAGTAATAAAAAAGACGACCGTCTATGCCCGGTCGTCTTTTCTTACTTTTGATTTGATTGCAAAGTTTCCTTTAGCTCATCAAACTTTTCATTTAATTGATCTGTCATCATTTTCATAGCTGTCTTTCGATCTATTTGTTCTTCAGCATCAATTTGAATTGGGTCTCCAAAAATCAATTGCGCCTTTTTCCCTTTTATTAATTCTTTTATACTTGATGGACCAACATAAGCTGCCGGTACTAACGGAACGTTAGAACGCAGAGCAATCGTAACAGCCCCAGCTTTTAATGAAACGTCTTCTGTTGATCGTGTTCCACTTGGGAAAATCCCTACTACTTTCCCTTCTTTTAATAGGCGTGATGGAATTTTAAGTGTACTCGGTCCTGGATTCGCACGATCTACAGGGAATGCATTCACATTTTTAAAGAACCAATTTTTGAACTTCCCTTCAAATAACTCTTTTTTTGCCATGTAATGAATTTGGGTCGGGTACATCCCTGTAGCTAACATTAATACATCCATAAAACTTGTATGTGTACATGCAACAACATATGGGCCACCTTCTGGTAACTTTTCTCTTCCTTGCACTTCTACTTTCCCAGCTGTTTTAAATATATATTTCAACAAAAATGTAATTGGTTTATACATTTGTTTCGTTCCTTTCTGAATATCCGAATTATAATCATTCTCTTACAACGATTATAACACTAAGTTTTAGGAGTTGGTAATAATTTTAAGTATTAATTGTTACATTTCAATTCTTACAAAAGTGTAATTTTCTTGTAAGCTAATTCGATAGTTACTTCCCCAAATATTTCATACAATTAAGTCAGAAAGAAACAACAACTATTCGAAAAGGAGCGGATTCATATGATGAACACGATGAAAACGAACAATTTTTTAAATACAATGGGCATGGTATTTTCCGCTCTAATCGATGCAAAATCTGTTGCTTCCACATTAAACAAGTAAGGAGAATTCATCATGAATAACATCACTTTTAACAAATTAGATTTTTTAGGATTAGCTAGCGGCTCTCTTCTTCTTACTGCTTTTATTTACGCTGCTACGCTTGTATAACTTTGTGTCCCCTTTCCCCTTTATATAGAAAAAGACGACCGTCTATGCCCGGTCGTCTTTTTACATTTTTCTTTCTTTCAATTCTTTTAAAAGCTGTATCAGCTCAGCTTGTTGTTTTATCTTTTTACGACCATTTCGGTTAATTGCTGCAAGCTCGCAGGCAACTCCGACGGCGAAGAAAAACAATAAACTTTCTAACATGTGAAATCCTCCAATTGCTTATTAAACAGCTTGACGTAATTGCTCTTCTTGTAAACTTCGCTTGTTTATATTTTCTTCTTTTCTCTGACAAACGTTATTGCGAATAAGTGCTGCAATAACAAGTAAAGTCCCTATAATATCAAACATTGTTATTCGATATCCTTGCATCATCATAATAACTAAAGTCGTGATTGGTACAAAATTAATAAATAAAATCCCATTAATGGACGATAAAATTTTCACACCATAGTTCCAAGCAAGTAACGCTACGATACCTGGTAATGTCATCATAAACAATAAATCATATTTCACGATAGAAATCGTTCCCATACTCGGAACCGATACGTATCCAAACGATGTAATGATTACAGTTATAATCCCTGTGACAGTCGTACCAAATACACACGTCAACGTAGAATAACGTAATGTTGACCAATCGCTACACGTTTGACCACCCATCGTATAAATAACCCAACCTACAACACCAACAAATATAAAGGCCAGTGAAAACATGTTATCTTTCAATGTTAAAAAGAAACTCATATCACCTTTCGTAATAACGAATACAGCTCCTACAAAGGCGATAATCATGCTCGTTATCATATACTTTTTCGGTTTTACATGCTTATATCCCCATAGAATACAAATAGAAATCATCGGCATCAGTGCTTCCATAATAGAAGCAACCATCACGCCTGATTTCCCCATTAACATTTGACCTAAAAATATAAGTACATTATATACAGTAAACGCCATCGTTCCGAAAAAGACGAGTAACTTTCCTCTTCCCTCTAAACGAAATGCCTGTTTTCCTTCTTTCATTAACAACAATACAATAAGTACGATCGCCACCGCTCCATAGCGAATGAGCGAAAAATAAAATGGATCTATGTATTCTAGCGCATGATCAGCAACCGGAAACATTGCCCCCCATGACATACTTGCAATTAAACATGCTAAAGCCCCTATTATCATTTGACCTTTTCTCAACACAATTCCCCCGCTTCTTTCTATTTGCACAAAGAGAATTGTAAAAGAAAAAATATATCACGTAAAATGATTCAAAATGATGTTAACTATCACTTATAATGATAGTTAACATCAAGGAGGATCATACTATGGAATTAAGAGACTTACAAATCTTCCAAAGCGTTGCCGACCGCGGTAGTGTAAGCGGTGCAGCAAAGGAATTAAACTACGTACAATCAAATGTAACTGCACGTATTAAACAACTGGAAAACGAGCTAAAAACACCGCTCTTTTATCGTCATAAACGAGGCATGACTCTCACAGCTGAAGGAAGAAAAATGCTCGTTTATGTTAATAAAATTTTGCAAGATGTTGACGAGCTAAAACAAGTATTTTTAGATAGTGAAACTCCCTCTGGCATATTAAAAATCGGTACAGTCGAAACAGTAAGTACATTACCTACCATTTTATCTTCTTACTATAAACGCTATCCGAATGTCGATTTATCATTACAAGCGGGTCTAACAGAAGCATTGATTAGAGAAGTACTTGATCATCAATTAGATGGCGCCTTTATATCAGGGCCTATTAAACATCCACTAATTGAACAATACGATGTTAGTACAGAAAAATTAATGCTTGTAACACAAAATAAAGCTTTTCATATAGAAGAATTTACAACAACGCCCCTACTCGTTTTTAACCAAGGATGTGGATACCGTTCCAAACTAGAACGATGGCTTAAAGATGAAGGTTTGCTCCCAAAAAGAATTATGGAATTTAATATATTAGAGACAATATTAAACAGTGTTGCACTCGGCCTTGGAATTACACTCGTACCACAGTCTGCTGTCCATCATCTTTCTAAAGCAGGTAAAGTACATTGTCATGCAATTCCTGAAAAATACGGTAGTATTTCAACAGTTTTCATACGCCGTAAAGATAGCTACATGACGAATTCAATGCGCAGCTTCTTAAAAACAATTGAAGAGCATCATCATATCAATATGCTTTAACGGACATTCTTACATGAATGTCTTTTTTTCTTACACAAATGTAAGTCTCCCGTAAGCTAATTCGATAGTTGCGGGCCATCATATTTCCTATAATTAAGACATAAAGCAGGGCAACAACAATTCGAAAAGGAGCGGATACGCATGATGAGCAAAATGAAATCAAACAAATTTTTAAATACAATGGGCATGGTGCTATCCGCACTTGTCGATGCAAAAGCCGTCGCAACTACATTAAACAAATAAGGAAAGATTATAATGAACAACATTACTTTCAACAAATCAGACTTTTCCCCGCATTAACGGGCAGTACGACTCCCACTTCAAAATTCAACGAAATCAAAGAAGTTAGGTTTGGGATCAACTGCCCGTAAAAGCCCGATTGGTGAAGGCTAATAATCAGCGAGGGATACCCCGCCCTCACTGATTAAAGTTTCACTTTATCGGACTTGCAAGTGGAGCTACTCTTCTTACGGCCTTCATTTATACACTTGCTCAAGGTCTTGTTTAATACTTTGTTTCCCCAAACCCCTTTATATATAAAAAAAGCTGCTCGTCTTATAGACAAGCAGCTTTTTAGTTTGTTTCATATATAATTTGGCCTGTTTTCGTCATATCGTATCCGCCAATCGCTTTTAATTCATTATGAAATTCTTCCGATTGCAGAATATCTTTCACGACTTCGATCAGCTCTTCATTTTCTTTATTCTTCAAAATCACTAAATCATACTGTTCTTTCATGATTGGAATAAAGTCTACATTTACAATCTGTGAAAACTTTTCTGAACCTACTCCTACGTCAGCTTTTCCATTTGCGACTTGCGTGGCAACACCAAGATGATTCGACTCTTCCCATTCATATCCACTAATACGCTCTTTATTTAATTTTTGAATGCGCAATTGTTCATCCACTAACACCCTAATGCCAGAACCTTTTTCTCGATTTACAAATCGTATAGATGATTGAGATAAATCAGCCCATGTTTTTATATTTTTTGGATTTCCCTTTTGCACATAAAACCCAACGTTTCTTGCTAATAAATTAATCATCGTACATGGTTGTCCAACTAAAATACGTTTTACATACGGAACATTATATGTACCTGTTTCTCCATCAAACAAATGCAGACTAACGATACTTCCTTCTCCTTGATACATTTTTACTAAACTCGTTAAACTACCTTGATATGCCCTTAATATATTTGAACTTGGCAAGCGATTTTCTATACGTTTTGCCAACATATCTAACGTTAGTTCTTGTCCGCTAATAATACATGTATTCAAGCCTCTACTATCTTCGCTCTTTACAGGAGTACCTTGTATTTTCCCTGTTTTCATTTGCTTTATATATTGTTCTAAATCCGTTGCATCAATGCGCATCTGTCTACCAATTCTATAAGAAGGCAGTTCTCCTTTTTTAATTAAATCGTATACAGTTAATTTTGATACTTTTAATCGCTTCGCTACTTCTTCCGTTGTGTAGGAATGATGATCCATAGACGATTCCTCACTTTCTTCCTTCATTGTAACAAAGAAAAGAATATTTCTCCTATATTAAAAACAACTACATCGTTCAAATTATATTCAATTATAACTAGTTATATCTAGTTATAATTAGTTATAATTAATTATGTCAAAACGAAAGGGGATTTTTTTATGAACAAGTTTACATTACGATCCATCGGGGCACTTATACTTTCTTTTCTTCTTATATTTAGTGCTGCATGTACAAGCGGAGATAAGAAAGAGAAATCAACTGCTAAAGAAGGAAAAGCAGTAGAACTTACTATATCAGCTGCTGCAAGCTTACAAGATGCACTAAAAGAAATTGAAACAAAATATAAAGAAAAAGAACCTAATATTAAACTTTCTTTTAACTTCGGTGCTTCTGGTGCACTTCAACAACAAATTGAACAAGGCGCGCCTGCTGATTTATTCTTCTCAGCAGCCGAAGATAAATTCCAAACCCTTGTTAAAAAAGGATTTATTAATGAAAAAGAAGGGAAAAATCTTCTTGGAAATGAACTCGTTCTAGTTGTCCCAAAAGATAGTTCTCTTACAAAAATTCAAGATTTAAAAGATGAAAAAATTAAGAAAATCGCACTTGGTACACCTGAATCAGTACCTGCGGGAAAATACGCAAAGGCTTCTCTCACACATGAAAATCTATGGAATGACATTCAAAATAAAATCGTATTTACAAAAGATGTTCGCCAAGTGTTAACATATGTAGAAACAGGTAATGTCGATGCTGGTATTGTATACAAAACCGATGCTCTTATTTCAAACAAAGTAAAGATTGGCGAGACAGCAGCAGCTACTTCGCATGAGCCAATCCACTATCCTTTAGGTGTTATAAAGGAATCTAAGCATAAGAAAGAGGCGACTTCATTTTATGAGTATTTGCAGTCAAAAGATGCACAATCTATCTTTAAGAAATATGGATTTACAGTCCTGTCATAATTGCCATGAGCTTTGATGCCATTTTGTCACCAATCTTTCTATCTTTACGAGTAGCTGCATGCGCCACCATTATCGTTACAATTTTAGGGACGATTATCGGGCGAGCGCTAGCACGCTCCTCATGGAGATATAAAATAATATTAGAAACTATTTTCTTATTACCAATGGTACTTCCACCAACTGTAATCGGCTTTTTTCTCATTATCATTTTTGGAAATAATAGTCCCATTGGAACATGGATAGAATCAATATTTCAGCAGTCCATGATGTTCACATCTACTGCTGCAATCATCGCTTCTACAGTTGTTGCATTTCCGCTCATGTACCAATCAGCAAAAACAGGGTTTTCTATTGCGAATGTACAAATTGAGGAAAGTGCTCGTGACCTTGGTGCGAGTGAATATCAAGTTTTTCTACACGTCACACTTCCGCTTGCATTTCCTGCATTACTAAGTGGAATGATTTTGAGCTTTGTTCGTGCACTAGGGGAATTTGGTGCTACACTCATGTTTGCTGGGAACATTCCTGGTAAAACACAGACAATCCCAACTGCAATTTATATGGCGATTGATGCAAGTAATATGCAGCTCGCCTGGACACTTGTAGTTATCACTATTAGTATGTCACTCCTATTTCTGCTATGTATTCAGCTTATTAATAAAAGAATTACTAACCCTTAAAGCAGCTTTTTTCGAAGCTGCTTCTTTATTTCTCAGGAAATAAAATATACCGCCGGGAAATAACTGAATTTTACCTTTTATTAAAATATACATTTTATTTGAATTCACTTTCTAAAATAGGCAATTTCCTGTTATTATATGGAGGTGTTTCAAAAAATGAAGAAATGAAAACGCATTTATATCGTGAATTCTTCATCCTGTTTTAGCGATCGGTAATCTTCTACTCTATTAGTGGGGCATTACCGATCGTTAGAACGATATGTAATTATATTGGTATAGAAAACCGAAGGGAGTCTTGTAATGGACATTTTATTAGCGCTTCTTCCTGCAATTGCATGGGGAAACATCTTATTAGTAAGCGTAAAAATGGGCGGTGGTGCATATAGCCAAACGGTAGGTATGACAATCGGCGCTCTATTCTTCGCAACAATTATGTATGTATTTACTCAACCAGCTTTAACAATGACAGTCTTGATTGTTGGTTTTATTTCAGGTTTATTCTGGGCTTTAGGACAAGTAAACCAATTAAAAACAGTTGAAAAACTAGGTGTTTCAACTACTGTAACGATTTCTACTGGTATGCAACTTGTTGCAACTTCTATCTTTGGGGTTATCGCTTTCCGTGAGTGGACTACTACAACAACGATTGTTCTGGGAACGATTGCAATCCTATTAATCGTAGTTGGTGTTGTATTCACATCACTAGATGACAAAGAAAATGCACAGCCACCAGGACAATTGAAAAAAGGACTTCTTACTTTAATTGTTTCTACTTTCGGTTACCTTGTATATGTAATTATTATTCGTTGGTATAATATCGATGGTTGGTCTGCTATTTTACCACAAGCAGTTGGTATGTTTGTTGGTGCGGTTGTATTGACATCTAAACATAAACCATTTAACAAATATGCAATCCGTAATGCTTTATCTGGTTTACTATGGGGAACTGGAAACTTATTCTTACTTCTTTCATTACCACGTGTCGGAGTAGCAACAAGCTTCCCATTATCTCAAACTGGAATCGTTATCTCAACATTCGGTGCGATTGTCTTCTTAGGTGAAAAGAAAACAAAACGTCAATTGATCTTTATTGCACTAGGTAGTGTTTTAATTATCGGCGGCGCTGTATTGTTAGGTATGACAAAAGCATAAACTTATAATCTATCAATCCCTGAAGCTTAGCTGCTTCAGGGATTTTTTATTACAACTATTTTTTAAATATAATAATTTTTATAGCCTTATTTGTATCACCTCTCCTCCCTCACATTTCATTCTTTTCACTACAAGTCTTTTCTTTTTACAAAATTCTCTTAAAGATGGTATCGTTTTTTATAACATATCTTCACTAGAAAGGAATAAAGGATATGCTAACTAAACATCGAATTCTATTTATTGGTGCTGGTCGTATGGCAGAAGCTATATTTTCCGGATTACTTAAAACAAGCAAAGAATACATCGAAGAAATTATCGTTTCTAACCGCAGCAACGTAGAAAAGCTAGAACAATTACGAGCGCGATATAATGTGTCTACTGCAACAGATTGGAAGCAGCATGTTACATCTGTTGATACGATTGTTTTAGCAATGCCACCTTCTGCACATGAAGAATTATTAGCAGAATTATCTCCGTTACTATCGAATCAACTTGTCGTAACGGTAGCCGCCGGCATTGGCCCATCTTATTTAGAAGAAAGACTTCCAGAGGGAACACCTGTTGCTTGGATTATGCCAAATACAGCTGCCGAAATTGGAAAGTCTATCTCTTTATATACAATGGGACAATCAGTAAACGAGATGCATCAAGAAACCCTGCAACTACTTTTAAGAGGCATTGGCACTTCGCAACTTTGTACTGAAGAAGAAGTTCATCAGCTTACCGCAGTTACTGGAAGTGCACCTGCTTTCCTTTATTACTTTGCTGAAAGCTTGATTGAAGCAACAAAAAGTTATGGCGTCGATGAAGCAACCGCAAAACACCTTGTCATTCAAATGATTTCTGGCTCTGCTTCTATGCTTGAACAAACGCAAGATCCGGCTAACCTCCGCGAACAAGTAACAACGCCAGGTGGTTCCACAGCTGAAGGTCTCAAAGCTTTATATGAATATAATTTTTCAGAGGCAATTCAAAAAGCAGTAGAAGCAACAAACAAAAAAGCTAGGGGGAAATAATATGAGTTTAACAAGTTTAAAAGACTATACAACATTACATAACGGTGTGAAAATGCCTTGGTTCGGTTTAGGTGTTTTTAAAGTAGAAGATGGTTCAGAAGTAATTGATTCTGTAAAATCAGCAATTAAAAATGGCTACCGCAGCATCGATACTGCAGCAATCTATCAAAACGAAGAAGGCGTTGGACAAGCGATTCGTGAATCAGGTGTTTCACGTGAAGAATTATTTGTTACATCAAAAGTATGGAATAGCGATCAAGGATATGAAACGACACTTCAAGCATTTGAAACTACATTAGAGAAATTAGGTCTAGAATATTTAGATTTATATTTAGTACATTGGCCTGTAAAAGAGAAATATACTGAATCATGGAAAGCGTTAGAAAAACTTTATAAAGATGGCCGTGTTCGTGCTATCGGTGTGAGTAATTTCCACATTCACCACTTACAAGACGTATTTGAAATCGCTGAAATTAAGCCAATGGTCAACCAAGTGGAATACCACCCACGTTTAGCACAAGAAGAATTACACGCTTTCTGTAAAGAACATAACATCCAGCTTGAAGCTTGGTCACCATTAATGCAGGGACAACTACTTGATAACTCAACATTACAAGACATTGCGACAAAATATAATAAATCAACTGCACAAATTATTTTACGCTGGGATTTACAAAATGAAGTTGTAACAATCCCTAAATCTATTAAAGAACATCGCATTATTGAAAATGCAAATATCTTTGATTTTGAATTAAGTGCTGATGACATGAAAGCAATTCAAGCTCTAAATGAAGATCGTCGCGTTGGTCCAGATCCAGATAACTTTAACTTCTAGTAGAAAAACCACTGCCATATGCAGTGGTTTTTCCCGTTGAAGAAAACTGAAAATTTAAACTATATTCCAATTGGTTGACACTTCATTATCCGAGGTGTAAGATTTTGAATTATCAAAGAAACACAAAAATTAATAAAATTTATTCGTTTACTCATTGTATCAAGAGAGGTGGAGGGACTGGCCCTTTGAAACCTCGGCAACAGGTTCATTTTGAATACTGTGCCACTTCCTGCAAGCTTTGTGCTTGAAAGATAGAATGAGGGACTTCGTTTATATACGGGTGCATAACTTGTACGTAAAAATCCCTCTTTCTCAATATGAAAAGAGGGATTTTTTATTTTTCATTTCCCTCATCATCATCCAAACTTAATTATTTAGGAGGAAAATCAAATGAAAAAGAAGTTTGTACCCGGTATTGCATCAGTTGTAGGAGTAAGTATTTTATTAACTGGTTGCGGTAGTTATAAAAATGAAGCAAGCGGAGCAAATGCAAAAGACGAGGCGCCTAGTAAACAGGTTTTGAACTTATCTTCACCTACTGAAATACGAACAATGGATACAGCTCGTGCTACAGATACTGATTCTGGTCAAGTAATGAGAAACGTATTTGAAGGTTTGTATAATCTTAGTGAAGGTAACAAACCTGTCCCTGGTGTTGCAAAATCTCATGAAGTAAGTGGTGATAAAACGAAATACACATTCCATTTACGAGATTCAAAATGGTCAAACGGCACTCCTGTCACAGCGAAAGATTTTGTCTTCGCTTGGCAAAGAGCTGTTGATCCAGCAACAGCCTCTGAATATGCATTTCTATTCTTTGATATTAAAAATGCAACAAAAATTAACAACAAAGAACTTCCAGCCGATCAACTTGGTGTAAAAGCAATTGATGACCATACGTTTGAGGTAGAATTAGAACGTCCTGTTCCGTACTTTATTAGCTTAACAGCGTTCCCAACATTTCTACCAATTAACGAGGAATTCTTTAAATCACAAGGTGATAAGTACGCTTTAGAAGACAATACAATCTTGTACAACGGAGCTTTTACACTAAGCGATTGGAAGCACGAACAAAGCTTTAAATTCAAGAAAAACCCTACCTATTGGGATAAAGATACTGTCAAACTGGAAGAAATCAATTTTAACGTCGTAAAAGAAAAATCTACAGAAGTAAATTTATTCGAGTCAAAACAATTAGATCGTATCAAACTAACATCTGACTTCGTTGATAAATATAAAAAGGATGCTAACTTTAAAGAACGGCCAAACGTAGGGGTACAGTTTCTACGTATGAATCAACAAAACAAAGTACTTCAAAACGTTTCTGCACGCCAAGCAATCGATCAAACAATTGATCGAAAATCCTTTGTAAATACGTTATTAAATGACGGCTCTACACCAACCTCTAGTCTCGTGCCGAAAAACTTTGCAAAAGGACCTGACGGAACAGATTTCCGTGCTGCAAACGGCGATTTAACAAAGGTTGATACAAAATCTGCTCAAGAATTATGGAAAAAGGCAAAACAAGAACTTGGGTCTGAAAAAATAACGTTAGAACTATTAACAAGTGACGGTGACCTTGAAAAGAAAACTGGTGAATTCTTAAAAGGACAACTAGAAAAGAATTTAGATGGCTTAACGGTAAATATAAAGCCGCAACCACGTAAACAACAAGTTTCACTTTTATTAAAAGGTGACTACGAAATTGGAATTGACGGCTGGAGCCCTGACTTTGCGGATCCAATTACATTCCTTGAGCTATTTACAACGAATAACCCTTACAACTTAGATCATTACTCTAATAAGGAGTTTGATGAAACAATAGCAAAAGTAAAAACAACTTTAGCTGGTGATGAAAAAGCTCGCTGGGAAGCATTACTAGCATCCGAGAAAATATTATTTAAAGACTCTGTTATCGCTCCTCTTTACCAAAAAGGCGAATCTTATTTAGAGCGTCCTTATGTGAAAGGAATTGTGCAAGTAGACTTTGCAGGTCAATTAAACTTCAAATGGGCAAAAATTGAAAAATAAAGCGAAACTTTAATCAGTGGGTTTTTCTTCATCCCCACTGATTATTAGCCCACACCAATTGTTTTTTTAGCAAAACATATGAAAAGCAGATTCCCTAATACGAGGAAATCTGCTTTTTTAATATATTATTCTAAGAAATTAACAATCTATTTTTATTATTGACATATAGTTATTTCCAGTGTTAATATTCTAAATAATCAAATAAACGAAATATTTCACCATCAAAATATAACGTCTACTACGTTGAAACATATAACGATAGATTATAGTTCAACATGTATATACATATAGAACACCTGATTACCTACATACACATATCTATAATAGGTTTTCTCTTCTTCTATAGCTACACTTCAAAACGTGGACATTACGACGTTACGAACAACACATTTAGGGAGGAACGAACAATGAAGAAAAAAGTTGTACCTGTTGTTGCATCTGTTTTAGGGGCAAGTCTATTACTAACTGCTTGCGGGGGAAATAAAGATCATGCAAGCGGAGCGAAAGCAAATGATAAAGCACCTGATAAGCAGGCAATTAACTTATCATTCGCTTCAGAAATTCCAACAATGGATGTTGCAAAAGCAACGGATGGGGAATCCATGAGCGTAATGCGAAATGTTTTTGAAGGTTTATATGCAATGGGAGAAGATAACAAACCAATTCCTGGTGTTGCTGAGTCGGTTGACCTTAGTCCCGATAAAACAAAATATACATTCCACCTGCGTGATTCAAAATGGTCAAACGGTACTCCAGTTACAGCAAAGGACTTTGTCTTCGCTTGGCAACGTGCCGTAAATCCTGATACAGCAGCTGAATATGCATTCTTATTCTTCGATATACAGAATGCGAAACAAATAAGCCAGAAACAATTACCAATTGATCAACTAGGGGTCAAAGCTCTTGATGATAAAACGTTAGAAGTACAACTAGACCGTCCTGTTCCCTACTTCTTAAGCTTAACGACATTCTCAACATTCTTACCAATTAATGAAGATTACTTAAAATCTCAGGGCGATAAATATGGTTTAGAAACAAATCATTTAATTTACAACGGTGCTTTCACATTAGATAACTGGAAACACGAGCAAAGCTTCCAATTGAAGAAGAACCCTAACTATTGGGATGCTAAAACTGTAAAATTAGAAGAAATCAACTTCAATGTCGTTAAAGATAAGTCTACAGAAGTTAACTTATACGATTCAGGACAAATTGATCGTGTTGCTTTGACTGCGGAGTTTGTTGATAAATATAAGGGTGATCCAAATTTCAAAGACCGCGCTGAAGTTGGCATTCAATTTTTACGACTCAATCAAAAAAATGAAACATTAAAAAATCAACATGCACGCCTTGCTATTAACGGAGCAATGAATAAAAAAGCATACGTAGAAACAATTTTAAATAACGGCGCTGTTCCAGCTGAAGGAATGGTTCCTGCAAAATTTGCAAAAAGTCCAGAAGGCAACGACTTCCGTAAAGAAAATGGAAACCTAGTCAAAGATGATGTGAAAACAGCGAAAGAAAACTGGAAAAAAGCGAAACAAGAACTTGGTACTGACAAAGTAACAATCGAACTATTAACAAGCGATAATGCTTTAGCTAAAAAGACTGGTGAATATTTAAAAGGTGAACTAGAAAAGAATCTAGATGGATTAACAGTGAATTTAAAACCACAACCACGTAAACAACAGTTGAAACTACTATTAAGTGGTGATTATGAAATTGGAATTGATGGCTGGGGCCCTGACTTCGCTGATCCAATTACATTCTTAGATTTATTTACAACAGAAAGTGCTTATAACTTCGATAAATACTCTAACAAAGAGTATGATGAGCTCATTCATAAAGTGAAAACAGATTTAGCTGGTGATGAAAAGGCTCGCTTTGAAGCAATGAAGCAAGCTGAAAAAATCCTATTACAAGACGGTGCTGTCGCTCCTTTATACCAACAAGGTCGTTCTTACTTACAACGCTCTTTCATTAAAGGACTTGTAACAACTGACTTCGGCGGTGAATTTAACTACAAGTGGACAGAAGTTGCAAAATAATAAAATAAAAACGGTATCCTTCGGCGGATACCGTTTTTATTTTATACTTCTTTAACTACATGACTTCTTCTCTTTACTATTTCTTTTATAGATACAGTAATTACTGCTACCAATTGTGTAACTAATATAATGACTAATAACGAAATAATATTTTCTCCTAAACTAACTCCCCCAAATATTATTGTATAATAGCCATTCGCTGCATATGTTGCGGGAAATAATTCGCCGATTGTTTGATATGTTTTAGAAAGCATCTCATGTGGTACAATTACACCCGAACTTACAAGTTGTAGCGATAGTGAAATTATATTAAAGATCATACCTGCATTTCCGAAAACAGTTATGAACATTTGTGTTAATGAAAGAAAGGCGAAGAAGACTATTGTCAATAATCCTCTCCCCCTTCTTTTTGCATTGAACTAAAACTCATCATAAATATAACGATAAATATCAAATATGTTCTCCACGTCAAAGAAGGTATATGCCCTGACCAAAGATAGCTAATTAAATAGTTAATTCCCATAATACAAGACGATACTACTAAACTAATACTTATTAGTTTTACATATTTGAGCATATCTTTTCTCCTTACTTTTCTATCTCTTCAAATTGCAGATTTACCGGCTCTTCTAGTAGTGTTTCATAAAAGTTTTCAGCCAAATCTGTTGAAGAAATTTTTTCATCCACTTCATCAAATCGAATACTATCTAGCCACACACAACCTTCTCCTGATAATAAGACACCAAATGCAATACCAAGCGCTCCTTCTTTTATATCTAATACAACCGAATACGATTGCCAGTTATTCGTATTTTTAATTGGGCGATTTTGCATGTTATCCATAGCGAGTGGTTCTGTATCTTTTCCGTCTACTCGCATCCACAATCCTGCCCAATCTCTTACGTTCTCACTCTTAATAAATGCTGTTAAACGTAATCTTTTACCTATATATTTATCCGCTCGAAACATTTGCATTAATGTTGAAAATCCTCCATGTGTAACATTCTCTTTTGCCTTTATGTATGCAGATACTTTTCCTTGATGGGCAACTTCATAGTCTAAACCCATCTCATATTCAGCAGGATGACTTCCACTTAAGATCCATCCTTTCGGTATACCTTTTTGCATTGAAACACCCTCTCTTTCTATATAAAATGACTGGAAGTACTTTCGATATTTCTTCGGTGGCAATTGAAACATTCTTTTAAAAGCTCTCGTAAATGCCTCTTGTGAGGAAAAGCCGTATTGTACTGCAATATCAATAACAGCCCTCTCCGTTGACACTAAGACTTGCGCAGCATGAGTTAACCTTCTCTTTCGAATATAATCCGTTACACTCATCCCAATATACCTTTGAAAAATACGATGAAAATGGTACATCGATACCGCACTGTGAGAGGCCACTCTTTCTGTTGTAAGCTCCTCATGTAAATGCTCCTCTATATATTCAATTGCTTCCTTTATCATCTCTTTATATTCTTCATGCATTTTAGCACCTCCTCACAACCTTAATTTACCATATACATACAAATCATTTTTGATTTAAATTGCGGATTAAACTTTGTGGATACAAGTTAATAATTTATTTTCAACACATACATAATTACATGATTTTGGGAAAAACTTGTATAGAACGAATTTACATAAGGAGGAAATTATAATGAGAATTTTACTATCAGTTTTATTAGCGCTTATGCTAGTACCTGTATTAACAGGATGTAAAGCTCCTGCAAAAGAAGATACAACTTCTAATAAGAAAACTACTGAAGAAGCAAAAAATGAAGCTCCTGCTGATTTAAAACTTAACTTCAATGAATTTAGTTTAGATGCAGACTATCAAGATACGAAGAAAGACTACGAGGCTGATTATAAGAATGTAGCAGCTGATAAGAAAATGGAAGCAAAACTTGAAGACCACAAATCAAATGCAAAGTTTACAGGTGACGAGGCTATTACAAAATTAAGCCCACTTCTACAAGAATTAAAATTTGATAAAGATACTCCTGACCAAGAAGTAATCGATCAAGTAGTAAATGTGTTCAAACTTGATAAAGACTACCAAAAGTTTGATTTAGAAGTTGTCTTCTCTGATGGAACGAAAAAAGAATATAAAAGAGAAATAAAATAAAGAAGTAGGCGGTTGCCTACTTCTTTATTTTTGCATATCTTAAATCTGGTTTAGATCCAACATAATATTGAAGTCCAGATACTGATCCTTTTTGTAAGTAAGAATCAGAAGGGAATATAATTGGAATTAACGGTGAATCTGTAAACATAATATCTTCTGCTTTATGCAATAAATCAAAACGCTTATCTTCATTTTGTTCAACTTCTGCTTCTTTGATTAAAGCGTCAAATTCTTTATTATGCCATTTTGCATAGTTGTTTGGACCATCACCTGCATATAAATCTAGTTTAGTAATTGGGTCTAATAAAGAACCGCCCCATCCCATATAAGCTAATTGGAAATCACTTTGCTTATATGTATCGATGTAACTCTTCCACTCTTTATTTTCTAATTTAATATCTACACCAAGATTTTTCTTAAACATTTCCTGCATTGCTTCTGCTACTTTTTTATGCTGTGTATCCGTTGTGAATTTTAATGTTACTTCAGGTAATGTAGACCAACCTTGTTCTTTCATACCCTCTTCTAATAATTTTTTCGCTTCTGTTGTATCAAATTTTACGTAATCACCTTTTTCTTTACGGAAATCACGACCACTTTGTGTTTTTGCTCCTTCTGGAACGAATGCATATGCTTCTTGCGCATTATTCTTATACAGTTTTTCAACGATAAACTTACGATCAACTGCTAATGAAAATGCTTTACGTACTTTCGCATTTGTAAATGGCTCTTTTTCTACGTTAAACGAGTAAATATAAGATGAGAATCCTGCAACACGTTTATATTCCTTATTCCCTTTTTCTTTCTCAATCATCTCTTGTGGTAAGCCACTTAATAAATCTAATTCTTTTGATTTGTACAATTGATACGCCGTTTTAGAGTCTGGAATAATACGAAACTCAATTTCTTTTAATGTTACCTTTTTATCATAGTATTCTTTATTTTTTTGTACTGTAATTGCTTGGTTATGCTTCCATTCTTTTAACGTGAATGGTCCATTTGTAATTAACTCTTTTGGATCTGTTTTTAATTTATTGTTATCATCAATTGATTTTTTAGATAATGGAATAAATAATGAACTCGCTAATTTTTGTTTAATAGAAGCAACTGGGTGCTCAAGTGTTACCTTTAATGTTTGAGGATCAACAACTTGAATACCAACTTGGCTTTCTTCACCTTTTCCAGTATTATACGCCTCTGCACCTTTAATAAAGTACATTTCTGTCCCATTCATAGAACCCGTTTTCGGATTTAATAATCGCTTCCATGCAAATTCAAAATCATTTGCTGTAATAGGAGAACCATCTGACCATTTAATATCTTTCTTTAAATGGATTGTATATTCAGTTCCATCTGCATTTACTTCTTCTTTCTCTGCTAATTCATTTTGATATTTCCCATCACTATCTTGCGTATATAAGCTTGAGAATAAATGTCCAATTACATAACCTGATGTGCTATCTGTTGCAATTGCGGAATCGAGTGTATATGGATCGCTACCAATATTCGTTACTAATCGATCTCCTTCCCCCTTACCAGCACTCGCCTTTTGCGCCTCTTTTTTACCGCAAGCGACAGAAGTAATTGCTAATACGGTCATAATGACAAATAATAAAAATTTCTTCATCCTACATTCTCCTTTAACCCGAAATTTTTGGTGTTGATGCTAATAATGTTTTTGTATAAGAATGTTGAGGATTACGGAATACTTCATCCGTATTTCCAAATTCAACAAGTTCTCCTTTATATAAGACAGCTACCTTTTCACATAAATAGTGAACCATCGGCAAATCATGCGCGATAAATAAATATGTATAACCTTGTTCCTTTTGAATCTTTTGCAACAAGTGCACAATTTGGATTTGAAGTGAAACATCTAACGCTGAAATTGGTTCATCCAGAATTAATACTTCTGGCTCACATAATAACGCCCTTGCAATAGCGATCCGTTGACGTTGTCCTCCGCTAAATTCGTGTGGGTATCGATCAATATATCGTCTATCTAATCCAACACGTTCTAGCGCATCACCTGCTACCTCATCTTTCAATCCTTTATCACCTAAACCGAATGAAATATATCCTTCTGTTACGCTATCGCGTACTTTCCAGCGCGGATTTAATGCAGCTGTTGAATCTTGAAAAATGAATTGTACTTTCTGCAAGAAATCTCGCTTCTGAGCTGATTTCAACTTGTGAACAACTTGACCGTTATAATCAATTTGACCAGACGTTAGGCTCTCGATCCCAGCTATGAGCTTACCAAGTGTTGTCTTTCCTGAACCACTTTCTCCAATAATGCCAAGCGTTGTTCCTTTCGGGATAGAAAGTGATATATCTTTTAGCGCTATGATTTCTTTCTTTTTACTTCCATACGTTTTCGTTACTTGCTTTACAGTAATTAAATCTGTCGTCATGAGGCATTCACCTTCTCTTTTGATTTCGCTTGGTCATGCTCTAGAACATGTTGCCAACAATGTGAACTGTGTTCCCCAGAATATGCTGTTCTATCAGGGAAACGATGAACACATTCTTGTATTGCTACTGGGCATCTATTTACAAATGGGCACCCAAAGCTATTTAACGTTTCAATTGATGGTGTTGTTCCCTCAATGGCCCTAAGTACCTTTTCAGAATCATCCATATTCGGAATAGCTTGCAATAAACTTATCGTATATGGGTGCTTAGGTGAACCTATCACTTCTTGTATCGTCCCTTTTTCAACAACACGTCCCCCGTACATCACAACTACTCGATCTGCTACTTCACGTACAAGTGCCAAATCGTGGGTAATTAATAAAATACTCGTATTTTGTTTTTCTTTTCGCTCTTTTAATAACCCCATAATTTGCTTTTGAATCGTTACATCTAATGCAGTTGTAGGCTCATCTGCAATAACGAGCTTTGGGTGACACGCAAACGCAATTGCTAAACAAATACGTTGCCTCATACCTCCGCTTAATTGATGTGGGTACTGTTCAAAACGTTTCTCTGCTTCATGTATCCCTAAATCATTTAATAAGTTAATCGCAATTTCTTTTGCTTCTCTTTTCGATTTTTTCTCATGTTGCAAAATCACTTCTGTAATTTGCCTTCCTACTTTCATCGTCGGATTTAAAGAGGACAGAGGGTCTTGAAATATAAACGAAATATCTTCCCCTCGAATTTGATTCCATTCTGATTCTTGTAAATTCGTCAATCCTTGAGATTGGAAAGAGATGCTTCCGTCATCAATGTGAATAGATTCTTGATTTAATCCGACAATAGATTGTGCTGTAACACTTTTTCCTGAACCACTTTCTCCTACAAGTGCAACGATTTCACCTTCATTAATAGAAAAGGAAACATGCTTCACAATTGCTTGCTTACTATTCTCTTTTTCAACGGCCAATGTTACGTTTTCTAAAGATAAGAGCTGTCCCATGTTTTTTCTCCTTTCGATTCCGTTTTACAATCTTCGGATCAATTGCATCTTGCAAACCATCACCAATTGCATTAAATGCAAACATAATGAGTGCAATCATGATTGCTGGGAAGAATAATTGCCACCATTCTCCGCTTAGTAGTGTCCCGAGTGCATCGTTCGTCATCGTTCCCCAGCTCGCTGCTGGTGATTGTACTCCGAGTCCGATAAAGCTTAAAAATGATTCTGAGAAAATAGCTGCTGGAATTGTAAATGATAAATTTACGATAATAATGCCTGTTAAATTCGGAATGATATGTCCGTATATAATCTTCATATGCGATGTACCTAATCGCTCTGCTGCAATAACAAATTCTCTTTGTTTTAAAGACAAGACTTGCGCTCTAACGAGACGTGCCATGCCAATCCATCCTGTTAACGCAAGAGCAATTATAATTGTAAAAAGTCCTGGTTTCATCACGATCAATAGTAAAATAACAATTAATAAATATGGGATACCATATAACACTTCAATCCCTCGTATAATCCATTCATCTATTAACGTTCCAAGACGATTACGCCCTCTTACATATCCGCTAAAACCTCCGATCAGTACACCAAGACCTATGTCTAGCGCTGCTGCTACTAATCCAACTGTTAGTGAAATTTTTCCACCAGCCCAAGTACGCGCCCATATGTCTCTTCCTAAATCATCAGTTCCGAACCAATGCTCGCTACTAGGAGGTAAATTAGTTGCTTCTTTCACTTGTTCACTCGCAGTAAATGACGTTAAACTTTCGCCAACCAGTGAGAAAATAATAATTAGTAATAACGTCACTGCCCCTAAAACTGCTATAGGGTTTGATATAAACTTGCGAAACACTTCCTTCTTTCGACTAATCGTTTGCTGATCTTTATTTATCGTTAATTCTTTTTTCTCCTCATTCGTTAATAACTGTTTATTGATTTCATAAGCTCCCATTTAAATGTCCCCCCTCCTTACGTAATAGAACGAATACGCGGATCAACAATACGGTGAATAATATCTGTAATGAAAATACAAGAAATTAATAATGCACTATAGAAAATCGTTGTTCCCATAATGACCGGATAATCCCGGTTAAAAATACTATCTACAAAATATTTTCCTAGACCAGGAATGGAAAATATTTTTTCAATAACGAAAGTCCCTGTTAAAAGTCCAGCCATTAACGGTCCAACAAATGTAAGTACTGGAACAATCGCATTTCGAAGAGCATGTCTTATAATGATTTTCTTAATTGGTATGCCTTTCGCTCTCGCTAGCTTAATATAATCACTCTGCAAAACTTCAATCATATTAGAGCGAACAAATCTTGTAATAACCGCGATTGGTCCTAACGCTAATGCAAAGGATGGCAATACCGTATGTTCGAATGTGCCCCAAGACGCTACTGGTAAAAGTTCAAATTGAATAGCAAATACTTGTATAAATAGTGGTGCTAAAATAAAACTTGGAATAGAAATACCGAGAATCGCGAGTAAGCTCACACTATAATCAATTACTTTCCCATGATATAGAGCTGCAAATGTACCTGCTGCAATTCCGACTAATAATGAAATAACAAGTGCTTGTAAACCAATAATCGCTGATGGACCAAATCCTGTCGTTATAATTTCTGATACACCTTGACCTGTGGATTGAACAGATTCACCAAAATCAAAATGAACTACGCCATCTAAATAAGCAACATATTGATTCCATAACGGTTCATCAAGGTGATACTTCGCTCTCATGTTTTGTATCACTTCTTCAGGAAAGATTTTCGCATCTGATGAAAATGGATCCCCTGGAATGATATGCATAATCAAAAATGTTACTGTTGTAATGACCCATAGCGTGAACACCATAACCGATAGTTTTTTAATAACATACACTTCAATAACCCCCTAAACAAATGTATTTACTTTGTTTTATTGACATATTTGTTCCTATTACTTTTCCGCTTCTTAAAACACAAAAAGCCTTGATCTTAAAAAATAAGATCAAGGCTGAATAAACGAAGGCCCATCACTTATCTTTCAAGACTTGCTTGCTGGAATTAGCACGGTGTTCCTGTTACAGAACCCGCTGCTGAGGTGTCATAGGGCCAGTCCCTCTACCTCTCTGGATAAGTAAATTGCTATATTATTATTTGGTTCAAATTGTATATTTTGAATTATAATTCTGAAAAAATGAAAAGTCAATTAAATTGGATATATTTAGAAAAATCAGTTTTTATTTCTTACTACTATAGAGTTACCCTTAACAATCCGTTATACTTGTCATCATCGGCTTCTATAAAGTGAAACTTTAATCAGTGGGGGTTTTACGGGATAAACTCTTTATTAAAAAGAAACGTATCATTTCTTTTTATACTCCATTCGATAATATTACCGGACAAATAACCTCTGCATTTCACGAAGAACAGAATGTATTAGTATCCGAGAATGAAGACGGAGATGGTAAGAAGAAAAAATAACCTTGCGCGTGCGCAAGGTTATTTTTTCGTTTCTGCTTGAAAACGTTTATAGTATGTTGATGCTGTTGCAAAGTTAATTTCTATATCACGAATCAATGATGAGTCTTCTTCTTTAGCTAACTTCTGTAATTTTTTCATTGCTTGTTCCGATTCATTCAAGAAACCAGCGTATACCTCATGTTCTTGCTCTTTCGACTTTGGAACACGAATTTCTTTACGTATATTATCAATATCTTCTAGCATGCTAGTCGTTACTTTTTGCACATCTTCTTTATAGTTAGCATTCGTTATTTCCTTACCGCCCTTTTCTTTTGCCACTTCAAATAACTGTAGTGCTTTATTAATTTCTTTATTCATTTTCATATCGTATTTTTCATGTACTGCACGGTATTCTTTCATCTCTTCTGTTTGCTCAGTAGATTGCTCTACCTTTTCTTTCGGTTCTTTCGTATCTTTATTTCCATTACATCCTGCTAGAAGGATCATACTTCCCATTACAGCAATACCCAAAACCTTCTTCATCTCTTCTTCTCCTTTTATCTACAGCTACTACTCATTATAGTTTCTTTTATCTCCACTTGTTATTATACCGAGAACATCCTACTTTTTACACTTAAGACGCTACCTTAATATACACACCAACATTTTTGTCACAGTATCGTCACTTTATGCAAATAACTTTTGCATCACCTTACAACACTGTATAAGTTATTTCAAAGAAATGAAAAAAGAGCTGATTCAACACATGTTTGAATCAGCTCTTTTTTTATTAAGCCTCTAAATTTTGTCTTTGTTGCAGTTCAAACTGCTTCTCACTTCTTCTGGCCATAAATAGATAACATAACACAGCACCAATTTCACAAAGAGCTATCACAACCCCCATCGGTAATGCGGTGTTGCTTCCACCAATACCTACTAACGGTGCAACAAGTGCTCCTGAAATGAACTGTAATAAACCTAATAAAGCCGATGCCGTTCCTGCAGCTTGTTTCTGGTTTCTCATCGCTAATGAGAAACCAGTTGTTGATACAACCCCGACACTTGATACAACAAGGAATAACGAACATAAAACACCAATTAAACCTATTCCTAGTACAATTGTCAGTAGTAAAGATAAACCACCAACAGCTGCAATAATAATACCGGAAACGAATAAAGTTTTCTCATTCACTTTCCCCGCTAAACGACCCGTAACCTGACTAGCAATAATAATACCGATACCATTAATCGCAAAGAATAAACTAAATTGCTGTGGTGATGCTCCGTATATGTTCTGCAACACAAATGGTGAGCCCGAAATGTATGCAAACATTGCCGCCGTTACTAGCCCTTGTGACAATGCATATCCCATAAACAGACGATCCTTTAACAGTTTTCCGTACGTCGCCAACGTCCCTGACAATCCACCTGTTTCTCTTTCTTCAGGAGGTAATGTTTCACGTAATACGAAAGTAGCTGATATTAACATAAATACACTAATTGCCCCAAGAACGATGAAGACACCGCGCCATGTTGTGAACTGTAGTAATTGTCCCCCAATAATCGGTGCTAAAATAGGCGCTGCTCCGTTTACTAACATGAGCAACGAGAAAAACTTTGTCATTTCAGAACCTGAATACATGTCACGTACCATTGCACGTGATATAACAATCCCAGCCGATCCTGAAGCTCCTTGTAAGAAGCGTAATAACACTAAACTCCAAATAGATGGTGCAATAGCACAAAGTAAAGAAGAAGCAACATAAATAATAAGAGCGATAATAAGAGGTTTGCGCCTTCCGTAAATGTCACTAATTGAACCAACAAATAATTGTCCTACTGAAAGCCCAAGCAAACAAGCTGTCAATGTAAGCTGTGCAAGAGATGCGCCTGTTTGTAAATCATCCGTTAATTTTGGTAAAGAAGGCAAATACATATCAATAGATAATGGCCCAATCGCCGTAAGTGTCCCTAATACAAGAATCATCCATAACCTATTTGTCTTTACAGGTTTATATATTTCGTGATTAACTCCATTCACTTTTTCCGTTCACCCTTTCCGATAAATACTAAATCGTAACAATTATAGTTACAACATAAACATACGTCAAGTATAGTGCATTTTCCTGTTTCATACAGTAAAAAAAGCGATAGAATTTCTATCGCTTTACTTTTTCAAATTGCTATTTGTAAATTTAGATACGGAAGACATCGCCTCTCCTGTATCTAAATATGTGATTTGAATTGGATCTCCCACTTCTGTAAACATAGCATATGGGAATTTCTTCACCGGTATCATAAATACTTTTTGTTCATTCTCTAACAGTACATACACAATTGTATTTTCACCTGATTTTTCTTTATATACACGTTGTACAACGCCTTCTTTTTGTGCTTCTTTACCATTTGAAGTCGGTCTAAATGAATCTCCACTTCCACTCAGCGCATTTTTATAATTCTCAAGCGCTTCTTTTTGCGTCGAACCTGTTGCAAATATTTTCGCATTAGAAGCATAGATAACTGTATGAGCACGTACTAATCCCCCGTCATCAATAACAGGTACAATCCAAGAAAGTTTACCATACACGTTATAAATAACCGGCATCGTTCCATGCCATTTCTCTCTCTTAAAGGAATTATCCACTACTTCCGAAGCAGCTGAACCATCCATAATTCCCTTCACTTCTTTTCCGTTATAGTAATACAACTTACCTGTACGCGCATCGATAAGCGAGTAACCTAACGCAGAATCTACTCCCTCTTTCGGGGAGGTGAAATCAGTAAAGTAATATAACGTTCCATCCTTACCGAATATTGGTGTAACTCCTTCTTTCGTTCCCCACTCAGTCGGAATCTTCATATCCGTTTGCGAGAATTTCGTATTCCAAAATCCGTGAATATATTTACCGAAGTACGTATTTAATGTAGATGCGGTCTCGTGATTTAATACACCATCAACAAATTTAGGCGCTTTTCCTTTATCATATCTTTTCACTTCACCTGTTTGTGCATCTACTACTACAACGCCCTCTACCTCAAATCCAGATCTTCCTGAAATAAATTCACCATACGTCATTGTATAATACGGTTTCCCTTTATCATCCACTTCAAATTTAGGTTTCCCTTTAAAGATTAGATTTGGTTCGGCTTGCCTTACAACACGCTCTAAATTATTCCCGAAGAACATGCTTGGCACATATTTCATTTTATAACCAAGGTGCAGTTTCGCTTCCGCATCAGGATTCGTACCTGACATCGTTACGTACCCTGGAATTGTTTCAGCTTTACGTGCTTTAAAAAAGCCTGAAACTTCAATCGGTGCTACATATAAAGCCTCACCATTTACCATTTGTGGCGTTAATTCCCCTAGCTCAAAATAAGCTACTTTCGGAATATCCCCAAATACTTTTTTCATTTTATTCTCCGCTGTCTTTGGCGGCACTGTAAACGGTTGATCATTTTCAGTAAACGGCTCTGAAATATCTTTCTCGATCTTCACAACAGAATCATATTTTTTTTGCGTGATTACTATATCATGTAAATAACCAAAATAGCCGTAACTTGCGAGTAAAACAAACATTAGAAGTCCTTTTAACGTACCTTCTAATTTCCCTATTTGATTTTGTGAAAATAAAACAAGCCCAATTAAAACTGCTACTGCAACGGCATAATGAGTAAGAATCGAATCTGCTCGATCATCGATTAGCCAAAGATATTCATAGATTGCAATACCTATCCAAAATAATACAGGAATAACTAAAATGGATGATTTCTTACCCTTTACAACCTTCTCATCCCCTTTCTTATCCACTGCTCGAAGTTTACTACCGCTTCTTGTCCATGGAATCAAAAACAAAGTGAGAATAGCTAAAATTAAAAATTTCATCAAAGGCAATGTCCCCTTTTCTTTTATTTTCCCTTTTAGTATAACAAATAAAGGGTATTCAGGTAAAAATGGGGATGATTATATTTTTTTACTACTTAATACAATCCCACTCACTACATATAAGATAGATGCAATATAAAAAATGGTGCCAATCGTAAAGAAATCTACTAAATATCCCGTTGCAATAATTGCTACCGCTCCTCCAATCGATGTCCACACATGATATTTCCCAATCTCATAACCAGCATTTTCTTGCACAACCTTTCGTGCTAACGACGTCTTCTCGGTATTACGCTGCACAGCACCTAAAACTCCCATTACAATTTGAAGAATATAAACATGCCATACTTCCGTGGCAATCGGGAAACAAAGCATTAATATTGCCATGGACCAAGCATATATAATTAATAATTTTTGATCGCCTACTCGATCAGACATCTTTCCTACTAATGGATATACAAGTGCTGAAGTTAAAGCAAATAAGCCATACGCCCAGCCAAACTGCGAGAAGCTATTCCCAACATTCCGAAGCAATAGAATGTAAAAAGGAAATACCATACTTCCCGCCATCATAATTATGCTTTGTGACGCTACAAATCTTCTATATGTCATTTCGTATACTCCCTATAAAATAAATTCACAAATCTCTCTTTTGGATCCGCTTCTTTTTTCTTCTGAAGAAATTCTTCTATACGAGGATATGCCCTCTTTAACTGCTCCTTCGTTGGATACGAATAGTACGGTAAATAATAACTACCATTATGTTTTAAAGTAACATCAATCATTTTCTGAATGACATCTTCTGTTTTCTTTATTTCACCCTCTGAGCGTCCTTGATTAATTAAAAGAACTAGCGCAAACATATCATCTTTCGCATAGGATAAAACTGCATTTTCATTCTTTTCCACATAACGAATCGTAATATTGAGCAAATTAAACTCTTCTTCATTTAATACTTTACGTAAATCATCTATGTATTCCGTGAAGAAATCTACAGGCACAAAGTATTCTTGTAACACTTCTGTTCTATTCGGATTTTCATATTCCATAAAGGCACTATCTGACCTCATAACATTATTTCGTGTCTCATACGTTCCATCTGTACGTTCAAAATAATTTCTTTGTATATCCCAAAATGTATTCTTTCCCCAATCGCTATAACGGGATAATCCGAGTAAAAATTTCGGTGCAGCTATAATATTTTCTTCTTTTAATTCACTGTACTCTTCCCTCATATTTTGATTTTTCGCCAATGTATAATCTGTCACATACATCTCTTTTAAAAATGAATTGGGGGCAACAGAAATACGGGCTAAGTGCATACGAACATTTTCATCTCTTTTCACTTTATCTTTGAAATAAGATGTGTATTCTTTATAATCTATCATTCTCGTATGCATTTCATATAATTCATCATCAGTTAACTTTAATGTCACATCTAAAATGACACCAAATAACCCGTAACCACCTATGACATATGGAAATAGCTCTGCATTTTCTTCTCTACTTACATTACGTACCGTACCATCTGCCATTAACAATCTGAATGACTCTACTGTATCAATCAATGCTTCATGACGAATATCACGCCCATGTACATTTACACTTAATGAACCACCAACAGTAAAAATATTTTGAGATTGCATCACTTGAACCGCAAGACCATATGGATTGATTTTTTTTTGAATGTCATTCCATGTGACACCGCTTTGCACCCTAATCCTCTTCTTCTCCATATCGAATTCTAATATTTTATTATATCCTTTCATATCAAGCATCGTGCCGTTTGGATAATACGTCTGTCCTCCTTGGCTATGTTGCATACCTGCAATGGAAATTTTCTCTCCAGAAGTATTTGCATCTTTCACTACCTGTTTTAATGAATGTTCATCCTCAGCATTTTCAACACGTTTAATTTTCGTTGGAAGCAACTTTCCTACATCGCTCATAATAGGATGATCTAGTTGCTCTTTATATGTATTTATAGATGTCGCAAGCAACACTGTATAAGCTACAATGACCGCCGCTATCTTTCTTTTTTTCAAATGACACTCTCCTCTTCTACAGTTTTCCCTCTTCATATTGTACCTATTTTCCTATAAAGAAAGTATACAAAAAAGAGGGCACCTTATTTTAGGTCCCCCCTCATCAAAACTGTTACTTTGCTGCCGGCAATTGTATTGGATCAAACTTTTCGTACGACGTATATTTTGCGTTCGTAATAATGTGTGCTTTATCCTTGCCGTTACTACTCATAATCATGTCTATCTTTGCTGATTCATATTTAAAATCTTTTGTAATAATATATTCTGCATCCACTTCTTCTATCTTCGCATTTTGTGCTTGTAACATTTTCTTCTGTGTTTCATCCATGCTAGTTAACATACTTTCTGTTTCTTGCCCTTTTAATGTAAATTTCAGTTTATATTTATCTCCGCTTTTCTCCATCTTCATTTTATCTAAAACTACTTCCGGTACTTCTAACTTATCTATAATATCTTGAGTCGCTTTCATTCCACCAGCGTTTAATTGCTCCTCTGGTACAGTTATAACTTCTCCTGTATTAGGGTTTTTCACCTCACCAGCAACTTTACCATCCACAGTATACACTACAACATCTGTACCGGAAATATTCATTTCAGAACGAGAATTCTTTGTCTTTGGCTCTAATTGCATCTTAGCCTTTAATATATCCATCTCTGTTCCCTCAGCTTTTACCCCTACACCATATGTCATCGTTACATGCTCTTCATTTTTAAAAGCTTCGTTCGTTTTCTTGAAAACATCCTTCGCGGCTAATTCCTTTTCTTTTTGAACTGATTCTTTTTTCGGCTCATCCGTCTTTGCTGTTTTTTCATTACTACACCCTACCCCTAGACTGATTGCAAGCACTAAACTTGAAATAAAAATAGTTTTTTTCATAATGTCGCCCCCTTTCCCAAAATAATATCACCTCTTTTCCTACGAAATCTATATAATTTTTAATCTTTATTCGCTATATAGCGACATGTTTGATGAAGGTTTTAAATATGATGTAAATAACAACAACTCATTTCAGGAGGTCATTATGAAGGCGATCATTTGCACACAGTATGGACCACCTAACGTTCTTCAACTTCAAAATATAGAGAAACCTACACCTAAAAAGAACGAAGTATTAATTAAAATTCATGCAACAAGTGTAACGACTGGAGATTGTAGAATACGCGGCTTTAATAGCCCCCTCTTATTTTGGATTCCTATGCGGATCATATTAGGTTTCAGAAAACCGAGAAAACCTGTACTCGGCGTAGAGTTATCCGGTGAAATCGAAGAAGTAGGAACAGATGTAACTCAATTTAAAAAAGGTGATCCAATTTTTGCATTAACAGAACTAAACCTCGGTGGTTACGCCGAGTACACATGCGTACATGAAAGTGGATTAATAACATTAAAACCTACCAATGTGACGTATGAAGAAGCGGCCATTATTCCTTTTGGTGGAACTTCAGCATTGCATTTCCTGAGAAAGGGCCGTATAAAAAAAGGGCAACAAGTGCTCATATATGGTGCCTCCGGATCAGTAGGAACAGCTGCTGTACAACTTGCTAAATATTTCGGTACGACCGTTACGGCTGTTTGTAGTAATTCAAATTTTGAACTCGTCCAATCTTTAGGAGCTGATAAAGTAATTGATTATACGAAAGAAGATTTTACTAAGCGGCGCGAGCGCTACGATATTATATTTGATGCAGTTGGGAAGTATAAAAAATCCCTTTGTACAAATACATTAACATCCAATGGAAAATATGTATCTGTCAATGGAATGATGGCAAAGGTAAGTAAAGAGGATATGATTCTACTAAAAGAACTAACTGAAACAGAACATTTAAAACCTGTTATTGATAGAACCTACCGATTAGAAGAAATTGCTGAAGCTCATATATATGTGGAAAAGGGACATAAGAAAGGGAATGTTTCTATTACCTTAAAATAAAATATATTCAGAAAATAACATTGACAATTCTTTTTGTAAGATTTACTATTAGTACCATATTAAAAAAACTACATACACATACTCTTATCAAGAGTGGCGGAGGGACTGGCCCGATGATGCCCGGCAACCGAGCTTATGATGTATAAGCTAAGGTGCTAATTCCTGCAAAACGAGTTTTCGTTTTGGAAGATAAGAGAGGAACCTATTTTGTCTATTCGGCACCTCTCTTATTTTTGAGAGGTGCTTTTTATTTTGGAACATATATGGAGGGGGAACTATAGATGAAAAAAGTATTATTGAGCATTGTAAGTGGAGCAGTATTATTATTAGGCGCATGTAGCGGGGGTTCAGATAAAGAAATAAAAGCGTTAGATGAGAAAAAGATTACTGTCGGTGTAACCGGCGGGCCGCATGAACAAATTTTTGAAAAGGTAAAAGAAGTTGCCGCAAAAGACGGTCTCGAAATTGATGTAAAAGTATTTAATGATTATGTAGCACCAAACGTATCCCTAGATGAAAAAAGCCTCGATGTAAATAGCTATCAAACGAAATCATATTTAGACGTATTTAAAGCTGAACGTAATATGAAATTAACTGAAGTATTTTCAACAGTAACATTCCCTATGGGTGTATATTCGAAAAGCTTAAAAGATGTAAAGGATTTAAAAGAGGGCGACGCAATTGCTGTACCAAATGATCCAACGAATGAACTTCGAGCTTTAAAACTATTTGAAAAAGCCGGTGTTTTAAAAGTGGATCCAAAGGCTACAGAAAAAGCGACTGCGAAAGATGTAATTGAAAATCCAAAAAACTTAAAGATTGTTGAATTAGAGGCATCTCAATTACCGACACAACTAAGTGAAGTAAAAGCAGCTGCGATTAATACAAACTTTGCATTAGGTGCAAAATTAAGCCCTGCGAAAGATTCTATCTTCCGTGAAGGAAAAGATTCACCATATATGAACTGGGTCGTTGTTCGTACTGAAAATAAAGATGATGCTGTTGTAAATAAATTAAAGAAAGCTTATCAATCTAAAGAAGTGAAAGAATTTATCGAGAAAAAATTTGATGGTTCTGTTTTACCGTCTTGGTAGGAGCTGACGATAATGATTGAATTAAAAAATGTATCCAAAGTATTCACAACAAAAAAAGGGAATGTGGAAGCTCTTAAACCTACCTCCCTTCAAGTAAAAAAGGGCGAAGTATTTGGAATCATTGGATATAGTGGCGCTGGTAAAAGTACATTAATTCGATGTGTAAATTTATTAGAAAAGCCAACGACAGGAAATATTATTGTAAACAACCAAGATTTAACAACTTTATCAGCAAAAAAACTCGCAAAAGCGCGACAAAAAATCGGAATGATCTTTCAAGGATTCAATTTACTTAAAACCGTGACAGTTTATGAAAATATCGCATTACCTTTACGCCTCGCTGGCATTCCAAAAGTGGAAATTGAAAAAAGGGTAGAAAAATACTTACGTATTGTCGATCTTTTCAATCGAAAAGATGCCTATCCGAGTGAACTTTCTGGTGGCCAAAAGCAGCGTGTTGCCATTGCACGCGCACTATCACATGAACCTGAAGTGTTATTAAGCGACGAAGCAACAAGCGCTTTAGATCCGGAAACAACCGATTCTATCCTTGACTTATTATTAAAAATCAATGAAGAAATCGGGATCACAATTTTATTAATTACACATGAAATGAATGTCATCCAGCGTATATGTGACCGAGTTGCTGTTATGGAACATGGAGCAGTAATCGAAAGTGGGACTGTGAAAGATATTTTCACCAACCCACAACATATAACAACGAAGAAATTCGTAAATAGTGCATTTGCAGCTAGAATTCCAGAAGAGGTACAAAAAGAACTACAAAGAACCGGAGAAATCGTAACACTTTCATTTATAGGAACTTCTTCTGGCGAACCAGCGTTAGCTATTGCTACAAAACGTTTTCAAGTGTATCCAAATATTTTATCCGGTAATATTACACAGCTAAAACATGAAGCATATGGGAAACTGGTTATTCATATGCAGGGTGAGAAAAATGAAGTAAACCGTGCTTTATCATTTTTACAAGAACAAGGGATCATCGTAGAAGGAGGTAGAACAGATTATGGGAAACAAGTCCTTTTTGGATGAATGGGGTAAAGTCATATGGGAAGCAACCATTCAAACATTTCAAATGACATCTATTTCACTATTCATCTCTATCCTTATTGCATTACCACTTGGCGTCACACTTGTTTTAACGAGACCTGGTGGGCAGCACGAAAATAAAATCATTTATCCGATTCTTAATACAATTATTAATATCATTCGCTCTCTTCCATTTATCATTCTATTATTCTTCATTTTACCTTTTACAAAGTTTCTAATGGGAACATCCATTGGCGTGCAAGGGGTTATCGTACCACTTGTCGTATTCACAGCTCCTTATATTGCACGATTAATGGAGACAGCATTATTAGAAGTGGATCGTGGTGTTATTGAAGCTTACCAAGCGATGGGCATTTCTACTATAAAAATCATCTGGCACGTTATGGTGAAAGAAGCTCGTCCCTCCCTTGTACTCGGCTTGACAATTGCAACAATTGGCTTAATCGGTGCAACAGCAATGGCTGGACTTGTAGGTGCTGGCGGTCTTGGTGATTTAGCATATCGATTCGGACATTTACGCTACGAACCTGAAATAATGTATGCAACAGTCTTTATTTTAATTATCCTCGTTCAAGGGCTACAGTCTTTAGGAAATGGTGTTGCAAGAAGATTGAAGAAAGATTAAAAAAGAAGGTATCTCACCGAAATGAGATACCTTCTTTTTTATCTTTTAAATCCACCTTCAAAATGAATAACTTGTCCAGTAATCCATTCTGCTTCTTAACGACTTAATTTTTATCCTTCTTATATACCATGTAACTAGGTTCATTATAAACCCACTCACCTGTACCAATTCTTAACCAGCCACTCTTCTCTTCATATACTGTAGCTTTTTCACCTTTGCTGGCTTTTCTAACAACAGAGTAGCTAGCACCCGCTCCGCTACGAACATTTACCCCAATTCCATTAATTTCAACTGTACCAATTCCTTTTTGAACACTACCAGTTTCAATTACTTGAAGCATGTTTAAAATGAATGCTGCTGTTTCACCACGAGTCGTCGTTCCTTTAGGCACATACAGATTATCTCCCATACCTTTTACAATACCCAAACCGTATAATCTTTGTACTGCTTCTTTATAGATAATTTGATCTTTATCTGCAAATGGTAAGTTTGCCAATGGTCCATTTATTTTTTTATACTGTAAAGCTTTATTTACAATAACTGCAGCTTCTTCTCTTGTAATAGGTGTGTTAGGGTCAAAATTACCGTCTCCTCTACCAGAAATGATGCCTGCACTTGCAGTACGTTTAATACCATCTCGTAAAGTTGGATTTACATCATTTAAATCTTTAAACGTTGCATCTCCAGCTGGAAGACTTAGAGAATTAGAGATTAATTGAGCAAACTCAGCTCTTGTTACAGATCTATTAGGCGCAAAAATACCGTTTCCTTCTCCGACCATAATACCTCTTCTATTCAAATCACGAATAGCTGGCTCATACCAACCTCCTGTTATATCGTCTGTTGGTTGATAAAATTTATTATAATACCCTTCAACACCATTTACGAATGGAACCCATTGTCCACTGTTAATCATAATAGCAGGGCAGATTTTACCACTCCATTTTTGATGTTTTACAATATTATTTAATGGTACACCTGTTTCTTTCATTAAATAAGCTGCAAGTTTCTTAGCGTTATCTACTGCCTTATTATAGTCACCATCACTGTTAACTGCAATTTCAATTGCAATAGATTCTCTATTACCTGGTCCATCACCGTCTCCTGCGTGCCATCCGTTTTCGTTTAATGGTAAGTGTTGATAAATCTCTTTATCATCTACTGTAAAGTGCCATGATGCAGCTCGATCTGTTTGTCCTACTGCTTGGTTATATAAGTATTGAGCGTGGTTTTTAGCTCCTGCTCCTACACTTTTATTGTCAGTCTCGTGAATTGTAATATACTTTGGAACCATATGGTTTTGAGGACGAATATTCTCGTTACCAGTTGGGACAATCCATTCAGTGAATGGGACGCCATTTATAGTACTAGAAACTTTAGGAGCTGAAAAAGAAAGACTACGTTTTGTTCTATTTGAATTGTTAGGAACCGTTAATGTACCTGTTTCTTCATACATACCTTCTGAACCTTGAAGACTGTCCACTTTCTTATTATCGACAGTACCTCCACCACGTCCGTCTACTCCTTCAAAACTCTCTTCAATACTTTTTAAAGCCTGTTCATCTGATACCTGAAGTTGATCTGTTCCACCTTGTTCCAGAGCACTTATAGATTGATAGTTATTTACTGATTGTTGTTCCTCTGCGAACGATACCATAGATGAAGATAATACCGTTAGTCCTGCTGTTAATGCTACTACCTTTTTATGAAATGTAATACTCATGTTTAATTTGATATATCTTGCTATTTTAGATATATCTTCCTCCTTTAATAGACTTATAAAAATTCGCGAAAAGAACCTCCAAAATACCCTTTTGAATGTTGAAAACAATACTTAACATTTTACTCGATATCCCGTTTGTTTTCTATGAAATCTCTAAATTCTTTAAAAATCCTGACAACAAATAAAAAAGAACTCCTATTTTTAGAAATCCTTTTTTTCTACACCTCTGGGTATAAGTTTACTAATATGCTAGATATTAATTAATTTTACATAGTATTATAGTTCTTACATAGGTTAAACCAATATGAATAACTCTAAGTAACAATTATAGAAAAGAGCATGTTTTAAAAAGATTAATTAAAACATACTCTTACTTTTTTCAAATTTAGACCTTTAGCGAACCACGAAATCCTCTAGCAGCATAATAGGAATCTGCTCCATTGTGGTACACGAAAACGTGTCCGAAGCGATAATCGCAAAATAGAGCACCGCCAAGTTCTCGAATGTCTGAAGGTGTTTGTACCCAGCTTGATGATTTCATGTCAAAATCCCCAAACTGTTGCAACTCTCGATATTGTTCTTCCGTTAATAATTCAATGCCCATAGCAGTTGCCACATCAATAACGTTATTTTCTGGTTTATGTTTTTTTCTTGCCTCTAACGCTTCAAGATCATAACAAAGACTTCTGCGGCCTTTAGGACTCTCCTTTGAACAATCATAGAAAGTATACTCGTCCTTCTCTTCATCATAACCAACAACATCCGGCTCACCGCCAGTTACTTCCATTTCATGAATTGACCACAACTTTTCAGTATTAGTAGCCAGTTTTGCTTCAATCTTAGCCCATTCAAGACCTTCATGGCGGTTCACGTTTTTCTCAAAACGAGCTTGTAATACTTTTAATAGTTCTTCACGTTGTTCTACAGATAACTCATTTTTATTCTCTGTCATATTAGTCCTCCGAATTACGTTTCCTTATAATCATTTAAATCTTTTCAATAATAGTTTGCATACAGTTTACAACAAATTATATAATTTGTTGTATCTCTTTTTCAACAATCTAATCCGATTGCACAACGAAAAATCCCTGTGTGGATATCCATTATATAGTACGAAAATCTTTCATACTTTCACCAAGAATATAGTGTGAAAACCACATCAAATTCTGTTTCATAATAGCTACATTCATTCCTGGCTGATTAGGACTATATGCCATTCCTTTAAGTATAATTAACTCTGTATCGACTTCCATGTCTCTTAACCCTTCATATAGCTCATATGCATTTGTAGTTGGAATTCTTACATCCTTTTCCCCATGTTGAATTAAGGTAGGCGTACAGGCTGATTTAATATATGTCATTGGTGAAGTTTTCTTATATATCTCTGGATCATTCCATGGAGCATCTCCTAAATACATCCTAATAAAGTAAGGGATATCTGTATTTACATAATGGGTACTCCAGTTTGTAATTCCACCTCCAACTGAAATAGCTTTAAATCTACTACTAAATGTAGAACAGAAAGCTGATATATATCCTCCGTTACTCCATCCCATAACTCCTACTCTATCTTTATCTACAATCCCTTTTTCAACTAGTTCATCCACTCCAGATATAATATCATCATAATCAGCAATTCCTTGTTTTCTATAGTTTGCTTTTAAAAATTCATTACCATAACCAGAACTTCCTCTATAGTTTGGCTCTAAAACGATAAAGCCTTTTTCGATAAACTGTTCAATCGGATATTTTTCATTAAAACAGTCTGAAAATATCGGAAAGGATGCCCAAGATGGACCACCATGGATTACTACTAATAAAGGATATTTTTTATTTACGTCAAACTCTACTGGGGTTGATAAAACACCTTCTATTTCAAGACCATCACTACTTTTCCATGAGATGATTTCTCTGTTACTTTTAAGCCTTCCTTCGAAAAAGCTATTTTCATTCGTTACTTTTTTATCATCCAAATAGATTTCAAAGGTTTCATTTGTTATAGTTATAGCCTTAGTATATGTTATATGATTGCCATCCCTTGTTATAGAGGCATCCATTATAAACCCATCTACTGTTTCGCTTAACATTTCCACAGTGCCATCCTCACATAACAAGCCAATACGGTAATTCGTTTTATCCTGCCATCTAATTAAAATTCCTTTAGCTGTCCACTGTAATGGCATAACCGTACTATCAAAATTTGTTAAAGGTTGAATTACCTCTCTAGTATTCATATCATATATCTCTAATGTATTATCTTGTATATGATTTCTATAGTAATCCTTCTCTCTTATGCTTGCTGAGTAACATATTTTATCGCCCTCAGGAGAAAAGCAGACGCTCGCTCCTAACAACTTATCTATATTCATCTTTTGTAGTTCCCCAGCTTCAACATCTAATATGTATAGATCACCATTCATATAATCGTTTAAACTTGGTGTAGCCATACATACAACCTTTTTCCTATCATTTGAAATATCAAAGTTATGTATATAAAAATCCTTACCGTCCGTTAGTTGATAAACACCGCTAACCTTCCGTTCCTGTTTATCGTTTTGTTTCACTTTTTCTATTTCAATTTAGTATAAACAATTATTCTGATGTTCCTTACCTACATGATGGAAATCTCCATATCGTTCCTTACGTTTCTTTATCTCCTCACATTCTTTTGACTGTGCAATATAATAAAAACCTTTACCAGTAGGCTCCCATTTGAATGTATTAACTCCTTCCTTCTCATCCGTAATTTGAACCTCACTACAACCGTCTATTAACTTAACAAAGATCTGATTTTTATTAGCTCCGTCACCGCCTGGACTAAGGTATGCAATGCTCTTAGAATCTGGAGACCATACTGGATGTGTACTATCTATATCCCCATCTGTTAGTGGGTAACTCTGCCCTTTATCTTTCTCATATATCCATACATGATTTCTATACGTATTGTCTTCCCAGTTAGCTGTCTTCTTTACAAATGCTACGTTTTTTCCATCATCACTTATATTTGCACTTGATACGGCCGGTAATGAAATAATCTCTTCTATACTTAAATATGTTTTTGCTTTCACTTTCATATAATAAGCCCCCTTGTAATGTCCATGAATCTATCGTCTCTTCTCTTCATAATAAAGAAAATTGTTCACTGATACTTAAAATAGTAACGGAAAATTCAGATAAATAAAAGTGGTTCTATTCCAAATCCGATAAAGTAAAATTTTAATTAGTAGGATTCTATCCACTTAGCAATTTTAGATGTTCTTTTTCGGCACAAAAATACCCCTTTAGATAACATATCTAAAGGGGTACAAATTCGTAAATTTATTTCAAATCCACACTATATTTATTAACCTACCAATCTCCTACTCAACAGTAACAGACTTAGCTAAGTTACGTGGC
Source organism: Bacillus sp. N5-665 (assembly GCF_022637375.2). Taxonomy (NCBI): domain Bacteria; kingdom Bacillati; phylum Bacillota; class Bacilli; order Caryophanales; family Bacillaceae; genus Bacillus; species Bacillus sp. N5-665. Next base: position 5,356,514 of record NZ_CP093325.1, read on the forward strand.
TTATCAACGTCACATTCGCGGTGAAGTGCCGCGTAGTATGAGATAAGTTGGAATGGAATAACTGCTACTAGCGGTGCTAGTGCTTCGTGTACAGCTGGTAATACGAAGCTGTCACCTTCCATTTCTAAGCCTTTCATTGAGATGATACATGGGTTAGCTCCGCGTGCTACTACTTCTTTCACGTTACCACGAATTCCAAGGTTTACGTGCTCTTGTGTAGCAAGTGCGATAACTGGTGTACCATTTTCGATTAAGGCGATTGTACCGTGTTTTAATTCTCCTCCAGCAAATCCTTCTGCTTGGATGTAAGAGATTTCTTTTAGCTTTAACGCACCTTCTAATCCTACGTAGAAGTCTACGCTACGTCCGATGAAGAAACAGTTACGAGTTGTTGCTAAAAATTGTTTTGCTAATGCGTCCATTTCTTCTTTTTGATCACAAAGTTCTACCATTGCATTTGCTACAATTCCTAATTCGTGTGTTAAATCGAAATCAAGAACTTCGCCTTTTGCTTTAGCAATGTCCGCAGCTAAAATTGAAAGTACTGCAAGTTGTGCTGTGTAAGCTTTCGTTGATGCAACTGCGATTTCTGGTCCCGCGTATAACGGAAGTGTGTAATCAGCTTCACGAGAAAGCGTAGAACCAGGTACGTTTGTAATCGTTAATGCTTTATGACCCATTTCATTTGTTTGCACAAGTACTGCACGGCTATCAGCTGTTTCACCACTTTGTGAAATGTAAATGAAGAATGGTCTTTCTGTTAATAATGGCATGTTATAAGAGAATTCACTTGCTACATGCACTTCAACTGGCATTTTTGCAAACTTCTCGATAAATTGTTTTCCAACAAGACCTGCATGATAACTTGTTCCACATGCAATGATGTAAATACGATCGCTATCTAAAATCGCATTGCGGATGTCTGCATTCAGTTCAATCTCGCCATTTTCATCTTGATACTTTTGAATTATATTACGGATTACAAGTGGTTGCTCATCGATTTCTTTAAGCATGAAATGAGGGTATGTTCCTTTTTCAATATCACTTGCGTCTAATTCCGCTGTAAACGGTGCACGTTCAATCGTTTCACCTTGTAAGTTTTTAATTGTAATACTTTCTTTCGTTACGATTACAATTTCTTTATCCATTAACTCAATAAATTGATCTGTAACTTGTAACATCGCCATAGCGTCGCTCGCCACAACATTAAAGTTGTCACCAACACCTACTAATAGCGGGCTTTTGTTTTTAGCAACATAAATCATGTTTGGATTTTCAGCATCAAGTAATCCGATCGCATAAGAGCCATGTAAAAGAGATAGCGTATTACGGAACGCTTCTTCTACACTTAATCCTGTGCTCACTTGTTGTTCCATAAGCTGTACGATAATCTCTGTATCCGTTTCACTTACGAACGTTACATCTTGTAAATATTCTTTTTTCACTAATTCATAGTTTTCAATTACACCGTTATGAACTAGTGTAAAGCGTTTTGATGTACTTTGATGCGGATGCGCGTTTACTTTGCTTGGAACACCATGTGTAGCCCAGCGTGTGTGACCGATTCCCACGCTTGCTGCTACGTTCTCATCTACGATTTCGCGAAGTTTTGCAATACGACCTTTTTCTTTGTATACAACAACACCGTTCTCTGCTTGTACTGCAATACCTGCTGAATCATATCCACGATATTCTAGCTTTTCTAAACCTTTTAATAAAATTTCCTTTGCATCTTGCTCTCCAATAAATCCTACGATTCCACACATGTTTAGTCGCCGTTACAAATGCTTACATTGCTCTGCGAACATGTAACGACATAGTCCGATACCATTTTTATTTATACTAAAAAACGGATTACATATTGCTAGCCCTGTAAGCTTGTAACGGCTTTCACCTTCCTCTCGATTGGGTTTAAGTCCGTATATACTTATACAGCTAGTTTGTATCCGTTCCTTTTCTCTCATCACACTTTCACCTTTGTCCACTAAGTCACCTTAATGATTTAAGTAAAAGCTTGCGGTTGTGATGAACAACCGAGAGTCATCCGCCGAAATCTCGATAAACTCCACCTCGTCAACTACACTACTTGTAGTTCTGGCGCTTCTATAATTTACAATATTTCCTTTGAGAAAAAGAACAAGACCATCTTATAACAAACATAGATAAACCGTCAATGAAATTTTTTTCATCGTCTATAAAACATATGAAAAAGGAGCACTTCTTGTGCTCCCTTTTCATAAATTTATTGAATTATTCAGCGCCAACTTCAGCTTTCACAACTTCTACAATACGATGTACATATGCGTCACAAACTTCTTGTGTTGGTGCTTCTGCCATTACACGAATAAGTGGCTCTGTTCCAGATGGACGAACAAGAATGCGGCCATCACCGTTCATTTCTTCCTCTACAACACGAATAATATCTTTAATTTTTTCATTTTCTAATGCTAGTTTTTTATCTGTTACACGAACGTTTACTAGTAATTGTGGGAATTTTGTCATCTCACCTGCAAGCTCAGATAATGGTTTTTTCGTCATTTTCATGATGTTCACCAATTGAAGTGCACTTAACATTCCATCACCAGTTGTAATGTAATCAAGTAAGATAATATGACCCGATTGTTCTCCACCTAAGTTGTAACCACCACGCTTCATCTCTTCCATTACGTAACGGTCACCAACTGCTGTTTTATCACTTGTGATATTGTTAGCTTCAAGTGCTTTGTAGAAACCTAAGTTACTCATAACAGTTGAAACGACTGTATTATGCTTTAATTGACCAGTTTCTTTCATGTACTTCGCACAAATAAACATAATTTGATCGCCATCAACGATGTTTCCTTTTTCATCTACAGCGATTAAACGGTCACCATCACCATCAAAGGCAAGACCAATATCAGCGCCTTTATCTTTTACTAATTTAGCTAATACTTCTGGATGCGTAGAACCTACTCCATCGTTAATGTTCATGCCGTTTGGTGAAGTTCCCATTGTTGAAATATCAGCCTCTAAATCCGCAAATAAGTATGGAGCTAAAGAAGACGTAGCACCATGCGCACAATCTAAAGCGATATGTAAACCAGAGAAATCTTCCTCTACAGTTTGTTTAATATATTGTAAATATTTTTGTCCGCCTTCAAAATAATCACTCACTTGTCCAAGGTTCGTACCTGTTGGACGTGGTAACTCATCAACATCTTTGTCTAATAAAGCTTCGATTTCTGCTTCTTGCTCATCTGTTAATTTAAAACCGTCTGAACCGAAGAACTTGATTCCGTTATCCTGTACTGGATTATGAGATGCAGAAATCATAACACCTGCTTGTGCATCTAACGCTTTTGTTAAATAAGCAACACCTGGTGTAGAAATAACACCAAGGCGCATTACTTCTGCTCCAGTTGATAATAGACCTGCTACTAAAGCTCCTTCTAACATATGTCCTGATATACGTGTATCACGGCCGATAATTACTTTTGGACGATCTGTATCTTTTGTTAATACATAACCACCAAAACGTCCAATTTTGAACGCTAATTCAGGTGTTAACTCCTGGTTCGCAACCCCACGTACTCCATCTGTACCAAAATATTTACCCATTATGATTCGCTCCTTTTTCTGGCTCTTTTTGATTATCTACTGTTGGCTCTTGACTAGTTTCTTGTTCTTTATTTTGTTCCTGTTCCTTTTCCGGGTCAGGCTTAGGCTTATGTTCAGGTTCAGGATTTTTTGGTTTTTCAGTTTGATTATCTTGGTTATTATTTGAATCTGGTTTTTCACCGTTACCCTGTACTTCTTTATCTGGATTTTCTTTCTTCACAATTGTGACTTTGGCATTTTTTTGCTTTGGCTCTATTGAAATATTACCAGGACCGCTCACTTGAATAGAAACATCCTTCGTCCCCGGAGATACATTTTGCAGATTAATGGCTGCTGTTATTTGAGCAGCTGTTATTTTATCTACTATACTTGTTTCTCCTGAAATATCAACGCTTATCTTCCCATCTTGCGGCGAAAGTAGCTGGGCCGTAACATCTTTAGAAAGTCCATTTTTTTGAATTGATATACCATCAATCGTTCTTGTTTTCGTTTGTTTTGTTTTTTGCACTCCTACCGAAACCTTCACTTGATTCGGTTTTGCACTTGTTACACCCTTTGGCAATAAAACAGAGGTATCGAATGTTGTAGACTCTGTCAATTGACTAAGATCTACTTCGACCCCCTCTATCGATTGTATATTATCCAATATATCTTTTGGACCTGCTATCGTTACTTCTCTCGGCTCAATGCTAATATTTGTAACGGCCAATCCTTCTGGTAAACTCCCCTTTTTCGTATACGTTACAGGAACAGTTTTTTCAGTATTATTGGCCGTAGCTTGCGTCGCCACATTCAATGTTACACTAATTTTAGATGGACTCGTTCTTACATTTAAACGTTTTCCTTCTCTATTGTATAATGTAACTTCGGCTGTTTTTGTAACAGTTTTATTAACACCTTTTAAATCAATATACGCCTTAGCAGATGAAATACTTTCAATTTCTTCTTTCGTCCCAACTACCTCAACAGTATCAGGTTTAATGTTTGATTTTTCAAGAGTTGAACCCGCTGGCATTTGATCCTCATTTGATAATTTTAAGTCTACATGAACGTATTTTCTCGCTTTTTCATGTAGAGTAATTTTAATTGTTGATGGCTGAACTGTTCCTTTCACATCATCTGGAAGCCCGTTCGTTTTCAAAGAAACTTCATAAGTTCCTTTTTCGCTATCTCTCAAATCAACTGGTATATCAAATTGTTTTTTTGCTTTTGCTGTAGCAACTGCTGCTTTTGGGCCCTCTAACTTCACCTTAACGCCCTCTGACGGAATACCACTTACAATATATTTCTCTTCATCATACTTAAGGTTAATGGCATAATTAGTTAAGGTTTCTTTCGCATCATTTGCGAAAGGTATTATCCCCGATGTCGTATTTTTTTCAGTTAAAGTCGCTGACATAAAAAGCATACACGCCAATAGTAATGAGATCCCTTTTAAAAACCAATGATTCTCCATTAACTTATCCATGACGCTTTCTCCTCCAATTCCATAAAGACGAAGAAGTCGTTTTTTCGCTCGCACTAAATTCAGCTAACAACATATCTTTCAATTGTTCTGTCTTCAAATCACGATGCAACTTACCATTTTTCGTTAAAGAAATTTGACCTGTTTCTTCCGACACAACTACTGTGATACTATCAGTAACTTCACTAACTCCCATTGCAGCGCGATGCCTAGTTCCTAACTCCTTAGAAATAAACGGACTTTCCGATAACGGAAGATAACACGCTGCTGCTTTAATGGTACTTCCTTGCATAATAACCGCTCCATCGTGAAGAGGTGTATTAGGAATGAAAATATTAATAAGTAATTCCGATGATACGTGTGCATTTAGCGGAATACCCGTTTCCACATAATCACCCATACCGGTCTCTTTTGACAAAGTAATTAATGCACCAATTCTACGTTTCCCCATATATTCCGTTGCTTTCGCTATCGCTGTTGCAACGATTTCAGGTTCATCATCCTCATGAGTTCCAACACGCGAAAATAAACTCCCGCGTCCTAGCTGCTCAAGTGCTCTTCGCAATTCTGGCTGGAAAATAATAATAACGGCTAAAAATCCCCACGTTAATACTTGCTCAGTTAGCCAATAAAGCGTATGCAATTCAAGGAAAATACTGATCATCCGAACGACAATAATAACTGTAATCCCTTTTAAAAGTTGAACAGCTTTCGTCCCTCGGATTATGAGAATTAGCTTATATATAATAAACCATACAACGGCAATATCTAATACCGTACTAAGATATTTCAAAATGGTCGTATCTTCAAAAGGCATGCTAACCCTTCCTCCTACTTACGAGCAATTCTATCCATATATTGAAATATTGTTTTATGCTCTATCTGTATGTATTTCCAACAACTAGTTAATTATACCATACATGAAACAAACGACAATTACAAACAACCCTCCTTTAGTCTAAATTGGTAAGATGTCAAACATTATTATCGTACAGTATAATATAAATCATTATTATACGCTTATTTTCAAATAAAAAAAGCAACTTCTCAGTTGCTTTTCTTACATTTATTTTAGTTTTTCACCGAATAAAGAACCCATTAAAGCAACTGCTGTTGTTGCCGTTCTGTTTCGCTCATCTAAAATCGTATTTACTTCAACAAACTCAGCAGATGTAACAATATCAGCTTCCGCTAACATTTCCATTGCTAAATGGCTTTCACGATAAGATAGGCCACCAATTACAGGCGTGCCAACTCCTGGTGCATCATGAGGATCAAGACCATCTAAATCTAATGATAAATGTACACCATCAGTATGAGATAAATAAGCGATTGTTTCTTCCATAACAGCCGTCATACCCATACGATCAATCTCGTGCATCGAGAATACTTTAATACCTTCATTGCGAATAAAGTCTTTTTCTCCTTCATCTAATGCACGTGCACCGATAATTACAACATTCTCTTTTTTCACCTTTGGATATGCCCCGTATAAATCTACAAGCGTTTGATGTCCATACCCTAGACTTGCTGCAAGTGACATGCCATGAATATTTCCAGATGGTGAAGTTTCTTCTGTATTTAAGTCACCATGTGCATCGTACCAAATAACACCTAAATTTTTATAATGTTTCGCAACACCAGCTAATGTACCAATTGCGATACTATGGTCACCACCTAATACAAGTGGAAAACGTCCCTCTTCTATAATATGATCCACCTTACTTGCTAATTCGTTACATACAGTTGCAACTTGTGTAAGGTTTCTTAAGTTTGTATTTACATCTACTTCTTTTTCTCTCTCTATACGTATATCTCCTATATCTTTAACGTCATATCCAATTTCTTCAATTCTTTCAATTACGCCTGCATAACGGATTGCACTCGGCCCCATATCTACCCCGCGACGCATCTGTCCTAAATCCATTGGAACTCCAATAACTGAGATTTCTTTTTTCATAGATAGTATCCCCCTTTTATGCCTTCACTAAATATTTTAAATCTTTTATATAGTCTGACTCAACTCAACATTTTTCTGTATGGATATACAAATTATTCACTTGTATTCGCCTTAAAAACCCAATTTCAAGACTATTCTATGTATAAAGTTAACTTAATGAAACAACTACCATCATTATTATTAAATAATAATAAAAAACACTCCTACATTTAGAAGTGTTTTTCTGATGCTATTTTCCATACTGCGGCAATATTCTTTGCTGTCATTTCGATATTCTCTTCCGCTACTTTATATGCCTCTTCTAATGTCATAGGACTCGCTGTAATACTAAATACTGCATCGATTCCTTTTTCATGAACAGCTGGATAATTCGGAGATACAGATCCTCCAATAGCAATGACAGGAATACGAAAATGCTTTGCACGCTCCGCAACACCTACAGGGGCCTTTCCATATGCTGTTTGTTCATCTATTCTCCCTTCGCCAGTTATAATTAAATCTGCACCTTCTATATGCTTATCAAAATTTGTATAGTCTAATACAATTTCAATTCCTCTCCGCAAGTTTCCCTTTAACACTGCAATAACAGCTGCTCCCATTCCTCCTGCGGCTCCTGCGCCAGGTATTTTAGATACGTCGCAAGATAAGTATTGTTTAAGGATATTCGCATAATGCTTTAAATTCTCATCCAACTCTTTCACCATCTCTGCATTCGCACCCTTTTGCCTCCCAAATACGAAAGATGCTCCCCTTATTCCAACTAACGGATTATCTACATCACATGCTGCTTCTATCTTTATATGCAGTAAGCGTGAATCCATGCATGAAAAATCAATAGCGACAATCGAATGTAATGTTCCTCCAGATGGCTCTATTACTTCCCCTTTTCCATTTATAAACCTGACCCCTAAAGCTGACAGCATACCTGCTCCACCATCATTTGTAGCACTTCCGCCAAGTCCTAAAATAATGTGCTCAGCTCCTTCGTCTAGCGCATGTAGTATAAGCTCTCCGGTTCCTTTAGTCGTTGTAATAAGTGGGTTTCGCTTTTTAACCGGAACGTGTTGTAATCCTGATGCTGCTGCCATTTCAATAAACGCTGTCTTTTTATCTTTAGACATACCGTAAAAGGCTTGTATACGTTCTCTAAGCGGCCCTGTCACATGAAGAGGTATCATTCTTCCATCAGTAGCATCCACAAGTGAATCAACCGTTCCTTCACCTCCATCTCCAATTGGTATTTTTACGTACTCTGCTTTAGGAAAAATTGCTCCAAATCCTCTTTCAATAGCTTCACATACTTTTATAGCTTTTAAGCTTTCTTTATATGAATCAGATGCAATAACAACTTTCACAATTATCCCCATCCTTTATTTTCGCGTTTTCTCCATTTTAAATGACAAATATGAAAGTTGTCTTTTTAAATACAAAAAAAGCTTACATCATATGATATAAGCTTTTTTATTTAGATGGAGCCTAGCGGGATCGAACCGCTGACCTCCTGCGTGCAAGGCAGGCGCTCTCCCAGCTGAGCTAAGGCCCCTTAGTAATAAAGCGGAAGACGGGATTCGAACCCGCGACCCCAACCTTGGCAAGGTTGTATTCTACCACTGAACTACTTCCGCGAAAATGGTGAGCCATGAAGGATTCGAACCTTCGACCCTCTGATTAAAAGTCAGATGCTCTACCAACTGAGCTAATGGCTCGTAAATGGCTGGGCTAGCTGGATTCGAACCAGCGCATGACGGAGTCAAAGTCCGTTGCCTTACCGCTTGGCTATAGCCCATTAATATTTACTAGTATGGTTATCTTTTCAAAAAAATAAACCCTCTCAGGTTATTTTAAAGAAAATGGTGGAGGGGGGCAGATTCGAACTGCCGAACCCGAAGGAGCGGATTTACAGTCCGCCGCGTTTAGCCACTTCGCTACCCCTCCGACATTTAAAATATATATGGTGGAGGATGACGGGATCGAACCGCCGACCCCCTGCTTGTAAGGCAGGTGCTCTCCCAGCTGAGCTAATCCTCCAAAAGTGGTGACCCGTACGGGATTCGAACCCGTGTTACCGCCGTGAAAGGGCGGTGTCTTAACCACTTGACCAACGGGCCAAAAATTTCAAAACTCTTCCCAAGCTTCCAACCGGGCTTGAACCGGTGACCTCTTCCTTACCATGGAAGTGCTCTACCAGCTGAGCTATGGAAGCATAATGGCTCCGCAGGTAGGACTCGAACCTACGACCGATCGGTTAACAGCCGATAGCTCTACCACTGAGCTACTGCGGAATAATATAAGCCTGGCAACGTCCTACTCTCACAGGGACAAGGTCCCAACTACCATCGGCGCTAGAGAGCTTAACTTCCGTGTTCGGTATGGGAACGGGTGTGACCTCTCTGCCATCATTACCAGACTATTGAAGGTATATTCCTTCAAAACTAGATAACATTTGCTACATATTATATGGTTAAGTCCTCGATCTATTAGTATTCGTCAGCTCCACATGTCACCATGCTTCCACCTCGAACCTATCAACCTGATCATCTTTCAGGGATCTTACTAGCTTACGCTATGGGAAATCTCATCTTGAGGGGGGCTTCATGCTTAGATGCTTTCAGCACTTATCCCTTCCGCACATAGCTACCCAGCTATGCCCTTGGCAGAACAACTGGTACACCAGCGGTGCGTCCATCCCGGTCCTCTCGTACTAAGGACAGCTCCTCTCAAATTTCCTACGCCCACGACGGATAGGGACCGAACTGTCTCACGACGTTCTGAACCCAGCTCGCGTACCGCTTTAATGGGCGAACAGCCCAACCCTTGGGACCGACTACAGCCCCAGGATGCGATGAGCCGACATCGAGGTGCCAAACCTCCCCGTCGATGTGGACTCTTGGGGGAGATAAGCCTGTTATCCCCGGGGTAGCTTTTATCCGTTGAGCGATGGCCCTTCCATGCGGAACCACCGGATCACTAAGCCCGACTTTCGTCCCTGCTCGACTTGTAGGTCTCGCAGTCAAGCTCCCTTATGCCTTTGCACTCTACGAATGATTTCCAACCATTCTGAGGGAACCTTTGGGCGCCTCCGTTACACTTTAGGAGGCGACCGCCCCAGTCAAACTGCCCACCTGACACTGTCTCCCGGGTCGATAAGACCCGTAGGTTAGAATTTCAATACATTCAGGGCGGTATCCCACCAGCGCCTCCACCGAAGCTAGCGCTCCGGTTTCAATGGCTCCCGCCTATCCTGTACAAAATGTACCAAAATTCAATATCAGGCTACAGTAAAGCTCCACGGGGTCTTTCCGTCCTGTCGCGGGTAACCTGCATCTTCACAGGTACTATAATTTCACCGAGTCTCTGGTTGAGACAGTGCCCAAATCGTTACACCTTTCGTGCGGGTCGGAACTTACCCGACAAGGAATTTCGCTACCTTAGGACCGTTATAGTTACGGCCGCCGTTTACTGGGGCTTCAGTTCAGAGCTTCGCTTACGCTAACCCCTCTCCTTAACCTTCCAGCACCGGGCAGGTGTCAGCCCCTATACTTCGCCTTACGGCTTCGCAGAGACCTGTGTTTTTGCTAAACAGTCGCTTGGGCCTATTCACTGCGGCTTTCCGTTAAGAAAGCACCCCTTCTCCCGAAGTTACGGGGTCATTTTGCCGAGTTCCTTAACCAGAGTTCTCTCGCACACCTTAGGATTCTCTCCTCGCCTACCTGTGTCGGTTTGCGGTACAGGCACCTTTTATCTCGCTAGAAGCTTTTCTTGGCAGCGGGGAATCAAAGACTTCGCTCCATAAGGAGCTTCCCCATCACAGCTCAGCCTTCACGATAAGCGGATTTGCCTACTTATCAGCCTAACTGCTTGGACGTGCACAACCAATCGCACGCTTCTTCTATCCTTCTGCGTCCCTCCATTGCTCAAACGATAAAGAGGTGGTACAGGAATATCAACCTGTTGTCCATCGCCTA
>NZ_CP093325.1:5370000-5435000 GCF_022637375.2 Bacillus sp. N5-665
TCAGACTTAAGAAACCACCTGCGCGCGCTTTACGCCCAATAATTCCGGATAACGCTTGCCACCTACGTATTACCGCGGCTGCTGGCACGTAGTTAGCCGTGGCTTTCTGGTTAGGTACCGTCAAGGTGCCAGCTTATTCAACTAGCACTTGTTCTTCCCTAACAACAGAGTTTTACGACCCGAAAGCCTTCATCACTCACGCGGCGTTGCTCCGTCAGACTTTCGTCCATTGCGGAAGATTCCCTACTGCTGCCTCCCGTAGGAGTCTGGGCCGTGTCTCAGTCCCAGTGTGGCCGATCACCCTCTCAGGTCGGCTACGCATCGTTGCCTTGGTGAGCCGTTACCTCACCAACTAGCTAATGCGACGCGGGTCCATCCATAAGTGACAGCCGAAGCCGCCTTTCAATTTCGAACCATGCAGTTCAAAATATTATCCGGTATTAGCCCCGGTTTCCCGGAGTTATCCCAGTCTTATGGGCAGGTTACCCACGTGTTACTCACCCGTCCGCCGCTAACTTCTTGAGAGCAAGCTCTCAATCCATTCGCTCGACTTGCATGTATTAGGCACGCCGCCAGCGTTCATCCTGAGCCAGGATCAAACTCTCCAATAAAGTTAGTTTGTCTAGCATCTAAAAATAAAAATTGACGTTTCACGTTGTTTGTTTCGTTCAGTTTTCAAAGAACTACTTGGTCGCTCATTTGCGACTTCCTTATGTTAACATCTTCATTTTTCAATGTCAACTAAGTTTTTTAATTTCTTTTTTATCGTCTTCTGCGTTTCCGCATCAGCGACGGTTATTAATTTATCATATAACAACCATTAACGTCAACACTTTTTAATAAAAAGTTCTTTTCCTTACATAACGCATACATTCTTCTGCATTAGCGACTCTTCGAAACAAACAAAAAATGATTTTATATCTTTCTTCCATCGCCTTTTTTACAACGTCATGAATACGTTCATCTTCAAAATCAAATAAAAGTTCTTCTAACTCTCTCTTCAATATGTATTCCATTTCTTTTTTCTCTTCTTTCGTTAACATAAACCCAAGCAAATCATCACCTCAATCATTTCTTACAAAGCAATAAACTTTCCGCTCATTTTCACTTATCAAAATCCTATCATTCATTATATCCACTGCTTACGATATTAATCCTTTGTTCTCTTTTTAATATATAAAGCATATATGTAACTGAAAAGGATTGGACAAAGGGGCGTAATATTATGTTTTTCTTTTTTATTACGAGTAAACGAGCTTTTAAACACATTAGCTTAATAGTGATACTTTCCTTATTTACAGCATGGCTTCTCTTTTTGAAAACATATTCACATGAATCTGCTTTTTCAACAGCGACAGGACCTAAAGTTATTTACAAAGGAGACACCTCTAAAAAACAAGTTGCATTCACATTTGATATTAGTTGGGGAGACAAAAAAGCAATTCCAATCCTTGATACACTTAAAGAAAGAGACATTAAGAATGCAACCTTCTTCGTTTCTGCTGCATGGGCAGAAAGACACCCTGATGTTGTTGAACGCATCATAAAAGATGGACATGAAATCGGTAGTATGGGCTATAATTACACGTCCTACACTTCTCTAGAGACAAATGAAATACGAAGAGATCTTTTACGAGCACAAGATGTTTTTACAAAACTTGGTGTGAAACAAGTCAAACTATTACGTCCACCTAGTGGAGACTTTAACAAAGCAACACTTAAAATAGCAGAATCACTCGGATACACCATCGTCCATTGGAGTAATAACTCAAACGACTGGAAAAACCCAGGTGTAAACAATATCGTTTCCAATGTCTCTACTAATTTAAAAGGTGGAGATATCGTCTTATTACATGCATCCGATTCTGCCCTTCAAACAAATAAAGCTTTACCACTGCTTCTGCAAAAATTAAAGAGTGACGGATATGAGCAAATATCGGTATCACAACTTATTTCTAACACAAGTACAAAAAGTAAAGATGTAAGGTAATTCTTTCCCCTCGTGCCTTCACACATAAAAAGCTCTACTACCTATCATTAAGGTAGTAGAGCTTTTTTCATCCCGATATTTATATTCGTACAACCACCCTGCATAAAAACTCAAAAATCTCTCTTACTTAAGCCGACTTACTCGCCTTTCCAATTAAACGATGTAATATAAGTAACTGATATGCATTACATAATAAAAGTGGTATCACCATTAAATACAACCAATCTGTATCATTAATACGAAGCGCTGGTACCCACTCAAGAATTGTTACAACAACCATAAAGAACAAAGCGGGCACAAATGCCTTTCTATTCGTTTCTTTACTTTTTATGTAAGCAACAATCGCCCCAAACACAAATAATACACCTGCAACAAGTATGTTATTCCCTAACGAAACTTCCCCATTTGCAATCAATACGGATCTTAAATACACGAAATCAAATAAAACGAATGCAATAAAGAAGAGCTGAACTGCATTCCATAAAGAAGGTGACCTGAACATCCCCAGTCCAAAACGATGGATTGTTAAATAGGCAAAGAACCCCATTTGACTTATAACACTAAAAATAAATCCTACACCCATCAACCAGAAGGAAACTGCTAAAATTTCCTTTCCGTCGAAATTTTGAAAAAATTTAACGTACTTGTCCCACTCCAAAACAAATCCAATAATGACCGTGCTAATCCCACCAAGAAACAACGTCGTAAAAAACAGTCGTACCCACTTGCGGCTATTCACAACACATCCCCCATTATCCTTATATTTCTAATTAAATTGTATCAATGACAATTTCAAAAAGCTAGCCATGTTCATGTATAAATTCCTTAAAGATATTTATATTAAAAAGAGAGAACTGTGTTGAAAGGAGTTCCAACTTATGAAACGGATGCTGCTCGTTTTGACTTCTTCTTTTCTATTTCTTGTACTTGTAGCATGTGCACAAGGAAAAGAAGCAAAGTCCGAACTTGATTATGACCAAACGAAGAAAATGATTGTTGATATTTTAAAAACCGATCAAGGTAAGAAAGCCATTCAAGATGTGTTAACTGATGAAAAAATGAAACAAGCACTCATACTAGATGAAACAGTAGTAAAGAAAACGATTGAAGATGCAATGGTATCCGACAAAGGGCAACAATTCTGGGAAAAGCTCTTTAAAGACCCTGAGTTCTCATCGAAATTCGCTAAAAGTATGGGAAAAGAACAAACAACCTTAATGAAAACATTACTAAAAGACCCTGAATACCAAGCAGGCGTTATAGAAATTATGAAAAACCCTGAAGTAGAAAAAATGATGTTACAAACAATGAAGAGCAAAGAATACCGCCAATATTTACAACAAGTACTAACAGAAACTGCTGAAAGCCCACTCTTCCAAGCTAAGATGATTGATATTATTAGTAAAGGTGTACAAAAGGCCGAAAAAAGTGGATCTGATAAAAAAGAAGCAGGCGGTGAAAGTGGTTCCCAAGACGATAAAAAGGAGCAACAGTAAAAATAATAATTATAATAATGAGTGGACAATATATGTATCGTCCACTCATTATTATTTTATTTTTGCGCGACAGCTATTTTATCAATTACTGTCTCAGCTATCGTACGATAAATAAGACCCGTCGTATGTGTATCTTCATATACTGAAGGCGCAAAGTCATCTTTATTCCAATCAGGTTGTTGAAGCGGGATTCGGCCAAGTACTTCTGTTTGAAGTTCTGTAGCTAATTTATCTCCTCCACCTCTTCCAAACACATATTCTTTTTCACCAGTTGTTTTACTTTCAAAATACGCCATATTTTCAACAACACCAAGAATACTATGTTCTGTACGTAAAGCCATGGCTCCAGCACGCGCTGCCACAAATGCCGCTGTTGGATGTGGCGTTGTTACAATAATCTCTTTACAAGCTGGCAACATTGAATGTAAGTCTAGCGCAACATCACCTGTACCCGGTGGTAAATCTAAAACTAAATAGTCTAAATCGCCCCACTCTACTTCTGTAAAGAAGTGATTTAACATTTTCCCAAGCATAGGGCCTCTCCAAATAACCGGTGCATTATCTTCTACAAAGAATCCCATTGAAATTACCTTTACACCTAGACGCTCCACTGGAATGATTCTATCTCCTCTTACAACAGGACGTTTTTCTATCCCCATCATATCCGGTACGCTAAAACCATAAATATCAGCATCAATGATACCAACCTTTTTACCTAGACGAGCTAAAGCAATAGCAAGGTTAACAGAAACTGTTGATTTTCCGACTCCACCTTTTCCACTCGCCACTGCTAAAAATGTTGTTTTTGAATTTGGTGACAATAAAGATTCATTTTGCTCTTCTTCCTGTTCCGGTGCAAACTGAGCTAATTCCTCTTCTGTAAATTCTGCAAAGCGAAGCCCTACTGTTGCTGCTCCTAGTTCTTTTACTAACTTTACAATTCCAGATTGCAATTGCATTTGTTCCGCTGTACCAGTTTTTACGATTGCAATTTTAACACTTACATGTTCCTTCTCAGGCTTAACTGTTACCTCTTTAATTGCACCTGTTTCTTTTAACGTTTTATGTAAAAACGGATCTACAATCCCTTCTAACGCTTCCACTACTTGCTCTTTCGTTACCATAGTTAGCCCAGCCCCCTGTATGAAAAATAACGTAATGTTAATTAAATGTATCTCTCTTTATTTTTGAAATAAATGCGTTTACATTTCCAGTATAACATATTTTCGGAAAACTTCGTTAACGAGAGAAATTCAAAAAATCCTCCTTATTCTGGAGGATTCCCTTTTTCCGTGAAATAACGTAATATACCACGATATACTGCAGCCGCTACCTTTTGCTGATATTTCTCCGAATTTAACATATACCTTTCGTTTACATTCGATAAAAAGCCAGCTTCAATTAAAGCACCTGGTGTTTTCGCATACTTTAATAAATACACATGAGAAATTGTTTTAGCAGAACGATTCGTATTCTCTAAACTCGTTCTCAATTCAGCTTGTATAAATTTCGCAGCACGTTCATTTTCAACCGAAGAACGGTAGTAGAACGTTTGTGCGCCTTTCGATCCACTGCTAGTTAAAGCATTTAAATGAATACTCGCAAAAAAGTCTACATCAGGCTTATTAATAATCTCTACACGCTTTTTTAAATCCTCTGCTTTACGTCTACTATATGATTTTGTATCTTTCTGAGCTAAATCATAATCTCCCTCACGTGTTAAAATAACTAGTGCACCTTGTTCTTGTAAATAATCTTGTACCTTCTTTGTAATCTCAAGCGTAATATCTTTTTCTATAATATCTTTTCCACCAACAGCCCCTCCGTCTGGCCCACCATGCCCAGCATCCAATACAATCACTTTCCCCGATAAGGGTAAATTCCAAGCTCGCCACGATTTTGTAATTTGAAATTCTTGTTTAACTAAAAAAAACAAAACAACCGCAGCGAGTGCAAAAGAGATAATTCGAATTCTCTTCATACCTTTCCTCCTCCAGCTAGTCCCTCTAATTACTTATATGGGACAAGAGGAAAGTTTATGCTTGTCTTAATGAAGCTTTAATCGATATCTTCTTTCACCTTTTTCATACCCTTCCTGCCACCATAAGCCGATAAACTGCTGGCAAGATTCAAAAAGTAATTCCTCATCTTGTAACTTAATTTCCCGCATAGTCATGCTCGTTAAAAATTGAAATAGTGTTTCCGTTAATTGTTGCTCTTCTTCTAAGGCTCTATATTTCACATCAAAGAATGATTCACCATAATAACCAAACTTACTGTATCTCGCTCCTAATAAATACGATTCTATCCCTAATTCAATACAGTAATCTTCATACTGACGATGAAGTTCCTGCATCTGAAAGGCATCCCTAATATTTGAACGTAATGTTTTTAATGATAATTCTCGCAGCATCTTCCGTTCATATTTCAACTGCTTTTCTTTTTGTTTTTCTTGTAAGCTGACAATGACATTCATAGCACTTATAAACCTCCCTAATACGTATTAGTCTAAACTTCTAAAGAAGAAGCATACGCGAGAGAATAGCACTAAAATATTCCAAACTACAAAAATTAAAAAAGAGGAATGAAACATAAAAAAACCCCAACCAAAATGGTTGGGGTTTGTAGTTCGCAAAAATTAACGTTTTGAGAACTGAGGTGCACGACGTGCGCCTTTAAGACCGTATTTTTTACGCTCTTTCATACGTGCGTCACGAGTTAATAGACCTGCACGTTTTAGTGTTAGACGGTATTCTGGATCAGCTTTTAATAAAGCGCGAGAAATACCGTGACGAATAGCACCAGCTTGACCAGTGTATCCACCACCATTTACGTTTACAAGTACATCGTAGTTACCTAAAGTTTCTGTTGCAACTAGAGGTTGTTTCACTACTTCACGTAATGCAGCAAATGGGATATAGTTTTCAAAATCACGACCGTTAATGATAACGCGTCCTTCGCCTGGAACTAGGCGTACGCGCGCTACTGAACTCTTACGACGTCCAGTGCCATAGTATTGAACCTGTGCCAAAGTAAGCCCTCCTTTAATTGATTATCCGCGAAGTTCGTAAACTTCTGGTTTTTGTGCTTGGTGTGGATGCTCTGCTCCAGCATACACGTTTAATTTCTTAGATACTTGACGTCCTAAACGTCCTTTTGGAAGCATCCCTTTAATTGCAAGCTCTAACATTTGTACAGGGTAGTTTGTACGCATTTCTAGAGCTGTTCTTTGTTTAAGTCCACCTGGGTGGTTAGTGTGACGGTAGTAAATTTTATCGTTTAATTTATTACCTGTTAAATGAATTTTTTCAGCGTTAATAATAATTACATGATCACCCGTGTCAACGTGTGGTGTAAATGTAGGTTTGTTTTTACCGCGTAAAATAGATGCTACTTCAGTAGATAGGCGACCTAAAGTTTGACCTTCAGCATCAACCACATACCATTTACGCTCAACTTCGTTAGCTTTTGCCATAAAAGTCGTACGCATGTGTTTCCCTCCTCGTTATCTTTTCCATAGAAAAAATCTATTGTTTATCTTAAACACGATTTCCTTCCGGGGCTAATCGTGGTTTTAGAAACAATACCATATGTTATGATATACTTTTGAGTTTCTAATGTCAAGCAAATGTTACACCAGGATTAGTTGTTATAGTTTACCTGCCATAAGTAAAGTCCATGACCTGGAGCCATCTTTCCAGCAAACTGACGATTTTGTTTCGCTAAAATCTCTGGAATGCTATCAGGATCAAGCTTTCCTTGCCCTACGCTAAGTAACGTACCAACAATAATTCTGACCATATTATATAAAAATCCATTACCTACAAAACGAAAAATTAATTCATCGCCTTGCTCAATTAACTCAATTTCATAAATCGTTCGCACTTTATCTTTTTTGTCAGTTTTTGCCGAACAAAAAGAAGTGAAATCATGCGTTCCAATAAAATAAGGAATCGCTTTTCTTATAGAGCTTATTTCGAGCGGATATGGATATTGATATACGTAATTTCTACGGAATACATCCGCAGTCTTTGATAATAATACACGATAACGATATTCTTTTCTCTCGACACCGTAACGCGCATGAAATTCTTCTGTTTTTTTCTCTACCTGTCTGATAACAATATCATCTGGCAACATTGTGTTTAATGCATTACTCCATTGCCACTCTTCAAGAGACAACGGTGTATCAAAGTGTATGACTTGTCCTTTAGCGTGAACGGTAGAATCCGTTCTGCCCGATGCCTGAACACGAACAAGTTCTCCTTTATGCAATTTCTGCAAAGCTTTCTCAATCTCTTGTTGAACAGTACGATGCTGCGGCTGAATTTGATAACCACAAAAATGCATGCCATCATATGCAACCGTACATTTTATTCTATCCATTTCTCTATTCTCCATTACGATCGCACCCATGCCAAAATACAAGCTAAACAAAGTAAGCTTATAATCGTTACTGTATCGCTTGTTTTCCAGCGTAGTTGCCTAAATTTAGTACGTCCTTCGCCATTTTGATACCCACGTGCTTCCATAGCAATTGCTAAGTCCTCAGCACGCTTAAAAGCACTGATAAATAGAGGAACGAGTAGTGAGATAATAGCTTTTATCCTATCTTTTATCGGTCCTCCTGCGAAATCAATACCACGTGAAGCTTGTGCCTTCATTATTTTACTTGTTTCATCCATTAATGTCGGAATAAAACGAAGAGAAATTGACATCATTAATGCGATTTCATGAACAGGAACTTTTATACGTTTCAACGGCTTTAATAACGTCTCCAAGCCATCTGTAATCTCAATAGGTGTCGTCGTTAACGTTAATAATGTCGTCATTAAAATAATAACGAAGAATCGTATAGAAATGTATATCCCTTGCTCTAATCCTTTTTCATGTATCGAAAACCAACCAAGCTGGAATAGTACTTCCCCTTCTTTATTTGTAAAAATATGCAGGAAAAATGTAAAAAGAAAAATCCATAGAATTGGTTTTAAGCCCGAAAGTACATAACGAATCGGCACTTTTGCAAAAAATAAAGCAATGAGTGCATATAAAAATAAAAATCCATATGAAATCGCATTATTTGCTAAGAAAACAACAAATACATATAAAAAGACAATCAGCAGCTTCGTACGTGGATCAAGTTGATGAATAAGAGACTTCCCTGGAATATATCTTCCAATAATCAACTGCTGCATGATTCATGACCACCTTTTCGTAACACCTGCACAACTTCATGAGTAAGATCCTCTAAAGATAAGGTAGCCTTTGGGATTGAAATGCCAAACTTCTCTTCAATTGCACGTTTATACTTTAAAGACATAGGAAGATCCACGCCAATTTTCTCTAGTTCATCAGCATGTGAAAATACTTCCTCTGCACTTCCTTGCAAAAAGACCGTTCCTTTATGCATGACTACAATCTGCTCCGCATACTTAGCAGCATCCTCCATATTATGTGTTACTAGGATAACCGTAAGACCTTTTTCCTTATGCAGCTTATAAAACATCTCCATAAGTTCATTCTGCCCTTTTGGATCTAATCCTGCTGTAGGTTCATCTAATACAAGCACTTCGGGTTCCATCGCCAATACACCCGCTATCGCAACACGCCTCATTTGCCCACCACTTAACTCAAACGGTGAACGTGTTAACAGTTCTGGCTCTAACCCTACAAGTTCAATTGCCTCTCTTGCCTTTTGCTTCGCTTCTTCTACAGATACCCCAAAATTAGTAGGGCCGAAACAAATATCCTTCTCCACAGTCTCTTCAAACAACTGATGTTCTGGGAATTGAAAGACAACCCCTACCTTTTTACGTAGTGGCTTTAGCTTTTTTTCTTTCTTTCCTGCCGAAATGAAATGTTCACCAATTTGAACTGTGCCATTCGTCGGCTGCAATAAACCATTTAAATGTTGAATCATCGTCGACTTACCTGAACCAGTATGACCGATAATGGCATAATAGCCCCCACTTGGAAACGACACGTCTACATCATAAAGTGCGCGTCTTTCAAATGGAGTTTTATATTGATAACGATGTTCTACTTTTTGGAATGTAATCTCCAAAGTTCGTTCACCAAGCTTTCCATTGTAAGATGCGTATTTTGCAAGAGAATTTCATTTCTTTTTAATAATTCTGCTATTTTCACTGAAAATGGTACATCTAATCCAATTTCTTGGAGCATATGAGAGGACTTGAATATTTGCTTTGGAGTCCCTTCCTCTAATATTTCTCCCTTATTTAAAATAATGACACGGTCTGATTGCGCCGCTTCTTCTAAATCGTGCGTAATTGATAACACGGTAATACCTTTTTGATTAACAAGTTGTCTAACCGTTTCTACTACTTCACGTCTCCCTTGAGGATCTAGCATTGACGTTGCTTCATCTAATATCAAAATAGATGGCTGAAGTGCTAAAACGCCTGCTATTGCCACTCGCTGCTTTTGCCCACCAGATAACGAATGAGGTTCATCATTAAGAAAATCTTCCATACGGACAAGTTTGAGGGCCTGATCTAATCTTTCTACCATTTTCTCTCTTGGCATTCCGATATTCTCTAAGCCAAAAACAACGTCGTCTTGCACTGTCGTTCCAACAAATTGATTGTCTGGATTTTGAAATACCATCCCAATTTGTTTTCGAACATCCCATACCGTTTCCTCTGATAAAACCATTGTATCATTTACTGTAATAGTCCCTGCTTCCGGCAAAAACAAACCATTCAATAATTTTGCAAGTGTAGACTTCCCTGAACCGTTTTGTCCAATAACAGATACCCATTCTCCCTCATACAAGGAAAATGAAACATCTTTTAATGCATAAGTGGCTGCCCCAGGATATTGAAATGATATATTCTCTGTCCGAAGTTTCTCTTTTTTCAATACAAGGCACCCTTTCCTTCGCCAAGTTAGCCTATTTTTATATTTAAAAAAAAGGGCCATGACCAGTTTCTTGAAAAGAACTGTCCTGCCCTTTTAATTATCATTATACTAACTCGATAATTACCATTGGTGCTGCGTCTCCGCGACGTGGACCAATTTTTGCAATACGAGTGTATCCGCCTTGGCGCTCAGCATAGCGTGGAGCTACATCAGCGAATAATTTTTGAAGTGCATCTTGACCAGTCTCAGCGTTAGCTACTTCATTGCGAATGAAAGCTGCTGCTTGACGACGAGCGTGAAGATCTCCGCGTTTACCTAAAGTGATCATTTTTTCCACTACAGAACGAAGTTCTTTTGCACGAGTTTCTGTCGTTTGGATGCGCTCGTTGATAATTAAATCAGTAGCTAAATCACGTAACATAGCTTTACGTTGCGCACTTGTACGGCCTAATTTTCTGTATGCCATTCGTAGTTCCCTCCTTTGTTGATGGGTTTAAATCCTCAGTCGTCTTTACGTAAACCTAAACCTAATTCCTCAAGTTTATGTTTAACTTCTTCTAAGGATTTACGTCCTAAGTTACGAACTTTCATCATATCTTCTTCTGTTTTGTTCGCAAGCTCTTGTACAGTATTAATTCCTGCACGTTTTAGGCAATTATAAGAACGAACAGAAAGATCTAGTTCTTCGATAGTCATCTCAAGAACTTTCTCTTTTTGATCTTCTTCCTTCTCGACCATAATCTCAGCATTTTGTGCTTCATCAGTTAAACCAACAAAGATATTTAAATGCTCAGTTAAGATTTTGGCACCTAAAGAGATAGCTTCTTTTGGCCCGATGCTTCCATCCGTCCATACATCAAGCGTAAGCTTATCATAATTAGCCACTTGTCCGACACGTGTCTTTTCCACTTGGTAAGTCACACGTGATACTGGAGTATAAATAGAATCAATAGGAATTACTCCTATTGGTTGATCTTCGCTTTTATTTGCATCAGCTGGCGTATACCCACGGCCACGCTTTGCAGTTAAACGCATGCGGAAATGCGCATTTTTTGCTAACGTTGCAATGTGTAAATCTGGATTTAAGATTTCTACATCACTATCGTGAGTAATATCAGCAGCTGTGACAATACCTTCGCCCTGCACATCAATTTCCAACGTCTTCTCTTCTTCAGAGTAGATTTTAAGAGCTAACTTTTTCAAGTTTAAGATGATCGTCGTAACGTCTTCTACTACGCCCTCAACTGTTGAAAATTCATGTAATACGCCATCGATTTGGATAGCAGTAACAGCGGCACCAGGGAGTGAGGATAAAAGAATACGACGTAAGGAGTTACCCAAAGTAGTACCATATCCACGCTCAAGCGGTTCAATTACGAATTTACCATATTTAGCATCTTCGTTAAGTTCAACCGTTTCGATTTTCGGCTTTTCGATTTCAATCATTAACTAAACCCTCCTTCAAAACGTCGAAACCCCGGTTAAACAAAGGGATACCCCCTGTCTAACCGAAAGTCCCCCTTAGGCAGTTCCCGATTGTGCACAACAAGCGATGTTTCTGTACGAAATTTCTCGATAATGCATCATATCCATTATAGACAAAAGGGAAAATTCTATACAGAAAAATTACACACGACGACGTTTTGGTGGACGACATCCATTATGAGGAACTGGAGTAACATCTCTAATTGCTGTTACTTCTAGACCTGCAGCTTGAAGAGCACGAATTGCAGCTTCACGACCAGCACCAGGACCTTTAACAGTAACCTCTAAAGTTTTTAAACCGTGCTCCATTGCAACTTTAGCAGCAGCTTCAGCAGCCATTTGCGCAGCGAATGGAGTAGACTTACGAGATCCACGGAAACCAAGTGCACCAGCACTAGACCAAGAAAGTGCGTTACCATGAGTATCTGTAAGTGTTACGATTGTGTTGTTGAAAGTAGAACGAATATGAGCTATACCAGCTTCAATATTCTTTTTCACACGTTTTTTACGAGTGTTTGTTTTACGTGCCATTGTTAGTTCAACCTCCTTTACTTATTATTTCTTTTTATTTGCTACTGTACGACGTGGACCTTTACGTGTACGAGCATTGTTTTTAGAGTTTTGACCACGAACTGGTAAACCACGACGGTGACGAAGACCACGGTAAGAACCGATCTCCATTAGACGTTTAATGTTAAGAGATACTTCACGACGAAGGTCTCCCTCAACTTTAATACGATCGATGATATCACGGATACGTCCTAGTTCGTCTTCCGTTAAATCACGAACTCGTGTTTCTGAAGAAATACCAGCTTCAGTTAGAATTTTTTCAGCAGTTGTGCGACCAATGCCGAATACGTAAGTTAAAGAAATAACAACGCGTTTGTCTCGAGGAATATCTACACCTGCGATACGTGCCATTCTGAATGCACCTCCTTCTGATTAACCTTGTTTTTGTTTATGTTTAGGGTTTTCACAAATAACCATTACTTTTCCACGTCTACGAATAACTTTACATTTTTCGCAGATTGGTTTAACTGACGGTCTTACTTTCATGTCTCGAACCTCCTTAAAGATTACGGAGTGCTATATTATTTAAAACGGTACGTAATACGACCACGATTTAAATCGTACGGAGATAATTCTACCGTAACTTTGTCTCCTGGTAAAATACGAATGAAGTTCATACGGATTTTACCAGAAACGTGAGCCAATACGACATGCCCATTCTCTAATTCTACTTTGAACATAGCATTTGGCAACGTTTCAAGAACGGTACCTTCGACTTCAATTACATCATCTTTAGCCATTCAATAGTTCTCCCTTCTTCAAATCAGTAACATTTTACACTGCTCTGAAATCCCGGAGAGCCAGCTACTTATAAAGTGGTAAGGATTTCGTATCCTGCTTCTGTAAGAGCAATCGTGTGCTCAAAGTGTGCACACCATTTACCATCTACCGTTACCACTGTCCAGTCATCAGATAGTGTTTTTACATATCGTCTTCCTTGATTCACCATCGGCTCAACACAGATGACCATTCCCGGCTTTAATCTAGGGCCTCTATTTGGTGGACCATAGTGCGGGATTTGAGGGTCCTCATGTAAGTCTTGCCCGATTCCGTGACCAACATACTCCCTAACGATCGAGAACCCATTCTCTTCAGCATGGGTTTGGACCGCATGTGAGATATTTGATAATCTTTCGCCTGGTTTTACTTGTTCTAGACCAAGATACAACGATTTTTCTGTGACATCAAGTAGCTTTTGAACAGATTCAGAAATGTTTCCAACTGGATACGTCCATGCAGAATCTCCATGGTACCCATTGTATTTCGCACCAATATCGATACTGATGATATCGCCCTCTTCGAGCTTGCGCTTCCCTGGAATTCCGTGTACAAGCTCTTCATTTACAGAAGCACATATGCTCCCCGGAAATCCGTTGTATCCTTTAAAAGATGGCGTAGCACCATATTTTCGAATCGTCTTTTCCGCTATTTGATCGAGCTCTTTCGTTGTAATTCCTGGAGTAATATGCTGTTTCAACTCTTGATGAGTTAAAGCAACGATCCTGCCAGCTTCTCGCATGATTTCTATCTCGCGAGGAGTTTTGCAGATGATCATTACGCTAAGCCTCCGATGAGAACATCGATATCAGCAAATACTTTATTGATATCTTGCTCACCATTAATGCTTTGTAAGTAACCAAGCTCCTCGTAGAAATCAAGCAAAGGTTTTGTTTGCTTAATATTTACATCTAAACGATTTGCCACAGTTTCTTCATTGTCATCAGAGCGTTGATATAATTCGCCACCACATTTATCGCACACATCAGCTTTTGCTGGTGGATTGAATTCTAAGTGGTAAGTCGCACCGCACTCTTTACAAATGCGACGGCCTGTAAGGCGTGTTAATAACAACCCTGAATCCACATTAATGTTTAAAACATAGTCGATTTTTTTACCAAGATCTTTCATAATCTCTTCAAGAGCTGATGCTTGTGCAACAGTTCGTGGGAAACCGTCTAGTAAGAAACCTCTTACGCAGTCTTCTTGACTTAAACGTTCACGAACGATTCCGATTGTAACTTCATCTGGAACAAGTGCACCTTTATCAATAAAAGATTTTGCTTGTAGACCCATTTCAGTTTCAGCCTTCATAGCTGCACGGAACATATCTCCTGTTGAAATGTGAGGGATGTTATACTTGGCAACAATCTGTTCGGCTTGTGTACCTTTACCAGCACCAGGAAGCCCCATTAAAATTAAGTTCATCCTTGTTCCCCCTCAGAGTACATGAGCATGTAGGGAAGATAATTCTTCCCACTTACTCATTGCTTGATAAACCCTTTGTAATGGCGTTTTACCAGTTGGCTTTCTAGCTGCTTCATTGTTTCTAAAGCAACGCCGACAACGATTAACATACTCGTTCCACCAATCTGTGCAGATGGAGGAAGATTTCCCAATTTCGTAAAGATAACTGGTAAGATTGCAATCGCTGCTAGGAAAATTGATCCTACAAAGGTCAAACGATACAAGATTTTTGTTAGATATTGTTCCGTATTCTTACCCGGACGAATACCTGGAACATATCCACCTTGTTTGTTTAGATTCTCTGACATTTGCTCTGGATTAACCTGAACAAACGCATAGAAATATGTGAAGGCTACAATGAGCGCAACATATATGATCATTCCCACTGGGTGAGAATAGTTAAAGTTTGCAATGATCCACTGCGATACATCATGATTCGGGAAGAACTGTGCAATAGTTGGAGGCGTAATTAAGAATGAAACAGCAAAAATGACTGGAATAACACCCGCACTATTTACCTTAAGCGGTAAATGTGTGTTTTGTGCTCCAGCATGATTCCCATTCCCTCCTGTTACACGCTTCGCATATTGAATTGGGATCTTTCTAACAGCCTGTTGAATGAAAATAACACCAACAATAACCGCTAGCACAGCTAGTAAGATCAATGCAACTTTAACGATACTCATGAACAATTGATCTCCGATATTTTGAAACTGTTGTTGATACACTTGAGATATAACACTTGGGATCGCTGCGGCAATACCGCCAAAGATCAGGATGGAAATACCATTACCTACACCTTTAGCTGTAATCTGTTCACCTAACCACATTAAAAATGCAGTACCAGCAGTCAGTACCGTAGCAATGTATAAATAAGTGCTCCAACCAGGATTCAAAATTAATTGCCCACCTACCATACCGTTAAAACCGATTGACATACCAAACCCCTGAATAAACGCAAGAACAATTGTAAAGTAACGCGTGAATTGCGTTAGTTTACGACGGCCCATTTCACCTTGCTTCGACCATTCCGAAAATTTAGGAACAACATCCATCTGCAATAATTGCACGATGATGGATGCTGTAATATACGGCATGATTCCCATCGCGAAGATGGAGAAGTTTTTCAAGGCGCCACCGCCAAATGTATTTAGGATACCTAAGGCATTTAATTGATCTTGTGCTTTCAGTACGTCTCCATTTGTAAATGGCACTGGGATAAACGTGCCAATTCTGAATACGATTAACATCGCTAAAGTGAATAATATTTTACGTCTTATCTCAGCAACGCGCATAAAGTTGGAGATTGTACGAAACATTAGATCACCTCAACTGATCCGCCAGCTGCTTCAATTGCTTCTTTAGCACTTGAAGAGAACTTGTGCGCTTTAACAGTTAATTTTTTCTCTACTGCGCCGCTTGCAAGAATTTTAACACCGTCGTTTAACTTGCTGATAACGCCAGTTTCCAGCAATAATTCAGGTGTTACTTCTGTACCATCTTCAAAACGATTTAACGTTGATAAGTTTACAATAGTAAACTCTTTACGGTTAATGTTTGTGAAGCCGCGTTTTGGTAAACGACGGAATAATGGAGTTTGACCACCTTCGAAGCCAAGACGAACACCGCCACCAGAACGTGCGTTTTGTCCTTTATGACCTTTACCAGCAGTTTTACCGTTACCAGAACCGATACCACGACCGACACGGTTACGTACTTTACGAGAACCTTCTGCAGGTTTTAATTCATGAAGTTTCATTCCCAGGCACCTCCTTATATTAATGAGTTATCCTTAAGCTTCTTTTACAGTTATAAGGTGAGAAACTTTGTTGATCATACCAAGAATAGCAGGAGTTTCTTCCTTAACTACAGTTGAATTCAACTTTTTAAGACCTAAAGCTTCTACCGTCGCACGTTGATCTTGTGGACGACCAATTACACTACGAGTGAGGGTAATTTCTAACTTTTTCGCCATTTGTTTTCCCTCCTTAACCTAGTAGCTCTTCTACAGATTTACCGCGTAATTTTGCAACATCTTCAGCGCGCTTAAGTTCGCTTAATCCGTTCACAGTAGCGCGAATCATGTTGATTGGTGTGTTAGAACCAAGAGATTTCGAAAGAATATCTTGTACACCAGCTAATTCAAGTACCGCACGAACAGGTCCACCAGCAATAACACCAGTACCTTCAGCAGCAGGTTTTAAGAATACTTCACCAGCTCCAAAATGACCGTTGATTGTGTGTGGAATTGTTGTACCAACTAATGGTACAGCGATTAAGTTTTTCTTAGCGTCTTCGATAGCTTTGCGGATTGCGTCTGGTACCTCTTGTGCTTTACCAGTACCGAATCCAACATGACCGTTTTTATCGCCAACTACAACTAGTGCAGCAAAGCGGAAACGACGACCACCCTTAACAACTTTCGCGACACGATTTATCGTAACTACACGTTCTTCAAGTTCTAATTTACTTGGGTCAATGCGATGCATCAATTTTCCCTCCTTTGACCATTAAAATTGTAATCCAGCCTCACGAGCAGCCTCAGCTAGAGCTTTAACACGGCCATGGTATAAGTAACCACCGCGATCGAATACTACTTCTTTAACGCCTTTCTCTACAGCACGCTTAGCAACTGATTCTCCTACTTTCGTAGCAGCTTCAGTATTGCTAGTACCGTTAAGAGCAAGGTCTTTATCAAGAGTAGATGCACTTACTAACGTTACACCATTTACATCATCAATAACTTGAGCGTAAATATGTTGGTTAGAACGGAACACGTTTAAACGTGGACGTTCTGCAGTACCAGTAAGTTTAGCACGTACACGTGCATGTCTTTTCTTACGAGTCGCATTTTTATCAGCTTTAGTGATCATTCTTGTCACTCCTTTCTCTCACCTAACGGGTTTACTTAGCAGTTTTACCTTCTTTACGACGAACAACTTCGCCTTCGTAACGAATACCTTTACCTTTATAAGGCTCAGGAGCACGTACAGCACGGATGTTAGCAGCAAATTCGCCAACACGTTGCTTGTCGATACCTTTGATTACGATTTTAGTTGGTACAGGTACTTCAACTTCAAGACCTGCTTCCGGAGTCATTTCTACTGGATGAGAATAACCTACGCTTAATACAAGTTTATCTCCTTGTTTTTGAGCACGGTAACCAACACCGACTAATTCAAGTCCGCGTGCGAAACCTGTAGTTACACCTTCAACCATGTTTCCGATTAAAGCACGAGTTGTACCGTGTAATGCACGGTGTTCCTTCTGTTCAGAAGGACGCTCAACTGTTAGTGTATTTTCTTCAATTTTGATAGACATATCAGCATTGAATTTACGAGTTAATTCACCTTTAGGGCCTTTTACTGTTACAGTATTGTCTTCTGCAATTGTAATAGTAACACCTGCAGGGATTTCAAGAATCTTTTTACCAATACGAGACATGTGGTCACACCTCCGTTCGTTTTAAATATATATTACCAAACGTATGCTACTACTTCTCCACCAGTTTGTAATTGACGAGCGTCTTTGTCTGTCATTACTCCCTTAGATGTAGAAACAAGAGCGATACCTAATCCGTTAAGTACACGTGGTACTTCATCAGCTTTAGCGTAAACGCGTAAGCCAGGTTTACTGATACGTTTTAATCCAGTGATTACACGTTCATTGTTTGCACCATATTTCAGGAAAATACGAAGGATACCTTGTTTGTTATCCTCGATGTATTCTACATCACGAATGAAACCTTCACGTTTTAAAAGTTCAGCGATCTCTTTTTTGATTTTAGAAGCAGGAACCTCTAATTTCTCATGACGTACCATGTTCGCATTACGGATGCGAGTAAGCATGTCTGCAATTGGATCTGTCATCACCATGTGTTTTACCTCCTTCCCATTTGTGGGTTTTACCAACTAGCTTTTTTAACACCAGGAATTTGACCTTTATATGCAAGTTCACGGAAACAAATACGGCAAAGCTTAAATTTGCGGTATACAGAATGCGGACGACCGCAGCGTTCGCAACGTGTATACTCTTGTACTTTAAACTTAGGAGTACGCTTTTGTTTCGCTATCATAGATTTTTTAGCCACGTTTTCGCCTCCTCTACTTAGCGTTGGTTTCCATTATTTTTGGAATGGCATACCGAATTGTGTTAAAAGTTCACGAGCTTCTTCATCAGTTTTCGCTGTAGTAACGATTACGATGTCCATACCGCGGACTTTGCTTACTTTATCATAATCGATCTCAGGGAAGATAAGTTGCTCTTTAACACCTAATGTGTAGTTCCCACGACCATCGAATGATTTCTTAGAAACACCACGGAAATCACGTACACGTGGTAAAGAAACTGATACTAATTTGTCGAAGAACTCATACATTTGCTCGCCGCGTAAAGTTACTTTCGCACCGATTGGCATACCTTCACGAAGACGGAAACCAGCGATTGATTTTTTAGCACGAGTTACAACAGGTTTTTGACCTGCGATTTGTGTTAATTCTTCTACTGCATTGTCTAAAGCTTTTGAGTTAGATACCGCGTCACCAACACCAGTGTTGATTACGATCTTTTCGATTTTCGGTACTTCCATCACAGATTTATAGTTAAACTTGCTCACTAGAGCAGGAGTAATTTCCTTTTGGAACTTCTCTTTAAGGCGATTCAATGAAGTGACCTCCTTTCTTAAGAAAATTATTTATCTAATAATTCACCAGATTTTTTTGCAATACGAACTTTTTTACCATCTTCTACTTTGAAGCCTACGCGAGTAGGTTCACCTGTTTTCGGATCTAAAACCATAACGTTAGAAACGTGAATAGGTGCTTCTTTAGTAATAATTCCACCTTGTGGATTTAATTGAGATGGCTTAGAGTGTTTTTTAACGATGTTAACACCCTCAACGATAACACGGTTTTGCTTTGGGAAAGCCACAAGGATAACGCCTTGTTTTCCTTTGTCTTTTCCAGTGATTACCTGTACTTTATCACCTTTTTTTACATGCATCTTAATTCTGCACCTCCTTAGCAAGGCAATACCTTAAATTATAGAACTTCTGGAGCTAAAGAAACGATCTTCATGAAGTTGCTATCACGTAATTCACGAGCTACTGGTCCGAAGATACGAGTACCACGTGGGCTCTTATCGTCTTTGATGATAACCGCTGCGTTTTCATCAAATTTGATATAAGAACCGTCCGGACGACGAGCTCCGCTCTTCGTACGTACCACTACTGCTTTAACAACGTCACCTTTTTTAACAACGCCACCTGGTGTTGCTTGTTTTACCGTAGCAACGATAATGTCACCAATGTTAGCATATTTACGACCAGAGCCGCCTAATACTTTAATTGTTAAAAGTTCACGTGCACCAGAGTTGTCAGCAACTTTCAAACGAGATTCTTGTTGGATCATGTTATGAAACCTCCCTTCGGACTAAAAATTCCGATTCGTCTATTTAGATAATAACCGCTTCTTCAACGATTTCAACTAAACGGAAACGCTTAGTAGCAGAAAGCGGGCGAGTTTCCATGATTTTAACGATATCGCCAAGTTTCGCTTGGTTTTGCTCATCATGGGCTTTGTACTTCTTAGAATACTTAACACGTTTTCCGTACAAGGAATGAGTTTTGTAAGTTTCAACTAAAACTGTAATCGTTTTGTCCATTTTGTCAGACACAACACGACCAGTATAAACTTTGCGTTGGTTACGTTCGCTCACTATGCAAACCTCCCCTCAATTTATCGATTAATTCCGATCTCTCTTTCACGAACTACAGTTTTCATACGAGCAATTGCTTTACGCACTTCACGAATGCGAGTTGGATTCTCTAATTGTCCTGTAGCAAGTTGGAAGCGAAGATTGAACAATTCTTCCTTTAAAGCTTTAACTTTTGTTTCGATTTCGGCAGTGGTTAATTCACGAATATCATTAGTTTTCATTAGATTCACCACCATTTTCTTCACGTTTTACGAATTTACATTTCACAGGTAACTTGTGAGCTGCAAGACGTAATGCTTCGCGTGCTACCTCTTCAGATACACCCGCGATTTCGAACATAATTTTCCCAGGTTTTACTACTGCTACCCAGCCTTCTGGTGCCCCTTTACCGGAACCCATACGTACTTCTAGAGGTTTTGCAGTGTAAGGTTTAGAAGGGAAAATTTTAATCCATACTTTACCGCCACGTTTCATGTAACGAGTCATTGCACGACGAGCAGCTTCGATTTGACGGTTTGTAATCCATGAAGCAGCTTGTGCTTGTAAACCGAATTCACCGAAAGCAATTTCAGTTCCACCTTTTGCACGACCACGCATTTTACCACGATGCTCTCTACGATATTTTACGCGTTTTGGCATTAACATATTATTTTCCTCCTTCCTCAGAAGCTTTCTTTTTTGTAGGAAGGACTTCTCCACGGTAGATCCATACTTTTACGCCTAATTTACCGTATGTTGTATCAGCTTCAACTGCTGCATAGTCAATATCAGCGCGAAGTGTATGAAGTGGAACAGTTCCTTCACTGTAAGATTCTGCACGAGCGATATCAGCTCCGCCAAGACGACCAGAAACCTGTGTTTTAATACCTTTAGCACCTGCACGCATAGCACGTTGAATAACTTGCTTTTGTGCACGACGGAATGATACACGGTTTTCTAATTGACGAGCGATGTTTTCGCCTACTAATTTAGCGTTAAGATCAGCTCTCTTAACTTCTAAAATGTTGATGTGTACACGCTTGCCTGTTAATTGGTTAAGAGCTTTACGAAGTGCTTCAACTTCAGTACCACCTTTACCAATTACCATACCAGGTTTTGCAGTGTGAATTGTAACATTTACACGATTTGCTGCACGTTCGATTTCTACTTTAGCAACAGCAGAATCTTTTAAGCGTACAGTAATGTACTCACGGATTTTGATGTCTTCATGTAGTAATGTAGCATAATCTTTCTCTGCGAACCAACGAGATTCCCAGTCACGGATAACGCCGACACGAAGACCAATTGGATTAACCTTTTGACCCATCGATTATCCCTCCTTCTTTTCTGATACCACAACTGTAATGTGGCTTGTGCGTTTGTTAATTTGGCTTGCACGACCCATTGCACGTGGACGGAAACGTTTCAACGTTGGACCTTCGTCAACGAAAACTTTTTCAACAACTAGGTTGTTAATATCCATCTCATAATTGTGCTCTGCATTTGCGATTGCAGATTTTAAAACTTTCTCTACAACTGGAGAAGCAGTTTTTGGTGTGTGGTTAAGGATAGCAATCGCTTCACCCACTTGCTTACCTCGGATTAAGTCTACTACTAAACGAACTTTACGAGGAGCAATACGAACTGTTCTCGCTACTGCTTTAGCTTGCATTGAAGTGCCTCCTCTCATTATCTTCTAGTTTTCTTATCGTCAGCAAGGTGACCTTTATACGTACGAGTTGGTGCGAATTCACCTAACTTATGGCCAACCATATCCTCAGTGATGTACACAGGTACGTGTTTACGACCATCATATACAGCGATTGTGTGTCCGATGAACTGAGGGAAGATTGTTGAACGGCGAGACCAAGTTTTAACAACTTGTTTTTGCTCAGATGCAACTAATTTTTCCATTTTGCTCATTAAGTGATCATCGACAAATGGTCCTTTTTTTAAGCTACGAGCCATTTTGGTGCCTCCCTTCGTGATTGGCGTACGGTTCTAGAAATGAACCGTACTACAATCCCATTATTTTTTACGACGACGAACGATGAATTTGTCAGACGCTTTGTTTTTCTTACGAGTCTTGAATCCAAGAGTTGGTTTACCCCATGGAGACATTGGAGACTTACGTCCGATTGGAGAACGTCCTTCACCACCACCGTGTGGGTGATCAACCGGGTTCATTACAGAACCACGAACTGTTGGGCGTTTACCTAACCAGCGAGAGCGACCTGCTTTACCGATTTTGATAAGTTCGTGTTGTTCGTTACCTACTTGACCGATTGAAGCGCGACAAGCAGATAATACAAGACGTACTTCACCAGAAGTTAAACGTACAAGTACGTATTTACCTTCTTTACCAAGTACTTGAGCAGAAGTACCAGCAGAACGAACTAATTGTCCGCCACGACCAGGCTTAAGCTCGATATTATGAACAACAGTACCTACTGGAATGTTGATTAATGGTAATGCGTTACCGATTTTGATGTCAGCTTCTGGGCCAGACATAACTTCCATACCTACTTCTAAAGATTTAGGAGCAAGAATGTAACGTTTTTCACCGTCAACGTAGTTAATTAATGCGATATTCGCAGAGCGGTTTGGATCGTATTCGATCGTAGCAACGCGTCCTGGAATTCCATCTTTGTTACGCTTAAAGTCGATGATACGGTATTGACGCTTATGTCCGCCACCTTGATGACGTACAGTAATTTTACCTTGGTTATTACGACCAGCCTTCTTGCTTAAAGGAGCAAGTAATGACTTTTCTGGTCTGTCAGTCGTGATTTCAGCGAAATCATTCGTAGTCATATTACGACGACCGTTAGTAGTTGGATTATACTTTTTAATTCCCATCTCAATTTCCCTCCTTCTTTAGTAAGAATTAAACACCTTGGAAGATTTCGATTTCTTTGCTGTCAGCAGTTAGCTTAACGATTGCTTTACGACGACGGCTAGTAAAACCAGCGTGACGACCAACGCGTTTTGCTTTCGGCTTGTAGTTCATGATGTTCACTTTTTCTACTTTAACACCAAAGATCGCTTCAAGAGCATCTTTAACTTCTGTTTTATTAGATTTAACGTCCACATCGAACGTGTATTTTTTTTCAGCCATCATTTCCATAGAACGTTCAGTGATAACTGGGCGCTTAATGATATCACGAG
Organism: Bacillus sp. N5-665; assembly: GCF_022637375.2. NCBI lineage: Bacteria > Bacillati > Bacillota > Bacilli > Caryophanales > Bacillaceae > Bacillus > Bacillus sp. N5-665. The sequence goes on from NZ_CP093325.1 coordinate 5,393,530, forward strand.
GATCTCTCATTATGCAAGCACCTCCTCTACTTTTTCCACTGCCGCTTTTGTCATGATTAGCTTATCATGATGAAGCACGTCTAAAACGTTTACGCCATCAGCAGTGATTACTGTTACTCCAGGGATATTGCGAGCAGATAACTCTACAGATTCGTTTGCATCAGCAGTTACGATAAGAGCTTTCTTCTCAACAGTTAATCCTTTAAGTACTGCTAGCATGTCTTTTGTTTTTGGTGCATTTAACACTAGGTCTTCAAGAACTACAATGTTGTTCTCAACTACTTTAGTAGCTAATGCAGATTTGATTGCTAAACGACGAACCTTCTTAGGAAGTTTGTACGCATAGCTTCTTGGTGTAGGTCCGAATACCGTACCACCACCACGCCATTGAGGAGAGCGGATAGACCCTTGACGAGCACGTCCAGTTCCTTTTTGACGCCATGGTTTACGACCACCACCACGAACTTCAGAACGAGTTTTTACTTTGTGTGTACCTTGACGTAAAGATGCACGTTGCATCATTACAGCTTCGAAAAGTACAGCTTCATTTGGTTCGATACCGAAAATAGCTTCAGCTAATTCGATTTCACCAACCTGTGAACCAGTTTGGTTATATACAGTAACTTTTGGCATTGGAATTCCTCCTTCCTATTGTGAATTATTTGCTAACCTTCACAGCGCCTTGAACAACTACAAGAGATTTCTTAGCACCTGGAACGTTACCTTTTACTAGTAATAAGTTGCGCTCAGTGTCAACTTGAACGATTTCTAAGTTTTGGATAGTAACTTGGTCTCCACCCATACGTCCAGCAAGTTTTTTACCTTTGAATACACGGTTCGGAGCAACTGGGCCCATTGAACCTGGACGACGGTGATAGCGAGAACCATGAGACATAGGTCCGCGAGATTGTCCGTGGCGTTTGATAACACCTTGGAAACCTTTACCTTTAGAAATTCCTGTTACGTCAACGATTTCACCTGCAGCGAAAACTTCAACTTTTACCTCTTGACCAACCTCTAATCCGTCCACGTCTGCATCGCGGATTTCGCGAATGAAGCGCTTAGGAGTTGTAGATGCTTTAGCAGTGTGGCCTTGTTCAGGTTTGTTAGTTAACTTTTCACGTTTATCTTCAAATCCTAACTGGATTGCATTGTAGCCATCAGTTTCAGTTGTTTTCTTTTGAAGAACAACGTTTGGATTAGCAGCGATAACTGTTACTGGGATTAACTCACCGTTCTCAGCAAATACTTGAGTCATACCGATCTTTCTTCCTAAGATTCCTTTGGTCATGAGTTACACCTCCTACATTTTTAAGTTATATGAATTATAGTTTGATTTCGATATCTACACCAGACGGTAAGTCTAAACGCATTAATGAATCTACTGTTTGTGGAGTAGGACTCACGATATCGATTAAACGTTTGTGTGTGCGCATTTCGAATTGCTCACGAGAATCTTTGTACTTATGAACAGCACGAAGAATTGTGTAAATAGTCTTCTCAGTTGGTAATGGGATCGGACCAGAAACTGTTGCCCCAGAACGCTTAGCTGTTTCTACAATTTTCTCAGCTGATTGATCAAGAATACGGTGATCATAAGCTTTTAAACGGATACGAATTTTTTCTTTTGCCATTATTTTCCCTCCTTCGTTCGCCTATTTCTAAAATAGACCTTCTCCATGGAAATTTCCCCACACCATGCCATGGCAAAGCGGCCGGGTGTGTCAGCAACCTTCCACTTCATCGCAGTCAAAGACCAACATTGTCTATTATACAATGTTATTCGTCTAGATGCAAGCATCTTTTTGTTTGCATCTGCTTTTCTCTACTTTTGCTATTATACATGGCACTTTAAAGAATTTCAAGTTTTCATCTGTTCTTATTCAACTTACAGTTTATGGATGTTACTTCTTGTTTTATATACTATAGAAGAAACTCATTCAAAGATAGAAAACACACCTCTTTCTTCTATATTAATAAACAATAAAAAAACCCAAGGGAAAATCCCTTGGGTTTTTTTATATCAGTTAAGATTACTCAACGATAGTAGCAACTACACCGTAACCTACTGTACGTCCACCTTCACGAATAGAGAATTTAGTTCCCTCTTCGATAGCGATTGGAGCGATAAGTTCGATAGTCATTTCGATGTTGTCACCAGGCATTACCATTTCAGTACCTTCTGGTAATTGGATGATACCAGTTACGTCAGTTGTACGGAAGTAGAACTGAGGACGGTAGTTAGCGAAGAATGGAGTGTGACGTCCACCTTCTTCTTTAGATAATACGAAAACTTCAGCTTTGAATTTAGCGTGAGCTTTTACAGAGCCAGTTTTAGCAAGAACTTGTCCACGTTGGATGTCTTCACGAGCAACCCCACGAAGTAAAGCACCGATGTTGTCTCCAGCTTGAGCTTGGTCAAGAAGTTTACGGAACATCTCTACACCAGTTACAGTTGTAGAAGCATTTTCTTCAGCAAGACCGATGATTTCTACTACGTCACCAACTTTAACGATTCCGCGCTCTACACGACCAGTTGCAACTGTACCACGACCTGTGATAGAGAATACATCCTCGATAGGCATTAAGAATGGTTTGTCAGTTTCACGTTCTGGAGTTGGGATGTAAGCATCAACTTCAGTCATTAATTCAATGATTTTTGCTTCCCAATCAGCTTCTCCTTGAAGAGCTTTAAGAGCAGAACCTTTGATTACAGGAATGTCGTCGCCTGGGAATCCGTATTCAGATAATAGGTCGCGAACTTCCATTTCTACTAATTCTAATAATTCTTCGTCGTCTACCATGTCGCATTTGTTTAAGAATACAACGATGTAAGGAACACCTACTTGACGAGAAAGAAGGATGTGCTCACGTGTTTGAGGCATTGGGCCATCAGCAGCAGATACTACTAAGATACCGCCGTCCATTTGAGCAGCACCAGTGATCATGTTTTTAACATAGTCAGCGTGACCTGGGCAGTCAACGTGTGCATAGTGACGAGTTTCAGTTTCGTACTCAACGTGTGCAGTTGAGATTGTGATTCCGCGCTCTCTTTCTTCTGGAGCAGCGTCGATTTGATCGTATCCGCGTGCTTCAGCACCACCAGCTTTTGCAAGAACTGTAGTGATCGCAGCAGTTAATGTAGTTTTACCATGGTCAACGTGGCCGATTGTACCGATGTTAACATGGGGTTTAGAACGTTCGAATTTAGCTTTAGCCATTCTAAATTCCTCCTTAGTTTATATAGGTTATTTTATATTTAGACTAGAAAGTGAAACTTACGTCCCACTTTCTAAGCTTACATAAGTAGTTATACTTGAACAATCGATAAAAATCAATTATTCACCTTTATTTTTTTTAATAATTTCTTCAGAAACAGACTTCGGTACTTCTTCATAATGATCAAATGTCATTGAGAATGTTCCGCGTCCTTGAGTGTTAGAACGTAATGCAGTTGCATAACCGAACATTTCAGAAAGTGGAACCATAGCGCGAACAACTTGTGCGTTACCGCGAGCTTCCATACCTTCTACACGTCCACGACGAGATGTTACGTCGCCCATAATGTCACCCATGTACTCTTCAGGAATTACAACTTCAACTTTCATCATTGGCTCAAGAATTACTGGGCTACATTTAGAAACCGCAGCTTTAAGTGCCATAGATGCAGCGATTTTGAACGCCATCTCAGATGAATCGACATCATGGTAAGATCCGTCAACTAACGCAGCTTTGATGTCAACTAGTGGATAACCAGCTAGTACACCATTTTTAAGTGAGTCTTCAAGACCCGCTCCAACAGCTGGGATGTATTCACGTGGAACTACACCACCGACGATTTTGTTTTGGAATTCAAAACCTTTACCTTCTTCATTAGGTTCAAACTCAATCCAAACGTGACCGAATTGTCCACGACCACCAGATTGACGAGCGAACTTACCTTCAACTTTCGCAGCAGCGCGGAAAGTCTCACGGTATGCTACCTGAGGAGCACCAACGTTTGCTTCCACTTTGAATTCACGACGCATACGGTCAACGATGATATCAAGGTGAAGTTCACCCATACCAGCGATGATTGTTTGGCCAGTTTCTTGGTCAGTGTGAGCACGGAATGTTGGATCTTCTTCAGAAAGCTTAGATAATGCTGTACCCATTTTATCTTGGTCAGCTTTAGATTTTGGTTCGATAGCTACAGAGATAACTGGCTCTGGGAATTCCATAGACTCAAGGATAACAAGACTCTTCTCATCACAAAGAGTATCACCAGTAGTAGTATCTTTTAAACCTACAGCAGCAGCGATATCACCAGCGTAAACTGTTGAAATCTCTTCACGGCTGTTAGCGTGCATTTGTAGGATACGACCTACACGCTCACGCTTACCTTTAGTTGAGTTTTTCACGTATGATCCAGAGTTTAACACACCAGAATACACACGGAAGAACGTTAACTTACCAACATAAGGGTCAGTCATGATTTTGAATGCTAAAGCTGCGAATGGTTCTTCATCGCTAGACTTACGTTCGATTTCTTCATCTGTATCCGGAAGAGTACCTTTAATAGCTGGTACGTCTAATGGAGATGGTAGGTAGTCGATAACTGCGTCTAACAGAATTTGAACACCTTTATTTTTGAATGCAGAACCACAGATTACTGGGAAGAATTCTACAGAAGTTGTAGCCTTACGGATACCAGCTTTAAGCTCTTCTACAGTGATTTCTTCACCTTCTAGGTACTTCATCATCATTTCTTCATCAAGCTCAGCTACCGCTTCAATAAGTTTTCCACGGTATTCTGCAGCTAATTCTTTGTGCTCTTCAGGAATTTCAACACGCTCGATGTCTGTTCCTAAATCGTTACCGTACATGTAAGCACATTCTTCAACAAGGTCAATGATACCATTGAACTCATCTTCAGCACCGATTGGTAACTGAATTGGGTGTGCGTTTGCTTGTAAACGATCGTGGATTGTTCCTACAGAGTATAAGAAATCTGCACCAATCTTATCCATTTTGTTAACGAATACGATACGAGGTACACCGTAAGTAGTAGCCTGACGCCAAACAGTTTCTGTTTGTGGTTCTACACCAGATTGTGCATCAAGTACTGCTACCGCACCATCAAGTACGCGTAAAGAACGTTCTACTTCTACTGTGAAGTCTACGTGTCCTGGAGTGTCAATGATGTTTACACGGTGACCTTTCCATTGAGCTGTAGTTGCAGCAGAAGTAATTGTGATACCACGCTCTTGCTCTTGCTCCATCCAGTCCATCTGAGATGCACCTTCATGAGTTTCACCGATTTTATGAATACGTCCTGTATAATACAGAATACGCTCAGTTGCTGTTGTTTTACCAGCATCGATGTGAGCCATGATACCAATATTACGAGTGTTTTCTAAAGAGAACTCTCTTGTCATTTGGTGTCTTGCTCCTTCCATATATGGATTGGATTTTTTTATTTTAAGTAGCAAAAAAGCCACTTTATATTGTTACACATGTCAGTATGTCCAGTACCCTCATTATGTAAAACGAGCGCCCAACGAAAGGGAGAGGCATTCTCCCTCTCCACACTTCCATAAGCGACAAATAAAGCGGTTTATGCTTACATTTATTTTACGTTGAATCCTACCAACGGTAATGAGCAAATGCTTTGTTAGCTTCTGCCATTTTATGAGTGTCTTCACGTTTCTTAACAGATGCACCAGCGTTGTTAGCTGCATCTAAGATTTCGTAAGCTAGACGCTCTTCCATAGTTTTTTCACCACGAAGACGAGCGTAGTTTACTAACCAGCGAAGACCTAAAGTTGTACGGCGTTCTGGACGAACCTCAACTGGAACTTGGTAGTTAGCACCACCAACACGACGAGCACGTACTTCAAGAACAGGCATGATGTTCTTAAGAGCTTGCTCGAATACTTCCATAGGGTCTTTATCTGAACGTTCACGAACGATATCGAAAGCGTTATAAAGAATTGTTTGAGATTTACCTTTTTTACCGTCAACCATCATTTTGTTGATAAGGCGTGTTACTAGCTTAGACTTGTACATTGGATCTGGTAACACGTCACGTTTCGCAACAGGTCCTTTACGAGGCATATTGAGTTCCTCCTTTCATTATAAGTTTATTATTTTTTAGCAGGTTTTGGTCGCTTAGTACCATATTTAGAACGTCCTTGCATACGTTTGTCAACACCAGCTGTATCAAGCGCACCACGAACGATGTGGTAACGTACCCCTGGTAAATCCTTTACTCGACCACCGCGAATTAATACTACGCTATGCTCTTGTAGGTTATGACCGATACCTGGGATGTAAGCTGTAACCTCGATACCGTTTGTTAAACGTACACGAGCGTATTTACGTAACGCTGAGTTAGGTTTCTTTGGAGTCATTGTACCAACACGAGTACATACACCACGTTTTTGAGGTGCAGAGATATCAGTTGATTTTTTCTTTAAAGAGTTGAACCCTTTGTTTAACGCAGGTGATTTAGATTTCCATACTTTATCAGTACGACCATTTCTCACTAATTGGTTAATAGTAGGCATTTGATTATCCTCCCTTCGCATGTTTGTATGACCACATATCCAGGTGGTTCATTATTAGTTGAAAACAAAGTTTTTGCAAGGGAGAGCAAATGCTCTCTCCTCACAAAAACAGTTTTAACTTATTATTCCTATTGCTGAAGCTCCCACTTGAATCCCCGAAACTTTTCCAAGCTTACGAACTGATTCAACTTTGGTTATGGGTATGTTATGTTGCAAGGCAGTACGAATGATCATATGGGTTAACCGCATATCAGCATCTTCCGCAATAACAACTTCTTTAACTATACCATTTTTGATTGCCTCCAATGTGCGTTTATGACCAACGACTACATTTTCAGCATTTGACACTTTTTGATAAGACATATAAATATCCTCCAAAGCATCGTTCAGGAGCAACCTTGATTATAGTAACATTTTGACTCATACAATGTCAACTAGGATTAACTGTTTTTATACAAAATTTACGACGGAAAATTTTACTGTTCCACATAAACTTCATCGTTTTCAACATTCATGTCACCTTGTGTTGTTTTTACAAGATCCACTTTGCGATAACGATTCATACCCGTTCCAGCAGGAACAAGTTTACCGATAATAACATTTTCTTTCAATCCTAGAAGCTCATCGCGTTTACCCTTAATCGCTGCATCAGTTAAGACACGTGTCGTTTCTTGGAACGATGCTGCAGATAAGAACGAATCAGTTTCAAGTGAAGCTTTTGTAATACCAAGTAGAACAGGTCTAGCCGTTGCTGGTTGTTTACCTTTCAGTAACACCTTCGCATTCGCATCAGTAAACTGATGGATATCTAGTAGTGTTCCTGGTAATACATCTGTTTCACCCGCGTCACTTACACGAACTTTACGTAACATTTGACGTACCATTACTTCTACGTGTTTGTCACCAATTTCTACCCCTTGCATACGGTATACTTTTTGAACTTCACGTAGTAAGTATTCTTGAACCGCCGTAATGTCCGTTACTTTTAGTAATTCTTTCGGATCAATAGAACCTTCTGTTAACTCTTTACCGTGGCTAATTGGCTGTCCTAAAGTTACTTTCAGGCGCGCACCGTAAGGAATAGCATACGTACGAGCTTCAACTTCACCCTGTACAACTACTTCTTGGCGATCTTTAACATCGTTGATCGCTGCGATAACACCATCGATTTCACTGATAACTGCCTGACCTTTCGGGTTACGAGCTTCGAAGATCTCTTGGATACGAGGTAAACCTTGAGTGATATCATCTCCGGCAACCCCACCTGTATGGAACGTACGCATCGTTAACTGTGTACCTGGCTCACCGATAGATTGAGCTGCGATAATACCTACCGCTTCTCCTACTTCTACGTCTGTACCAGTTGCTAAGTTACGACCGTAACACTTCTTACATACACCGTGGCGAGTGTTACACGTGAACGCTGAACGAATGTTTACAGTTTCAACACCCGAATTTTCAACGATATGAGCGATATCTTCAGTAATTAGTTGGTTTTCACTAACTAATACTTCACCTGTTTCAGGATGTTTTACAGTTTTTCTTGCAAAACGTCCAACAAGACGATCATATAATGACTCAATTACTTCATTACCCTCTTTAATCGCACCAATTAATAGACCACGATCTGTTCCACAATCATCTTCACGGACAATTACATCTTGTGCAACATCTACAAGACGACGTGTTAAGTAACCAGAATCGGCAGTTTTAAGTGCTGTATCGGCAAGACCTTTACGCGCACCATGCGTAGAGATGAAGTACTCAAGTACTGTTAAACCTTCACGGAAACTTGATTTAATTGGAAGTTCGATAATACGACCAGATGGATTGGCCATCAGACCACGCATACCAGCAAGCTGAGTAAAGTTCGATGCGTTACCACGGGCACCGGAATCACTCATCATGAAGATTGGGTTGCGTTTATTCAAGGATTTCATCAGTTTTCCTTGGATAACATCTTTTGCATTACTCCAAATAGAGATAACGCGATCGTAACGTTCTTCTTCCGTGATTAAACCGCGACGGAATTGTTTAATTACATTATCTACTTTTGCTTGTGCTTCATGGAGAATTTCATCTTTTTCGCCTAATACAAGAATGTCAGATACCCCAACTGTAATACCAGCTTTTGTAGAGTACTTAAATCCTAAGTTTTTCATGCGGTCAAGCATGCGAGATGTTTCCGTAATTTGGAAACGCTTGAATACTTCCGCAATGATGTTACCAAGGATCTTCTTGCTAAATGGCGCCACTTCTTCGCGACTAGCAATAATTTCTTTAATGTTCGCACCTTTTTCAACGAAATACTCCGCTGGTGTTTCTTTTTCAAGGTTTGAGTTTGTCGGTTCATTAATATAAGGGAACGACTCTGGTAAGATTTCGTTAAATATTAATTTACCAACTGTTGTTAATAGAAGCTTACCTTTTTGCTCTTCAGTAAATGTTACATTATTTACTGAACTTGCAGCAACTGCAACACGTGTGTGCAGATGTACATATCCATTTTGGTATGCAAGTATTGCTTCGTTTGCATCTTTGAAGACCATACCTTCACCGATTGCGCCTTCACGCTCAAGTGTTAAGTAGTAGTTACCTAATACCATATCCTGAGATGGAGTAACAACTGGTTTTCCGTCTTTTGGATTCAAGATGTTTTGTGCCGCTAACATAAGAATACGAGCTTCTGCTTGTGCCTCTGATGATAACGGTACGTGAACTGCCATTTGGTCACCGTCAAAGTCCGCGTTGTATGCAGTACATACAAGTGGGTGAAGACGAATTGCGCGACCTTCTACTAATGTAGGTTCAAACGCCTGGATACCAAGACGGTGAAGTGTTGGTGCGCGGTTTAGAAGTACTGGATGCTCTTTGATCACAGATTCTAAAACGTCCCAAACTTCAGGTTGTACACGCTCGATTTTACGTTTAGCACTCTTAATGTTGTGTGCTAAACCTTTTCCAACTAACTCTTTCATAACGAAAGGCTTAAACAATTCAAGCGCCATTTCTTTCGGTAATCCACATTGGTACATCTTTAAGTTCGGTCCTACAACGATTACAGAACGGCCAGAGTAGTCAACACGTTTACCTAATAAGTTTTGACGGAAACGTCCTTGTTTACCTTTAAGCATGTGAGATAGTGATTTTAATGGACGGTTACCTGGTCCAGTAACTGGACGGCCACGGCGACCATTATCGATTAATGCGTCTACAGCTTCTTGTAACATACGTTTTTCGTTTTGAACGATGATGCTTGGTGCACCTAAGTCCAATAGACGTTTTAAACGATTATTACGGTTAATTACACGACGGTATAAGTCGTTTAAGTCAGAAGTAGCAAAACGTCCACCATCCAACTGTACCATTGGGCGTAGTTCTGGCGGGATAACTGGAAGAACATCTAGGATCATCCAAGATGGGTGATTTCCAGAGTTACGGAATGCTTCTAATACTTCTAGACGTTTAATAGCACGAGTACGGCGTTGTCCTTGCGCTGTTTTTAATTCTTCTTTTAAGAAGTCTACTTCTTTATCTAAATCGATGTCTTGTAGTAGCTTTTTAATCGCTTCCGCACCCATAGCAGCTTGGAATGTGCTACCATATCGATCACGATATGCACGGTATTCTTTTTCAGAAAGTAATTGCTTCTTATCAAGTGGTGTATCTCCACTTTCTGTTACAACATAAGAAGCGAAATAAATTACTTCTTCAAGCGCGCGAGGGGACATGTCTAAGACAAGTCCCATGCGGCTCGGGATACCTTTGAAATACCAAATATGAGATACAGGAGCAGCTAATTCGATATGACCCATACGTTCACGACGAACTTTTGCACGCGTTACTTCAACGCCACATCGATCACAAACTACACCTTTATAACGTACACGTTTGTATTTTCCGCAATGACATTCCCAGTCCTTTTGTGGTCCGAAAATACGCTCACAGAACAAGCCATCTTTTTCAGGCTTTAACGTACGATAGTTAATTGTTTCTGGTTTCTTAACTTCACCGTATGACCAAGAACGAATCTTGTCAGGTGAAGCAAGTCCAATCTTCATATATTCAAAGTTATTTACATCTATCAAGGGGCCTACCTCCCTTTTAGTCTACAGGTTATCCCAATTATTCTTTAGTTGTCTCAACTTCGACATTCAATTTATCTGCTGATTGATGATCATCGTCATCTTCTGTATCACGCATTTCGATTTCTTTATCGTCGCTAGACATCATTTTAACGTCCATACCTAAACTTTGCAGCTCTTTAATCAATACTTTGAATGATTCAGGAACGCCTGGTTCTGGAACATTTTCGCCTTTAACAATTGCTTCATACGTCTTAACACGCCCAACAACATCATCAGACTTCACTGTTAAGATTTCTTGAAGAGTATAAGCAGCACCGTAAGCTTCAAGTGCCCAAACCTCCATCTCACCGAAACGCTGTCCACCGAACTGAGCTTTACCTCCAAGAGGCTGCTGCGTTACAAGTGAGTATGGTCCAGTAGAACGAGCATGAAGTTTATCGTCAACCATGTGCGCAAGTTTGATCATATACATGACACCAACAGATACGCGGTTATCGAATGGTTCACCAGTACGTCCGTCATACAGGATTGTTTTCGCGTCATTTGCCATACCAGCTTCTTCAATCGTGCCCCAAACATCTTCCTCACGAGCACCATCGAATACTGGTGTTGCAATGTGAATACCAAGGTATCTTGCTGCCATACCAAGATGAAGCTCTAATACCTGACCGATATTCATACGAGATGGTACCCCTAATGGGTTTAACATGATATCGATTGGCGTACCGTCTGGTAAGTAAGGCATATCTTCTTCTGGTAAAATACGAGAGATAACACCTTTGTTACCGTGACGTCCGGCCATCTTGTCACCTTCAGAGATTTTACGTTTTTGAACGATATATGCACGTACAAGTTGATTCACGCCTGGTGGCAATTCATCGCCATCTTCACGGTTGAATACTTTTACGTCTAAGATAATACCGCCACCACCGTGTGGTACACGTAGTGATGTATCACGTACTTCACGTGCTTTTTCTCCAAAGATAGCATGTAATAGACGTTCTTCAGCTGTTAATTCTGTTACACCTTTAGGTGTTACTTTACCAACAAGTAAATCTCCATCTTTTACTTCCGCACCAACGCGAATGATACCGCGCTCGTCAAGGTTGCGTAATGCATCTTCCCCAACGTTTGGAATGTCACGTGTAATTTCTTCTGGTCCAAGCTTCGTATCACGAGCTTCTGACTCATATTCTTCAATATGAATAGAAGTGTACACATCGTCTTTTACAAGGCGCTCACTCATAATGATCGCATCCTCGTAGTTATAACCGTCCCAAGTCATGAAGCCAACAAGCACGTTACGTCCAAGTGCTAGTTCACCTAATTCCATAGAAGGACCATCCGCAAGAATCTCACCTTTTACAACTTCATTTCCAACACTTACGATTGGACGTTGGTTGTAGCAAGTTCCTTGGTTAGAACGAATGAATTTTTGCATTTTGTAGCGATCTAAGTCGCCTTTTACTGTTTGACCGTCAACTTCTACATAGCGACGTACCCAAACTTCACGTGCTTCTACGCGTTCAACAACACCAGGATGTTTACAGATTACTGCAGCACCTGAGTCTTTTGCTGATACGTACTCCATACCTGTACCTACAATCGGAGATTCCGGATTCATTAACGGAACCGCCTGACGTTGCATGTTCGCTCCCATAAGTGCGCGGTTAGAGTCATCGTTTTCTAAGAACGGAATACAAGCTGTCGCTGCCGACACTACTTGTTTTGGAGATACATCCATGTAGTCGATGCGTTCTTTATTTGTGACAATGTTTTCACCACGGAAACGAGCTACGATATCTTCGCTAAGGAATTCTCCTTCTTCAGATAATTTCATATTCGCTTGGGCTACAACATAATTATCTTCTTCATCTGCTGTTAAGTAATCAACCTGCCCTGTTACAAGACCAGATTCTGGATCAACACGACGGTATGGTGTTTCAATGAAACCAAACTCATTTACTTTCGCGAACGATGATAATGAGTTAATCAAACCGATGTTTGGTCCCTCTGGTGTTTCAATCGGACACATACGACCATAGTGAGAGTAGTGAACGTCACGTACTTCAAAGCCTGCGCGCTCACGCGTTAAACCACCGGGTCCTAATGCAGATAGTCTTCGTTTGTGAGTTAACTCTGCTAATGGGTTTGTTTGATCCATGAACTGAGATAACTGAGAACTTCCGAAGAACTCTTTAATAGATGCAATAACCGGGCGAATGTTAATTAACGCTTGTGGTGTAATTGCATTTGTATCTTGAATCGACATTCTCTCACGAACAACACGTTCCATACGAGAAAGACCGATACGGAATTGATTTTGTAATAGTTCTCCAACAGAACGCAGACGACGGTTTCCTAAATGGTCGATATCATCTGTATCCCCCACTTTGTATAGTAGGTTGAAGAAGTAACTGATAGAAGCAAGGATATCACCTGGTGTGATGTGTTTTACATCACGAGTAATATTTGCATTACCAATTACATTAATTACGCGTTCGCCTTCTGACTCAGGAGCATAAATCTTAATAGATTGCAGCTCAACATCGCCTTCTACCACTCCACCCATTGGTTTCGCTGTTTTGAATCCAATGTTTTTCTCTAAGTAAGGTAAAATGCGATCAAGTGTACGACGATCTAAGATTGTTCCTTCCGCCGCTAAAATTTCACCAGTTTCTGGATCCACTAATGTTTCAGCTAAACGTTGATTAAACAATCTGTTTTTAATGTGTAACTTCTTGTTGATCTTATAGCGACCTACATTTGCTAAATCGTAGCGCTTTGGATCGAAGAAACGAGACACAAGTAAGCTCTTGGCATTTTCTACTGTTGGTGGTTCACCAGGACGTAAACGCTCATAAATTTCAAGCAATGCTTTCTCTGTGCTATCTGTGTTGTCTTTTTCTAATGTGTTGCTTAAGTATTCGTTATCACCTAAAAGCTCGGTGATTTCTTGATCAGAGCCAAACCCTAATGCGCGTAACAAAACAGTTACAGGAAGTTTACGCGTACGGTCAATACGCACATATACAACATCCTTAGCATCTGTTTCATACTCTAACCAAGCTCCGCGGTTTGGAATTACAGTAGCAGTAAAACCACGTTTTCCGTTTTTATCCACTTTGCCACTATAGTATACGCTTGGAGAGCGAACTAACTGGGAAACGATAACACGTTCTGCACCGTTAATTACGAATGTTCCAGTCTCTGTCATGAGTGGGAAATCTCCCATGAACACATCTTGTTCTTTTACTTCACCAGTTTCCTTGTTGATTAGACGCACTTTTACACGAAGTGGTGCTGCATACGTCACATCACGCTCTTTGCATTCGTCTACAGAGTATTTAGGTTCACCTAAGCTGTAGTCGATAAATTCAAGCGATAGATTTCCCGTAAAGTCTTCGATCGGAGAAATGTCCTGGAACATTTCTCGCAAACCCTCATCAAGAAACCACTGATAAGAAGAGGTTTGAATTTCGATAAGATTTGGTAACTCTAATACTTCACTAATACGGGCATAACTTCTTCGTTGGCGGTGGCGTCCGTATTGAACTAGTTGACCTGTCAACTGCTTCACCCCTCAAATCATGAGTATTATAAATGCACAAAAAAATTTGTGCAAAATCACAAATAAATACAACTACTGCTATTAGCGTAGTTTTTTTCTCTTAAAGATAAATACGTTGAGTCTTTCTACCTGCTCAAAAAAGAAAAATGGCTTCTATAAGAAAACCATCATTCTGTTTCATAATCTGCTGATTTTACTATCTTTTCCAAGAGAAACAAAAATATACATCTTTCTCAACGCAGAAAATCATATATTGGCATTGTATAATGTTAACATAGCCAAAAATAACCGTCAACGTTTTTTTGATTTTATGATATAATATCCTTTTTTCTTTTCTACAACTTCGACTTCAGAAAATACTTCTTCTAGTTTCTTCAGTGCAGATGGTGCACCTTGCTTCTTTTGAATAACAATCCACAACTCTCCACCTGGAACTAAATAATCTACAGCCTTTTCTAAAATCTCATGCACGATATCTTTACCTGCACGAATTGGAGGATTAGATAGAATAGCAGCATACATACCATCTACATTTTCATAGACGCTACTTTGAAAAATGTGTACATTTCCAACTCTATTATTAGCGGCATTTTCTTTCGCAAGCTCAAGCGCCCTTTCATTCACATCCACCATGTGAACTTTACGGTCTTGAAACTCTTTCGCCAACGATAAACCAATTGGTCCATATCCACAACCTACGTCTAATATATCACCTTTAATATCTGGCACTTGAAACGCTTCAATTAAAAGACGAGAACCAAAGTCCACTTCGTTTTTCGAGAACACCCCACGGTCAGATAAGAAAGTAAACTGAGATCCACGAAGTGTAAATTCCCATCGCTTTCGATCACTTTTACTAGAAGGGTCGTTAGAAAAATAATGGTCTGCCATATGGCCACCTCTTTTCTTTACAGTTAAAAAAAAAGCTCGCATGAGAGCGAGCTTTTTTAAAGCATCAAAAGTTAATTACTTAACTTCTACAGCAGCGCCAACTTCTTCAAGTTTAGCTTTCATTTCTTCAGCTTCCTCTTTAGAAACGCCTTCTTTGATTGCTTTTGGAGTGTTGTCAACTAATTCTTTAGCTTCTTTTAAGCCAAGACCAGTGATTTCACGTACAGCTTTGATAACTTTGATTTTTTGAGCGCCAGCACTTGCAAGTACTACGTCAAATTCAGTTTTCTCAGCAGCAGCTTCACCAGCGCCACCAGCTACAGCTACAGGAGCAGCAGCAGTTACGCCGAATTCTTCCTCGATAGCTTTTACTAAGTCGTTAAGTTCTAATACAGTCATAGATTTAACTGCTTCAATGATTTGTTCTTTAGTCATTGTAAATATCCTCCCTTAAATAGGTTTGTATTGTTTTATAGATAACAAGTAATTATCTTTTAAAAAATTAAGCGCCTTGCTCTTCCTTTTGTTCTGCAACTGCTTTAGTAGCAAGTGCAAGGTTACGGATTGGAGCTTGAAGAACGCTAAGAAGCATAGAAAGTAAGCCTTCACGTGATGGAAGAGTAGCGATAGCTTTAACCTCATCAAGTGTTACAAGTTTACCTTCGATTACACCAGCTTTAATTTCTAAAGCTTCATGTTTTGTAGCGAAGTCGTTTAATACTTTCGCAGGAGCAACTACATCCTCGTTACTGAACGCGATTGCGTTTGGTCCTGTTAAGAATTCGTTTAACTCAGCCATTTCAGCAGACTCTGCAGCACGACGAGTTAAAGAGTTTTTGTAAACTTTGAACTCAACGCCAGCTTCACGTAAGTTTTTACGTAATTCTGTTACTTCAGAAACTGTTAAACCACGGTAGTCAACAACGATTGTAGATTTACTTTCGCGAAGTTTGTCCGCGATTTCAGTTACAACTTGTTGTTTAGTTTCGATTACTTTGCTCATGTTATTACACCTCCTGTAGATTATATAGAAGATGTACCGAAAGTGCACTAAAAACCTCCATGCCCAACTTGTAGACATGGAGGCATATAGTCACAGAAAAAAATTCCGTTTCGTATATTAACACCTAGGTAGGAAATTAAGTCTATTGACACCTACTGTCTACGGTACACTAATTAAATTCACAACATAAATGATTATATAAAAACTTCTTTATGAAGTCAACTTCCAAATTTTACGCTAATGTAGAAACGTCTACACGCACGCCAGGTCCCATTGTAGAAGCAACTGTTACGTTCTTCATGTAAGTACCTTTTGCAGCAGCTGGCTTAACTTTTTGTAAAGTGTCAGCAATTGTTCCGAAGTTTTCTACTAATTTAGCATCTTCGAAAGATACTTTACCGATTGGAACGTGGATGTTACCAGCTTTATCAACGCGGTATTCAACTTTACCAGCTTTGATTTCGTTAACAGCTTTAGTTACATCGAAAGTAACTGTTCCAGTTTTAGGGTTTGGCATTAAACCTTTAGGTCCTAATACGCGACCAAGTTTACCAACTTCACCCATCATGTCAGGAGTTGCTACTACTACATCGAAATCGAACCAACCTTGTTGGATTTTACCGATGTAATCAGCATCGCCTACGAAGTCAGCTCCAGCAGCTTCAGCTTCTTTAGCTTTTTCACCTTTAGCGAATACTAATACACGTTGTACTTTACCAGTACCGTGTGGAAGAACAACTGCACCACGGATTTGTTGGTCAGCTTTCTTAGGGTCAACACCTAAACGGAATGCAACTTCTACAGTCGCATCAAATTTAGCTGTGTTTGTTTTCTTTACTAATTCTACTGCTTCTGTTGCAGAGTAAGCAGTTGCACGATCAACAAGCTTTGCAGCTTCTACGTACTTTTTACCTCTTTTAGCCATTTTTATTTCCTCCTCGAATGTGGTTTTAGCGGAATAACCTCCCACGTTTACGCTTATTTTCAGGTATAACCTGAGGATGCGCGCCATCCATTTATTTAAAAACGATAATCATTTACGATAATAAAGGTTGCGAATTGGAATTCCAGACCCGCAACCTTTTTAAAAAAACAAATCGAATTAGTCTTCGATAACGATGCCCATACTGCGTGCAGTACCTTCAACCATACGCATTGCAGCTTCTACACTAGCAGCGTTTAGGTCAGGCATTTTAGTTTCAGCGATTTCGCGTACTTTATCACGCTTAACAGTTGCCACTTTATTACGGTTTGGTTCACCAGAACCAGACTCAATACCAGCTACTTTCTTAAGAAGAACAGCAGCAGGAGGAGTTTTAGTAATGAAAGTGAATGAACGGTCCTCAAATACCGTAATTTCAACAGGGATGATAAGACCAGCTTGATCAGCTGTACGAGCGTTAAACTCTTTACAGAAGCCCATGATGTTAACACCTGCTTGTCCTAATGCTGGACCAACTGGTGGAGCTGGGTTAGCTTTACCTGCAGGAATTTGAAGCTTTACCATTTTAATTACCTTTTTAGCCACGAGACACACCTCCTTAAGTCCGTGATGTGGTCAATTGGACAGTGATTTGCCCTCCCACGTCATATTTTATCTGTAAGGATAAAATCTTTCAAAAAACGTCTCCGATAACGAAGACGTACTGACTTAAAAGATATTATCACTTTTTACAATTCATTTCAAGTTTCATTTTATAATTTTTCAATTTGATGGAAGTCAAGCTCAACTGGAGTCTCGCGACCAAACATGTCCACAAGCACGCTAACCTTTTTCTTCTCCACATCAATTTCTTCAATAGCACCTGTATAATCTGCGAATGGCCCCTCATTTACACGCACTGTCTCATGAAGTTCAAAGTCGAAATCAACCACTTCGTTGTCCATTCCCATATGCTTCATAATGGTAACCACTTCCTCTTCTAATAGAGGTGACGGTTTAGATCCAGAACCAGAAGAACCAACGAACCCAGTTACACCTGGCGTGTTACGTACAACATACCAAGAGTCATCAGTCATGATTAATTCTACTAATACATAACCTGGGAACACTTTTCTTTTCATTAATTTTTCTTTACCGTTTTTCATTTCTACTTCTACTTCTTCCGGGACAACAACACGGAAAATTTTATCTTGCATACCCATTGATTCTACACGTTTCTCTAGGTTTGCTTTTACTTTATTTTCATATCCAGAATAAGTATGGACAACATACCAACTTTTTTCCATTCATTTAGGACGAGCGTCCTTCCCTCCCTGACGTACATTTTTTTGCGCAAATGAAAAAACCCGTTCACCGGGCTTTTACACAGTTCTTATAAATAACATTATATCATGGATAAGTGCTTCTTATTCAAGAATTAACCAAGAATTAACCGAATTAAAGAAGAAATGCCCATATCAACCACTGCGAAGAAAATCGCAAAGAAGACAACTGTAGCGATAACAGTCGCTGTTGAACGGAGTAATTCATCTTTTTTAGGCCAACTTACTTTTTTCATTTCGCGACCTACATCGCCGAAAAAGTTCGTTAAACGCATCTACGGGACCTCCAGTGTATTATTTCAATTATTTATTTTGTTTCCTTGTGAACTGTATGCTGATTGCATGTTTTACAAAACTTCTTTATTTCAAGTCGCTCTACTGAGCTCGTATCTTTCATCGTAGAGTAGTTTCGATTTTTACACTCTTCACATGAGAGTACAACTTTTTTCCTCATTAGTTACACCAACCTTGTAACATTATGTCCCTAAAAATGTATCATACAACAAAAGACAATGTCAATGACATGCCTTTTGCACTCTCTACAAAAAGAAAACAGGTGATTTTTTACACCTGTAGCATTTGTTATGAATTTAAAGTGGTACTCTCTCTCATTTCCATATATCGTTCCAATTTCCGCTTCACCCTCTGTAAAGCGTTATCAATAGATTTCACGTGTCTATTTAACTGTTCTGAAATCTCTTGATAAGAACGACCATCTAGATATAAAGAAAGCACTTTCCTTTCTAAATCGCTTAATAATTCAGATATTTTAGATTCTATGTCTGTATATTCTTCCTGACTTATAATCATTTCTTCAGGATCCGTTACCTTCGCTTCCGAAATAACATCTAATAATGTCCGATCAGATTCCTCATCATAAATCGGCTTATCTAAAGACACATATGAATTTAACGGAATATGTTTTTGCCTTGTTGCTGTTTTAATAGCGGTAATAATTTGCCGAGTGATACACAGTTCAGCAAATGCTTTGAATGAAGACAGCTTGTCCTCTTTATAATCACGAATCGCTTTAAACAATCCAATCATACCTTCTTGAACAATATCTTCTCGATCGGCACCCACTAAGAAATAAGATCTTGATTTCGCGCGAACAAAGTTCTTATATTTGTGAATCAAATATTCTAGAGCGTCAGTATTACCTTTTCGAACTAACTCAACGATTGCCTCATCCTCTAAATCACGAAATGTAACGTCGCCTATACTTACGAAGCCTGCTTCCACCTTGATCCCTCCGACCGCTATTTATTTAGCAATATTATACAGTAAAAAGATAAAGAGCGTCAATGCTTCAACGCTCTCCTCTTCTTAATTTTTCTAATTTTTCTGTAATATCTTTACTAAATATCTTTCGCATGGCGGGTTGCTTTTCTTTTGTGTCTTGTGTACGCCTTCTTACTTGTTGCTCCATCGCTTGTACTTCCAACTCTAATTCACGTGCAGATTTCCGAAGAGCACCTTGCGCAAATATAACCCATTGTTCCGTATAATCAGAAGTCGCAACATATATTTGCGTATTTATATTTCTAAGCTCAATCGCAAGCTGCTCTATCTTTTCATCTGCAGTTTGATTCTTCCTCGTGAATATGACTTCCACGCGCGATTGTTTCATCTTTTTTTCAATACCTTGGACTGTATAAGCATCAAAGACTATCATTACCTTTGTACCTGTGTATCCTTGGTAATCCGCCATCTTATCAATCAGTGCATCTCTTGATGACTGCAAATCTACATCCCGTAGTTTCTTCAAGTCTCCCCAAGCTCCGATAATGTTGTAACCGTCAACGATTAAAATATCGTTCATTTTTTATTTACCAATTTCGTGACGCTTACGATATACCTCATACATTAACAAACTTGCGGCTACTGAAGCATTTAAGGATGTAACTTTACCGACCATCGGTAAAGTAATTAAGAAATCACATTTTTCACCAATAATACGACTCATACCTTTTCCTTCACTTCCAATTACTAATCCAATTGGCATTTTACCATCTAAATTACGGTAATCCGTTTTCCCTTTTGCATCTGTACCAGCAATCCAAAGTCCACGTTCTTTTAATTCATCGATTGTACGAGATAAATTCGTTACACGTGCAACAGGAATATATTCAATCGCTCCAGTCGATGCTTTCGCAACTGATGCAGTAAGTCCCACAGCTCTTCTTTTCGGAATAATAATTCCATGAGCTCCCGTTGCATCCGCAGTACGCATAATAGAACCTAGATTATGCGGGTCTTCAATTTCATCTAAAATTAAGAAGAACGGATCTTCGTTACGCTTCTCTGCTACTTTAAATAGATCTTCTAGCTCAGCGTATTGATATGCAGCCACTTGAGCAATTACACCTTGATGGTTCCCCTCAACTAATTGATCTAACTTCTTCTTTGGTGCATGTTGTAAAATAATCTTATTTTCTTTCGCTAGTGCTAGTACAATTTGTATTTGTCCTTTGGCAGCACCTTCCGCGATCAAAATTTTATTAATATCTCTTCCTGAGCGTAACGCTTCAATTACAGGGTTACGTCCGATAATATATTCACTACTCATGATGATGTGCCCCCTTCCTTTTCTTCTAAAACAGAAATTGCCTTATATACAATTTCGTCTAATCTTTCACGATTATTTAATAAGTGATGATAGCCAATTAGCGCTTCAAAGGCTGTACTATATCGATATGTTTGTACATCAGTATTCTTCGGGACAGTACCTGAATTTGCATTACGCCCTCTTCTTAGTACCGCCTCTTCTTCCTCTGTTAAAAATGCCGTCTCTAATAAATGATAAACAACTTTCGCCTGTGCTTTTGCCGAAACAAAGCTTGTCCCTAATCGATGTAATTGATTAGGACGAACTTTCCCTTTTTGAAGTAGGTGATAGCGGATATATTGTTCATATACCGCATCACCCATATATGCTAACGCTAAGCTGTTTAATTGCTTTGCATCAATCATTCTTATCCTCTTTTCCATCTTGTACCTTGAGCGGTATCTTCTAAAATAATATTACGGTCTTTTAAATCATCGCGAATTTGATCTGATAATGCAAAATCACGATTTTTACGAGCTTCAATGCGCTTTTGAATAAGTACCTCAATTTCTTCATCAAGCAACTCTTCTTGCGCTAATTCTAACCCTAAAATATCAAATAATGTTTCAAGTTGTTTTACGTATGCTTCAATTACAACTGTAGACGTATGTTCTTCCAGTAAATATTGATTTGCATGATTTGCTACATTATATAACTCAGTGATTGCATTAGCAGTGTTGAAGTCATCATTCATTGCTTCTTCAAATGCAGTCTGGAATTTTTCCAGTTCTGCTAACCATTTCTCATTATGATCTGTTAAATCAGTACTACTTTCCATACGGTGTTTTAAATTACCGTAAGCCGTTTTAATTCTTTCCAGTCCGTTATTTGTACTTTGTAGTAAATCCTCACTGAAATTAATTGGGTGACGGTAATGTACCGATAGCATAAAGAATCTAATTAGCTGTGGATCATATTGCTTAATGATATCGTGAACTAAAATGAAGTTCCCCAGTGACTTAGACATCTTCTCATTATTAATATTAATATATCCATTGTGCATCCAATAACGTGCAAATGTTTTTCCTGTTAACGCCTCAGACTGTGCAATTTCATTCTCATGATGAGGAAATGCCAAGTCTTGACCACCAGCATGAATATCGATTGTATCTCCTAAGTATTTACGCGCCATTGCCGAGCATTCAATATGCCAGCCTGGACGACCTTTCCCCCAAGGGCTTTCCCAGAAGATTTCTCCTTCTTTCGCAGCTTTCCATAAAGCAAAATCAAGAGGGTCTTGTTTCTTTTCTCCTACTTCAATGCGTGCACCGTGACGTAAGTCGGCGATCGGTTGATGCGATAATTTACCGTATCCTTCAAATTCCTTCGTTCTAAAGTACACATCACCTTCTGATTCATATGCATATCCTTTATTCACAAGTTCTTGAATAAATTCAATAATGATATCCATATTTTCCGTTACACGCGGATGAACTGTTGCATGTTTGCAACCTAGTGCCGTTACATCTTCAAAATACGCTTCAACGAAACGGTCAGCAATTGTCGGCACATCTTCACCTAATTCATTTGCTGCTTTAATTAATTTATCATCTACGTCAGTAAAGTTAGATACATACTGCACATCATACCCTTTATATTCTAAATAACGGCGTACCGTATCAAATACCATAGGTGGTCTTGCATTCCCAATGTGAATATAGTTATAAACTGTAGGTCCACACACATACATCTTTACCTTATTTTCTTCTAATGGAGTAAACTCTTCCTTTTGACGCGTTAACGTATTATAAATGTGAATAGTCATTTTTATCCTTCCTTTCTACCTTTACTTCAAGTTGTTTTTTCAATTTATCAAGTTCTACTTCCATGACCTTTAACTTATCAAAAATTGGGTCTGGAAGGTCAGAATGATTTAATTCTTGACCGATCTTTACTCCATTTTGAATAACGACTCGGCCAGGTATACCTACAACTGTAGAATGTGCAGGCACTTCTTTTAATACGACAGACCCTGCTCCAATTTTAGAATTCTCTCCAACTGTAATAGAACCTAGTACTTTAGCACCTGTTGCAATTAATACATTATCCTGAATTGTAGGATGCCTCTTCCCCTTTTCTTTACCCGTACCACCTAATGTAACACCTTGATAGATCGTTACATTATCACCAATTTCGCACGTTTCTCCAATTACAACCCCCATTCCATGGTCTATGAAAAAACGACGACCAATTGTTGCTCCTGGATGAATCTCAATACCAGTAAAGAAACGACTAACTTGCGAGATCCAACGTGCAATAAAGAAGAAATTCTTTTTATAAAAAGCATGTGCAATTCGATGGGCCCAAACTGCATGTAATCCAGAGTAAGTCAAAATGACTTCGAAATAACTTCTTGCCGCTGGATCCTGTTCAAAAACGACTTCAATATCTTCCCGAAGCCTCTTAAACATCGATGTTCCCTCCCCTTTATGGGCTGCTTTTTCGAGTGAACTAACTCCCTTTACTCCCTACTTATCCCCCTAAATCTTTATACACAGGGATAAAACTTATACTCATATCCACTTTTACGGTATAAAAAAAGACGCCTCTGTCATATTGACAGAGACGCCTTATAAGCGCGGTTCCACTCTGTTTAGGCTAAAAAAAGCCTCAAACTCATCTCTGATAACGGTGTACACCGCTTCTGCTTACTTTACGCCCTAAGACGTTTCATAAAACAATTCGCTGTTCAGCAGAAGACTCGAAGGGGCATTTCAAAAATCCGCTTATAAACCACTTCCAGCCTAAAGGTGGTTCTCTCTGTAAAAAGCCTGATTTTCTACTTCTCCTTCTCGTCGCTTTTCCTTATTAGGTTTTAAGTATACTTATTATATTTCTAAATCTAGAAAATGTTAACCAATTACTTTTTGAAGACGATTTAAAACTTTTTCTTTTCCAAGAAGTGCAATAGCATTAGGAAGCTCTGGGCCATGTGTTTGACCAGTAGTTGCAACACGGATTGGCATAAATAAGTTTTTACCTTTATGACCTGTTTCCTTTTGCACTGCTTTAATAGCCGCCTTAATTGCTGCTGGTTCCATCGCTTCTAGTGCTTCTACTTGACCCGCAAATGCACGAAGTACTTCTGGTACTTGTTCACCTTTTAATACTTCTTGTCCTTCTTCTTCATAATCAACATGATCTTTGAAGAACATTTCAGAAAGCTCTACAATTTCAGCTCCAAAACTCATTTGTTCATGATATAACGCAATTACATCACGAATCCAAGCTTGTTCTTGTTCACTTAAAGTTTCACCTATACGTCCAGCTTTCACTAGATGCGGTAAACTTAACTCTACCACCATATCTAAGTCTTGCTTTTTCATATATTGGTTGTTCATCCATTTTAGTTTTTGAGAATCAAATAATGCAGGCGATTTTGATAAACGAGCTGCATCGAACATTTTGATAAACTCATCTTGAGAGAAGATTTCCTCTTCTCCTACTGGCGACCAACCTAATAGTGCAATAAAGTTAAAGATTGCTTCTGGAAGATATCCAAGCTCTTTATATTGCTCAATAAATTGAATAATAGATTCATCACGCTTACTTAACTTTTTACGGCTTTCGTTTACAATTAAAGTCATATGACCAAATTGCGGAATATCCCAACCGAAAGCTTCGTAAATCATCATTTGTTTTGGCGTATTTGAAATATGATCATCACCACGAAGTACATGTGTAATCTCCATTAAGTGATCATCTACTGCTACCGCAAAGTTATAAGTTGGAATTCCATCTTTTTTCACGATAACGAAATCACCGAAATCATTTGAATGGAATGCAACTTCATCTTTTACGATATCTTTAAACGTGTAGTCGCGATCAACCGGTACACGGAAACGAATACTCGGAATGCGGCCTTCAGCCTCAAATCCCTTCATTTGCTCCTCAGTTAAATCACGGTGGTTTCCAGCATAACGCGGTGTTTCACCACGAGAGATTTGACCTTCACGCTCTGCTTCTAGCTCTTCTTCTGTCATATAACATTTGTAAGCTAAACCGCGCTCTAATAAATCTTCATATAATTTTTTATAAATATCTAAACGCTCTGTTTGACGATATGGTCCAAATTCACCACCAACATCAACACCTTCATCCCAGTCCATACCGAGCCATTTCAAGTATTTTAATTGGCTTTCTTCTCCACCAGCAACATTACGTTTCACATCAGTATCTTCAATACGAATAATAAACTTACCATCTTGATGACGAGCAAATAAATAATTAAATAATGCCGTACGCGCATTTCCGATATGTAAGTGTCCTGTTGGACTTGGCGCATAGCGCACTCTCACTTGCTTTTCCATAATTGGTACACCTTCCATTCTTAATGTCAACACATTCTATAATTGTACACCAAAAAAATGTGATTATCCATCTTACGAATTAAAAACCATTATTTTTTCTGTAATAAAACAACTGCTTGAGAAGCAATTCCTTCTTCTCTACCTGTAAATCCTAATTTTTCTGTTGTTGTTGCTTTTACATTGATATTGTCAATAGACGTTTCTAATAGTTCACTAATACGTTTACGCATACTTTCAATATGTGGTGCCATCTTTGGCTTTTGAGCAATAATTGTACAATCTAGATTCCCTAACTCGTAACCTTGTTCACGTACAAATTCCCAAACCTTTTGCAGCAATACAGCTGAATCAGCATCTTTAAAAGCAGGATCTGTATCAGGGAAGTGCTTTCCAATATCCCCAGCTGCAATTGCACCTAAACATGCATCCGCAATCGTATGTAACAATACGTCTGCATCTGAATGACCAATTAATCCTTTCTCATGAGGAATTGTAATTCCACCAATAATTAACGGTCTACCTTCCGCAAACTCATGCACATCAAAACCTTGTCCAATTCGAAACATTTTTTACATCCTCCTCAAGCTAAACTACAGAGCTTTATGATTCTATATTATATCGCTATCCTTATAAAGAAAAGCCCGGCTGTTGCCGAGCTTTTTTTCGCTATAATCATCACTGTCATTTCTTTTGAACATGAAGGAAACTTTCAGCAATTAATAAATCCTCTGGAGTCGTCACTTTAATATTATAGTAACTCCCCTCTACTACACCTACTTGCTTCCCGATACGTTCTACGAGACTTGCATCATCTGTACCAAGGAAACAACCCTGTTTTGCACTTCTATGAGCTTCTAACAAAAGAGAAACAGCGAACCCTTGTGGTGTTTGTACAGCTTTAAGCTGAGATCTTTCTACCGTTTCGACAACGATACCCTGCTCTACTTTCTTAACTGTATCTTTCACTGGTACCGCACAAATGGACGCTCCATATTTTTCCGCTGCAGTTAATACATCTTGAATCACTTTATTCGTTACAAATGGACGCGCGCCGTCATGTACAAGAACATACTCAACATCACTAGTATACTGAATGGCGTTATATACACTATCTTGTCTTTCGGCTCCGCCCTGAATAAATTGTACTGGCTTTTCAATTGGATACTTTTGCATTAATTCTTCAAAATACGGACGTTCTTCTTCGTTAATTGCCATAATAATACTTTTGCATGCTTTATCTTTTTCAAAAGCACGTAACGTATGCACAATAATCGGTACTTCATTAATAAGTAAAAACAACTTGTTTTTACCAGCACCCATCCGCTTACCTTGACCAGCTGCTGGAATAATTAATGTATACATATTAATAATCCTCTACTTATAATGCTTTTTCTAATAATTTACGTTTGGCGAAAATCATACGCCCAGCCGATGTTTGTAACACACTAGTAACGAGCACATTGAGTTGTGAACCCACATATTCTCTACCATCTTCTACTACAATCATCGTGCCATCATCTAAATATGCAACACCTTGATTTTGTTCTTTTCCATCTTTGACAACATAAACACTCAGTTCTTCACCTGGGAGTACAACAGGTTTAATTGCATTAGCTAAATCGTTAATATTTAACACCGTTACCCCTTGTAATTCAGAAACTTTGTTTAAGTTGAAATCATTCGTTACTACCGTTCCACCAGTGATTTTCGCCAACTTTACAAGTTTGCTATCCACTTCTTGAATATCATCGAAATCGCCTTCATAAATTTCTACCGGAATCGGCATCTCTTTTTGAATACGATTTAAAATATCTAATCCTCTGCGACCACGATTACGCTTTAAAGCATCAGAAGAATCGGCAATGTGCTGAAGTTCTTCTAACACGAATTGTGGAATCACAATTGTTCCTTCTAAAAACTTTGTTTGGCAAATATCAGCAATACGCCCATCGATAATTACACTCGTATCGAGAATTTTCCAATGAGTTGTAGATTCTTCTACCTCAGTTTCTTCATTCTCACTATTATTATTTTTCTTCTTCCCACGTTGTGGTAATGTAAATAATCCTAGCAATTCATTCCTCTTTTTAAACCCTACTTGGAATCCTAAATATCCAAGCAAAAGAGTAAAGAACACTTGCAATACTGTACTAATAACTGGAATTGTAAATTCACGAATTGGTATTAAAATTAAATATGCAACAATAAGACCCGAGATTAACCCTAATGTACCAAATAAAACATCCGCTACAGGCGCCTTTACAAGAGCCTCTTCAATATGCTTAATAAGTTGAACAATATAATCTACAAGCCAAAATGTTGTTAAAAATAAAATAATTGCACCAATAATTGCTCGAACATACGATCCTTCCAATAAAGGAACAGCACCCATGTCTAATACATTAATAACTTTTGGGATTAAGTAAATCCCTAACGCTCCGCCAATTACTAGAAAGAAGAGCTGTACAATTCGTTTTAACATCCAACCACCTCCTACTCATTATTAACCATTGTTTCGCTAATCAAAACGCCGAATGCAAAAGCGGACGTGTTTTTTTATAAATAGTTTTATTTACCAATATACCATATCATATACCAAAAATGTTCTAGTGTCGTTATATTATAGAATCAATGTAATATTCTTAATTGTGTCTACTCATATAGAGATGCTCTTGGATTCTTTTTAGGCCTTCTCGTATTTTCTTCGCCCTGACTTCTCCAATTCCTTCCACATCATCCAATTCATTAATAGTTGCTCGACAAACACCTTGCAAAGTCTTAAATCGATTAATTAAATTTTCAATTATAAGTGGCGGAACGCGCGAAATTTTGCTTGTGATTCGGTATCCTCTCGGCGTCACACTTTCTTCTAAACTCATTTGTCCTGGGTAGCCAAGCAATTTAACTAAATCGCTATCCTCTAGAAGTTGTGTATTCGCAAGATCTTGTAACTTTTTCAAAATTTGATGATGGTCTTGTGTTTTTTCTTGATAATAATCTTTAATTAATAACGCTGCCTCTGCCTCTAAATCAGCTAGTAGTTCTGTAAGTTGTAAACGAATTAACCTACCTTCTGTTCCTAGCTCATGAATATAGCTCAATATTTCATTTTTAATACGCAGTACCATTTCAACACTATGTAACACATGAACCACCTCGGACATTGTAACGACTTCTTCAAATTCTAGAATGCCCAAATTTGTAATACCATCATTCCATACAGCCTTATATTTTTCTAACGTTTGAATAGCTTGGTTTGCCTTCGTTAAAATAACACCTATATCCTTTAGTGTATAACGTAAATTCCCTTGATATAGTGTAATTACGTTACGTCTTTGTGAAATAGCTACAACGAGACTACCTGTCTGCTTTGCTACACGCTCTGCCGTCCGGTGGCGCATACCTGTTTCAATAGAATCAATAGATGCCTCTGGAACTAACTGTGCATTTGCAATTAAAATTTTACTTCCAGTTTCATTTAAAATAAGTGCCCCATCCATTTTTGCTAATTCGTATAAACTAGCAGGAGAGAATGCACAATTAATGTGAAATCCCCCATCAACAATACTTTTAATTTGTTCATTATATCCAAGAACAATTAGTCCCCCTGTTTGTGCGCGAAGCACATTATCTATCCCTTCGCGCAGTGGTGTTCCTGGGGCCACGAGCTGTAAAATATTAATCATACTTTTGACACGTTGCTTGTTTTCTTCCATAGCCTAGCCTCCTAATGTCAAACGAAGCGCTTCCCCTAAATTAGATACACCTACTACCTCAATCCCATCCGGAATTGTCCATCCCCCCAAATTTTTTCTAGGAATAATAGCACGTTGAAATCCTAATTTAGCTGCTTCTTGTACACGTTGTTCAATTCTTGATACCCTTCTTATTTCTCCAGTTAATCCTACTTCTCCTATTACTGCATCAGTTGGTGTCGTAGATTTATCTCTAAAACTTGAAGCAATACTTAAAGCCACAGCTAAATCAATTGCTGGTTCATCTAATTTCAAGCCACCTGCTACTTTTAAATATGCGTCTTGGTTTTGCAATAATAAACCTGTTCTTTTTTCTAGCACTGCCATAATAAGCGATACACGGTTATGATCAATTCCCGTCGCCATTCTTCGAGGGTTTCCAAAACTAGTAGGGGAGATTAATGCTTGTATTTCTACTAAAACCGGTCTTGTTCCTTCCATTGAGGCAACTACTGTTGATCCTGCGACTCCAACGGGTCTTTCCTCAAGAAAAATTTCAGAAGGGTTTAAGACTTCCGCAAGACCAAGCTCTTTCATTTCAAAAATACCCATTTCATTCGTGGAACCAAAACGATTCTTCACAGCTCGCAAAATACGATATGTATGATGACGATCTCCTTCAAAGTAAAGAACTGCATCGACCATATGTTCTAACATACGAGGTCCTGCAATTGCCCCCTCTTTTGTTACATGTCCGACGATAAAAATAGGAATCCCTTTCGTTTTTGCAAGTTTCATTAGTTCCGCTGTACATTCACGTACTTGCGCTACACTTCCTGGGGCTGACGTCACTTCAGGTAAATGTATCGTTTGAATAGAGTCAATAACAACAAAAGCCGGATTCATCTCTTCAATGTGCGCTGCAATTCGCTGTAGATCAGTTTCTGCTACAACAAATAGATTACTACCCTTTACATGCAAACGATCTGCACGAAGTTTAATCTGCTTTGCTGACTCCTCACCTGATATGTATAGTACATCATATGAAGAATCTGCTAATTGCGATGAAATTTGTAATAACAATGTTGATTTCCCAATCCCAGGGTCTCCACCAATAAGCACTAAGGATCCATCTACAATCCCACCACCAAGTACACGATTAAACTCTTGGAATTTCGTTTCAATACGTGCCTCAGATTTTGTTTCTACTTCTGTTAGGCGTCTTGGTTTTGTTACTTCCGATTGAATTGCATTGGCATAATTAAGGCGTCTTGATGATACAACCGGTTCCATCTCTTCAACAAGCGTATTCCATTGACCACAACCAGGGCATTTCCCCATATATTTTGGTGACTGATAACCACACTCTTGACATGTGAATTTTGTTTTCTTTTTAGCCATATCGTTTTATATTTCACTTCACTTTCATCTATAAACAGTTTATCCTTCTCGTACAAGAAAGAGGGCTATCTCGTAGCCCTCTTAGTTTGTCTATACTTATTTTACCTTTTCAGCACTATGAATGACAAATGATTCCCCTTCAACATCAAAGATAACTTTTTGTCCTTTCTCAATAGCACCTTTTAAAAGTTCTTCCGATAGTCTATCTTCTACATGTTTCTGAATTGCTCTACGAAGCGGACGAGCACCGTATTCTCGGTCAAATCCTTTATCAGCAATGGCTGAAATCGCTCCTTCTGTTAAATGCAATTCAATCTCTTGCTCTTTTAAGCGCTTCACTAACTGATTCACCATAAGTGTTACAATCTCTTGAATATGTTTTTTCTCAAGCATATGGAACACGATAATTTCATCAATACGGTTTAAGAATTCTGGACGAAATGCCTTTTTCAGCTCATCCATTACTTTACCTTTCATATCTGAATAATCGCGGCTCTCATCTTGTACGTTAAATCCAAGATGTTTATTACGTTTTAACGCATCTGCACCAACGTTAGATGTCATAATAACAATTGTATTACGGAAATCAACTGTACGCCCTTTAGAATCCGTTAAGCGACCATCTTCTAATACTTGTAGTAAAATGTTAAACACATCAGGATGAGCTTTCTCTACTTCATCTAATAGGACAACTGAATATGGCTTACGGCGAACCTTTTCTGTTAATTGTCCACCTTCTTCATATCCAACATATCCTGGAGGAGATCCAACTAAACGAGAAGTCGAATGCTTCTCCATGTACTCAGACATATCGATGCGAATCATTGCATCCTCATCACCGAACATAGATTCTGCTAATGCTCTTGCTAGTTCTGTTTTACCTACACCTGTTGGCCCTAAGAAAATAAATGAACCAATCGGACGTTTCGGATCTTTCAATCCTGCTCTAGCACGACGAACAGCTTTCGCTACAGCTACTACCGCTTCATCTTGACCAATAACACGGTTGTGAAGAATGGATTCTAAGTTTAATAATTTATCAGTCTCTGTTTGTGCAAGTTTAGAAACCGGTATACGAGTCCACGTAGAAACGACATTTGCAATATCTTCTACTGTCACTTCTGAGTTTTCTTTTCCTTGTTGCTCTTTCCATTGACGCTTCGTATCTTCTAACTTTTCACGTAAGCGTTGTTCCATATCACGTAAGGAAGCAGCTTTTTCAAATTCTTGACTTTGCACAGCTGCATCTTTTTCTTTTCTAATTTCCTCAAGCTTTACTTCAAGCTCTTTTAGATTTGGTGGTGTTGTATAAGAGCGTAAGCGAACCTTTGAAGCAGCTTCATCAATTAAATCAATTGCTTTATCTGGTAAGAAACGATCTGTAATATAGCGGTCTGAAAGCTTTACAGCTGCATCAATTGCATCATCTGTAATAGATACACGGTGATGTGCTTCGTAACGATCACGTAAACCTTTCAAGATTTGAGTTGATTCGTCTAAACTTGGCTCATCAACGTGAATTGGTTGGAAACGTCTTTCTAAAGCCGCGTCTTTTTCAATATATTTACGATATTCATCTAAGGTTGTCGCCCCGATACATTGTAACTCTCCGCGTGCTAAAGATGGTTTTAAAATGTTCGATGCATCAATTGCACCTTCTGCTCCACCTGCACCAATTAATGTATGAAGTTCATCAATAAATAGAATAATATTTCCAGCTTGACGGATCTCATCCATAACTTTCTTTAAACGATCTTCAAATTCACCACGATATTTCGTTCCAGCTACAACTGTACCCATATCTAGTGTCATAACACGCTTATCTCTTAATGTTTCAGGAACTTCATTATTTACAATTTGTTGTGCTAATCCTTCTGCAATTGCCGTTTTACCTACACCAGGTTCTCCAATTAATACAGGATTGTTTTTTGTTCTACGGCTTAAAACTTCAATTACACGTTGAATTTCTTTACCACGACCGATAACAGGATCTAGACGATTTTCACGTGCAACAACTGTTAAATCACGTGCTAAGCTATCCAGTGTCGGTGTATTTGCATTCGTTGAAGAACCACCTTGGTGACCTGAACTTGCTTCATTACTTCCGAGAAGTTGCAATACTTGTTGTCTTGCCTTATTTAGGCTAACACCTAAGTTATTTAAAACACGTGCTGCTACACCTTCACCTTCACGGATTAAACCAAGTAAGATATGCTCTGTTCCAACGTAAGAATGACCTAATTTACGAGCTTCATCCATAGACAACTCAATAACCTTTTTAGCACGCGGTGTATAATGTACAGTTTGAGAAGCTTCTGTTCCGCGTCCAATCAACGCTTCTACCTCTTTTTGAACCTTCTCTGGACTTAATCCAAGAGCAATTAACGCTTTTGCTGCAATTCCTTCACCTTCGCGTACAAGCCCAAGTAAAATGTGTTCTGTTCCAATATTATTATGCCCAATACGAATTGCTTCCTCTTGAGATAAAGCTAATACTTTCTGTGCTCTTTCTGTAAATCTTCCAAACATCATAGAAATCGCCTCCTACTTGCGCTTAGTTTTTTTCAATACGTAATCGCTCACGGATTAAGGTTGCTCTTCGATAATCTCTTTCTTCTGGTCCTAAAGGTCCGCCTGCATATTGTTGTAAAATGCCTGGTTGTGTAAGAACCATTAGCTCAGTCAAAATATTTCTCGATACACCTTTTATATATCCTAAATCAATACCAAGTCGTACATCTGATAAGCAAGTGGCCGCTTCTGCAGATTGAATTAAACGACTGTTTGCTAGTATGCCATAAGAGCGATAAACTTTATCTTCAAGCTCAATACTTGAATTTTGTACAATTAATTCTCTAGCCATTTTTTCTTGCTGTATGATTTGTTGAATGACACTCTTTAAATCTGCAATAATATCTTCTTCAGATTTTCCTAGCGTCATTTGATTTGACACTTGAAATATATTACCTAACGCTTCGCTACCTTCACCGTATATTCCTCTTACTACTAACCCTAATTTTTGAATTACTTGTATAATGCGGCTAATTCTTTTCGTTAAAACGAGTCCCGGTAAGTGAATCATTACGGAAGCCCTCAATCCTGTACCAACGTTAGTAGGGCAGCTCGTTATATATCCAAGTGATTCATCAAAAGCATATTCAACCTCTTCCTCTATCCAATTATCTATTTGATTGGCACTTTGAAGGGCCTCTGATAACTGTAATCCTGAAAATAAGCACTGTATCCTAATGTGGTCTTCTTCATTAAGCATAACACTAATATGTTCACTTTCTGATAATAGACATGCTCCATATTCTGTTCCTGCAAGGTTAGGACTAATTAAATGCTTTTCAACTAATACTCTCCTTTGAAGAGGCGTTAATTCATTCATTTTTAATAGTTCAAACTCTCCAAAAGGTTCTACCGTTTTATTTATAAATTCCTTTTTAAATAATTCATGAATCTGTCTAGCTTCTTCTTCGTTTTGCATAGTAGAGAATTGATATTTTTTAAAATTACGAGCCAAACGAATTCGACTACTTAAAACAATATCAGAATCAGGGCCATCCCCCTTCATCCATGGACTAATCGCTTCATTCATAATTTTGTCCAGTGACATAGAACTATTCCCCCTCTCTATGCTCACTAAGCTGATTTTCAAGACCTCGAATGTTATCCCTTACTTCAGCAGCTTTCTCAAACTCCTCTTTCTGTACGTATTGTTTCAGAATGAGTTTTAGTTCATCTAATTCTTTCTTTAAGTGAAGATTTCCTTCTATACGTTCCGGAATTTTTCCACAATGATCTGTATGTCCGCCGTGCAGACGTTTTAATAATGGCTTTAAATGTTCCTTAAATGTATCGTAACAAGAAGCACATCCAAACCGTCCCACCTTTGTAAATTGCTCATATGTCATCTTACAATCTGGACACCTTAATATACTTGTATTCGAAAGCCCGTTTTGTCCTTCTTCAAACATTGTTGATTCATCGTGTAATAACCCAGCAAATAAATCATGGAATGAAAAGTTAGACTGCGGTGATTGAAAGAAAGACGTATAGCCACTTTGTTCTGCACATTGCTCACAAAGATGAACTTCCGTCTTCTTTTCGTTGATTACTTTTGTATAATGTAAAGTTGCTGGTCTTATATTACAGTTTTGACAAGTCATCACTATCCCCACCTTTACAATAGGAACGATCTATCTGATAGTACTTTTCATACATTACTAGATTGTTCACTTTCCTTTACTTGTTTAAATAAAAGTGCGTGTTCTTTTTCAAAACCTCTACAATATTTAACTGCCTTATCTCTTAGTTATTATTCTTTTACAAAAGCTATATTTATTTATATTTCAGTGTTCTTAACATTGCGCATAATATTCGAGCCCTAAGTTCATCTCGAGAAGGAACATCCATTGATAATACAGAACGATCTAGTACACTTAACATAAGTTTAGCTTCACGATTTGTTATGATTCCCTCTTCTATTAAACGTATAATCATACTCTCTGCATTCCCTTGCGCAACGCTATGATCAATCATATGAAGCATTTGATCGATCATGTCTATATCGTCATGCAGTTTGACTTTTATAATGCGAATGTAACCTCCTCCACCACGTTTACTTTCTACTACAAATCCTCTTTCTAACGTAAAACGGGTATTGATTACATAATTGATTTGAGATGGTACGCACTCGAATCGATCCGCAATCTCATTTCTTTTGATTTCAATCACATTATTATTACTTAAGTCAATAACTTGCTTTAGATATTGCTCAATGATATTAGATATATTTCTCATTTATCCGCCACCTTTATTGACTTTGACTATCTTTGACTTTAATTATATACGTATTAATAAAATTTGCAACTCTTTTGCTTATTCACTATCCTAGCCACATTCCCCTGTATTTAATCAAAATAATAATTATTTAAACACATTTTTTAATTACTATGGATTATAAAAGAAAACACGAAAAAACACGAGTCATTTGACTCGTGTTTAGTTGCTTGGCGACGTCCTACTCTCACAGGGACAAGGTCCCAACTACCATCGGCGCTAGAGAGCTTAACTTCCGTGTTCGGTATGGGAACGGGTGTGACCTCTCTGCCATCATCACCAAACTATGAAGGCATATTCCTTCAAAACTAGATAACATTGCTACATATTATATGGTTAAGTCCTCGATCTATTAGTATTCGTCAGCTCCACATGTCACCATGCTTCCACCTCGAACCTATCAACCTGATCATCTTTCAGGGATCTTACTAGCTTACGCTATGGGAAATCTCATCTTGAGGGGGGCTTCATGCTTAGATGCTTTCAGCACTTATCCCTTCCGCACATAGCTACCCAGCTATGCCCTTGGCAGAACAACTGGTACACCAGCGGTGCGTCCATCCCGGTCCTCTCGTACTAAGGACAGCTCCTCTCAAATTTCCTACGCCCACGACGGATAGGGACCGAACTGTCTCACGACGTTCTGAACCCAGCTCGCGTACCGCTTTAATGGGCGAACAGCCCAACCCTTGGGACCGACTACAGCCCCAGGATGCGATGAGCCGACATCGAGGTGCCAAACCTCCCCGTCGATGTGGACTCTTGGGGGAGATAAGCCTGTTATCCCCGGGGTAGCTTTTATCCGTTGAGCGATGGCCCTTCCATGCGGAACCACCGGATCACTAAGCCCGACTTTCGTCCCTGCTCGACTTGTAGGTCTCGCAGTCAAGCTCCCTTATGCCTTTGCACTCTACGAATGATTTCCAACCATTCTGAGGGAACCTTTGGGCGCCTCCGTTACACTTTAGGAGGCGACCGCCCCAGTCAAACTGCCCACCTGACACTGTCTCCCGGGTCGATAAGACCCGTAGGTTAGAATTTCAATACATTCAGGGCGGTATCCCACCAGCGCCTCCACCGAAGCTAGCGCTCCGGTTTCAATGGCTCCCGCCTATCCTGTACAAAATGTACCAAAATTCAATATCAGGCTACAGTAAAGCTCCACGGGGTCTTTCCGTCCTGTCGCGGGTAACCTGCATCTTCACAGGTACTATAATTTCACCGAGTCTCTGGTTGAGACAGTGCCCAAATCGTTACACCTTTCGTGCGGGTCGGAACTTACCCGACAAGGAATTTCGCTACCTTAGGACCGTTATAGTTACGGCCGCCGTTTACTGGGGCTTCAGTTCAGAGCTTCGCTTACGCTAACCCCTCTCCTTAACCTTCCAGCACCGGGCAGGTGTCAGCCCCTATACTTCGCCTTACGGCTTCGCAGAGACCTGTGTTTTTGCTAAACAGTCGCTTGGGCCTATTCACTGCGGCTTTCCGTTAAGAAAGCACCCCTTCTCCCGAAGTTACGGGGTCATTTTGCCGAGTTCCTTAACCAGAGTTCTCTCGCACACCTTAGGATTCTCTCCTCGCCTACCTGTGTCGGTTTGCGGTACAGGCACCTTTTATCTCGCTAGAAGCTTTTCTTGGCAGCGGGGAATCAAAGACTTCGCTCCATAAGGAGCTTCCCCATCACAGCTCAGCCTTCACGATAAGCGGATTTGCCTACTTATCAGCCTAACTGCTTGGACGTGCACAACCAATCGCACGCTTCTTCTATCCTTCTGCGTCCCTCCATTGCTCAAACGATAAAGAGGTGGTACAGGAATATCAACCTGTTGTCCATCGCCTACGCCTGTCGGCCTCGGCTTAGGTCCTGACTAACCCTGAGCGGACGAGCCTTCCTCAGGAAACCTTAGGCATTCGGTGGACGGGATTCTCACCCGTCTTTCGCTACTCATACCGGCATTCTCACTTCTAAGCGCTCCACCAGTCCTTCCGGTCTGACTTCACTGCACTTAGAACGCTCCCCTACCACTGATACCATTGGTATCAATTCGCAGCTTCGGTGGTGTATTTAGCCCCGGTACATTTTCGGCGCAGAGTCACTCGACTAGTGAGCTATTACGCACTCTTTAAATGGTGGCTGCTTCTAAGCCAACATCCTAGTTGTCTAAGCAACTCCACATCCTTTTCCACTTAATACACACTTTGGGACCTTAGCTGGCGATCTGGGCTGTTTCCCTCTTGACTACGGATCTTATCACTCGCAGTCTGACTCCTAAGGATAAGTCATTGGCATTCGGAGTTTGACTGAATTCGGTAATCCGATGAGGACCCCTAGTTCAATCAGTGCTCTACCTCCAAGACTCTTACACTTAAGGCTAGCCCTAAAGCTATTTCGGGGAGAACCAGCTATCTCCAGGTTCGATTGGAATTTCTCCGCTACCCACACCTCATCCCCGCACTTTTCAACGTGCGTGGGTTCGGGCCTCCATTCAGTGTTACCTGAACTTCACCCTGGACATGGGTAGATCACCTGGTTTCGGGTCTACGACCACGTACTAAACGCCCTATTCAGACTCGCTTTCGCTGCGGCTCCGCCTCTTCAGCTTAACCTCGCACGGGATCGTAACTCGCCGGTTCATTCTACAAAAGGCACGCCATCACCCATTAACGGGCTCTGACTATTTGTAGGCACACGGTTTCAGGATCTCTTTCACTCCCCTTCCGGGGTGCTTTTCACCTTTCCCTCACGGTACTGGTTCACTATCGATCACTAGGGAGTATTTAGCCTTGGGAGATGGTCCTCCCAGATTCCGACGGAATTTCACGTGTTCCGCCGTACTCAGGATACATTCAAGAGAGAACGAAGTTTCGACTACGGGGTTGTTACCCTCTACGACGGACCTTTCCAGGTCGCTTCGTCTACCTCGTTCCTTTGTAACTCCGTATAGAATGTCCTACAACCCCAAGAGGCAAGCCTCTTGGTTTGGGCTATGTTCCGTTTCGCTCGCCGCTACTCAGGAAATCGCATTTGCTTTCTCTTCCTCCAGGTACTTAGATGTTTCAGTTCCCTGGGTCTGTCTTCCTTACCCTATGTATTCAGGCAAGGATACCATACCATTACGTATGGTGGGTTTCCCCATTCGGAAATCTTCGGATCAAAGCTTACTTACAGCTCCCCGAAGCATATCGGCGTTAGTCCCGTCCTTCATCGACTCCTAGTGTCAAGGCATCCACCGTGCGCCCTTTCTAACTTAACCAAACTAAAATTAAAAAAATATGAGCTACACTGTTATCTAGTTTTCAAAGAACATACATTTATATATGAGAGATAGTTCTCTCAAAACTGAACAAAACGAAACACGGAAACTTATATTGATGAACAGCGTTCATCAATTCTCCATAGAAAGGAGGTGATCCAGCCGCACCTTCCGATACGGCTACCTTGTTACGACTTCACCCCAATCATCTGTCCCACCTTAGGCGGCTGGCTCCATAAAGGTTACCCCACCGACTTCGGGTGTTACAAACTCTCGTGGTGTGACGGGCGGTGTGTACAAGGCCCGGGAACGTATTCACCGCGGCATGCTGATCCGCGATTACTAGCGATTCCAGCTTCATGTAGGCGAGTTGCAGCCTACAATCCGAACTGAGAACGGTTTTATGAGATTAGCTCCACCTCGCGGTCTTGCAGCTCTTTGTACCGTCCATTGTAGCACGTGTGTAGCCCAGGTCATAAGGGGCATGATGATTTGACGTCATCCCCACCTTCCTCCGGTTTGTCACCGGCAGTCACCTTAGAGTGCCCAACTTAATGATGGCAACTAAGATCAAGGGTTGCGCTCGTTGCGGGACTTAACCCAACATCTCACGACACGAGCTGACGACAACCATGCACCACCTGTCACTCTGCTCCCGAAGGAGAAGCCCTATCTCTAGGGTTTTCAGAGGATGTCAAGACCTGGTAAGGTTCTTCGCGTTGCTTCGAATTAAACCACATGCTCCACCGCTTGTGCGGGCCCCCGTCAATTCCTTTGAGTTTCAGCCTTGCGGCCGTACTCCCCAGGCGGAGTGCTTAATGCGTTAACTTCAGCACTAAAGGGCGGAAACCCTCTAACACTTAGCACTCATCGTTTACGGCGTGGACTACCAGGGTATCTAATCCTGTTTGCTCCCCACGCTTTCGCGCCTCAGTGTCAGTTACAGACCAGAAAGTCGCCTTCGCCACTGGTGTTCCTCCATATCTCTACGCATTTCACCGCTACACATGGAATTCCACTTTCCTCTTCTGCACTCAAGTCTCCCAGTTTCCAATGACC
This sequence comes from Bacillus sp. N5-665, assembly GCF_022637375.2. NCBI lineage: Bacteria > Bacillati > Bacillota > Bacilli > Caryophanales > Bacillaceae > Bacillus > Bacillus sp. N5-665. Next base: position 5,433,068 of record NZ_CP093325.1, read on the forward strand.
CTCCACGGTTGAGCCGTGGGCTTTCACATCAGACTTAAGAAACCACCTGCGCGCGCTTTACGCCCAATAATTCCGGATAACGCTTGCCACCTACGTATTACCGCGGCTGCTGGCACGTAGTTAGCCGTGGCTTTCTGGTTAGGTACCGTCAAGGTGCCAGCTTATTCAACTAGCACTTGTTCTTCCCTAACAACAGAGTTTTACGACCCGAAAGCCTTCATCACTCACGCGGCGTTGCTCCGTCAGACTTTCGTCCATTGCGGAAGATTCCCTACTGCTGCCTCCCGTAGGAGTCTGGGCCGTGTCTCAGTCCCAGTGTGGCCGATCACCCTCTCAGGTCGGCTACGCATCGTTGCCTTGGTGAGCCGTTACCTCACCAACTAGCTAATGCGACGCGGGTCCATCCATAAGTGACAGCCGAAGCCGCCTTTCAATTTCGAACCATGCAGTTCAAAATATTATCCGGTATTAGCCCCGGTTTCCCGGAGTTATCCCAGTCTTATGGGCAGGTTACCCACGTGTTACTCACCCGTCCGCCGCTAACTTCATAAGAGCAAGCTCTTAATCCATTCGCTCGACTTGCATGTATTAGGCACGCCGCCAGCGTTCATCCTGAGCCAGGATCAAACTCTCCAATAAAGTTAGTTTGTCTAGCATCTAAAAATAAAAATTGACGTTTCACGTTGTTTGTTTCGTTCAGTTTTCAAAGAACTTTTTTTGGTGGAGCCTAGCGGGATCGAACCGCTGACCTCCTGCGTGCAAGGCAGGCGCTCTCCCAGCTGAGCTAAGGCCCCAAACAATTATCGGGAAGACAGGATTTGAACCTGCGACCCCCTGGTCCCAAACCAGGTGCTCTACCAAGCTGAGCCACTTCCCGAAAGAAAACGCGCCCGAGAGGAGTCGAACCCCTAACCTCTTGATCCGTAGTCAAACGCTCTATCCAATTGAGCTACGGGCGCATATGGTGCCGAGGGCGGGGGTCGAACCCGCACGGTGGTCACCCACCGCAGGATTTTAAGTCCTGTGCGTCTGCCTGTTCCGCCACCCCGGCATGTCATATTGGAAATTGGAGCGGAAGACGGGATTCGAACCCGCGACCCCAACCTTGGCAAGGTTGTATTCTACCACTGAACTACTTCCGCAAGACATGTTTGAGTTATTTCATTAAAAGTGCGGGTGAAGGGAGTCGAACCCCCACGCCAAAGGCGCTAGATCCTAAGTCTAGTGCGTCTGCCAATTCCGCCACACCCGCATATTTCATTAAAATGGTGAGCCATGAAGGATTCGAACCTTCGACCCTCTGATTAAAAGTCAGATGCTCTACCAACTGAGCTAATGGCTCTTGCAATAAAAACTGGTGCCGACTAGAGGACTTGAACCCCCAACCTACTGATTACAAGTCAGTTGCTCTACCAATTGAGCTAAGTCGGCTAAATGGTGGAGGATGACGGGATCGAACCGCCGACCCCCTGCTTGTAAGGCAGGTGCTCTCCCAGCTGAGCTAATCCTCCGAATTGCCTGGCAACGTCCTACTCTCACAGGGACAAGGTCCCAACTACCATCGGCGCTAGAGAGCTTAACTTCCGTGTTCGGTATGGGAACGGGTGTGGCCTCTCTGCCATCATTACCAGACTGTATTCATTTAAGACAAGAATTATTGTAACTTATTTAACTTTTAAAGTCAACAAGTTTTTTTATATTCTTTCAAAACTAGATAACATTTGCTTCATATTATATGGTTAAGTCCTCGATCTATTAGTATTCGTCAGCTCCACATGTCACCATGCTTCCACCTCGAACCTATCAACCTGATCATCTTTCAGGGATCTTACTAGCTTACGCTATGGGAAATCTCATCTTGAGGGGGGCTTCATGCTTAGATGCTTTCAGCACTTATCCCTTCCGCACATAGCTACCCAGCTATGCCCTTGGC
>NZ_CP093325.1:5440000-5490000 GCF_022637375.2 Bacillus sp. N5-665
CGTTCTTTTTGATCAATCGGATCATTTAGCTCAGTAAATGCATTTGCATGTTCACGTGCAACGATAAATAATTCGAAACGATCTGTGAATCGTGGATCTTCGTCATTCTTTTTCGCAAGTGGCGAAATTTCTACCGGATGACCGTAAATAAATGTTGGTTGGATTAATTTATCTTCTACTTTTTGTTCGAAGAATTCGTTTATAATATGACCAACTTCCATCGTATCCTTAATACCTACATTATGTTCTTTTGCAAGTTCACGCGCTTCTTCTACACTCATTGGATTCCAGAAATCTGCTCCTGAATGTTCCTTGATTGCATCTACCATATGAAGACGTGTCCATTCTGGTTCTAGATTAATTTCATAATCACCATATTGGATTGTTGTTGTACCTAGTACTCGCTTCGCAATATGAGCAACCATATTTTCTGTTAGTTTCATAATATCTTTATAATCAGCATACGCTTCATATAATTCAATCATTGTAAACTCTGGATTATGACGAGTTGATACACCCTCATTACGGAATACACGACCGATTTCATAAACTTTTTCTAATCCACCCACAATAAGGCGTTTTAAATGAAGTTCAATTGCGATACGCATGTATAATTCCATATCTAACGCATTATGGTGCGTAATGAAAGGACGCGCAGAAGCTCCACCTGCAATTGCATGCATCATAGGTGTTTCCACTTCAAGATAACCATTGTCATCTAAGTATCTTCTCATTTCACGAATGATTTTACTGCGAGTAACGAATGTTTCACGGCTTTCCATACTTGTGATTAAGTCTAAGTAACGTTGACGGTAGCGTTGTTCAACATCTTTTAATCCATGATATTTATCCGGTAATGGACGAAGAGATTTCGTTAATAGTGTGAAGCCCGTTGCTTTCACTGAAAGTTCTCCAACGTTCGTTTTGAACACTTTACCTTCAATACCTACTAAATCACCTAAATCTGCTGTTTTAAATAATTCGTACTCTTCATCTCCAACAGCATCTTTACGAACATAAATTTGAACTTGTCCATGTAAATCTTGAATATGTGCAAATCCAGCTTTTCCTTTACCGCGTTTTGTCATAATACGACCAGCGATAGAAACAGAGATTTCTTTCTCTTCTAATTCTTCTTTAGAGAACTCTCCATATAAGCTTAATAAGTCATTTGTTGCATTTGTACGTTCAAATCGTTTACCGAACGGATCGATTCCTTGCTCACGTAAGTTATGTAACTTTTCACGACGAACAAGCAATTGGTCGTTTAATTCTTCGTGGTTCATGTTATCCATGGTATTGATATCACTCCAGCTCTATTAATTTTTACAATATATACAGTATAGCATTTTCTACTCAACTAGAAAAACTGCCAGCAACTAGCTGGCAGTTCTTCTTTCTTTCACGTAATTATAGGAAGTGTATAGAAGAATGTCAATCTTCCCTATCTATTATTAACCAACGTGAATTGTTTGTTGTTTCGCTTCTACTTCTTCTACAAATGCACCTAATACATTCGCAAGGTCCTCACGCGTATTACAAGCATTGATACCATTACGTACAGTTGCATTACCACGAACACCCTTTAAATACCAAGCTGCATGCTTTCTCATCTCTCTTACAGCGACATTTTCGTTCTTTAAATCGATAAGACGATCCAGATGCAACATACATACGTCAATTTTCTCACGCACTGTCGGTTCCGGCATTAATTCACCTGTTTCCAAATACTTTACCGTACGATAAATCATCCACGGGTCCCCAAGGGCAGCGCGACCAATCATAACACCGTCTACACCAATTTCATCAAGCATACGCTTTGCATCTTGTGGCGTTTCGACATCACCATTTCCGATAACCGGGATATTTACAGCTTGCTTTACTTGTTTAATAATATCCCAATCCGCTTTCCCTTCATACATTTGTACTCGTGTACGTCCATGAACTGCTACTGCTTGTCCGCCAGCACGCTCAACAGCTTTTGCATTCTCAATTGCAAAAATATGATCTGCATCCCAACCAATACGCATCTTAACTGTAACCGGCTTTTCAACAGCATCTACAACTGCCGCTACCATTTCATATATTTTATTTGGGTCTAAAAGCCACTTTGCTCCCGCGTCACACTTAATGATTTTCGGTACTGGGCAACCCATATTAATATCAATAATGTCTGCTGTCGTATATTTATCTACGTATTTCGCAGCATCTACAAGAGTTTTTTTCTCTCCACCAAAAATTTGTAAACTTAATGGCTTTTCTCTTTCGTCAATATATAACATATCTAATGTTCTTTTGTTATTAAGTAATATCGCTTTATCACTTACCATTTCAGCACAAACTAAACCTGCACCAAATTCTTTTACTGTCAAACGGAATGCAGAGTTACACACTCCCGCCATCGGTGCTAATACAACCGGGTTTTTCATCTCAATATTTGCAATCTTTAACACTCGACTTACTCCTTCCTTCATAGTCACTTCGGCATTAATTCCTCCACTGAAACCTTTAATGCCTTAGCAACTTCCACTACAAAATCTTGGGAAGGCGATCGATTCCCTCTCTCAACTTCACCTAAAACAGATACAGATACCCCTAACTCTTTCGCAAAACCTTCTTGTGTATAACCTTTTAGCTTTCGAAAAGCACGAATGCGTCTTCCCCATTTTTCTGCTTCCATACCGTTACTCCCTCTCGCCTTTTCATTTCTTCTACTTGTGAACGTGAAATGTTTTGTTTTATATCTTGATTAATCTCTAACAACGGAACGATAACAAAAGCTCTTTCGAACATCCGCGGATGCGGAACAATAAGATTCTCTGCTTCAATATTTTCTTGATTATATAGTAAAATGTCAAGGTCGATGGTCCTCGGACCCCATCTGATTTCCCTTTTTCTTCCTAAATCATTCTCTACTCTTTGTGTAATTTTCAATAGTTCTTGCGGTGATAAATTGGTAGAAATTTTTATAACTAAATTTAAAAAGCAACTTTGGTCAGTATAGCCAACTGGCTCTGTTTCATATACAGATGAAATATCGTTAACTTGGATATACGGGTTTTTGTTTAAAAACTGAATCGCTTCAGTTAAATACGTATAACGTTCTCCGATATTTGAACCTAATGCAATGTAAGCTATATTATTCATGGACGTTCTCTCGTAATTTCCACTGCTACAGCACGATAATGCCCAGGTATCGGCGGATCTGGTTTAATTACTTTAATTGTACAACGGAAAATACTCTCATATTGTTTCAATATATCTGCAGCAATATTTTCAGCGATACTCTCTACAAGCTTATACGTTCTATCTTCAACAACTTTTCTACATAACTCGAAAAGCTCTCCATAATTGACAGAATGCTCTAAGTCATCACTTTCTCCTGCCTGTTTCAAATCCAACTCCACCGTTAAGTCCACTTTAAATCTCTGACCCAATTTATTTTCCTCTGGGAATACACCATGATAACCGTAAAACTCCATATCATGAACATAAATTTTATCCAATTACTTTACCCCCTTACCAATCATCGCATCCATCATCTTAGCCATACGTGCCATTTCCTTCACATCATGAACACGAACAAACTCACAGCCCTTTTCAATGCCAAGACAAACGGTAGCTCCCGTTCCCTCAAGACGTTCCTCTACCGGTAAATCTAACACATGTCCAATAAAGGACTTTCTTGAAGTACCTAAGAGAACTGGATAACCCAATACGTTTAACTGTTCTAAATTACGCATCGCTTCTAAATTTTGTTCAGGTGTTTTAGCAAAACCGATGCCTGGGTCTAAAATGATATTCTCATCTCGCACACCAGCATCTTTAGCAATTTTAATACTGTCATATAAATCAGCAATCATATCAGCCATTAAATTGCGGTAATTCATGTTATCTCGATTATGCATCAAGATAATAGGTACATCGTAATGAGCTGCAACTTCAGCGATTTTCGGTTCCGCCTTCGCTCCCCAAACGTCATTAATAATATGAGCGCCCGCTTCGATTGCTTGTTTTGCAACTTCAGCTTTATACGTGTCGATAGAAATAGGCAATTTCACTTCTTTTGCAACCGCCTGAATCATCGGAACAACTCGCTTGATTTCTTCTTCCACTGATACTTTAGCAAAACCCGGGCGAGTAGATTCACCGCCGATATCAATAATATGAGCACCTTCATCTCGCATTTCTTTCGCATGGCGCACCGCAGCCTCTATCTCGTTGTAACTCCCACCATCGGAAAACGAATCTGGTGTTACATTTAAAATCCCCATAATTAAAGTTTTTTCATTTAAGTTCAATGTATATTCGCCGCAGCGCAAATCATAATCCCACTTCAAACTACACATCTCCTCTTCACAATTCATTTCTGCTCCACAATTTCTCTCTCTGCATTTCGTAAAGATTCATAAACCTTTTTGTAACCATACCTACTTTACCCGGGAAATCTCGTCCCTCTATATGATAAAGTGGAACAATTTCTTGAATCGAGTTCGTTACGAAAACTTCATCAGCTGAAAGTAATTCATCTTTTGTAAAGAAACCTTCCTTTACTTCGATGCCCAGCTCTTCAGCAACCTTTATAATAAACGCACGAGTGATACCATTTAAAATCCCTGTTTTTAACGAAGGTGTATACAAAATATCACCTTTCACGAAAAAGAGATTCGAAACAATACCCTCTGCAACATAACCTGTTTCAGTAAGGAAAATACCTTCCTTATTCACAACATTTCCAATTTCACGTTTTCCTAAAATGTTATTTAAATAATGATGAGACTTTAAGCGAGACGCACCCTCTGGTGTATTTCGCACTTGTTTTAAAACAACCCCTTCTTTTTCCACTACATCTCCCGGGGCTGCTAAAGGTTTTATAAAAACAATAACAGACGGCTCTTCATACATTTCCGTTTGCAATCCAATTTCATCTATACCCGCTGATACATTAAAACGTACATATGCATGCTCTAATTCATTCTTAACGAGTAAATTCTTCAAAATAAGCAGTACTTCATCTTTCGTCATTGTCCATTTAATTTGCAATGTATCCAGCGCATCTATTAAACGGTCATAATGATCATCCAATAAGAAAGGATGACCATTATAAATACGAAATGTCTCAAAAACTCCAAGACCATATAAATAACCATGATCATAAGGAGAAATTCTCGCTTCACTTGCTTCTACATACTCACCATTTACATAAATTAACACGATGTCACACTTGGGCTGTATTTACGAATGAAATTCTGCAACAACTCTTTCCCGTGGGAAGTCATAATTGATTCTGGATGGAACTGTACACCTTCAATCGGTAATGTTGTATGACGGAGCGCCATAATTTCCCCTTCTTCTGTCCAAGATGTTACCTCTAAGCAATCAGGTAACGTCTCTTTCTTAACGATAAGGGAATGATAACGTGTCGCAGTAAACGGATTAGGGATATCCGAAAAAATCGTCTTTCCGTCATGATGCATAAGCGACGTTTTCCCATGCATTAAGCGCTCCGCACGTATAACCTCTCCGCCAAACACTTGTGCAATGGATTGATGTCCAAGACAAACCCCAAAAATCGGAATCTTTCCAGCAAAGTATTGAATAACCTCCATACTAATACCTGCTTCATTAGGACTACACGGACCTGGTGAAATCATTAACAAATCTGGTTTCATATTCTCAATATCTGAAATAGTCACTTCATCGTTACGTTTAACAACAAGCTCTTGTCCAAGTTCTCCAAGAAACTGCACTAAATTAAATGTAAAAGAATCATAATTATCAATCATTAATATCATTTCTCTCACCTAACCGTTTCTTCGCTACGTTCTTTTGCACGCCATAAAGCAATCGCCTTTTTTAACGACTCTTTATATTCATTTTCCGGATTCGAATCAATTACAATTCCCGCCCCTGCTTGTACATGTGCTTTTCCATCTTTAGCAAGCAGTGTTCTAATTACAATATTCAATTCTGTATCTCCAGAATAACCGATCCACCCGATTGAACCTGTATAAATCCCTCGGCGAACAGGTTCTAATTCTTCAATAATTTCCATCGTACGTATTTTCGGGGCACCAGTAATTGTTCCCCCAGGGAATACAGCCTTCACTAAATCAAAAGCATCTTTATCTTCTTCCACCTCACCACGCACATTAGAAACAATATGCATAACATGTGAGTATTTCTCGATTATCATAAATTCATCTACTTCTACAGTGCCATATTTACAAACACGCCCTAAATCATTTCGTTCTAAATCCACAAGCATGACGTGCTCTGCTCTTTCTTTTTCGTTCTCAATTAATTCTTTTGCTAATTCTTCATCCTCTTGCTCATTCGCCCCTCTAGATCTCGTTCCAGCAATCGGTCTTGTACTTACTTCGGTTCCCTCTTTCTTAATTAGCAACTCTGGCGATCCACTAACAATTTGAAAATCCCCGAGCTCCAAGTAACCCATATATGGAGATGGATTAATCTCACGAAGACTTGTATAGATTTCTAGTGGGTGTGTTTGTAACGTTCTTTCTTGCCTTGTCGACAAGTTTACTTGGAACACATCACCAGCCCCAATATATTCTTGAATACATTCAACCGCCTTCATAAAGCTTTCTTCTGTAAAAGCAACTGTTTCACTTTTCTCTTCAGGGCATGCAAAAGGTATATTCACTTCTGGCGCTTCTGTCGCCCAAAGAATCTTCCATTCATTTAATCGCTCTTTTGCCTCTTCATGCTTATCTACATAATGTGTAATAATCCATAATACTTTTTCTTTTTGATCATACACAAACACATCATCAAATAATAAAAAGAATATATCAGGTATATTAATGTCATCCTCCGCATGGGAAGGGAGTTTTTCAATATAACGGATGCAATCATAACTAAAGTAACCAATTGCACCACCTTGAAATGGAGGGTATTCCGGATTATAGTCCGTTTTCCATCGCTCCATATATTCCTGCATTAAATCTAATGGGTTTCCTTGTTTTATTGTTTCCTTACCACTTTCGCTTATATGTAACGTTTCACCCTTCCCTCGGATTACCGCTACTGGGTTCAACCCCACAATGTTATAACGACCGCCACGTCCACTCTCTAACAAAATATGTTGCGGTTTATCCTTAGAAAGAAATTTATACTGCTTAAAGAAATCTAACTGATATGGAATAGAAAGCGCTAAAGATTTTCTTCGTTGCATATCAACACCCCGTCTTCTTTTATCCCACCCTCTTAGATTAACCACCTCAAACTACATTCGTTATATATATAAAGTGGTTATACTCGAAGGCTAGTGAAAATAAATTAATTATACTACCTCTTATTTTACATGAAGTTTTCTAGTCATTCACTCTTTTCCTATTTCCAATCCAAAAAGAAAAAGCATCCTTTTTCAAGGATGCTTTTTCAATCACATATAATTAAGACTCAAATTGATACAGCGGTGTACTTAAATAACGTTCACCGTTACTTGGGATAATAACAAGTACCTTTTTCCCTTTACCTAACTTTTTCGCAATTTCTGTTGCTGCATAAATAACTGCTCCAGAAGAGATACCCACTAAAATACCTTCCTCTTTAGCCACTCTTCTTGCATATTCAAATGCTTGCTCTGCTTTTACTTGAACAATTTCATCATATACCTCTACATCCAATGTCTCTGGGATGAATCCCGCCCCAATTCCTTGGATTTTATGTGGACCCGGTTTCCCACCAGATAGTACTGGTGAATCCGCAGGTTCTACTGCATAAATTTTAATATCTTTATACGCTTCCTTCAGTACTTCACCAGCACCAGTAATCGTTCCACCTGTACCAATACCTGCAATAAACGCATCTAATTGGTCACCCATTTGTTCAACAATTTCTGGCCCTGTTGTTAAACGATGAATTTCTGGATTCGATTGGTTTTTGAACTGTTGTGGTATAAAGTATCCATGCTCTTTTGCTAATTCAGTCGCTTGACGAATCGCTCCACCCATTCCTTCAGGCCCTGGAGTCAATACTAATTCTGCACCGTAAGCACGTAACAAATTACGACGCTCAATACTCATTGTTTCTGGCATTACTAAAATTGCCTTATATCCTTTAGCGGCCGCTACCATCGCTAAACCAATTCCTGTGTTACCACTTGTCGGCTCAATGATTGTATCGCCTTCTTTTAATAATCCTTTTTTTTCAGCATCTTCAATCATAGCTAATGCAATACGATCTTTAACACTGCTCCCTGGATTCATAAATTCTAATTTTAAGTATATATCTGCGCTGTTTGATTCTACGATGCGGTTCAACTTAACGATCGGCGTTTTCCCGATTAATTCTGAAACTGATTGTGCCACTCGCATTCCTGTCACTCCTAACACCGAGTATTTTTATTGGTTTTATCTATATTTAGATTTTGTCAGAAAATTCCCTTTTTGTCAATCTATTTAGAGGACGGATTCCCTCACTTCCCTTATTACAAACTCTCAATTAAATTTGTAATATCTTCTTTAGAGAACTTGTATCGCTCATTACAGAAATGACAATGAACTTCTGTCTCTTCTTCTTCTTCACGAATTTGCTCTAACTCTGTTTTACCCAAACTAATTAACACACTCTCAATACGTTCGCGTGAGCATGTGCAATTAAATTGAACATCCATCACTTCTAATACTTTTACTTTATCTTCTTCAAGAACTGCATACAGTAACTCTTCTGGAGAAAGCCCTTGTTCGATTAACGTTGATACAGGAGGAATCTTCTGCAAACGATCTTCAATGAATGAAATTGTTTCTTCCTGTGCACCTGGCATAATTTGAAGGATAAATCCACCTGCCGCTAATACGCTGTCATCTCCATTTACAAGAACGCCGACTCCTACAGAAGAAGGTGTTTGCTCAGAAACTGCAAAATAATACGTGAAGTCTTCCCCTAATTCTCCTGAAACAATTGGAGATTGACCAATAAACGGCTCACGCATACCAATATCTTTAATTACTGTTACAAATCCTTCAGTACCTACCGCTTGATATACACGTAATTTCCCTTGTTCCGTTCCTTCAAAATCAACATGTGGATTCGTTACATAACCACGTACATCCCCATTCGCATGAGCATCTACTAAGATGGGACCAATCGGACCATTACCTTCTACCTTAATCGTTAACTTTTGGTCACCTTTTAACATCGCGCCCATCATTGTACCTGCAGTTAAAGAACGACCAAGTGCCGCTGAAGCTGTTCTCCATGTATCATGACGTCTTTGCGCCTCACTTACTGTGTTTGTAGTACGTACACTATATGCACGCACTTCCCCATCAAACGCTAACGCTTTTACTAAATAATCTTTCATACTCATTTATTCACCTTTCTCATGCTGTAAATTTGCATTACGCTCGTATAACATATACAAACCCTTTAATGTTAAAAATGGATCTACAACGTCAATTACATTCGATTCTTCTGAAATTAATTTCGCCAATCCACCTGTTGCGATAACTTTCGGTTCTTGTTTAGCTTCCTCTTTCATACGCTTAACAATACCTTCCACTTGTCCAACATAACCATAAAGAATACCAGATTGCATCGCACTTACCGTATTCTTTCCAACAACACTGCTTGGTTTTGTAATTTCAATACGAGGAAGTTTTGCCGCTCTACTATATAAAGCCTCTGCTGAAATCATAATTCCCGGCGTAATAACTCCACCCATATAATGCTTTTCTTCGTTAATATAACAATATGTAGTAGCCGTACCGAAATCGACAATAATAAGCGGACTTCCATATAAGTGGATTCCTGCTACTGCATTTACAATTCGGTCCGCGCCTACTTCACGTGGATTTTCATATTTAATATTTAGCCCCGTTTTTATTCCAGGACCTACTACAAGCGGTTTAATTTTAAAATACTTTTCACACATGCGCTCTAAAGCAAACATAATTGGTGGTACGACTGAAGACACGATAATACCTTTCACATCTTCAAACGAAAGACCTTCATGCTCAAGCAACTGCTTTACAAGCATTCCATATTCATCTTCTGTCTTATGACGATCTGTTTCCATGCGCCAATGTTGACGAAGTTCCCCCTCTTCAAACACGCCTAGCACAGCATTTGTGTTCCCTACATCCAATACAAAAATCATATTCTCACCACTTATCTTATTTAATCTATATTTGTGCAATATGTATAAAACTTATAAAAACATCATATCACACATACTTATATAATCAGCTTTTCTATCCTCATCATTTTACAAAAAGATTACACTCTATTTCAATTTTTAATACCAGATTTACTTAAATTTTTTTCTACTTCATTTCGTTCCACAAATAAAAAAAGGAGTGACCATCGTCACTCCTTCATCTCTTACTTATCTTCTGATTCTTCATCGTCCTTCTTCATATTGATGTTTACTTTCACATCATCTGAAGATGTTGGACGCTCTGGCAATCTGCCGTAATCATATAAATGATTGATTTGCTCTGCATCTAACGTTTCTACTTCAAGTAACGTTTTCGCAATAATATCTAGCTTATCACGTTTTTCAGTAAGAATTTGTTTCGCGCGAGCATAACATTCTTTTATAATAGTTTGCATTTCCACATCGATTTCATGTGCAATTGCATCACTGTAGTTTTGTTCTGAATGGAAGTCTCTTCCTAAGAACACTTGACCACCTTGTGAGCTACCGAATTGCATCGGTCCAAGCTTATCACTCATACCGAATTCCGTAACCATACGTCTTGCAATACCAGTCGCACGTTGGAAGTCGTTGTGAGCACCTGTACTTGCTTCACCAAACACAATCTCTTCAGCTACTCGACCACCAAGTAAACCAGTGATTTTATCAAGTAACTCTGGTTTTGTCATGAAGTAACGATCTTCTTTCGGAAGCATTACTGCATATCCACCAGCTTGACCACGAGGGACAATTGTTACTTTATGAACGATATCTGCTTCATCAAGGACAACACCAATTACAGTATGGCCAGCTTCATGGAATGCAACGATATTACGTTCTTTTTCAGAGATAACACGACTTTTCTTAGCTGGACCTGCAATAACACGATCCGTTGCTTCATCAATATCACTCATATCAATTTTCTTCTTATCTTGACGCGCAGCCACTAAAGCAGCTTCGTTTAATAAGTTTTCAAGATCCGCACCAGAGAACCCCGGTGTACGAGTTGCAATTGCTCTTAAGTTGATATGATCATCAAGCGGTTTATTACGAGCATGTACTTTCAGCACAGCTTCACGGCCATTTACATCTGGACGATCTACTGTAATTTGACGGTCAAAACGACCTGGACGTAATAACGCTGGATCAAGAATATCAGGACGGTTTGTTGCAGCGATGATAATAATACCTTCGTTTGCACCGAATCCATCCATTTCAACAAGTAATTGGTTCAACGTTTGCTCACGCTCATCATGGCCACCACCAAGACCTGCGCCACGTTGACGTCCTACTGCATCAATTTCATCAATGAAAATGATACAAGGAGCATTTTTCTTTGCATTTTCGAATAAATCACGTACACGTGATGCACCGACACCGACGAACATCTCTACGAAATCAGAACCACTGATAGAGAAGAATGGAACGCCTGCCTCACCTGCAACGGCACGTGCTAGTAAAGTTTTACCTGTACCTGGAGGTCCTACTAATAGAACACCCTTCGGAATACGGGCACCAACTTCAGCGAACTTACGAGGATCTTTCAAGAATTCAACTACCTCAACAAGCTCTTGTTTCTCTTCATCCGCTCCAGCAACATCTCTGAAACGAACTTTTTTCTTTTCGTCATTATATAACTTCGCCTTACTTTTCCCGAAGTTCATAACACGGCTACCGCCGCCCTGAGCCTGGTTTAATAAGAAGAAGAATAAAATGAAGATAATGACAAACGGAATGATAGAAGTAAAGAACGTTACCCAAGCACTTGTTTCTTCTGCTGGTTGATACTTAACTTCAGCACCTTGCGCTTTGTCATTAATTTTCTTTTGTAATTCCTCAGTATTTGGTGCATAAGTAACAAATTGTTCTCCTTGGCTAGAGTTGTTAAATTGTCCTTTTACCTCAAATACACCATTTTTCGGTTGAAGTTGCACATTACGCACTTCACCTTTTTCTAGTTTAGTAATGAATTTATCGTAGCTAACTGATGTCGTTTTTTGTGTCGAACCATTAAAATAGCTCACGATTCCAATTACTACTAGGAATATCAGTAAATAAAAGATGGTATTACGGAAGATACGATTCATTCCTAACCTCCTCTCACGGCATAAACACTATAGTAAATCGTAACATAGAAAAACTTTCCTATACAATTGTGACGCCTGTATTTAATTAATTTGAGTAAACACTTGGTTTTAATACTCCTACATAAGGAAGATTACGGTACTGCTCTTTATAATCTAATCCATACCCTACAACAAATTCATGTGGAACAGTAAACCCAACATAATCCGCTTTCAAATCTACCTTACGGCCTGTCGGCTTATCTAATAACGTAACAATTTTTACAGACTTCGCTTTACGATATTTGAATAGGTCTACTAAGTAACTTAGCGTAAGACCGCTATCAATAATATCTTCAACGATTAAAATATCGCGACCCTCTACAGAAGTATCAAGGTCTTTTAAAATTTTCACTTCGCCTGTTGAAACAGTAGAGTGACCGTAACTAGATACAGCCATAAAATCCATTTCAAGATATGTATCTGTTCTCTTTAATAAATCTGCCATGAATGGCATTGCGCCCTTTAATACACCAATCGCAAGAGGTATTGTATTTTTATAATCCTCTGCAATAACCGCACCTAATTCGCGCACCTTTTCTTGTATTTGTTCTTCAGAAATTAATACTTTTTCGATATCTTGATTCATCATTTCATTATCCTCCCGGAAGACTCCTTGCTTTTGTAGTGAATAATCATATATTTATCCTTCTTTGCCGTCTCTTTCGAGATAGCAAACGCAGATCGCTTCAACAAGGGTACCCAAATAATATTCCCACTTGCATCACAAACGACCGGCCATTCTTCTCTTTTTTCTCTTGGTACTTTTGCTTCAATAAAAATAGTTTTTATCTTTTTTGTGCCATTCATACCTTGTATTGACATGCGATCTCCATTTTCTCTAGAACGAATACGAAGTGGATATGATATATCATTATACTTAGCAACAAATACTGTTTCATTCATGTTACTTGGTATATCTTCGCTCACCTCTGTTACAAGCTTATCCCCGTTCGATAGCGTAATTGTCCCGGGCACTGATAAATCTTGTAAAAAAGGAGAAACAATTTCTTGTTTAAATCCAAAGCTGCACTCCTCGTATGCACGAACAATTTTTAAATCACCTGGGAAATCAAGTGAACCCGAAGGTTGTGTCCGCTTAAAAAACTCGATCACTTTGTCAATATGTATAGAGGAAAGAGAAGATGGAATCTTATATTCATAAAGATAGTTTAATATTAGTTGAATCCCTCTTCTTTGTAAAGGCATAGACATGGATTCAAAGGCAGGAATTGATAAGCTAATTTGTTTATCACTTTTTTTTGTAATTACTTTATTCATTTTCTCAAAAGCTAATTCCTGCAAATACGCCTCATCCTCTTGCATCTGCATGCTAAATTTTTGGAATTTCTCATGCACTTGTGAATTTTCTTCTTTCAAATGAGGAAGAACATATTTACGTAATCGATTCCTTGTATATACTTCCTTTTTATTACTTGGATCTATACGGGGAATTATTTTTAGCTTATTACAGTAATCAACAATCTCTTCCTTCGTTACTCCAAGTAACGGCCTAATTAAATATCCATTATGAAAAGGACGCTTCACTGCAATTCCTGCATATCCTTTCGGAGTACTCCCTCGTACAAGGCGCATTAAAATCGTCTCTACTTGATCATCACCATGATGTCCAAGAGCTACATATCTCGCATCATATTTCTTCATTATTCTTTCCAAAAATGCATATCTGCATTCTCTAGCAGCAACCTGTGCATTCATTCCATGTTGCTGTTGATATTGCGACACATTAATCCTTATCGTTTCGCAAATAACTCCCAGCCCTTTACAAAGGTCCTGCACAAACTGTAGGTCCTCATGAGATTCATCACCTCTAAACATATGGTCCACATGTGCCACTACAATTTCGAACTGTTTTGCTGCTCTTTTTTCTAACAAATAATATAGAAGAGCCAAAGAGTCAGGACCACCAGAAACCCCTACAACAATTGTTGAACGTTCCTTTAATACATCATGCTGCTTTACAAAGTCATCTACCTTTTCAACAAATGTATCTTTCAACTTCGTAATCACCTTTCATTAAACAAGAACAGCAACGTTAGTTACCTTGTTTATAATGGTACAACTTTTACAAACATTGTGCAAAAAAAAGATATACAAAAATTACATTTTTATCTTACATCATCCGTACATATTCACAAAAATAATAACATTATCTTTTAAAGTAAAAAAACCTAGGCATCCACCTAGGTTTTTAGAAAGCAACAGTGATAAAGAAACATCACACTTAAAATTTATTGTGCCTGCATTCCTACAATTGGAATCGTAGCCCACTTCGGCATATTTTTCTTCACTTTCGCCACAACGATAGTCATATCGTCATTTATATAACCATCACAAGAGCGAATCACCTCTTCCATAATGATATCAGCAATTTCTTGCGGATCTTCGGTTTGTAATTCTTTAATTTTTCGTTTCATCCATAGTTCATGATTTTCTACATGTTGCGCTCCCTCGAAAATCCCATCGCTCATCATAATAAGGATATCGCCCGTTTTTAATTGTTCACCTACTACATCAACTTCAACATCCTCAATAATCCCCATCGGCAAATTACTTGCCTCAATTTTCAAAATATTATTCGCGCGTTTAACAAAACTCGGCGTCGATCCAATCTTTAAAAATTTCGCACTCGCATCCCGCAAATCCACCATAGCTAAATCTAACGTCGTAAACATCTCTTCTGTTGTTCTTAAAGAAAGAATAGAATTGATAGATTTAATTGCTATTTCCTCATCAATGCCTGATTGAAGTATTTTTTGTAATAATTTTACCGTTTCTTTACTCTCCATATGAGCTCTTTGCCCATTTCCCATACCATCACTAATTGCAAGTGCATATTTACCAACACTTAAATCCATCATCGCATAAGAGTCACCAGAAACAAACCCACCGCCTTTTGCAGCTGTGGCCAACCCAGTATCAAGAGAATACGTTTTTGCCGAACCAAATGATATTAAGCTGTGGCCGTTCGGATAAGAAGATTTTTCTTCATGTTTAACAACAATATTTTCCTTTAGAATGTCAGAAAGCATCGGCGCAACTAACTTTTCACATTCTCCATGTTCATTAGATGCAACTGGAATCAACATTTCAATATCAATACTTCCTCTATCTAAACAATATATATCAACATGCTCTACTTCTACGCCAAAATCACGAAACGCTTGCATAATCTGTTCTTCCTGCACTTGATGATTTTCTCGTTCTCTTTGGATCTCCTTAGCAAAATCCTCCATAACTTTTGATACACCTAATAGTTGCTCCGCTACTATTCTACGGTTTTCTTTCATTTGTTTTCGTAATTTTTGTCCTTCATAGAAGTGATCTAATTCACCCGCTACTAAATCCGTCACTTTCTTCCCTCTCACACAATGCTTGTCCCATTCACGAACTAACTTCCGATTATGCTGCAACGTCCCCTCTTCCGTTTCACTCATTATTTGTTTCATATAATCGTACGTTTTGTCGAAATTAACTACCCAGCATTGGTCCTTTTTAAAGCATGTTTGACATGTTTTTGCAGTAATTGTACTTAAGAACAAATCCGCCTCTGTCTCTTTATCGTCCTCCTCCACATATCCATATACAGAAAAGCTATTAGATAAAGCAGCAAATACATTGGCAAATTGATTAATTTTATTCGCTGTAACATCACGCATCCTTCTTAAATACTGTTGTTGATCTTGCGAATGTTCCTGTGTGCCTGGCATGAATTTAGCAATACGATCCATAACAAGTTTCGGTGTTAATAAGAAGAACACAATCGCCACACCAGATTCAATTAAAGTTGTCACAATGTTTGTTTGCTTATCTACATATAGCGTAATCAAGCTTGTCCCAATTAATAAACCTAAACTAACACCTAAACGCTTCCCTTCTTTTAACAAACCACCAAGCAACCCAGAAAAAGCAAGTAGACTAAGTTGAGACAAACTGGAGACATTCGCTAAACTTAATATTAATCCAGTGACGACCCCCACTGTAGATCCTGTAGCAGCCCCCGCGATAAATGCAAACACAAGCACTAAATACCTAGTAAAAATATGTTGAATAGAAGCGTCATATACAAACCAATCTGTTGTACCTGTTAAAACAGATGCTAGTAATATAATTAAACAAACGATTTCTTCTGTCTCTAGCGCTTGTTGCTTACCTTTTCGTTCCACTAAAAGCGGAACACTTTGTAAAAATATCATAGTTAATACGAAGCTAAGCCCTGCCTCAATCGTACTAACGAGTAAATCGTACATGGTGACAGTTTGTTGCGCGAAATATACGACAACTAAATGTGCGGTTAATGCGGAGATAAATACTTGGAATGGAACAAGTCCAACAGTTTTACGTGTAAACCGACTAAAGAAGATATTATAAATGAAGAATGTAAAAATAGATGCAAAGGTAAAGAATAAATTATCTATCGAAACTGAAAGGGCGCCCCCCATAAGAGCCAAGAACGCGAGCGGCATTTTATCCCGCTTCATAACATAAACAGCAGCAAAAAACGGCAGTGCAAACGGTAAAATGTTTGTTAATATATATGCTCGTCCCAAAAGAAAACCAATAACAACAATAATAAATCCCCATCTAAAGAAAACCTGTTCAAACTTCATTCGCAACTTACTCGTCCACTTTACTGCTCCAAGCTGACTCTCATTTATTGCCAATGCACTTGTATTCATAGTATTCCTTCCTGCTTTAGGCATATTTTTAACACCACCTGCATAGTTTAATTACTGTCATTATAAAAGATGATTATTGGGATTTTTGTCAAAACAACAGTTTTCACTTTTATAATCGTTCGACTTTTTATTCGAAATAACTCTACATATATACACGGTATGTAATTTATTCCCGCTACTTTAATTGAACATTCAGAAAATATAGGGTGATTTTGTAGAAGTGTTGTATGTCTTAATTTATTTAATAAAAAAAGATCATGCAAATTTGCATGATCTTTTTAGGATGACCCGTACGGGATTCGAACCCGTGTTACCGCCGTGAAAGGGCGGTGTCTTAACCACTTGACCAACGGGCCGTTAAATTAAATATAGCGGCGGAGGGGATCGAACCCCCGACCTCACGGGTATGAACCGTACGCTCTAGCCAGCTGAGCTACACCGCCATGTCGTCTTATTTAACGGACAATTAGTATCTTACCTCAGATATATTTTAAAGTCAACACATCTTGAAAACTTTTTTAAAAATATATTTTCACATATAAAAAAGCACCCCGAGCAATCGCCCTGGGTACCTCTCTATATGCTAAGAATTAAACGTTCTTATTATCCGCGACGTGCGCCACGGCCACCACGTTTAGATTCTGTGTTACGCTTTAAAGAAGTTAAACGATCTTCACTGTCCTTTAAGAAACGTGCCATCTTTTGCTCGAATGTTTCTTTTGGAGCTCGTTCGTTACCGCCGCCACGGTTATCTCTGTTGAAAGAACGATTACGTTGTGGACGTCCAGAACGTTGTTGATCGCCACCGCCACCGCGTTGGTATTCACCACGTGGACGATCTCCTTCTGTTTTTTCGCGCTCTTTCGCTTTTTTAATAGATAGACCGATCTTACCATCTTTTTCAACGTTAATAACTTTTACTTCTACTTGGTCGCCCACTTTTAAGTGATCGTTAATATCTTTCACATAATTATCAGCAACTTCACTAATATGAACAAGACCCGTTAAGCCTTCTGGCAGCTCCACAAAAGCCCCAAAATTTGTAATACCTGTTACTTTACCCTGTAACTTGCTGCCTACCTCGATTGACATAAAAAAAATGCTCCTCCTTAGTGGTTAAAAAGTCAAATTTTACTTTATTATATATAATCCTAAAATATAGTGTCAATAAGACATACTCTACTTAGAAACAGGAAAAATTATCTCCCCTTTTCCAGAGAAGAAATAATCCCTTCTAGCAATCTTTAATACGTACTCTTCATCATTTAACTTTTGAACTTCGTCTTTTAGACTTTTTTCTTTATTCGTTAATGAATCCAGTTCTTTTTTCATGTCCTTAACTTTTGCTTCTTTTGCTCTAATGGAACTGTTTTGTTGATAAAACGTTACACTAATACTCGCAATAATTGTAAAAGCAAAGACAAGAAAAACCGCTAAACGGCGATAAAGTCGCTTCCTGTTCTCATCCGTTTGTATTATATGCTCTTTAACAGGATTTGGACTCTGTTTTTCGATTGTTCTTTGTCTCAGTTCCCTCATTTCCGAGGTCCCCCTAACTTCTTTTTTATACGCTCCCATAATTGGAAGATGTGTCCCTTCAATTTTGCTATATATTGCAGGAACCCTACATGTTTCATTATAAAAAGTTTAACACGATTAGGGAGAAGTTTCCATATGAGCGAAGCAATAAATCGAACAGGCCAGAAAAAAACTTTCCATATGAAAAGTAATATCCAAATCACCATTTTCCATAACACATGTCCAATTGAAAGCAGTATACGAAATAAGAATAATATAAATGCAATAAATAGCTGCGCTATAATAATAACAGGTTTTATCATGAGTAGCTTTATAATTTGAACAAAAAAGTGTGTTGTTCGCATAAAAATATAGATGAGAAAATTTAACAGTCTCATGTATATTGCTTTCAATAAGCTTTGATATGCCGCAAAACCACATAATAATGCCAAAAATACATATATACGTAGTTCAGCTTCATTTACAAGAAGCAATACATAAAAAACGAATAATGCTTGGACAATCCAAAATAGTATATCATGTATAAATACAAGCCAACGTTTACGTTCTTGCCGCTTTAAAAATCGTTGGTATGTATCTAAAGACGCTCCAATCCAAGCACCCATTCCGATCATTGAGAGCATCGTATACAACTGAATTGTTAGGCTCATTTAAACAACTTACTAAAGAATCCTTTAGTTTTCTCCCCTTGATTCTCATCAATATACAGCATCTCATGAACTTTCCCTTTAATCGATACAACACCTTTTTCTACATCTAAATTTTTCATTTGCAAATTTTGACCACGAATTGTTAAAAAACCCATTACGGTCTCAAGTAAAAACTCCTCGCTATCAAAACTCTCTACCTGCTTTACACCGGTAATATCAATTACACGCCTGCCACGCATAATAATATCATGCTCTACCGAAACATTTTGTTGATTAGAAGACGTAGGTGAGTAACCATTATTCACGTAAATCCCCCCATAGATTTATACTAGCTAATAGTAATGTATGAAGGGATAATTGATTTTAGAACAAGCCTTCTTCAGCCTTTACTTTTTCTTCACGAACTAAACTATACATATTTGTTGCATCTTCTTTTTTAGTCGTTTCTTTCAATTCGTTTATTTTTACAGTTACTATTTTTTGACCAAAACGAATTGTTAATTCATCAGCTACTTTCACATCTGAACTCGCTTTTGCCACTTGACCATTAATTGATATTCTTCCTTGATCAGCTACTTCTTTCGCTAATGTTCTTCTTTTAATTAAACGTGATACTTTTAAAAACTTATCTAGACGCATATCAAATCCCCCTATTAACGCTCTGTTTGTTTTGCCTCTTCCCATAAAACATCTAACTGCTCTAATGATAAATCTTGTATCTCTTTATTCATTTCAGCTACCTTTTCTTCCATGTATAAGAAACGACCGACGAATTTCTCATTCGTTGAACGTAACGCTTCTTCGGGATCTATTTTATAATGACGAGCTATATTCACAAACGCAAATAGTAAATCGCCAAATTCACCTAACATTTTCGCCTCATCCATATTTGTAACTTCTTGCTGGAACTCTTGCCATTCTTCTAAGGCTTTCTCTATCATCGGTTGTACATCAACCCAATCGAAACCAACTTTGCCAGCTTTTTTCTGGATTTCATAGGCGCGTAGTAATTGTGGCAACCTTTTTGGAACCCCATTTAAAACAGATTCTTTCACGAATCCTTTTTCTTGTTTTTTAATTTCTTCCCAATTGGCAATTACTTCGTCAGCATTATTTACATCCGTATTCCCAAATACATGCGGATGGCGGCGAACCATTTTCTCAGATAAAGTTTGAATAATATCATCTATAGAGAACCAACCTTCGTCCTCCCCAATTTGAGCATGCAACATAACTTGTAATAATATATCACCCAGTTCTTCTACTAAGTGATCATCATCCTCTTCATCAATCGCTTCCAACACTTCATAAGCTTCCTCAATTAAATACTTCTTTAAAGATTGATGTGTTTGCTTTTTATCCCACGGACAACCATTCGGTCCACGAAGGTCTGCAATAATTTCTCTAAGCACATCAAACTGTTGATACAAGGACGCACGTTCTTTAACTGGTGGTACATATACACTCGTTAAATTGTTCAACTCTGTTTCATGATCTAACATGTACAACGGCACCTTTTTAACTTGTTCAAATGAAGTCCCTGCAGCTGTTACAATATACACTTCATAATCATCTGATAGCATCTCCATTAATGTTAATTTCACATCAGATGCAACGAATGCGTCATATACTTGGCAAAAGATTAAATGTTGACGTAATTCTAATTGTCCTCTTTCAAATGATGTGGCGTCAATTAATTGGAATCCTTCAATCGGATCAATCTTTAAACTCGCAAACATAGGATCAAGGAAACTTTGTCCACCTTCAATGCGCACTTCAACATTCGCTACTTCGCCTTTTTCCAACAATAGCTGAACTGTTCTTTCCGCTACAAGCGGATGCCCTGGCACGGCATAGATGATTTCTGTGCCTTCAGCTTGTTCTAGCAATGTATTCGCGATTGTTTCATATACAATTTCAAATGTATCATGCGCTTCATATACATCGTCAAAGGCTGTATATTGTATACCTTCTTTCTCCAACTCTTCTATAACGGGATGTTCCTTCGTTCTAACAAACATGTGATCTGCTTCTTTTATTTTTCGATATACACCCATCGTTAACTGATCTAACTCACCAGCACCTAATCCTAAAATAGTAATGATTCCACTCACAACCTGCCACCTCTATCCACTCTTCTTCAATGAACCTTCTTTTTTCTCTTTTTTCATAACGGTTCCTATTTCCGCTTTTGTAAATACACGTAATTTTAAAATTAAAAACACATATGTTAATCCACCGATAGCTACACCTAAAAATGCCTCAAGTGTTGCAATTCCTCTATGCCTTGTATCAATTACTAATCCAGACAGTTGCATCACACGTATAAATATTATTAATACAAACCCCATACCGATACCACTAATAACTACACCTAACATATTCCGCTTATCGATAAGCGATTCGGATACAGCTTGCATAAGTAATGCACTATTTAGCACAGAAATTACAATTAACGCAACTAGTGTTGCAATTGCAGCTCCCTTCACACCAAAATACGGCATTAATGTATAATTTAAAGCTAACTTTAAACAACCCCCAAATATAACGAATATTGCTGGTTTTAATGTTTGTCCTAACCCCTGCAAAATAGACGCAGTTGTAATCGACAATGAACTAAATAAAATAGATAAAGATAAAATGGATAAAACATCTGACCCATCACTATTTTCAAACAACATAATATTCGTAGGCTGAATAATACAAGTTAATCCAATGGCAGCTGCAAATCCAATAACAAATGTTATTTTCATTGCTAACTTTACCTTTTCTCGAATAAAGGAAAGATCTCCTCTTTCCTTCGCCGCTGTAATAATTGGAATAAGCGACAATGAGAAAGAAGTTGTCACGACAGTACCTAATTGCATAAGCGGGATACTTCTGTCATAAACACCTTTTAATACCTTTGCACTTTCAGCTTGCTCTCCTGCCCCAATAAGTAAGGAATAGAAGGAAATAGAATCAGCCATTTGTATAAAAATAAGTACTAAGTTACTAACACAAATCGCCAATCCCTGCCAAAACAGAATTTTAATGATCCTCTTTTTTCCCTTAATTCTCTTTACACTCTTGAAAAATATAGAACGAAAGTCATGACGCATATAAAGTACAAGTACGATAATCCCAATCAGTCCACCTGCGATTGAACCTAACATAGCACCTGCACCGACTGTATATAAATCAAATCCGCGAGCAATTAGGAATAGAGATAAAAATACAATAATAGAAACACGAATCGTTTGTTCTATCACTTGCGAAACAGCTGTTGGCATCATATTATTGAATCCCTGAAAATATCCTCTTGCTACAGATAAAAACGGCATCAATATGAATGAAAATGAAATAACACGTAATAACTTATCTAAGTGTATATCGCCCATGGCTGTTGCAATTGCTTCGGCACCAAAAAACAATGTAAAAAAGCCTACGAAACCAATTCCTAATAAAAACCAAAAAGATACACAGATAATTTCTTCTGCTTCTTGTTGTTTCCCTCGCTCTAATCGTTCCGCAACCATTTTTGAAATTATAATGGGGAACCCATAAGTAGCTAAAATTAAACAAAATCCATAAAACGGATAAATTTGTTGGTAAATATAAAAACCAATATCACCCGCTATATTTTGATATGGAATACGGTAAAAAGCGCTTAATACCTTTGTAACAAAACTTGCGATTGTTAATATAATAGCCCCACGCCAAAAGGCTTGATACTTCTTCGATTCCATACAAGAAAACTCCTTTTTCTATTCTCACCCCTCGTATTATATCATAAAGAAAAGGACAAGCTTCCTTGCCTACACGAGTAATAATACGTTCGCGCAACGATAGAAATGTTCAACGAAAAAAGGTAGCAAAGCGCTACCTTCATTCAATATACATATATCTCCAAATATTTGATTTCTCAAGAAGAAATATCATAATTAGGAAAGATTGCTACTTCTCAAATTCGATATAGCCTTACTGCTCCATTTGTTTCGCTAAAAAGCTTGCAGCTGTATTTACTGACTTATGCTCTACTTCACTTATAATAGCCTCTTTAGAGAAGATAACAACAGCTCCAATTGGATCCCCATTCGCAACAATCGGGCCAATTGTATAGGAACTCACTTTTTCTGTTACTCCATCAATAATTGAAATTTCGCTTTCATCTGTCATAATTACAGACTTACGCTCTTCCATTGTCTTCTCAATTAAATCGCCAACACTTTTATTTAAGTATTCTTTTTTAGATACACCTGCTACTGCGATAATAGAATCACGATCGCATACAAGCACATTATGTCCTAAGCTATCGTATAAAGCTTCCGTATATTCCTTTGCAAAATTACCTAGTTCACTAATTGGAGAATATTTTTTCAAAATCACTTCTCCATCGCGATCAACAAATATTTCTAGTGGGTCTCCTTCTCGAATACGTAAAGTTCTACGAATTTCCTTCGGGATTACTACCCTACCTAAATCATCAATTCGACGTACGATTCCAGTTGCTTTCATTCTAATGCTGCCTCACTTTCTACTGATGATCAAAGTGGTGAATTTACCTGTTCATGTAAAAATCACCAACTGTTAGACATAGTATTTTACACATTAGTTCTTCTATGCACGCCGAATTGTATTTTTTTATCTTATATTAGGCATTTATGACTTCTTTTTTTACATCTGGTAGGCCTTTTAATAAATTTTCAGCAATTGTTAACCACTTCGATGTCTCTAAACCATTTGTTTTCATAACGATTTTCAATTGCGATCCTTCCATTCCTAGACCAATCATACGTCCAAAACTATTTCCAAGCATGAATAATTTTCCGCCATCAATATTTTGACTTGCTTGTTCTGAGAACAGAATTGTCACTTCAAATTTATTTTGCTTAATTAACTCAATTTGTTCTTTCATTGCCAATACTTTAATATTTGCAATTTGCAATAAGTAACCAACTTCTTGCGGGTAATCACCAAATCTATCTATCATCTCTTCCTGCAACTCTTCAATATCCTCAATTGCAGAAACACCTCTAAACTGTTTATACATCATAATCTTTTGTTTACTATCTGAAATATAAGCATCTGGTAAATATGCATCTACTTCTAAATCAATTTCAACATTAACTGTATTTTCAACCCCATCTGTTCCTCTACGCTGTTCAATTGCATCTTTTAACATTTGAGAATATAGATCAAATCCGACAGAATCAATAAATCCATGCTGTTCGGCTCCTAACAAGTTACCTGCACCACGAATGGATAAGTCTCTCATCGCAATTTTGAAACCTGACCCAAGCTCTGTGAACTCTTTAATGGCTTGCAGACGCCTCTCTGCAACTTCTGATAACACTTTATCTCGTTTGTATGCAAAGTATGCATATGCAACACGATTAGAACGTCCAACACGACCACGAAGCTGATACAGCTGCGATAGTCCCATACGATCTGCATCAAATACAATTAACGTATTTACATTCGGAATATCTACACCCGTCTCAATAATTGTTGTACTTACAAGAACATCATGCTGCCCTTCTAAAAACGATAGCATAACAGACTCTAATTCACCTTCGTTCATTTTCCCATGCGCATAAGTTACACGCGCGTCTGGAACTAACATCGAAATTTCATCTGCTTTTCTTTCGATATCCTCCACACGATTATATAGGAAGTAAATTTGCCCACCTCTTGCAAGCTCTCGTTCTATCGCTTCTCGCATTAACGCTGGATTATACTCTACTACATACGTTTGGACTGGGAAACGATTTTCTGGTGGTGTCTCAATAACAGATAAGTCACGCACACCAAGCATAGACATATGGAGTGTACGCGGAATCGGAGTTGCCGTTAATGTTAACACGTCAACATTTGCTTTTAATTGTTTAATTTTTTCTTTATGCGTTACACCAAACCTTTGTTCTTCATCAATAATAAGAAGACCTAAATCTTTATAAGTAACATCTTTAGATAAAATACGATGCGTTCCGATTACGATATCTACCGTACCATCTTTTAAGCCTTTAATTGTTTCATTTTGCTGTTTTCTCGTACGGAATCTACTTAATAATCCTATATTGATTGGATAATCTTGAAAACGCTCTCGAATTGTTTCATAGTGTTGTTGTGCAAGGATCGTTGTCGGCACTAAAATTGCAACTTGTTTTTCATCCATAATTGCCTTAAATGCCGCACGGATAGCTACTTCCGTCTTTCCATATCCTACATCACCACAAAGAAGCCTATCCATCGGACGTCCACGTTCCATATCTTTCTTAATCTCTTCAATAGAACGTAATTGATCCTCTGTCTCTTGATATGGGAAAGAAGATTCAAATTCTTGTTGTTCTGCCGTATCTGGTGTATATGCATAACCCTTTGAGGCTTCGCGCTCAGCATATAGTTTAATTAGGTCATCCGCAATGTCTTGTACAGATTTTTCAACTTTCGTTTTGACCTTTTTCCAATCATTTCCGCCCAATTTATAAACTTTTGGATCCTTACCTTCAGATCCTACATATTTCTGCACTTGGTCAATTTGTTCAATTGGAACGTATAACTTATCATTACCTTGATATTTAATATTCAAGTAATCTTTATGAACACCATTAATCTCTAGTGTCTCGATACCTAAGAATTTACCTATACCATGATTTACATGAACTACATAATCTCCAACTTTTAATTCCGAATAACTTTTAATACGTTCAGCATTAGATAACTTCTGCTTACGTTGTGATTTTTTAACTTTCTTATGAAAAAGCTCTTTTTCAGTAATAACAACAAGCTTTTGCATCGGCATTTCAAATCCTGCGTGTAAATCACCTACAGCAATTTGTAACCTTCCAGGCAATAATATATCTGTGCCCTCTACGATATCTGCCTCAATATCATAATCACTTAAAATATGTTGTAGTTTTTTTACACGTTCATCATCTGTGCCGAGCACAACAGTCGTAAAATGCCCTTCGTTCCATCTATCAATTTCAGTTTTCAACAACTGCATCTGCCCATGGAAATCTTGCATTGTTTTACATGTCACATTCACAATGTTTTGTGGATGTGTATGTGCTATATGGCGTAAGAATAACGTTAAATACACAAAACTTCTTTTTTTATGATGAAGAAATTCCTCAAACGAGTGTGAGAAAGATAAATCTTGAATAATTATTCCCTCACCAAGAAGTGATATATACCATTCCGCCTCTTCTGTTTCAAGATGTGATGCTGTTTCTTGAATACGGGAAATCTCATCTAAAACCACAATACCATCTTCTGGTAAATAATCTATCAGACTAGCAGGTTCTTTATAGAAAATAGATAAATATTTAAACATCTGTTCTATACTTTGCCCGTTTTTTAACATCTCAATTTCATGACTTACCGTTTCAAGCACTGTAGTCTTCAATTTATCATCGGAAAGTTTTTGCATCGTCTTAGTCAAGCCTTCCTCAAGATGCTCAATTCCCGACTTCAATTCTTCCTGTGAAAATAAAAACTCTGTTGCTGGACCAAATCTAACACTTTCTTTTTTATCTTGAGAGCGCTGTTCATCCACATCAAATAATCGAATAGAATCAACTTCTGTATCGAAAAATTCAATACGAAATGGTAACTCTTCAGTTAATGGGTAAATATCTAATATTCCCCCGCGCAAACTGAATTCCCCAGGAGCTTCTACCATCGACTTACGCTCATAACCAATATGATGTAAAGTATGCAAGAATGTATCTAAATCAATCTCTTGCCCTAGATTGATTTCGATTTGCCTTTGCTTCCACAACTCTTTCATTGGTAAAAATCTACGTAGTCCTGCAACTGGCGCTACAATAATCCCGTTTTCTCCTGCCGCTAAACGATTCAATACTTCAATACGTTGCGCCTTCAATTCTGGGCTTGCAACACCAATTTCTGATGCTATCAATTCATTTACTGGGTATAACCACACATCTTTTTCACCAAGTAACGCCACTAAATCTTCATGCACTTTTTGTGCTTGATATAAATTATGCGTCACAATAAGTTGTGATTTTTTTGTTTTTTTATATAAGGCCGCCATTAATAACGAACGAGAAGAGGTTGCCATACCTGATACAAGTTGTTCTTTTAAACCATCTTCTAGTCCATTAATAACCGATTGGATCTCTTCATTTTTATAAAATTGCTCTAATAAACCTATCATTTTCAAAACCCCTCTCAACATAAAGAGCAAGCCACTATATTTTATGCAAATATTTTGGAAAAAGAAAACAGAAAAATGCTTTGGACATGCCAAAGCGACAACATTTTATTGCAGAAATTTTTCATATTCATAATACTCAGGATAAGATGCGAGCGTTTCTTGACACGATTCACAAATCGTTTTTATATATATATTTCCATTCTCATGAAAATGAATCATCTCTACTACTTCTTGCTCTGTTAGTTGAAATAAAACGTCGCTATACACTTTTTCTGCAGTAACGGAGCCTACATTACTCCCGCAATGTCTGCAATAATAATAACCTTCCATACTAGCCTCCTAAAAATCCAATTACTACTAGTATGGGTAAAAACAAGACAAAATATTCCCAATCATACCCTTAACTATTGAAGGTATTCATGATTTGAAGAAAAGGTTTATTTAACCATTCTTCACATGCATCCGCTGCTTTTTCAATAGAATGACTCACATCAGGAATTTCTTCCGATGTAAAACGTCCTAATACGTAATCTACTACCTTCATGCCATTTTTCGGACGATCAATTCCCATGCGGATACGTTGAAACTCTTGTGTTCCTAAATGTGAAATTGTTGATTTCACACCATTATGTCCACCAGCACTACCTTTCATACGAAGGCGTAATTTACCTACAGGGATGTCTAAATCATCGTACAGAACAACGAAGTCTTCAACATCAATTTTATAGTAATCCATGAGTGGTCGAATACTTTCCCCAGATAAATTCATATATGTAAGTGGCTTTAATAAGATTACTTTTTCTCCATTAACAAATCCTGCACCAAATATTCCTTTAAATTTTTGTTCATTCAAAGAAATATTCCAACGCTTTGCAAGTTCATCAATCGCCATAAATCCAATATTATGCCTTGTTAATTCATATTCTCTACCCGGGTTCCCAAGTCCTACTATCAATTTCATTCTTGTACCACTACTTTCTTTTTTCGATACGAAAAGACGTAACCAATCTTGGTTACGTCTCATTCTATCCAATTAATTGAATAATACACTTACAGATTCTTCTTCGTACACACGAATGATTGCTTCTCCGATTAGTGGAGCAACTGAAAGTTCATGTACTTTGTCGATTTTCTTCTCTTCTGGTAATACGATAGAGTTCGTTACAACTAACTCTTTAATATTTGAGTTTTGGATACGCTCAATTGCTGGACCAGATAATACTGGGTGTGTACAGCAAGCATATACTTCAGAAGCACCGTTCTCAACAAGAGCGTTTGCTGCTAATGTAATTGTACCAGCTGTATCAATGATGTCATCAATTAAAATTGCTGTTTTACCTTCAATATTACCGATAATGTTCATTACCTCTGATACGTTCGGACGAGGGCGACGCTTATCAATAATAGCGATTGGTGCTTTTAGACGATCTGCCATTTTTCTAGCACGAGTTACCCCACCGTGGTCAGGTGACACGATTACGATATCTTTAAGACCTTTTGTTTCAAAGTAATCTGAAAGGATCGGTACACCCATTAGGTGGTCGATTGGGATATCAAAGAACCCTTGAATTTGTGGAGCATGTAAATCTAGAGTGATTACACGAGTTGCACCTGCTGTTTCAAGCAAGTTTGCTACAAGTTTCGATGTAATTGGTTCACGAGAACGCGCTTTACGGTCTTGACGCGCATAACCATAGTAAGGAATAACAATATTAATTGTTTTTGCAGATGCTCGCTTTAATGCATCGATCATAATAAGTAATTCCATGATATGTTCGTTTACTGGGAAGCTTGTAGATTGAATAATGAATACATCGCAACCACGGATACTTTCTTCAATGTTAATTTGAACTTCTCCATCACTAAAACGATCAACAGAACATTTTCCTAGTCCTACTCCAATGTGCTTTGCAATTTGCTCAGCAAGTTCCTTATTAGAGTTTAAAGAGAATACTTTCAAATTAGAATTTAGATATTGAGTCGACATCTAGATTAACCCTCCACATTATGATTTTTTCTTATTCAGCAATTGATCAACATAGTCTTCTTTGTTAACTTGACGTGCACGTGCTACAGATAATGCTTTTGATGGAACATTCTCTGTAATTGTAGAGCCTGCTGCCACATAAGCACCATCTTCAACTGTTACAGGAGCAACAAGGTTTGAATTACATCCAATAAATACCCCGTTACCAATCACAGTTTTGAATTTATTCTTACCGTCATAGTTCACCGTAATTGAACCACAACCAAGATTCACGTCTTCTCCAACTTGTGCATCCCCGATATAACTTAAGTGTGAAGCTTTACTTCTATTACCAAAAACAGTTTTTTTGATTTCCACGAAGTTTCCAACGCGTACTTCATCTCCAATAACTGAATCTGGGCGAATATGTGCAAATGGACCAACCGATACTTCTGTACCAAGTTTACTATCATGTACAGTAGATTGACGAATTGTCGTACGATCTCCAATTTCACTATCGCGAATTACTGTATGCGGTCCAATTTCACAATCAGAACCAATTACAGTATTCCCCTCAATAATTGTTCCTGGATGAAGAACTGTATCACTACCGATAATCGCATCAGCAGAAATATACGTGTTACTTGGATCAATAATTGTAACACCATTTACCATGTTCTTTCGGTTGATACGGTTTTTCATAATAATTTCCGCTTGCGATAGAGCGACTCTGTCGTTAACACCTAACGTTTCATCGAAGTGCTCTGTTTGATAAGCTGATACGATATGACCTTCATTTTTTAAAATCTCAATAACATCTGGCAGGTAATATTCACCTTGTACGTTATCATTTGAAACTTTAGAAAGTGAGGCGAATAAAGCTTTATTATCAAAACAATACGTACCTGTATTGATTTCTTTAATAGCTAATTCTTTATCATTTGCATCCTTATGCTCAACAATCTTTTCAACATGACCATTCTCATTACGAACGATACGACCATATCCAGCAGGTTCTTCTATGTAAGCTGTTAGCACCGTTGCCATTGCCCCTGCCTCTTTATGTTGCTGAAGCAATGATTCCATCGTTTCAGCAGTTATTAGCGGCGTATCACCACAAATAACTAAAGTTGTTCCTTCTTCGTTTGCAAGTACACTTGCAGCTTGATCTACAGCATGTGCTGTACCAAGTTGTTCTGCTTGTAATGCAAACTCACTTACGTTTCCTAGCTGTTCTTGTACCATTTCAGCACCATGTCCTACGACTGTTACAAGTTTCTGCAATCCTAATTGCGTTACTTGATCGACAACATGTTGTACCATAGGTTTTCCACATACAGGATGAAGCACTTTGTATAGCTTAGACTTCATACGTGTGCCTTTGCCCGCAGCTAGAATCACTGCAAATCTGTTTGACATATAGACCCTCCATCGCAACCTATTTATCCATTAACGATATTATCCTAAATCATCATATATTTCAAGAAACACATTTTAACTATTAAATTTTACCATAATTCTTATACGATGTTTTACTCTTTAGTATCTTTTTTAAGAAATAAGCTATACTATTTAAAATGATTTTGAAAAAATTAGAAGTTTTCCTCTTCACTTTAAAGAATTCAGAATTTTCCGTGCGAAAAATAGATAAAACCACAAAAAAACAAACCCCTGTAAATGCTTACAGGAGTTTGTTGCAAAATTATAGGGATTTCTTTAAAAAGCCCTTTTCATTCGAATTTTACGAAGCACCCGCTTCTTCAAACTCAACCTCTTCTAACTCGCCTAAACGATGATACTCTGTTAAAACCGCATCTTGAATTTTAGAGCGTGTATTAGAATTAATTGGATGTGCAATGTCACGGAATTCTCCATCTGGAGTACGTTTACTTGGCATTGCTACAAATAATCCATTATTACCATCAATTACACGAATATCATGAACAACAAATTCATGGTCTAGAGTAATAGAGGCAATTGCTCTCATGCGGCCTTCTGTGTTTACGCGGCGTAATCTTACGTCAGTCACTTCCATCTTGTGTTCACCACCCTTTTCTAAATAAGCGATATATTTGTATAAATTCCACAAAATTTCTATTTTCCCTTTAATTTTTTAAAAATTTTTAAGATAAAAATTTTTAATTTAATTGAATATAGAGATTAGTGGAGGTTATCGCTTACAAAAGATTACTTAACTAGGGCAATTACTTCGATTTCAATTGAAACATCTTTCGGTAATTTTGCTACTTGTACACAAGAACGAGCTGGCTTATGAGTAGAGAAATAAGAGCCGTATACTTCATTAACAGCATTAAAATCATCCATATCTTTTAAGAATACTGTTGTTTTTACTACTGTATCAAATGAAGCACCTGCTTCTTCTAATACAGCTTGTAAATTTTGAAATACTTGCTCTGTTTGTACTGTCACGTCTCCTGCTACAAGCTCTCCACTTGCAGTTAACGGAATTTGTCCTGAACTGTAAAACATATTATTTACAATAATCCCTTGTGAATATGGTCCAATTGCTTGTGGTGCATTGCTTGTTTGAACAACTTTCATATTTTTTCACCCTTTTATTATTTATTTTTACTCTTTAAAAATAGTGCACGAAAAGCAGTTTGTCCATCTATTTTATAATTTATAAACAGAATAAAAAAAAGATAAAGCGATCTGCTTTACCTTTTTACTCAGCCTCTACAAGCCCTTCATCAAATGGTGCCAGTGAATAATTTCCCTTTTCCACTTGAATCGCTTTTTCTTTCACATCAACTTCTGATAGACGAATTAATGATACAAAATTATTAATTAGTCGTTCTTCAATATCCGTGGATTCTACTAATACACCAATACCAACAACATTAGCCTTAAACTCTTCTAACATACTCATCATACCTTGAATTGTCCCGCCAGCTTTCATGAAGTCATCAATAATTAAAACATTTGATCCCTCTGGAAGGCTACGCTTTGCTAACGTCATTGTTTGAATTCGCTTAGAAGAACCTGATACGTAGTTAATACTAACAGTTGGGCCTTCTGTTACCTTATTATCTTTCCTTGCAATTACTACCGGTACATCTAAGTAATTTGCCACCGCATAAGCAAGTGGAATCCCCTTCGTTGCCACCGTCATAACCGCATCAATTGGTTGCCTAGCAAAAACAGAAGCAAACAAACGACCTGCGCCATTAATATGGCGAGGATTACTTAAAAGATCTGTCATATATAAGTAACCACCAGGCAAAATACGATCTGGATTTTCAAATAAGCTACAAAGCTCACCAATAATTAGATCTGCCTCTTCCTCACTTATATATGGTATATATTTCACTCCTCCTGCTGCTCCTGGTACCGTTTGCAATGTGCCGACCCCTTGTTGTTCAAACGTTTGCTTAATAATAACTAAATCTTCACTAATGGAAGACTTAGCTGATTGATACCTTTCAGCAAAAAAAGTGAGAGAAACTAGCTGACGAGGGTTTTGTAACAAGTAATACGTCATATCGACTAATCTTGTACTTCGTCTAATTTTCATACTCTCACCTCAAATCACGAATATTCTAAACAAATCATAACGTATTATACGTCTTTATTCAAGCGTTTCTCGCTCTCCTAATAAACGTACTGCGTATACTTGTTCACAAAATCCTTTTAATCCATTATATATACGATGCATTCGCGAATCATGATGCACAAGACCAAATACAGTTGGGCCACTTCCACTCATTAATACAGCATCCGCCCCAAATCGCTTCATCTGTGCCTTAATACGTGCAACTTCAGGATGCATCGCAAACGTTACATCTTCTAAAACATTACCAACAGTATCACAAATCCCTTTGTAGTCCCCAGCATTTATGACGTTAACCATTTTATCTACATTTGGATGTGTAACTCGATTTAACTTTAAATTTCCATACACATCAGCAGTAGATACACCAATATGGGGTTTTGCTAAAATAACCCAACAAGAAGGCGGAGTTTTTATGTGCTCAATTTGCTCTCCTCTTCCAGTGGCAATTGCTGTCCCACCATATACACAAAACGATACATCTGATCCTATTTTTGCGCCAAGCTCTGCTAACTGATCAATTGTAAGCCCTAAATTCCATAATTTATTAAGGCCACGTAATGTCGCTGCTGCATCACTACTTCCACCTGCTAATCCAGCTGCTACTGGAATCGTTTTTTCAATAGTAATAGATACGCCTTTTTTCACATTAAACTTCTCTTTTAATAATTTCGCTGCTTGATAAGCTAAATTTCTTTGGTCGTCTGGGACATACCGATTATGGGATAAAATTTCAATACGGTCTTCTGCTAATTCCATTAGTTCTAAACGATCCGCTAAATCAATTGTTGTCATAATCATTTTCACTTCATGATATCCGTCTTGTCTTTTTCCCAGTACATCTAACGACAGATTAATCTTTGCTGGTGCTTTCACTAGTAGCTTCAATCTATTCACCCACTCTATGTACTCAATCTTTTATCGTTTATTTTACCATAAATTTATAGTAAGACGATGACACTTCCCTAATTATAACGAAAAGCATTCAGAATGAAACTACTTATGTAAAATGATGGCACCTTTTCGAGTACAAAAAGCCGAGGAATCACTCCTCGGCTACCGTAGCATAGAAAGTATCTTACAACTACTGGTTTTGTTTCATTAATTGCTGTTCTGCAATTTCTATAGCACGTTTCACCATGTTACCAGCATCTTTCGCACGAATTCCGCCCCAGCCTTCTTTCTGAACAACATCATAAAAGCCTAGCTCTTTTGCAAGCTCTTCTTTAAATTGATTTGACATGACACCTCTTCGTCTACTCAATGCAGAGTCCCTCCTTATTTTGCTACGGTATAATTAGTATGCAAAATAATATAGCTTTTCATTTGTGGGAATATATGTAACGATACATGAATTATAAAATCACTTCATTATGAGGTTCACCATAAAACGTTAACTCTACTGTCTCTGTTAAAACATCCGCATAGCTATATGATACACGTTGTAACGCATCTTCTTGCTGATCCAATTGTACAACAAAAACAGAACGGTACGTTTCTGCAAGTACACCTGATTGCTCTACTGTTTTTCTTCTCCCACTATTTGCCTTTAACATCAGTCTCTGTCCAAGATGGTGATCTAATTCGCTTTTAATTTCATCTAAACGTTTTGACATATACTTCGTTACACCTCGCTGTAATTTAGATTGAACACTTAAAACACGATATATCTATCCCAATTATTAACCGCAACTCACAGACAATATCATTATAAAAGCATCATGCGTTCAAATAGATAGAAGAAATACTATATTGTAAAAGTATCATTATGTAGTCTGCGCGTTCTTGTCTCTTTTTATCCAAGCTGATTTAAATCCTTTCCATACAAAAAAGCAAGATACATATGTACCTTGCTTATTCTTCATAATGTTGAAAGGGTAATCCAGTTCGTAAAATTCCCCTCGTCTCAATACCGCCAAGTCCCTTTTCGCCGGTAATCGTATTACGTACAACATCCCATACATTTACTCTTTCCATAAATGACGTAAAACTAATTTTTCCAACCACATATACAGGATCTAGTGCGTGAATATTAATTCTAGATGGTGAACTAGCAAAATTAGCACCTGCTCGAATTAATGCTTCAAAGTGTGATTGGCATGCCCCAGCAAAAATAACGAGTTGATCCAATGATGGATATTTTTTTCTCACTTCTCGAACAGCCTGTACAAAATGCCTTGAATGCCTATATGCTGCTAAATCTCCCTTTACCCCTTTTGATTTTGTATATGCATCGTGTCCTGTAATAACTAAAATGTCCGGACGAAAATGATCTATTAAATCTACTACCTTTTCATGCATCTCTGTTTCTTTACAATGAATACCTTGTACAGGAACACCAATTTTATTATATAAGTCTAAGCACTTGCGCAAATATAACGGGTCTC
Organism: Bacillus sp. N5-665; assembly: GCF_022637375.2. Classification (NCBI taxonomy): domain Bacteria; kingdom Bacillati; phylum Bacillota; class Bacilli; order Caryophanales; family Bacillaceae; genus Bacillus; species Bacillus sp. N5-665. Next base: position 5,475,266 of record NZ_CP093325.1, read on the forward strand.
CATCTATATGCAATACACGTCCTGGCATTTGAAAATAATTTACCTCACTTGTATATCCACCCGTTGAAGTGTGTTCATGCCTTTGTTTCATTAATACATAATCTTGTTGAAACAAACGATACGTACGCTCCATCGTTTCTTTCTCACGCTTCGCTCTTTTTTTATGTTCTCGTTGGTCTATACTAATTAAATCTTCAAGTGGCGCATCTGCCACCAGTCTAATTTCCTCTCCAAATAATATAGCTATCTCGCCTTTTATTTCTATAATACGAAAAAGGATATCCCTATTATGAGAATATCGTTCCACTAATTCTCCAACATGTAAAGCCATTCTCCTACCTCCAAACTCGTTAGGCCATCTTACCTGTTTTTAAAGTATGAATGTAGGAGAGGAAAGGTGACAAAAGGGACAGTTCAAGTTGAACTGTCCCTTTTCTATTCTTATGACAATTTATGAAGAACTAATGCATTACTTAATGTTGCAAACTCCTCGATAGATAGCGTTTCGCCTCTTCGTTTTGGATCAATTCCTACTTCTGTTAAAATTCGATCCAACAGCTCTTTATCTTTCGGGAAACCATTTAAATTATTTGATAAATTATTCATTAAAGTTTTACGACGCTGTGCAAAACTTGCTCTTACTACTTCAAAGAAGAATGTCTCATCTGTTACTTCTACAACTGGTTTCGGGCGCTTTAGGAGACGAATAATCGCAGAATCAACATTCGGTTGTGGCACAAACACTGTACGTGGTACAGTCATAACTGTTTCTACCTCTGTATAATACTGAATAGCAATGGATAAAGAACCATACTCTTTCGTTCCAGGTTTAGCAGCTAAACGATCTCCAACTTCTTTTTGCATCATAACAACAAATCCACGAACTGGTAATTTCTCTTCCAGCAATTTAAATAAAATTGGCGTTGTAATATAGTACGGTAAGTTCGCTACTACCATTACATCTTGCCCTTCCTCAAATTGCTCACTGAACACCTCATGTACATCTGCCTTTAGTACGTCTTTATTTATAACTGTAACGTTGCTATATGGAGCTAACGTCTCATCTAAAATCGGTAATAATCTCTGATCAATTTCAAAAGCTACTACTTTTTTAGCACGCTTTGCTAATTGTTCTGTTAACGCACCGATACCTGGTCCAATTTCAATTGCACCACTTTCTGAACCAATTTCAGCGTGATCGACAATACGATTTAATACGTTCGTATCAATTAAAAAATTTTGTCCTAAACTTTTTTTGAATGAAAATCCATACTTTTCAACAATGTCTTTCGTACGATTTGGCGTTGCGATATCCTTCATTTTCTTTCCTCCTGTATGACTTGCTTATAAGCTTCTGCAAACGATTCTTTTGAAACTTGAAACATTTGTAAACGTTTATGTAACTGTTTTGCGTTTGTATAACCAATCTTTAATAGCTTACCCATTCTTTCTCTGCGACTCTTTGCCATTTCTCCGCCCACTAAGCCTGCATCGACTAAATCGCTCCAACTAATTTCACTTGTGTAAGCTTCCATTTCTTCATGTATATTCTCTAAAGCACGGCGAATTGATTCATTAGAAGCATGTTCAATCCCGACACCCTTTTTCCTTTTGGCAAGTGCTTCTTCCTTCGGTAAAAAGGCATGTTTACATCCAGGCACCTTATCAGAAATAATTTTTCGAATACGCTCTCCAGGATAATCCGGATCTGTGAAAATAATAACGCCCCGTTTTTGCAGCGCTAATTTAACTTGCTCAATAACATGATCACCGATTGCTGAACCGTTCGTTTCAATTGTATCCGCATCAACAGCACGCTTAATCGCAACTGTATCATCTTTACCTTCTACAACGATAATCTCTTTAATTTTCATGCTTGCCTCCACACTCGTTTCGTCTCTACTTAGTAAAACAAAAAAATGACGACTTTTCCATTATTATTTTCCCCATTCTTACATTTTAAAAAATAGAATGTCCAAAACTTTGTTCTCTCTCCTTATTGTAACACTTCCTCATTCGCCCTTATTTTTTCACAAAAATAAAAAAAGAATGGGTTCTCCCACTCCTTTTTATTCAACACCAAATAAAGCTTTTGCATTTTTTGTTGTTATCTCTGCTACTTCCTCATAAGAAATTCCTTTTAAATTCGCAATTTCTTCTGCTACAAGTTTTACATAACTCGGTTCATTTCGTTTTCCTCGAAATGGATGTGGTGTTAAATATGGACAATCCGTCTCTATTAACAATTTCTCTAATGGAATCTCCGTGGCAACTTCTTTCGGTTTCTTAGCATTTTTAAATGTAACTGGGCCGCCTAACGAAATTAAAAAGTTCATATCAACACATCGCTCTGCTACTTCTACGCTGCCGCTAAAGCAATGCATAATGCCTCCCACTTCAGCTGCATTCTCTTCTTCTAGAATATCAACAATATCTTGAGTTGCATCGCGGTTATGTATAATAATCGGCAATTTCACCTTTTTGGCTAATGCAATTTGTTTACGGAATACTTCCTTCTGTATTTCTTTTGGAGACTTATCCCAGTGATAATCTAAGCCCATTTCTCCAAGTGCAACGACTTTAGGATGGGAAGCAAGTTCTTCTAACCACGCTAAATGTTCTTCTGTCATGTCGATTGCATCAACTGGATGCCATCCTACCGCAGCGTAAATAAAATCATAAGTTTCAGCTAACTCCATTGCCTTTTTGATCGTTATTTCATCAAAACCAACAACAACTGTATAGGTAACTCCTGCTTCTTTCATTCGTGCAATAACTTCTTGCAAATCCTCTTCAAATTGCTCTGCATTCAAATGTGAATGTGTATCAAACAACATAATACATAACTCCTTTTATATTGAAATCAAGTTTATTCTAAAAAATAAGCTCTTTACTAACTTAACGATAACAATACTATAATTTTAATGCAAAAATAGAGAGTGTAAAAAGAAAAAAGACGCTTCACACATGTTACACGTGAAACATCTCTTTTCTTGTCTTAATTACTTGATTTTTGTACCGTTTGGTAGATTTTGGTCGATTGATGCTAATGACAATACGCCATTCTCTTCACCCGCTAAAATCATACCTTGTGATAATTCACCGCGTAATTTTACAGGTTTTAAGTTTGTTACACAAATAACCTTTTTACCTTTTAGGTCTTCCGGCGAATAGAATTTTGCAATTCCTGAAACAACTTGACGCTTTTCTGTACCTAAATCCAGCTGAATTTTTAACAACTTATCTGCTTTTTTCACAGGTTCAGCTGATAGTACTTCAGCTACGCGTAATTCTACTTTAAAGAAATCATCAATTGTGATTTCTTCTGCTTTCGGTTCTTCTTCTTTTTTCTCTTCTACTTTAGGAGCAGAGCTTTTCATTTGTTCTTTAATGTAGCCTACTTCTACTTCCATTTCTAAACGAGGGAAAATTGGGTTTCCTTTTTCTACTTTTGTTCCAGCTGGAATGCAGCCAATTGTAGATAGGCTTTCCCAAGATTTATGTGCCTCTTCAGTAAGTCCAAGTTGAGCAAACATCTTACTTGGCGCTACTGTTAAGAACGGCATAAGCATAATACCTGTTTGACGAAGTACTTCTGCTAAGTGAGCCATTACAGAAGCTAACTTTTCAAGATCCTTCTTATCTTTCGCTAATACCCATGGTTGTGTTTCGTCAATATATTTATTTGCACGGCTAACCAATTGCCAAATTGAGCTTAGCGCTACAGAGAATTCCATATTCTCCATTGCCTCTTCTACTTTTTTCAATGTATCTTTTGCAAACGTTACTAACGTTTCATCAAATTCCGTTACATTTGCTTTAAATGCAGGGATTTCTCCGTTAAAGTACTTATCAATCATAGCTACTGTACGATTTAATAAGTTACCTAAGTCATTTGCTAAATCAAAATTAATACGCTCTACAAATCCTTCTGGTGTGAATACGCCATCAGATCCGAATGGAACTTCACGAAGTAAGTAATAACGTAATGCATCTAATCCGTAACGATCAATTAATGTAACTGGATCTACTACGTTTCCTTTTGATTTACTCATCTTTCCATCCTTCATTAAAATCCAACCATGAGCAAAGATTTTTTTCGGAAGAGGTAAATCTAATGCCATTAAAATGATTGGCCAATAAATTGTATGGAAACGAACGATTTCTTTTCCAACTAAATGCACATCAGCCGGCCAGAATTTCTTATACATCTCTTCATTTTCTGTTCCATAACCTAATGCTGTAATGTAGTTAGACAATGCGTCAACCCATACGTAAATAACATGTTTCGGGTTACCTGGAACACGAACTCCCCAGTCAAATGAAGTACGAGAAACAGCTAAATCTTCTAAGCCTGGTTTAATGAAGTTATTAATCATCTCATTCTTACGAGACTCTGGCTGAATGAAATGTGGATTATCTTCATAGAATTTTAATAGTCTGTCGACATATTTACCCATTCTAAAGAAATACGATTCTTCACGAACAAGTTCTACATCATGACCACTATCTGGGCTTTTTCCTCCAACTACTTTGTCACCTTCCATAATTGGATCTACTAATTGATGCTCTGTATAGAATGTCTCATCTTGTACAGAATACCAACCTTCATATTCATCAAGATAAATATCACCTTGATCTACTAGTTGCTTGAAGATTTTTTCAACAACATCTTTATGACGATCTTCAGTTGTACGAATAAAATCATCATAAGAGATATCCATTTTCTCCCAAAGCTCTTTAATTCCTGCAACAATGTTATCCACATATGCTTGTGGTGTAACATTTAATTCTTCTGCTTTCTTTTGGATCTTCTGTCCATGCTCATCAGTTCCTGTTAAATAATGAACATTGTATCCTTGCATACGCTTATATCGTGCCATCGCATCTCCTGCTACTGTTGTATAAGCATGTCCAATGTGTAATTTTCCACTTGGATAATAAATTGGGGTAGTAATATAAAAGGACTTATTTTCCTCTGTCATTGTTTTGGACCTCCCGGATAACCTCATATGTATTTATAAATAGTATATCAAAAACTTATATATAAAGTGAAACTTTAATCTGTGGGGGTTTTGTTCACTCCCGCGGATTATTAGCCCGCACCAATCAGGCTTTTACGAGCAATCCGACTCCAACTTAAATTCTTTGCTCCAGCCAAATTTTAAATTTAGAATCTTACTGCTTGTTAATGCGGGATAAAAACGAGTTAATACTTAATATCTTTATCATCTATTGCTCATATTTCAAGAAAATATACAGTCCTTACTTACAATCTATAATTTTTTCTGAAAATAAAGTGAAATAATAGTAGAAATTACTCTCATTCTATTATATATAAGAAGTAAGAAATCTATAAATCTTTTTAAAAAATATAGAATTAAAGAATTGACGGAAATGTAAATGATTGGTATCATATGTCCATAGGGTATTTTGTCGAAAAATGACGAATCTAGAAAATAGACTCGAAACTTATAAACTATTTCTTTAGGAGGAAAAGAATTATGAAATCTACTGGTATCGTTCGTAAAGTTGATGAATTAGGTCGTGTAGTAATTCCAATCGAATTACGCCGTACTTTAGGTATTGCAGAAAAGGATGCTCTTGAAATCTACGTTGATGACGAGAAAATCATCTTAAAAAAATATAAGCCAAACATGACTTGCCAAGTAACTGGTGAAGTATCTGATGGTAACCTATCTTTAGCTGAAGGTAAAATTATCTTAAGCAAAGAAGGCGCTGAGCAAATCTTAAACGAACTTCAAGATTATATCGAAACAGCAAAATAAGCTTCTCAATTATGAGAAGCTTATTTTTTATCGACATGATAGATTTGATATACATCGCGTTTCGACAAATCTCGATCTTTAGCGACTGTTTTTATTGCCTCTTTTGAATTCATACCTTTTTCGTTTATATAATGTTCAATATGATCATATACCGAAATAGATTCCCACCATTTTTCTTCTGGGGCAGGTTCTTCCGTTGAACCAGCTACTAAAATACAAAACTCGCCACGAACTTCATTTTGTTTCGTCCACTCAATTGCTTCCTCAACTGTTCCACGAATAAATTCCTCGAATTTTTTCGTTAACTCTCGACATAATACAATTTCTCTATTTCCCAACACTTCTTGCATCGAGATTAAAGTATCATCTAAACGATGGGGCGCTTCATAAAACATCATTGTAGTTTGTACATAACGAAGCTTCTCTAACTCCATTTTTCTTTCTTTTTTATTTCTTTGTAAAAATCCATAGAAATAAAATTGTTTTGTTTCAAGACCTGATGCAATTAATGCTGTAAGGGCTGCATTTGCCCCAGGAAGCGGGATAACATGATACTGTTCTGCTACAGCCTCTACAACAATATCGTAACCTGGATCAGAAATACACGGCATACCAGCATCACTAACAAGTGCTACAGTCTTTCCTTCGTCTAACTTCCCTAATATTTTCTTCCCACTTACTTCCTTATTGTGCTCATGGTAACTCATAACAGGGGTTTCAATTTCGAAATAATTACAAAGTTTTTTCGTTTGTCTCGTATCTTCAGCAGCAATTAAATCAGCTTCTTTTAAAATTCGGATTGCACGAAATGTCATATCTTCTAAATTTCCAATAGGAGTTGGTACTAAATATAAAACTCCCTTTTCATTTTGTTGAAAGCTTTTTTGTTGCCACATAGTGTTCTCCTTTTTGCATATATTCTTCTTTTTGTTTTCTATTTAACTGCTTAAAATAATACTCTGCTTGCATAGCTGTACGCTTATCTTCATGAAATTCTATGTATTTTAAAACAACAGGAAGTCTAGCACGCGTATACCTAGCCCCTTTTCCACTATTATGGGTCTGAATCCGCTTCTCTATATGATTTGTATATCCAGCATAATAACTTCCGTCAGAGCACTCTACTACATAAAAACAATCCTTATTCTTCTCCATATAAAATTGAACGAATCTCCTTTGTATATTCATTATTTTCTTCATATACAAAAAGAGGGGGCAATATTTTCAAATCTGCGTTTCCATCCTTAATTCCTTCAATTAACAATGTATTCGCTTCTTTCCCTGCCTTAGGATAAACAAATCGTACACGCTTTGGTTCAATTTTGTATTTACGCATTAATGTAACAATATCTAGTAAACGACCTGGACGATGTACAAATGCTACTTTCCCACCTTGCTTTACTAACTGACTACTTGCAGATACAACATCCTCTAATGTACACATAATTTCATGACGAGCTATCGCTAAATGTTCATTCATATTTTTCTCAGAAGTTGCAGGTGTTTGAAAATAAGGGGGATTACATGTGACAACATCATATTGATGACGTCCAAGTTTCTCCGGCATATCTTTCAAATCCCCATGTATTAAGTGAATTCTTTCTTCTAGCTTATTGTATTGAACGCTTCTGATTCCCATATCATATAAACGTTCTTGAATTTCTACACCTGTAATGCTTCCCTTTGTTCTTGTACTTAATAAAAGGGGGACAACTGCGTTACCTGTACACAGATCAAGTACATTACCTTTTTGAATTGGCACCCAAGCAAAGTCTGCAAGTAAAACAGCATCTAACGAGAAATTGAATACTGATGGGCTTTGTACAATCTTCATATCTTGCGCTAATAAGTAATCTAAACGTTCATCTTCATATAAATTCATATGTTACTCCTTTTCTTACACTTAACCTACCCTATTTCATCTTCTACTAATAAAAAAACATATTTCATTGTACTCTCATGTATAAAAAATTACCTTTCCAATTATCATTGGAAAGGTAATTTCACTTTTTATTTAAAAATGACAGGCAGAATAAACAATCTCCCTCTTTACGTACACTTCCATAATGCAGATTACAAATATGAAAACCTTCTTGATATAGCCTTGCTAAATTATCGTAGCCTTCGCCAATATCAGTTGTCTTTGGCTTCACTTCTTTACGTTTTTGAGTTTTTTGTTTTTCTTTAATCTGCACTTCTTCAAAGCGATGTCGCAAATTTTCATTTTCCATTTTTATATGTTGGTTCTCTTCCAACAACTCTGCAAGATGTTGTTTTAATTCTCCCAACTGTTTGTATAAATGTCCAATTTGCTCTTCCATACTAGAAACCGATGCAAAAATATCTTTTTTCTCCACAAGCACCCACCTCATTAATCTGTGGTTTGACTCGAAACGACCCCTTTATTCACTAACTCATCTAACGTATATTCTACTATCCGTTCCTTGTCTACTAGTTCCACTTGAATTAATCTTTCTAAAATATTTAATCCGATAACACGGCCAGTACCATGCGGGGTTTGTATACGTTGATCTAAATCAGGAAGTTGTTCCTTTGCTGCCTCATATTCATCATTCTCATATTTTAAGCAACACATTAAGCGACCACATAAACCAGAGATTTTTGCAGGATTTAATGATAAATTTTGATCCTTTGCCATCTTAATGGATACAGGTTCAAAATCTCCTAAAAAAGTAGAACAACAAAGCATACGACCACATGGACCAATACCACCAAGCATCTTCGCTTCATCACGAACACCAATTTGTCTTAGTTCAATTCTTGTCCTAAAAATTGCCGCTAAGTCCTTCACTAGTTCGCGGAAATCAATCCGACCATCCGCAGTAAAGTAGAAAATAATCTTATTGCGATCGAACGTATACTCTACATCTACAAGTTTCATATCAAGATTATGCTCTACTACCTTTTGCTGACAAACTTGGTATGCTTCTTTCGCAGCATGTTTGTTCTCTTCAACAATGGTACGATCATTTTCATTTGCAATACGAATAACCTTTTTTAGCGGTAATACAACGTCGTTTTCATCAACTTGCTTTTTGGTAATAACTACTTTTCCGTACTCAATACCTCTTACTGTTTCTACAATTACAAACTCATTTTCAGAGATATCGAACTGATTCGGATCGAAGTAATACACCTTTCCGGCCTTCTTAAAGCGAACACCTACTACATCATACAAAACGGTCATCCCTCCTGCAACCGCAACACTAACTGTTCGAACACAAGCTGCGCATTTACATTAGCGTTGATTCTATTTTTTGCCTCTAATATATTAAAGAGAGCTGATACAATGCGCTTCTGAGCATAGGAGAAAGATTCAAACATCTCTTTCTGCTCATGAAAAACAAGACGATCTTCTTCTCCAAGTTGAACATATAATAAATCCTTATAAATAAGGAGCAACATATCTAAACCTTGCTGTAATTGTTCTTTCTCTCCAAAGTGTTTTCCCCATTTTTCTTGTACAAAAAAAATAGAGGCTTTATCCTTTTCGAGCGCTTCACATAATTTTATCACTAAAGCTCGTGCTTGTGCAAACCATTCATCACTACATAAAGCTAAAGCTTCATCAAAACTATTCGTGAGTTGCGCAGCAAGTGTCGATAAAGATGCCGTAATACCTTCATCCTGTAATCTTCTAATTAAAGATTCCGTAGGTAACGGTCTAAATGTAACAACTTGACAGCGAGATAAAATCGTATTTAAAATTTGATGACTTTGTTCAGTAAGTAAAATAGCTGTTGTATCACTACTTGGTTCTTCTAAAAATTTTAAAAGTGTATTCGCTGCATTTGCTGTCATACGATCTGCGTGCTCAATAATATATACTTTTTTATTTGCTTCTAATCCTGTTTTTGAAAACTCTTCTTGTAAATCATGAATTTGCTGCTTCTTAATAGATAATCCGTCTGGTTTTACAATATGTAAGTTAGGGTGGTTACCTGAATCAATTCGCTTACAATTTGTACATACGTGACAAGGCTCTACCCCGTTCCGCTGAGAACAGAGGAAACTCTTTGCCATTTGAATTGCCGTTGCAAACTTTCCAGTCCCTTTCCCTCCCTCTAACAAGTAAGCGTGGGATATACGCTCTTTTGCAATGCTATTCATCAACATTTTTACACCGATGGGTTGTATAGCAGAAAGCTGCTCCCACGTCTTCGTCATAATGCATACCTCACTTATTTCATTCTTTCCTTCTATTATAACAATTTATCTTCTATAATCTGAACAACTTCTTCTATAAGTTTTTCCATTGGTTGATCAGCATTTACCAATACAATACGATCTGAGAAATGTTCTACAACTTGTAAATATCCTTCACGGACACGTTTATGGAAAGAGATATCTTCCATATCTAATCGATTCACTTCACGTCCTGCATCTTTTTCAATGCGAGCTAAACCAATCTCTGGTTCAATGTCTAGGTAAATCGTTAAACTAGGCATACAGTCCTCTGTTGCGAAACGATTTATTTCAAATACCTTATCCATACCTAACCCTCTTGCATATCCTTGATACGCTAAAGAGCTATCTATAAAACGATCACATAATACAAGGTAGTCCTCGTTAAGTGCCGGCATAACCTTTTCCACCAAATGTTGTCTACGTGCAGCGGCATACAGAAGCGCCTCTGTACGTGCTTCCATCATCGTATATTCTTGTTTATGTAAAATTGTTCTAATATCCTCTGAAATTGCAATACCACCTGGTTCTCTCGTCGCCATTACCTTTTGTTCTTTTTGTTCAAAGTACGGCAATAAACTTTTAATTAACGTTGTTTTACCCGAACCTTCTGGACCTTCAATTGTTACAAATAATCCCTTCATTCTAAAACCTACTTTCTATATCATACACTTTCATATATTTCGTGCTACCTTGAAAACGAGCGCCTGATTGCTCTAAATACATAATTTGCTCTTTATGTTCTGAAGTAATTCTTTCCCCATACATAATCAATGGAATTCCAGGTGGGTACGGAATTACCATTTCTGCCGCTATCATCCCAACTGCTTCTTCTACAGATACTACTTTTGTTTCATATCCTTCCAGTTGTTTATATGTATACGGTAAAGGAGAAAATTCTCCTTTATAAGTATAACGAATAGATTCCTTCTTGTCTTTCACCTCATAATATTGCAATGCCCCTCGGATCATCTCTATAGCCTTCATATACTCCTTATTTACTTGCAAGGGTAAAATAAATAGAACATTATATGGATCCGCCATTTCTGTATATATACCGACTTTTTCAAATACAGACTGTAATTCGTATCCTGATAACTGACAACGTGTCTGTACAGTAACCTTTAACTCATCTTGTAATGGATACTGTAAAATAGCTATTTGTGGAATAGAACACAATTCGTCTTTAAATCCCCGTAAAAACTCGACAATTTCATCATGTCCCTTTTCTTTTATACGTGCTATTGTAAAGCGTGCAATATCAAGAGAAGTCATAATTGGATACGATGGACTACTAGATTGTAGCATACTTAAATAGGTAGAAACTTTTTCTTCTTTCACTAGGCGACTATTTATATGTAAATAGGATCCCATTGTCATCGCGGGTAATGTTTTATGTGCAGAATGAACTACAATATCTGCCCCATATGCTAATGCTGACTTTGGAAATGCCCCTCCTAAACAAAAATGAGCTCCATGTGCTTCATCTACTAAAACGGGGATTTTATGTGCATGTGCATAAGCGATGCTTGCCTCTAGATCCATCCCCATACCATAATAATTAGGATGCGTTAAAATGAGTGCTTTAGCATTTGGATATTTTTCAATTGCTTCCTTAATAATTTCAACATGAATGCCCACCGGTACATTATAAGCTTCATCAATCCATGGATCTAAAAAAATTGGATTTGCGCCCGCTAATTTTAAACCATTAATAATTGATTTATGACAATTTCTTTGTACAAGAACAATATCATGTTCCCCGCAACAAGACAAAATCATTGCTAGGTTCCCTACTGTTGAACCATTAATTAAAAAATAACTTTTTTTCACTCCATATACATCAGCTAATAACTGTTGTGCCTCATCTATACATTCAAACGGACTATGTAAATCATCTAACCCTGACAACTCAGTTACATCGATAGATAGTATATCTTTAAACTCCCCTATAGCTTCCTGAGGGAAGTTTAAACCGTTTTTATGACCTGGAACATGAAAGGATAACGGCTTTCTATCTTTAAACTCTGTTAATGCCTCATATAAAGGTATGCGATTTTGCTTCATCTATATCTCTTCCTTATTATTTCATTCTTTATCTATTATACAGAACAAAAAAAATAATAGGCATATGCCTATTTAAAAATATGATACTTCTAATTTCCGAAGCTGTTTTAAATAATATATATACTTCGGATCATTTGTCTCCGTATTCACCATATCTTTTTCACATTCATAACAGATTAAATTATTATAAACATATATCCCTTCTTTTCTTTCTGTCTCACAAACAATACAAACCTCATTTTGTGCTTTCATAACCTTCCCTCCCTATTTCAATGGACATATTTTATACTTCTATTCCTTAACAATTTACAGAAAAATATACATCCATCTCTTATATAATATGATTAACCCTTGGGCAACGTGTTTGTATTACCATTACTTCTTTTTTTTTCGTACTGTTTGAAAACACAAAAAAAACACAAGTCAAAAGACTTGTGTTTTTAATTGCTTGGCGACGTCCTACTCTCACAGGGACAAGGTCCCAACTACCATCGGCGCTAGAGAGCTTAACTTCCGTGTTCGGTATGGGAACGGGTGTGACCTCTCTGCCATCATCACCAAACTATGAAGGCATATTCCTTCAAAACTAGATAACATTGCTACATATTATATGGTTAAGTCCTCGATCTATTAGTATTCGTCAGCTCCACATGTCACCATGCTTCCACCTCGAACCTATCAACCTGATCATCTTTCAGGGATCTTACTAGCTTACGCTATGGGAAATCTCATCTTGAGGGGGGCTTCATGCTTAGATGCTTTCAGCACTTATCCCTTCCGCACATAGCTACCCAGCTATGCCCTTGGCAGAACAACTGGTACACCAGCGGTGCGTCCATCCCGGTCCTCTCGTACTAAGGACAGCTCCTCTCAAATTTCCTACGCCCACGACGGATAGGGACCGAACTGTCTCACGACGTTCTGAACCCAGCTCGCGTACCGCTTTAATGGGCGAACAGCCCAACCCTTGGGACCGACTACAGCCCCAGGATGCGATGAGCCGACATCGAGGTGCCAAACCTCCCCGTCGATGTGGACTCTTGGGGGAGATAAGCCTGTTATCCCCGGGGTAGCTTTTATCCGTTGAGCGATGGCCCTTCCATGCGGAACCACCGGATCACTAAGCCCGACTTTCGTCCCTGCTCGACTTGTAGGTCTCGCAGTCAAGCTCCCTTATGCCTTTGCACTCTACGAATGATTTCCAACCATTCTGAGGGAACCTTTGGGCGCCTCCGTTACACTTTAGGAGGCGACCGCCCCAGTCAAACTGCCCACCTGACACTGTCTCCCGGGTCGATAAGACCCGTAGGTTAGAATTTCAATACATTCAGGGCGGTATCCCACCAGCGCCTCCACCGAAGCTAGCGCTCCGGTTTCAATGGCTCCCGCCTATCCTGTACAAAATGTACCAAAATTCAATATCAGGCTACAGTAAAGCTCCACGGGGTCTTTCCGTCCTGTCGCGGGTAACCTGCATCTTCACAGGTACTATAATTTCACCGAGTCTCTGGTTGAGACAGTGCCCAAATCGTTACACCTTTCGTGCGGGTCGGAACTTACCCGACAAGGAATTTCGCTACCTTAGGACCGTTATAGTTACGGCCGCCGTTTACTGGGGCTTCAGTTCAGAGCTTCGCTTACGCTAACCCCTCTCCTTAACCTTCCAGCACCGGGCAGGTGTCAGCCCCTATACTTCGCCTTACGGCTTCGCAGAGACCTGTGTTTTTGCTAAACAGTCGCTTGGGCCTATTCACTGCGGCTTTCCGTTAAGAAAGCACCCCTTCTCCCGAAGTTACGGGGTCATTTTGCCGAGTTCCTTAACCAGAGTTCTCTCGCACACCTTAGGATTCTCTCCTCGCCTACCTGTGTCGGTTTGCGGTACAGGCACCTTTTATCTCGCTAGAAGCTTTTCTTGGCAGCGGGGAATCAAAGACTTCGCTCCATAAGGAGCTTCCCCATCACAGCTCAGCCTTCACGATAAGCGGATTTGCCTACTTATCAGCCTAACTGCTTGGACGTGCACAACCAATCGCACGCTTCTTCTATCCTTCTGCGTCCCTCCATTGCTCAAACGATAAAGAGGTGGTACAGGAATATCAACCTGTTGTCCATCGCCTACGCCTGTCGGCCTCGGCTTAGGTCCTGACTAACCCTGAGCGGACGAGCCTTCCTCAGGAAACCTTAGGCATTCGGTGGACGGGATTCTCACCCGTCTTTCGCTACTCATACCGGCATTCTCACTTCTAAGCGCTCCACCAGTCCTTCCGGTCTGACTTCACTGCACTTAGAACGCTCCCCTACCACTGATACCATTGGTATCAATTCGCAGCTTCGGTGGTGTATTTAGCCCCGGTACATTTTCGGCGCAGAGTCACTCGACTAGTGAGCTATTACGCACTCTTTAAATGGTGGCTGCTTCTAAGCCAACATCCTAGTTGTCTAAGCAACTCCACATCCTTTTCCACTTAATACACACTTTGGGACCTTAGCTGGCGATCTGGGCTGTTTCCCTCTTGACTACGGATCTTATCACTCGCAGTCTGACTCCTAAGGATAAGTCATTGGCATTCGGAGTTTGACTGAATTCGGTAATCCGATGAGGACCCCTAGTTCAATCAGTGCTCTACCTCCAAGACTCTTACACTTAAGGCTAGCCCTAAAGCTATTTCGGGG
>NZ_CP093325.1:5492500-5510000 GCF_022637375.2 Bacillus sp. N5-665
CCTTGGTGAGCCGTTACCTCACCAACTAGCTAATGCGACGCGGGTCCATCCACAAGTGACAGCCGAAGCCGCCTTTCAATTTCGAACCATGCAGTTCAAAATATTATCCGGTATTAGCCCCGGTTTCCCGGAGTTATCCCAGTCTTATGGGCAGGTTACCCACGTGTTACTCACCCGTCCGCCGCTAACTTCTTGAGAGCAAGCTCTCAATCCATTCGCTCGACTTGCATGTATTAGGCACGCCGCCAGCGTTCATCCTGAGCCAGGATCAAACTCTCCAATAAAGTTAGTTTGTCTAGCATCTAAAAATAAAAATTGACGTTTCACGTTGTTTGTTTCGTTTAGTTTTCAAAGTTCAACATCGCGTTTCAGCGACTTTTATAATTTAACATTTCGCGTTAAATCTGTCAACAACTTTTTTCTTTCGTTCCTGACGACGCTTATTAATTTACCATATTAATCATTTGTTCGTCAACACTTTTTAAAAAAATGCCAAAATAATTTTATCTTGGCATGATATAAAGCTTAATAACCACTAATGCAGCAACACCAGGTAGACCTAATAGACTTGTGATTGTTGCTGTACCCAAGTTAATTGGAATATGAAAATCAAAATATGTTCCTACAACGTTTACGATAAAGAGTAATGCTATTCCCAAAGTAACATGAAAGAGCGCTTTTCCTATAAAACGTAACGGCTTAGAAGAAACTCCAAAAACAAGAAAAATAAAAACTAGAGCAAGAATACCAACAATAATAATTGTAGAATTCATTTTTTCCTCCTTGTGAATGACCTATACACATTTATTTGTATGGGACAAGGCGATAAAAAAGAACATTTATCATACTACTCCAGTCGCTTCATCTCATTAACTTTTATTCGACGACACTTTCTTCATATAAAACAATTCCTCACTCTTTCCAAACGAAGTAACCACGCAATGTTTAACGAATAAAATAAAAGGTTCTGCTTTTTCAGCAGAACCTTTTACCATTGTTCCATTTTTACAGGACGACGTTTTGCTTCTTTTAACAAGAAGAAATATTTCGCCTCTGCTATTTTCAAAGAACAAAGTACATCTTGAGATGGTTCTACACTTTGTTCAACCATTCTCTTCTGACGTAACCATTCATTCTTCACTTTTTCTAATAGTACAATTAGCTTATCATCATACTCTTTACGCAATTTACCCTTTTTTTGAAAGAACATTTTTGTTTCTCCTCTTATACTTCTCTACGACCTTCTAACGCTTTCGACAGTGTTACTTCATCTGCATATTCTAAGTCTCCACCAACTGGCAGACCATGTGCAATACGAGTTACTTTAATACCTGTCGGCTTTAAGAGGCGGGATATATACATCGCTGTAGCTTCCCCTTCAATATTAGGGTTTGTTGCTAGTATCACTTCTTGTACCGTTTCATCGTGCAGTCGCTTTAAAAGTTGCGGGATATTAATGTCTTCCGGTCCAATTCCCTCCATTGGAGAAATCGCACCACGTAACACATGATATACACCTTGATATTCTTTCATCTTTTCCATTGCGATTACATCTTTTGGTTCCTGTACAACACAAACAATCGACTGATCTCGATGCGAATCATTACAAATATAACAAGGATCGCGGTCAGTAATATGTCCACATACAGAACAATACGCTAAATCTCGCTTCGCATTCACAAGTGCTTTTGCAAAACCTAACACATCATCTTCTTTCATATCTAATACGAAAAATGCCAATCGAACCGCTGTTTTCGGTCCGATTCCTGGCAACTTCATAAAACTATCAATTAATTTCGATATCGGTTCTGGATAATGCATATATCAGTATCCTCCTAGAACATTCCACCTGGTAAGTTCAAGCCTTTTGTAAATTTACCCATTGTAGAGTTTGAAAGTTCATCAGCTTTTTTAAGTGCATCATTTGTTGCAGCTAGCACTAAGTCTTGTAACATTTCGATATCTTCTGGATCTACAACTTCTTCTTTAACTTTCACTTCAAGAATTTGCTTATGACCATTTGCAATAACTGTAATCATACCGCCGCCAGCTGTACCTTCAACTGTTTTTTCGCCAAGCTCTTCTTGCGCTTTTGCCATATCTTTTTGCATCTTTTGCATTTGTTTCATCATATTATTCATATTTCCCATTCCGCCACGCATCATAATTAATTCCTCCTAATTATTATTACTCTTTTATTTCAATAAGTTCTTGTCCTACTAATTTTACGGCCTCTTCTATAAGAGGATCTTCTTTTTTCTCTGGGCTTTCTTCAGAATCCCCGCCTTCACGCTGTAAAAAATCTTCACGGATTTTACCCCATTCGCTTTTTGGAATGGCAATCATATTTAATCTTTTACTTAGCAATTCAAATAAGGCTTGTTCCACTGTATCCATAGCTTCTCGATTTTCGCTTGCCATTTTACAGTGAATCTCATATTGAAACGCTAAAACGTAAGTATCATCCGAAGCCGCCACCGGTTCGCTATTTTCTAATAAAACAGCAAACGCTACTTTGTTGTATGCTTTGAGTCTTCCTAACAACTCACCCCACACAGCTTTTAATTGTTCTAAATCCTGGCGCTTTGCTTGTTTTAACACTTCATTTACGCGTCCGACAGGAATCTTCATACTACCTGTCCGCACTGGCTTTGGTGTTGCACGTGTCTCTCTGACTTCTTGCTGCACACCAGCCGGTACACCATTCTTTTTGACTTGTTCTAACTCTTTCTCCAATTGCTGCATCCTGTTCATAATTGCTTGTAAACGATCTGCACCGTTTGCTTGCATCATAAACTGTTGACACAGTTGTACCATAACAACTTCTAAGAAAATTCGCGGATGATTTGTCCACTTCATTTCCTGTTGTCCCTTACTAAGAGTATGAATGATTTCATAGATTACTTCCGGTTGCATTTCTTCACTTAACATCCGGAATTGCTCATCTACCATTACTCGTTCCAACATATGTTCCAGTTGTGGTGAAGTTTGATATAAAAGCATATCGCGATAATAGTAAATGAAATCCTCCATAAAACGAACTGGATCTTTCCCTTTACCCATCATCTCATCTATGATACGTAATGCCCTTGATACATCATTTTCACGTATACATTCTACTAAGTTACCTAAGTATTGCTGGGAAACAGAACCTGTCACAGCTAATACATCTTCTGTCGTAACTGTCTCATCACTATAAGATATTGCCTGATCAATAAGACTAAGCGCATCACGCATACCACCTTCAGCGGCACGTGCAACAATTTGTAACGCCTCATCTTCTACTTGCGTACCTTCATTCGTCACAACCGTCGATAATCTCTCAACAATATCATTTACTGATATTTTCCGAAATTCAAAACGCTGGCAACGTGAAATGATTGTAGGCGGAATCTTATGCGGTTCTGTTGTCGCCAAAATAAAGATGACGTGTCCTGGCGGCTCTTCTAACGTTTTTAAAAGCGCATTAAAGGCACCCATGGAAAGCATGTGGACTTCATCAATAATGTATACTTTATATTCTACAGCACTTGGAGCATATTTTACTTTATCTCTAATATCTCGAATTTCATCTACACCGTTATTTGAAGCCGCATCAATTTCTAATACATCTGAAATAGATCCTTGTGTAATCCCCAAACAAGACGGACATTCATTACAAGGTTCAGCTACCGGAGCATGTTCACAGTTGATTGCTTTTGCAAATACTTTTGCAATTGTCGTTTTTCCTGTTCCCCTCGGCCCAGAAAATAAATAAGCATGTGAAACTTTCTCTTGAAGAAGGGCATTTTGCAACGTTTTTGTCACGTGCTTTTGACCAACTACATCTTCAAATTTTTGCGGTCTCCATGTTCGGTATAACGCTTGGTATGACACGAAAATACGGCCTCCCTCAAAGGTTATTATCTCATTTATTATAACCCATTCTGTTTATAGATTCCAAAAGTTATTTTCTATACAAAAAACCCACCTTAGTATTAAGGTGAGTTTTGTATACATATATAACTGCCGTGCACCTTCTGTCGATTACGTACCATAAGCGTTACTCAAGCAGTTAGCTCGGTTCAGGCACTCCTGCGGCACACGAGAAGACCCGCTTATTGCTGCTTCCTTCCGGACCTGACAAGGTTCACGGGGTCCCGTTGCGCAGGACCCAAACGTCAACACCACTTACTTAAGGCAGACCTTACAGCAGCATAACCTCGAGAAGGGATTCGGCCTCGCTAGAGCGGATTGCGAGTATAGGGCACCGCTACCTCCCCGCTTAGCACGGCAAAGTTAAAACCAATATTCGGTTGCCTTTATTAAAAGGCATTATCAGTATAACTTGTTTTTTTATAAAATGCAAATACGTTAATTCTCGTTACTTTTCTCTAATTTTTTTATTGCTTTTCTTTTTTTACGAAGCTCTCTAAAAAAGTTTGTTAACAAAGTACCGCATTCTTCTTCTAATACACCAGCAACTACCTCGCATTGATGATTAAAGCGTTCATCAATTAAAAGATTCATCAACGTCCCTGCACATCCACCTTTCGGATCACTTGCACCATATACAACTCGCTTCACTCGTGATAAAACAATTCCACCCGCACACATCGGACAAGGCTCTAATGTTACATATAACGTCGCATCTTCTAAACGCCATGTCCCTAATTTTTTGCACGCCTCATCAATAGCTAACAATTCAGCGTGAGCTATTGATCTTTGTTCAGTTTCTCTTAAATTATGAGCAACACTAATCACCTCACCATCTAACACTATAACTGCGCCAATCGGTACTTCTTGTATTGCCTCTGCTTTTTTAGCCTCTTCTATTGCTAACTGCATAAAATAAATATCTTGATCGTTTTCCATACCATAGTCCTTTCATTACAAATAAAGTACACTTATTTCCATTTACTACACATGGGATAACTTTTACAAATTCAATCCACCCTAATAAAAAAGAGAGGGGATTACATATGAAGAATACTGCCTTACTCATTATCGATATGATTAATGATTTTCAATTTTCACACGGGCCCACCTTAGCCAAAAAATGCGAAATTATAACAAATCCTATTTTACGATTAAAGAAAACAATGAAATCCTTTGGTTATCCCATAATTTATGTTAATGACCATTATCAACTTTGGAGATCTGATATTGACCAACTAATTACTCATTGTACAAATGAGTATAGTGAAAATATCATTCATAAGATTGCCCCAAATACTGATGATTACATTTTTATTAAACCACATTACTCTGCTTTTTATGAAACACCTTTAAATTCTTTATTAGGCTATTTAAAAATAGAAAATCTAATATTGACAGGAGTCGCCGGGAATATATGTATCCTCTTTACAGCTAACGATGCTCATATGAGAAATTATACACTGTATGTACCACAGGACTGTATTGCCTCTAATCATGATCAGGATAATCTACATGCTTTAAAAATAATGGAAGCCACATTAAAAGCAAATATAGTACCGTCATCTCAAATAAAAATTAATTAATACATATATCTATTTTCTAACTTTTTATATCAAATTAACCCGCTCGCTTCCCTCTTGTGCTACAATAATTCTGTTTTGTGTTTTTAGTAGTCACGGTAAATCACTGATTGAAAGGAGGAAACAGCGTGACCGGAGTACCATTTATCACGGTTGAAGGACCAATTGGTGTTGGAAAAACCTCACTTGCGAAGGCAATTTCAACTCACATGCAACTCCACTTACTAAAAGAGATTGTTGATGAGAATCCTTTTTTAGGAAAATTCTATGAAGACATCGACGAATGGAGTTTTCAAACAGAGATGTTCTTTCTTTGTAATAGATACAAACAATTAGAAGATATTAACATAAAGTATTTGAATCAAAGGAAGCCAGTAGTAGCGGATTATCATATATTTAAAAATTTAATTTTCGCATCCCGTACATTAAAGAATTCACAATACGACAAGTACATGCAAATCTATCGTATCCTTACACAAGATATGCCTGTACCAAACGTTATCGTTTATTTAACAGCTAGCTTGGAAACATTACAAACACGAATTGCGATGCGCGGAAGAGAATTCGAAAAAAACATGGATCCAAATTACTTACTACAGCTCACAAAAGATTACGAAACAGCAATGGAGACTTTTAAAAAGGATCATCCAGATATCCCAGTATTGAAATTTAACGGAGACGATATGGATTTTGTAAAAAATCCTGATGATTTAAACGTCATCCTATCCGCCCTTCAAAATACTCTCTTAAAGGAGTCGAAATAACAATGAATTTAAGGCAAAAATATGATATACCAAATGACGCAGTAATCACTATTGCTGGAACAGTAGGTGTCGGAAAATCAACTATGACAACTGCATTAGCTAACGCTTTAGGTTATCGCACATCATTTGAAAAGGTAGATTCGAACCCGTATTTGGACAAATTCTATGCTGATTTCACACGCTGGAGCTTCCACTTGCAAGTATACTTTTTAGCAGAACGATTTAAAGAACAAAAAAGAATTTTTGAATACGGTGGCGGTTTTGTTCAAGATCGCTCTATCTATGAAGACACTGGAATTTTTGCAAAGATGCATCATGAAAAAGGTACAATGACGGAGACTGATTATGAAACATACAAAGGTTTATTTGACGCTATGGTCATGACTCCTTACTTCCCTCATCCAGATTTATTAATTTACTTAGAAGGCTCTTTCGATGATATTGTTGATCGTATCCAAGAACGCGGACGTCCGATGGAACAACAAACACCAATTGAGTATTGGAAAGAGATGCACGGCCGTTACGAAAACTGGATTAATAACTTTAATGCATGCCCTGTTTTACGATTAAACATTAATGAATACGATATTTTAAAAGATGGCGATTCAATTGAACCCATCATTAAAAAAATTGGCCATTTTTTAAAACAAACACGTAAACTTGTAAAATAAAAAACCCGTGCATACGCACGGGTTTTTCTATTAAATTACTTCTTTTTTGTCGGAGCAATAATTTCACTCTCAGGTTTTCCAGCGTTAATACGCTGACGAACAGTACTTGTACTAATATCGTATGTTTCAGCAATCTCTTTAACAGTCATTTCTTTCCCGTTAATCACTGCTGTTAATACTTTACCTGTACGTTTTGGAGCTGCTTCTTTCTTTACAGCTGCTTTTTCAACTTTTTTTGGCGCCTCTACTTTTGTCGCAGTTTGCTTTACATCACAAGTGCAACCACAAAGTTTACGGAATGTATCATCGCTTATAATGCGTGACACATTTGCACCACTGTTTAAAATTCTATTATTCTTACAGACAGGACATTGTACATAATATAAAGTTTTTCCATCTAAAGGAAACGTTTGTATAATAAGATCCATGTTGACTCCTTTCATATCTATGAAGATACTCATCGGAATATGAGTGTGTAATAAGGAGAAAATCGCCCTACACCATACTTTATGATTGGTTTTAAAATAAAAACTCGTTACGTGTTGGTAACGAGTTCTCCAATCTCCACTTATATGCGCTGTTGTCAATTATATCTGGAGGAGGTAGAGGGATTCGAACCCCCGCGCGACTCTCGCCGCCTGTCGGTTTTCAAGACCGATCCCTTCAGCCAGACTTGGGTATACCTCCATATTGACATCAAATATAATATCAAAAGAAAAACAGTTAGTCAACCCTACTAAAATAAATTATGAGGAAAGGGGAAATTTACCTTTCCCCTCCTACATTTCAGTACTGACAATACTCATAATTACCAATCACTCATACCGATGAATGTTTACATTTACTTAATAACTGCTTTTCCTCCCATATAAGGGCGAAGAACTTCTGGAATTATAATTGTACCATCTTCTTGTTGGTAGTTCTCTAAAATAGCTGCAACCGTACGGCCAATTGCAAGACCAGATCCATTTAATGTATGAACATGTTCTGGTTTTCCGTTTGGCTCACGACGGAAACGGATATTTGCACGTCTCGCTTGGAAAGCCTCAAAATTACTACAAGAAGAAATCTCACGATATGTGCCATAGCTTGGAATCCATACTTCGATATCGTATTTCTTCGCTGCTGTAAATCCTAAATCGCCTGTGCACATGCTCATAACGCGATATGGCAACTCTAATAATTGTAACACGCGTTCTGCATCATTTGTTAGTTTTTCTAACTCTTCATAAGAATCTTCTGGTTTTACGAACTTTACAAGCTCTACTTTATTGAACTGATGCTGACGAATTAAGCCACGTGTATCACGACCAGCTGAACCTGCTTCAGAACGGAAACAAGAGCTAAATGCAGCATATCGTATAGGCAATTGATCTTTATTTAAGATTTCATCACGATGCATGTTCGTTACAGGTACTTCAGCTGTTGGAATTAAGAAGTAATCTTCACTTTCAATACGGAATGCATCTTCTTCAAATTTCGGAAGTTGTCCTGTTCCTGTCATACTTGCACGGTTTACCATATACGGAGGTAATACTTCTTCGTATCCATGCTCGTCAGTATGAAGATCAAGCATAAAGCTAATTAAAGCACGCTCTAATCTCGCGCCAGCACCTTTATAGAATACGAAGCGGCTTCCTGTTACTTTCCCAGCACGCTCAAAATCTAAAATCCCTAAATCTGTAGCAAGATCCCAATGTGGTTTTGGTTCATAAGCAAATTCTTTCACTTCTCCCCAAGTACGTGCTACTACATTATCATCTTCTGTTTCACCAACTGGAGCAGATTCATGAGGAATATTCGGAATAGATAACATTAATCTTTCTAAATCTTCTTCAACTGTACGAAGTTCATTATCAAGATCTTTTACTTTTTCTCCAACTTCACGCATTTCTAGAATTAGAGCTTCTGCATCTTTCTTTTCGCGCTTCAATACAGAAATTTGTTGAGATACTTCGTTACGTTTACTTTTTAGTTCCTCTGTTTGAACAAGTAATTCTCTTCTTCTCGTATCCAGCTCTTCAAAGCGACCAAAATCAGTTAAATCTTCGCCTCTATGCTGTAACTTTGCTTTTACTTCTTCAAAATTTGTACGTAAAAATTTAATATCAAGCATTATATACTCCTCCTTTTATTTTATAAAACACAAAAAACTCCCGTCCCTATATAAAGGGACGGGAGTTAACCCGCGTTGCCACCCTAGTTGAAAGCATTACCGCCTTCCTCTCAAGTAGAAATAACGGCTCTTCACCGGGAATGTTTACTAATCATAAAGATATTCCACATTCCATTCCAGGATGGATTCACAAACTGTTTCTATCGATTTCCACCAACCATCGACTCTCTATAAGAAACGGCATTTGTTACTACTTCCTATCAACACGCTTATTTTATAAAATTGTTACCATCAATTTACTATAATCTTATACAAGTTGCAAGTTACTTAGACAACTTTTTTCATTTTCGCTTCTTTTACCATTTCTACAAAGTATGCTGTGACACGATGATCATCCGTTAATTCCGGATGGAATGAAGCAGCTAAAAACTGATTTTGTTTTACTGCTACCATTCGGTCACCATGTGTAGAAAGTACTTCAACATCATCAGCTACATTTACAACATACGGAGCACGGATAAATACACCAATAAATTCTTCTCCTACACCTTTAATTGAAAGTGCGACTTCAAAGCTATCTTTTTGGCGTCCGAACGCATTGCGTTCTACTGTAATATCCATAGCACCAATATGTGCTTCTTCATAGCCAATAAGTGTTTTTGCAAGAAGAATCATACCTGCACATGTACCAAACATTGGTTTACCAGACTTCGCGAATGTACGAAGTGGTTCCATGAAAGCATACTTATCAATAAGACGGCGCATTGTTGTACTTTCACCGCCTGGTAAAATAAGACCATCAATCTCTTCAAGTTGCTCTATACGCTTTACAACAACAGCTTCTGCACCACTTGCTTCAACTGATTTTATATGCTCACGAACTGCACCTTGAAGACCTAGTACACCGATTTTCACCATTTTAAAGTTCTCCTTCAATTACCATCCACGCTCTTGCATGCGTTGTTCTGGTAATAACGTTGAAATTTCGATACCTTTCATTGCATTACCTAATCCTTTAGAAAGGCTTGCAATTAGTTCGTAATCCTCATAATGAGTCGTCGCTTCAACGATTGCGCGTGCAAATTTCTCTGGATTTTCTGATTTGAAGATACCAGATCCTACGAATACACCATCCGCACCAAGTTGCATCATTAACGCTGCATCTGCTGGTGTTGCTACACCACCTGCTGCGAAGTTTACAACTGGCAAACGACCAAGGCGTTTAATTTCAAGTAGTACTTCATAAGGAGCACCAGTATTTTTTGCATATGTCATTAACTCATCTTCACGTAGACTTGCAACTTGACGGATTTCTGCATTGACTTGGCGCATATGACGCACTGCCTCTACAATGTTTCCTGTTCCTGGTTCACCTTTTGTACGAAGCATAGATGCACCTTCTGCAATACGACGTGCAGCTTCTCCGATATCACGGCAACCACATACAAATGGAACTGTGTAATCACGTTTATTTAAATGGTATACTTCATCGGCAGGAGTTAACACTTCACTCTCATCGATATAGTCTACCCCTAATGATTCTAATACACGTGCTTCTACAAGGTGACCGATACGGCATTTTGCCATAACCGGAATTGACACCGCACCCATAACTTCCTCAACGATTGTTGGGTCTGCCATACGAGAAACGCCACCTGCTGCACGAATATCTGCTGGTACACGCTCTAGTGCCATAACGGCAACTGCGCCTGCCTCTTCTGCAATTTTTGCTTGTTCAGCGTTAATTACGTCCATAATAACGCCGCCTTTTTGCATTTCTGCCATTCCACGTTTTACACGTTCTGTCCCTGTTACATTTGTCATGTTACAAAAACCCCCCTAGGTGAATTGCTTTTCCCCGTTAAAGGCGAAAATTAAGAATACTCTTACATTCTACCACTAACCATCAGATGCTTGTCTACTACTTTTTCATAAAGTCGGTATGAAAAATAGGAATAAGAAAAAGCCCCTACAATGAGGAGCTTTTAAAACCAACCTTTTACTGTATCAACAGCACTATTCCATATACCACTAAAGAAAGAACCAATTCCGCGCATAGAGCGAGTAAACCAATTCGCTTCCTCTACTGCAGACGTTGTTACAAGATCTACTTGTAATGACTTACCAGATAAAAATCCAGGATCATTCGCATCTTTTGGTGTGATTACCATTTGGCCAAGTGCAGCTCCCTTTTTAATAGGTGCTTCTTGTCCCTTATTTGCTTCTTTTAATTCTGTTTTATAAACATCTTTACTTCCTTTTGGCACTGGAACTGAAACAGCTTGTTTTGTTTGAACTGCTACATCTTTATCTTTAGCATTTTCTACTCGTACTGTTTCTTGTCCTTTTACTGAAGAATCTTTTTTATATATTTGCTTCATTTCAAAGTTAGCAAATCCATAATCATATAGCTTCTTTGTTTCATCAAAACGTGCTGTATGAGAACTTGTTTTAATAACTACAGAAATAAAACGCATTCCGTTTCTTTCAACCGTACCAGTGAAGCAATCCCCTGCTTCTGGAGTCGAGCCTGTTTTCAGGCCATCTACGCCATCATATTCTTTCACTAAGCCCTTTAACATCCAGTTCCAGTTCGACATTGCAAACTTCTCTTTTTCTGGACGAAATTCTTTTTTCGGGATTTTTGCTGTATCTAACACTTTTGGATAATCTTTAATTAAATGTTGTGCTAAAGTTGCTACATCCTTTGCAGACATTTTATTTTCTTCATCCGCTGTTGTTCCTTCAGGATGCATTCCCTTTAAATCTTTATTCGTCAAACCAGTAGAATTAACAAATTTATAATTTTTCAACCCTAGTTCTTTCGATTTATCATTCATCATTTTTACGAAGTCTACTTCTTTACCTGCAATTGCTTCTGCTAATGCAATTGTTGCACCATTTGCAGAAAAGATTGCCATTGCCTCGTATAGCTCTTTTACTGTATAAGAGCCACCATTTTCTAATGCAACATTTGATAATGAAGCATCTTGTGAAACCTTATATGCATATTCAGAAACCTTAACTCTTTGATCCCACTTAAGTTTTCCTTTGTCCACTGCTTCGTGAACTAAATATTCACTCATCATCTTTGTCATACTAGCAATGGATAATAATTCATCTGCATTCTTTTGATATACAATTTTCCCAGAATTCGCTTCAACTAAAATTGCCGCACCTGCTTCAATGTTTAAAGCAGCTCCTGTTTCAGCTGATGCATTGCTATATGGTATAAAGATGCTACAAGCTAGTGTAAGCACTGTTACTAAAGCAATGAATCTTTTGCAAAACATACCTTTCACGTCTGTTACCCCCAATATCTATGTACTCACATAACCGTTATTCTAACATAATCAAAAAAAAATAGACAGAGATATCAAATCTCCGTCTATTTGTATATCAGACATTATAATGAGTAGTTTGGAGCCTCTTTTGTAATTTGTACGTGATGAGGGTGGCTTTCACGTAAACCAGCACCTGACATACGAATGAATTGTGCATTCTCACGTAAGAATTCTAAATTCTGCGCTCCGCAATATCCCATACCGGCACGTAATCCACCAACTAATTGATGAACTGTATCTGCTAAAGGTCCTTTATATGGTACTCGACCTTCAATACCTTCTGGAACAAGTTTTTTATTTCCTTCTTGGAAGTAACGGTCTTTACTTCCTTTTTCCATCGCTCCGACAGAACCCATACCACGATATACTTTAAATTGACGACCTTGGTAAATTTCAGTTTCTCCAGGGCTTTCAGCAACACCAGCAAACATACTACCTAGCATAACAACGTGTGCTCCTGCTGCTAAAGCTTTTACCATGTCACCAGAGTACTTAACACCACCATCAGCAATAACTGGAATACCGTGTTTACGAGCTTCTGTTGCACAATCATAAACTGCTGTTAATTGTGGTACACCCACGCCAGCTACAACGCGTGTCGTACAGATAGAGCCTGGTCCAATACCAACTTTAACTACGTTTGCACCTGCTTCAATTAAAGCTTTCGTCGCTTCAGCAGTAGCAACATTTCCAGCGATAATATTTAGTGATGGATATTTCGCACGAACTTCTTTTACTTTATCAATAACACCTTGAGAATGTCCATGAGCTGTATCAAGTACGATTGCATCTACGCTAGCTTTTACTAATGCGTCGATACGAAGCATAGCATCAGCCGTTACACCAACCGCTGCCCCAACTAATAAGCGTCCTTGCTTATCCTTCGCAGAATTTGGGAATTCAATTACTTTTTCAATATCTTTTATTGTAATAAGCCCTTGTAATACACCGTTATTATCAACAAGAGGGAGTTTTTCAATTTTGTACTTTTGTAGGATCTTTTCAGCTTCTTCCAGCGTTGTACCAACTGGAGCTGTAATTAGCTTTTCTTTTGTCATTACGTCGGAAATTTTGATTGAGTAGTCTTGGATAAAACGCATATCACGGTTTGTAATAATACCAACTAATTTTCGCTCGTCTAAATTATTTACAACCGGTACACCTGAGATACGGTATTTTCCCATAAGATGCTCTGCATCATATACTTGATGTTCTGGAGTTAAAAAGAAAGGATCTGAAATAACGCCACTTTCAGAACGTTTTACTTTATCAACTTGCTCCGCTTGTTGTTCGATAGACATGTTTTTATGAATAATTCCTAAACCGCCTTGACGAGCCATTGCAATAGCCATATCAGCTTCTGTTACTGTATCCATTCCTGCACTAATTAACGGGATATTTAACTGTAAGCTTTCAGATAAAACTGTTTTAACACTTACTTCTCTTGGTAGTACATCTGACTTTGCTGGTACAAGTAATACGTCATCAAAAGTCAAACCTTCTTTAACAAATTTAGATTCCCACATAATTGTTCCCCCCATGATACCAGAAATTATTATTAGTAGCTTATCAATTGGTTAAAATACTGTCAAGGACGTATATATATGTTAGAATTTTTAGACAATAAAAGGAGCGTAATATATGCATCAAACACATTGCACTTGGCAGCAACTAAGTTTCTTCTTTTCATCTCAAAATGTACAGCGTTATCTTGCCCGTTGCTATGAAAAATCCTCCATAAAAGATGCTGAAAAAAAAAGTTTCGAAAATTGTTATCCCTTTATTTATTACTTAGAACACGGGAAAAATTATTATGAATTATATAAGGTAGCCCCCTTTTCGATTCAGCCAATGTTATTGTTTTATGGAATGAGCCAACTTTTTAAAGCCTGCTTACTAACTATTGATCCTAACTATCCAGAATCCACTACTGTTTTAGCTCATGGTGTTACAACTCGCAAACGAAAAAAACAGGGGTATCAATTTTTAGAAGATGAGGTGAAGGTACAAAAAAACGGATTATTTACTCATGTTGCAGAACAGCTGTTTCACATGAAACACTTAGAAGCAGAGAAATTTAACATGCTAGATTTAATGGGAAATATTCCTGAATTACAAAATTTATTTCGCTATAGTCAAAAAGGTGGCACTTTATATAAAATCGATTCAACAAATACAAATGAACTTTCCTTTTCGGCCAACATACTAGATCGACTTCATATGACTACAGAAAGATTTTCACGTTACATTGAATCAACTTGTAAGCATTTATCCATACAACATGTCTCTGGGAAAACGAGCGGATCGAATCTGCTTTTTACAGCTCCTATCCAGTCGTGGAACCCTATATATAGTACGCCTTTATACTACGAATATCTTGCTGATACTTATTACTTACCAATTCCAATTGACCCGAGAAATCCTAAACCAGTATTACCTGAACTTCTTGTTCATTATTTATTGCTCTACAATTTAAGTATGATTTCTAGATACGAAACAGATTGGTGGTATGATTTACTTGGGAGCTATGGCTCTGAAGATTATCCATTTATTTATCAATTCCTTACTATTTCTGCTCAAAAAATCCCTTACTATATTTCGTCTTTTTTACTAACAGAACCGAGCCTATTTCATGGGAAATAAAAAAAACACAAGTCAAAAGACTTGTGTTTTTAATTGCTTGGCGACGTCCTACTCTCACAGGGACAAGGTCCCAACTACCATCGGCGCTAGAGAGCTTAACTTCCGTGTTCGGTATGGGAACGGGTGTGACCTCTCTGCCATCATCACCAAACTATGAAGGCATATTCCTTCAAAACTAGATAACATTGCTACATATTATATGGTTAAGTCCTCGATCTATTAGTATTCGTCAGCTCCACATGTCACCATGCTTCCACCTCGAACCTATCAACCTGATCATCTTTCAGGGATCTTACTAGCTTACGCTATGGGAAATCTCATCTTGAGGGGGGCTTCATGCTTAGATGCTTTCAGCACTTATCCCTTCCGCACATAGCTACCCAGCTATGCCCTTGGCAGAACAACTGGTACACCAGCGGTGCGTCCATCCCGGTCCTCTCGTACTAAGGACAGCTCCTCTCAAATTTCCTACGCCCACGACGGATAGGGACCGAACTGTCTCACGACGTTCTGAACCCAGCTCGCGTACCGCTTTAATGGGCGAACAGCCCAACCCTTGGGACCGACTACAGCCCCAGGATGCGATGAGCCGACATCGAGGTGCCAAACCTCCCCGTCGATGTGGACTCTTGGGGGAGATAAGCCTGTTATCCCCGGGGTAGCTTTTATCCGTTGAGCGATGGCCCTTCCATGCGGAACCACCGGATCACTAAGCCCGACTTTCGTCCCTGCTCGACTTGTAGGTCTCGCAGTCAAGCTCCCTTATGCCTTTGCACTCTACGAATGATTTCCAACCATTCTGAGGGAACCTTTGGGCGCCTCCGTTACACTTTAGGAGGCGACCGCCCCAGTCAAACTGCCCACCTGACACTGTCTCCCGGGTCGATAAGACCCGTAGGTTAGAATTTCAATACATTCAGGGCGGTATCCCACCAGCGCCTCCACCGAAGCTAGCGCTCCGGTTTCAATGGCTCCCGCCTATCCTGTACAAAATGTACCAAAATTCAATATCAGGCTACAGTAAAGCTCCACGGGGTCTTTCCGTCCTGTCGCGGGTAACCTGCATCTTCACAGGTACTATAATTTCACCGAGTCTCTGGTTGAGACAGTGCCCAAATCGTTACACCTTTCGTGCGGGTCGGAACTTACCCGACAAGGAATTTCGCTACCTTAGGACCGTTATAGTTACGGCCGCCGTTTACTGGGGCTTCAGTTCAGAGCTTCGCTTACGCTAACCCCTCTCCTTAACCTTCCAGCACCGGGCAGGTGTCAGCCCCTATACTTCGCCTTACGGCTTCGCAGAGACCTGTGTTTTTGCTAAACAGTCGCTTGGGCCTATTCACTGCGGCTTTCCGTTAAGAAAGCACCCCTTCTCCCGAAGTTACGGGGTCATTTTGCCGAGTTCCTTAACCAGAGTTCTCTCGCACACCTTAGGATTCTCTCCTCGCCTACCTGTGTCGGTTTGCGGTACAGGCACCTTTTATCTCGCTAGAAGCTTTTCTTGGCAGCGGGGAATCAAAGACTTCGCTCCATAAGGAGCTTCCCCATCACAGCTCAGCCTTCACGATAAGCGGATTTGCCTACTTATCAGCCTAACTGCTTGGACGTGCACAACCAATCGCACGCTTCTTCTATCCTTCTGCGTCCCTCCATTGCTCAAACGATAAAGAGGTGGTACAGGAATATCAACCTGTTGTCCATCGCCTACGCCTGTCGGCCTCGGCTTAGGTCCTGACTAACCCTGAGCGGACGAGCCTTCCTCAGGAAACCTTAGGCATTCGGTGGACGGGATTCTCACCCGTCTTTCGCTACTCATACCGGCATTCTCACTTCTAAGCGCTCCACCAGTCCTTCCGGTCTGACTTCACTGCACTTAGAACGCTCCCCTACCACTGATACCATTGGTATCAATTCGCAGCTTCGGTGGTGTATTTAGCCCCGGTACATTTTCGGCGCAGAGTCACTCGACTAGTGAGCTATTACGCACTCTTTAAATGGTGGCTGCTTCTAAGCCAACATCCTAGTTGTCTAAGCAACTCCACATCCTTTTCCACTTAATACACACTTTGGGACCTTAGCTGGCGATCTGGGCTGTTTCCCTCTTGACTACGGATCTTATCACTCGCAGTCTGACTCCTAAGGATAAGTCATTGGCATTCGGAGTTTGACTGAATTCGGTAATCCGATGAGGACCCCTAGTTCAATCAGTGCTCTACCTCCAAGACTCTTACACTTAAGGCTAGCCCTAAAGCTATTTCGGGGAGAACCAGCTATCTCCAGGTTCGATTGGAATTTCTCCGCTACCCACACCTCATCCCCGCACTTTTCAACGTGCGTGGGTTCGGGCCTCCATTCAGTGTTACCTGAACTTCACCCTGGACATGGGTAGATCACCTGGTTTCGGGTCTACGACCACGTACTAAACGCCCTATTCAGACTCGCTTTCGCTGCGGCTCCGCCTCTT
>NZ_CP093325.1:5512500-5519593 GCF_022637375.2 Bacillus sp. N5-665
GCTCTCAATCCATTCGCTCGACTTGCATGTATTAGGCACGCCGCCAGCGTTCATCCTGAGCCAGGATCAAACTCTCCAATAAAGTTAGTTTGTCTAGCATCTAAAAATAAAAATTGACGTTTCACGTTGTTTGTTTCGTTTAGTTTTCAAAGTTCAACATCGCGTTTCAGCGACTTTCATAATATATCATAGTATATTATTTTCGTCAACAAGTTTTTTAAGATAATTTGTATCTCTCATTTGCTGACTCTGCCTATTATATAGAGTTTTCTATTGCTATGCAAGTATTATTATAAAAAAATAAGAGGAGGAAAAATCCCCCCTCTTATTCTTCAGAAGAAACCTCTTCATTAGATTCCTCTTCTTCATCTTTCTGTGCTTTTGCTACCGTCGCTACCTCTTGCTCATCCTCTAATCGAATTAGACGAACACCTTGTGTATTACGTCCCATTTGAGAGATTTGATCAACTGGCATACGAATAATAACACCTGCTGCCGTAATTAACATGATATCTTCTTCACCTGTTACAGATTTAACAGCTACTAATTTACCGTTTTTATCTGTAATATTACAAGTCTTCAGACCTTTACCACCACGGCTTTGTAGACGGTATTCATCAATAGGTGTACGTTTTCCATAACCATTTTTTGTTACGATTAGAACATTTACATCCTCTTCGACAATTTCCATACCTACAACTTGATCTTCATCACCTAATGTAATTGCTTTTACACCAGCCGCATTACGTCCCATAGAGCGCACATCTTGCTCGTTAAAGCGAATTAACATACCATTGCTTGTTCCTACAATAATATCCTTATCACCAGATGTTAAACGTACAGATATTACTTCATCCTCTTCACGAAGAGAGATAGCTATTAAACCATTCGTACGTATATTTGCAAATGATGAAAGTGGCGTTCTCTTAGAAATACCTTGTTTTGTTGTGAAGAATAAGAATTCATCATCACCAAATTCACGAATTGGAATAATGGCGTTAATCCATTCACCCTTATCTACACCTAATAAGTTAATAATAGGTATACCTTTTGCTGTACGACTATACTCTGGGATTTCATATCCTTTCGTACGGTATACTTTCCCTTTATTAGTAAAGAATAAAATGTGATCATGCGTAGAAGTAGTTAATAAATGTTCTACGAAATCATCATCATTTGTTCCCATTCCTTGCACACCACGTCCACCACGGTTCTGTGTTTTGTACGTAGAAGCCGGTAACCTCTTAATATAACCATTATGAGTTAACGTAATAGCGATGTTTTGCTCTGGAATCAAATCTTCATCTTCAATAAATTCCATGCCACCAATTGTGATTTCCGTTCGTCTCTTATCATTGAAACGTTCTTTTACTTCCGTTAATTCTTCACGAATAATCTCAAGAACTTTCTCTTCATCTGCTAAGATTGCTTTTAATTCAGCGATTAACTTCATTAAGTCTTGATATTCTTGCTCAATTTTTTCACGTTCTAATCCTGTTAAACGTTGCAGACGCATATCTAAAATGGCTTGTGCTTGTTTCTCACTTAAACCGAAACGTTCCATTAAGCCTTGTTTTGCAATATCTGCTGTTTTCGAACTACGAATTAACGTAATAACTTCATCTAGATGATCTAGAGCAATTCGTAATCCTTCTAAAATATGAGCACGTGCCTCTGCTTTTTCTAATTCATAAGCAGTACGTCGACGAATTACTACCTTCTGATGCTCCAAGTAATGATATAAATTTTGTTTTAAATTCAATACTTGTGGCTCTCCATTTACAAGAGACAACATATTAATACCGAAACTTGTTTGAAGTGCTGTATGTTTATATAGATTATTTAATAGTACATTGGCATTGGCATCACGACGTACTTCCATAACAATACGCATACCGTTTCGATCTGACTCATCACGTAAGTCCGTAATACCTTCAATTTTCTTATCACGAACTAATTCTGCAATTTTTTCAATTAATCGCGCCTTATTAACTTGATAAGGTAGTTCAGTTACGAGAATAGATTGTTTACCATTTGACTTCTCTTCAATTTCAACTTTAGCTCGAAGCATAATAGAGCCTCTACCTGTTTCATATGCTCTTCGAATCCCACTTCGTCCCAAAATTAAACCTGCTGTTGGAAAATCTGGTCCTGGAATAAACTCCATTAATTCCGCAATTGTAATGTCAGGATTATGGCTTAGTGCCAATACGCCATCAATTACTTCACCAAGTTGATGCGGCGGAATGTTTGTTGCCATACCAACTGCAATACCCGTCGTACCATTCACTAATAAATTAGGGAAACGCGCTGGCAATACAATTGGCTCTCTTTCAGAACCATCATAGTTATCTTGATAATCAATGGTATTTTTTGAAATATCACGTATTAATTCCATAGAAATCTTAGACATTCTTGCTTCTGTATAACGCATTGCTGCTGCTGAATCACCATCAACAGAACCAAAGTTACCATGTCCATCAACAAGCATATAACGTTGACTAAAATCTTGCGCCATACGTACCATCGTCTCGTAAACAGCTGAATCACCGTGAGGGTGATACTTACCGATTACTTCACCGACAATACGCGCTGATTTTTTATACGCTTTATCAGCTGTAATTCCTAAATCATTCATCGCATATAGAACCCTACGATGCACAGGTTTTAATCCATCACGAACATCTGGTAATGCACGAGATACGATAACACTCATTGCGTAATCTAAAAACGAGGTACGCATTTCATGACTAATATTAATTTCTCGAATTCGTGCTTGTTGTTGATTGTCTGACATCAACGAGCACCTCCTCTTACATTTCCGTTACACATACATTGATTTATATGTAGAAGACAGGAATACTTAGATTCCTGTCATTACCCATTTAAATATCAAGGTTTTTCACGTATTTTGCATTTTCTTGGATAAAGTTACGACGTGGCTCTACTTTATCTCCCATTAAAATTTCAAATGTTTCATCCGCTTCAATTGCATCTTGAAGTGAAACTTGAAGTAATGAACGTACTTCTGGGTCCATTGTCGTCTCCCATAACTGAGTTGGATTCATTTCCCCTAGACCTTTATAACGCTGAATTCCTGGCTTAGGTTGGGCTGGTAATTCTGCTAAGATTTTTTCAAGTTCCTTATCGTTGTAAGCATATTGAATTTTCTTACCTTGTTGTACTTTAAACAAAGGTGGCTGTGCGATATATATATAACCGCACTCAATTATTTGACGCATATAGCGATAGAAGAACGTTAATAATAGGGTACGAATATGCGCACCATCAACATCAGCATCCGTCATAATAATAACTTTATGATAGCGTGCTTTTTCAATAGCGAAGTCTCCGCCGATATTTGTGCCGATCGCCGTAATAATTGTACGAACTTCATCATTTGATAAAATTTTATCCAAGCGTGCCTTTTCAACATTAATAATTTTACCCTTCAGCGGTAAAATTGCTTGGAAATGACGATCGCGCCCTTGTTTTGCAGACCCACCCGCAGAGTCACCCTCTACGATATAAATTTCACTAATTGCTGGATCTTTAGAAGAACAGTCTGCCAATTTCCCTGGTAAACTTGAAACTTCTAAAGCACTCTTTCGGCGAGTTAACTCACGTGCCTTTTTAGCTGCTACACGCGCACGCGCTGCCATCGTCCCTTTATCTATAATTTTACGTGCGACATTCGGATTTTCCAGTAAGAACTTTTCAAATGCCTCTGAGAATACTGACTCTGTAATTGTTCTTGCTTCACTATTTCCAAGTTTCGTCTTCGTTTGTCCTTCGAATTGTGGATTTGGATGTTTAATTGACACAATCGCTGTTAAACCTTCACGAACATCTTCACCAGTTAAATTACTATCCGCATCTTTTAAAATATTATTTTTACGACCATAATCGTTGATCACACGAGTTAAGGCTGTTTTAAATCCTACCTCATGTGTACCACCTTCATACGTATGAATATTATTTGTAAATGAGTAAATATGATTTGTGTATCCTTCGTTATATTGAAGCGCAACTTCAACCTGAATACCATCTTTTGAACCTTCTACATATACAGGTTCTTCATGAATTGGCTGTTTTGAACGATTTAAATGTTCAACATATGATTTAATTCCACCTTCATAATGGAATTCTTTCTTCTGTTTATGTTCACGTTTATCTTCAATTGTTAATTTAATATTACGATTTAAAAATGCTAATTCGCGCATACGAGTTGCTAACGTATCAAATTCGTATACTATTGTTTCCTGAAAAATTTCTGGATCTGGTTTAAATCGAGTTATCGTTCCTGTTTGATCTGTGTCACCAATGACTTTTAAATCCGCAACCGGAATACCTCTTTCGTATTTTTGATAATGGATTTTGCCTTCACGATGTACAAATACCTCTAGTTCTGTTGATAGAGCATTTACTACAGATGCCCCAACACCATGCAAACCACCAGAAACTTTATAACCGCCACCGCCAAACTTACCACCAGCATGGAGAACAGTCATTATAACTTCTACAGCAGGACGTCCCATTTTTTCTTGTATACCAACTGGAATACCACGTCCATTATCCGTTACAAGAATACTATTATCTTCTTCGATACTAACGTTAATTTCATCACAATACCCTGCAAGTGCTTCATCAATACTATTATCGACGATTTCCCACACAAGATGGTGAAGTCCTTTTCCACTTGTAGATCCAATATACATCCCAGGGCGTTTTCGAACCGCTTCTAATCCTTCAAGTACCTGTATCTGACTTTCATCATATGAGTTTTCTTCCATTTGCTTTTGTTCCATTGACACAAAGATCACCTACTTTTCCATTTAAATAGGGATTACGCCCTATCTATTTCACAATCTACCGTGCCGTTCGTTACATGAATTGTTTTCGCTTCTTTTAATGTTTCGTGTTCAATTCCGTCGACACTCGTCGTTGTCACAAATGTTTGCACTTTTCCTTGAATTGTATTTAACAGATGCGATTGACGATAATCATCTAATTCTGATAATACATCATCCAATAAAAGAATCGGATATTCCTTAACTTCTGAGTAAATTAATTCAATTTCAGCTAATTTTAGGGACAGTGCGGTCGTTCGTTGTTGTCCTTGCGAACCAAAGACTTGAACATTTTTACTATTAACGAAGAATTGTAAATCATCACGATGAGGACCAATTAAAGTCGTACCACGGAAAATCTCACGTTGTTTCACAGATTGAAAATTTTCATAGTATACTTCTTTTATTTTCGACAAATCCATTGATTCTGATACATCTACACTTGGTTTATAGACAATTTCTAATTCTTCTAATCCACGGCTTATACCGCGATGAATTGGAGCTGCCCATTCTTGTAGTAAATGCAAAAATTCAAACCGTTTTTGCAATATTTTTGCACCATGCTCAATAAGTTGAAGTGTAAATACATCCAACATCGTTTCCTCATTCTTACTATTCCCTTGCATCTTTTTCAGCAAGTGATTTCGTTGCGTGAGCACCTTTTGATATTGACTCAATTCATACAAATAGACTGGAGCTATTTGACCTAATTCCATATCTAAAAAGCGTCTTCTTACTTGAGGGCTTCCTTTTACAAGATTTAAATCTTCTGGGGCAAACATGACAACATTCATCATGCCAATATATTGACTCAATTTTTGTTGTTCAAGTTGATTTAATTTTGCCTTTTTACCTTTTTTCGAAATATTTAATTCCAAAGACAAAGAACTATTTCTCTTTTGTAATTTCCCTTTAATTTGACCGAAATCTTCATCCCAACGGATAAGCTCGCGATCATTAGAGGTTCTATGAGATTTCGCCATCGCTAAAACGTAAATAGCTTCCATCAAATTCGTTTTCCCTTGCGCGTTTTCACCGATAATCACATTCACTTTATCTTCAAAGGAAAGCTCTAACTTTTCATAATTGCGATAGTTTTTTAATTGTATTTCTGAAATAAACAAAGGGCTCCCCCTTTATGCCTGAACTTGGAAACTTCCGCTTCCTGGAATTTCAATAATATCGTTCGCATATAATTTGCGACCTCTTCTATTTTCAAGTTCTTGATTCACGTACACTTCATATTCCTGTAAAAACCATTTTACAGCGCCACCTGTATCAATTACATCGGCTAACTTTAAAAATTGTCCTAGTGTAATATACTCTGTTGAAATTTTAATACGTTTCATAAAATCGCTCACTTTCTGAAAGTGTTCATTCTTTCATTGTACTAAATAAACTAACATTAGGAAAGTAATACCCAAAAATCAAATAAGGGCTACTAGTATCTGAAAACTAGCAACCCTTACTTCTTACTTAGTAAGTACGAACCGGTAAAATTAATTGAATAATGGACTCATCATTTACTGTACGAATTAAGAATGGTCTCATTGCGCCAGTAAAGCTAATTTTAATTTCAGTACTATCTAAAGCTTTTAGTGCATCCATCATATATTTTGCACTAAAAGATATTTTTAACTCTTCCCCATCTACTTTTTCACATTGAACTTCTTCTACCACTTTCCCAATTTCTGGTGAATTTGAAGAAATTTCTAGCATTTCTTGTTCTAAAGTTGATAATTTCACAACATTATTACGACCATCTCTTGCTAATAGAGATGCACGATCAATTGCTTGTAAAAATTCTTTTGTATTTACAAAAATATCTGTTTTACTTTCAGCTGGAATTAAACGAGTTGTATCAGGATAATTCCCTTCTAACAATCTTGAGAAGAATAATAAATGTTTTGTACGGAATAATACTTGATACTCCGTAATAACGATATCTACCATTTCTTCAGACTCATCTAGAATTTTGCTTAATTCATTTAAGCTTTTACCTGGAATAACAACATTCGCTTGAAATTCATCTGCAATTCCTTCGATTTTTGCTTTTCGAAGAGCCAACCTGTGACTATCTGTAGCAATGCAAGTTAATTCGCTGTTATATACTTTCCAGTTTACACCTGTCAAGATTGGTCTTGTTTCAGAAGTGGAAACTGCAAATACAGTTTGTCTGATCATATGTTTCAGTAAATCTGTTGGAATCTTAAAAACATGATGTTCTTCAATTTGTGGTAACA
>NZ_CP093324.1:0-515706 GCF_022637375.2 Bacillus sp. N5-665
TCACAATAATTCAATAAATTGGGCTGCAGCTAGTAAGGAGCTAGACCTTGCTATTATACGTGTACAATATGGATCAAGGACAATTGATAAACGTTATAAAGAGTATGTGCAAGGCTGTAAAGACTATGGTGTTCCATTTGGGCACTATGCTTATGGATGTTATGTAAGTGTTCAGGATGCTATTGTAGAAGCAAATGATTTTATGGCGCGCGCTGATAAAGAAGC
The DNA here is from genome assembly GCF_022637375.2 of Bacillus sp. N5-665. NCBI lineage: Bacteria > Bacillati > Bacillota > Bacilli > Caryophanales > Bacillaceae > Bacillus > Bacillus sp. N5-665. The sequence continues at coordinate 226 of NZ_CP093324.1, forward strand.
AAAATTTTTAGTATTAGATGTAGAAGATGATACCTTAGCAAGTTGTGGAGCGGCTAACTTAGCAAAAGCTTCGCAGGCATTTATTGATACGTGCCGTGCAGCAGGTTGGAAAGTGGGTCTATATGTATCACACCACATGTATACAAGCTATGGACTTAATACTGTGAATGCGGATTTCCTTTGGATTCCACGTTATGGAAATAAACCAGCGTATAGTTGTGATTTATGGCAGTATACAGAAACAGGTAGTCTTGCAGGCGTAACTGGTAATGTAGATTTAAATTATTTAAACAGTGAAAAATCTCTTGAATGGTTTATAGGTAAGGGTGGCGTTGTTGGTACACCGCAACCAGAGGGGATTGGGATGGCAAGATCAATATACTGGGAAGGATATGGTATTAACTATTACGATGGACCACACGGTAACTATCTGGGGGACTTTACGACAGCAGCAGAAGTATTATACTGGGATGCGTACTGGGGAGAGGACAATGATGTATGGTTAGATTTAGGTAGAAGCCGTTGGGTAAAAGCAGAGCATTATTATTGGAGACCCTTCAAAGCAATATCAAAATTTCCAGAAGGATATGAAGTAAGCTATTGTGATGGAATTAACGGCGCATACAAAGGCAGTATTAACTCAAAAGAACCTCTTACAGTATTCTTCCGTAAAGAAGGTTGGATTGATATTGGTGGGAGTCGTTGGACACCAGAGAAACACTTTGACATTGTAGATATTCGATAAAAGGTTAAGGTCCACTCATATGAGTGACTATTTGTTTTGGAATCTGGCTATGACCAGGAATAAAAAATGGTACTATTGTCTTGGACTACGTTGCTTTCATGCCTTGATTCAAGAATGAAAGGATTAGATCAGAAATCAGTTTGTTTAAAGACCGCATAAATGCTGAGACTATTCTTTATAAAGATATTAGAAAGCACGTATTTAAGTGAATAAAGAGAAAATCATTGGAGATTTTAGAGTAGTAATGCATATCTGGCTTTGCCAAAGGTGTATGGTTCAAGTGAAAAATCAATAAAAAAGATAGTGTAATCACAAATAAATTAAACACATTAGAAGATATTTTTAAACGTATCAATAGAAGATCTCTAAGTACAATTAAAAACTGAAGAATTAACAAAAATACAACTGAAAAGAAAACAAAAATGGAGCAGCTATCAGCTGCTCTATTTTTGTTTTTGGGGGGAAGAGAACAAGATGACAAATCCTATCCAAAATAAATATCCAGAGGACAATCAATTACAGAGCCAAATTATCAATCAAATTATTCCAATCTTAGAGAAGTTAGTTATGCAATTCATTCAAAATCCAGCTCCGAGTGAGGATGTGATTCCAGGTAATGACAATAAATTCATGGAAATTGATGATGTTGTAGATAATTTAGTGAATGCCGGGATTATTACCGCTAGCAATTTTAATGTTAACGTGGAACTATTTAGAGGTAGTCCAATTACGGTTTCCATTGTTAAAGCAGTGGATCCAGCAGTAGAAGTTCCTGCAGAAGTTGATGCTGGGGATTCTATCGAGGGACATATAGATGAGACAGAAAAAAAGAAGGAACTAAATAATGAAGCATAAAGCCAAGCATATGTAATGAAGGATTCTAAATCAAATAAGAAGTGGGAAAGAGGTGGCGATATGGATGGTTTGCAAGAGATGAAAGGTGATGTTCAGGAAATAAGGCAAGATATTAAGGACATACGATTAGAGATTAGAAGTTTAGAAATGCGGACAACAGGTAATGAAAAAGACATTATTAATATTAATAAGCAATTAGATAAGATTAGTGCTAATACAACATGGATCTTACGCCTTATTATTGGTGGAATAATTGGAGCGGCTCTGACCTTCTTCTTAAAAGGTGGCGGTATGTAATGATTGAAATTACGGCAATGATTGGGGTTGTTATAGGACTATCACAAATTGCCAAAACAACTGGATTACAAGCAAAATATATTCCCTTATTTAATTTAACGCTTGGCATTATGCTAGGTGTTTTATTTTTGTCTCAAGATATCAAAATGAATATATTTCAAGGAATGATTATCGGATTGTCAGCAAGTGGATTGTTTGACCATACGAAAATTATGAAAAAGGATGACAATAGGAAATGAAAAAGAAATAGAAACATATTTTATCCATAGTTGTTGCTTATGAAGGTGTTGTGGCACATTCTACAGCTACCCCTGAAGCCCCAGCAATTAATATTCAATAATACGAGTCCCGTACATGGTGTTCAGCATTTGTTCAATATGCAGTTGAATGGGATGAACAGATTCAAATTGCATCTACAAAATATCGAGCATGGGGAGCGCGTCCGTATTTAAAGACATTGTGTAAGGGAATCAAACAAAATAGTTATTTTAAAAGGAATAGTAACTGGCAAAAATTAGATATTGATTTATAAGAAAAGAATAGAGTTGTAATTTAATATAAAAAATATAAGATATGCAACATTGCATATCTTATATTTTTTATTACATTGAATCCAATCACGTCTTGAATGAAAAGGGTTTAAAGGAAATATAGCAAGCTAAATTGCTTATTATTCGGTTTGGGAATTTATAGATAAATAAAGAATTTTATGTTAATGTGTTTATGGCAATATACCGTTATAACAAGGAAGAGGTGAAAAATTTATATGTTTAAAAAAGGCGTATCATTGCTATTAATTCTTATTTTATCTATTTCTACATTTAGTATGGTAACTCACGCTGCTAGTAGTTCAGAAACCGTGAATCAATCATTCTATGGATATAAAGAACCATCTTTTAATTCAGCTAAAACAAATGGCGGATCAGAGTATGGTGCTCAAAATGTAGGAGTTATAGAAAAAAGAGATAATGGCTGGTGGAAGATTGAAACATGGGAAGGTCCAGTTTGGATTAACCTGAATGGGGAAGAGCGTGTCATGGGAGATTTCTATGCATATGATGAACCTTCTTTCTCATCAAAAGTTGCAAATGCTAGAGCAAAGTATGGACGACAAACATTTAGAATAGTAGATGGAACAACAGATGGTTGGCTGAAATTTAAGACGTGGGAAGGCGAAAAATGGATGAATCCTACGGCCGAACAAATTACTACCAACAAAACAATCTATGCGTATAATGAGCCTTCATTTAATGCAGCGAAAGCAAATTATGGATCGCCATATAACCCACAAAGTTGGGGAGTAGTAGAAAAAAAAGAAAATGGCTGGATGAAGGTCAGTACTTATGAAGGTTATAAATGGATCAATCCAGATGGAGAAGAAAGATTCATAAATAAATCATTCTATGCGTATAACGAAGCTTCATTTAATGCAGCAAAAGCAAACGCTGGAGCATTATATAATCCACAGAATTTTAGAGTTGTGGATGGGACAACTAGTGGATGGTTAAAGGTTAAAACATGGGAAGGCGAGAAATGGATGAATCTAGATGGAGAAGAAAGATTCATAAATAAATCATTCTATGCGTATAACGAACCTTCATTTAGTTCAGCAAAAGCAAACGCTGGAGCATTATATAGTCCACAGAATTTTAGAATAATAGATGGAACAACTAGTGGATGGTTGAAGATTAAAACGTGGGAAGGCGACAAGTGGATTAATTTAAATGCGGAAGATACAGGCGTAGAATTCTACGTGGAAGCTACTGCATACAGCGTAGAAGGTAGTCCTCCACATGAAAGAATTACAGCGTATGGAATAGATATAGGGAAAAATCCTAACATTAAGTTAATTGCAGTTGATCCTAAAGTTATTAAACTAGGAACAAAGGTTTATGTTGAAGGATACGGTGAAGCAATTGCTGGAGATACAGGTGGAGCTATTAAAGGCAATAAAATTGATGTTCTGTTCCCTACAGAAAAAGAAGCACGTCAATGGGGACGTAAAAAAGTGGAAATTAGAATAATGAAATAAGATATATCTATTCTTAGCTTTGAAAATTATATGTTGGACAAAATAAAAGGGAGGATGTTTTTATGTTTAAGAAAAGTATAGGGATTTTATTGTTTTTTATCCTATCTATCTCAACATTTAGTATGGTGACTCACGCTGCTAGTAGTTCAGAAACCGTGAATCAATCATTCTATGGATATAAAGAACCATCTTTTAATTCAGCTAAAACAAATGGCGGATCAGAGTATGGTGCTCAAAATGTAGGAGTTATAGAAAAAAGAGATAATGGCTGGTGGAAGATTGAAACATGGGAAGGTCCAGTTTGGATTAACCTGAATGGGGAAGAGCGTGTCATGGGAGATTTCTATGCATATGATGAACCTTCTTTCTCATCAAAAGTTGCAAATGCTGGAGCAAAGTATGGACGACAAACATTTAGAATAGTAGATGGAACAACAGATGGTTGGCTGAAATTTAAGACGTGGGAAGGCGAAAAATGGATGAATCCTACGGCCGAACAAATTACTACCAACAAAACAATCTATGCGTATAATGAGCCTTCATTTAATGCAGCGAAAGCAAATTATGGATCGCCATATAACCCACAAAGTTGGGGAGTAGTAGAAAAAAAAGAAAATGGCTGGATGAAGGTCAGTACTTATGAAGGTTATAAATGGATCAATCCAGATGGAGAAGAAAGATTCATAAATAAATCATTCTATGCGTATAACGAAGCTTCATTTAATGCAGCAAAAGCAAACGCTGGAGCATTATATAATCCACAGAATTTTAGAGTTGTGGATGGGACAACTAGTGGATGGTTAAAGGTTAAAACATGGGAAGGCGAGAAGTGGATGAATCTAGATGGAGAAGAAAGATTCATAAATAAATCATTCTATGCGTATAACGAACCTTCATTTAGTTCAGCAAAAGCAAACGCTGGAGCATTATATAGTCCGCAGAATTTTAGAATAATAGATGGAACAACTAGTGGATGGTTAAAGATTAAAACATGGGAAGGCGACAAGTGGATTAATCTAAACCAAACAGATCCTGGTAATTCTGGAGTGGTTGACCTTGCTTTAAAACAATTAGGAAAACCATATGTATTTGGAAATAGTGGACCTAATTCATTTGATTGTAGCGGTTTTATTTATTACGTATTTAAAAATAATGGATACAATATTGGAAGAACAAGTGTAGCTGGGTATTGGGGAATGGTTACAAAAATAAGTGATCCTCAACCAGGAGATTTAGTATTCTTACAGAATACATATAAGCAAGGTCCTTCTCATTTAGGAATATATTTAGGGAATGGTGAATATATTCATGCCGCTGATGAAACAACAGGCGTAACTAAAAGTAAGATAAACAGTCCATATACTCAAAAGCATTTCTTGGGGTATGCTAGATTTTCAAAATAATTAAATTGTATTCAATAAAAAGACAGTTATCTAAAGATAGCTGTCTTTTAATATTTGTGTTGGTTTGGTATGAAGTTTAATTAATAGGTAGCGATCTATAGGCAATACATCATTAGCGTGTGCCTTTGTCAAAGAGGTAAATGTTGATGAAGCAAGAACTGCGCCTGCTAAAATAATTTGTTTAAATTTCATTAGTGAGCTCCTTTTAATAAATTTTTTACAAATTAATTAACTTGTTGTATTAGTAAATATAAATATAGAAATTAATATTATATTTCTATTTGTAAATTAAGTAAATATTTAGTGATAATTGGATAATGAATTAGGTGTCAAGGAAATTTGGTAGCTACCCATAATAATAATGGTCAACAAAAAACATACTATCTCACTGCTTATGAAGCTAATAAATAATTGAAGTAAATAGGGCAAAAGGGGATTTAATATTAAAGGTCTGCTTTTACTTTTGAGCAAATCTTCTATTTTTCATATTTGATTAATGTATGTTAAAGGAAAATTGTTGGGAGAAGTAATGTTAAAATATATAAAAGAGAAAATTTAGAATCCCTTAATTAGATTATTAAATAGTGAGAAATTTAAATAAACGCATTGTTTTTTTAATACTAATTATTGAAACTGTTAGAGATAATGATGGAAAAACAAAAACCGACTCATAAGAAGCCGGTTTTTTAATTTATTTTTTTGATGCTCTATAACTAGCAGATTTTGCGTCGGCTTCTGAACAAAACATTTCTTCAGCTTTCGTTTTATCATAGAACTGTTGACCAGGCATATGATAAATTTTCTCGCCCCTACTATTTTTATTGCCTTTGATAGTACAAGTACCATTTTGTTCTGTTACTTGATTTGTTTTGGGTTGAGTAGCAGATTCTTGTTTCTTTTGTTGCTCTTGTTGTTTCTTCAATTCTTGTTGTTTTTGCTGCTCGTCTCGTTGTTTCTGAAGTTCCTGTTGTTTTTTTTGTTCAGCTTCTTGTTTTTTAAGTTCTTCTTGTTTCTTTTGTTCCTCTTGTTGCTTCTGAAGATCTTGTTGTTTTTTCTCGTCTTCCTTTGATTCCTCAGATTTCTTTGTTTCTTCTTGTTTAATAGTAGTAGCGGCTTTGTCGGATTTATCGTTATCCGAGTCTTTAGCGCACGAGCCAATTAAAATAATTAATAAAATAATAATACCTAGGCACCCAAAACATCCGCACCCTCTGCGCTTTTTTTCTTCTTTTTCATTAATTGCTTTTGCCATCCTAATCCCCCTCTTAAGTATTTTAAATTTCAATATACAGTATAACAGATGTTATAGGGGTATTTTACAAAAATAATGGATATTCGATTGGTCGTAAGAAAAGAGCTAATCCTTGTATAGAATTAGCTCTTTAATATTTATTCCTTCATTATGCTAATAAGAGCATCTACATCGATGAGCTCAATATTTTTATTCACTGCATAATACGCGCGTTGAAGAGGACTTGGATTTCGTATTGTCTTTTGTAAGTATAGTATCCTACAGGAGAAACCTTGCTTAGGATAGTAAAAAAGATGGCAAATGCAAAGCTCAGTTTTTGTTTACCGAATCTTACTGCATCAGAAGTAGTGATAGATTGATTTGGATTAGAGAAACTGCAATCTATTCAAGGAAGGTATATATGAAGGAAAACTCCACCGTACTGCAAGTGCCGTATCTTGACGACAAGGTCATGTGGAAACATCTAAAAGAATATGAGATGGATAAACATGAACATCAATCGTTAGGTGGTGATACCTTCTACGATTAGAAAGCTAAGGTTTGCAACAAGAAGACATTTAATGAGTATTCATGATATGGGGAGTATCTGAAATGCAAAAAGTATTATGGGAGATTTAAAGCCATATGTGAGCAAAACAATGCAAGGGAAAGAATACATTTAGTATTTGAATAAAGAAGGGTATGCCCGACTGGTGATGAGTTACGCCAATTGGGTAGATATTTTGATACACAGCTTAAAAAGAATGGTGGACCTAGAAGGGAAGCACCGTGTTGTTAAACACCTGAGGTTGTCAGGGATTTAAATATGCAAGGTATACCGGATAAAGATATTGGGATTATGTATGATCTTAGCCCCTGTATGTCGGGGAAAAGAAAAAACAATGCATGCAAGCAGGTGTTTGGAAAGGTCCAACTGATATGAGACAAATAAAAAAAGGCTAGGATTTCTCATAGGAAAAGAATTAATTGATGAAAATAAACAAACTTCGTAAAGTTTATAATCTAGTTCTTTAGTATAAAAGAATAAGATGGGGTGCTGTATGCGAAGAAAGTCGCACGTACAGTGCTAAGTGGGGAATAGATGGAGATTACTTCAAAGTCTTACCTAGCGCAACTAAAGAGTTCAGCCCCTAACGTTACGCTTCGAGGGGCTGAACCTTGAGAACTCTTATGAGAGTGTATAAAGAAATATTATTAATTCACCTTTAGCATTAATACACTAACTTGTTCAAATATTAAACTGATTGTTTGAATTTTATGATAAAAAAGATTTGCGAAAATGGGATATAGAACACATCTTTTTGAGGATGGTGAAACGGTAAGGATTAAAGAAACAGTTAAAGTTGTTACAGTTGATCATTGGTGGTATGCAATTGGGGAATTTAAAAACGATGGAGTACTGTATAATATCGTGGAGCATCCTAGCGCATGATATGCGGAATGTGAGTTGGAAAATTCAATAAAATAGTTATTTGAATAAAAGAAACCCCGTTTATCTACGGGGCTTCTAAGGGTAAGTGTCAAGCAATGACGTACTCGACTAATTAACCATATCATGAATTTTTTGGTAAAAATAGTGGAAAATGTGTCCAAATTAATGGGAGCATTATTTTAAACAAAAACGTTATTTTGTAGAAAAAATTTAAAAGAACCCACATTGGAGGGGGTGGGTCCTTTTATAAAAACTAAGCATAATAGAGATTGCCTATATATTACCAAAAATGGAGTTGGTATTCTACACGATAGTTGTTGAGAAAAGTTTTTCGCACAAAAAAGAGCACTATACACAAGTGCTCTTAAAAAGGAGACCCTATTAGCGAAAGAAAACTATGTTAATAATATATATGCTCGTTTAATTAAATGGTGACAAGTTAAAAAAATCATTTTGCACAACAAAGCAGCTAGCCAAAGTAGCTAACTGCTCAGTTGTACAATTTTAGAAGTTGCACTGGATACAGATATATGTTGTAACAAAAAGTTACAACTATAGTTTAAACAACTATCGAAATATTATGCAGGAAAGAAAACTAAATTAAAAATTCATTCAGCACAACAAAGCAATTAGCTAACTGCTTGTTGTACAAAAGATTTATGCTTATACGTAAAAATGGCAGGTAATTGACTAAGTTACCTGCCATGCACTAAACGATACGGAGTAAAGAGCTCCGATTTGAAAGAGAGTGGCTCTGGGAAGCTGACTTGCAGATAGTATGTGTAAAGTAAAAAAGATTATTCTTAAATGAGAATGAAAAATTATTTTATAAGGACTGGCATTCTTTTAGTTTCAAGTCTTTCAAAGTCTACAGGACAATATGCAAACGTTATGATAGGTTCTAAAGTTTTATTTGTTAAAAAAGTGTGGTTAATTACTTGGCCGGAAGAAGAATAGAATGTAATTTTGGTTTTTGAAATAGGAGGAAGGGTTATAACTAGCGGTTGACTTGACATATTTATCATTTTAGCCAAGAAGACTCCTTCATCAAGGAGCGTGAAGGGTCACAGCCCAGTGAGTAGGTGGGAGATGAATTGGCTTCGAACAAGGGATGGTAGGAAGCCACCTTAATTGTTCGACATACAGAAGGTGTTACTTTATTATCTATCGAATATATGTTTGGTGTATAATAGTTATATACCGAAATGGAGGTGAATGAAATGATGATCAATAAAGCCTATAAGTTTCGTATCTATCCAAATCAAGCACAAGCGATTCTAATAAACAAAACGATTGGTTGTTCCCGCTTTGTATTCAATCATTTTCTATCCTTATGGGATCACGCATACAAAGAGACAGGAAAAGGCTTGACCTATGGTACATGCTCCGCCAAACTCCCTGCCATGAAGAAAGAGTTTGTTTGGCTAAAAGAAGTGGATAGTATTGCGATTCAGTCGTCTGTTCGCAACCTTGCGGATGCTTATACGCTCTTTTTCAAAAAACAAAACAGCGCCCCGCGCTTTAAATCTAAGAAGAATAACGTACAATCTTATACCACAAAACAAACAAATGAAAATATTGCTGTTGTAGGGAACAAAATAAAGTTGCCGAAGCTAGGCCTTGTTCGATTTGCCAAAAGTCGCGAAGTAGAGGGACATATTGTAAATGCCACTGTTAGACGAAACCCTTCTGGCAGATATTTTGTGTCACTATTAGTTGAAACAGAAGTACAAGAACTTCCGAAAACACATTCTTACATTGGAATAGATGTAGGACTAAAAGATTTCGCTATTTTGTCAGATGGAACACCCTATAAAAATCCGAAGTTTTTCCGATAATTAGAAGATAAGTTGGCGAAAGCACAGCGTGTTCTTTCTAGAAGAATGAAAGGATCTTCTCGGTGGAATAAACAACGAGTCAAGTTAGCTAGAATTCATGAATACATATCAAATGCTAGAAAAGATTACTTGGACAAAATCTCAACCGAAATCATCAAAAACCACGATGTTATCGGTATAGAGGATTTGCAAGTATCGAATATGTTAAAGAATCATAAGTTAGCAAAAGCAATTAGTGAGGTATCTTGGTGACAGTTTCGAACCATGTTGGAATATAAAGCAAAATGGTATGGCAAACAAGTCATTGTCGTATCGAAAACATTTGCCTCCAGCCAATTATGTTCTTGTTGTGGATATCAAAATAAAGACGTTAAAAATCTAAACCTACGTAAATGGGATTGTCCTTCTTGTCGTATACACCATGATAGGGATATTAACGCAAGTATCAATATAAAGAATGAAGCGATAAGGCTTCTAACCGCAAGGGCTGCGGGGTTAGCCTAATCAATTAGAGTTCGATAGAACTCTTTACTTAGGAATCCCTCACTTCTAAACGAAGTGAAAGTGGGGGTAGTTCAAAGTGCGTATAAGTATATGGAAATTGAAAATAAGGCGTGAATTAAATTTTAATAAAATCGTTATTTGGTTACAGCGTATATAAACAAGGAAGAGCCTGATATGGCTCTCAGGCTCTTCCCTCAATAGCAAAGAGTAAGTCTTTTAATTACTCTTTGTTCATATAGTAAAGGATTGTTAACGAAAATCCAAGGCTCTTTATATTGAGAAATAAAGAAGAATTATTATAAAGAACCGCATCTTTTTTCGTAAATAAAAGAGCAGCAAGCAAAAGCTAACTGCTCAATACAAGGAGATACAAAGAAAACTACTTCAAATGAGTTATGGCATACAGCCTATATACAGTATTGACGGAAAATTTATTTTAAATCCAATTTACTTAAAGTAAATATCCCTACAGATATAATGGCTGCGCCTACTGCAGAACCTATCCAGTCTCTCAAGCTTAATGTATTTAAAGGTGTATCTGTTAAATCCATAATTAAAAAGATAGCAAAAATTAATATACCGAATGCTAAGCCACCCCAAAATGTTTGTAACGATTTAATAATCTTCTTTCGGAATTTGTTCATATAAATCATCCTTACTAATACTCAGTATTTTTATAGATAAATTATTGCATGTATAAAATTGAAAGTACGAAATATGCACTATTGCATATTAGAACACAAAAAATAATCCATTCATAAGTAAATAGATTGAACGGAGGGGAACCGTATCGTATGAATCAAAAGGAATTTAGTATTATGTATGATTGTAGCTTTACTTATGTTGGAAAGCTTAAAAAGAAGTGGGAAAGTGAGGAGAAATGGAAAGGACCGACTGATATGAGAGAAATAAAAAATACTAGGATTTTTCCTAGCATTCAATGTAATTAGTTTTTACTATGATTTGAATATGAAGAGAATGAGTATAAAAAAGATATGTATTTAATAGAAAAACAGCAGGATAAACCCCTTTTAATTGCTTGTAGTTGGTGTAGATGAAAATGTAGAAAAAGAATATCATTTTCATAATTATGGGTTAGATAATGATGAAGAAGATTTAGAACTAGAAGAGTTCAGTCAGGGAAGTTTTTTCTTGCAAGAGAATAAATTGGGTTAAGAGTATACGAGTGATTTTGAAAGAGTTAAAGAATTTAATAAGTTTTCATGCAGTGTTGAATCTAATTTTGAATGGAAATTTCCTTTTTTCATAAATAAAAGAAGCAGCTAGCAAAAGCTAACTGCTTATCTCCGAGGTTCACTGTGAAACAGAATACTAATTTTTTAAAAATTAGTAGGACTTAGCTTAATAAAGATACCACCAAATAAGATTTTTATTAGTCCATCTATTACAAAAAAGATATCTAGACTTACATTAGTAATAATTAATCCTATGAACGCATTAATTACCAAACTAATTGATAAAAAGATCATTAATTTTCCGTGTACTGGAATAAAAGCTAAAAAATGAACACCTACAGCTAAAAGAATTAATAACCAGCAAATTCTATAGTCATCGGAAAAGAAATGGAAAATAAGAAAAACTAGAATGGCCAATAGAATGATTGAAGAATTAGACCACTTTTTTTGTTCTGGTGTTCCAGGACCAACTGCTAACTTTTTCCTAGTTTTAGAGTTTAATTGCCAAATCATGCCCAATATGTAAACGATGATAAAAGGCCAAACATTTGGATAGCCGTTATATTTTATTAAAAGTAACAACATTGCTATACCGGCAATTATTAGCCAAATCCCATTAATCTTTTGTCTAGGGTATTTGTAGGTTTGTGTTTCCATGTTGTATTCTCCTTCTACGAATAGTCATTAAATATGTTTTTTTCAGAACCTCTATGTAGTCAAGCGAAATACCTAGAACATCATAACAAATATAGCTGACTGTGTTTGTCAAATTTTGTCGGATACTTTAGAAAAATAGTATTGCAGAGAAAAACAGTATTTTTAATAGAGGAACACAATGATTTTGGAAAGGTTATTATACAGAACTTATTAAGAGAATGTAGGAATTAATAAAACTTAACAAAATAGTTATTTCATTGTAAGTAAAAAGAGCACACATATAAGTATGCTCTTTGATAAGAAAGGTAGATCTCTATGAGCGGAGAGACTACATACAATATCGTATGTTGGTTTCTTTTAAATGTGAAGAAAAAATCAACAAAATGTCAACGTAAAATCAACATAAACACTATATTAGTAAACAAATAAAAAAGGACCTGCTGTGGGAAAACAGACCCTTTACCAAAAATGCCTATGAGGAAAATCAATGTCACCAATATAGTATCAAGAAATGAGAATTCATTACAGGTGCTAAGTATTGAGAAATAAAAAATATTTGGCGCAACAAAGTGGTCAACTTTATTAGCCAACCACTTGTTACACAAGAGAAAATTAGGCCCTACAAGTAATAGAAGTGTAACTTAAAGTTACAGTTATAGTGTAAGCGAGATTAGAAATGTTATACGAAAGTTATTCTGATAAAAATATCATTTTGTATAATAGGGGAATGGAAATATGTTCTTATTTGGAAGACATCGATGGAAAAGAGATGCGAAGACTTGTGGTGAAGGAGCTGAAAAACTACAAAACATTGTGTGTCCGAATGAAAGATCAAGAAGAACAGGCTTAAGCTGGAGATGTTGTTCTTTTTCCGAAAATGAAAGATGACGATAAGAATCACGAGATACGTTTTTAACAAATTGAACGGACATTGAAAAACGCTCTTGATAACAATCAGCGTCAGATAATTGAGTTGAAATATCTGGGAAGTAAGAAAGTCAAAGATTTCTATGTTTATAACGAATTGATGATGAGACGTGATAGTTTTTATGAGAATAAAAAAATAGCTATCCGTTTGATAGCTACTGCTTTAGGAATTATTTAAATTTTTATAAGAAATATAGCATTTCTGTTAATACAGCTGACTTCATGAATGACAAGAATACGTATCGTAAAGAGAATGGGGTATGGAAGCAAAAAATAAATAATGTAAGGATAACTGATTTTGATTGAGTTTATAGCCATTATCGTAGGTGTTACCGTGATCTGTCGGGCGTCTTGTTAGTTGTTAAAGAAAGATAAGGATTAACAAAACAAACGAAATCAATGAACGAAAAAACTGCGATATATGAGATTTGCTAGGGTTGCTGGAGTTGATGAAAGTGTAACGGGTGAATATAGATACCATTTTATTTGGTGATAAGACAAACTTTAAGTAGCCTAACAGGTTCTTTTTTATTTTACCAAAAAAGAACCTGCAAACCTGCAGATTCTCCTGGTAATGATTTATGAAGTAAGACCCGAAAATATATCACAATGATTTGAAAATGAGTTCAAGATTGTTTGTTGCTTTAAGCCACTCTATAATCTTTGTTTTTAAGCTTCTTTTTAATATCCATAAATCCTATAATCATTATCGCCATGCATATTAACTTGAGCCAACGAAACTCCTGGTAGTACAATAGTCCAGAGAAGAATTCATAAGCGTATAACAACCCGACAATTGGAAAGAGCCAAGTCATAAATTTCAAATCTTTTAGTTGAAACTTATAATTATTAATCTTTTTCCACATATGTATCAACTCCTATTGTTATGAGGTTCTGTAGTTTTTCTTGATGATATCCCGCATGTTTAAGACAAAGAATAGAAGGAAAACCAAGGCTATGATACCGTAAATCCAGTAGTATGTATGTCCTGTTGTGAATTCAGTATAAAAAGAAAGGGAATTCCAAACTAAAAGGATTGTTGAACAGATAGTAGAGATCAATAATGAACTAAAACTTCTCATAATTTTCACCTCGATTCAAAATGTTAGAACTTATATATAATTTTATATTTAAATAAACAGATTAACAAGGGTAGGATGTAATAATATGATTAAAAGAAATTACCGTGAGGTGGTGGGTAAAACAAGGCAACAAAGCCTAAATTGTAAAGTGAATAATTTGTTACTACATTTGATTTTTTACAAAAAATAACCATTTTCTTCAGATTTCAAGAAGGTTTTACAAAAAAATACATAGAAGTATAAATATATGGTAATGAAATAAGTCGAATTTTCATCATGACTGATATCCATAATATGTTCATTTCAAATAACATGAAATACATAGAGAGGAGAGCGATTATGAAAAAGAGAATTGGTACAGCAGTCGTAGGTTTATCTGTTTTAGGATTTGGAATTTTTGGTTTTACTCATGGAAATGGTGGAGGGGTTGTTCAAGCGGCTTCAGAAGGGGATGGAGGAGGAGCGCCTGCATATGCACATGGAAATCATGGGGGAGCACCAACTTATACTCATGGAGAGGGCTGGTCTCCGAGTTATGCACATGGACATACAGGTGGAGCACCGTCCTATACTCATGGGCATACAGGAGCACCAGTTTATGGATATGGAGACTATCCAATACCTTCTTTTAATGTAGGAGATACTCCTGCACCGAAGTTAGAAGCTGATGGGGATCATGGGGGAGCGCCAACTTATACTCATGGATATTTCCCTGCACCGAAATTAGAATCACATGGGAATACAGAAGGGGCACCGGCTCATAATAAAGGAGATACATGGTCTCCTAGTTACGCACATGGAAATACAGGTGCACCAGCTAATACAGAGCCTGGTGGGGGGATTTAACTAATACTAAAATGAAAGTTGTAAATTTATATATAAGAAAAAAGGCTTTGTAATTTACAAGGTCTTTTTTCTTTGTAAAAAATTTATTCGAAGAGGAAAATAAAAGAATTTCTTCCTAGTTGTATAGAAAGTGGTGGGTGATATGAAGTGAAGCAAAAACACGTGTTAGCTCAAGAAGATTTCATGAAAGGTATAAAGTACAAGGAACTGGCTGAGAAAAAAAGGCATGGTTGGATTCGAAAAGGGGTGCACTCAGATGTCTAAAGGTGAAAGAACGAATCATTTGGCAGTAACATTACAAACTGATCAATCTATTCTAGGGTTTATTACAGGGTACGATGAGAAGAAGAAAGTTCTTATAATGGAAAAAATCCAAACGATAAGGCTGAAAAAATTAAAAAAGGTGATAAATTTGTTACATCTAGTTTAAGTACGAAGATAATACCTGGTCTTGAAGTAGAGGAAGTGGTGAAACAAGAGTCAGGTGAATATGGTTTTACTCAAATCATTTATGCCAAACCAAAGGCGAATTTGCATGATTTGGAACATGTTATTTTATTAGAGTTAAAAAGAATGTATAAGTGCTAACAAGTTTGCAAACGAACTTGCTAACACTTATATAGAATAGACAAAAATTATCGCTGATATGTCGTCTTTGAAAATAGCCTTAAACAGTTAAATCACACTTATACGAAACCCTCACAAAAACAGTCTTAATATCAATCGCAGTGTATAGCATTACGTATTATTCAGTTGAGAGACCTTCAATTCAAATAGGACGCAAGTTAAGTGGATTAAAATTAAAGCAACAAATCAATGGTATTAATGATAAAACTGGATATAATCAAGTTTTATGTATTTAAAGAGGCGAAACTGTCTCTTTTTTATTTTTAACAAAATACGGATTTTGTATGGAATTTCCTCCAATGAATTCACCATGAATAAGGTTGTCTCATATCATGTAAAGATTGCTTTATTACGATTATAAAAGGGTGTGAACGTATTGGAAGATGTTTATGTAAAAATTGACAGTTTAAAAGCAGAACAAAAAGAAATTATGCGAGATATTCGTAATTTAGAAACTCGCACAACAATTAATGAGAAGGACATAGCTACAATTAATAAGCAATTAGAAAAGATTAGCCTGAATACAACTTGGATTCTACGAATTATTATTAGCGCAATCACTATGTCGGTTTTGGGTTTAATATTAAAAGGCATGATTTAAAATTTAAAAATAAAAGTACTTATGGAGAGGGGGACAAGTGTCTCTCTTTATTTTTATCGTTTTAGCCAAGAGGGTTCCTTTAGAACATGGCATGGGTGATCTGTACGATTGAATAGGAGACATTAGTCATTGCTTATCGATGGTAAAGTAGACGTATATAATTTAAAAGGGAACCTATGCAGCCATACTAACATCAAGTTTTTTAATTCAATCATTTCAATTTCGCAAGTGTATTCTTAATCTTCCACATATCGGTGGTGTATCTTTGTATAATCTGATCGTATCTCTAAATCACAACTTTTACCTCATTACCATCAAGTTAAAGTTTTAAAATGCTCCAAAATGAAAAATACGCTATTCTTTTTGTAGAATCATAGGAGTGGGTGGCGTATTTTTTATTTTGTTTTGCTAACTTGATGTTGATGTGATGTAACCTTAAGTGTTTAAAAATTTAAAAAGGTCCCTCAATAATATTAAAGGGACCTTGCTCACGCAAATGATCTGTAAATCAATTCATCTTTGATATACAGATCATTTGTGTGATAATATTTATAAAGAATTGCTAAAACATGGAATTACATAAATGCTTTTAGAAGTTCTTGAATTAATGGTATTGCTCCACCTATAAATTTTAAAACTGCCATTGCGATTTCCATATTATTCTCTCCTCTGTTTTTGTATTAAGATGTGTTGAATCTTTATAACTTCATTATAGTAAGCGCTTACATTTCTAACAATACATTTTTGTATGCAATATTGCATATTTATACGTTTAGACAAAAATTATATCTCTACTAGCCATTCTTTAATGGTACCATACGGAGGTGAGAGTCTTTAAGGGTTCGCCCTAATAGGAGGAAATATGGAAAGAGTACAAGTGATTTACAGTAATCTGAAAATTAAAAGTTGGGCTAAACAGGTATTAGCTGTAGGAGGAATATTAGGGTTCTGCTACTTGGTGCTATATGTTTTTAGTTTATTAGTTGTTATGTAAATATTATATAACTAAACTAGTAGAGTCTTGCCTAGATAGGTAAGGCTCTTTTGTTATCTGTAATGAGCAAACTACATACAAAACCTCTCAAGTTTGTCAGGTACTATGTATGGTGCCTTATTTCTCTATGTTTTAGACACTAACTCCTATCATTGCAAGTAAATAAACCTCTATTTAAAAGTTTCCATTTATATTGAAAACACAATTGTATTGATAAAAAATGTGTGTTTATTAGATACATCTTAAAAAGACAAGCATAAGTTATATGACGTTCTGGTGGAATTTTTTTATCTTTGAAAAGGATTTAAATCTTACAAATAGATTAGATCCCTTTTTGTATACCATAATTCCCATATTAACATATGAATATAATATACTGAAAATAATTTAAAAGCAAGAATATTAGTAGGGGTCCGCCACATGTCCATCAACTTAAGATTTTAACTCTCTTTTTAAAATAATAATGTTCCTCCATCCCATCTACCTGTCCCGTTCTTGTATTGTACTCAGGTCTTACATTATGATGAGGGGGGGTTAATCTCAAATACCACCTTGTCCGAAGGTATGACCAGCTGAATAATCTTGAATTATAATTTTTTGTTCATCAACTTCATATTTCAATTCCCAGGTCATAATAGGCTTTTTTTATCATTTAGTATTCACTTACTGTTAATAACTGTAAATGTAACCTTTTTTTGTTGATTGGATGTTGAGATTTTGGTATATTTAATTCCCTTTTCATTTCCTTTAAGCTTACCGCTCTAGATTCAGGGAAGTATACAGAGTATGAAGTGAAACGCTTTGGGGGAAATCAAGAAGATGCAGTTGCTGCCTTGCATAGTATAAGAGAGAGGTTATTGGATGGTAGTTTAAAACTAAATTAATCTAACCAATCATAGATACTTAATAATTAAATTCTGAAGGAGTAAAAAGGTATGAAAATTTGGCAATTAAAAAGCTTATTTGATAACTATCAATCTTTTCAGCTACTAAATTTAAAAGAAGACCGTAAAAAATATTTTGATGGGAAAATTGATTTGGCAATAAAACTGTCTGATTCGTGGGGGGAAATTTTTATTGAATGTGTAGAAGGTGATAAAAAAAGTGACTGCCCTATGTTCTGGGGAGAACTTGGTACACCAATGATTAGCAGAAAAGCAAAAGAAATATTAGAGCCTCTAATCTGTAATAATGTTGAGTTCCTTCCATTAATTCATGATGTTACAAGTGAAGTTTATTACCTAATAAACGTTCTAAATACAGTTGATGCAATTAACTACAATAAAGCAGTTTTGGAAAAACTAAGTACAGGGTTAATAATAGGGTTCGAAAAATACGCATTTTTAGCCAATAAAGTTGAGGGGCAGATAATATTTAAAACATTTTTAAATCAAAGATTACATTCTTCTACTGTCTTAGTATCTGATGAATTTAGAAATACAGTTTTAGAAAACAATTTAAAAGGTTTCGAATTTGTTGAGGTATGGGATTCAAAAGATCATGCGTAAAGAGATTTAATAAAATTAGTTTACTGATGTAAATTTATATCCAAGAGAGTAATAAATGTAATATAAGAAGCTTATGTATTTGCATAAGCTTTTTCTTAGAATTAAGCGCGGAAAGGTATAGTAATTAATATTCACTATATATTTTTGGCTTCACAAAATAAGTTATTATCCTGCTTAAGGAAATAAAAGTATGCCAGCTGATAATTAAATACAATTGGCATCATTCTATACAACAAAATGAATGGACTGTAAAGGATGATGAGAGTGTTGTAAGGAAAAGAAAGCTCAAACGAAACCTTTACTATCAAGTTCTGGTTTGCCTCAGGTCAAAATTTCTGCTATGTAAAGAAAGCGAAGGAGACTTGGGTGATATGCTACTAATATAACTTATAAATTTAATGTAAACTATAGAAAAATAAATGAGGCAGTGGGGAAATGATAAATTTATCTAGGGTTTCTGGTTTGATAAAAAATAAGCGAGCAAATGATATTGAAATTCAAGAAATAGAAGATGTAATGAAAGTTTAATTACCAAATGTACATAAAGATTTATTGAAATATACAAATGGTTTTTCTATAGGTGGAGGATTAATAATTTATGGTACTGATGATATTATTGAACGAAATGAGACTTGGGAAGTAACAGAATATGCAAATGGTTATGTCGCTATTGATGATGATGGTAGTGGCAAAGTTTTTTAATGTCGCAAGGTGCAGATGTACGAGAAGTAAGGGTTGTTGATTCTGGTGATATGAATTCAAATCATGCCACTATAGTTACATTAGATTTTATTGAGTGGGTAAATACGGGGTGTTTGAATCAAAAAATACAGAAAATAAAAAAAGAAATCCCTGATACGTGTAATATAGTATTAATAGAAATTCCTAATGGAGGATTAAAAGATTTAGTAAAGATAAAAAGTGTACTAGCACTTGATATATCAACAGGGGAAATATTAAAAGGGGCTCCATATGGTAAAGCAAAAAAATTAGGATTTGTTGGTTTAGCACTAAATACAATACCAATGGATAAAAATAATTGATGTTAAATATAATTTGAAATTCATTTTTAATTCCCTGATATTAATTTAATGATTTATTAAAAACGAACTAACATTTTAAAGGTTAGTTTGTTTTTTATTTTTTACAAGAATTAAATAAGGGATGTTAACTCGAACAGTGTTACATGAAATAAGAAGAGATTTATTAGAAGGTAATTTACGATTAAATGAACCCAAGAAATAACCATATAAATGGTAATAATATAGGAGAATATATATGAAGATTTGGCAATTAAAGAGCTCGACTGATGATTATGAAACCTTTCAATTATTGAACTATGAAGAGGATAAAAATATTTTACAACTAGTTTTAATTCTATGGTGAGTTTGTCAGATTCATGGACGCCTAAGTTTATTGAGGTAACAGATGAAGGAAAATCAAGCGATTCCCCTATTTTTTGGGGAAAGTCTGGTGTACAAATAATTAGTGAAAAAGCCAAGAATGTTTTAGAACCTATAGTAGGAAATAATATTGAATTTTTACCATTAATTCATAAACAAACAAAAAATACTATGCTATGCATGTTTTAAGGGTGTTGGAAGCACTTGATAATAATAAAACAATCTTTGATAAGTTAAGTTCAGGTTTAATAATAGGATGTAAAAAATTTGTATTTATTCCTTATGTTGTCCAGCACGAACCAATTTTTAAATTGAATATAAATGGGAAGGTACATCCTAACTATCTTTTAGTATCAGATCAATTCAAAAATGCAATTTTAGAGAGTGAATTAAAAGGTTTTGAATTTACTGAAGTGTGGGATTCAGAAGAGGGTGCGTAAAGAAATCTAATTTAATTAGATTATTAATGGGAACCCATATCTAAGAGAGTAAATAATAAAAAGCTTATGCACATTGAAGTGAACTTGAATATTAGTACATGATAAAAACATCATCTGAATTCGCATTCTAATTTTTCTCGTTTTATCCTTTTGCAACGATGAATGAGGAAGATTGCTTACAGTGTTTTAAATTAAAATCATATTGCTAACGTAAAGAATACCAATCATTTACTTCTCCTATCAACACAAGTAAATGATTGGTATTCCTCATTAATATTGCAAAGTCCTAACTACAAGCAGAATACTTTATTTCATTCTTTTTTCCCTTACAGTTTGATCTTGTAATCGCTGTTGTTCGTTTATTATCCGATGAACAATCACGCGGGTTGGGATTTTATCAGTCATTCCTACATAAGCGTTAGATATTCTGCAGGTTTGTCCAGACTGAAAAGAGCTTATGAAACCATCCATTATTCACGTTCTTCTTCATATATTAGTACCACAATTATTTTTTTGCTGTTAAAACTAGTTTTTAAGCAGCATATGCTTTAGCAACTGCAGAAATTCTTTATCACTTTTATCATTTTTTATATAATCCTGTTCGTAGTTAAAAATCATTCGTACTAACATAAAAGCTGTTAGCGGTAATGGCACCTTATGCAAAGCGCCTTGTTGATAACCTTTTTCGAGCAAATTACTTATCATTTTAATTGCTTCTTCTTCAGATTGTTTAAAACAAGTTGTAATTTCAGGTGAATGGTACTCTTTATATTCTTGAAAGAGTGTAGAAACAAACGGATCTTGATGATATTCTAGGCTGATATAATGAAGAATTTTTTGTATTCGAAATAAAACATCTTTTTCCTCTTTATATAAATTAAATAATTGTGAGCGTTTAAGCTGAATATGACGCATATAGCAGTCACATAATATTTGAGTTTTATCTGTATAGTAATAATAAATAGTTCCTTTACCAACTTTAGCTTTCTTTGCAATTTCATCAACCGTTGTGTTGCGGACACCACGCGTAGAGAACAGTATTGTGGCAGATTGAATGATATTCATTTTTTTATTTTCTTTTTCTAATTTTATCATTGTCTACACCCTATCCTTGAAATATTTAGCGAAGTTTTCTTTCATTACATTGTCTATCAGTCTATTTGTTATTTTTAACGCCTAATAGAAAGTCCCTAGTTACTTCTTATAGAATAACACACATCATTCCTATATCTAGTATATGACCATAATAGAATTCGATTTTACGTCTTAAGAATAAAAATGCGAGTTTGAGATCATAATTTTTAAATTGGACGATGAGAAGTCAAGTGAAAGGAGGCAGTGATTTCTTTCTTGATTGAATAATTTGATTTTTTACTCAATTCGTTTTACTATATAAACATGACTAAAAGATGTTTTTAGTCGGATTTTTTTACGGAAAACCGACTGATATTTGATTTCGGTCGATTTCTATACTAATTGAGAGAAGGTAGACACTATGTGTGGAATTGCAGGGTGGATAGACTGGTCTAAAGACCTGTCTAATGAACAAGAAACGTTAAAAAAAATGACAGATGCTATCACTCACCGAGGGCCTGATGCAGAAGGGCATTGGTTTTCAAAACGAGCAGCATTAGGTCATCGACGTCTCATCGTCATTGATCCTGAAGGTGGCCTTCAACCTATGCTGTATAAAGCTGGAAATGATACGATTGGCCTTACGTTCAATGGAGAAATTTATAACTATCAAGAATTACGTAAAGAACTTGAGGGGAAAGGTCATGAATTTCAGACAAAGTCTGATACAGAGGTATTACTACATGCTTATTTAGAATGGCAAGAAGATTGTGTTCAACACTTAAATGGGATTTTTGCTTTTGGTATTTGGGATGAAAGATTTGGGAAATTGATGCTTGGTCGTGATCATCTGGGTGTGAAGCCTTTATTTTTCGCTCAAAGAGGAAGCGCAATTCTCTTTGGTTCAGAGTTAAAAGTTTTGCTTTCGCATCCGCTTGTAGATGCAGAAGTAGATAAAGAAGGACTTTCTGAGGTATTTTGTCTTGGACCAACACGTACTCCTGGTCATGCAATTTTCAAGGATATACATGAAGTGCGTGCGGGCCATTATATGACATTTACCCCTAATAATTCGAATACGACACAGTATTGGAAACTGGAAAGTAAAAGACATATAGATGATATTGATACAACAGTGGAGACAATCCGCTCCATTTTACAAGATACGGTTAAACGTCAGTTAATTGCTGATAGACCAGTGGTATCTATGCTTTCCGGAGGTTTAGATTCAAGTGGTCTAACAGGTTTAGCAGGAAACGAATTTGGGAATAAAGGGGAACACCTTCATACATATTCCTTGAATTTCATCAATGATGAAAAAGACTTTGAGCAAGACTTCCTTCGTTTTGATCGTGATGAACCTTGGGTGAAACGTGTGGCTGAATATGTAGGAACAAAGCATCACTCTATAGAATTGGGATCAGATAGTTTAATAGAGCATTTATTAATTCCAATGCGAGCACGTGATCTACCTGGAGTTGGAGAACTAGAAACATCACTTTATTTGCTATTTAAGGAAATGAAAAAAGACGCAACAGTTGCACTTTCAGGCGAATCCGCAGATGAAGTGTTCTCAGGATATCCATGGTTCCATCAAGAGAAGTTTTTAGATGCAGGGATATTCCCTTGGAGTGTTAATTTATGGTATAGTACAGAAATTTTATCAGAGGATTTTAAAGAAAAGATTAGCCCTGAAAAATATCAAAAACAAAAATTTGAAGATGCGGTTGCTGAGGTTCCTTTTTTAGAAGGTGAAAGTGATCTGCAAATGAAGCAACGTCAAATGTCTTACATGTTTATTACACGTTTCTTGCCATTTATGCTAGAACGAAAAGATCGTACAAGTATGATGAATGGCTTTGAAGTACGGGTTCCATTTTGCGATTACCGGCTTGTAGAATACTTATGGAATGTTCCATTCGAAATGAAAAGCATAGACAATATTGAAAAAGGTATTTTACGTCGAGCTTTTGAAAATGTACTTCCAGAGGATGTACGTTATCGCAAAAAAAGTGCATATCCAAGCACAAAGGATGCTTCATATCTACAAGGTATTAGCGATTGGATGCTACATGTGTTGAACAATCCTGAATCACCTATTTTGCCATTAATTAATGTAGAAAGAGTTCGTGCTATTGCAGAAGGAAAAGACGAAGTAATTTCAGGTAATGATGCACGAGGTATAATAGATTATTTACTTCAAGTTAATAGTTGGCTTCAGGAATATAATATTAAATTAGTATGGTAGATGTAATTTTCAAATAAAGAGAATAGCTGAAACATCAATGACCTAAGTGAACCGCACCTCCAATGTATTAGATAGTTATCTAATAATTGGAGATGCGGTTTTATTATTTTGATTTGCAATAACGCTAATCAGTTAGTAAATTAGAATTGAATAAGGGACATGGAAAGAACTAGGGGGAATAATATGAATTGGAGGTCCCACGTAAAGGAGAATACGATGAACCTTTTAATTAGAGAATTAGAAGTAGATGATTTAGACAATTTACCGGAGATTGATGATAGTTTTATAGTAAACTCTCGGTTAATTTTTTCTCTTTCAAAAGTAAATAAGCAAATAGAATATACAGTAGAAGACGTTCCAAGTTATGAGAAAAGTTATTTACAAGATCAATATGATGATGAACTAGCATACACTGAATATATAAATAAGCCTGAACAAGTAATTTACATAGCAATTTTACATGATCAAATTATAGGAGTAATGGTATTGAAAAAGAATTGGAATCACTATGCTTACATAGAAGATATAAAGGTGGATAAAAAATATCGTTCACTTGGAGTTGGTAGGAGGTTAATTGAGCAAGCAACGCAGTGGGCAAAAGAAAGCAATATGCCAGGTATAATGCTTGAAACACAAAATAATAATGTAGCAGCATGTAGGTTCTATGAAAAATGTGGGTTTGTAATAGGTGGGTTGGATTTTTTAGTATATAAAGGGATACATGAAGAAAGCGATGAAGTTGCAATGTATGGGTATTTGCATTTCAAATGAAAGTAAACCAAAACTTGAATATATAAATTCCTCGCTGTTACATTCGGTACAAGCAAATAACTAAAAGAAAAAGGAGGTTTCTTTCCGAGAGTAGGGGGCATCTTTGATCTTGCTACCGATAATCAAATGATATGTTAATTAGATTTGGATATTGTATGCATCGTCTTTTCTTCAATTAAATAAAAATGTTATAAATTATTCTACATGAACCGATATACTTTTAGATAATACTTGCATTGAGAAAGGAACTCTAGCTTCAAAAGCTATAGTGTTTGTTGAATTTGGTGTGTTTGAGAAGATGTAAGAATCCTTAATACGTAATCTAAATGTTTTTTCAGATCCGAATGGACCAGTATAAGAACTGACTTCGTCTAAAGAACTTCCCGCATATCTAACACCATTAACAGTCAAAGCCTCAGAATATGAATCCGGTGTACCTACTTCACTAACTTTCACATAAAGGTAATCGCCTTTAAGAACAGGAATAGTTAAGTAAGAACTTGCACTATACATTTTGTTATTATCGCCTACAGCACTTATGCTAACACTTCGTAGTGGAGAAGAATCCACCTTTGAAATAGTTGGTAAAAATGCTAGTGTAAGTGCAAAACACATAGCTAACATGCCCATAAATTTTTTCATATTAACAACCCCTTAGGTATGTATTTAACATCCTGTATTTTACAGGTTAAAAATGTAAATTTAAATATTTTTATATAAGGAATAAATATTTAATTATGCATATTTAATATAAATTACACCAAAACTCGGATACATAAATCCCTTGCTGTTACATTGGGGATACGCAAATAGCTAAAAGAAAAAGGAGATTTCTTTCAGAGAGAAGGGGCCTCTTGGCTCTTGGTACCGATTATGAGACGTTATACTAGATATGTATAGAGTATACAACCAAAAATAAACAACAAATCACTTCTTTTAAATGGTAAAATAATGGGAAGGAGGTCCTGTATAATGCCTTTAGAAAACTCTATTTATTACATAGGAGTTGCTATTATTTTATTGATCATCGGTGCACTACTTGGGGGGATTATACGTTTAATTCAACATACTAGTAATTACAAAAAGCAAGGTTCAGTTGAGAAAAAGTTAGATAAAGTTATTCAACTTTTAGAAAAACAAAACAAAGATTGACCTTACTCAAAATAGAAGTAGTTTGCAATAGCTCCCAATAACAAAAAATTTGTAAATGAGCTGTCCATATGGACGGCTCATTTTATTTTTTCTTATCATGGGTGTTCTTTGAAATGTTGAAGGTAATCAAACACTATCAAGCTAACAAAAGAAAATATCCTCAAAATAAATTACACATTTTCTAAAAAACAGACTATCTAATTATATAAATAATAAGATTATTTATATAATGTATTAATCCTAACAGAAGGGAGGATTAGCCATGCAATTAGTTTGTTTTAAAGTTGTAAATGGACAATACTTTTTAGTTGTAGAAGGTATCGAGATTCCTGCGCCAATTCCAGCTTTTGCTGCAGTTTTATTAATTGGTTTAGGAGTAATCCCGCTTTGTTCTTAATTTAGGGAATTTCAAACAGCACTACCTTTCAATCGATAAACCCTTAAGCATATGAATGCTTGGGGGTTTTCTTAAAATAAAAAAGAAAAGACGCCATAAGGCGTCCCCCACAAGTAGGTAGATAAGACTTTAGTTTTCCAATCTAAAGAAATTTTGTATCAGCTCTTTGAAAGTATATCATAATATCTGATTGATTTATTATGCATTATTACATACTTTCCCCAAACCCTCTAGTTTCTATTTGATAAAATAGAATCGAAATATTACTAAAAATCAAATAAATATTTCTAAAAATACCAAATATTTAAAAAGATATCAAAAGTGATACATTTAAGGTGCAAATTATAAAAAATATTAAAGGGGGAAAACGCAGTATTAAAAAAGCAATTATAAGCGATGGGCAGTTATACAAGTTATATGAACCTGAATTTTGTTGAAAAATGAAGAATCATCATTTGTTTATTCTGATTTCCGAAAAAGTTTTAATAGATTCATACTGAACAAATATACTTTTTAGGAAGAGGAGAGATTATTGATGGATAATCAATTACTGTATCAACAGCAAAAAAGAGAAAAGGCTCTAGTGATTGGAGCTGGTATTGCAGGCTTACTTACTGCACGTGTGCTTTCCAGTTATTTTGAGACAGTGATAGTTGTTGAAAAAGATGCGTTACCTCAAAAGCCATCTGAACGTCCAGGTACACCCCAAGACTTTCATCCTCATCGTGTATTACCACGCGGAGAAATAATTATGAACCGTTTCTTTCCTGGATATGTTGATGATCTATTAAATCTAGGGGCCCATAATGTCAAGAATGATAAAATGATTCGATTTTCTCCTTATGGGGCACTTGAACTAGTTATAGAACGAAAAGGTGCAGCGAGCAGTCGAGCGTTGTTAGAATGGACAATCCGCCAACGTGTACAAGAAATTCCTAATGTACATTTTCATTCAAAGCAAGTGGTGACAGGACTTCTAACTTCGTCTGATCATAAGCGTGTTATTGGGATCAATATTCAAGAACGAGATGAATTAAAAACAAAGAGAACTGTTTTAACTGATTTAGTAATTGACACATGTGGTCGTCAATCTAAACTCAATAAATGGCTTACATCTATGGGATATGATGTTCCAGAACCAGAACGTTTAAAGGTGAATTTTGGATATAGCACGAGATATTATAAAGTACCCCCACATATCAAAGAGAAATTGAGTGCAATTTCTGAAGGGGATCCTGCTAAAAACATTGGAGCTGTAGGGCTATTATATATTGAAGAAAACATAGCTCAAGCGCTACTATTTGTTGCTGGAGGTACACACTATCCACCAACCAATTCAAAAGAATATGAAAAAGAACTGGATTCATTAGTTACCCCTATGATGAGGGAGTTAATCAAAGAGTTAGATCCAATTAGTGTCCCAAGAGGATTTAGAGCGCATGAATCAACTCGTCAACATTTTGAACAAATGGAAAATTGGCCATCTGGATTATTAGTGTTAGGTGATGCTTTTTGTAATTTTGATCCCATTTATGGACAAGGGATGACCGTAGCCGCCATTGAAGCTGAAATGTTAGATACATGTTTAAAAGAACATTCTACTCATAAACCCGGATTCGAACGCAAAGTGCTGCAACGTATGCAACAGGCTATTGAGCCGGCATGGTGGCTGAGTTCAATTGCGGATTTACGTTGGGAAGGTGTTGAACATGTAGGGGCAGTTCCGCTAAAAGGTGTGAAATTTGCACAGAAATATTTTGATTTATATCTTAAACAAGCTTTAAAGCAAGCAAGGGATGGGAATTCTACCATGCTCCAAAAATATATAATGATGAATGGGCTAGTCTATTCGCCTCATGAAATCATTAACTCAGATATGTTAAACATGTTAATCACTGAGGATGAGACTTCGGGAGGGAATGAACTTTTGAACGAACTTGGAGAAGTAGATAAGAGATCACTGCAAGAAAGAATACATGAACTAATTCCTTCCTTTACATTAGCTTTTGAGAATAGCATTCCAAATCTATTCTCTTCCATTTCAATTTCTAATGCCAAATGAGGAAAAGGTAGTACAAATCAATGAATATTTGTATTAGATATACTCTAATTTTGTATATTTTACACACTATATCAAAAAAGAAACATAACCTCTTATTTTCTGCAGGTATATGTTTCTTTTTATCATTTTTTCCAAGAAGACTCCTTTCTCAAGGAGCGTGAAGGGTCACAGCCCAGTGAGTAGGTGGGAAAGGAGGTATCTTCTAATATATGTTGGATGATACTTTTTTGATTTATGAACAAAAAGGCTATTGAAAGGGTCCTGATATGAATATCAAACCCTTTTCAATATGTATAATTATTTCACTGCCTCTTTTAATTCTTTTCCAGCCTTAAATGCAGGTGCTTTTGAAGCCGCGATTTGCATTTCTTCACCTGTTTGTGGGTTACGCCCTGTACGTGCAGATCTTTCACGTACTTCAAATGTACCAAAACCAAGAATCTGTACTTTCGCTCCATCTGCTAACGCATTTGTTATTGTATCTAATAACGCTTGTGTTGCTGCAGCAGCATCTTTTTGTGTAAGTTCAGCTTTTTCTGCTACTACTTTTGTTAATTCTGTTTTATTCATTTTCTGCACCTCTTCATATGTAATTAGGTGACTATTATAACGTGTGACTACTCATGATGCAATTATACTGTACATAGGAAAAGCCATAGCAAGAGCTAGAGGACAATGTCTGTGTACAAGGCATAAGAAGGATATTAATTATCGCTTTAAACTCTGTTCATATTTCTTTACATCTTCCAAAGTTTTAAATATTAATACATCAAAAACTCCTTTTTCATTCCCACATATGACAACAAAACCATCTGTTGCTTCCAGAACTCTACCGACGCCACCATCTGTAAGCGTAATACTGGTGAGATGTTTTACGTTCAGTTTTTCTTCTTTTTGAATGTAAGTAGTTATGGGTGTTCCTACAGGAAATGCGTCTGTGATTTCTTTTGTTGTATATGTCCCATCATCAATTGACTGAGTTTTAGCTGTAATAGAATCAGTTTGAGTGGCACATCCTGTTGAACATATTAAAAGAATCCCAGTAATCATACTTACACATGCTGTTTTTACCATACACAAAATCCTCCTATAACTGTTCGTATTGTCAATCCATTTAGGGTAACAAATTATATATACGAAGTTTGTTGGATTATATGAGTCGTAATTCAACAAAGATACAGGTATTTTGGCAGAATGTGTTTCAAACAAAAGAAAAGACACCCTAAGGTGCCTTCCTGCGACTTGAACCATCGTAATATGGTATTGGATGCCAATCCAATTATTATTTTACCACGTTAATTAATTTTGGTTGTTGAGAAATATAATTCAAATATATATGTTGTTTACCTTTGCCTCGTTAGCTTTTTTGTTGTGGATTCTTCAATCTGTTCAGATTTACTTTTACTATCATTGGTAATTGCTGTCTTGATACTTCCTTAGGCCTTTTTATTTCTTCATACATTTTTTTATATTCTTTTGGGTGTTCTTTAGAAGCCTCTGAAAAACGTTTTATTTGTTGTTTCATTTCTGTATGGAGTAATTCAGCATGCTTAATCATGGAATCAGATTCTATTTTTTGTAGATTCATAGGAGGAGGGAATGGAAAGCATTTTTTACACTTGCTTATTGTGTTTCATTGTGTGAAAATAACCGAAGAAATTATTGAATACAGTACTGATAAATGATAATAGAAAGTGAGCTTGGTGATGATACCTTATTATATAGAGATAGCTTATGAGATAGCTAAAAATGCCCATGCTGGACCAATAGATAAAGCGGGTGTGGACTATATCAAACACCCTGAGGCAGTTGCTAGCTTTGTAAATACGGCCGAAGAGAAAGCTACTGCTTATTTGCATGATGTTCTAGAAGATACTGAGATAACTGCTAATGATCTGTTAAGTGCTGGTATACCTCATAATATAGTTGAGGCAGTGCAGGTACTGACAAAGGAGAAATACACGCCTTATTTTGAGTATCTGAGCAAAGTGAAGGAAAATTCTCTTGCCCGTACTGTCAAACTTGCAGACTTAAAACATAATTCTGACCGCTCACGACTTGCTAGGATAACAGATAAAGACTTAAAACGGTTGGAGAAGTACCGTAAAGCGATTCAGTTTTTAGAGGAATAAAAGAAACAGCAACTTCTTTAGTAGCAATTCTCTAGAATACTAGTTGTTTGAAGAGACTACTTCGTACAAGAGTTTTAAGTTATATAAGAACAATTATCTGGTTGCTGTAAAATAAAAAAGGGTTAAGTTTTTTATTTGAAGTGTTTTATCCTCAATTCTCCAATTAAAATGATGCAGTAAGGAAAGGGAAGATAAATATTTTATGTTAGGGGAAATTAACCATGGTTTATTAAATAATCAGGGATACGCCTATGTACTTATAGAATGGATACAGAGTTTTTAAAGGTATGAGAAAGTAGTAGTTTCAATGGAAACTACTACTTTTCATTTACATTCACTTTTATAGGAGATGGGAGAGGAGTGAGCTAAGATAAAGGTGTTTTAATAAATTTGGTTTATTTTAAAAGTAGTTTGAACGAAGGGGATATTTTGCTAAATACACTATGTTGTTCATTTCCTTCTTGCATCATACTTGCTTGATAAGGTGAAAATCCTTTATACGTTTTTCTTTTCCATTGCCATAAGCCATTATTTTGATCGAACTTACCATAGTATTGATTGTAATCAAGCTTGTTTCCTGTGTTTTTACTAAAATTATTGCTAATAAAGATACGACTATTACTTGCATAGATTTGGTTATTGGTAATTACATTATTACGGGTATCATAATTAAATTCTATTTGGCCACTCTCTTGGTCTTTTGTATCATTATAATTAAATACATCCAGTTTATATTGAAGGGAATATCTTGTATTGCGTTTTTCAAAAGCTTTTTCCCCTACCGCTTTATATTGTTTAATCCACTGTTGGAGTACACTCGGATGAACCTTTATGGATCTCGCAAGTCTTTTCACTCCGTCACTACCATCTAAATATTTTTTTACTACCATTACTTTTTCTTCTGGTGAGAATTTAGCCATAAAAAAGTACACCTCCAATTGTTGTTCGTGTCTAACAATTGGGGTGCACATTATTCAGGCGGTTTTCTTTTATACTTCTATATCTTTCCCCTCTGCTAGCACTGTATCTCTCCACAATACAAGTAGTTTTCTAAATTCAGAGGTCTCAATTTTACATTGGTTATTTGGGGCACTCATAAAGAAGTTAATAGCACTGGTATAATTAGGTTCAATGTAGACTGCTGCTACGTTCCCTTCTATTTCATATTGCAGAACTGTTTGGTTAACTACATTATCCAAAATCTGTATATACTCATCTACTTCATCATCTAAAATATCTTCTAAAAAATGAGAAATTATAGAAATCCCCTTTGGCAAACGTATTCTCAATCCGCCAAGTTCATCACGATAAAATTCGTATGTATATTTCATATTTTACCTCCTAGTATAGACAGGATATGCGGTTATTATCTTATTATTTTTTATAATCATTTCTACTTTAAATCCGTGAGATGTTTGTCCTACATATCTAACTGTATCGACTTGAACCTTATTATTGAATGCTTCTTTGATAGAATCAAGTACCTGTACTCTATCCCAATCCCTAAGGAAAAATGGTAGGTTGCAGAAATATAAAAATTAGTGAAAGAGTTTGAAATAAAATTTAACTCTGCTGCTATTGGAATATTTTTACTTGGATATCGAGCAATAGATACTAAATATGTAACTAAATTAGCAATGAGGTCCTAAATCGTGGATTATGTATTCTAATTTTGCTAAATATATATTCAGAATAATCAATCTTTTATTTAGAAACGTCAGTATTGAAGGAGGGGTCCATATAGACGGAATATTCTGGTAGAATTAAATAGATATACATAATATGGGTGAGGGGGATTTATATGTCTGTAACTATGGGTAGCGAACAAGTTACAAAGTTATTGAATAATTGGTATGTTGAAATTCGTTCAAGAAACATTTCTAAAGCACACCGTATGAAAGAACAAATTGATAGCCTAATCCAGGAATTAAAAGAGGATGAATGGGATTCATTAGAAGCTAAGAAGTTATTACTATATTATTCTCTCCTCGAGTTTCGATATAGTTATTTAGTGGATAATGTAAGCTTATCTGAACAAAGCTTTGAAAAGATAGAATCTTTTGAAATGCCAGAGGATGAGCTTTTATCTTATTATTATTATTTTTTTAAAGCTATTCATAGGAGTGTAACAGGTAAATATAATGAAGCGAGCGAATATTTTGATAAGGCAAAAGTTTTTTTGGAGAATATATCTGATGAATTGGAAAAGGCTGAATTTTATTACAAATTAGGTTCGTTTTATTATGATATATTTCAAGGACTTTTAGCAATTAAGTATGTAAGTAAGGCACAAGAGATTTACCGTAAATTTAATGGATGTGAAACAAACATTGCTTTTTGTGAAAATCTATTAGGTTTGGCTTGTACCCATTTAAAGGAGTGGGGACTAGCTGAAGAACACTTTGCAGCCGCAATGAATCAATTTCAAAAAATCGATGAAGACTATTATATTTTAATGGCTAGACACAACTTTGGTTTATTATATGCAAGTCAAAATCTTTCTGAATTAGCAATTCGTTATCTTTCTGAAGTGGTTGAGAAGAAGCCTAAACATTATAAAGCTATCCTTATTAAAGCAAAGGAGCATTATAAACTTAAGGAACATGAAATAGCAAGAGACCTTATTAAAAAAGGGTTGGAAATCTGTAATGAATTGAAACTTGAGGAATATCAGCATCGTTTTATGATTTTAGAAGCGCTGAATAGAGATGCTACTGCTGAAAAGCTTGAAAAAGTAGTATTAGAAGGAGTTAAGTATTTTGAGAGAGAAGAGTTATACATGTATATGCAAGAGTCTATGGAAGAGTTAGCGATTAAGTTTTATCAAGAAGAAAATCACTCTAATGCTAGTAAGTATTTTTATTTAAGTACACAGGCAAGAAAAAAAGCAGTTGATAAGGAGGCCTTGAAATGAAGAAAACAATGACTATTTTAATGGGAATGATTACTGTATTAACTTTAACTCTGGGCGTACAAACATTTGTAGAAAAACAACATAATACGGAGTTTACAAGATTTGCAGATGGGGATCATCACTAATAGTACTGTGTTATAATTTAATTGAAATGAGTTTGGAAAACAAAAAGTTGTAGTTTCAATGAAACTACAACTTTTTGTTTTTTGTATAACTTTTACAGGGGAGAGGTACTGGATGGAAATAGAGAATTTTTAGTAGATTTATTTTATTTTGTAATTAGTTTGAACGAAGGGGATATTTTGCTAAATAAACTATGTTGTTCATTTCCTTCTTGTATCATTTTATAAATTACATTGTTCGTAATCGTGTTATTTTTAGCATATCCTTGCTGATTGTCATATCCACCAATGGCAATACCACTCATGATATTATTGGATATCGTATTGTCTCTAACGGTAATTTGGCTTGCGCTTTTTCCTGCATGTTCGCTTGCCACCTCAATACCAAGGTCGTTTTCATAGCTTTGATTGTGCTCAATAATAATTTCCTTACCGCCATCCACGTAAATACCATCAGCTGAATATTCATTATAACTCGTATTATTGATGGATGAATTGTGATGGACCACGTTATTACGAACAACTCCATTTCGTGCCTGATCTAAAGCAGCTACTGGAGATACGCCTTCATATCCAATCAGAACAATTCCAATATTGTTGTTATCATGTACTTTGTTATTAGTAACTTCAAAAGAATCTACATTCCCGTTTACAGCAATACCGTGTGCGTTTCCATTCTTTACATTAGCTTCGATGTGCTGGTACCGGTATATCTTAATTTAATTATCTATAATAATCCTTCAATTTGTAGAATTCATTAGTAAATCGAGAATGACGCTACATGGTGGTTTTCAATATAAAAGAATTGAAAATACATCTTTAGAATGAACTACCCTTGAATCATAAAGATTTTCTTAGTCATGGATTTTTTTGTACAAAGAGTATTTTTGTATTTCTTTATAGAAAAAACTGCCTCCCAATCGTTAGACATGTCTAACAGTTGGGAGGCAGTTTTTTTGCTCACTATAGTAGAACATAAAAAATTTAATCGCCATTCTTTTAATTTATATCATTACGAAGGTGAATGGGTAAGAACTTCGCTAAATATGTCCCTGTTCTTTTAATTTGTATAATTACGGAGGTGAAACAGAAAAGAACTCCGCTGAATTTTATCTTTATTGGTTTTTTATTCTAAATCATTAAGTAAGCAAAACACAATAATTCTACTTAATTTAACAACTATTAAATCGTAACATAAATAATAACTATATGCAAATAAATTAATATACATGTTTGATTTTCAACATTATTGGTTTGATTATTATAGGACTAGTTGCAGTATTTATTGGAGTTATCATGGCACAGGTTTTGGATCATGTAGGAAATAGAAATAGGGAAATTAAGTAAAAATATTGCTTGATATTTCATCAGTATCCTTTTTCGTTTTATAAGCATTGTTATTCAACTGTATAGTTGAAATTCACGATTTATATCTTGTATCAATAATAATATTTAATATGTAAGAGGAGATACCCAGCGTATTCTATTTAGTGTGTAATAATAATAAAACATTGATATTATAAATATAATATATTAGTATATATAATTATTAATTGTGTAAGAGGTGCATCTATGGAAAGAGAAATATGTTTCAATAATATTTGTGAGGGGAAACCATTAGTAGGAAAATTGTATAATGTTAGGAAAGAATACTATAGATTAAGTAGTCCATATTTTGATCTAGATCAACTTCCAAATTTCATAAATATTATCTTAAGTATAGTATTTATATTTATAGTGTTTATTCCCTTTGCATTAGTTTTTAGTATAATTCCAGAGTATTTTGCAATAATACGATTTATATTTGTATGGATCAGTTTTGGTGGTTCAATATATTTAGGGGCAAGATTGTATACCGAGGTAATTTATAGATTAAATAGGATACAAATAAAGAAAAGAATTGAAAAAAATAATCATACATTGACAAATCTAATACTAGCTGAGAAACAATTAGTAGAACAGTTAGATATATTAAAGATACCTGTAGATTATCGTTATCCATATGCAATTAGTACATTTGAGAATTATCTTTCTAATTATAGAGCAGATAACTATAAAGATTGCGTGAATATATTCGAGCAAGAAAGACATAATGAAAGAAAAATAGATGAATTAAGAACGATTCAGGAATTACAAAGAGTTACTAATCATAAAATTGATGAAGGAAACACTATTGGTTTAATAAAGCTTATAAAAAATAGATAATATGTAATTGTACAACGCTCAAAATAGATAAAAGTATTATTTGGTAGTTGTATAGAAAAAGAGTGAAAAGGCGTATCTCATAAATAAGATACGCCTTTTTCATATAAATAATTATAATTATTTATAGAGCACGTTTTATGTATTTCATGTTTTGAAGGGAACAAAGTTAAAACACATTAAAGTATTGTGACTCTGCAGAGATATTAAAGTCATTTCTGTAGTATTTAAAAATTCTTCTTCCAATAACGGATTAGATTAGTTCAATAAGGAATTAAAATAAGAACTATTAGATTCTGAAGAAATGGAAAAAACGAAAGATCTTAAATACAAAGTAGGCTCTGTTATACAGAGGTAGAGAGAGTATAACTCATTTGTGGCATTACCGTCATAAGTCACCATAATAAATGGTTCTTTTAAGAATTCTAAATTTATTTTTTGTTCTTTGTTCTGATCAATACTGGAAACACGAATATAGCCTGATTTTTTGTACTCACAAAATAACAACCTCTTTAAAAGTTAGAATTTTAACATTATTCAATCTAGTTAACTTAAATTATAACCAAAATACACCAAAAGGTACTTTTGGATTTTGAAGTGTCCCAAACGTATTTTTTAACCTTTAGACGTGTGATTTTGAGTCGTTTTTTATATTCCTAAAAGTTGTACCTTTTGATACCCTGTAAATTCTTGCAACATCATATGTTTTTCATAAAAATACATGATGTTGGTAAAGTTATCAATGAATGAAAATATTCAATAATAATATGGAGGTGCTTAATATAATGGCTTGTATTAAAAGTGGAGAAGAATACCGCTGGACAAACGGGATAGTTCCTTATTTAATTGATTCAACATTACCAGACCAAGAAAGAGTAACACGTGCTATCGCTCATTGGGAAGAAAAGACTGTTATTCGTTTTGTTATTAGGACAGATGAGCCTAATTATGTAGTTTTTACTCCAAGTTCCGACGAAGACCTTTGTGAGTCAATGACAGGTATGACAGGGGGCAGACAGGAAATTATAATCGGTGATGATTGCAGCGAGGGTAATATGAAACATGAAATAGGTCATGCGGTAGGGTTAGCGCACGAACATTGTCGAGAAGATCGTAATGACTATGTGCAGATTAATGATGTAAACATAAAAGACAATAAGGTTAAGGATTTCGATCAAAAACCGGAAATTAGGGAGGATTCTGGTCCCTACGATTATAATTCAATCATGCATTATGGAATGTATGCTCATTCAAAAAATGGATTACCAACAGTAGAACCCAAACAATCTGAGGTAGAAATTGGTCAAAGAGATAATCTTAGTGAGGGTGATATTGTTGGTGTTAATTTGATGTATGCAAAGTATTTAAAATCACTGGATTTTGGTGAACGTTTTAGAGCAGTAAGTAGTTATGCAGGCAACCATGGTTTTGGAGGGGCATTTCCAAATTTCCATCAGCTTGATGTGGGTGATGGGAGAGGGGTGTTATATGGAGTAGTATGTATAAAACCTGAAGCAGTGGAAGTAAGATCCGTTCCAGCTTCTGAATTAGGGGATCCAAGAGATGAAGGAGAAAGATTTAGAGCAGTAAGTAGTTACGCAGGTAATCATGGTTTCGGAGCAGCATTTCCAGATTGTCATCAGCTTGATGTGGGTGACGGGAGAGGGGTGTTATATGGAGTAGTATGTATAAAACCTGAAGCAGTAGAAGTAAGATCTGTTCCAGCTTCTGAATTAGGGGATCCAAGAGATGAAGGAGAAAGATTTAGAGCAGTAAGTAGTTACGCAGGTAATCATGGTTTCGGAGCAGCATTTCCAGATTGTCATCAGCTTGATGTGGGTGATGGGAGAGGGGTGTTATATGGAGTAGTATGTATAAAACCTGAAGCAGTGGAAGTAAGATCCGTTCCAGTAGCTCTATTGTCGCAAAGGTTGTAGCTATCTAGTAGGGGGCATCATACATTTATGGGCGAGATTCCAATTATGTAGAAATCTAAAAAAGCAACACGAAAGGTGTAGGCATTGCCACATACGGTTATCATGCAGAAAAAGGTGGATATGGTTTCGGACATCCTTTTAATGAAACGAGTACATATGAACCATTTATCAGCATGGCTAAGCAACGAAAATACTAAAGTAATTTTCAAGAGATTAGACGCTTAATTTGGGTCTAAACGACTATATAAGTATTAACCAAAAGGGGGAGGAATTCAAATGAAATATATAAGTTATAAATACGCAGATGGAAAAACTGGTTATTATATTAATGAACCAGGTGTAGGTTGGAAATATGCACATGGAAATGCTGGTGGTCATCACCTTCCAGGGGGGAGATCATTAACAAATAACACCTACAGGCATATCTGTAGGTGTTATTTGTTAATTTATTTATTTATTTATTTATGCTTGTAAAATTCCTTGTATTTCTTCAATACGTAAATTCGTAAATTTTGCAATATCTTCAATTGGCATTCCATTTTTATGCATTCCACGAATCAATTGGATTTTTCCTTCTTCAATTCCCTCTTGACGCCCTTCTTTCTTTCCTTCATTACGAGCATGAGCAAATTTTGCGGCTTCATCCATCAACGCTTTCTCCCTTGCTTCATACGCTTGTCGGAAAGAAGAATCTTGACTCATACGTTCCCATTTATTCATTGCTTTTTGTAAAATAGGGTCTTGGTTCATCGCAATATCCTCCAATGTTTGGGTTAATTGTTCATCCTCATTCGCTGGAAGTAATAACAACCAACGAACACACGAATCTTCCCAGGGATTTATTTGTTCATTTCGCCACTGTTGCATGAGTTTTGGAATCTCCACAATATTAACTTCAATATCATCACTCAATATTTTCTGTTGTTGTTGATTCCATAAGACTCCTGTTGTATGGAATGCTTCATATTCTGGAAACATAACAAAGTTTAATAAATTAATGGTAATTGTTTTATGAAGAGAACTATATGGCATTCCTTTTTGTAGTTGGGATGTGTATAGCCTTCCCCAATAATATAAACTTCTCTTAATCATATCATGATTATTATTTAGCTGAATTTCTATATTTACCTTTGTTCCCGTATCTAATGTTGCAGAAATATCTAAGATCGATAATTTATCCTCTTCATGTTCTCGGTGCAAGTGTGGGTCTTCTAATTGTAAGGAAACAATAGGGGATTCTAAAGAATCTTGTAACATAGCATTTAAAAAAGCAATTAGAATATCTTCATTTCCACTTGTGCCAAATAATGGTTTAAAAGCAAAATCAATGCGTAAATTCACTAATTGTTGGTTGGACATGGGTTTTCCTCTCCCCATCTCTTAAGATGTTTTTCTTTTATTGTACATAAAAGGGGAGTACACTTGCAAACAAGTCCTTTTTGCAATATACACAAGAACTTATCCTGATTTTTTACTTTTGAAAGCATTTTATAATTTGTAAAAAAATGTGTTAAATATCCAAATAAATACCCAGTAATATCAACATACATACATGATATCACTGGGTTTCACGAGTTTAACATTTTTGTATCTTTTGTAAAACTCATTTATTAAATAAAAAAATCCCTTCACGATTTGTGAAGGGGTCAGTATACATTGAAAGGGTACTTCCATTTTAATATGTAAAAGAAAAAACTCGTATTGATAAAATTAACCTTTTTATTATTGTCGCTTTTAATTCACTATAAAGAAACTGTAAGAATTAAATTCATCCTATATAGAGTTTTTGTGTTCCTCATTAGACATGTATATTTGATAAATCATATTTTTTATGCAATATTGCATAAAAAATACCTGTTACTCCTGCTATAATTTTGAGTGTAAACTGTTGCATCCAACATTTTATAATCTTCTATATTCATTAATATAGAGACCCTAATTGCAGGAAAAAGGAAAGAATATTGGTGGTTCTTCCCTTTTTCCTTATTTTTTTAACTGTCTAATGATTCATTCTATAGTCTAAAATATTTGTATTAATGAAACCTGTTAAAATACAAAATTTTAGTTAGCAAACGAGAAATAAACACTTCATTATTATTTCTGCTATATTTAAGGGGCTCTTTTCTAATACAATAAGAAAAGTAAAAAGAACTTGTAGGAATCCCTACAAGTTCTTTTTTAGATAATGTAAAAAAGTTAAAACAAACTATCTCATAATTTGAATCGGAGCAAACACTATAACTACGGGTTAATTTTATTATATAACAAATCCTAACATATGCGCTTTTAATATTTGAAAATTATGTGAATTTAGAAAAGTAAAACAAACAACTGTTATAAATCCCTTAAAACACCAATTTTTAATATTGTATAAAATGCTTTTAATCAATATCTATATCATAATAAATTATGAAAAATATAGGTATAGGTAAATAGAGAAGAATGTAGCATTCTTACCCAATAACTAAAATTAAAAACGTAATATAACTTATTATTTTTCGATGAATTTATAGTTGTAACTAAATATAATTTTAAAATCAATCTTTAAATAGAAAAGTGTACCTTTTGAAGTGTTAAGGTATGAAATGATTTAAGGTTTGGGGGGGATTTAATATAAGATTTTATTAGATTCATGTTCAGTTTAACTTCCGGTAAATGTGTTTTAGAATTAAGTATGAGCACATTTTATAAAGAAATAGCGTCTGTTGCAAATATGGAGAAATATAGAAAATCATCGAAAGTGATTGCGCTTTGGGTTAACATAGTATTAAGGTAACTTTTCTAAGTAAGTATTTAAGGGGTGATTAATTTGAATTTCACATATAAGAGACCGTTAATTTTTATAGTCCTACTGTATATTGTATTGATAGCTTTTAACTATGCAAATCATAATCATTTCAATTGGTTTGAAAACCTTATAAAAACACTATTTATAGTAGCGTTTTTTGAAATTATGATGTGGTTATTTTCTTCAAAAAAAACAACCTCTAGAAAATAAGAGGTTGTTTTTTATCACTTACCATGTTTTTCCTGTCCAGCCTTCTTCTTCATATATACATGTACCTAGATACCAAGCAAGTTGACCAGCTAAACTAACTAAATTACCTTTGACGCCTAATCTAATCATTTTTCTAGCTGCTAATTCATATTCTTTGTTAGTAATATTAGCAATAATAGAACCTATAAAACCTACTGATAGAAATTCTACATAATTTGCTATAAGTTTTCTTTCTATACAGTTATCTACAGCTTCTGTTTCTTGTTTGAATGGATCTTCATAGCCAGGCGGTGTATTTACACGTTTGATTTCTTGTCTCAATTGTTCTAATTCTTCAGTTTTACCATATTTGTTTTCTATCATATCAATATCAATATCTACTACTCTTCCGTGTTTATCTTTAACTGCAGCTTCTTCAACAACAAATTTTAATTGTGCAGCTACTTCTTGTACTAATTTTTCTTCTTCACTATTAATCTCTTGCGCTTTGGAGATTCCAGCGAAAGAAGTTGTAAACAAAGCGAGTACGAGCGCCATTGATACAATATTTCTTAATATAGTCTTCATTTTTAATCCTATCCTTTTCCTTAT
Source organism: Bacillus sp. N5-665 (assembly GCF_022637375.2). NCBI lineage: Bacteria > Bacillati > Bacillota > Bacilli > Caryophanales > Bacillaceae > Bacillus > Bacillus sp. N5-665. The sequence goes on from NZ_CP093324.1 coordinate 41,465, forward strand.
TTATGCTTTTTTACCGGTATTTTCTAGCACAGTTCTATCTTAATACATTAGTCTATAAAAATATATACCCTTCAGAAAGCGGAAAAATAATGAAATTCAACGATTATTCCCTTTAAAACAGCGGTTTCAAGATATTTACAATTTAATTATTAGAATATTATGTGTTTTATTTATCAATTAAATTTTGGAAATAGAAATAATGTTAGGTAGTGAGTAATTAATAATGAATTGATAGATTAATAAAAAATCTATTATTCCCCTTTTAAGAATTAAAAATCTCTAATGTTAAAATAGGGTTATCTTACAGAAAAACGTAATTTGGTAGTAGGTGAATTTTTTTGTATTGGGAATTAATACACATGAGATATAAAAACAACACTGTGTCTGAAGACTTTTTAGTGGGGAAGTGGATATACATAGATGAAATATAGATAGCAAGAAAGGGCTGAGATTTATGAAAAAAAGAAAATTTTAACAAAATAAAATGACGGATATATTTCATGATATTTCATCATTATCTTCCTCCTTTTTATTAGCATTTTTTTAACTATATAATTTAAACTAACAATTTATATCTTGTATTAATAAAATAGAAATCGAAATGTATTGTGGGGGAAGGGACATCAACTACTGTGGTCTCCGTTTGTCATCTGAAACCGAACTGTAAATAATTCATGGGTTTTTAACAAAAAATCAATTTAATATATTTCATAAGAGTAGCATAAACAAATGATACAATAATGGGATAAGAGAGAAATTCATTTGTAATTATTTTTATGGTAAAGGCAATATGATACTCAGTTTAGTTAGAATGGAGTCGAAATTTTTATGGCACAAAAATTTGCTGTTTTTTCAAATACAATAGGGGAATATGAAATCTTTGTAAAATCCCAAACAATTTATTGGCCTAGATCACTTACTAAACTTACAAAGTCTCAAAGTGATAGCGGAAATGTAAAAGAAGAAGTGGTTGGGGATAGGGTTTACCTGGTAACAGGAGCTTCTATTCGTGATTATATATTCGAAGATTTAAAGGGAAAAGTTATATCTTCGCCGATGATTACACATATGGGAGTTGTTAGAGAAATTATAGAAAATCCGATTATTTGTTACAGGTATAAACATAGCAATAAAAACAGAAAAAGGGACACTGTTATGTTACCGTTTCAAATGTTTGAAATACTTAAGGGATTTAAGAGATATCTAGATGAAGATTTTACAAGTGAGAACTTGGCTGAGATAGACCATATTTTAAAAGTTGGAGTAATAATTGAAGAATTAAAGATGGAAGGTAAAATAACGTTTGAGCGTGCCTATGAAATAGGAGATGTTTATTATATTGGTAATAAAAAAGGCAATTTGTTTATTTTAGATGAAGATTTCACACCTGTTTCACGACAAAATGCAAATGTTGAGAGAGCGAAAAAAGTACAGATGATGCCGGATAAGAGCTCCTTAATAGCCATTCGAGAGGCATGTAATGCAGCTGGATTAAAAGGTGAAGAAGTGATTCAACACTTAGGTACATGGCAAGGGGAACAGTACATGAAGATTGATATTACTGATAGTTTGTTTTTACCCGTTGATAATGATAAAGGGCTTTCACAAGGGATTTCAACTAGATTGTTGACAGAGGGAGCGGGTGAACGATTAGTATCTCAATTGTACAATACGGTAACTAAACAGCAAGAAACAAATCCTTCACAAAAGGGGAGTAATGATGTGGAATTTGCAAAGAATCAAATTTTGTATGGACCACCTGGAACAGGTAAAACGTATAATACGGTTTTATACGCAGTTGCCATTTGTGATAAAAAAAGTATTGAGTCATTAAAGGAAATGCCTTATAAAGAAGTACTAGATCGTTATGAAATGTTAAAAAAAGAAGGAAGAGTTGCTTTTACAACATTTCATCAATCCTACGGATATGAAGAATTTATTGAAGGAATAAAACCGGTAATTAATCAACAAGATGAAGATTCCATATCAGATTTAAAATATGAATATACTTCTGGGGTATTTAAAAAGTTTTGTGAAGAGGCTAAAAAGGTTAGAGTAAAAGCACCTTCCTTAAAGATACGAAAGCACCCTGTCGTGTGGAACGTCCTTCTTGAAGGGACGGGGCAAACTAAACTCAAAGAAGAATGTTTTCAGAATGATTATATTAAGATTGGATGGGCTAAGAAGGATAAACTCATCACTGAACAAACCGATAATTTAAATGATAAAGTACGTAGAATTCTGCTGAATTTTCAGGAGGAAATGCAAAAAGAAGATATTGTATTTATTCAAGGTAGCAACACTACCATTGATGCAATTGGAATTATTGACGGCCCTTATGAATTTGATGAGTCCGATAAAAAATATCCAAGGAAAAGAAAAGTGAAGTGGATTGCTACTAATATTATTGAAGAAGTATATGCCTTAAATAAGAATACAAAGTTGGATAGGAAGACTGTGTATCCACTAAGAAAGATGGATATTGAAGGGGTAATTAATTTAATTGAAAAGTATACGAGTACTAACGAGATTAATGTGGAAAAAAATATTGACCCCTATGTGTTTATAATAGATGAAATTAACAGAGGGAACATTTCGAAAATCTTTGGTGAATTAATTACACTGATTGAGCCAACAAAGAGAATTGGAGCATCAGAACAGACTACTGCACTTTTACCGTACACAGGGGAGGAGTTTGGGGTCCCTAATAACGTACATATTCTTGGGACAATGAACACAGCAGATAGATCTATTTCATTAATGGATACAGCATTAAGGAGAAGATTTAAATTCATTGAGATGATGCCCGACATTGAAATACTTAAAGAACTAGGTATTCTCGAAATAGAAGGAATTGATGTTCCAGCTATCTTAAAAGCGATGAATGAAAGAATAGAATTCTTGTATGATAGAGAGCATACAATTGGACATGCCTTTTTTACTCCTTTGGTTGGAGCAGAAAAGCAATCTATACAGAATTTAGCACAAATATTTTTAAATGATATTATACCATTATTACAAGAGTATTTTTATGAAGACTATAGCAAGATCCAGCTAGTACTTGGAGATAATGCCAAAACAGATAATATAAATAAATTTGTTTTAGATACAGAAGTTAAACTGAAGAATATATTTAAAGGAAATCCAGATATTGATTTACCAGAAAAGAAATATGAAATTCAGACAGAAGCTTTTTATAGGGCAGATAGCTATAAACAAATCTATTAAAGCATGGTGAAGAAATGAATAAGTTATTAGAGGTTTGTGAATTCGATTCAATAACCTGCAATAAGGATTATGAAAATAATGACTCTTATAAGTATTTAAATGAGGAGACTTTTCAAGAGTTAGAAAAATTTATATTGACCTTAAATGTGAACGAAGAAACAAGTTCAGCAAATTTTCTAAGAATAAGTATGCGGAGAAATGTTGGGAAAATAATTCAAGCAAGGAATTATGTTGGATTAATTCAGATGAAGAATGGTTTTCAGGTTCAAATTCTTCCCAAGATTACAAATAGTGGGCTTGAGGATACAAAGAAAACATTTCTAAGAATGATCCGAAGTATGAAAGACTTTCCAAGTAAGATTTTTAATGATGCTAATCTAAACGTAGATAAAATGAACCTGTATGAGCTTTTTATTAATATGTATATCCAGGAAGTAAGAGAATTAATAAAAAAAGGTCTTCGCTCATCGTACTTTCCTGTAGTAGATAATGTAATTTATTTTAAAGGGAAGTTAATAATTCGGGAACAAATCAAGAAAAATCAAATACATAAAGAACGATTCTATGTAGAGTATGACGAGTATGGAATGAACCGACCAGAAAATCGATTAATCAAGTCAACATTATTAAAATTACAAAAGCTGTCTAAGAGTGCAGCCAATATAAAAGGAATTAGGCAGTTGCTCCCTAATTTTGAAAAGGTAAAACCCTCAATTAATTATAACAAGGATTTTTCAAAAATAGTTATTGATAGGAACACAAAAGATTATAAAACGCTAATGCAGTGGTCTAAAGTTTTCTTGATGAATCAGAGCTTTACGACCTTTTCTGGAGAGACAAATGCTAGAGCGGTATTGTTTCCGATGGAAAAAGTTTTTGAAGTATATGTTGCTAGAAACCTAAAAAAAGTATTAAGTGATTTGATGTGGGAAGTATCACTTCAGGATAAGGGGCACTATTTGTTTAATAGTCCTAAAAGGTTTGCATTACGACCGGATATTGTTATTACGCGTGAAGATGGTAGTAGGGTAATATTAGACACGAAGTGGAAAGTGCTAATTGATGACCCAAATAGAAATTATGGTATATCACAAGCTGATATGTATCAAATGTATGCTTACTCAAAGAAATATGAGGCATCAGAAATATGGCTATTATACCCGGTAAATGAGGGAATGAAGGATACTGATATTAATTTTAAAGCGTATAAAGACGAGGTACTCGAATTAAAAGTAAAAGTTTTCTTAGTTGATTTAACCAATATTCAAGAAAGCCTTAGTGTGCTGAAAAAGCATTTATTAAATCGGGGGAATGAAGTGCAGTGTCTGAAATAACAGGAAAAGTATTGAAAAATATTGTTTTCTAGTGAATGGTTCAAGGTTAAAATGTGAGTTATGTTTGTTTTAAATTCATCTTATACTTGCTACGTCCTTTGATATATAAAAAAGCAACTAATTCTATAAAAGAATTAGTTGCTTTTTTATTTTTTGTTAAAAGAGGAATATAGTTAAAACACAATAAGGTATTATGATTTTAGCCACTAGAATTTTTAATTGACAGGTTAGAGAGTAAATAGCCTCATTAGAATACTAATTTAAATTTTGTGCCATTTGTCTTTGAATTCAAAAAGGTTTTTACTAGCTAGTTTTGTACCATCTGTATTTAAGTTAAATGTATAGTTTCCATTAGATGTGTACTTGTTTGAGATAATATTTTGGATGTCTTGTTCTGAAAAAATATAATATTCCGACTTATCGGTTGCATAATCACTGATAAGTAATATTAGATTATGAAATGCATTTAATCGAGTTTGTGCTTCTTTTAATATGAATGAATCATGAGAAGCAGATCCACTTCTTTGGATATGTTTTACTTCTATTCTTTTTTTCTTATTTAAAATAAATAAATCGTATCCTTTTTGATTAGTAGCAGCATATTCTACAGTGTGGCCTAAAGAAACTAATTTATCAAATACCAGGGATTCTCCAAAATTGCCACTTTCTTCTCTATTTAAACGTTTCATATAATCTACCGCCTTCCGATTAAATGGATTTTACAGATATAAATGTATTGTTTTATGAGGAAATAAAAGTTTTTGGAATGATAATGTGCCTAAATTTTATTATTCTCATTATACCTTAATAACCGTTTATATCAATTAATTATTTTTATGGATTGTTTCAGGAAATATATATAGTAGAAGTTTTTATGAATATGAAAGGAAATTTGATAGAGAATGGAATTTGCATGAGACATAGAAAAATATATGATTTCCTGTAGGAAAGGACTTTACTTTGGAATGAAATTATTATCTATAAAGAGATTTATAAAAAATTCATTAAAATAATTAGTCCAAGTTTAGAAGTATGAAGACAACGCTTTTCAAAGTATATAAATTAGCAATAAAAAGAATGTAGATTAAAAACCTACATTCTTTTTGACTTAGTATATAAATTCTAGCTAATAAATAACTTGTAGGATAACAAGTACAGTAGAAGCAGGTAGGGTTAAAATATATTTTGACTAAATACTAAGTACTAATGAGTATCTTTGTAGTAAGTTATTTGTATTAAAGAGTAGATTTTTTAATTTCTAGTAACTTAGCTCTTAGTTTTTCATCATGTGCATATAAATAAAGACCTTTTATGCCTCGTTTTAGCAAGATATTAAGCGCATTTAAAATGATTTCTTCTTTTATTTTTGTAGCATTAGGGTGATCTCCTAATCCTTTAAATGCTTCGGTGTCTTTATATCTATCACTTAATATTACTAGTTTATTATTTTTTTCATCATAAGAGATAGATGGACCCAATATTACCCCCACATAGTTTAAGTCAAATCCTTGTACTGTATAAATTGAACCTACCTCATCAACTGAACTTCCATGTGGAGAAGTTGTCTCTCGTTGTGCCCATGTTGTAGAAGAATCGGTAAGATTCCATGGTAGATCTAAGCCGCCAGTTGTAACATGATACTTTCCACCATCTTTTTTATGTTCAAAATCAAATGTGGAAACAACTCTAGAAAGTCCCCATTTAGTATTTTGTTGTTGTATTTTTTTATGCATATCAGAAGCATGTTCAAAGATGTCAAAATCATAAGTGTTAGGGACATTTGGCATAGGTGTAATTTTCTTTTGAACTAAATTATCTAACCATGAAACTAATTCATTGCCAGCATGCATTCGCATTTGAGTAGAAAGTTTATATCTTTTAGGCTTATATTTTGATAGGACGGCATTTAAAGTTTTAGCATCCCAATATGCCTTATTGCGGGTTACTTGCTTAGAATCAAAGATAATAACAGTCACCTTAGCTCTTTTAATAATATCTTCTAGATGGTTATGGCCGTGATATGAATTGTAAGAATCTGAGCTTGAAAGTAGTAGATGAGCTTCATCTACAAATACAATATCAACTGGTGTAGTCTCTGTATCTAATGGCATTTGATTAATAAAAGAAGTAGGTTTTAATATTTTATTCTTCTGCATAATTTTCACATTAGAAGCTATGCTATGGAACGTTTTTAACGCTTCATTATGGTTAATCAAAATATAACTGGAAGTATCATATAAATGTGAGTTTTTGTCTTTAGACATCTCTAACGTTTTATAATAAAGAGAACTTAAAACGACACTTTTACCAACCCCAGCACTGCCTTCAATGAAAATTACTTTATGTTCTGTTTTGTTTTGCGTATTCATTTTATAGAATTGCTCTTCTAATTCATATACAACATCTTGGTATAATTCAAACTGTTCAGATGTAAGTTGTTTAAACGGAGATAGTTTGAAAATATCATTATTCTCAATTAAAAATAGATCCTTATTAACAATCTGTTCAGTATCTTTCAAGGTTTTCCAGATTTCTTTAAAAACTTCATCATTATAAAAGCTTTTTTCATAGTAGTTATGCACAACTGAAGATACAGTTTGACTAACATTTCTTAACGTGTAACGTTCATCACCTAAGAAATAATTAATTAACTTTGTTTCCAAATTATATGTAGCAGATTGATTAAATTTTTCATGTTTAATCAGTGTTACGTGCTTAAAATCATGTCTGTTTTTAACATTAGAAGTATTATTCCTATTTAGTCTATGGTTGTGTAATCTATTAAAAGCATTTACTGTTTCACCAATATAAGCTTCCTTCTCCTTATGTAGGATATAAATAATAGGATAGTCATTAAAAGCATTATAATCCGTTTTAATTTTATCAATTTCTTCTTTTGTGAAAGGGATAGTTTTAATAGTTAATCCTTCCATGCATATACCTCCTATTTTTAGATACCAATGTCTTAGATTCAAAGTGGAAAACATTACTGCTAAATCTTGCTTAAATAAAATGGCTTTGAAATACTTAGAAAAAGGTTTAAAGGCTTTAAAAATTGCAGAATTTCACTTTAATTGTATAATTTAAAAAATAAATATACAACTTATGTATTATTTATTGGTACAATATAAAATGGCATCTATATGAAATAATTGATATCTTTGGATATTATGTTGATATAAGAAATATAACTGTTTAATAGAAAATATATGGATTAAACCTTAATTGAGCTGAAGAAAAATTCTAATTCAGATTCTAATTAGGGGAGTTAATTACCATGTAAAATTCCAAAGTATGTATTAATTTGTAAAAAATTATCTATTTTAGATTGAAGGTTTAGTATAATAATACTAATGTTTTTTATTTGGGGGTTTGTACAAATTGTTTATTGAAGGAATGGTTGAATATCGGCCAGGCATTGATGCGGAGCGTTACGTTTGGAAAAAAGTAAAATCAGCATTCATTGAACGTGAAAGTTTTGGTTTTTTACATTTTCCAATGTTCAAGGAAAATCATGCTAGTAAAAGAGAAATAGATATCTTATTAGTTGATCGTGACATTGGTGTAACTGTAATTGAAGTAAAAGGAATAAATATAAAACAAATTGAGGGAATACAGGGTCATATATGGCACTTTACCAAAGATTATTATGCATCTAAAGGCGAGCCTTTTAACCAAGCGGAGCAACAATTAAATATGTTGTGTGATGATATTGAAAAAAAGGACAGTCTGAATCGAGCGTTTTCTAAGCGAGCGGTAGTGGCCTTACCTTATATTACGAGTGAACAATGGATAGAGCGTGGTTTTAACCAATTGTTAAATACTCCTTTTATATTGTTTAAAGATGACTTTGAACAAGGGACTTGGATTCAAAAACTTGAGCGTATGAATATATATAAAGCAAGATTGAATTTACAGGATTCTCAATGGGATGCATTAAAAAAACATTTTTATATTAGAAATTTGGCAAGGGAAAAAACAGATGAAATAAAAAGCGAAAAACAAAAACGATTCTCTAATTTATATGTTTTTACTAGTGAGGAGCAATTTCACAAAGAGAAAGAAGAAATTGAAAAGTTATTAAAGGAAGGCTTAAAAATCTATATCTTTAGTACGTTTTCTATTTCTAAGAATTGGCTTGCATTGCAAAAGGAATTTTGTGATGAATTTCAACTTCAAGTTTTTCAAACAAAAGAGACAAACCTTTCAGTGGATACAAGAATTATCCAAGACGGAGAGGTAGAGGCATCCTTCTTAAAGAATATATTGTCTCCGGCGTTCCCAAAGTTTAATTTGGGTCAGTATATAGCAGTTCACAATCCACATACGGATAACTTAATGATTACAGCAGGTGCGGGGACAGGAAAAACATACGTTATGATTGATCGTATTTTTTATCTGTTAGAAAAGGTTGGCATCACACTGAAAGACATCATAATGGTTACTTTTACAAATGCGTCTACTAATGAAATGAAGGAGCGTTTGCAAAAGAAATTATTAAGCATGTTTAAATTGACAGGGAAAACAAAATATCTTTACTTTGCTGAAGAAGTAAAAAATATACAAATTAGCACAATTCATGCGTTTTCTAAATCTATTTTAACTCAATTAGCACATGAAATTGGTTTTGGTAGAAACTTAAAGGTAAGAAGTTTTATTAAAACGAAGAGTGACATCCTTGAAAAGCTTGCTAACGAGTTTTTCCAAAAACATTCTGCGAAAGTTCTAGTCGATTTAAATTTAAAATTTTATGAAGTTATAAATATGATGAAGAGTTTCTGGGATGAAATGGAGAAGAAGGGTTTAACTAGACGAGAAATTGAATCAATTGTTTGGGGTACGGTAGTAACAGAAGAGCATCAAATTCTTAAGGATCTTTTTCAATATGTATTCAAGCAATGTGAAGGTGTATTAGAAGCACAAAAAAAGAAAGAAAATGCGATTGATACAGGGGATATGGTCCGAAAACTAAAGTTATTTACACAGGGTGATACACTCAAACAGCTTCAAACTGATAAATATCTATTTGTCGATGAATTTCAAGATAGTGATAATACACAAATTGAACTAGTGGCAAGTCTACAAAATCAATTAACATATCATCTTTTTGTGGTTGGGGATATTAAGCAATCGATTTATCGTTTCCGTGGTGCAGATTACACGTCCTTTACAAGATTAGCAGAGAGAGTGAATTCATCATTTACGCCTGTAGCTTTAAATCAAAACTATCGAACAACTAGCAGTTTATTAGAAAAGCTAGATAAGGTATTTTCTGTTTGGGGACAGAAGTGCTGGGGGCCAAAAGGTAAAGAGTGTTTACTTCCTTATACGGAGGATGATCGTTTGAGGGGGATGAAGATTAATGAACCAACAATAGGGGAGTTCCTTTACCCTAATACAAATAAGGATAATGTAGAGGAAGAAACAGTACGTCATATTTTCGAAGCTGTGGATATAACCAAACAGTTACCAGATGATGAAAATAAAAAAATTTCTCTTGTTGTACGTACGAATAAACAAGCTCTTGAAGTACGAGAGTGGTGTGAAAAAGCAGGAATAGGGACTGTACAAAATTTAGATGGTACGTTTTATAAATCAGATGCAGTCATACATTTTAAAATGATGTTAGATGCTCTGTTGTATCCAGGTGAGGCAAAGCATGTCGTTAATTTTCTACAATCACCTTATTTTAGATATGCAATTCCAACTAAACTACTTATTCCCTTAAAAGGTGATAGTGAGAAGATTATAAAGTTTTTACAATTGCATATGGGAAATGACTTTACGCAGTATCTCGATGAGTTAAAAAGATTACCTGTTATGGCTGTTATACAGAAGATTATCTCTGAAAAGGGATTACTACAACATATTTCATCCTATTATGAAGTGAAGTATGGAGATGACCCAGACATAGATGAGTCTATAAAACAACTAGAGATTGAGATAGCTGTAAAACAGTATGAGAAAAATTTATATCATTTAATGAACATCATTCAAAAGCAGTTTGATTCCATGAGTGGTACGCTTTGGAACATACATGAATGGTTAACCTTACAAATTCGCGTAAATCGTAATGAAAATGAACCAATGATTGAACCGAAATTAGGAGTTGTAGAAATTACGACTGTTCATCGCTCGAAAGGCCTAGAGTACCATACTGTTATTATGCCTAAACTGAACCACTCATTTAGTAATAAACAAGCCTCTTTTTACATACAAGATGAAAAAGAGATGGGTGACGATAAACGGACTGTTGGTTGGAAAGCTAAAGATATTAAAAATAATTATTTTGCTACACTACAAAATTATGAAAGCTTTGAGGTAGAAAGAGAAGAGACACGATTGTTGTATGTAGCGATGACACGTGCGAAAAAGAGACTAATTTTAATGATGCCTGAAAAAATAAGTGAAAATACATGGGGTAATTTACTAGGACGAGCTTTTAATGAGGTGAATCATGAACGTTGATGTATATACATATGATGATCCGAAGCGTTGGAGAAATCATTCAAAATATAACAAGATAAAAAATGCTATTCATATATGTGCTACCAAAAATATGAAGGACGGTATTGTAGAGGCGTATCAAAACAAAGAAGAACGAGAGTTTTGTTATGTGTTTACAATTCGCGAAATTATTGATGAATTATTAACAAGATGGAATTTACCCGAAGAGCAACTAAAACAATATTTAAAGCTTTCTCGGGTTATCAATGAGCTTAACACGGAGAATGCAGAATTAAAAAATGCATTTAAAAATAATCGTCCTGATCTTCTTGAAACGATTCGCTTTCTGACGTATACCGGGGTGAAACCCATTGATTTAACTACAATAAATCTAGAAAGTAATAAGCTAACAGAAAAGGAAAAGCTCTTTCAACAAATTTGGTTTGATGTAGAGGAAAAAGATACTACCTATACAAATATCCGAAATAAGCTTCGTAAGGGATGGGCAATAGAAGAAATCAAAGAGAAAATCAACAAGCTTTTAAAGGAAAGTGAAAGACCGGCCCTAGATGTTGGAATGAATCAGCTTGTCTTACATGGATTTTACTTCATTACACCTGAGCAGCAGATTTTTCTACAAGCTCTCAGGAAGGCAGGATTTTCTATTACATTTTTTAATTTTTATGATCATCGTTTTCCAGCAACCTTTGATTTTATAAAAGGCTTTATTTCTAAAGAATATCAGTGGACTGATAATTGGCAAATTGAAAGTAATCGAGAAAACAAGGAAGAGTCCCTCGGCACTGAATTTTTGAGTGCATTTGAAGGAGAGAATGCAACGGGGGGAACCCTTAAAAGAGAAGTTATTCGTTATAATTCCTTTTTTGATTTTTTAAATGATGTAGTTGTTCCTAATTATCCAATTGGTGAGACAGAGAATGATGAGGATAAAAACAAGGATAAAGTACAAATTATTGCAACCAATGCTGATATGTTGAATGAGATCCTTGTTCAATATTATCCTAATAAATTTGCGGAAAGCAGAAACTTTTTACAATATCCGATTGGTCAATTCATTAGTAAAATCCATCAGATGATTGATGATAATACATTGATTTTAAATGAAGATATTTTAATTTCAGCGTTTTCATCAGGTTGGTTATATAATCCTATCACGAAGAAAAACGCTAGAGATTACACATACTTGCTAAAGCAACTGTTACCGTTCTTCGGTAATTGCCGTACAATTCATGGGGATTGGTTACCGAGGTTTTCTAATTTAATGAAGCATTACAAAGAAATATTACCAGCCTTTGAAGGGCCAGATGATGATAGGGTTGTAACGAGTGTGCGTAGTCCCTTTTCTAAATTTGCTCATTTTTCACTAAGCAAGAAGCAAGTTGAAGAAGTTCACTATTTTGTGAAGCAACTCGTTTTCATTGCAGAAGAATTGTTTGATATAGAAGCAAGAGAAGCCTCTATAAGTGAGCATTTTGATAAATTATTAGGGATATTAGATAAATATAATCCAATACAGCATTCTAAATTACTTCAAGATGAAACGGATATTATTCATTCATTAAATGAAAAATTAAAGAAAATTCAGGATGATAATTTCTTTCTATATGATGATGTTGGGGAAGCCATCAATGTTTATTTGAGTGGGAAATTATCAAACACAGATGAAGCCTTTATAAAACCGTTTATTGAGGTTGATGGGGAAGCTTTTAAACAAAATATTCATACCTTTTATCTAACAGGGCTAGATGAAAAAGGTCTACCTCTTGATGAATTCAGTACACCATGGCCATTACAAGAGGTTACGTTTGAAAAACTCTCCATTCGTCATGAAGTACTTGAATTACATACATTGAGAAACCAATCTATCAAGCAGATTTCAAGGTATTTACTATTTATTGCTTTGGAATTCTTATTAGATAAAAGTACTGAACTGTCTTGGATGCAAAACTTTTTAGATAAGGAAGATCTGCAACCTGCTGTGTATGTCCATCAACTAGGATTAAAAGTAATAGATTATAAGGAGAAGGCAAATCACCTTGTAGTGAAAACACGTCCTAATCCAGTTGATTTTGAAGACATAGCGGTAGATATAAATGATGAGGATTTAACAGAACTTACATTTACAGATTTTCTAATAGAATATAACCAATGTAAAAGGAGATTTTACTTTAGTTATATCCTAGGTCATTCACCTGTTTTTACTGATGAATTTATTCATCAATTTATGTTTACGGAATTAATTCGATTGGTTAAGCGTAGTACCACTTTAGCGGATGAAAAGGTTATTAAAACGGTAAGTGAATTATTCCCTCACTGGACGAACTATAAAAAAGAAGTAATGGCCGAAACGTTTATAAAAATTGCGAGGCAAGATGAAGAGCTAGAGCCAGTTAGTGGAAATATTAGAATCAGTAAAGCAAGGAAGAATTTTCAGCTTCCAGGTCTTACAAATGCTAAAAGAAATGAATGGATAGAAGAAACTGTTAAGAATAAGCCTTCCTTGTTGATTGATATGAAGGAAGATGTAATGAATGAGAATATATTCCATGCTAAACCAGGAGAAAATTGTCGTTACTGCCCTCATGTAGATATTTGTAGTGAAGGACGACATCTGATTGGTTAGGAGGGAACAGGATGAATAATATTTGGAGGCAAATAGCTACTAACTGGAGAACATTTGAAAACGAAAGTGATTCAGAAGGTTTGATAGAAGAACTAACAAATGATGCATTGAATATGGTTCTAGTAGAAGACTCCTTTAAAAGTGCATTGGAATACTTGGATGAAGAAGAAAATGATGATGACGACGATGATTGGCCGTAATATGATAAGAGAGGTGTAGGAGAAGGGGAGAAATTCCCCTTTGTATGTGTATGGAAAATAAACTTGAGAGTACTGAACTAATATTAACTAAGCAACAACAGGATATAGTTGATTACACAGGGAATGAAATTTTGATTAGAGGGATAGCTGGTAGTGGAAAGACGCTTGTTTTATTAAAAAAAGCGAAGCAAACAGCGCTGAAATACCCGAATGAGAAGGTTGTAATATTCACTTACGCAGGATCTCTTTCGAATGCAACTAAATTTTTAATTGAGAAGTACAACCTTCCTAACTTAGAAGTGAAAACGTTCCACTCATGGGCGTTTGGTGCATATTGTAAGATCATGAAGAAGAAGCCTATTATTACACAAAAGTATAAACAGGAAGAATTTTTAAAAGAATCTATAAAAAGCTTAGCAAGTCTTGACCACCGCTTTGTAAAAAATGATGATTATTTCGATTTCCTAAAGGATGAAATACAATGGATTAAAGGCAAAAATATCACTACTTTAAGTGAATATTTGAAAGTAGATCGAAGAGGGCGCGGTACCAATACACGTGTTACCATGAATGACCGTGAGATTATTTATCAAGTCTTTGATCAATATAATAAGAAGAAAAACTATTTACTTGATTTTGATGATTTAGCTGTTGTTCTCATGAAGAATCCAGCTATATTTCCAGATTCCATTAAATATGATCACATTTTTATTGACGAGGCTCAAGATTTACAACAGGTTCAACTGCAAGCATTAAAGCAGATTGCTAGAAAATCATTTATTGTTGCTGCAGACAAAGGACAAAAAATCTATAAAACATCCTTTACATGGAAAGAAATTGGATTGAATGTTACGGGTAATCGTACGAAAATATTAAAGGAATCCTACCGTTCAACAAAACAAATTATTCAACTAGCAGCAAGTCTTCAACAAAATGATATGATTATTCATGATGAGGAATACGTAATTCCTAATTTGCCAGAGAGGGAAGGCCCTATCCCGTATTTAATGAATTGTAAAAATGCTGAATCGCAAGATAGAGAAGTGATTAAATCAGTAAAACAAATTATTGAACAAGCACCAAATTGTACAATTGGTATTTTATATCGTGAGGGATCTTCAAGAAACTCAGCAAAATTTAGAATGCAACGCGCATTAAATGACGCTGGTATTCCATCAGAAGATATTAGGGAGAAGGGAAATCCACATACTCCTGGTGTAAAACTTTGTACCTTCCACTCAGCAAAAGGTCTAGAGTTTGACTTTGTATATATTATTGACCTAATTGAACCTATTAGAATACCAGATGAGGATAAAGAAGAGAATTATTGGGAAATCGAAAGACGCTTGCTGTATGTTTCTATTACGCGTGCTTGTAGGCATTTACAACTATTTACTTATGGTGACACGTTAAGGTTGGTTAAGGAATTAGATTCAGAGTTCTATAAGAGTTTCACCTTATAGAACGTTAATTCAGTTAAAAGATTTTATAAAAAGGATAGAAATGTCTATCCTTTTTAGTTTTAGATGCATTGTGATGACAATATTGTTACGAATAATTCTGTTTCGTTCATGATTTAAAACAAATGCTTCCTTCTTTGGTGATGTTAGCAGCTTTTTAATAAGAGGAAGTTCTTTATGTGTTTTTACAATAAGCTTAAAATATAAATGCACTACGAATCATATGAATTTATTAATAATAATATAAGGAATATATGTTTTAACATTTTGTCGAATTAAAATAAAGTTTATTTTAATTCGACAAAATAATATGGAGGAAAAAGAGTGGAAATCGTTAAAGACATTAAACTAAAAAGACAATATTTGCAGATGTTGGATGAGAAATGTTCTTGTATATTTCATAATTCACATAGGGTATGTGGATTATACGCTATTTTCAATAAAATAAATGGTAAAGTGTATATTGGAAAAACTACTAAAAAAATATTTCATTATCTTCGTACTGTACGGTTATATGCATTAAGAGAAGGGAATATGCATAATAAGCAGTTACAAAGCGATTTTAATAATTACGGTGAAGAAAATTTCTTATTTTTTATACTAGATAAATTTGCAATTGTTGATGAAGGCTCAACTATGAATGATGCTTTAAACCAAACTATAAATTATTTAGAGGTTTTCTATATTAGCCAATTAAAGACAAATGAAGCAGCCTTTGGCTATAATATTTTAATTGGAGGGGACAATGATATAACAATAACAGGGATTAATTCATTAGTTTATCAAGAAAAATTAAAGAGAGAACAATGGGTGTATGGAGACCTAGTTGGATCAAAAGAATTACCATTTGCCATTCCAGATATATATGTTCCTAGAAAAAGGCTAAAGTGTCCTAATAATCCACCAGGATTAGGCTCTATTATAGGTTCCTATATGAAAAAAGATCGAAAAGCAAATAGCTTTAATCAATACGTCAATATATTCTTAACAATGTATCGTGAAAGAGATTATGTTCAAGCTCATATTCATTTAATACCATTTCTACTAGCTCAGCAAGTACGAAAGGTATATCCAAACACTCCGATCATTAGTGTAGATACAACTTGTGATTTTTGTAAAAAAGATGTTTCAGAAAAGGTTAAAACATATTGCCTTTCAAATATAGACAAATTTCAAGGTCATATTTATTGTTATGAACATCAAAATTTTAACAAAATATTTAATATACAGTTTGAAGAATTATAAATTTTACTAATTTTAGATTTAGCGTTAATTAAAGTATATTACATATAATATAGTGGGAAGATTGAGGAATCAATCAATTAAATTTTTCCAGATTGCATTAAAAGTATTATGTCTATTTAGTCTAAGTGTGTGAAGTCAATTAAAAGCATTTATATAGCCTTCCGTCTCTTTTTGTAGAATATAAACAATAGGATAGTCATTAAAGACCTTATAATTTATTTTAATTCTGTCAATTGCTTCCTTTGTGAAAGGAATAGTTTTAATAGTTAATACTTACATGAGTACACCTCAGATATTTAATGTAAAAAGTAAAATTTTATGGCGATGATTAGTTATGTATTTTTCATATATTACCTCTTGGTAAATAGAGATATAAAATAAACCCATTTATTGAATATTACCTGGTATATAAACATGATGAAAAAAGTTTATTCCTTTAAATCTACAAATTTCACGTTAAAGTGGTATATGGGTTAATACTCACTGCATAAGGAGTATTAATCCTTTTTAATTTTATAACTTGAAAAATGAATATAAAAATTTTTTTGTAATTGGGAAATATGGAGGTGGGAATAATAGAAGAGAAGTTTATCTAATATCATTTTGACGACCCGTATTAATAGTGATATTAAACAATAATGCATTCGAGAGGAATAAAAGATGGCACTTGCAAAACTTGATTAAAAATAAAGAGTAAATCCTATTTTTAGAATGAAAAACGCATCTATCATGAGCACGGCGTTTGAAAATTGGATTTGTAATAGAAAGTTCAGAAATAGATTTTAATCAAGCTATGATAGAATTATGATAAAAGAGATTTTATAAATAGAAATTATATAATCATAAATTCTATTTATAAATATATAATTATAAAATGAATTAAGGATGACTAATATAATCTATAAAACAAAGTTGTAAGTCTATCCTTTTCTGATCAAAAAATAGTATAAGTGTTTTTAGAAGGTGGAATGAAGATGGAATTAAGTATATATAAGCAAGTTATGAATAGAGAGGATTTTATAGATTACTTAAAGAGAAAAAATATGGAGAGGATTGGTAAAACTCAAAAATATACTAGTCAGCTAGTAATAAAAAATGAAAAAAAGTTGAAAATATTACAATAGATTTTTTCTTTAAGCTAGATAATGATGAGGTAGTAGAAATAGAATGGGCCAATTATTGGTCTGGGTTCTTTAAAGATGCTTCTAAAAGGACAAAAACAGTGGAATCCGCTTTTGGTATGATACTGCTTTGGTTAGATAATAGTTTATATACTATTTCTTTAGGAAGAGGATATAGTTATGCCAATAGTTATGCAGATATGGATTTTGGTTTCGATATTGCGGAGATAATATATAATGAGAAATCTATTGAAGTTAAGTCCGCAAAGTTCTTTAAACAATCTAAAAGTAAATCACTTACTCAGTATAATGTAAATTCATATGTTACACCAGAAATTGGGGAAAGTAATGAACTGTTAGTAAGTAAAATTAATATAGATGAAAAGTACTCTAAATTTTTATTATCAAAATATGAAGATAAAATGAATTTTAGTTCATCTGTGAAAATTTCTGTTAACTCCTATAAACCTCAAAATATAATTGATATCATACACGAGCTACATTACATCTATAAGAATGAGAAAAAATCAGGGACACTACCTAGAATGACCTTTTTGAAAAATAATGAAGATAACCAGCCTATGTTTTCTGATTTAAATAAAGGCTTATTAGAAGCAATTAAAATGGGGTCCGTCAGTGTAAGTCTCTCATACTATATTGAAGAGGATGGTACTATATTTATAAACCCGGCAAAAGATGATCAGGTAGAGATTATTTATGATAAAAAAACAAGAAAGTTAGATTCCTATTCAATAGAGTCAATAGGAGAAATGCTTAAAGAGCTTAAATGTACAGATATTACAAAGGTTTCAATAAAACCAGTTTCAAACAGAAATAGGAAAGTGAAATTATTAAAAATTTTAGATTACAGTATCAATTACCGTGGTAAAGAATTTTGTTTATATCGAGGAAAATGGGCTAGTTTTAATCAGTCGTATATTGATTTTATTGAGAAAGGAATAGTTCAGGTTAATAAATGTACTTCTTTTTATAGCGAATATAATCTTACTGAGAAAGTTTTAAAAAAGGGTAGGAAGATTCAGACCTCAAATAAAAATGAGTATGACCAAGTTAATTATGCTGAATATCCCTTTAATCTCTATTTAAAGGATACATATAATTTTATATTTCTGGATAGAAAAAATGATCATGAATATTTTAAAAATGTTGAATTTGCGGATCTTTATGATGAACAAGAGCAAGCTCTTATTCATGTTAAAATAGGATCCACCCCTGATATACGCTATTGTATTCAACAGTCTCTTCATAGTGCAGAAATATTTAATACGCAAAGTGATGTTTTGAAAGTATATGGTGTTAATCGGGTTAAAAAAGTAGCAATGCTGTTAGTATTACAAACAAAAAATTTAATTGGTAAAGATGGATTGGTGGATTTTTCTAAAAATAATTCTATTTACCTCAAGATAGAGATTATAGATTGGCTAACTAAAATAAGGATGTTAGGCTATATACCAGAGATATTAATTTCCAGAGATTTGACAAAAAGCAAAGATAAGAAAAAGAATGATTAATTTTTTTAGACAACTCTGTTTATAAGATGATCTAGATATATTAAATTAGTTGTTGTTAATGAAATGATAGGTAAAAGTATCTGGATTTATTTGTAATCTAAGTGTAAAATCGTTAACATTAGAATTTTGGAATTTACCTTAAATTTTATGTGGGAAATATGGTGATTATTTGGATAAGGAATTACTTGATTATTATATTACAGAATACATGCCTGAATGTGATGAGGCAGATTTAAAGAAGGGGCAAGAAAATAGATTAAAACATTTAATAAAGAATTTAAATGATAAGGGGAGTGTATTTAGGGATTTTCCTTACGAGATGTTGAAGATGGAAGAAAAAGCGAAACTGCTAAATTTTCTATTAAATACTACAAAGGAAAGACAGGTTGTGTCTAATATAGGAAAAAACGATGTTGATAGAAGTTTTGACAACTTTCTTTATTTGGAAGATATGGTTGGGAAATTTTCACTTGAATTCATTCGTAAACAATCAAATTATAAACTGTTAGAGATATCATTAGAGTGTAATCAAAACCGTCTAATGATAAGGAACAATAAAGTTTCGACACAAAATGTCTTACATGAATTGAGTAATAGTAATGAAAATATTATAAGGGTGATTTTTAATGAATTACGTTTTATTAAAGACATCCGGTTAAACTATAGGAATCTTAATATTATTAGGGATTATATAGATTATGTAGCTGAGACAATCCTTCAATTCTTAGTATATAGAGTTATTGTAAGTTCGAGTAATATCGATAAGAAAAGTATTATTAATAATTTATCGAATCAACTTAATAAAGTATTTAAATTAATTAATTTTCAATTGCAAAAAAAGAGGATAGCACAGAAAAAGTCTACTACATTGAAGGCAGAAACTCTTACTGGATTTTTTGTCTCTTATAGGAGTCATTACAGTAAATTTCATGAGGAATTAAAAATATTAGACATTCTGACGTCAGAGATAGAGGGAAATACAGATTTATTTTGCAAATTAGATGAAAAATTTATCGCAAATAAAATATTTTTGTCAGAAGAAAAAATTAAGATGTCAAAAGAGATAATAACGGAAGGCCACGCTATCTATGAGTTTGAAAAAAAATTAGAGGAAACTCGTAGAATTATTGGTGTTATGGGTTCAGCTGGTGGTAGACAATGTTTTTCAAATTGTTTACAGGATATCAAAGTATATTTTCGAGAAATTTATATGAGTAAGGTGACCTATAAGAATAAAAAGACAATGAATATCGTAAGAAATTATCTAAAAACCATTGAGAATAAAGATATCCAGCCCTTTGAAAAAAAGTCTCATTATATGTTTTTTAGAGAAAAGATAAGTAGAGGATATTTTCGAGAAAAAGGGTTGTTGGATCTCTATGTTGCCAAAGCCAGTATTCATAAGGAATTGTATAACCTTCTACTTAGAACATATTTGTTTTATGACGTTATCGATAGTGTTGAGTTTATTTACTCAATTAATAAGGGAATTCTTGATGCACTTCAATGTGATATGGATTGAATCAAATTATTAGGCCTTTATAAGAAATTTTTAAAACTGTTTCCAAGAAAATTAATCTTAACTTGTATATATTTTAACTATGAGGTAACTCATAATATAATATTGAGAGGAGCAGATTGTTATGTTAGCAAGATGTTTAGAAGTAAGATATGAAAAGGGAGATTTTTATTTAACGCAAAAAAGTAGGAAGAGCGATAAAACCACATATAAAAATGGATATATTCGTGCTCCAAGAGGGAATGGTTGGGCGAATAATTACAAACCGTCTCGACTTATCTTATCTTTACATGTAGAAGGACATATAGGTTATTCTTGGGTTGACCGTTATTTTAAGGATATGGTGGGACGTTTGACAGAAAATCGTAAGAATATAATAATTTCGACAATGCCGTTACAAGTAGAAGTTGAAGAATGTTACAATTCAAATGGTGAACGGTATTATGTTGTTTCTGAAGAAGACATGAAAAGTTGGTTGAACAGAACAGGTTTATTAAATGGAATGATTTCGAAGTAAGTATTTGTATATAGAATAACAAATATAATTATTAACAGTTAAAAGAGCTTTTGGGTTCATACCTAGAATGCTCTTTTTTAGTGGTGAAAATAGTAAAAGGGTAAATGTGAGTAAGTAATTTTTGAATTCGCTCATTAAAAAATTGTTATTTATAGGGGATTTAGTATTCAATCAAGCTTTTTTATAATTAATATTTCCATTTTTTGTTGATTGTACATACCTATTCTAGCTAAAATATAGAAGAATAAGGAGGTGGTGATATTGGGAATAGCAACCTACGATAGACTTATCGAAATTATTGAACAAGCTAAAATGCTAGAAGAAGATATAACAAGAATAGTTTATGTTTTGGATGACTCAGAAGCAGTAATTGAATTTGAAAGATTTTTTAAAAAGTTACAAGGTGAATTTTTAAGATCCAAAGGATCCAAATATCCATGCAATTTATATGAATTTCTAACTTTATTACGAACACCCATAAAAGAATGGGGATATTTTAATATGAACTCTATTAAAGAAAGAAGAATTAATGAGAATCTTATATTATTAGGGGAAAGAGTTGGGGTTACGTCGGAAGCTTTACATATTTACAATGAGCATAAGAATGCATATGAGGCGCAAACAAAGGCAATAGAAGATGTTATTAGATATTGTAGGGAAAAATCTATAGTGGATAAAACAATGCAACAAAAATATGAGTTTTTCCGAAACTATTTGATTGAGCATCCACTTATACATCCATATTATGCTGAAAATGAAATAGCTGAAGGATTAGATAATGATAGTTTTCTTATTAATAAACTATTAGAAGAGTGCTATGAGCCGATTATTGGGGAGTATGAATATATATGTCCTAGTTGTGGATGGACTTTACAACAAAAAGCATTAGCATACTTTTATTGTCTATCCAATGATTGTAGGGAATCCTACGATAAAAATAATGTATTAACGAATCAAAATTTAATTAATTTAAAGGTTACACATCGTACAAAAGAAGCTATTCAAAGAACCACTGTAATTCCAGGTAAAAAGGAAATTGAGCTAGCCCACAGATTAGGAAAAAAAGGAGTAACTGTAAATATGTATCCTGCAATTGAGGCTAAGGGTGACATTAGGGCAGAAAAAATAATACATGATAAGCGTGTTTCCTTGTATATAGATGTTAAGGATTACTCTAGTGAATATGTGTTGGCACAACGTTTAATAATGGACAAGGAGGCTGGAATATTAAAAGATGTATTAATTGCAGTACCAGATAAAAAAGCCAATAAAAAATATTTAAAGGCTGTTAAGAGAATTCTTTTAGAAAAAGAGGCTAATGAGATAGAAGTTTATTCTTTTAGAGAAATAATTAACATGTTTGCAGACTCTAAAAAAGGAGAATAAAAATGCGTAAAAACTTTACTACAGCATCAAAAGATGTAGTTTCAGAATTTTACGAACAGACTAAATATTTCTTTGAGCAAAGTGATATGATTTCACAGGGGATTATTGAGAATTATATGACTATGAAAAAGGTAAGAGAAGAGATATTTTGTACATGGCCAGAATATAAAAAAAGAAACTTTAGAAAAAGAGCATTTGAATATTATCTCCGTAAAATTGTTGTTGTTGAAATTATAATTTTAACATTTTTTCGCGTGTTTGAAGGAAAGGGACAGCCAACTGTAAAAAATGTTTGGTCATATCTACCTAATTACAAATTTTTATTGCCCAAACCACATAGGTTAGAATCTTTAGAGGAAATGGATGTTATTAGAGTCTATTTTTCTAATTTCATGACACAACCGACATGGGAAGATGAGATAATTGAGTATCAAAGTAAGCCTAAGGTTTTACGTTTATATAATATGGTATCCAATAAGAATGAAGACGAAGACGAAGACGAAGAAATTTTGATAGAAATGAATCCTAAGTATTTTGAAAATAGAAAAAATAATTACGAAAAATTATTATTGAAAGAATGTATTGCACATGAAAAGAAAATTTTGGATACATTTGTTGAACCAGAAGAGTCGGTTTATTTTTATAAACAAGATATCACAGGCAGACTAAACAAAAATGACAAAGAACAATTTAAAATAAATATTGTTCACCAAAAGGGTAAACAACCAAAGAAGGGATTTCCTAAATTTCTTGTACCAAAGAAGGAAGAACTTGCTGGGGATTTAATGAAAATAAAATTGCCTTCGGGAAGAAAAAAAATTCGTAGGGACCAATTGCATTTGCCTCTTGATTTTAAAAATGGTCATTGGACAAATAATTCTATTCCTCTTATTGAAGAGCATTATAAAAGCATGAATATAGTAAATGGTCGGGATTTTAGAAAGGCACAAGAAGATTTTAATTTACATTCTATGAATTTAATAGGAAATAATTTTTTTAGATATGATGATAAAGTTGGCATTGCTGCAGGAGTAGGGATAGGAAAAAGTACATTAATGCTCTTAGAAATTGTTCGATTAACAAACGTATGGAAATTTCAAAAAGACTTACCAAAAGGTAAAGGGGCAAAGGTAGGTGTCTGGACTGTTAATGTGACTGAAGCACTAATGTTAGTGTATAGATTACATCAAATAGGAGTAAAAGCAGTCCCTATAATTGGTAATGCAAATGCCAAAAAGCATCTTAAGAATTTTGTTAAACAGGTCAAACATGAGAATGCTGGAAATCATACAATCAATCCATTAGCACAGTTAGCCCAGGAGTATGTATTGCAATTTTTCAAGGGGACGTGCTCCATAGAATCATATACGGGTATTGAAGAGATGAGAAAGAAACCTTGTATGTCTTTAAAGGTAGTATACAAGCCTCATATTAATGAAGATAGTGAAGTGGATTCTGATACTTCATCTTTGTTAGATCCTTATGAAGTGCAAAATAAAGAAATGGTGAGAAAGAAAGAGTGTAATTGTTCTTGTCCACTATTTAATAATTGCGGTATGTATGTAACGGAAAGGTTATTATCTGAAAGTCCAGTTTGGATAGGTACAGAAGAGGCTTTTTTTTATTCTAAACCAATGCCCCTTGCCAATCCATATGATATGACATATGCAGAAATTGCTCACTTTGAGTTGGATGTAATATTTAATGATGAAGCAGATAGTTTACAGGCTAATTCTGATAGTCTATTGCTGTCAGAAAATCATTTACTTGGAAGTGAGGATACATTATTTGAGAAGAATTTCTTATCCGTAGGTCATAATCTAGATGTCCAATATCCATTGGCGGGCGTACCAATACATGGATCCTGGAGATTCCATACGAAAAAAGCGAGTGACTTTTCACATTTAATGCATGAGATACTTAAGAATAATTTATTTGTTAGGAAGAAAGTTCATAATAAGACATTTGGTATTCATCAAATTTGTAAGCAATTAACAGAGTCTTTATTTGAAGTACCTCATACAATGCTAACGAAAAATCATCCGTTTTTTGACTTGTTTGTTACATTAGATATGAAAAAAAACTTAAATCGTACTTTACGAAATGAAAAAGGTTTTATTATTGAACGAGAAATTCGTAATTTTTTTAATGATCTTGAGGAAATAAAAACTTTAGATGATAACCCTAGGGAAATTACACAAATGGAAAATGAAGCATTATATAGTTTTTTTGAAAAAGTTGTTGTGCATCTTAAACATATGAATAATCATGTGGAAATTAGGCAACTGACTGATTTGAAATTGAAGAAACAATTAATGAAATATTTTTATTTTATGTTGACTCTTATTATGTTTGATTTTCATTTTAAAATGTTAATCACAAAAAAATCTAGCATGGAATTGTTGTTAAATACAAATATAGAAGATATTAATAGTTATTATCGACATACTAAAAGATATTTGCCGTTTTTACCTAGCTCACCTACAGGTAAACATTTTCAATACTATTTTAGGGAGAAGAGAAAAGGAAAAGCAGGAAATCATATTGGTGTACTACAAACTTATGACTATCTAGGAGTAGGAAGAGATTTTTTAACGAACTTTTCTTCATTATATGAACATGTTTCCACTGTTACTTATGAAGATAGGGTACCGGTGACAGATAAATATCAAGAAGAATATAGTGCTACATATAGTAAAGGGCCGGCAATGGTATTTATGTCAGCAACTATGTATGCAGAAAAATCTTTACATTTTCATTTGGATGTACCACTTAGTTATTTAATGACCTCTGTTAATCCATCTTCAAAGGTAGAGCAGTTCTTATATCCTGTATATGAGGACGAAGATGCCCGGGATAATGATGGATTGATGCTTCCCATTCGTGTATCAGGTATTAAGGATAAGGAACAAGCTTTGACAAAAATGGCTGTAGAATTAGAATTGTTAATTCGAGAAGAGCTAGAGTTTTGGAATAAAAGAGGAGAAAATCGTAAGGTTATACTAGTTGTTAACTCTTATGAACAGACTGATTGGGTATTGAAGGCTTTGCGTCCTATTTTTAAAGAAAAGGTTGCGGCCCTAACGAATGATCCTAAAAAAGGTGATGAAAATCATGTGGTACTTGGAGAAATAGAAAGAATCGCAAAACGTGGAATTGATATTTTGATAACGCCTTTATTGTCAATTAACAGAGGTTACAATATTTTGAAATACAACCAAGGTACAAGAAAATATCAGTCCGAATCCTATTTTGGAAGTATATTTTTTATGGTTAGACCATTAATTCCATCAGATTCTATAGATAATATTATTAAGATATTAAATGGTATTTACAAAAAGCAAGAAAGATATATGAAACAATCGGTGGAAGATAACAACCCATTTTATATGTTTTATAACGGAATTAAAGAAATAAGAACTAAAACAAATGCCCAAATGTATCATCTATTATCTGTAGAAGAAAATTGGAGTCAATTGGAAGAACAAGAGGATAGGAATGTTATATCGTGGTTTATGCTAATTAATATTATTCAAATGATTGGAAGGCTTCAAAGAGGACAAACAGATGTTAGAGTTTATTATCTTGATGCAGCATTTGCAAAACAACATGCAATTCATTCGTTTGAAGAAGATACTATTCAAGATAGTATGATTAAAATCTGGGAAGAACTATTGAGCGCCAATTGGATAAATGAGCAAGCAAAGGATAGCTTATATGGTTATTTCCTAGATGGATTAAGAAAAATTAATAAAAGATGGAAAGAGGAAGAAACATGTCAAACAAATACTTTGTTCACTCTTTTTTAATGAAAGCTGAAAAACTAGAAAATGAAGAAGTGATAGCTGTATATATGCCGAGTGAAATCTCAAGTTACTGGGAAAAAGTGATTTCAGTTGATCGAGCATTTGGATTTAAAATAGCCACATTTCGTGATTATCATTACCATCATCATAAAGACCTCATTTGTATGAGTATGGATGATAAGGCACTGATGGGAAAAGAGCCTTGGTTACTACTTGATCCGCATATAGATTATGAAAATAGTGTATATACAGCAAATTTTCTTTTAAATAGATATCAGCGTTTTCTTCATAAAAGGATTGAAATAGCAAAGCAATATGAAAAGACTAAAAAATATGAAACTTTACTCCAATACGAACCACATCTTGTGTCTGCAAAAATAAAACCACTTTTACAGAATGTCTCTCTTTCTAAGTTATTATTACTAGAAAACTATAAACAATATCTATCGAGTTGGATTTTCTTTGATTTTATGAAGAGAAAAGACTCATATTTAGAGAATAATAATACTACTGTCTTACTTCAAGCTAGAAAAAGTGAGAATTATTGGTCTTTCCCAGAAGAATGGGGGATTTGTGTTAAAGATAGTGAATACGTTTTAATGTCAAAAGATTTCTTAGTAAATAATAAACGTACAAGCTATGCATACACATTAAATTTTGAGCGAAGGGAGAGCGATTTATTAATTGATATAAGCACTTCAACTAAACCATGGTTAATGACTCCTTTAATAAATCCTGTTACTGGATTTATTAATATACCAAATGGAAACAAGACACGCTCCTTGTATATTTGGAATGAAGAAACTTCAAGAATTCAACAATTAAAATTGCGTATATCCCCAGGATATGGCGGAATGTATGCTACCTCAAGTAATATTTACACGAAGGAATTGGGTGGGGAGTTGCCTAATATAAATCAAATTTGTAAAGATCCTAGTATACATAATGGAAAATATTTCATTTCTACGGTACCCCAGAATAATAATGATAGAGTAAAACCAGCACAAAGAGGTTTACATTATAATGATAAATACTATTTAGTAAAAAATTTCAGTGAAATTTTGAGTTATTTAGAGTTATATCATTCAAAACCTGAACTTATTAAAAGTGGTCTTAGTAGCTCTTTAAAAGGTGGATCGGTATACATAGATGATCCGCTTGAATCCAGAGATAATGAAGAGATTGTTCTTACGTATGCAACTACAATTGATAGCTCAAAATTTGAAGAGATGTTTGAAAAGGCCCTACGTAATTTTGTAGTAAAAGAAACGATTAGTAAAGGGGAATCAAAACCCAATCCTTATAATAACCATGCAAGATATATGATGGAAAATATAGGGGGTGGTATTTTTCAATTTTATGATAGAAAAAGAATGATGGAAAAAGCTTTTTACGTCCGATTAGTTAATGCGAGTAAATATATGTATCTGATGGGAGGATTAGATACAAGTGTAGATTTACCAGAGGATGCATTTTATAAACGAATGGAACTAATTAAGAATCAATTTTTAAGAG
The DNA here is from genome assembly GCF_022637375.2 of Bacillus sp. N5-665. Lineage (NCBI taxonomy): Bacteria > Bacillati > Bacillota > Bacilli > Caryophanales > Bacillaceae > Bacillus > Bacillus sp. N5-665. The sequence goes on from NZ_CP093324.1 coordinate 69,419, forward strand.
AAGAGCAAATCAAATTGCAATCACCGGGATTAGCGATATTAGAGTTGGAAAATTTAAAAGGTGAAGTAAATGACAATAAAGTTGCTACAGAGAGAGGAATGTTAGAGCTCGGATGGTTAACACAGTGTTTTCATAAAAAAGATATGACAGATAAAGAATTGGAAAACAAACTATCATCTTGTATTGCTGATCTATTTATAAGAAAAGGATTTGTTAATCAAATGATTGAGGAATGTAAAAAGGTGTCTCAACCATTCGTATATTATTTTCCTATTAAGGAGCCAGTTACTCTTATTTCGGGTGAGGAAGGTTATATTTTTACAGTTTTTCGAGTTGAAAACGGAATTGTTCAGATTAAATATTCAACTATATCAGAAAACTGGATGTGTATAGATGAGGCAATTCTAAAATTGAAAGAATCAGAAAGGCATAATGTTTTTACATCAAAACATAATGATTATGAATTTTCATCTATGATTCTTAAAGAGTGTAAAGAACAAAATGCTGTAGTTATCTTTCAAGAAAAACAGATGCCATCATTTTTGAAAAAAATGAAAAGGGTACCGTTTCGAGTAGCTACTTACTTGGTATCAGATAATTTACCTCATATTACCAATTTAAATAAAGATAATATGGCTAGTTCCGGAGCATTTATGATTGAATCTAATGGAGAATGTCTTTCTGTTCCGCCTAAATCATCTAAAGTTCAGATTATTCAATCCCAATCTAAACAAACCAATAATAAGCCATTTTCAGTTAGAGCAACAACAAGGTATAAAACAAATGATATGAATAAAGAAAATAGGTGGATTATTTATTCCGCAATACATGCTTTGCGCTTTATCTCTTTAACATATGGTGGTTTTATAAATATGCCTTTACCAGTTCATTTATATGAAAAGCACTATAAAAAGTATATAAAGAATATATGTTTACAATCAAATAAAATTAAGGATTATGAGAAATTTATAAAGATATAAAAATAGAAAATGAATTGAATTAAAGAAATTTATAGTTTAAGTCATTAGAAGTTTTTAGGGGCAGGGGTGTAGTTTAATACTAGGCTCTTTTAATTTCGGCTCTCCTTTTTATTTTTTATTGAAGAAGGAAGGTAAATAAATGAGCGCAGAATTACAATCAGTAGAAAATTTTCGCAACACAACGCAATTCGAATCGTACGTAAATACGTTAATTAAGAGTCTCAGAGAAAGCGATTCTAGCGCGATTAGTAATAGAGATGTACGTGCGAAAGGAAATAAATCGCTCACAGACGCTTATGTAGGAATGGTTGGATAACGACCCGACCCGACCCGAAACAACTCGAACGTTTAGCAGACTTGTTGCTATACGAAGATCTTTCGGATACGCACCCGGATAAAATGGCTCGTGAAAAATATCCGATTATGAGTGATCATCAGTTGTCGAGGAGACATAGCGGTGAAGTATCAATGAAAGTAGCGGAAGAATATGGAGTAGATCGACCTAACTATAAGGCTCTGGTGCGTAGGAAGCGTACAAGAAAAGAAACGTGGAAAATCGATAGGGAAGCGAAGTCTAGGAACAAGGAGAGGCGGAGGGTGTATCGGGAGTTTACGCGGGTGCAGGTGGTTATATGTTGGAATTGTAATGTATAGACAGAATTTACTACGTAAAAGGCCGAATAATGAAACGGTCTTTTTTCTTTTATAAACAACGTATAGGTTTTTAAATTTTTATTTTATATGGTAATATATACTAGCAAATTATTATTTAACTTGCATAAGGAATTGGAAAGAAGAATTGGGATTAAAAGAGGTTTATGATAAGAAAAATTGTGAATTCTCGTTATTAAGAAACGTTAGAAGAAAAGTAAAGTCATCATATATATATTATAAATAGTATTAGGGGAGTTATTATTATATGTTAAATAAAATTGCAACGAATCCATTTGCAGTTGTAGCAGCGACCGAGGTAATAAAGCAAAGTGTTACAGGAGTTATGAATACTTGGGTCAAGCCAAAAATGGAAGCCATTAAAGAGAGAAGAAAAATAGATAAAAAGCTAGAAAGCTATTTTTTTGATGTTTTTCATGATTACCTTGTTCGGACATATGAACAAAATAAGTTTGTTAATGTTATTGCTTTAGGAAATAATCAGGTAGACATAGATAAAATATACTATCCTCTAAGAATTAGTAGTGAAAATGGTGAGGAAAGTTACCCTATAACTAATTATAATAGCATTTTATTTAATAAATATAAAAAAGTTATTATAGAAGATAGTGCTGGAATGGGTAAGTCAACAATTATGAAAAAATTATTTATTTCTTGTATAGAGAAAAATGAAGGCATTCCTATCTTTATTGAGTTAAGAAAATTACAAGAAGAAACGGAAATAGTTGATTTGGTACTAAATCAACTCAATTCAATACATTTAGAACATGATAAACAAGTCATATTAGAGATAATAAATCGTGGGGATTTTATATTTTTCTTAGATGGGTTTGATGAAATTCCATTTGATTATAAAGATAAGGTAACTCATAATTTAAAAGAATTCATAGCGAAATCGAATAATAATATATTTATACTTACTTCAAGAAGTGATGATGTTCTTTCTAGTTTTGGTCAATTCAAAAAATTTCATATTAATGGAATGGAAACTAATGAGGCATATGGATTAATTGAAAGATACGATAGGTTTTTAAAACTAAATCTGTCAGAATCAATTATAAAGCAAATTAACAAAAATATTGAACAAGAAGCATTTAATGATTTGGAAGAGTTTTTAAAGGTGCCTTTTCTTGTTTCATTAATATATTTGACATATAAGCACAAACGGGACGTACCATTACAAAAAGATCAATTTTATAGAAAAGTATATGACGCCTTGTTTGAAGAGCATGATTTATCCAAAGATGGTTATAAACGTCAAAGGTATAGTGGATTGTCAATCGACCAATTGCATAAGCTTTTAAGGAAATTAGGGTATTTGTGCTTAATAGAGAATAGAGTTGAATATACAAAAGATAAGTTATTATCATTAATTGAAGAATCGGTTGATAGTCCTTACTTTGAAAACATAAAGCCTCATGATGTTTTTAAGGATTTAATCTATAATGTACCTTTAATTATAGAAGAAGGTTTAACATATAGATGGGCACATAAATCATTTATGGAATATTTTGCAGCTCAATTCATTTTTATTGATAATGGCGATAAGAAAGAAAAAATACTTGGAAATGTTATGAAGAGTAAGAGGGTTTCAATCTATTTAAATATGTTAGATTTATATTATGATATTGATCAAGAAACATTCGATAAAGCAATAATTTATCCGATTTTAAAAAATTATATAGAGTATATAGGGGATCAAGCTCAATATAGATTTAAAGGGGAACTTTTATATAAAGAATTTATGTATGGAAAAATATTTACTTTTAAAAATAATGTTGAAGAAAAAGAAATTGAAACGTTTGGTCATGAGACCCCTAGCCCGTTAAGAGATACTCAAAGGATATTAGGAGAGTATTATTCCACTAATCCGGAAACCTTTTATCCCATAACGTACGTGAGGAATTTAAGGTTAAATAGGGAACTTGGAATTTTTAGTGAAAAATCTAATGTTGTCCATTTGTTCACATTACTTAAAAATAAAAATTCTAAAATATTGAATTCCCTTGAAGTTCGGAAGGGTGAACATATAGCAAAAATAAATAAAGATATGCACATTGTTTCATATTTGGATGGTGGATTAAGTGAAGCGGAAATCAAAGCAAATATGGAGTCTATATTAAATTCAAGGTTTATAGGTAATAGAGAAATAAGGCATTACTTTAATTATAAAGAATGTATAAAGTATGTTAAACGTATTGAAATTCAGATTGAAAAAAGAAACAATGACATAATTTTTACTGATTTATAAAATATGACCCTTTAATGAATTAAATGCGTATGTAAATACTGTTTGATAATATAATAGATATTAAATTAATGAACTATAAGTTTTTTAGAAATTAAGTTATAAAAACTCGGATTTACATTCGAGGCATGAGTAATACAAACTATGTATAAAAAAGTGACAAAAAGCATGAATGGGAAAATAAAGGATTTCATTACTAAATTTTTGTTTGTTAGTTACCTATACTGTATAGAAGGATATAATGAAATTAGGCGTCGGTTATCCGGCGTCTTTTTTACGTATTGTAATGGAAAATAAGACGGTAATATGGTAGATAACTATGCAATCGAAATTGAAGACACGGTAGATAAAACATATTTACTCAGCGAAGAAGGCAGCGCTGGATTGTTAACACTCGCTACATACGAAGAAGCAGACGATTATAACTATGAGTTCGAAGATATATTATCCGACGGACTTACGAGTCGCGTCGCTAAAACAAGCGAATACTTTAACTAAACTTATGCACGGGCGAAATGCCCGCCTTTTTTATTTTACCTTAATTTATCGGAGGGTTTATATATGGAAAACAAAGAGTACTTCTACTGTTATTCGCCAGCGCTACACGTATTCTTACGAGAACGAGGCATACGTTATATCTGCATAGCGCTAAACGAAAATACATTACGTAAGTTTTGGCAGTAAAGGAAACTATTCGTTGAAAAACATACAGTGTATGTCACAAGAAGAAAACCGCATGAAAGATAAAAATACTGTGACAAATGTATTTTTCACTGATGAGAATGGAGTATTCAGTTATAAATCATATCAAACAGTAAAGCAAGCGGCGAGAGATTTGAAAGTTAATTATGAAAGATTTAGAAGAAATCGAGACGTCAAACGCACTGTTTTTATAGATGATCAACAATATTTTATACAATCAGCAAAGTAGATAATAAGTATAAAAATAGTTTAAAAAAACTTTCGCAGATTAAACCATTAAGATTGATTATTCTTAATATTCGTTATATTTGTATAGATACTATGATAATTTATTTGTTCTTTTCTCTTATTACCTCTCATTTTGAGCAACTTACCTCTCAAAATGAGATTTTCTTTATATTCTTTTATATATAATTTTACATACGTTTTGTGGTAAGTCCGACATATCTGAAAGTAAAACTAAAAAAAGGGCTCCTATATACGGGAGCCTTTTTTTAGTTGTATAACTTTATGAAATTGCAAATTTAATTTTAGCATTTTTACTGACATTTCTTCTTACTTGATAATTAGAGGAAGAATCATAAGGAAGTAGCATGCTTATAATTTTGTTTTCTTTACTCATTAATTTTATATCATCAAGTAATTCATCACTGACAGAAATACATAATTTTTCACCGTTTTCGTCAGCTAGCTCAACATCAATGTATTGAAATTCAATTTCCTTTTCGGTTACATTAATAAAGCGTAATTGTAGCTCTATTTGATCTGTACCGCATCTTTTAACTTTCTCTAGCTCAATATTTGTATTTAGCGTAGATGCTTCGGAGTCTGCAAGCTCAATGATTTTACTTAAATAATTTTTTTTGTCACCTTGCCAGATTTTATAATCCGTAGCTGCTAATTCTAAAGTTTGAATTATACTGTCCCTGAATTTATCCAGCCCGACTGAATTATTCATTTTAAACGAAATCTTAGTAGGATCAATTGCCCCTGCTATTTGTTTGAAATCAAAGTTTGGTGTAAGGACTGTAGTGGATTCTTTAGAGGTAATCCATGCAGCCCCCATCTCATTTAGGCAAGGAGCACTTTGATAATAATTATCCGATAGAACAAATAACACCATAATGTTATTTTTATTTAATTCCTTTTTAAGAAATTCATAAATACTTTCCCCATGAGGGATATCGTAACCAGGTAAAGAGCTACAAAAAATATTATTTTGATTCTTTTTAACACCTATGTCATTTAGAAGGGATACTAATGCTTTCACATATTCTATATCCTTAGAAGCATGACTGATAAATATTTTTTCAATTTTAGTTTGAGCGTTTTCGTCTTTAGGGTTTACAGATTCAGGGATATCTTCACCAACCCAAGATCGGAGCATTCCTATCATCCTATCAAAGTAATCATCAGAATTTCCTTCAGCTTTATTGGCAATTTCCTCAAATTCTTCAATAAAATCTTTATCATGAATATTTTGTTTTAGAAACCTTTTGCATTTTTGAATCCAAGTAACATAATCTGTACCGCTAATGTATTCAAGACCTTGACTGCTTGTGAAGCACGTTTGTCTAACCTGATATCCACTATCAATTAAGTCCTGTAGTTGTGTCTGTAGTTGTTCTTGTTTACTCATGATTTTTTGCTCCTTTGTTCTGTAGTATGATGGTTTCTGCCTCAACTAATTAATAAATTGTGAAACCGTTAATATGTTGAAAGATATTTTTTGAAGGAGTGGTACTTAATTTTTATATCCAATTAAAGTCACTTGATGAAAGCGTAATAATATTTCATACTAGTAAATTAACCACTAATTCAAGATTTCCAATCATTACTTTTCTACTCTACTAAAGTACGTTTCTTGCAGCTCCAGCAGTCAAAGTAACAGATACTTGTTTTTTTCAAATGCTGCATAAATAAGTTCTAAAACAACAGAAAGAATGATGATGAAAATGCCCAATACTTATGATGTTTTTCGGCCGGATTTTTCTTTGACGGAACTCTTATTTGATTTACTTCAATGATGTAAGTATTATCGTCCATAGTCGTTTTTGTCTCCATATTTCTCCACCTTAAATACTTCTAGTTAAGTAAATCAGAGTATTGCGAAATATATCCATAAACAAAAATAGTACAATTATTTTATGCACTGTACAACGTCTTCAATTTGGTATGTTTTATCGATGTCATTTTCTGCAGCTAATTGTTTTTTTTTTTGTAATTCCTATTTCTTCTATTGTCTCCCCTAAAATGAATACTATAGAACTCATGGTAATACCTCCGTTCATGCCGATTGTTTATTAATTTTCATTTTACACAATTTACATATCAAAGTGAAACTTTTCCAGAAATACTATTAACGTATGACTCCTTGAGTAACATATTTTTATTGATAAAGTTTCACTTCTAAAGTCATACTTTTGGATAAGTCGAGAAGAGGATAGCGGTATATATGCAAAAATTAAACGAGTACTTCGGTTTAGAAACGAACGCTGACTGTATTTGGTTTTATGGTTTTTATACTGTGGCTTCTGCTTTATTCCTTATCAATATGCGTATAGCTCATGTGCTATGGGCTCTTTCATTAACTAAATATTGGACAACCGCTAGCCTTGTGTATATTTTCATTCGGAAAAATAAATATACAAGAGATCTAATTTCCTATTGTCTTTTATAGGTAACTAAGATGGCGGGTCCACACGAGAAATGACCTAAAACTCGTTAAACGTGAACAGGTTAGCTAAGCCAATATCAGAAAGTTAAGCGTTCTAACATATAATGTTTCCTTGTTTGCGTTGTTAGGAGCCTAGGCGAGTACGGCCATTAACGGTACGGCAGTTTCTTGGCGTGTCACGGGAACGGGTAGCTGAAAGAGTTATAGGTTACGAGTAATGAAGGATACGCCAGCAGTGTATTTCCTCTCCTGATTGTTTCTACAGATAGGATAAGCTTTATCTGTAAACAGTCTGTTGTGTAGAAATTACAGAGTTTAAACAAGGTGTTACTATACGGATTCCTTAACCTGATAGACCATGATTGACAGAACGACTACTTTTTACGATGTTTTTTATTTTTGAAACGTTGTAAAGTAGTCATTCTCTGCCCTAGCCGCTGTCCTATATCTTCATCCCATTATTTTCTGTCAACCATAGAAGTCAAGTGTAAATTTGAGAAGTTTTTAATGTAAAAAGCATAAATATGGTAATATTGAATTGTAATTTAAAATGTTAATAAAGGACAGGTTAAGGAATGGATACAATTTTCGAAACAATTCAAGAATATCTAATGTTAGAAAAAACAAGCTACGCTATTCAAATTAATGGGCCGTGGGGAATAGGGAAAACATATTACTTTACTAAAATATTAAAAGAAAAAATAGAGAAAATACAAACAACTAATGAGGATAATTATAGAGTTATTTACATTTCATTAAATGGCATAAAAAGTGTTGATGAAATTGGAGAGGGCGTATTTCTTAGTTCTATTAATAAGCCAGGGAGTTATTCTTACATGATTGATAGGGTTGGCTTATTAATAGGTTCGAAACTACCAGATTTTAAATATTTGGAAACTGTAGATATGAATTTATCTACTATAACAAAATATCGTGAACATTTACAAAAGTGCGTGTTATGTTTTGATGATTTGGAGAGGATTGATAAATCTGTTACTATACAACAAGTATTAGGATATATAAATTCAACTTATATTGAACATGAAAATATTAAGACGTTGTTTATTTCGAATGAAGAAAAACTGAAAGACGGAACAGAATTTTATAAAATTAAAGAGAAAGTAATTGGAAGAACTATACAATATAATAGAACGATAAATCAAATTTTACCAAGTTTTATGAAAAATAATTACGGAAGAAATAAGGAAATTACCGAATTTTACGAAAGTAATGATGATACTATCATACAGATAATTAATAGTATAAGTGATAAAATTAATTTAAGAACATTAAGGTTCGTATTTGATAGTTTATCTCAAGTAATGAATAAATGTAACTTGTTAGAAAAAAATAACGACATAATTTATCTATCTATTTTAACTAATATTCTATTAATATCTGTAGATTTTAAAGATGGAATATTAAAAGATAAAAAAGAATTGGAACCATTATACGAACTAGAAGCGCTAGGTTTTATGATAGCATTTGAAAATAAACTTAATAAAGTTAATAAAGATAATAAAGATAATAAAGATAATAAAGATAATAAAGCGGAAAAAGAATATAAGAGACTTTTTTGGGATAAGTACTTTAAAGATAAAACAATATTGAAAGAATTTATTCATATTTATAAATCGGTTTCAGAATATATATTGACAGGACATTTAGATGTAAAATTATTTGAAGAAGAAATAAAGAGAAAATATATACAAAAGGAAGATGAAAAAGATAAAGCTTTGAAAATTGTTGACAATTACACTGAATTTGAGTTGGAAGAATTGAAAGAAAATGTTGATATAGTAGTTCTAAGTCTGGAGAATGGGGAGTATCATCCGTACAGCTATCCACGAATATACCATTCATTATTCGAATTTAATGAAAAAGGATATTTTGACATTAATTCAAAACAGTTATATAAAATCTGTAATAGTGGGTTAGAGAAAGCTTTTGACTCGTATGAGTTAGAGATTGATGATGATGGGAGTGGATTTAAACGTCATTTTCACATGAACTTTGAAAATGAGAATTATAAAAACTTAGTATACAAATTAAAAAATACAAGAATTGAGAAACTAAGAGCAAAAAAAGAAAATAATTTAGAAGGATTTTTTAAATCAATAAAGGAAGGGAATATAGAGAATTTTCGAGTTTGTATGAATGAAATTAGATACGAAAATGATTTCTTTATCATAATAAATCAAGAGGAAATTTGTGATGAAATTATAGCATCTTCTAATAGAGGATTAGGATTTTTATTAAGTTTTCTTCGTGAGAAGTATTTAAGGATTAGCAACGCTAGTGAATTTCATAGTCATGAAATAGATTCGATTATTATTTTAAAAAATAATTTAAGTAAAAGATTAAATGAAGTTAATATTGATGCCTTAAAGAAAAGTATCATAGTAGATTTAATTTATTGCTTAGAAGACGTAATAAATCATCTTTTGAAAGACCCAGAAAAATAGAAAGTAAAAAAGGATTCAATGTAGATTATTATGAAGGTTGATTTTTATTGATTTTCAAAGCATAGGAGATCCCTATGCTTTTTTTAATGGGAATAGTCATGTCAAATAGAAAAATTATTTAAATAGCGGTCACATTTTGGTCACAAACCTTAAAAGTTTATTCCCTTTGTTAAATCAAATCCCCTCCACAAACCATGTAATAAGGCCAATTCTCATTACAAGGTTTATGATAGAAGAAAGTGGTCAGACTTTCAATTGGTCGGTAATGTGAAACTGTATAAAAATAAGTGGTTTTAGTATCCATATACTTTTAGTGACCACCAAATAGATACGTAAATGTGACCAAAATAAAAGAGCGCTCATTAATAGCGCTCAGTAAAAAAAGTTATATGGAAAGATTTATTCAATCCCGTTCGGATCATAAGAATACTGCTGCTTATTCTCAATCCGCTCAATTACGTCTTGCAATTCATCCGGCTTCAGAAACTCAATTGGAGAGAATTCTTTTTCAAATGTAAGCGTATCAGCTTCTATCATAAGCACATATCGGTCATTTACCTTTGCAATATGTATTTGATCCCCGAAATCAGCAAGCAGGGCCTTCACAGAGATATGATCTGCTTTTAGCTTCAATTCCACTTCAGGAGTATGCTCGACGATTTGAGCGGTAGCTTCCATTACTTCTTCAGTTGAAAATTGTTCCATAATTTCGCGTTTCGGACTGGCAGCCCATACTTCCATTGCTTGATCGAATTGCTCGCGTTCTTCCGTACCTTCTTCAAATACATCTTCAATTTGATCGTATACCATGTCCATTACTTGTGTTTTCATAATTTCAGGCATAGAGCGTTCGTACTCGACAAATTTTAAGAAGTCTTCAAAGTAGCGGGCGTGTGATGCTTGATGTATTTTTAGTTCACCCACTTCGACTATACCTTCTTCAGGCATGTAGGGGTACTGGATGATTTTCATATGGTTTCTGTTGTTTACAGCTTCAAAAAACTCATCTGGAGAGATCCTTCTCTTAAATGGGTGATTAGAATAACTTATTCAGTGGATGAAATCTCTCGCTACTTTCCTTCAACTTGTTTGAAAACATCTTCAAGTTACATTCAGTTGTCTTTGTGTTGATATAACGTAAATTTCTAATCCATAATACCTAGTTATCCACTATAATGAAATTACCATATACAGCACATTTAAGGACTCCAAGGTGGCTCTTAACGATAAAAGGAAGCGTCAAAAAGGATAAGAAAACAGGTAAGTATTTTTATATTGTGGACATTGACATTGATTTACTAACAGGTAGAAGAAAGAAAAAGAAGAGGAGGGAATTCATTACTAAATAAGAAGCAGAAAATGCGTTAACAAAGCTGCTTTCAGAAGTTCATACTGGAACATACATAGAACCTAGTAAGCTACTTTATGGTGAGTATCTGGAGAGTTGGTTTAATACAAAGAAACACAGTGTTGGTATCCAAACAACAAATGTCCTGAAAGGGGATTTAAACAGTCGTATCATTTCTTCTCTAGGCAATATCAAACAACATCATTGCACATGCAAAACTACGTTAATTCACTGCGAGACGAAGGTTTAAAGAGAGGAACAATCGAGAAGATAATCAAAAGCATTCAAAAATCTCTTGAACATGCAATAGATTTGGAGTTAATCACCAAAAATGTTGCAGTTAAAACAAAGTTACCTAAAACTGATAAGGAAGAATTAACGGTGTGGAACGAGCAATAGGTAGAGTTGTTTTTGAAAGATGCACAGGATATTAGATATTTTATCGTCTTTCATATGGCCCTTGTAACTGGAATGCAACAGGTGAATTGCTAGGGCTACGGTGGAGAGATGTTGATTTAGAAATAGCAAAAGAGTTTTTCAGCTTTGCTAACAAAAAATCGGAAGGAAGATGTTTTGAAGATGAGGATGTTAAGTATCTTAAATTCTTCAAAAGTTAAGAGTGTAGGCTAGGTGGTAGATAGCTAGACATTTTATGTATGACGAAGATGAAGAATAAATAATAGTAGAATAATTGAAATATAGGCGTGAACCTTGGTTCACGTCTTTTTTGCGTTATTTTCAGTTTCTCCGTTACAAAATCGACTTAGGGTCGGATTTAATAGCGTGAGAGACGAGTAGTAGCTGGACACCCCTCTACTGGCGCCTCTTCCAAGATATACGAATAAGAAGTTTCGAAGCTTTTTTGAAATTAACGTTACGAAGTAATTCAGGGATCGGATTTATACGTAGGAAAAAGAATTCAATAACAATCGGAGGTAGTTACTATTGAAAAATCAATATCGTGAACTTTAAGTGACAGCGCTTCGCTGATACGTAAGAATGTGTCTATAAGAGATTCATAATAACGTAATCTTGAAAATCGCTATAGCTTTGTTTATTTGGAGTATCAAGTAAACGTCGTAATTGTATCTATCTTTCTGCTAAGACCTTTGTAATCGAGGAAATATGTAAAGTATCGGAAGTTTTCTTTATACTGATGCAAAGTGCGTGTAGCTCGTCCTTCAGCTACCTTGGCATGATAGAATCTCTCGAACAAATCGTCAATCGTTTGTGTAGCGAATATTCGTCACTATGTCTTTACACGTGTTCCTTTATGTTTTGAAACTGTTACTTCATTATTAAGTGTTATAGAAAAAACGAAATGGGAGGCGTATAACTACCCGTTGCAGCCGACCGCCACCCTGCGTCAAGTCAATGTTAAGTCAACGGAAAATAAAAACCGCATCAAACATTAATTTGACACGGTTTCTACAACTATGACCCCGGAGAGGCTCGAACTCAAAACCTCCACCCTGTATAGGTGGGGGGGTTAATTTATTACTTTTCTTCCTGCATTATAAAATTCCAAAAACGTTTTAATTCTTCACGCTTTTGGGATGGAGCAAGTTTTATATCATTTAACCATTGATCTAGTTCTTTATTGTTTCTGTCCTCTTTAACATTAGAATCTCGCCCTAGAAGGAAATCAGTAGATACATTAAAGTAATCTGCTATACGTATCAAGGTATTGTAATCAGGTTGACGTTCATTGCGTTCATACATACCAATTGTACTTTCACTTAGTTGAAGCGATTGGGCAAGTTCTTTTTGTGTAATGCCTTTTTGTTTTCTTAAATCACGAATTATATTTCCAAACGTTTTCATTCTATCACCTGATAATATATTAACACATTATGTGTTAAATAATTAAAATTTTTAAAAGTTGATAATTATAATCTATTGACAACACAAATTGTGCGGTTTATATTTTAATTAACAACACGAAATGTGTCTTTAGGGGTGAGAATGTATGAATTATGAAAGAGTAGCTGAAAATCTAATTAATTTAAGAAATGGAAGATCTAGAGAAGAGGTGGCAAAAGCAGTGGGAATCAGTATTAGTACATTACAGATGTATGAAAATGGACAGAGAATCCCACGAGATAATATAAAAATAAAACTAGCGAATTTCTATGGTGTTACAGTTCAAACAATTTTTTTTGATTCAGAACAACACGAAGTGTGTTGAAAAATGTTAGATTTTTAAGATGATGTAGTGATTTTTTAGAAATGTAAACTTAGAAAGTGTTTTAGGCAATTTTACATAAAAATATAATTTTTTTATTATTATATATAAATTATAGGGGTGTATTTACATGAACATGAAAACATTTGAAATGCGTGAAAAACGATTAGCAGAACTACTAGGTGCAAAAGTACTATGGGAATTTATAAGTGCCGTAACAGAGGAAATTGAAAAGCAGGAGTTAGAGTCTACACCTGGATTATTAGAAGATCTATTCACACATGTGAAAGAAACGATTCAAATTCAAAATATGAATCAACGCATAACAAAAGCCCCTGTACAAACAGAGGCTGGTAGTTTAGATAAAGAGACATTATATATGGAAGCATATGTAGAATTAATTAATCATAAGTTTGTTATTTCTGAATTAGCTGTAGAGCTTTCATCTGTTCTAAAAGAATTAAATTGTTTTGTTCAATCATCTTTGCCACTGCTTCAAAATAAGCTTGGTTCTCAAGAACGTCAATCTTCTTCTCTTTAGGGAGTGATTGAAGTATTTCTTTTATTTCTTTACACTCGTATATGTTATTCTCCGAGTCTTCGATTAATTTATTGCGACGATTGGTGTATTCAAGTGCACCTAAAGTCGCTAATGCGCGAGGATCTAATCCTAGAATTTCCATGTATTTCTCTCCTTTCCTATACAAATAATTCGATAGAGGAAAGGAGATTCCTTTAGTAATTTGGTGAAGTCTTATAAAACAAAAGAAATATACGTTCATCTGATAAGTAGTTTTCGAAAAAAGTAATTTGATTTTTATGTAAACTAGAATGTGAGTGTAGTACCTTAAGATTGCACATTTAATAAAATTTAATAAAGGGAGTACATATTCCAATGTTTTTTGTAGGAGAAAACTTCGCATTAGATTAGAAGTGAAGGAGCTATATTGCTAATATATTTTTATTGTTTAAATGTAAGTGTTCACATCTCTAGAGACTGTCTTGAAGTTCTTTACTTGTTTTACCTCACTTATGCTGAATATACTGTCTTAAAGTTAAATAAACTACTAAACTTACAGTTTATAACTATTATTTGCTTTAAGGATTTATATGTGAAAATCTCTCTATATATGGTAATATTTAACCTGAAATAGGAGATTTGGAACAGTTATTCTAAACTTTATTTATCAAGATGAATAAAAAAATCTTGATTGCAACTTCTAATAATAAAAATAGAGTTTTTATCTAAGTGAAATCAACTTTCTATTAAAAAATGATTAAATAATATCGGGATTTATGGGGGTAACATATGTATTCGAGGGAAAATATAAAAATTGGTGCAAGAATTTTAACTGAGAAACAAGCTACAGTTCTACTACCTAATTATTTGAAAATAAATAATCAAATAAATCAGTTTAGGGAAGAGGCTAAAAGGTTTAATGAAAATTTTGAAAGTATGAATGTTGATGATTATCAAAGGTATGAAATGTACACGAATTTTGATAATGTAATTTCAATATTGGGAGAAAGAGGTTCTGGTAAAACATCGGTATTCTTAACTTTAAAAAAGGTTCATGATTTGGAATATAAAAATAAAGATATAACGTTGCCCTTAATTGTTCCTGATAATTTGGGAGATACAAGTGATGCTCTGGGATGGATTATATCTTATCTGGAAAAATATGTAGAGGAACTTCATCCTGATTTAAAAGCAAATGAGAGAAAAAATATTGCTTATTATGGTTCGAATAAATGCCTAGAGAATGAAGATAGTGAATTGAGAACTAAATATAAAAAGTTAAGAAAAACTTATGAGATTAGAAAAAAAATATATTTAAACAAGATTTTGGAAAGAGATGAAGGTACTAAAGAATATCTCAGTGATAAAGCCAAAATGACCCAAGCCGATCATTCATTAATTGTAGACTTTAATAATTTTATTAATGCTCTAGTAATAGCTAAAAAAAAGCTTAGCTTTAATAAAGAAATCGAGCCTCTAATTCTTGTATTTTTTGATGATGTAGATATAAGTGCACATAGATGTCCAGAGGTATTAGAAACAATAAGGAATTATCTTAATCACCCTAACATAGTTGTTTTTGTTTCAGGGGATTTTAAAGTGTTTTCAGAGATAATATGTTTAGAATTTCTTAGAAAAGAAGGAGTGAACAGTGAAGATTATAATAAAGTATTTGTACCGGTTCAACAGTTACAAGAGAAAGAAGTAGAATCTTTTTCAGCATTAGAATTAAGAAAGGAAAGAAGTCAAGAATATTTAAAGAAAGTTTTACCGCCTTCTTTTAGATTTTACATGAAAAAATTAAGTGATAGAGATAAGAGTAACTTTTCTTATGAATTTGTTGAAAGGAATACTTCGAATAATCCCACACTATCTGAATTAATTTCTAAAATTGAAAATAAAGGTAATAAAATTTCTTGGGGAATAGGGGATAGAGAGGGAGAATTTTCAATAAATAATGAAAAAATCCCTTATGCTTTCTTTGGCATTTTCGATGATAATCCAAGAGGATTAATCAATCCGTACTACTATCTATATCAAAAAGTCCATTTAAGTGAAAATCAACAATGGGATATAAGCGATATAAATCAATTCTTACAAATTATTTTAAATTCGTCAGTCAAGTTTCAAAAACATAAAGAAATTATTGACAATATTATAGTTATTAATGAATCAAGTCCAGTTATAGCTAACTCAGAGTTTTTAGTAAGTATTAACTACGATGTACTTATGGATTTATTTCTTCAAAATTCTTTAAATAATAGGGAAGAAAGCATAATAATAGAAGAGTTTACAATATTGTATATACTCTGTTTGTTCTTCGAAAAAATAATGAAGTTAGTAATACCTAACTACTTTAATTATCCATCTGGAAATCTATTATCTAAAATTTTGAATCATAAGAATGAGAATTTATTTCCAGATATAGCAGATGATGAATTATTATTACATATCTATTCAGCATTTGATAACAAAGCCCCTTTAAATAGTAATAAAATATTTATAGAAGAAAATGTGGGAACTCAAAGACTAGAGCAAGTTTATTTCGAAACATTAAATAAGTTTATAGTAGTTAATACGAATTATTATATTCCTGAATATTACAGTTTTGGCTATGAAGGCTTAATTTACTTATTTCAACTTGTATTTCAAAAGGATGAGAATTGGGTAAAAAATAAAATAAAATTTATAAATAATAAGGGGAAATCATACAGGGAAATTTATTTTGATGTCATAGAGTTAGTGAAAAATAAATTAAGTTTTATAGATGATGTAGAAAGAATTCATCTAATCCCAAACTATATGTCTGATGAATATTTGTTAAATAAGGAATACTTAGAGGATCGCTTACATGATTATTTTGAAAAACTTGAAGATGCTTATAGCGATTTTAAAGGAATGCTACAAATTGAGATGAAGCATTTCATTAAATCAGGTTTGGATTTAGAAAGGTTAATTCAACAAAAAGACGCTTTAATTAATAGTTTGGATTTTATTGATGATCGAATAGAGTCAATTACTAATCAGCTCAAAGTTACAGAAGAAGAGTTGGTGAATATTGGGAATAAAGAAAAGTTAATTAAAACTAGAAGAAGAATGTTGAATAAAATTAAAGAGTTAGAAGCATTTACTCAAAATGAATTACGAAAGGAAGAATGGGATTCATTTAAAAAAAGCTTTATTATTGTGAGAGAATCATTAGAAGATATATGGATTGATCAAAATGATATAGTGACAGATCAAATACCAGATATTATTTTTGATCCAAAGAAACTATCTAAAGAATATGAAAAATTAATTCAAGAAGATTTAGAGGAATTAACTAGAGTAGGTATAATTGTAAAAGATAAACACGTGGTAATAAGAAAAGATATAATTAACTTTATTGAAAAATACTTTATGGAAGAGCAAGAAAGTTTATTATTGAAAGCGCATCTACCACTGGATATAGAGGGAAGAAGAAAACAAATTAATGACTGGAATAACGAGCTAGATATATTAATTAGTGAGTTTAATAGAGTGAAATCAGAGAAAGGAAATACGGAAATGCAAATTGAAAATATAAATCTTCAATTTGATTTGGAAGTTTCCGAATCCCTTGAAGTTTCAGGAGGATTACAAAATAAATTTAAAGATTATTTGTTAAGTTCAATTTATCAACAAACAAAGGGTATTCTTGGATATGGAGATAGAGATTTAAAACTAAAAACGGAAGAATTATTAGAGGTCTTGAAAGTATATGAAGAAAGTATAGAAGAAGCTAAAAACTTTTTAATTGATAGCGAAAAGCCTATAGATTTCGAATCTACTATGCATGAGGATAGTTTGGATATCAAATTAGATGAAGATGACAGAGCGATATTACGAACTCTTATAAAGAGAAAAGATGTAAGTATCCAAATTAAACAAATTGTTTCCGAACTTCAAGAAAAAGAAATAATGGAACTACATGTAGATTCAATTAGTAGGTTAATAAGAGAATTGAAAAGATATCTAGATTCAAGATTAGGAGTTACTACATTATTCTATAGAACAAGAATTACTAACATTATTAGAAAACTAGAGGAGTATAAAAATAAACCTTCTAATATTTTTAGTGAAGGACAAGAGTTTCTAAAGGTCACTCTACCGGCCCTTAATGACATAATTGCTCCTTATATCTATACGAAGGTATTGGTGGAGGATAGACGTATTAATGAAGAGAAAGCTACAGTTTATTGTAGGGAATTGAAAAAAGAGTTAGAAAAATTTGTGTTTCAAAAAAGAAACGAAAATGAGCAAACAAGATTTGTCCGCTATTTAGAAAAAAAACTGTTTGTTGAGTAAGGTGACAGAAAATGTTAAATGATAAAATTGAACTGCAATTAAAGATACTGACAACATCTTTAAATGAATATGCTTTTTATAAAAATGATATTATTGAAGAGTATTTTAATAAAGAAGAAAAAGATGAAGGTCACGGAAATGTATATTTTAAAAAACTTTTAAAGATTATGTACCCGATTATTACTCGTAATAATCGGGTACATAATCTAGATGAAGTAAAGCTACTTATAAAAAAATATTATTATCCTAATAGTAATTTGATAAAAGAAAACCTTTTTGGAAATAATGCATCTTTTTTCTATATGAATCTATTAAATGAATTAAGTCGAGTGTTCATTACTCATAGGAATGGAAAAATAGCTTTGAAATATTGGGAAAGTGCAGAAGAGGAAAATTTATTAGGACCATATCAAGGTATATATAAAGTGGCTTTATGGAATTCTCTAAATCGTATTTTTACAACTGATATTCTAGTTATTATTTATTTGCTTGATAATGGAATGGAAGATGAGCGTTATTTAAAAGGTTATCATTCACATGTCAGTTTGGAGGACATTGAATTAAATCAGATTTTACAAAAAGGCATGAGTGAAACTCATATGCATTTTAGTGCAGGAGGGCACTTTACATTAAACTGGCAGGCTCTAATGTCTCCTACAAGAAAATATATATCTCAAGCAGCTGAACGTGATTTTTTCTATACCAATGAACTAATAGGTGCCGATTTTGACCTCTATAAGTATACTTTAGCAATGTCATCTTTAAGGTTATTATTGGGTAATTTTTTAAGATACCATTATCAATCTGGTTTATCTCATAAACTAAGTATCAATGAATTTTATACTAGTTTTTATGATAAAATAACCATTGATGAAAAAGAAGAAGTTAATACACTAACTTTTCTTCATAGTATAGCTACTGGAGAAGATTTAACACAGGACAATGACTATTATTTTTATTTATATGAAGGAGTTAAAGATATATTAAATATTGAGCTTAAGACACCTCATGAAAATTTAAAATGGAAAACTTATCTAGCTGTAAAAGATATACTGCATAGTGTTATAGGTTCATATGGAGAGTATACAACTGTTGAAAATGTATTTCTTTTTAAGTGTTTAAAGTATATGAAGTTTATCAATAAAAATGATACCCTTTTTCATAAATTATTTTGGCAATATATTAGAGTTAAAAATGAAAAATTCAAATTAGAAATTCAAAAGAATAATATTAAAGGACTAGAATATTTTAAGGGGTATATTGAACGTGCTACCGATACAGTTGAAATAGATGAATCAGATATAGGGAAATGGGGATTAATACTCCATACTATAGTCCACAAATCAAGTATTAAGAAATTAGAATTAAGAATAACTGTAGGAAAAGGGCAAACCGTACATGAAAAAGTTAACTCTCTAGTTAAAAAATTGAAATCTTTTTTTAACGCTTATAAACAATTGATTAAGGATTTTGTATTAGAGAGAAGGATAGCTCCTCAAATAGGAATTATAATTCACTTTATAAAAGAAGAAGATATGTCTTTAAGTTCAAAATGTTGGAAAGATGATAAGAAAAAAATGTATTTTCATGAATTACAACAGCGCTATTATATGGAAATGAAAGCTGTAAATGAACTAAGAGAGACGGTTCCAGGTTTGGCAGATTACTTAGTTGGAATCGATGCAGCTAATTTAGAAACAAATACAGAGCCTTGGGTGTTTGCGCCTATTTATAAAAGAGCTAGAAATAGTGATTCTCATAAATTGGTATATTACGATTATCCTATTAAAACGATTAGGAATTTAGGTTTTACATATCATGTGGGAGAAGATTTTAGACATATGATAACAGGTTTGCGCCATATAGACGAAGTTATCGAGCATTTTCAATATCGCTCTGGTGATAGAATAGGACATGGCATTGTTTTAGGAGTTCCCGCAGTGAGATGGGCAAAGAAACATAAGGTTGTAATCTTACCTAAGCATGAGTATTTAGATAACCTTCTTTGGCTATGGGGGCTGAATAGACAACATAACTTAAGTATACATATAGAAAATTTAGAACTAAAAATCTTGAAAATTGCAGAAGAAGTTTATAAGGACTTGGAAGGTTTAGATGTATTTAAATTATGGAAGAATTATAGAGAGAAATTTAATTATTCTGATTGGAGTAATGATGAAGCCCAAGATTGCTCTAAAGTTCAATGTCCATTGTTAAAAAAAGAACATGAGAAGAGGTGGGATTTAACCGGTTTAAAATATGCACAGCATTGCAGTTATTATAATGAACAATTAAGTAGGCCGATACAAATTGAAATCAATGATGATGAGGTTGCTATTATTCAATCTATACAAGATTTTATAAAGGGAAAAATATCAAGAGAAGGAATTGTTGTAGAAACAAACCCTTCTTCTAATATAGCTATAGGTGAAATGGAGCATATTTTTGAACATTATATTCATAATTTAAATCAGGTTAATTCCACTTCAGATTCTATTAAGGTAACTATAAATACTGACGATCCAATAGTATTTAATACTAATATAAGCAATGAATACGCTTATATATTTTACTCCTTAATAGAAAAAGGTTTTTCTCGTGAGCAAGCAATTACATGGATTGATAAAATTCGAAAAAATGGAATGACTAGTAGCTTTATTGAAACTAGAGATATAGACAATGTTAGTTTAGAAGAAGAAATACAAGGTATATTAAAAAGATTGAATGAGTTTTAAACTTATATATAGGATAACGAAAATAAAAGGTCAAATCTCTCTAACTAAAAGTTAATTCTTCCAATATATATAACATAAATAACAAGTTATAAGAATGGGTATTATTTTGAATGTTTAATATTAACTTAGACTGTATTTGATATTTTAAAGAGTGTAACTAAATACAATAGGATTATTTTTTAGAGGGCTGCTTTGATATACTTGTAAAATAAAAAATGTAGTTACATCCATATTTGCAGTGACTAGATTAAAGTCAAGTGTTTGGATGCTAAATCGTACAATAAGATATACTGATAAAGTGTTAGAAGTTAAATTATAATAGATGTTAGTTATGTTCGCTCGTATATCTATTACTAAGTTACTGTATATAAAAAAGTAGCTGCTCTTCAAAAAATGAAGTGCACCCCAATTGTTAGACACAGTCTAACAATTGGAGGTGCATTTTTTTATGGCTAAATTTTCTTCAAAAGAAAAAATCCAAGCGGTGAAACGATATGTAGATGGTACAGAAAGTGGAAAAACAATTGCTAAATCTATAGGAGTTACTCCTGTTGTACTTCGTGAGTGGATTAGACGATATGAATCTTCAGGTGAAAGGGCCTTTGAAAAGTGCTATACATTCTACCCAGCCCAGTATAAACTAGATGTACTTTATTATATGAACGAACACGGGACATCTATCAGAGAAACAGCAGCACTTTTCAATATTCGGTCTTATGAAACACTTCGGAAATGGAAAATAGCTTATGAAACAAGAGGAGTGGATGCCCTACAACCAAAGAAAAAGGGGCGTCCAACCATGAAAGATAAAAAAATAAAACCAGTAGTTGAAGGATCAATCGAAGCCTTACAAGCAGAAAATGAGCGTTTACGTATGGAAAATGCATATTTAAAAAAGTTGAATGCCTTAGTTCAAAACAAGGAAAAATCACCAAGCAAGACAAAGCGCAAGTAATTTACGAGTTAAGGCATGAATTTCCTGTCAAGGAGTTACTTCAACTCGCCAATATTCCGCGTAGTACGTACTATTATTGGATAAAACAGTTTAATTGTCCTGATCCAAATGCGGAGGTAAAAAAACTGATTCAAGCTATTTATAATGAACACGATGGGTGTTATGGCTATCGTCGTATTCGCGATGAACTTATGAATCGCGGGCATAAAGTAAATCATAAAAAAGTGTATCGTCTTATGAAAGAATTAGGGTTAAAATGTCTGGTTCGTATGAAAAAATATCGCTCTTACAAAGGAACAGTTGGGAAAGTTGCGCCGAATATTTTAAATCGCAACTTCCAATCAGAAAAACCAAATGAGAAGTGGGTTACAGATATTACGGAGTTTAAGTTATTTGGGGAGAAATTATACCTATCACCAATGTTAGATTTATTTAATGGTGAAATTATCACGTATACAATTGGGGCAAGACCGACCTATTCCCTTGTTTCAACAATGTTAGACCAAGCTCTTGATTGTGTAGCCGATCCAGATAAACTCCTCATTCACTCTGATCAAGGTTGGCACTATCAAATGAAACAATACCGTCATTCCCTTAAGAAGTGTGGCATAACTCAAAGTATGTCTCGCAAAGGAAACTGTTATGATAATGCTGTTATTGAAAATTTCTTTGGTATCATGAAATCAGAATTTCTGTATCGAAAAGAATTTGAAAGTATAACACATTTCAAACAAGAATTAGCAAAGTATATAGACTACTATAATCATAAAAGAATTAAGGCAGCCTCTAGGGTATGAGCCCGGTACAATACCGGGCCTATACCCTAGAGGCTGCCTAATGAAACGACTTGTCTAACTTTCGGGGGTCACTTCAAAACAGAGGCTGATGGTATAAATAAAGATACATTATTTATGGAAGCATATGTAGAATTAATCAATCATAAGTTTGTTATTTCTGAATTAGCTGTAGAGCTTTCATCTGTTCTAAAAGAATTAAATTGTTTTGTTCAATCATCTTTGCCACAGCTTCAAAGTGAGCTTGATTCTCAAGAACCTCAATCTGCTTCTCTTTAGGAAGTGATTGAAGTATTTCTTTTATTTCTTTACACTCGTATATGTTATTCTCCGAGCCTTCGATTAATTTATTGCGACGATTGGTGTATTCAAGTGCACCTAAGGTCGCTAATGCGCGAGGATCTAATCCTAGAATTTCCATGTATTCCTCTCCTTTCCTCTACAATAATTCGATAGGGGGAAGGAGATTCCTTTAATGAATTAGTAGAGTCTTTATATAGCTATACAAATTGTTAATGTTTAGTAGACATGTTACCTAGCAGGAATGTAATAGAATCAGACTTTAAAGAGCTTTTAAAAAGGCTCAAAAGAAAGGGGAATCCAGTAATTCTCACTCTTTTTTCTTAAATGCTAAATATGAAATGGTTGTTTCTTTTTATCATGAATTGTACATTGGATTCTTTAAGGAAGATTAGATAGCTATAGGGTATGTAATACGAATAGATAAACAAAATGAAAGAGAATTGTAACCCTCAGTATTATAGGGAATATTAAGTGGTTATCAAGTAATATGTCTTAAAGTGTTTAAAAGTGGGAATCTATGTATCACTCGTTACTTAAAAAGTAAAAGATTAGACATTAAAATAGTGAAAAGTATTTAAGTTACTTGTATAGATGAAATAATGGAGCATAACAAATTAAAACACGATGAAACATGTTGAAATAAATAGAAGGGGATCTTGAGGTAGGCTAAGGAGAGAAATAAGGCATGCTGAGAAAGTGGCTATTGAATTCGATGAAGTTAAAGTGTAAAAGGTGTCACTTATGAAAGAATATCTATTGCTAATTTACTCTATATAAAAAAGAAGCCGTACAAAAGTACAGCTAGACTTCTACACAAATTTATATGGCCTTAATGACGAATTGGGATTGAGGTATATATAGTAATTGAGCTGCTAAAGAAGTTGTCGTGTTAGCAAATGGGTATGTTTCCTTATAAGGAAAATTACTATACACTATTTCATTCATTTCCAAGGTCGTAAACAGTTTTTTAAGAATGTTTTGAGAGATTTTATTTGTACAAGCAGCAATAAAATCAAAATCTTTTTTACTTATTTCTTGAATGGCATGTGAAAGAAGGCTGGTGACTATCCCACTTCCCATCCAATCTGGATGACAAGCGCCCATGTCTAGATAGACCAATTTTTCTTTATCCAAATGAGAAAACTCAATAGATTCTGTCTCTAATGTATCTAAAAGTTGAAAAATAGGTTCCATTTGCGGGCATAGTTCAATCGCTTTCTCTGTATCTATTAGTGGCTGGGTTACTTTTTTTGTTAAAAGAACTCCAACAATTTCAAAATTATCTATTGCTACAAATGACATAGCTTGAGGTACAGCTTTCTTTATCATTTCTTCGCACATTGTGTGAAAAGGAGCAAAGGGAATTTGTAAACTGCTTACAAGAGGTTCGTTATTCACAAAAGAATGTGCAAGTAAATGTGCTGCATCTTTCACGTGGTGTGTATCTAGTAGCTCTATATTCATATGTTTTTCCTCTTTTCCTGATATAGTTAATAGTAATTATAAGAATAAAGATTTTTATTTAATTTAGTTAAATTTAACTATTAAAGCGCTAACAAATGTGGTTATTAAACATATGAATAAATCTGTTTAGTATCAATCGAAATATGCTCATAAAGAAATGATACGATATCATCTAAACATTCAACAGTTGTATATGGAGAGATAGAAAAGAATTTTAATGTGGAAATTGGATTTCTATCGTTACTGTTTAATACATCTACTACACAAGAACGAGTTGTATCACCAAAAAATACTTGATCGCGATTTTTTCCTAGATAATTAAATAGTTCTATATTTAATCGGTTTGTAACCTCAATCTCTTCTTTTGTTGCAAGACCCATTCTTTCTTTTTCCCAATTTTCTTGGCCATCTCCATTCATATAGAAACGGAAGGTTGTAATTGGTCCATATGTAAAATCATTTGTGATTGCGACTTGAGGTAGAGCCTCACGCAACTTCTCTCTAAATAATAGATTTACACGAACATAATTTGCTAATAATTTTTGATATCCTTCAATTCCAAAGGCTAATAGATTGATATACATCGGAATAGCACTACCAGCTCGTGAACATTCTAAGGTATAGCCTGTATGATAACTCCCATAGGATCTATTACCAAGATAAGGTGTATCATCTTGTTCAATGTCCATCAGTTGTAAATCAGTATGATTTTTTACGATTAAAATACTTGAAGCATAAGGTGTTTGTCCTAATTTATGAAAATCAAAACATACACTGTCCGCAAGGGACATATATTGCATTTTATCTTGTACGTATTGTAAGGCATTTTTTACATTAGGCTCAAATGAGAGTGAATTTTCTTCAAAACTATAATTATTAAAGAAACTATAGAATCCGCCCATTGCAGAATCCGCATGGATATAAATTGGTTTTAATTTATATTTTTTTTGTATTGCTTCAGCGCTCTCTTTAATTTTTTTTATATCATCAATGGTAAATGTATCTGTTGACCCCATAGTAGCTAGAATATAAAGGGGGATACCGCCATTTTTAATAACTTGTATCATTTTAGCCTCTAAATCATCTATATCCATAGAATTTGTATAGGGATCAGTTTTCACTTTTATTAAGTGATTCGACCCTATGCCAGTTGCTTCAGCTGACTTTAATAAACTATAATGTGCATTTTCAGAAGCAAAGCAATAAACATTTTGTGGAGCACCATGTTCTTTTGTTAATGGGAATTGTTTGGAAATTGCTAAACGTAAGCTCGAAAATACACAACCTTGTCCACCCCATGTTGTATAACCACCGCTATTATGTGGATTATAACCAATCAGTTTTGAAAGCATGGATACAACTTTTACCTCTGCTTCAGCTGCCCCTGGACCATAGACATCCCAAACGCCATTACCATTTAAAAGTGCCATGGTTAGTACACCTAATAGTGAAGGTATACTTGGTAGTGGTACAGCGTTAGACAAGTAATATTTATTTGGATAAGGATGTCCATTCATAAATTGGTTTAGCTCTTCTATAACCTCAGACATGGTGATTCCAGCTAGTGGAATATGACTTTGGTGAATTAAGCCATTGTAGTATCCTTCTGATTTTTCCTCACATTTACCTAAAGTAGCTCGCTCTTCATTTTTTAATTGATCAAGATTTTTAATTATTTTCTGCATAGATTCTAATAAAAGTTGTTGTTTTTCTTCATTTCCATCAACGCTCGGAAATAGATTTAAAATATCTTGCATGCAGTCACTTCTCCTTGTAAAAAAACTGGATTTTTATTTTACTTGGTTAAACATAAGGGTATAATAATTTGTAATTGCCCTTTTGAATACTTAGAAATGAGGAGCTATTTAGAAAAAAATGTAATTCCATAGAAGATTATATGAACTATGGAATTTAAAGTAAAGAAAATTTTTTTGATTTATTTTAAAAAAAGTAATTGTGAGATAATGGAGTTTCTAAAAAAATATCTGAATTAATTGTTTATTTAATTTATATGTTGTCCTAATATGTATTCAACTAGCGTAGTAGATATTTTAATATAATGTAGAACTATTATAAGGTAGTTGAATATAAGGGCACAACTACCTTATAAACTGTAGATATTGTTGGGAAAAGATAAAAAAATAAGGTGGAAGTGTTAAAGATATGTTCTAGTGGAGAAGAAATAGTAGTATGGATTTGGTAGTAAAATCAGCATAATTTTTATAGAAGAATAATTATTCGATTAAAATTTCTTAATGAATTCAATTTCATTATTTAATAATAATGGACGAGTTAAGTGTGAAGAATTTTCTTCAACCTGGGTAGAATTTTTTGCGCCAGGAATCGCAACTGAAACGGCTGGGTGGCTTAAAACATAACGTAAGGCAATTTGCGCTAGACTTCGATTTGATCGTACAAGTGAACCTAATTTCTCTACTTTGTTTAAGCAATCTCTAAACCACTTTTCTTGGGGCCAATCTTTTCTTAAATCATCGTCTGGAAATTGAGTTTCATGATTAAATTTCCCAGTTAAAATTCCCATCTTAAGTGGGCCTCTTATCACAGCACCTAAATTATGTTTTTCAATATAAGGAAGGATGTTTTTTTCAGGTTCTTTATTTAAAATACTATAATCGAATTGTACAACATCTAAATCATCATTCTGATTAAAATGTTTAATATAATCTAAATCATTAGTAGAAACGCCAACTGCTCTCACTTTACCAGATTTTTTTAAGGTTTGGAAAGCTTGTAGAAAGGCTTCTGTTTCTTCATGTTTATCCCACCAAATATGACAAAAGTACACATCTATATAATCCGTTTTAAGCCGCAGTAAACTAGCATCAAACGCATCAATGATCTTTTGAGGATCTCCATAAACGGCTGGTTGATTGGCGTCATAATGATGACCAATTAATCCACCTTTTGTAGAAAGAATGATATCCTGCCTACGTTTATTTATAGCTTTTGCAACTAACTTTTCACTATGACCTAATCCATAAACGTCAGCAGTGTCAATAAAATTAACCCCTAGGTCAATTGCTTTATTGATTGCATCAATGGATTCATTATCTTTTACTGCTCCCCATTCATCTCCACCAATTGCCCAAGAGCCGAATCCTATCTCTGAAACTATTAATCCCGTTTTACCTAATAATCTATATTCCATTTTATACGGACTCCTCCTTTTCAGTGTATATTATTAGAAATATACATAGTGACCAGTTGGAATATTCTTGAATTTGGTTTCGGGGTGTAAATTAGAGTGTATATTTTAATAAATCTATATGAGATTACTTTATAAAAAGTAATTGTAATTATTAGTAAAATGGTTTTTTATGCTTAAATTGAATAAAAGTATGAAATTTCACGGTATAAATATGAATTTTATTCATCATTTTAATAACTATGCAATAAGCGAAATAAATGTTGAATTTAGTCGGGAAATATACATTTACAAATCGCAGAATGTGTACATATAGTTGTAATTGTAAATATTATCCGCTTTGAAATATTTATAAAAGGAGAAATTCATATGAAGGAAATACAAAAGCAATATGAAATTGTAGAAGAATTGGATGCAACAGTAGGGCAAGAAGCATTATGGATAGCTCATCAAATGGAATTAGAAAATGGAATGAACAATGAAGCTACCATAATAAAGCTAAAAGGAAATCTTCAAATAGATAATATTAAGAAAACGCTTACTTTAGTGGTGCAATCTCACCCGGCGCTACGTACACTATTTATTAAGAGGGACGAAAAAATTAAACAATTCATTCAAAAGAGTATAGATTTTGATATACCAATTAAGGATTTAACTGCTTTTAAAAACACAGAACAAAAATTTATTTTAAAAAAATTCTTAGACTCTATAGTGAATGAGAAATTTAATTTAGAAGAAGGGCCTTTGTTTAAATTCCACATCATTAAATTGTGTGAAGATGAATTTATTTTACATATGATTTTTCATCACATTATTTATGATGGATGTAGTTTAGGAATTTTTATCCAACAATTGTCTCATACGTATTGTGAATTACTTCAAGAAAATACGGGTTTAGTATTAGAATCTCCTTATAAGAGCCTTGTAGAATTTGAGGAAGGTTTTATTGACAGTGCAATATATAGAGAAGGATCATCCTATTGGAAAGATTATTTACAAGGTGAATTACCTCCTACAGAGTTTCCTGCTACTATTAATAAAATGAATGAACCGATATATACGAACAAAAATATAAGTAAGAATATTGATGCCGATCTATTTTATCAAATACAATGTTTTGCTAAAAGAAATAACATAAGTGTCTATCGGGTTATGTTAAGTACTTATTGTGCCTTGCTTCATCAAATGACAAATGCTGAAGAAATTATTGTAGGTATTCCAATTAATACTAGACCACAAACGGAAGAAGGGAATGCTTTTGGTTATTTTGTTAATACATTACCTATACGTATAACAATAGAAAAAGGTGATACATTTAAGGGAATACTTAACAAGGTGAATGAATCTGTTCATTTGGCTATTAAGTATAAACATAATCCATATTCACATATAGTAAGAGACTTAAATCTAAATAATAATACACATCATAATATGATTTATTCAACAGCATTTAATACGGTAAGGATACCTCAATTGAAAATTCCCGATATTGAGTCCACAGTTTTAACAGATTGTAAAAGAGTAAATCCTTTTAACATGACCTGGAGAATAATGAGATATGAAGGGGAAACAGAGAATAAAATTGAGATTGACTATAATTCAGCATTATATAAACCAGATAGTATGAATGATTTAGTTGAAAGATATATATATTTGTTACAAAAACTAATGAAGAATGTGAACGAACCTATCCATTCATTGGATTTACTTTTAAAAAAGGATCATCGTTTATACAAAGATATAAACTCAAATACTCTTGCATATCCTAATTCAAAAACAGTAGATCAATTAATTGATCTACAAGCATTAAAATCGCCAAATCAAATAGCGATTTCAATTGGGGATAAATCGATTACCTATTATGACTTGCAGCAAAGGTCAAATCAAATTGCGAATTATTTACGTGAAAATGATATAAAAAAGGGACAGCGTGTAAGTATTACTATGGTGAGAGAGATCGATACAATTGTATGCATTCTAGGTATACTAAAATCAGGTGGAGTTTATGTACCAATTGATCCAAAGTTTCCTGAAAAAAGAATAGAATTTATATTAAAAGATAGTGAAAGTCAAATGATTATTACAAAGAAAGAATTCAGGGGATTAATTGAAAGTTTTGCGATTCATACAATTTATCTAGAGGATTTTCATTACACTGATTTTATAGAAAATATCGCGTCTACACATACCATAGAAGATGCAGCCTATATTATCTACACGTCAGGTTCAACAGGTTTACCAAAAGGTGTAGTTGTACCACATAGAGGAGTAATTAATTTATCATATTCATTAATGAATCAATTTCATTTAGACAAAAATGATGTATTTTTACAATTTGCAACGATGATTTTTGATGCCTCCATTTTGGAAATGTTTCCGATTTTGTTATGCGGAGGAAGAATGCATGTAATTTCTGAAATGGAAAAACGTTCTGCAGAAGAATTTATAAATGTAATTAACAAGAATGGTATTACATTTGTTCTTTTACCAACTGCATTTTTTAAATTAATAGTTGATATGCCAAAAGAAATGTTGCTTAAATTAAATTCCTTAAAATGTGTATTTGTAGGAGGGGAAACCATACCTACTGAATCAGTTCGTAAATGGCAAAGTAAAGTAGGGTTAAAGATTCCAATTCTTAACGCATATGGTCCTACCGAAGCTACTGTATGTACAACCATTTATGAAGTAAATCATGAGATAAAAGAAGAAACTTCTAATATCCCAATAGGTAAACCAATTGCTAATAGTAAAGTTTTCGTGGTCAGTCCGTTCAACACGTTATGTCCGTCAGGAGTAGTAGGTGAATTATTCATTGGTGGTGATGGAGTTGCTAAAGGATATATAAATCAAAAGAAAAAAACAGAAGAGGCATTTATTTATTTCGAAAAATCATATAATCTAAATAAAAAAATATATCATACTGGGGACTTAGTACGTCTTTTACCAAATGGAAACTTAGAATTTATCGGAAGGAAAGATAATCAAGTAAAACTACGTGGGTATCGAATTGAGCTTGATGAAATAGAAAGAGCATTATTTAGACACCCAGAGGTAAAAGATGCAGTAGTAGTAACTTATCAAAATGACAAAATTGCTAGCTTTTATGTATTAAAAGACAATACAGAGATAAAACAAGGGAACTTAAAAACATTCTTAAGTGAAAGATTACCAGATTTTATGATGCCAAATTATATATTTCATCTTAAAACATTTCCATTATCACCAAGTGGTAAGGTTGATAGAAAAAAATTAGAATTACAAATCCCATCTTTACTTGAAAATATGCAAAATCAATATATACCACCAATAAGTGGCACAGAAAAAAGGTTGGCAAAAACATGGTCAGAGATTTTAAATTTAGGGAAATATAGAATCAGTAGAGATGACGACTTTTTTAAACTTGGGGGACATTCATTAATTGCTGTGCAAGTATTAAATCAAATTCAAAAAGAGTTTCATTTGAAAATAGAAATTAGAGATATTTTTGAGCATACAACAATTGCTAGTCTATCTGCTTACATCGATAAATTAATGGAAGTAAGTCATGATAGGGAAGAACAGAAGATGCAAATATTAAAAGTTGCAGATAAGGAAAGTTATCAGTTATCAAGTGCTCAAAAAAGAATCTGGTTTTTAAATAAATCAAACGCTATTAATAGAGTATACGATACACCACTACACATATATATTGAGCCGAGTTTGAAAAAAGATATTTTACAGGACGCCATAAGGTTTTTAGTTGAACGACACGAGATGCTCCGCACAGTGTTTATTGAAAAAAATGGGGAGCCTAGACAAGTCATATTAAAATCAATAGCGATTGACCTGATACACCATGAGATTGAACACATGGCTAAAAAGGAACAACAAGAATATATACGTAGAACAATAAAGCAAACGGATCATACACCATTTGATTTGGAAAATGGACCGCTTTTCCGGATTAGAATTTTTAATCTTGATAAGAAAAAATCCTATTTATATATCAATTTACATCACATTATTACTGATGAGTGGAGTGTAAGGAATTTATTAGATGAATTAATGAAGGTATATAGCGCCTTTGCTAAACGAAGAAATCCTGAGTTGCCAACTATTTCTAATCGATATGTAGATTATGTTGAGTGGGAACAGGAGCAGTTAAAATTAGGTCGGTGGGATACAGAAAAATCTTATTGGATGGCCGAACTTGCAGCACCTCTTCCTATACTAAATCTTCCTTTAGATTTTAGTAAGAATTATCAAAGTACAAATAGAGGTACAGTATTTGAAATGAAGTTAGATAATAAAATGAAAGAGTCTTTTAAACAAGTATGTGAACAAGAGAATGTTTCGATGTATATGCTATTTTTGGCAGCATATATTCAATTTTTACATTATCTAACGGATCAAAAAGACATTATTGTAGGTACACCGGTTGTTGGAAGGAATTATCAAGAATTTGAACAAATACAAGGATTTTTTGTAAATACTTTAGCGATTAGAACACAATTAAATGATGTAAAAAATTTAAAACAGCTATTACAAGTAGTGAGAGAAAAATGTTTGAATTCTTTCCAAAACCAATCATACCCATTTGATAAAGTAATTGAGCAAATAAATCCGGATAGAAGCTTTGGAAATAACCCGATCTTTTCTACTATGTTTAGTTATCAGAAAGATATTCTGCAACAACATGATGCGTACAAGCTTCAATTGTTACCTAATAAACAAGATGTTAGTAAGTTTGACATTTCTTTAGCTGTTGAAGAAGGGTTGGATTATCTAGGGATTTCATTTGAGTATGATCTTACCCTTTTCAAGGAAAAGTCAATTAATAGATTTACTCAAAATTTACTTAATATAATGGACGCATTTATTCATCAACGAACAGTAGCATATGAAAATCTTTCATTCCTATCACAGGAAGAAGAATCTCTATATAAAAAGGTAAATCAGACAGAAAGAACATATCCTTATTTTCAAAATATACAGGAGCAATTCTATAAGCAAGTAGAAAGACAATCAAATCGGATTGCTATAGCGACTGAAACGGAATCTTTAACATATAGACAATTAAATATGAGCTCTAATCAAGTAGCTCAACATTTAATCGGAAAAGGTATAAAAAGAGGTGATAAGGTAGCCATATTTTTAGATAGAAGTATGAATAGTATCGTTTCTATGCTTGGAATATTAAAAGCCGGTGCTGCCTATATACCAATCGATGTAAAATACCCTGAGGATAGAATAAATTATATAGTTAGTGATAGCGAGGCATGTAGAATTATAACGAGTAACAAATACAAAAGTCATTTGAATGTAAGCAATTATATGGTTTCAATAATAGAGGATATATATCGTACGACTATAAATGATGATGTGAAAATTTTTAATAAGCCAGATGATTTGGCATATGTGATTTATACTTCAGGATCAACAGGCAAACCAAAAGGTACATTATTAACGCATAAAGGAGTATTAAATTTAGTTGAATGGAGAAATGAAGTATTTCAGATTTCACCAAATGATAAAGTAACACAGTTTTATTCTCATAGTTTTGATTCTTCTGTATCGGAAATTTTTTCTACTTTGTTAAATGGAGCGGAGCTGTATGTATTAAGTGATGAACAGCGCTATTCAACTGTCGAATATGCCCAAGCAGTCCAAGAAATACAAGCAACTATTTCTGATTTACCAACAGTATTTTTTAATGAATTATCGACCTCATTAACTAAACCGGATAGCGAGAAGATACGTTCTTTAAGATTTATGATAATGGGAGGGGAAGCTGCATCAACAAATGCTATTAGGAGTTGGCAAAATACTTTTAAAAACCAAGTGCAACTGGTAAATGAGTATGGTCCTACTGAAGCAACTGTTTCAGCGATGTACTATTTCATACCAGAATTAGAATGCGAAAATAACATTTTAGGTAGCATACCGATTGGTATTCCAATTTCTAACACAAAGGTTCATATATTGAATTCATATATGCAACATTGTCCGGTAGGTTGCATGGGTGAATTATATATTGAGAGCTTAGGATTAGCCAAAGGGTATTGGAAGCAGGAAGAGAAAACAAAACAGGCATTTATTGCAAATCCATATTCAGAAGATAACAGTAAAAGGTTATACCGAACAGGTGATTTAGCAAAGTGGTTACCAAATGGAAATATAGAATTTATGGGAAGAAAAGATAAGCAAGTTAAAATTAGAGGGCACAGAATTGAACTAGGGGAGATAGAAGATGCAATATTACAATTTGAGGGGATAAATCAGGCTGTGGTAACACAAACGAAAGATGGAATGCTATTGCAAGCTTATTATAAAACAGTGGACGCTATAGGGATAGAAAAAAATAAGTTAGCTGTACATTTATCAAATGTATTGCCAGAATATATGATCCCTAAATATTACTCTCACGTGTTAGAAATACCAATAACGGCGAATGGGAAAATTGATTTTGAAAAACTGCCTGCAATAGAGCTTGACCATGAGCAAAAGGATGAGTGTATACTTAAGCCTCAAACTAAAGTGCAAAAAAACATTGCAAAGGTATGGTCTGAAGTTCTAAACATAAAATCTATAGGTTTAAAAGAAGATTTCTTTAATTTGGGTGGACATTCTTTAAAAGTTATGCCGGCATTAGTTAAATTAAAACCGTTATATCCTAACTTGAAAATTCAAGACTTCTTTAAGTATAGAACAATAGAAAATTTAGCCTCTCATATTGAAGAAATGGAAAAGATGTCGTTAAAGAAAGAGAAAAATATGAATGTAGCATGTATGGAAAATGAAACGATAACGCCTCCTGCTTGTAAAAGAAATAAAATAAAAGAATGTGAGATAGATAGGGTGAATTATCCAAAAGCAGTTTTCCTTACAGGGGCTACAGGATATTTAGGAGCACACATTTTAGAACGCTTATTACAGTTGCCATCTACGACTATTTACTGTCTAGTAAGAAATAATGAGGATCAAGTAATTGGTTCAAAGTTAAAAGAAAGAATGATGTTTTATTTCGGTAAAGAAATTCTCCAAAAGTTGGAGGAGAGAGTAGAATTAATTGAAGGAGATTTATCTTTGATAAATCTAGGTCTAGATTCAAAGCAATTGGACCATTTAAATAATAAGGTAGAGTCAATCATACATTGTGGTGGAGAAGTTAGACACTATGGAGAACGTGAGCATTTTCAAAAGGTAAATGTTCAGTCTACAAAATATTTATTGGAATTAGCTAAGAATACAAATGCACGTTTTCATTATATATCGACTTTAAGTGTGGCTGGACAGGCTGAAAGCGATCCAAAAGAATTTGAATTCCTTGAGTCTAATTTTGATAGAGGTCAAAATTTAGATAATGTGTACTTAGAAAGTAAGTTTCAAGGCGAGAAAATGGTCAGAGAAGCAATGCAAAAAGGAGTTTGTGCCACGATATATCGTGTGGGGAATTTAGTAGGTAATTCAAAAACGGGTAAATTTCAATATAATATAAATGAAAATGCATTTTATAGATTATTAAAAGGGATATGCCTATCTAACATAGCACCTGAAATTAATACGTATGTAGATTTAACGCCTGTAGACTATGGAAGTTTAGCTATTACTGAATTATCCTATAAGGCCAATACATTAAATAAAACCATGCATATTTGTAATCCAACTCAGCTTAAATGGGACCAACTTATAAATAGTTTACAAGATTTTGGATACGATATTATGTTAATGAAACAAGAAAAGTATATAGAGAAGTTTTTTAATACGAATTTAACTACTGATGAACAGAAAGCTTTAGAGCTCATAATGCCTTTATTAGAATCTGTAGAAGAACTATCGGTAGCTATACCATCTTGTTCGTATACGCAAGGATATCTGAAGAATGTACATTGTTTAGAACCAAATCAAGAATATATCAATTTGCTATTACATTACGCTATGAGTATCGAGTTTTTCCCAGCCATTAAAGAACCAATATTGCTATAGAATATACCATCGATTTTAAACAGATTGGTTTATAAATATGAAGTTTTGAATATTTGTTTACTTTCTCTTATTATTTGGAAAAGTAAAAAGAACTTGTAGTTTTATCTACAAGTTCTTTTCGATTAAACGGTTTATACATTTAGTTGGTTGGATAATATTTCAATTCTTCATATTACTAACAGAAGAAATTAACCAAGACAAATAATTCTTTTCAATAAGAGAAAAAATACAATTTTATTAAGACCAAATCCATCGATCATCAGTTAATGCTTGAGAATCATTAACTTTTTCAATCTCATCTGTTATCGACCACTCATTACTTCTTTCAGCGTTCGCCATATGAACTTTAACCTTTTCACCTACATTAAATTTCTGCCCATGTGTCAAATAAACTGTAACATTACGTTTACTTCCGTCATTTCCAGTATATTGAACAATTACATAATTATATTCTTCTATTCCAGATTTAAACTTATCTACTTTTGTAACATGTCCTATTTCATATTCGTATGCAAAAACATGTTTTAAATAACTTCCCTGGTGTAATGTATCAGTACCTTGAACCTTTTCAATTGACTCTGCAATCATATAGTCCGTAAAATTACGCATCATTGCACCAGTAGCTTTTATTTGATCACCAACTTTTACATTTGGTGTAGAGTTTAAATAAATACTGATAGGCTCTGAATACTTTGTTGATTCAACAGAGATAACATTATCAGTAACCTCAACTACACGCCCTTCAATTGTTGATAAATTTGACTCGATAGAAGCTGCACTTGCTTTTGTTACTTCTAATCCTGGTAGATTTGTGCCTGCAAGAGCTGCAATTCCTATTGCACCAGCTAAAATGATTTTTTTCATACCTTATAACATCTCCATTTCGGTTGTAGTTAAATGCGCAGTTAGGTTTAATTCGTAAATAACTTTCGTATATCACCTAACATGTAATCATTATAGTTACAATGAAAATAATTATTAACTACAATTGGAATGTAATTCTGCATAATAATAAATCTTGATTTTATAATTTATCATTCAAATAGAAAGAAAGATATGTATGTATGAAATTGTTACCGTAGAGAAAAAAGGAACCGTCGTGCGAAATGTGGAAAGAAAAATCCTAGGCGTAAATGGTCAACATATGAATTTCCTAATTAAACAGTGGAAAATAATAACCGTGAAAAAATTATACAAGGTTAGATTATCCTTTCGAGAGGATATTAAGGAGAAGGGTAAGGAAATCGAAGGATTAAGAGCCAAATACAAGCCATTTAATACATCTAAAAAAGACGAAATAGGCCATCATGATTGTCTATTACTATTTTTTATTACAAATTAATCCGCTGAATCCACCTGTTTTTTTGACCTCTAAAAGCTGGGGAAACAAATTTAAACATACCGACTCGAAAACTTCGACTCTTAGAAAACGTCTATAAAATGATTGTAAAATAAATAAAGAAGGATAAACAGATTTTTCTCAATAGTAAAATTATTTACAAAATAGTAAAATATAGGTATATATTTTTATAATAAACACAAAAAATAAAGAGGGGATGAGGAAAATGAATTTAAAACAATTAGGGATTATATTATTAGGAACCGTAACACTTGTATTTAGTAGTACAAATTTTGTGGACGCTGTTAGAAAACAGAAAGAATTTAGAGATACGGAGCCAAATAATACTCTTGAAACAGCCAATAGACTAGATTTGGGGTATGATTGTGTGGTTTATGGCAATTTAAATTTAGACGATAA
This sequence comes from Bacillus sp. N5-665, assembly GCF_022637375.2. Taxonomy (NCBI): domain Bacteria; kingdom Bacillati; phylum Bacillota; class Bacilli; order Caryophanales; family Bacillaceae; genus Bacillus; species Bacillus sp. N5-665. Next base: position 106,686 of record NZ_CP093324.1, read on the forward strand.
AGACGGTATAGATATCTTTAGATTTTCCCCAAGTGATACCATGAAAGTTGAAGTTACTTTGCAGGGAATGCATGATGATAATGATTTTGATCTATTTGTACGAAATTCGAAAGGTAAAATAATAAAAAAATCGTTGAACCTTTCTAATGATATGGAAAAAATCGTCTTTGAAGCAGAAGAATGGGAAGACTATTATATTGAAGTAAGTTCATCGGTAAGGGGGAATGAAGATAATAACTTTGATTATATTTTAGTAGCAGAAAAATATTAAAACTAGTAAGTTTAGAGGCCATCCAATTGGGTGTTTTTTTGTTTTTCATGAGATATATACACAAAGTAGAAGCTTATTCGAATGTTCGTACTGATAATTCTATTATAAATAAATTTACTCCTAATTACCTTTGTTAGTTCGGCTCAACCTATGCATTATAATCACTCAGAGCTTAGAGAACACATAAAATTCTTAAGGAATCAACAAGAAAAAACATTTGTAGACTCTAGAATTAAACGAGATGAAAGCAATCAAAATACTGGCGGTACCCATCCAAATCAAGTTATTAAAAGCAAATGACCCAAAACGAGAGAATGTACATTTTTGTTTTAAGTGTGTTAAAAAATTTTTACGTGGATGAATGTGAAGTTTCGCCACATAATTAAAAGGCAGGAACATTTTGTACATATCAAATATGTTCCTGCCTTTGATTTTATTGAGTTTAACATCTATGATCTAAATATAAATATTGGTAAGCTTTTTAATTAGATTAAAGCATTATTCTACAACAAATCTTTAATTTGTTCATAAATATAGTCTTTACTTAGCCACCAAGCTTGTTTTGTCATATATTCATCTGTAAATTTCTCTTTTTCACTCTCGGGTCGATTTATCCATGTTGCTGGGTGAGGTAATTTCCTAGAATTATTCATTAATATCTTTTTAGGAGTCCCTTTAACTACAACGTCTCTATAGTATTTTAATCTGTATTGAGCAACTTTGGCATCGGGTCGAAGATGTAAAATATCTTCAAGAGATGGTTTAATGAAATTATTATATATTCTGATTTCATTATTTTTATTTTTGGTAAAAGTTAATTCAACACCGTTTTTTAGTTTTTCTACCTCTGTTTTCCAAACTCTTTTTACAGCTCCATCTATATCAGGAATGGGCATATTCCAAAATTTAGCTCCTAAAAAAGTGATTTTTTCAGGGTTTGTTTCGTACGAATTACTATCTTTTTTCTGTTTATTAAAATCATTAAAGATAAGTAGTAGAAATTTTTTTCTCTCTAAGAAATCATAAACTCTTGATTCCTCCCAAGATTCGTTAACTAGTTCAAGAAATGAAGGAATCCCCATAAATTTAAAATGTTCCTTTGGTTGTCCCATTCTTAAAGTAACCGTTTTTAAACTAATTTCTGCTTTTTCAATTTCTTCTGATGTAACTTCATCTGTAGTGGCTGGCAAATTAAGAATTCCACGAATTAATATGTTATTAATATTTTTTTGTGAATGATTTTTACCTACTTCGATACCAAGGTTTTGAATCAATTCACTTTGTTTCATACCGTAATAGGGAGTGAAACGAGAGATAATAATTTCCTCAAGAGTTTTCTTTTTTAACTCACTAACATCTTTCACAATACTATTAATTGCTTCGGTATGGTCTTGTCCAATAATATGATTATTTATGAGTTTATTAATAAATTTTGATTTAAATGAATAGGCTCTAGGTTTTGCAGGAACATCTGTAAACTTTTGTTTTGTAAAATCATCACCAGTTGTTGACTTTGTACATGCTCCTAGATAATTTGTAAGCCCTTCTGATAATTGTTCAGCTTTACCAGAGTTGATATATTCGGATATTTTTTTCCAGTCTTGCTTGATGATTTCTAAATCTTTCTCAGATATTTCTATTATAGTATCTTTAGGCAAGCCAAAATCTTTTAACTCTGACATTGAAAGTAGATTCGCATATAATACTTTAAATTTTGTCTTATCTTCAATTAATTCTCCGCTAGAAATTTTCTTCTTATGCGAGACATCACGTCTATAATATTGAATTAATTCAATTAGCTTATTCTTATGCCAAAATGAGCTTTGTTCAAATGATTTACCATATTCATTTTGGTAATTAATTTTATTTAAAACAAGTCTTTCCCCAGCAATCAATTTTTTGACTTTCTTCCCTTTAACATTTTTTATTTGTTTATCTATGGGGGTAACTTTTAATTCTACACCAGCTTCTGGAAAATCTGGTTCGGCATAATTGTCTGCAGGATGGTCAAACCAGATTTGCTCTATTACATTGCCTGGATAGGATTTATTTTTCACATTCTTAGTGTTCTTTACATCAATTTCTCCAAGCGTTTTTCCAATCGCTTCTAATGCTCTTTTATGTACTTTCTCCTTACTATTATATATATTACTCAAATCAATCAACTCCTCCAATAAAACGAACAACAATTGTTAATTATAGTATATCAATGACTTTGATAATGTGCTATCAGGTTATGGACATGATCCTTTTATGTATGGATATGCAATTATGCATATCCATAGTTATTATTTTTATAGTAATAAAATCTAATATATAATTAAAAAGTTTTTTAATAAATTGTTAAGGAGATGCGAGTATGAAGAAAGTCATAGGACTTATAGTATCATTATTTTTATTATTTTCTACCTATGCACCAACATTTACAGAAGCAGCCGAAGTTTTAAATAAAGTAGGCTGGGTCAAAGAAAATGAGAATTGGTTTTATTATCAAAAAGATGGAAGTAAGCAAAGAGATAACATTACTTTAGATGGAATAGAGTACTCCTTTTTTAAAGATGGAAGGCTAGTTGAAGGGAAAAAGCAGGCAGGGAAAGACACTTTATATTATAGTGAACCTGGTAAACTAAAGACCGGATGGAGTTTTTCTGCAACCTCATGGAGCTATTTAAAAGATGGGAAGTATGTGACAGGAACATTTACCTATCAAGGAAAACCATTTGAAATAAATAAGTACGGAGATATGGAAAAAGGATGGGTTACCCTTCGTTCTGCTGTTAAAAGAATCTATCCAAAGCCAGAAACAAAATTTCTATTTAAATCTAAACCTGTAAAGGATGGGGATGTCTTAGAGGTCATTTCAAAGCAGGGCTTATGGTATCAGGTCAAATATCAAGGAGAAGTCGGTTATGTTCGGATATTTGAATCTGTTGTGATTGGTGAATCACCAGTTCGTTCATGGGATGTAACAAAGGAAGCAACGAATTTGTCTCATTTTATTATAACTGAGTATCATAAAGATCCTGAAAAATACTTTCCGCCCAATATTCAAAAGAAATTTGATAAACAACTAGATAGTGATTTAGCTCTTCTTGCGAATGGATTAAAATGGATTGATCAATTAAAAGAAGCACTTTATTTAGATAATAAACAAGGGTGGGTACAAGAAGAAGGAAAATGGACGTATTATAAAAAAGATGGGCAAAGAATAACTGGTTTCCAAGCGATTGATGGGAAACGTTATTATTTTGGTACCGATGGGTTTATGCAAACAGGATGGGTACATACAAATGGATCAGATTATTATCTGGGAACCGATGGCGTAGTGCAGACCGGAATCCAACATATTGATGGGAAAATCTATTACTTTAGTCCATTAGGTAATGTACAATCAGGTTTTACAAATGTTGATGGGAAACCATATTATTTTGATGCTTCTCATGAGTCAAAAAATGGTTGGATGAAGCAAGAGTTTAGTTGGTACTTACTACAGCCTTCAGGTGCATTACAAACAGGAGATTTTACATATAAAGACAAGAAATTCTCCTTTAATCAAGACGGAGAAATGATTAAAGGGTGGGTTACATTAGAATCCCTTGTTAAAAAAGTATATCCAGAGCCAGATTTAAGAAAAGTATTGCGTGCAAAACGTGTAAATAATAGTGAAGTGATAGAAGTAACAGGGAAAGTTGGCTCTTGGTATGAAGTGAATTATCAAGGAGAAAAAGGATATGTGCGTATCCATGATGCCATTATTTTTGACCAGGAAGCCAAAAGTCCACTTACTCTTCTTGATGGGAAAATAAAAATATTTGAGGGTGTATTAGATTATTTAAAAAGTGACGAAACAGTCATAAATAACACGATTAAGATTTTAGAAAAAGAAGAACAGCGTTGGTTAGATGATGCAGAGACCTGGGAAAGTATTTCTATTAACATAAACAATGCAAAGCAAGATGCACAGTATAAAATGCAATTGATGAAAGAATCACATGATAAATTGCAAGAATTAGTGAATGCAATGAAAGGTGACATTAAAAATTTAACGGTCACTCAAAGAAAAGAGCTATTTAAACTACTTGGAAATACAGGAAAAGATGCTCTAGCGTACGGAAAAGAGTGGATGGAATTTAGTGCTGATGTATATGTATCTATTTTGCAGTATTATGAATCCCTTATGAAAGTCTATGCTGGCTATTATCAAGCGCTAGATGTGGTTGCAGGTAAAGCTATTGAAACACAAAATGAGATTAATAAAGGACTTCGTCAAATTGAGGAAAATCATCGTCAGTTAGCTGAAGGGCTTTCGGGTGTCATTAAAGACTTAGGACCAGTTGTAAATAGTTCGATTCGTTTAAAACATTCTGTAGATGAAGCGAAACCTCAATTGGAGGAACTTGTACAAGTAACACGAAAAAACGCTCCAATCATTGCGCAAGATTTACAAGCATTGGATGCCAAAGTCCCAGGATTCTACACAGATTTCAATATGGGAATAGATCTTGCAAATATCTTTATGGACTCGGCTAATAAAATAGCAAGTCATAAGATTGATATTCCTGCTGCTGCCATCAATGTTGGAAATATCGACTTAAGTAATGTACTACGTGATTTAGGTGGGGATCCATCTAGAGTATATGATCGTAAGAATGATGGAGATTTATCATTCATATTGGATATTACGCCTATAATTGGTACAGGAAAAGAAATTGGACAACTCATAAAAGGGGAAGACTTAGTAACAGGTCAAAAATACGGTCCAGAAGATTATGCGTGGGGTACACTGGCAGCCGTATCTGGTGGTACAACACGAGTTGTTGGTAAAGTTGTTGGAAAGATTGGTGATCTTGAGAAGAAAGGTAAAGCTATTGAAAATGCAACAAAAGGAACTTCAGGCATTGGATGGAGCATGCCAAGAGGTGGAGGGGTCATCAATGGTCGTAAATATACTGAGCATGCTTTAGAAAGAATGGCTCCAGATACCCTTGAAATAAGAGCAGAGCTTAATTCAAGAGCTCGGGAAATGGCTGCTAAAAAGGGATATAAACCAGGATCTAAAGAATATAACGAACTATTTTCTAAAATTGATCCTCGTGGTATGACACCAAATGTGGTTGAAGATATTATCAAAACTGGTTCTCGTTCTCCAGGTGATAAACCAGGAACTTGGAAATATAGTAGAGCAGATGGTTATGTTATACTTAATGACAACGGGGATGTAATAACAGCTGTTCCCGCAAAGAAGGATAAATAAATAATATTTTACGTTGCAAAAGGTTGGTACAAATAGTGGATATTAAATATGATGAATACGAACTTTTAGAGCTATTCGAGAGTGAACCAGAAGACTTTTTAATTGAAGGTGCAGGTGTGTATCTATATCGCAAAATTGATTCATTAGGGTTTAAATTAATAATGATTATGTCAGTTTATGAGAATACAGTTAATTTAAGTCTTTCTTATAATGAAGGGTGTGTATTTGATGTTAATATGGAATCTGTAGAACGTGTCTATACCCGTAATGATATACTTCATATTCAGTGCTCTGAAGAAAAAAAAGCGATAGAAGTGAGATTCAAACCGCACTTTGCCATTAATATTAGAGAATTTTAATCAAAAACCGTGGGAAATAATCATTTTCTACGGTTTTTATTATATTAATTTTGTTAATTTTAAATTTAAAAACTAATTTTTTGATGATAGGAGCTTGTATATGAAAATAATGTGTATAAAAAATTCAGGAGATACATTTTCAGAGGAGTTATTAAAACAAGGATATAATAGAGATTCAATAATAAATTTAGAAATCCATAAGGAATATGTGGTTTATGGTATTAGTTTATTCAATGGAGAATTAGACTATCTAATCTTAGGAGAAAATGAAAACTTACCTTCATGGTACCCTGGAGAATTGTTTGAAGTATCGAATCCTTTACAACCTTTAGGATGGTATTTTGCAGATCATAAACATAGTAAAGCGACAACAATAGAATATATATGGGGTTATAAAGAATTAGCTTTAAATGATAGACATGCTCTTGGTTTAATGGAAAGAGTGAATAAAGATATTGAAATATTTTTAAAGCGTAAAGCTGAAATTGATGAATTTGAGAAATAGTAAATGAATTGATTAATCTATAAAAAACATATAATTAAATATTTCTAGTTTTTTTGTACATAACATTTAAATAAACAGCTTATTTTTGAAAAAGTTGATAGATAGTATTTATGTTGGCACAAATATTTATTACAATGTACCCTATATAAAAAAAGTAGCTGCAAGTGCAACTACTTTTTTCAAAAATATTATGGTTCAAATAACACCTTTAGCGTAAACTTACGCTTAATGGTACTTGAGAATAAACTGTGAAATTGTTACCATAAGTACCGTGTCTTGAAAATGAGGAAGAAATTGAACCGTTCCAACTTTTGTAGGTAGCCCCAGATGTATCTGTTCTTAGAAGTACGTTTGAAAAGCTAGCTTGGCTAAAGGAATTACGTCCAGTATCTTCAACCCCCTGAACCATTTTTACTGGTTCATATTGAGAAAATGAGCCATATACAGGCTGATTTGCATATCTAGGATTTCCATTTACATACATAGTAACCGTACCATTTCCGTTATTAATAATTTTAAGGTTCACTCGATCACCATCTTTAATTGACGCATCAAACTGTGTGTTCCAATACTTACTGTTTTGACCTGATTCATTATATCCTGAATTTAGAAATACTTTATATCCACTTGGTGTTTTGGAAATACCACCCTCAACTTTAGATGCTCCAATACCTAAATACCAATTCACATACCCATCTTTAACAACAACTGATTTTGGTAGATTTATATCAGCTGCAATCCCAGTATAGGTACTATTTGTAACACTTTTTACAGCACCTTCTGTAGCTGCAAAACTAGTAGTTGAAAACATTGATAGAGAAATTAGAAGTGAACCAACTAGATACATCATTTTTTTCTTACTTTTTCTTAATATTTGATTCATTTTAGATCCCCCATATTTTAAATTATTAAATTGTATGGAAAGTTGGCCAACTAACTACAACTTACAAACTAAAGATATATCAGGTTTTATTTAATGTATATATTTTCCTGTTATAAGTCATTGAATTGTCGAATAAATCCGATTTTTTATATTTATCAATATAGGTGGAGTTGACAGATTAAAGTGGTATGTCTATTTAAATGTAAGCAGATTTTGTTAAAAATAATATAAAAACCTATAAATATGTTGTGGATAATATGTACTACGGTTCATTTAGGAGAGAAAAATATGGAATGAATATAGTGGGATTTATCAAAGAATATATCTGAAATGTTTAGAAATAGATTAAATACGAAGGAAATAAATGAATCGTTTTTGTTAAGGAATTCATTGAAATGGTTCATAGATGAAGGGAAATATATGATTTAAAAGACATGGATTTCCTATATAAAAGAAGAAAGGGGATCCAGCTATGGGAATTACAAATACAAGATTGAAGTTAGATAAAGCAGCTATTGAAGAGGCTATAGAGGCATTAAAAGATGAAAATGAATGTTTACGTATAGAAGTCGATTACTTAAAAAAGTTAAAGGCCTTCGTTCAAAAAGAAATGGAATTACAGAACAAGAGAAAGCAAAAGTAATTTATCTTACAAAATTCGAAGGTATGGAACAGATTAAGATAGTATTAGATAATTATATAGTTCATTACAATCGAAAAAAAATCAAAGTACAGTTAAAAGGAATGAGTCCAGTACAATACCGGACTCAAATTCAAACAGCCGCATAATTTTTTGTTTAATTCTTCAGGTCCAGTTCATCATAGACGATCGATTTTTGGCTTGCTACGCGCAGTGATTGTTATTCTTTAACTCATCTCATATTACGTTAGTTTAAGTATTGAGAGTAAAAGAATAGGAATAGAAAAATTAATGTTTTGCTAAATAATCTATTAAAGAAACTTAAAGGAATAACAAGTTCTCCTATTGTAAGGATTTTAAGTTTATCCTTATTTAGTCCTTTTATTAATTCTTTTAATGTTTGGAAGTTTATTTTATTAACGAAAGACCAACTTGGCACAGCTTTTGTATCTGAACCTATTTTGAAAATGATATGAATACTATGTGCATGAAAACCGCTTATTATTAAAATAAGCATAAATCCTAAAATAATGAACCAAGTCATTTTTCAACATCTCCTTTCAGTATTTAATATTAAGATATTAAAACTGTTGAGAAAGTGTGCTGTTGTCCATGAAAAATATTGTGAAATTGTTGAGGAAACGTTGAGAATGTTGAGATGCTATTGATTGTAGCGGAGTTAATAATGCTTGTCATATTATATTTGTGAAAAAGGAAATAGGAAAGAGAACAGTTGCGTAGACTGTTCTCTTAAGGAGCGGAAGTGCTGAACATTTTCAATGACAATGATTCAAGCATTCCGCTAATAGTATGTGTAAATATTTATAATTAATTCAAGCAAGGCAGCTATAAAAAATAGCCGCCTTGCCACAGGAAGAATTCAAAAAAAGAGAGATTTATTATGGATACTGATTGGCTGGTACCAATTTATTTATATTATTAGTAAGGATTAAATAAAATATTCAAAAGTTAAAATCTCAATTCATCGTAGGATTGTTCACAGTTAATAAAGTTTTTCTAAAAAGTGGTATTAATTGGAATTTAAACTCTTTATCCTGTATGATGAAAATATAGATATTCTAATATCCTTATAGTTAATAAAGGGAGAATACAGGAGGAGTTGTCATGAAAAATATAAAAACGGCTATGACATTGGTACAATCACATCTTAATGAAAATGAGATTATTGAAAATAGCCTATATGGAATGTTTCAATATCAAGTATTTGGTATGGGTAGTCAAAGAAAAGGGATATTGGTCGCTACAAATGAACGTATGTGTTTTTATACAAAATATTTAGGGAGTGAAACGTTTAAAGTATTTAATTATGCCAAAATTAATTCAATAGATGTAGAAAAAGGATTATTAACAGGAAAGAAAATCATTTTTTTTCATGATGGCGAACGTGAAGTGATGAATTTAATTGAGGAAGGTGACCTGGAGAGGTTTGCGGTATTTGTAAAAGAAAAAATTATGATCTTGAAATAAAGAAGTTTGTTTTTAAAATTTGCTTCTCAAATTAAACAATAGTATGATTTGCTAAAATTGAAAACATTAAAACAAAAAACAAATTTTAAATGACTTTAATAACCTTCTATCATCCTGTTTGATGGGAGGTTATTGCCTTTCTAAAGATAAAATTAAAGAGTTTTATTATCCTTATACATGGATGGATGACATGCAAAGTAAAAATAGCACTTTTTAAAAGTGCTATTTTTAAGGTGTGCATTAGGACTTGAAAGAGGCTTGAACTACCCCCACTTTCACTTGGTTTAGAAGTGGAGGATTCCTAAGTAAAGAGTTCTATCGAACTCTAATTGATTAGGCTAACCCCGCAGTCCTTGCGGTTAGAAGCCTTATTGCTTCATTCTTTATATTGATACTTGCGTTAATATCCCTATCATGGTGTGTACGACAAGAAGGACAGTCCCATTTACGTAGGTTTAGATTTTTAACGTCTTTGTTTTGATATCCACAACAAGAACATAATTGGCTGGAAGCAAATGTTTTCGATACGACAATGACTTGTTTGCCATACCATTTTGCTTTATATTCCAACATGGTTCGAAACTGTGACCATGATACTTCACTAATTGCTTTTGCTAACTTACGATTTTTTAACATATTTGATACTTGCAAATCCTCTATACCGATAACATCGTGGTTTTTGATGATTTCAGTTGAGATTTTGTCTAAGTAATCTTTTCTAGCATTTGATATGTATTCATGAATTCTAGCTACTTTTACTCGTTGTTTATTCCAACGAGAAGATCCTTTCATTCTTCTAGAAAGGACACGCTGTGCTTTCGCCAACTTATCTTCTAATGATCGGAAAAACTTCGGATTTTCATAGGGTGTTCCATCTGACAAAATGGCGAAATCTTTTAGTCCTACCTACATCTACTCCAATGTAAGAATGTGTTTTCGGAAGTTCTTGTACTTCTGTTTCAACTAATAATGACACAAAATATCTACCAGAAGGGTTCCGTCTAACTGTAGCATTTACAATACGTCCCGTTATTTCACGACTTTTGGCAAATCGAACAAGACCTAGTTTTGGCAATTTTATTTTGCTTCCTATAACGGCAATGTTTTCATTTGTTTGTTTTGTGATATAAGATTGTACGTTATTCTTCTTGGATTTGAAACGCGGGGCACTATTTTGTTTTTTAAAAAATCGTGTATACGCATCCGCAAGGTTGCGAACAGACGACTGAATCGCAATACTATCCACTTCTTTGAGCCAAATAAACTCTTTCTTCATGGCAGGGAGTTTGGCAGAGCATGTACCATATGTTAAACCTTTTCCAGTTTCTTTATATGCGTGATTCCATAGGGATAGGAAATGATTGAATACAAAGCGAGAACAACCTATCGTTTTATTAATTAGAATTGCTTGTGCTTGATTTGGATAGATACGAAACTTAAAGGCTTTATTAATTATCATTTGATTCACCTCCATTTCGGTATATGACTATTATATACCAAACGTACATTCGGTGGATAGTGAAGTAACACTTTCTGCATGTCGAACAATTAAGATGACTTCCTGCCATCCCTTGTTCGAAGCCAATGCATCTCCCACCTACACACTTCGCGTTCCTTGAGGAAGGAGTCTTCTTGGCTAAAATGATAAAACTGAAGTAATAGTTGAACTTGAAAGACACTGAAGAGAGTTGATAAATGGTCAAATTGACATATCTAGAACTGTTGGATGGTTTACAAGTATGTACCCTGCATATTTTAAGGTGGATCATGAGGAGATAGAGGATAAAATTAAATCATTAAAGGAACAACTTAGAAACATACCTAATAAAGGATTTAATTATAGCATTCTTAAGTTTTTAAATAGGGAATTTAAAGAACAAGAAGTCAAGTATATAAGATTCAATTATCTTGGAAGTTTTGATAATATAATTGATAAGAACCAATTAAATCTAAACAACATTGAATTTGCGTTAGATAGTGACAAGAATAATTCATTGACAGCACTAATGGATTTAGAGGCTATGGTGGTAAATGGTGCACTAAAGATAAATATTATCTACAGTAAAAATAGATTTAAAGATGAAACAATCCAAAGGTTTATTGAAAGTTATGTGAATACTTTGAAGGTAATTTTAGATAAGTGCATAGAAAAGGATTTCAAGGAATTCACCCCATCGGATTTTGATGCTGTAGAAATTTCACAAGAAGATTTAGATGCATTGTTTAATTAGAAGTTACGCAAGGGGTATATTATTATGAAAAATTTAAGAGAATTGTTAGTTATACTTAGTGTTTTTCTCAGTATAGTTGTATTACCACTTAAGGGATATGCATTAGACAATGAGGTTGAACAGATAAATTTATTAACAAATGATACAAAACTAAAAATAGAAAAGTTTATAGAAGAAAATATGGATAAAGGTAAGGTTCCAGGACTAGCAGTTACCTTAGTTAAAGGCGATAAGACTGTGTATCAAAAAGAATTCGGATATTCAGATATAGATGCTAAAAAGCCAGTTACTTCTAAAACCTTGTTTGAAATAGGATCTAATAGTAAAGCAGTTACTGCTTTAGGAATTTTTAATTTAGAAAAAAGTGGACAAATTAAACTTGAAGATGAAGTAACTAAATATATACCATGGTTAAAAGTTAAATATAAAGGTAAGGAAGCTTCAATAACTATAGAACAATTATTACATCAAACAAGTGGTATACCTTTTAAAACGATAGATAAGATACCAGTTTCTAATGAAGATAATGCACTTGAAGAAACAGTTAAAACCTTAATTAATATAGAATTAGATAGTGAACCAGGTAGGGATTTCCAGTATGCAACTATAAATTATGATGTTTTAGGGTTGGTTATTGAAAAAGTGACAGGGAAATCTTATGAAGGCTATATTGAAGAAAATGTCTTAAAGCCATTGGGTTTACATAATACTTATCTTTATAAAAATGAGATTGTTAATGAATATATCGCTAAAGGGTATAAACTCGAATTCTTAAAAAATGATGTATATGATGCACCTGTGTATAGAGGGAATAAGCCGGCTGGGTATATTATCTCCAGTGCTGAAGATATGGCTAAGTGGCTTAAGATTCAGCTGGGCACTTTAAATGATTTGAAATTTGATAAAGACATAGTTGGAAAATCTCAAGAGGCCAATCGTACAGTTAGACCATTAAGTGATGGATCATTCTATGCTAGTGGTTGGTTCATTTATCCAAAGAGTGAAAATCAAATTTCACATGCCGGGAATAATCCTAACTATTCTTCATTTATAGTATTTAATCCTAAGGATAAAGTCGGGGTTGCAGTACTAAGTAATACGAACTCACAATATGTAGAACTTATAGGTCAAGGTATTAATAAGATTTTAGAAGAGGGCACTTACAATAAAAATATAATAGATTTAAATAAAGGCGCAGATACAATAGCTAGTGTAATTATATGTATTTCAATTTTAATAGTTTTAAGCATATTATTTTTCACATTAAAAGCAATATTAAATAAACAAAGGCATTTAAATACATATGGAAAAAAGAGTTTATTAAAGCTTGTTTTTTCTTTTCTGTTCATGCTGGGAATAAGTTACTGTATATATTTAATTCCATATATCCTTTATAGAGGAGTATCCTGGGAATTTGTTTTTGTATGGCTTCCTAATAGTGTTGAAGTTGCACTTTATTTTGTATTTACCAGTGTATGGTTAGTGTATATATACTTAGTATTTATAAGCTTTTTCAAAAAAGAAAACGATAAGGGAATATTTTTGTTATCTATAAAGCGTTATTAGTGGTTTTGATAATGCGCTTATAATTTTCACTATTAATATGACTGTAACAAGTAATAATGCGTTAAAGATTAAGCTGTTAATGTATTTCGTTTTAGGACTTATTCTTTATGTCTATGGGCAAAAGGTTATGAGGGGGAAATTAATAGATTTAACCAATGAAATAGTATATTCAAAAAGAATGGAAATTGTAAAAAAATCACTGGAATCTTCTTATAGCAAGTTTGAAGAAATTGAAAAGGGAAGAATTCAGTCCATTATATGAAAGATTATAAAGAACTAGAAGAAATAAGAAAATTAATTGATGTTGGAGGGCCTACTATGTGTCATAGTGCCAGAAAAGTATTTTTAAGTACGGCTTTAATAACATCGCCATCTGACTATAAAGAAGTAATTAATGAGCTTATCGATTATGGAGGTAGAGTATCTCTTAAATTAAGAATAGAACTTGCTAAAAAAGTTTCATCAGTTATTACCTCATATATGATTTCCGTAGATGAAACTATGAATAATATTGAACTTGAAGACCTGTTTAAAGCCTATGAGATAATGGAGTGATTAGGGAATTTTAAAAAATGAATGTGTGATTAAACATTCAGGACTGACACATAAAAAATAAATCAAATCCGTTAAATAGTCTATCTCTTTAGTTAATAGACTATTTAAAATTCATTTTAAAAGAATATGATAAAAAAAGAATTATCGAGTCCAGATATGGAATACCGCTTTTAGGAAATGTACCTTAAGAGATACTAAAAAAGTTATATATTAAATTGGTATTATTTTTTTGTGAGAAAGGTCAAAAATAAATTTCAAAAATTCAAAATTGATAAGTTATTGATTAGAAAATAGGGGGGAGTTTAATGAGAAAAATAGTATTATACAGTGATCAAGTACAAGAAGATAGAAAATTGGATTATGAACTTTTAAGGTTGTTAAATAAAGAAAATCCTTCAATAGCATATCTTCGAGCATCTTCAGATGTAACAGGAAAATATTTTAATTATGTAGTTAAATACTATAGATATTTAGGAATTAATAATGTGAAATATTTTGATTTAGACAAAGAATACGATGAAAGAAAGGTTAATGACATATTTAATTATGATGGAATACATCTTTCTGGTGGAAATACATTCTGCTTTTTATATTCCTTAAGAAAAAGAAATTTATTGCATTCATTAAAATCATATTTGCAAAATGGTGGGGTTTTGATTGGTGTTAGTGCTGGTAGTATAATAACAACTAAAAGTATTGATACAGCCCAATTTTTAGACGAGGATATTATAGGACTAGAGGATAGAGAGTCCCTAGGTATTGTAGATTTTGATTTTATGCCTCATTGGAGCGAGGAACAAAGTGGGAAATATTTAGATTTATTAAAAGATTATTCTAAGTTGAAAAATAGGGAGATTTATGCTTGTAAAGATGGTGATGGGATAGTTATTGAGGGAGAAGAGATTAAATTGATTGGTGATATTTTGAAAATCTAATTTAGTTTCAATTTATATTAACAAAGAAGAAACTCTTTTCGGTTTCTTCTAAGGGATCATGTATAAAACCATCTCCTTTATGTTTATAAATTGAGGAACAATTATGTTGAAACTATAGAAAAAGGGTCCTGTTAATACAGGACTCTTCTTTATTTTTATTAATGTAATTATTAGAGATATTAGTGAACTACTTGCCACTTAGCAAAGCTTGAATTGGGAGCTTCTCAGCTCCACGATGAAAGAAACCTTTCGACTCCTTGAGCGTTACGTCTAGAGTCCAACGCTTGGACGCTCCCTGTATACGGTTGATATTTTAAGCAGTTACCGAATAGCTTGGTTTTCGCACTCTATTTTCTTCCTGCAACCTCCTATATCAAGCTATCAAAGAACTTCAGATAGCTAGTTTATCAAAAGTTTTTTGCTATGCCAAACCGAAATTCATCTCCCACCTACCGTTTGGCTATCGCCCTTCACACGCTTGAGGAAGGAGAATTCTTCCGGTAAATTCATTAAAAAATTCCTCCTGTGTACCAAGAAGCAAAATATATTTATGATAAAATATAGAAAAAGATGATTAAGAAGGGATAATTAAAGTGAAACCAACAATTTATGATGTTGCGGAAAAAGCAGGTGTATCAATAGCGACTGTATCCAAGGTAATTAATCAAACTGGGCGTATTAGTGAAAAAACAATAAACAAAGTAAATCAGGTAATGGATGAATTAGATTACCAGCCAAGTAGTGTAGCAGCAGCGTTAACAGGTAAAAAAACATATACGATTGGGGTACTTGTCCCAGATATCTCAAATCCTTTTTTTGCAGAAGTAGCAAGAGCTTTTGAAAATAGTGCACGAGAATCAGGGTATACACTCATTTTATGTAGTACAGATCATCAAACAAAACGTGAGCACGAATACATTGATTTACTATTTAAAAAGCAAGTAGACGGCATTATTATTGCGACGGAGCTAAACGATTATAAACTTGTAAAAAAAATCGTGAATCGAGATTTACCACTTGTACTATTCACTGTAGATCATCCTTCCATCACGACTCATGTTGTGACAACTGATGATATGAGGGGAGGCTATCTAGCTGGAAGTTATCTAACGCAGAAAGGCCATACATCTTTAACGATTATGTTGGAGAAGGATAGAAAAAGTAGCGTAGGGAGATTGAATGGTTTCAAACAAGCTCTAACGGATTCGGAGATTTCGTTAGATGATGAGGCTATCATTAGCTGCTATTCGACAGTGGAAGATAGTAAACGTGCAAGTAAGGAATTACTTAATTTGCCTTACAGGCCTACAGCGGTTTTTGCTTGTACAGATTTAATTGCTATATGCCTTATGAATGAAGCAAGAAAACAAGGGCTTTCAATTCCGGAAGATTTATCAATTATCGGATTTGATAATACAATCTATGCTGAGATTGCAGATCCGGGGTTAACAACAATTGAACAGCCAATTAAACAAATGGCAGCCTGTACGTTTGAACAACTGCTAAAAACGATGGAAATGAAGGAGCATGCTAAGCAAAAAATTACAATTATTCCTCAGTTAGTAGAGCGATCCTCAGTAAAGGATATTACATGATAGATTTTTCATAAGCCTATTTGAATGTAACAAAAGAAGGTCATCGTAACTAAGTATAGTTAGGATGACCTTCTTTTATATAGGGTTTATACAGAGAACTGCTCACCGCTTTTCGTATTTAAATCCTGCTCCATCTCATTTTCTTTTGGAATAGTAAGGAAATGGGTTAAAAATGCACCAAAGAAATACAAACCAGCAAAGATCCACATTACGCCACCAACACCTAATGGCCCGATGAAGGCAGTTACTACTAATGGTCCAACAAATGCTGATAATCCTGAACCTAAATTTAAGACAGACATTGCAGCTCCTTTATTTTCAGGAGATAAAGATGGGACTAACGCGGTAAGAGGTACATAGCCGGCAAGTGTTGCTCCATAGCAACAGGCAACAAATAATATCGCCCAATAATTATGTCCTACCATTTGTGGCACATAATAGAGTGCAAGAGTTACAATTCCGCAACCGACTCCTCCGAACCATTTAATTGTATTTACCCAACCAAACTTGTCTCCAACAATACCAAAAATAATATTAAACACCATATTTACAAAGAATAGAGTACCCCAAATTTGAAGCCATTCAGTCATCGTAAAATTATATTTCATCATATAGGTAGGTAGGAAAACAACAAATCCAAACTGAGCGGCCGAGTTTATAATTTTTACAATACCGCCTATACCAACTTTAGGATTTTCAAATGCGATGGTAATGCCTTTTAGTAATTCACTTGATTTGTTAGCGCTTACGGTTTGTGCTTTAAATTTATCCTTATTTACAACAATTGAGAATAATCCACCGACGACAACAAAAATTAAAGCACTCCATAATGTAGCGATTTCTCCGATTTTAGGAACCATATAGCTAGAATAAAAGGCTCCTATAACACTAAGCCCCAGCTGGAATACGAACCAGAACCAGCCAACTGCTCTTGAAAGCATTTGTTGAGGAGTACTGTAAGATACCCAAACTAGAAAAGAATAAGCAAATAAAGGATAACCGAACCCTCGTAGGGCATAGCAAATTAATATTACGGGATAATTCATATGTTGAATTCCTATACCTATGAACCCGATTGAACCTAAAATGAATGATACTAAACCAAACGTCATGACTTTTCTTGGTCCCCACATTTGTACAAATACCCCCGAAAACCAAGAAGAAGCAGATACAGTAATTCCGTAAATAGTAAACAAGAAAGCAGCGTGTTCTAGCGTTAGTCCTTTTTCAACGAGATAAGGGGATAACCATCCCTGTTCTAACCCGTCCCCAATCATAAAAACAATAATCCCTATGTATCCCCAAGTTAAATTAGAAGGGATCCCAATCCTGTCCATAAATGTTTTGTTTGAACTAATAGCGTTCATTCTCCCACCACCGATAAGTTATTTTTGGTTAAGCGCTTAATTCTTTTTGATAAAAAAAGTATACGCTTACATTATGAGGTCGTCAATTAAATTTTTTGACAATTTACAACTTTCTTTTATAGAGGCATTCTATTTACTTATTGGACAATAAAATAATAGTGAGTATGAAAAGAAAGAAATACCTTATAGATGGGGGTTACTATTTAAAAGGCTTGGTTTTCTTTGTTATATCAGTATTTTAAAAGAATATATTTATAGCTTTTTAGATGATTTATTTCTAATTATTATTTTTTATTTTTATGTAATACGTTTATTGAGGGAACTTAAAATTCGGATGAAAAGGGGAGTGTTCAAAAAAATAAAAATGTTTTCAATTTAGAATCAAGTGTGTATAATGAAGAAAAATAGGGAAAGCGCTTAACTGATTTGATACGCTAAACCCTATAGACTTTCATTTCGTTTCTTAAATTTTAATATAGAGGGAGAAATCATATGAACGTTTTAAAAATTGGGATTATTGGTGCTGGACGAATTGGGAAACTACATGTTGATAATTTGCAGCTTATGCCACAAGTAAAAATTAAAGCGGTTTCAGATGTAGTAATTGGTCATCTAGAAAAGTGGGCTCAAGATAAAGGAATTTCCACTCTGACTACAAACTATCAGGATTTATTAGCAGATCCAGAAATTGATGCTGTCTTTATTTGCTCACCAACAAATACACATGCGCAAATTATTAAAGAAGCGGCTCTTGCGAAAAAACATATTTTCTGCGAAAAGCCAGTTAGTTTCTCAGTAGAAGAAACATTAGATGCATTGGAAGTAGTAAAAGAACAAGGAGTATCTCTTCAAGTAGGTTTTAACCGCCGTTTCGATCCTAACTTCAGAAAAGTCTATAATCTTATTCAACAAGGAGAAGTGGGACACCCACATATTTTAAAAATTACGTCTAGAGATCCACAACCGCCAAGTATAGAATATGTTCGTTCTTCAGGTGGATTGTTTATGGATATGATGATTCATGATTTTGATATGGCTAGGTATGTGATGAATAGTGAAGTTGTTGAAGTATTTGCATATGGCACAACATTAATTGATCCATCCATTCAGGAAGTAAATGATGTTGATACAGCAATTGTCACATTGAAATTTGCGAATGGAGCTTTAGGGGTAATTGATAATAGCCGCCAAGCTGTTTATGGATATGACCAGCGTCTTGAAGTATTTGGTGAAAAAGGAGCAGTCGCTGCTGATAATTGCTGCCCGACAACAGTACAAGTGTCAAAAACAGAAGGTGTTGTAAAAGATAAGCCGCTTTATTTCTTCTTAGAGCGCTATACGCAGGCTTACATTGAAGAAGTAACACAATTTACAAAGTCAATTATAGAAGGACAAGCTGTTATTTGCAGTGGTAATGATGGGTTACAAGCAGAACGAATTGCGAAAGCTGCGAAGGAATCTTTACTAACAGGAAAACCTGTTCAAATTGAGCATAAACAGCCTGCTCTAAATCAATAAAGAGAGCGCTTACTTCTAAAAAGTTAAAGAGTGGTAAATAGTATGGCCATAAAATTTCTGAACCATATCATTTACCTTTACATAAAGCACGGGAGGTAGTAGCAATGAATCCACTTATTTTTAAAGAAGATTGTCCATTAGATCTAATTGCAGTTGGACGTTTATGCGTTGATTTAAATGCCAATGAAACACAACGTCCTATGGAAGAAACAAGAACGTTTACTAAGTATGTGGGGGGATCTCCTGCGAATATCGCAATTGGTGCGGCGCGTCTTGGCTTACAAACAGGATTTATCGGTAAAGTGTCCGATGATCAAATGGGCCGCTTTATTACAGGATACCTAAAGGACAACAATATTAATACAGATCAGATATGTATTGATCGTACAGGTTCAGTGACAGGTCTAGCTTTTACAGAAATTAAAAGCCCTGAAGATTGCAGTATTTTAATGTACCGCGACAATGTCGCCGATTTAAATCTTGATCCAACAGAAGTATCTGAGGACTATATTAAACAATCAAAAGCTCTCTTAATTTCAGGAACAGCTTTAGCGAAAAGTCCTTCTCGCGAGGCGGTATTTTTAGCGCTAGAATATGCGCGTAAGCATGATGTAGTCGTATTCTTTGATGTGGATTACCGCCCTTATACATGGCAGTCAGAAGCTGAAACGGCTGTGTATTACAATCTAGCGGCTGAAAAGTCTGATGTCATTATTGGAACGCGTGAAGAATTCGATATGATGGAAAAACTATTAAACTACGAACAATCTAATGATCAAGTTACGGCTGAAAGATGGTTTTCTCATCATGCGAAAATCGTCGTAATTAAGCACGGCGGGGATGGTTCAATCGCTTATACGAGAGACGGTCAATCTCACCGAGGCGGTATCTTTAAAACAAAGGTATTAAAGACGTTTGGTGCTGGCGATTCGTATGCTTCTGCGTTTATTTACGGCTTAATGCAAGGGCTTGAGATTCCTCAAGCGATGCGATTAGGTGGCGCTTCTGCTTCAATTGTTATTTCTAAACATAGCTGTTCTGATGCAATGCCAACCAGGGCAGAGATTTCTGCATTCATGGAAACGGCTGAGGAATTGGTATAAAAACTTCATAAATCAATAATCAAGTAAGGGCGTATCCTATTGGACGCTTCTACATTACATAAAAGGGAGAGAATGAATATGACAGTACAAACAGCACAAATTGTAAAAAACTACATTGGCGGCGAATGGGTAGAATCCATTTCAACTAAGATGGAAGCTGTATATAATCCTGCAACAGGAGAAGTAATCGCTCAAGTACCACTTTCAACAAAAGTAGATGTTGAACAAGCTGTATTAGCAGCAAATGAAGCGTTCAAATCTTGGTCTAAAACTGCTGTACCAAAACGCGCTCGTATTCTATTTAAATATCAACAATTACTAGTAGATAACTGGGAAGAGTTAGCGAAACTGATTACGATTGAAAACGGAAAAAGCTATAACGAGGCTTACGGTGAAGTTCTTCGTGGTATTGAGTGCGTGGAGTTTGCAGCGGGTGCTCCGACATTAATGATGGGAAAACAGCTTCCTGATATTGCGACAGGTATTGAGTCTGGTATGTATCGTTACCCAATTGGTGTTATAGGCGGCATTACACCTTTTAACTTCCCAATGATGGTTCCATGCTGGATGTTCCCACTTGCAATTGCTTGTGGTAATACATTTGTATTAAAACCTTCAGAGCGTACACCACTTCTAGCAGGAAGATTAGCAGAATTAGCTGAAGAAGCAGGCTTACCAAAAGGTGTATTAAATATCGTAAATGGCGCTCACGATGTAGTAAACGGTCTTCTGGAACATAAATTAGTGAAGGCAATTTCGTTTGTAGGTTCTCAACCTGTCGCAGAATATGTATACAAAAAAGGAACAGAAAACTTAAAACGCGTGCAAGCATTAGCGGGTGCGAAAAACCATTCCATTGTATTAAATGATGGGAATCTTGAACTAGCAACAAAGCAAATTATTAGTGCTGCATTCGGTTCAGCTGGTGAGCGTTGTATGGCTGCTTCTGTAGTAACAGTAGAAGAAGATATTGCAGATCAATTAGTTAATAGATTAGTAGAAGAAGCGAACAAAATTGTCATCGGAAATGGTCTTGATGAAGATGTATTTTTAGGTCCAGTTATTCGTGATAACCATAAAGAGCGCACAATTGGTTACATCGATTCAGGTGTAGAACAGGGCGCTACATTAGTTCGTGATGGACGTGAAGATACAGCTGTAAAAGGAGCTGGTTACTTCGTTGGTCCAACAATTTTTGACCATGTTACAAAAGAAATGAAGATCTGGCAAGATGAGATTTTTGCTCCTGTTTTATCTATTGTTCGTGTGAAATCATTGGATGAAGCGATTGAAATTGCGAATGAGTCTCGTTTTGCAAATGGCGCTTGCATTTATACAGATAGTGGGGCAAGTGTACGTCAATTCCGTGAAACAATTGAATCAGGTATGTTAGGTGTGAATGTTGGGGTTCCGGCGCCAATGGCATTCTTCCCGTTCTCTGGCTGGAAAGACTCTTTCTATGGTGATCTTCATGCGAACGGTACGGACGGCGTTGAGTTTTATACAAGAAAGAAAATGCTTACATCACGTTGGGAAAAGTAATCATTAAGAGAGAAGTAGAACCTCTCTAGTTGTTTGTAAGCAAAAGCAAGGGAAGTAGTAAAAGATAAGAAGGAAGTATTAGGAGTCTATCAAATTCCTAATACTCCTTTTTCATATGCAGAATGACTGATAGAGATAGAAAGGAGAAAATCATATGCAAACTGTTAGAATGACGACGGCGCAAGCATTGGTGAAATTTTTGAATCAACAATACGTAGAGTTTGATGGAGAGAGAGAAAAGTTTATTAAGGGAATCTTTACGATTTTTGGTCATGGGAATGTAGTAGGCCTGGGTCAAGCTTTAGAAGAAGACGCAGGGGAATTAGAAGTTTACCAAGGGAGAAATGAACAAGGAATGGCAAATGCTGCGATGGCTTTTGCAAAACAAAAACATAGAAAACAAATTATGGCATGTACTTCTTCTGTTGGTCCTGGATCAGCAAATATGATTACTTCTGCAGCAACTGCTTCTGCAAATAATATTCCCGTTTTATTACTTCCAGGAGATGTATTTGCAACGAGACAGCCTGATCCTGTTCTTCAACAAATTGAACAAACACATGACTTATCTATTTCTACGAATGATGCTTTTCGTGCAGTAAGTAAGTATTGGGACCGGGTAAATCGTCCTGAACAATTGATGACAGCTATGATTCAAGCCATGCGTGTTTTAACGAATCCGGCAGATACAGGAGCTGTAACAATCTGTTTACCACAAGATGTCCAAGGAGAAGCATGGGATTTTCCAAGTTACTTCTTCCAAAAGCGTGTTCACCGTATTGAACGTCGTCTACCTACAAAAGCCAGCTTAGCGGATGCAGTGGAAATGATTAAGAGAAAGAAAAAACCAGTTATGATTTGCGGTGGTGGTGTAAGATACGCAGAAGCGGCAGAAGAGTTAAAACAGTTTGCTGAAACATTCCACATTCCATTTGGAGAAACACAGGCTGGAAAAAGTGCAATTGAAAGTAGTCACCCATATAATCTTGGTGGCATTGGGGTAACTGGAAATATAGCAGCTAATACAATTGCAAAGGAAGCGGATCTTGTTATTGGGATCGGGACGAGATTTACTGATTTTACAACGGCATCTAAACAATTATTTCAAAATGAAGAAGTTGAGTTTTTAAACATCAATATTTCAGAATTCCATGCGAATAAGCTAGATGCATTAAAGGTTATAGCGGATGCGAAAGAAGCGCTACTTGCTCTAATAGATGAACTGCAAGTAATGGATTATCGATCTAGTTACACAGTAGAAATTGAAGATGCAAAAGAGGCTTGGTCTACAGAATTATCACGTCTACATAATATTCGCTTTACAGGTCAAGATTTCACACCAGAAGTAGAAGGCCATTTCGATGGAAAGTTAAATGAGTATGTAGACGCACTTGGTACACAATTAACACAGACTGCAGTCATAGGACAAATCAATACATTACTGGATGAAGATGCAATTATCGTTGGAGCGGCAGGAAGTCTTCCAGGTGATTTACAAAGAATGTGGGCATCAAGAAAACCAAATACATATCACATGGAGTATGGATACTCTTGCATGGGCTATGAGGTTGCGGGCGCACTTGGTGCAAAGCTAGCTGAACCATCGAAGGAAGTATATGCAATGGTAGGGGATGGTAGTTACCAGATGCTTCATTCAGAGCTTGTCACAAGTCTTCAAGAAAACAAAAAAATTAACGTCTTATTGTTTGATAACTCCGGATTTGGCTGTATTAATAACTTACAAATGGGTAATGGAATGGGGAGCTTTGGAACAGAGTTTCGCTATCGAAATCAGGAAACTCGTAAATTAGACGGGGGAATTATGAAAATTGATTTTGCAGCTAGCGCAGCTGGATATGGTGTGAAAACATATCATGTTACATCACTAGAACAATTACAGGAAGCGCTTATCGATGCGAAAAAACAAACAGTTTCTACATTGATTGATATTAAAGTACTACCAAAAACAATGACAAATGGATACGAGTCATGGTGGC
The DNA here is from genome assembly GCF_022637375.2 of Bacillus sp. N5-665. Classification (NCBI taxonomy): domain Bacteria; kingdom Bacillati; phylum Bacillota; class Bacilli; order Caryophanales; family Bacillaceae; genus Bacillus; species Bacillus sp. N5-665. The sequence continues at coordinate 130,495 of NZ_CP093324.1, forward strand.
ATGTAGGTGTTGCGGAAGTATCTAAAAGTCAAAGTATACAAGCTGCGTACGAGAGTAAAGTAAGTAACTTGCAACAGGCAAGATCTTATTAGATTAGGACACAAAGAGAGCTTTTTATCTACATGCATATTGATTAGGAAGCTCTCTTTTCAATAACCAGTTAAGAGAATTTGGCGAAATTCTATCACATTTTGTAAAGAGGAGAGACAAGGGGATGTTTAAAGAAAATACAGTTAAGCTTGGAATTGCACCAATTGCTTGGACAAATGATGATATGCCGGAGCTAGGGGCAGAAAATACGTTTGAGCAATGTATTAGTGAGATGGCACTAGCTGGATTTAATGGAAGTGAAGTAGGGAATAAATATCCGAGAAACACAGTTGTATTAAAAAAATCTTTGGAATTACGAAACTTGGAAATTGCTAGTGCATGGTTTAGTACGTTTTTAACAACGAAGCCGCTTGAAGAGACAGTACAAGCATTTATTAAGCATAGGGATTTCTTGCATGACATGGGTGCAAAAGTCATCGTTGTTTCAGAGCAAGGGCATAGTATTCAAGGTTTAATGGATGTACCACTATTTAAAAATAAGCCTGTTTTTACAGAAGAAGAGTGGTATAAGCTTGCGGATGGATTACATCACCTCGGTAAATTAGCTCAGGAAAAGGGGCTACATATTGTATACCATCACCATATGGGTACGGGTGTTCAAACAACGGCAGAAATTGAAAAGTTAATGGACATGACTGATCCAGCGCTTGTATCTCTGCTTTTTGATACAGGTCATCTTGTTTTTTCAGGAGAAGAGCCACTTTATATTTTGAAAAAATATTTACCTCGTATTAAACACGTACATTTAAAAGATATTCGTCAAGAAGTAGTAGATGCTGTAAAGGAAAACGAAGTGAGCTTCTTACAGGCAGTGAAGAATGGGGCATTTACAGTTCCCGGGGATGGCGTAATTGTATTTGATGAAGTGTTTACTATCCTTGCAAACTCTGATTATCAAGGGTGGTTTGTGGTAGAAGCAGAGCAAGACCCAGCTTTAGCGAATCCTTTTGAATACGCATTAAAAGCCCGAAAATTTATACAAGAAAAAGCAGGTCTGTAATTTAAGCATTTTAAGATTATCCCTAAGTAAATGGTATGGTAATTAACATGTCTTCTTACAAAAGGGGTAAAAAGACGTGACGGTTGGTTTTACATGTAATAAATAATATTGAAATAGGGGAGTATGTAATGCCATTAGTTCAAATGAAAGATATTTTAATGAAAGCAAATCAAGATAATTATGGGGTTGGAGCTTTTAGTGTCGCTAATATGGAAATGGTAATGGGAGCTATTAAAGCAGCTGAAGAGTTAAGTTCACCGCTTATTCTACAAATTGCGGAAGTTCGTTTGAATCATTCGCCAATTCATATGATTGGTCCTTTGATGGTAGCTGCAGCGAAAAAAGCAACTGTTCCAGTAGCAGTTCACTTTGATCACGGGATGACGTTTGAAAAGATTAAAGAGACGTTAGAGATTGGTTTTAGCTCGGTTATGTTTGATGGCTCTCACTATCCGTTAGAAGAGAATATCCAAAAGACAAAAGAAATTGTAGAACTTGCGAAACAGTATGGAGCGACGGTAGAAGCTGAGATTGGCAGAGTTGGTGGTAGTGAGGACGGATCAGAAGATATTGAAATGTTGCTGACAAGCACTACAGAAGCAAAACGATTTGCAGAAGAAACAGACGTTGATGCCTTAGCGGTTGCAATTGGAAATGTGCATGGTATGTACAATGGCGATCCTAATTTACGATTAGACCGCCTACAAGAGATTAATGAAGTAGTCCATATCCCACTCGTTTTACATGGCGGCTCTGGCATTAGTCCAGAGGATTTCAAGCAATGTATTCAACATGGTGTTCGAAAAATTAATGTAGCAACAGCCACCTTTCAGAATGTAATTACTGCGGTTAACAATGCCGTCCTAAATACTCTGTATTCAGATTATTTTATGTACCATCAGGATGTTATTGAGGCTGCATACGAAAATGTTAAAAGTCATATGCAAATATTCGGAAGTGAAAACAGAGTATAAATAGAAAAGCTTTCTTCAGTAATAGTTAGACGAAACTCGGAATGTAGTTAGCTGAAAAAAGTAGAGAATGATTGAGTAGCCATTAAATAAAAGGGGGAGAAAGCCATGTTAGGAAAATTAGGTGAATTAAATGAGGGATATAATGTATTAACAGAAATGAACGGTCAATGCAGTGATATGTTAATGGATATAGGCATATATAAGATGTCTAATGGAAAAGAAGAGTTGCTATTTGATAATAAGAATGAAACAGCGGTTCTTTTACTGGAAGGGGCAATACGTTTAGAGTGGGAAGGAATCGAACAAGTTATTCAAAGACAGTCTGTGTTTGAAGAAAACCCTTGGTGCTTACATGTATCTAAAAATGTGAAGGTTACAATTACTGCTCTTTCAGATAGTGAAGTGCTTGTTCAAAAAACAGATAATGATCAAGAATTTGCGTCTAAGTTATATACTCCAAATGAGTGTCAAAGTGTTGTAGCTGGAGATGGAGTATGGGAGGGAACGGCGCAGCGTGTTATTCGTACGATTTTTGACTATAACAATGCAGCATATTCTAATATGGTAGTAGGAGAAGTTATTTCTTATCCAGGGCGATGGTCCAGTTATCCACCACATCACCATGATCAGCCAGAGGTATATTATTATCGCTTTAATAAGCCACAGGGATTTGGATGTGCAATGGTGGGTGAGGATGCATATCGCGTTGTACATAATAGCTTTATTACAATTCCGGGTGAGCTAGACCATCCGCAAGCAACGGCGCCTGGATATGCCATGTATTTTTGTTGGATGATTCGACATCTTGAGAATAATCCTTGGAATGATCGTATCATGGAGGAAGACCACAAGTGGTTATTAGAACCAAACGCGAAAATTTGGCCAGAAAAAGAATAGATAAAAATAAAGGTTCTGGACAAAAAAGATGTCACTTACAATTTTTTTGCTCAGAACCAATTTTTTGAATTTAAGAAGGCTCTTATGTGAGATAACATAAGGGTCTGTTTGCATGTTCTACCTTTTATTATGTACAATAAGAATAAGAGATGAAATAGACAGGGAGAGGAAATCCATGTCCACTAAATTAGTAAATTTACGAATTGATTTTGCTTTTAAACAGTTATTTGGGACGAAAGGAAATGAAGAAATTTTAACGGGGTTCTTAAATGCAATTTTAGAGGAGTCTTTAGATGCACCTATTACATCGCTACAACTAGATGATCCGCATCTCCATAAATCTTATGAAGATGATAAATTATCAATTTTAGACCTATTAGCAACTTTAGAAAATGGGACGCAGGTAAATATCGAAATTCAGCTTCGAAATACACATGATATGGTGAAGCGATCTTTATATTATTGGAGTAAACTTTATACATCCCAAATGCAAGAAGGGATGCCATATCGTTCACTTCGGAAAACAATTACCATTAACTTATTAGATTTTATTTTATTTTCTCAGGAAGATGAATTTCATACCATCGGACAATTATGGAATACAAAAATGCAACAAATATTAAGTGACGACATTGAAATCCATTTTGTAGAGATACCGAAATTAGTAAAGCAATGGCGTGAAGAAAAAGTAAACCCTTGGGAAAATCCATTTGTTCGTTGGATGTTATTATTACCAGCACATGAAGATGAACATTTAACTCAAACATTGGAGGAGATTGCGATGAATCAAGATCCAATTTTACAAAAGGCAATTAATAAATGGGAAAATATGAGCCATGATTCTTCTTTCCGAACAGCTTATGAAGCTCGAGAGAAATTACTTCTAGATGAACAAGCCAAGTTAGCACATGCAGAACAAGAGGGCGTGGAAAAAGGTATTGAGCAAGGTAAGATGCAAATGATTCGAGGGATGCATGAAATAGGTGTACCACTTGAAACTATTGCAAAAGCAAGTAAGTTGAGTGTAGAGAAAATAGAACGTATCTTAAAATTAAAGTGAACATTTATTAACCTATAGTACTTATGAATAAAAGAAAGTAGACGCTCTTTGTTATAGTGCGTTTAATAGAAAAGCATTGCTGAACAATTCGGCAGTGCTTTTTCTATATCATTTTTTGTTTTTTATGCAGAACCACCTCAAAAATTACTTTTTGTAGTTGAAGTTTTCCGAATAATAAGTTACATTTTTAAAGTTCAAGCAACTTTATGACAGTACAAAAAGGGGAGAAATATTGTTATTATGCAAAAAATGAAATGGAAGAACTATTTATGTTATTTTGTTATTCTTATACTTCTTGGAACAGCAGTAACAGTCAAATCATCTATCTCAAAAGCTGAGGAATCTGATATTAATATTACACTGTTAGGTACTGCCGATATTCATGGTAGATTTATGCCCTGGGATTATGCGTTTGATGGTGCAAATACGAGTGGAAGTTTAACGCAGCTTTATACGGTGATAAAGAAGGTGCGTCAGGAAAATCCCAATACCATATTAGTAGATGCTGGGGATACAATTCAAGGAAACTCAGTAGAGTTATTCAATGATCAGCCACAATCGCCAATGATGGTAGCGATGAATGCAATGGGATATGATGCTCTTTTTTATGTATAGAAAATCTTGTCTACTTTTAGTCTATCACCCTACGCACAATTATAGTAACGTGAATAGTCCGAAACAAATCTGTTCCGGACTGGGAGTGCAATATTTTATCCACTTTATTCAACTTTTTTGTATTTATAGTATGAATTTTCTGTTTTTTCAAGTGAGAAAACTGGATTACGTTAATTAATAGATGCTCCACCAGAGACACTCAGTTTTGTTGGTGCTGGCGTATCTCCACCATTAAAAGAAGAGTGTTGTGATACATTTAAACTAATCAAGCTACATGCTAATGTACTTACTATTATCGTACTGAATAACAATTTTTTTATTTTTTTCATTACTTTAACGCTCCTTTTCTTAAATGTTTCTTATCAGCATTATTGCTAATATAGAAATACTTACTCGCTTTAACATGATTATTTGCCTCGTAAAATTGCAGTGCTAAAATCTCTGCATATTCTTTTACACAATCCCACATTTCCTCTTTTTCAAAATAAGAAATGGCATCAGTAACTACTTTTTCTAGTTTAATTCTAGGCATTTCTGTGATTAGTTCATTTAAAACTGCGAAACGATGTTTATATTCCTCATTTCCTGATTCATTTGTATATTTTATTCCTTGCTCGATATATGATCTTGCTGTTTCAACGTCTTCTAACTTATAATATGCTCTTGCTAAGACAAATAATGCTTTAAAATGGTTCGGAATGGTATTTATAATTTCAGAACTCTGTCTAATCGCCAATGGATATAAATCTTGAATATTATATAACCAGCCTAAATTGGATCGTACTCGTAATAATAATTGTTCTTCATCATACTTCTTAAAAACATCAATAACCATATTGAGACATTCTTCCGCTCTTTCAAATTCTCTTAGATCTATACAAGCCAATCCATATACATTGTCGCATAAAGCAATATTAATTTTATAGCCTACATGATTCAAATATATTTCTTTGGCTTTTACTGCATGTTGAATCGCTTCAAATGGTTGATAAGATTGATAACAGTATGTTGAAAATCTATACTCAAACTCAGCTTTTTCTATTTCGTCAGGTATATCGTTTAAAAGCCTTTCCGCCTTTTCATAGTGTGTTTTCGCCTCAGTATAATTTGCTATAATTGTAGAGTGGATTGCCTTAAAGAAATAATAATAGTAAGCTAAAAATGAAAATTCATCTTTAATATGAGGTGGTTTTTCTACTTGATTGAAAGAATCTTTTGTAATACTCATTCCATCTACCAAGACTTTATGTCTAAAATTCAGTAGAGAATAATAGAATGATACATATTGGTCTATTTCTATTCCTTTTAAACTTTCTTTTACTTTTAGATATGTTTGTTTTGCTTCTACTACATGATATAAACGAATTTCTTCATACCATTCATGTAATAATTCCATTAATTGTTTATTACTTTTTTCTTGAACAGTCATAATATCCCCCATTTCTCTGTAAAGGCTTATTCTGATAATAACAGGAATTCGATAAATTAAATTTAACCACGATTTTTTTCATTAATATACAGAATATTCTGAATAATTTAGTTATCCATGCTTTTAAATTTGAAAAAGTATAGGTAAGGTAGGAAAAGTTTCGTTAATGGATTTTTTTATTTTTTAATCATTTTCTATTGAATACTTCTTATAAGAGGGAGAGTAGGTTTATACTTCCGCCAAGTAAGTATCATAATGAGTGTGTACAGAAGTATCAAACGAAAATTCTATTTAATCAGATACGATTTGATACTTTCTTAGTTTTGATTAGGGAAATTTAAATACTTTAGAGTAAAGGGTTTAATTGTTATTAAGGGGATAATTTGGAGGTTTATAACACGAAATCTTTATATTTTAGTTTTCAAGTGTTGAAGGGTTTGTAAAAAATACTTTACGAATTGTAAGAAATAAATTACAATTTTCCTGAGAGGTGTTCCTATTGTTACATAATAAAATTGTAGTTTGCCGAGCAGAAAAAGGTTGGACTCAAGAAGAATTGGCAAAAAGGGTTGGTGTTAGTCGACAAACTATCGCTACTCTTGAAAAGAATAAATATAACCCTTCTCTAATTCTTGCCTTTAAAATCGCAAATGCATTTGAAAAGCCAATAACTGACGTGTTCGATTATCGGGAGGAGTGAGTCATATGTTGTGGTTAAAAATTTTATTTTTAGTTGTAATATTCATCAGTCAGATGTATGTAATACAATTTCAATCCAGTGATGAAGCAAAAGACGAAAGAGGAAAAGAAATTCAATATAAAACAAATAATGTGTTGTACAACATCTTATCTATAGGTATCATTGCCATTTTTATTTTTCAATCAATAGATATAATTTCTTTAGAATTTCTACCTGATTTATTGTTATATTTTGTGCTTTCCTTAAGTGTACTAGGCAGTCTTATTATATTTATCAATAGAAACAGCAGAAATTACTAATATAGTGTATTTGATTATGATGAAGGTAGAAAGATAACGATGTACAAACTGTATTTGAATGGAGATTTATATGGCAGAGGTAGAGTAAGGGTACATTCAGACTTGAAAAGTATGAATGTTGTGTAAAAAGAATGCAAAGTGTTGAAAATATAAAAAACGTATAGTACAGTGAGGGTGTATGCTAGATAATAATGAACAAGAAGTCGGGTGGTTCTGATTCTTGTTAATTGATAGGTCGTAAGGTCATAAAAAGTCTTGGTTTGGTCGCCAAGGCTTTTTTCATGCTGTATTCAGGCATAAAAACCTTCTATATCTCAATAAATTTCCAAGCTGCAGCACGGGCTTTGTTTTTTCAATTGTAAAAAACATATTTGACTTACATGGTGGGAAGTATGGTGTAATTAATACAGAGAATGGGGTATTGTTCTACTTTGCTTAGAAAAATGGGATATAAAGTAGTAAGATGTGATAGAAGTGATAAAGATCTTATTGAAATGTTAAAGCGGATTTACATTCATATAAAGTATTTAAAAAAAGGTGTAAAGTCAATTCCATGGCTTCGCACCTTTTTATTTAACTTGGACTTTGTTTAAGCCCGTTAATTTGTTCATTTTTAAGCGTTTATTGCATTTAAAATTGAAACTTTATTTGTCGTAAATAATACATAATTTTGTTTTACCGTTTTGATTAAAATACGATCCGTTGTTCCATATGCAGTGCCAATACGGATTGCACTAGTATCTTCAACACCCGCATAGGTAGCATCTTCAGTAACCTCAATTACATCACGTAATGGAATCGTAATCTTCGCCAATTGCCATGAAATAATTAACTCTTCTTTTGTTTTTTTAACATGAATACCCAGCATCATACCAAGACCTTTCTATAATAGAATGCTACACTTCTAATCTTATTATACAAATTTTTAGATTATTTTTCCATATGTAGGAATAGAATTGGTTTCTACGTGTTAGCATCTATAGTGTGTCAAACGAATAGGAGGATATGCTGTCTTTCTGTTAAGTAATATGTTAAGAACAAAAGTTCACCTCGAATTAATATGAATTTGATATGCTTGTAGTATTATGAACGAGAAACATTAAGAGTGGCAGGAAGGAAATGAATAATGAGAATTAAATTAGTAGGGATTTTTACTTGTATGTTTGTGATACTAGGTATCTTTATCTTTTACACCAATCAATCTATTGGTAAAGAACCAAAAAAGACAAACTATGAAACTCGTGAAAACTCCATAAATAAAGAACAAAATGGTACTTCAAATAACATAGCAAGTTCTTTGTCTAGTATACAGGCTGTAGTTAATAAGGAATACGGATTGCCCGAAGACTATAAACCGGAGGATTTAGTTGTACCAAATGTACCATTCTCATTCAGTGGAACGCTAGAAAAGAGTTACCTTCGTAAAGAGGCAGCAGAAGCACTAGAAAGGTTATTTGATTTAGCAAAGAAAGAAGGAATCCAGTTGAATGCTGTTTCTGGGTTTCGCTCCTATGATTATCAAAAAAACCTGTATGCAAACAACGTAAAAAGAAAAGGACAAGAGCATACGGATCGCTTCTCGGCAAAGCCAGGACATAGTGAACATCAAACAGGATTAACGATGGATGTTTCTTCTAAAAGTGCAAATAATGGGCTAGAGTTAACCTTTGCGAATACGAAAGAAGGAAAATGGCTGAAAGAGAATGCGCATCGTGCAGGTTTTATCATTCGCTATCCAAAAGGTAAAGAGAGTATCACTGGATATGCATATGAACCGTGGCATATTCGCTACGTCGGGGATATTGCTGAAAGTATATATAAGAAAAAGCTGACTTTAGAAGAATTTATGAATCTGTGAAAATAGAATTATAGAGTTAAACCGGCTAGCGATAGCAGTAAGGTTATAAAAGATAGGGGGTATGAAATAAGGTATTTCTTAATGCTTTTAAAGGGTATGCCATGGAATTATAAACGAAACTACTAAAAGGAGCGATTCATATCTTTACAGTAATGTGAGATGTAGGATCTACGTCAGGCGTAATTTGATAAATATTAGGTTAATATATAATGGGAATCAGAGAGTAACGAAAAAGAATATACATATTACGTATTCAGTTTTTTACTAAATAACAGGGCATCATTCTAATTAGAATGATGCCCTGTTATTTTTATCATAATCTATTGGATTACTTTTTCAATTTTAGGCATTACAGCAATTGGCGGTAAAGATTTGGTCCATGCAGCAGCATAAACATTTATCTGTTCACCTATAGTGTAATTTTCACCATCTGAAATAGGAACCCTTAAAATTTTATTCTGAGAGACTAACTCCCACCAATCATTTTGAAAAGCGAGAGCTTCATCTTTTGTAGATGTAGCAGCAACCACTAAATAATTGTTTTCTACTGAAATGACATATCCAGTAAACGGCTCTTGTTCTTGCTTTTGAATAGAATGAATAGGTTCAGTGCTTACAGACGCCTTATTAGAATCTGCAAATGCCGGTGTTAATCCGAAAGTAAATCCACATCCTAATGTTAAAGCTGTTACGGTTGTTATTAATTTTTGTTTTTTTGTAAACATAATATATATCCCCCTTATATTTTATCCTACACTAGCCATTTTCAAGTTCTATGCATATAAAGCCTTTTAATATTAAGATGTTTAACCGTTCTGTCACGAATATTCCATAAATGTTAAAGATATCTATTAATGGAAGCGAATTTATGTTATAATTCACTAGGTGAACTATTATTATTACATTCATCCCCTGATGAATGTATACCCTTCCTTAATTGTAAATATGTCCGATTTTATTGGTGAAGAGGGAAGAAACCCCTCTTCTTTTTTCGTCTTTTGCAAATAAAATCAGTTATCATATTTCATCCCTCTTAAATACAATTTATATTTATGTTCAAATAAATTAATTGATTGAAACTTTGTTTTTGCCGATATGTAAATATCGATAGTAATGCCCTTGACTTCCCAACGTTTCCAAGCATTACGTGAACAGATTGCTACTGTCTCACCTAAGTATTTTAAGTAATAAACTGGTCTTCCGTTTATTTTCCTCTCTTGGAACATGATACATATTCCTCCTAATTTGTATTAGGCAACATAAAACGTCACCTGGGTGTTTTTGTCTAGATCCCTAAAAAGGAAGGATAACTTTTATTTATTAAAAAGTTATACAGTATGTCGAAAAGTATGATTAATAGCATAACTATAAATCTGGATTTTTTCATTTTTAAAATACAACTTATCACTATTTGAAATATATGAATTGAAATGTTTATGCTTTAGTATATGGGGTTTCACCTATCTGGCTGATAATGTTTCTATTTGAATCTATATTCTTTTTACATACTTATCACACACCTTTTTAAGAGCATTTTAGTTTCTACGTACCAGAACAAATGTAAGTGGCATTATATATTACAGATAGGAAATATATAATTAAATAAATATTATTTTAAAAAGAATCCACAGTCACACACTTAGAGCTTGAGACTATTTATATATTTACCAACATTGTGTAACTAGTATAGGAACTTATATATATGAGTGTCAATGAAATGAATCTTACATTATTGTAAGATAACTATGTTAATAATATAGTAAGTAATTATTATATAAGATGAATAATTACTCACTTATAATAAATCTAAGAGTTGATAAGAATCTTTTATATTCTATGAAACGAAAGGGTTCCTTGAATTAAATAAAAGAGGAATATGTAGTGTTATTTTTAAATTATTTATTATAAAATCAGGTGCTATTAGTGATTCATAAGATATAAAGTTTATTTTGATTAAACTCGTATGTATGGGTGAATATAATAGATATTAAAGTTGGGTATATATTACATTTGTGAAAAGAATGTTACATGTCTTGGATAAGTAATGAAATGCGTTATTTATAAGCTAATCAAATCTATAAAGCTGTTTGTACTGAATTCATTTTTTAAAATAATCAAAATAGAGATTTATAAAAATTTTAGAATAAATAATAAATTGTAATTAAATTAGTTGAGAATAAGAACGTATTATAGGATTAGGTTTTTTTATACGAATAGTTACACAAGAAGAAATGAGGAGTAAAGAATACCTATAATTTTTTGTTATTTTTTAAACAACAATTTTAAATATAAATTTAAAATTGTTGTTTAAATCGTTATCTTGTGTTTTAATAATATTGATAATGGATATCAATAAGAGAGATGAAAATTAGCGAAACAGGTGCTGCTAGTTAATGTCATAAAGATTTATAAATTTCTACATTGTATTGTTATGAATCTATCTCTAGTATTGAAATTTAAAAATAATATGTTTATAGAAGGAGTGGCTGTTTGTATGAAAAAAGCAAAAGGAATAGCTAAAAGTGTTGCGGTAGCTTCCGTTATTATGTCAGGAACATTTGGCTTACAAACAACATCTGCATTGGCAGATTCTAAGGGAACTGTAGAAAATCTTCAAAATGGTGGGAAGGTCTATAATAGTTTTAAAACTACTTATGACATGAAGCAGAATATCAAAAATTCAATAAAGGTTTCCTTTATTGAGGATCCGTACGCAGATAAAAAGATTGCAATTGTTACTACGGATGGTAGTAATATAGATGCTAAATATACAATTAATGGCGGATACTATAATGGCGGATTAAAATGGCCATCGGCATATCATACGGAAGCAGAAATAACAAGTGATGATAGTGCTCAATTTCATAAAGCTGCCCCAGTTAATACAATGACTTCAGCAAAGGTTAGTTCTGAAGTAGGGTATACACTTGGTGGTAGTGTTAAAGTTGGGGTAAATGATAAAGGACCAAATGCTGAAGCGAGTATTACAGGTAGTTATGCTTGGAAAGAAAGTGTATCTTACGATCAAGCAGATTATAAAACAGTATTAGAGACTCAGACAGATAAAAAATTAAATTGGAAAGTAGGATTCCAATCATTTAATTTCCCAGAGTGGGGAATTTATAATCGTGATTCATTCAATACTTTCTATGGTAACCAACTATTCATGAAATCACGTAGTTATAATGAAGGAACCAATAATTTTGTTTCAAAAGATATAGTACCAGCTTTAACAGGATATGGTTTTTCTCCAAACGTAGTAGCGGTTATTACTGCTGATAAAACAGAAGCTACATCAGATTTAAAAATAACAAATCGTAGAATTTCAGATCAGTACAATATTGAATGGGTAAGTTCAAAATGGTGGGGAACAAACAACAAGGATACATATAATGAGTTCTTTACAAACCACTATAAATTAGACTGGAGCAAACATCAAGTTACTCTTGATAATCAAAAAGCCCTTGAAGAGCAAAAGAATGGTATCAATAGTGTAAATGAAAAACTTAACAAAGGAAAAGGTAAATTATCTTTTTCAATGAATGGAAATCAACTCAAAGCTACATCTAGCAATGTTGGCTATGGTATCAGTTATGCAGATAAAAATTGGGGTATCTTTGTAAATGGTGAAAAAGTCTATACGTTTAATGAAAAAACAACTGTAGGTAATATCTCAAATGATATTAACAAGTTAAACATTAAAGGACCTTATATTGAGGTTAAACAAATCTAATCAATAAATGAAATACAATTGATGGATGATTATTTTATCAAGACATGAGTAATGTGGCATTTTTTAAACACGTATTATGCAATGAAGGGATCAAATCTTATTCGTAAAATAGATAAGATTTGATCCTTATTATTTTTTCCTTCGCATACAAGATTAAGCTGAAAATAGATATTTGTCACCCAATTACTTCATTCCCTAATTTAGATAAGAGAATGAAGTAATTGAGAGCTATTCATTTTATCATTTGGCCAAGAACAACTTACTCAAGGAACTTGAAGGGCCTCAGCACGGTGAGTAGATGGGAGATGAATTGGTGTCGAACAAGGAAGAGCAGGAGGCCATCTTACTTGTTCGACATACATAAAATGTTGCCGGAAAATTTGTCAGTATTATTTCACTATCTATTTAATAGATGCCTGTCTGTTTGTCGTATGGATTCTAAATGGATGCCTTATTGATGAAGTAGGAGAAGAATATGTTCAGAAGATGTTGTGTTTTTAAAATATTGGTTGTGTAATGAATTGCCCAAAGTGATTAAGAATTCATCGATTGTTAAATTCTCATTTTAAACATATAATTAAATTTAATTAAAAAGATAATCAATTCAAAGTCCTTATTGAACTTTTGAAATGAGCTATATACTAGTTGAGGTGTGGGGAATGGGAAAATCACGAGAGCGGACGATGGAAAATATTTTAAAGGCTGCTAAGAAGAAATTTGGAGAACGTGGCTATGAAGGTACGAGCATACAGGAAATTGCAAAAGAAGCGAAAGTGAATGTTGCTATGGCTTCTTACTATTTTAATGGGAAAGAAAACCTATATTATGAGGTATTTAAGAAATATGGTCTTGTTAAAGAGTTACCCAATTTTCTTGAGAAGAATCAGTTAAATCCTATCAATGCCCTAAGAGAATATTTAACAGTCTTTACTACACATATAAAAGAGAATCCTGAAATTGGAACATTGGCATATGAGGAGATTATCAAGGAAAGTTCCAGATTAGAAAAGATTAAACCTTATTTTTTAGGTAGTTTTGAACAGTTAAAAGAAATATTACAGGAGGGTGAAAAACAAGAGGTTTTTTATTTCTTCTCTATAAATCATACGATACATTGGATCACTTCTATTGTTTTATTTCCAAAGTTTAAAAAGTTCATTGATTCTTTAGGGACGGATGAAACAAATGATAATAATCATGAATGGATGCCAGAAGACTTAGTGAATAGGGTTATTTTCGCATTAACCAATAAACCTAGCATTTGACAATCCAAAATCTAAAGGGACCAGCTGTGGGATTCTTGTTACCAAAAAATGAGGAAGACGGAAGAAAAAGGGGTAGTTGATGTTAGACAGGTAGTAATGTATGGGGAGTATACTAGGTTTTGTAATCTTAATAAAAAAATGTTTTAAAAGTGTTCCGAGGTTATTGAGGAGTGCTTTTTGGATGAAGTTAATACAGTTAATTTTTTAATATTAGAGGGAATTAAAAAGAGAAGACTTTAGGCAGAGCTCTTAAATACGCCTATTAACGTTAGCGTAAATAGCAATAAAATAACCTTTGGAACAAGGGAGTTAGCCCGGCTGTCTTAGGACGAGTTAGCTATTAAAAGTAATGAATAACCGAGAAGCCCCCAGTTAGGACGTTAAGTGGCCGGTAGTTCACATACAGCTAGAACAAAGGGGAGAGAAAGTATATTTGAGTTTTCATGGTCTTTTTGGAAGTATAAACTAGTATTGGATTGTTCTAGAAAGTATGGCTATGAATATTATGTAAATCATCATAGATGGTTAAGCTACGGGATAGACCCACCATCAAAACAGGTGTATCGATTAAAGAAATTATTCAAACTACCAATATTACTTAGGCAAATTACTCAGAAAATAGTCAATTCAATGGTAGAGGGATACCTAACAAGTGGGTACAGCTGGGATGAGAATGAATTAATTGAGAAAGGAAGGCTTATGTTACGTAACCCCTTTATCATTTTCCGATATAATATACCTTTCTCAAAAAATGTGAAGGTGTGAGACTCAAATTTTTAGGTGGGAGATGAAAGTGGAGTGTAATCTATGTTAATAAATAAAGTATATAAAATATAAGAAATCTTAATTGTGAAAACAGTTGATGGTATTCAATTTGTGTTCAATTGCTTCCTTATTATATAGTACAATATGTACAAAGGAATAGGGGAAGGACTCACCTATCGTTGGGCTACGCCCTTCACACGCTTGAAGAAGGAGAATTCTTTCGGAAAATACGTTAAAAGAAGCCTTAAAAGAGAAATACTCTTTTAAGGCTTTTATGCTTGTTCATTATTCCGCTGTTATGCCTTTAGGCCAAGTAGTCGTAAGATTACTATGATTAATAGCGCCCCTATTGTAAGGACCGCATTATTGACAGTGTGGATTAATAGCACGTGCCAAATGTTTTTAGTCCATAGATATATTATATTTAGAAATAGACCTGCAAACATGAAGGGGATTGTACCTATTACGCTCCCGAAATTATAATAGTGAATTAACCCGAAAAGAATTGAATTCAAAATGATAATACATGCTTTTTTTAAAAAACTACCCTGAAATATTTTACCGAGAAGTGTATAACGAAAAACAGTATCTTCAATTAATCCTGTAACAATAGGACCTAAAGCGATATAAATTAAGAGCATGAACATTTCAGGACTTGCAGTTAAAGGGTCAATTAAAGATGGTACATCTGTTTTTAAGCTGGTGCTAACTCTTGGAATAAGTGAGCGAACCAAACTAACTATAATTTGTAAAAGAACACCACCAACAATTACTAATAGAACGGAACGTTTCCATGCCAGTTTAAATTTACTCCAATGTCTACGAAGCATCGGAGCATAAACAACCATAAGGAAAATAAACATAATAATGCGTAAACTGGTATCAATAATTACTGACAACTGATTTTTTACTGAGAAATATTGAGTAATAAAGCCTACAAATAATATTAATGGGATTAAAAGTAAAACGATATAATCTTTCTTTGTCCACACATTCTCTGAAAAATCTTCAGCAGCGACTAATTTAGTGAATTTATTCATTGAAATTTACAACTCCTAAAAATATTATAAAAATCTTAATATGCTCCATTTTTAGTTAAAGTATATTACGTTAGCTAGTACTATCTTCTAATTGACGCTGTTCCAAGCGTTCAATTGCTTCACGGTGTTTTGGATCATCAATCAAACATGTTATTTCCATTAAGTGATGTCCTGGTTGGCTCACTAATAGAACAAAATCTTTGTTTTTACTATAGTGATTAGCTGCATAAGTGTGATGCAACTTTTAAGGGCTTTTTTTCTCGTTAAATGCTCTAAGTAGTATACTTAATTATATCCTTATGTTTAGATTTATAAATTTTATCTCAGATAATTTATGCGCTTTACCCTATTCATAAAATTTGATATTTCTTAAAAACAGTTGGATTCCCCACGTTCACTTTATCTAGAAGTGAGAGTGGGGGAGTTCAAAGAAAAAAGGGCAAATTAAGCTCTGTCTCTTGATAAAAACTTATGGAAATAAAAATAAGATAGTTACTGTTGGACTGATAGTAAATCACGATTAATATACTAGGTCTTACGAGCACGATAGAAAATATATAACTTCATAAAAAGAACTCCTATGTTACTTAGGAGTTCTTTTCGGATGAAGTTAACAAATTTATAGAATGTTGAATATTAGTTTGTTTTTTCAACAATAGGAGAAATAGCTTTCACAGGAACACCAGCAAGTAAAATAGGGCTAAACTCAAAAGATGCAGCATAAACGTTTACCGTATCACCGATTACAATATCTTGTAATACTTCGGTTGAAGTTTCAATTTCATAAGTTAAGTTGTTACTTGAAATTAAGATTGAATTATCAGATTTTCCTGTAACATTTCCTGTGATTTTTTTGTATTGATTCTCTACAATATTTTGTTCATTTCCTTTTTGAATAATCGCGTTTCTTGCCTCGAAAGGTAAGTCCTTTAGAAGAATAGGGGCCATTTCAAATGCTTGAGCATAAACATTTACTGTATCACCTATCTGAATGTTTGGTAGTACTTTTGAATTAACATAGGCACGAATGGTTTGGTTTTCACTTGAAATTTCAAGGCTATCTTCAGATTTTTTTGTCACTGTACCAGAACGTTTTTTTAGTTGTGCTAAGAGTTTTTGTTCTTTATCTTTACTCATTAATTGGTTTTCTTGTTGTTTGTTAGATTCTTCATTTGTTTTAGAAATAGAACTTACATCAGTGTAAAATACAGTTTGTCCATAGATTTTTTGATGTTTCCATTGATCTTTGTTAGCAACTTTAACTTTGTCCCCATTTTTAAAGTTAGAGTTACTACCATTCGGGAAGTCTATAGTAACTTCTTGACTATTTCCATTAGCATCTTTATATGCAACAGTCACATAATAAGGATCTGCATCATTTATTACCCCAACTACATGGTTTTCTTGTTGTTTGTTAGATTCTTCATTTACTTTAGAAATAGAATTTACATCAGTGTAAAATACAGTTTGTCCATAGATTTTTTGATGTTTCCACTGATTTTTGTTAGCAACTTTAACTTTGTCCCCGTTTTTAAAGTTAGAGTTACTACCATTCGGGAAGTCTATAGTAACTTCTTGATTATTGCCATTAGCATCTTTATATGCAACAGTCACATAATAAGAATCTGCATCATTTATTACCCCAACTACATGGTTTTCTTGTTGTTTGTTAGATTCTTCATTTACTTTAGAAATAGAATTTACATCAGTGTAAAATACAGTTTGTCCATAGATTTTTTGATGTTTCCATTGATTTTTGTTAGCAACTTTAACTTTGTCCCCGTTTTTAAAGTTAGAGTTACTACCATTCGGGAAGTCTATAGTAACTTCTTGATTATTGCCATTAGCATCTTTATAGGTCACAGTCACATAATAAGGGTCTGCATCATTTATTACTCCAACTACAGTATTTTCTACTTGTTTTGTTTGGTGGTGGATTTGATCAGATTTTGCAAGAAATTGTGCAGCCTCTGCACGAGTAATCGGTCTATTAGGGGACCAGTTATTTCCATTTTTAGTTCCCTTAGAAATTTCCGTTTGTATTAAAATGTTTGCATGTTGTTCACCCCAATGTCCTTTTAAATCATGAAACGTAATTTGTCCATTACTATTTGTAATATCTTGTAACTTATATGCATTTACTAGCATTGCTGCCATAGCGGCACGTGTAACTTTTCCTGAGGGATTGAATATTCCATTTCCTTCACCTTTAATGATTCCTGCCTTTTCAGCAGCTGCAATATAAGGGGTTGCCCAATGATTTTGAGAATCTGTAAAGGATGGTTTTGCATCGAAGTCAACTTGTATACCTAGAGCTTTTGTCATAATGGTTGCAGCAGCAGCTCGATCTAATGAATCACTTGAACCAAAAGTGCCATCTGGATATCCACTTAATACTTTTTTATCAACTAAATAATTAACGGATTTGTCAGCCCATGCAGGAACATCTGGGAATTTGTGAGTATTTGCAAATGCACTAGTTGAGTAGGAAAGTAGACTTCCAGCAAGAATTCCTGTAGCAATTAATTTGTATTTCAAAATGTAACACTCCTAAAAATTATTACAGCTTGGTAAATCTATCATTTATAGTTAAACTCATAAGTAATATGACCTATTTTAATAGATTGGGTTGGTATCATCACTATATTACAGATAAATAATATATGGTTGATTCAAAATATTATTTCGAAAAGAATTCACAGACATACACTTGTAGTAAGGGACTATTTGATATATTCACCAAGCATGTGTAACTAGTATAGTTACTCGTATGTACGAGTGTCAATTAAAAAAGAATTACATTTTTGTAAGATAACCGTGTTAATAATATAGTAAGTAATTATTATATAAGGTGAATAATTACTCATTATAATAACTATAAGTATGAATAAATTTGTTTTTAATCCCATGTAATGAGAGGGCTGTCTAGATTAAATAAAAGAGGGATATTTAGCATAATTTACTAGTAAATTATTGTGGTTTTTATCTTCGCTGGACTTCTATTTTTATTCGTATTATTTGGTCATCATAATGCGGGGTTTTTAAATTTAAACAGTCAGGGTGGCCTCTTTCCAAATGGTGCAACAGGTTTGATTATATCTATGTTGGTCGTTATCAAGTAATCATTGAAAATAATGGAGTAGATTAAATAATTTAGATTTGTATGTGGGGTATTTTTGCACATCCCCTGAAAAAGGCGAATAAGAAATACTCTCCTAAAATTTCTAATGAAGTACTTCGAATATACTATTTACTGTATTTTAGATAGTAACTTTGATCGCGCTAATTCTTGAATAAATGCATCCATGTCAACTGACTCTTGTTGTTTATTAAACTTAAATCGCCCATAAAGATTAATAAGTTGCCATACAAACGGAAAAGTTTGTATTAATATATTTCTAAATATTGGTTGTTTTTTCTTTAAGTTAGCAAATTAGTGAAAATTTAGGTGTTATAATAAATGATACGATTTGCTAATAAATTGTACAATCACCCCAGATAGGTGGATTATCTTCATTTTTAATCAATAATAAACATAAAAAATTTACTTCGTGAAAAATTTCCTTTCTATATTATTAACCTTATTACCTTACAAAAGTGTAAGGATATTTTTATTGACGTTCTTTAAAAGGTGTAACTATAATGATTACATGATGATTGATAATTAAAATCATTTAGTGAATAGATATGATTGGAGATGTTTTAGCATATGAAGAAAGTCATTTTAGCTGGTGCATTAGGAATTGCAGCATTTACAGGAAGCAACATACCAGGATTAGATTCAATAACAGCAAGTGCAGCTGTACAAGAGTTCAACACTACAGTTGAGGGGAAAGTAATAGAAGTACAGTCAAAGTATTTTATCATTGAAAGTAAAGAATTAAATGAAAGTGTAACTATTTATACTGATTTTCAAGCAAATGCAAAACCAGGTGAATATGTAAAAGTAAATAGTAATGGTCCATTACTTCAAAACGCATTTACTACAAGTTTAACGGCTAATTCTGTTGAGCATTTTGAATTAGCTCCTGGAAACTACGAACAATATACAGTAGGGCATGTAAGTGAAGTTTCTTCTAATGAGTTATTAGTTACATATATAGATAATAACGGAAATCCAGAGGATCTTCGTGTACCTCTAAAAAACACTCATAACTTTAAGGTTAATGACTTAGTGAAAGTAGAAAGTGATTTTTGGGCGAGATCCATACCACCTATAGCTGTAAATGCAAATGTAGAAAAAGTTAAAACGCAAATTAATGATTATAGTACTAGTACTGAGTCTTTAGAAAAAGAAGGTACAACATTGAAATCAGGAATGTATGAAAAAGAAGATGGTCAACCTAATTTTGTAATCGGAGAAATTACAAAAATAGACAAAGATTATACCGATTATGTAGCTGTCAAGTACCCTTCTAAAAATGGGGAAAATGATGTTGTTTATGTGGATTTAACACAAGGTCAACAATTTAATATAGGTGATATGGTTCAAGTAGATTTTCATGATGGATCTAATTTCCATGGAATGGATAAAACAACGTATGACCATATTCAAAAAATTAACGATAAAATTAAACAGAATACAAATAAAGAGCAATGGGTTTGGTCTTAATTTTAAGAAAATAAAATTATCCATCTATAATGTATATACCAATTCAAAAAGTCTTGTAATATGTTACAAGGCTTTTTTGAATTAGTTACTTTAAAACATTATCTTCTGTTTCATTTTTATTAGCTGCTGCAAAAATGTCATATTTCTGTCGTGGACACTCATTTATATAAGTAACTATAATAGCTCCATTAATTGGGGATATGTTACATTTATATAATTTCTCAGAGATACATGTTTATATAATGATTGTCCTGTTTATATTCTTTTGACTGGAAAGTCTATACATACACTTAATTTCGTGAAATTTTTTTATAGTGATATAAAAACTTTTTTTGTTGATAATATTTAATGCATCTAATCAGTATAAGCCTTTCTGTAATCTATTAATTTTGGAATCATGATGTTAGCATTGTCCAATCCATTTGAAAGCATGCTAGAGTACTAGACATATTTGTGGTTTTTTATGAGAAAAAGGATGCAGAGAAATATGGTGATTTATCATTTTCCGACAGAAGATTCCTTTCGTTTCATACGGTTAGAAACATTTTTATAATTCCTGTTCTATAATTGTTGAATATTAACAGGTGTAATTTGAGGTTGCTTTATTTTGAAAGAAATCTTTTGAAATGGTCATAATAGAAATAATAATTAGAAACAAATTTAATAAAAAATAATGAAAGACTTAAGAAGGTGAATATATTGCGTAAACATTCACATGTGCAATTTTATGTATTGATATTGGCTCTAATAGCTTATTTAAGCTTTTGCTTTATATTTTTATTTGTTTTTCCGAATCAGTATTTTGTATCAGATTTTAATATACGACTCTCATCTTTAGTTGTTGAAACTATTGTACTTATTTCATTACTCTATTCTATAGTATCCAGAAAAGTTAAGTTAGGAGTGTTTTGGGCTTGTATTACTATTGCAATAGGGTGTTTCTTGATAGGGAATTTTATATCTGCTTTTCAAGTACTTAATATAGAATTACCAATACAAAATTTTAATATCTCTGATGTATTTTTGTTGTTTTTCTTATTCTTCTTTCTCTTTGCGTTCTTTTATAAAATCATGATGGAATGTAACAAATGGGAGAAAGCGTATTTGATTTGTGATTTATGTATTGTTGTTACTGCTATTTTTACCTTAGAGTGGTACCTATTTAATAAACCTTCTGCAAATATTTTATTCTTATCAATTGGAGATGTTTTTCTTTCATTTATTTTCCCGATTATAGATCTATTGCTTCTTTTACTAGGAGTTAGCCTTATCTTTCGACCAGCAATTTTTAATGCGAAAAGTAAATTATTTATTTTCATCTTAGTATTAACTGGATTGTCTATTACGGACTATTTATATTTCTATTTACAAGATGATTTATCACATCGTTCACTCATATTATTAAGGTGTTTGTATAGAGTTTTTCTATTATTTATTGCCATTGCCGCTACTATCCCAAGGAGTGCATCTTCTAGAAGAAATTATTTTATTATTAATCCGACATTTGGAAAGAAACTTCTTGTCATATTTCCTTATCTTGCAGTTGCAATCTTAATTGGTTTTACTTTGAAAGAGCAAACTTCTTCATCTACACTGATTACGGGCAATTGTATTGCCTTTGTATTTGTACTGATTCGTCATACAATTGTACGAATGCAAAACAAAGATTTAACCGAAACATTAAAAGTGTTCAATAATCAATTAGAGCAAAAAGTATCTCAAAGAACAGCAGACTTAATAAAAAAGTCTAATGATTTGGTGAAAAATCAAGAGAGGTTTAAGTCCTTATATGAGTATCATCCAGATCCTATATTAACAATTGATTCAAATGGTACCGTATTAAATATAAACCAGTCTGGAAGTATGTTATTAGGGAAATACAGTGCTGCATTGATAGGAAAAGAGTGCTTTTCAATTTTTTTAGATGAAGATAGATCTGAATTGGAAGCAGCTCTACAGGAAGGAAAACGATGCAGTTCGACTTCTTTACAATTACGGGTGAAAAACAATAATGAGAAGGACATTCATTTTTGGTGCGTGACCATTGTTCCTATTATGATAGAAGGACAAACTTTTGGGAGTTATGTAATGGTAAAAGACATTACGAGAATGAAGCAACAACAAGATGAGATAAACTATCTAGCATTTCATGATACGGTGACGGAGATTGGAAATCGAATATTCTTCCAACAAGAATTAGAAAAATCCATTGAGCGTGCACAAAAAACGCAGGGTGAATTTGGACTCTTGTATATAGATTTAAATCGTTTTAAGACCATTAATGATACAATGGGACATTCAATCGGTGACAGTGTTTTAAAAGAAGTTGCTAAGCGTTTTAGGACATGTCTGTCACCGTCTATTCCTCTAGCGAGAATAGGGGGAGATGAGTTTGCAGTCATAGTCCATAACCACACAGAGCAACAGCTACTGGATTTATGTGAAACTCTGTTTCGTATAACTGAAGAACCATTTGTAGTAAATCAGCATAGTTTTTACTTATCTCTTAGTATAGGAATAGCAGTGTATCCGTTTGGAGGAATAAACACTACTACACTTTTACAACATGCTGATATCGCCATGTATAGCGCAAAGGAAAAAGGTAACAATGCTGTTTGTATATACGACGAGACATTATCTCAAAAAATAACAAGACGATTACAATTAGAGCAAGATTTACCGAATGCAATTGAAAATAATGAGTTGTTTTTATTGTACCAACCACAAGTGGATAGTAAGGCAGGAAAGGTTATTGGTGCAGAGGCATTAATACGTTGGCAACATCCAGAGCTGGGGCTAATTTCACCTTTTGAGTTTATACCTATCGCTGAAGAAACATCACAGATTATTTCAATTGGAAAATGGACGCTACAGCAAGCGTGTTCACAACTGAAAGAATGGCATTCTGCAGGTTATACAAATCTAAAAATGGGGATAAATTTATCAGCTATAGAGTTTGAACAGAAAGATTTTGTTCAAACGATTATATCTACCATTGAAGAAATAGGGGTACCAGCTAATTTAATTGATTTGGAATTAACAGAGCGAATTGCCATGGTAGATGAAAAAGAAACCTTATCGAAGTTAAAAGCATTAAAATCATATGGTGTACATTTATCAATTGATGATTTTGGTACAGGATATTCTTCATTAGCGTATCTACCTTTGTATCCAATTGATACTTTGAAAATTCCAAGAGAATTTGTGAATAGGATTGGAACTTCAAATGATGGAGATGAAATTATACAAACTATTATTTCGTTAGCCCATACTTTAAATATGAAAGTAATAGCAGAAGGGGTAGAAACGGAGGAGCAATTAACAGTGTTACAACAAAGTGCATGTTATCTAATTCAAGGGTATTACTACAGTAAGCCTGTAAATGAAGATGAATTTATTAATTTTTTAAATACGAAACAAAATAAATAAGTCCAAAAAATATATGAATTAAAGTGAGAAGACGTTCTACTCATATGGAGTAGAACGTTTTTCTTTAGTTTATTTTCAAAAGATATGCAGCTGGGTTTTGGTTTTTGAGAGTAAATTAAGTATCTATCTTCCCCGTATTATATCTTATTGGTGAGTATTGAAAGAACTACCCTTATAGATTTTATAATATTTGACGTAATCACTAGATTATAGTTTGTACATTAATCTGCATAAATACCGTAAATATTAGGAGAATCTAAACAGAGTGGGAAAATTATTTTAACTGAAAAATGATGAGGGGATCAACATGTCTACTGCTAATAGTGTTGCATAGAGATTTATTCTTTAGACTTTTTGCAGCAGGAAGAAATAATTACCCACATAAAAATTACAGATAAGGAGGCTTTTTAATAATGGGTTTAAATGAAGGTTTTGATACTATTTTTTTAGGAGAAGAGTTCCCAATTTCATTTCCGCGTTTACGTGAGGATATAAGTCAAGTTGCATTAGAAGGAGGTAAAATTTATCCATTTACACATTTTTCAATTGTTATGAATAAAGAAAGGAAATTTGCTATTTATGGAGCAAATAATACCGATGTAGAAAGAAATATGAATCTTGATAGATGCGATAACTGGCATCTGGATGAGCGGATTAAAAATGAAAATCAAGTAGGAAACTGGCTATATGCAGGAGGACAAGCAGACCTATGGGATAGAGGTCACCTTGTTAGAAGAGACGATGTAGACTGGGGGAATCCAGATGAGGCAAAAAAAGCAAATTGTGATTCATTTTGCTTTGCGAATATTGCTCCTCAACATAAGGAATTCCATCATACAAAATGGGGTGATATTGAAAATTGGATTATTAGTAGAAGCAAGAGTAGAGACAAGAAATTTTCAATTTTTACAGGACCTATCTTTACAGAAAATGATAGAGAGTACTGTGGATACCAAAAACCTTTAGGTTGTGGAATTAAGATACCAGCTGGCTTTTGGAAAGTGGCTTTTTATATTGGTAGTGATGATAATCTTCATTCAGTAGCATTCAAAATAATACAGGATGATTACTGGCTACATAACCTGCATGAGGAAAGTCGTTCTTCTACAAAATATCACTTGTTAGAAAGAATGGATGTACTAACAACATACCAAGTTCCTTTAACAACTATAACTGAAGTTACAGGAATAATATTTGATGAACATCTTTATGGGACGAATCCGCTGCGTTATCATGCTAACATTAATACTGAAAGAGCCAACATCGTTACTCCTGAAGCACACATTATCCGAAATCAAGAGGATTTAATATTAAAGTAGATCGAAAAAATACCAAACATTAATTTTTCTAATCTATAGTTGGTATTTATTTCGTTAATCACTTTTGTAAAATAAGTTAAAAGACTTTAGAGGAATATAAAAACGTAGAAATAATTTATTTCTACGTTTTTATTTGTTCGTAAATTATTAATTTTCCTTTTGTTCATAGATTTCGCGTCGATTTTTGATTTTTTGTAATACACTGTCTAGAACATTCCGCTCAGACAACGTTTGATAAAGGTCATTCTGTACCTCTGCGGCTTCTTTGTTTTCTTCTTGGCTGCTTAGGAATTCACTGTACGTTACCATATATTGATTATACTCTTTATGGGAAAGTGTCTTAGCAGCTATCTGTTTATGCTCAGTTAAAGCAGAAGCAAACTGTTTACGTGCCTCGTCTGGTTGAGCAGGTATTATTTTTATTTTACCTCTTGTATCTGAGTCTTCTGTGAAGTCAAGGAATTGATAATCGAACGCCAATGGTTTAGCAAGAGCGATATGAGCGTGAAGAGCAACCGCATGGTCACGAAGTTTTTCGGTTACCTCACGAAGGATATCATTCCCTTTTTCAAGAAAACGACTACCGTCGAATGCAAGAATACGGCCGACTTCATCAGAGAAAAAATCTTGAGCAAGAAATTCCTGATCGTATCCGGCAGGTGGAAAAACACGAAGTCTTAAGTTATTTGATACGATGTTATTGCCGTTTATTTGCATGGCTACTTGAATGTTATAGAATCCTGGTTCATCAATTAACCAGCCATTTTTTCCAACGGAAGCGAAAATGGTTTCATAAAGTGATTCTCCAGGCATAATTACCTTGGTCTCTAGTTTCCAACAATATTGAGCATGAGGTAGTAATTTACGTCCTTGTTTTCCTTCTTTTTTTACAATCACAGACATTCCGTTTAAATCGGACAAAATATGTTTCTTTATTAACTGAGGTTGATTTGAAGTATTGGTTAATTTGATTTCAAAAACTACAGGTTCTAAGAATTGAAACACAGGTGTGTTACGGTTAACTCTCAATTCAAGATTAAAAGAAGGATGACTAGAAACATTCGTCTGTTCAAAACCATGATCTACAGCCCAGTCAGCATTACCCATTTGTACGAAGCGCTCAGGTGCATGTCGCATAAACAAAAGTTCTTGATCACTAAAACGATACTCAAATTTTTTAAAGAACCGCTGTAAGTTGTCATCTTTGTTACCCTTATCATCGAATGTGTAAGGATAATTCATAAAGCTTAGAGCTTTTGGGTCCGGGATAAGAGGGAGCCCCAATGGTTCCCAAGGGTTACCTAGGTGTTTTTGCCAAGAGTGTAGAAGGTTAAAGGCATGTCCCATTTCATGGCACGCACACCAAAAACGCATGCGTTGTACCCATGCAACAGGGTTCTCATCGCTTGCTGGTGGATCTGCAATAAATGAGTTATTAAAGATTGCTGTCCCTTGACGATGATTCGGACCTAAGCTATCAAACATAATACCACCCAGACTATGTCCCATTTCAGCTTCCGAATTTGCAAAGAATGCCCACATGGACCATTGAGGCTTATTGTCAAAGTGAGACCAATATACTTGCATGGCATCATGTAATTCTTGATCGCTCCATTTCCTGTTTGTCCCTGTATGGTCTCGGGAAACGGTATTATTACCTTCTGATACTTTTACATCAAACCCGGTTCGTTTAAAAACTTCCGCAATTGACAAAGTTTCATCCGGCAAAAACGCTGGCTTGTCTCGATGGGAGTGCGTTTGATAAGTTGTGATTGGAGTTGTACCTTCTTCTGCATCAAATTCAAATTCCACAGAGTGGAAGTAAGGAGATTGAAACCGAAAAGTTCTAGTTCTGTCTGTCTCCCCCCCGATAAGAAATATGACTTCTGCAGTATGCTGCCCAGGAAATGAACCGCGTGTTACCTGTATTTTTACATTTGTGTAAGGAAATGATTGTATTCCTTCTGGGTATTTGTTTTTAATATTACCCTTCCAAGTATTTGGACCATTAGCTGTTAACTGGGCAATCCAATGAATTGGAGAAGACAGATTTGGAGTAATAGTTCCACTTGCTATCATCTGTGGGTAGCGTCCGTCTACGTCGAGGCGAAGCTCCTCACGGATTTGTTGTTCAGTCCATGCATATAAACCACTGATTGGTGGAGCAATAGCGGTATTTGAGGATTCTTCTCCTATACTAGAAGGGTTACCCTTTGCTAATAATTGCTCTGGTTCAATAGAATTGTTATAATCCATCTTCATTACCTCCATAACTATTAATGCCTGTAATTCTTCCTAAGTGCCTAGAGCCATAAACCATGAGAAGAATCAGTTGAAATAAATAAACTATATATATTTCCTTTCCAAACACAATGCTTATTTTATAGGAAATGATATTTTTTATAACAGTAAATTTCTTCCTATCTTGATAAAGAGGCTAGCAATGCTTATTAAGATTAAAACATAACCATATAATTAGGTTGTTGTTATATGTAATGACGATTAATATCTTAATCTTATATTTTAAATAAAAATTTATATATAAATATATTAATTTAAAAAATGAATATAAACATTAAAAAAAGGTGAGTATATATGTTGATATGCGTTATCGATCAATATTGGAGGAATGAATAATGCATGAAAAAAAGATATTTATAATTCGCCATGGTGAAGCGGAAGGTAACGATTACGATTGTCCATTAAAATCAGAGGGAAGAAAAAAAGTAGAAGATATGGTAGTATCCCTTCTACAAAAAGAAGATATGAAAGAGAGTCAAATAATTTCTAGTAGATATCTAAGGGCTATACAAACAGCACATATTTTTTCTCAACATTTGAATTCGGATTTTTGTACGGATTCTAGATTGAATGAGATTAATGTTGGAAATATACAAGGAAATTTCAAGGAGGAAATTAGAAAGCGGTTTGAATGTGTGAATTTAAAATTCGAAGATGAAGGCGGAGAATCGATTCATCAAGTTATGGAGCGAACTCATCAAGTGATGAGGGATATTATGAATGAAAATAATAAAAAAAATTATATTTTAGTAACACATAGAATTACCACAATACTCTTGCTACATTACTTTGATAAGCATTTTGGCTTTGACCAAGCATGGGTACTAACTTCTCCAGATGCTTATTTAATAACAATGAGTGACGGGAATTTCAAAGTGAATCATATTCATCCTTAGATATATTGATTTACGCTCTGAACAGTTTTATAAACTTTTGCTATTTTGAATTTAATAATTAAACTGTAATATAGATAAGATATTCGTTTAATTAAATTAAGTAATTATTAACAAAATCTCCAAGGAGGTATTTAAATGAATTACCCTTTTAAAAATTTAGTTTTTGAAGGAGGCGGAATTAAAGGTATTGGATATGTTGGAGCTTTAGAATATTTAGAAAATGAAAAGAAAATATTATCAAATATTCAAAGGTTTGGGGGTACATCTGCGGGTGCAATTACAGCCTTAATTCTGGGACTAGGATATTCGATTGAGGATTTAACGGAAAAATTAAAGAAGGTACAATTTGAAAAATTTAAAGATGATGATGGAATAATTATAGATACATTTCGGCTACTAGTAGGTGGATATGGTAGATACAAAGGGGATGAGTTTTTAAAATGGATAAAAGAAGATATTATTAAACCAAAGATGGAAGAATGGGCTCAAAAAGGAATTATTAAAGAAGAAATGAAGGATAAAGATTTAACTTTTGAGCAAATAGTCAAAATAACACGAAAAGAACTATATTTCCAGGGCACAAATGTCTCAACTAGACAAGTTGTAACTTTTTCACATGAAACAACACCTGATATGTCTGTTGCAGAAGCGGTTAGAATTTCTATATCTATTCCATTTTTTTTCGAACCCATTGTTTGGAAAGGGGAATATTTTGTAGATGGAAGGGTATTAAATAATTACCCTGTTAGATTATTTGACCAAAAAAAGTATGTATTAGATGAAAAACATTATCAAGTCACTTCTTATTATGAAAGAGCAGCAG
The DNA here is from genome assembly GCF_022637375.2 of Bacillus sp. N5-665. NCBI lineage: Bacteria > Bacillati > Bacillota > Bacilli > Caryophanales > Bacillaceae > Bacillus > Bacillus sp. N5-665. The sequence continues at coordinate 159,621 of NZ_CP093324.1, forward strand.
AATTTTTAGAGAAAATACCTGCAGAAAGAGTTAGTGCTAATTTGGAAGATGTGCAAGTTTATAATAAAGAGACTTTAGGATTTCGTTTAGATTCAAAAGCAGAAATAGATGTCATGAGAAATATTGCTGCACCAGTCTCTCACGAAATAGACAACTTTTTTGATTTTACTTGGAATTTAATGGGGACTATTGTGAAAGGGCAAGATAGTATGCATTTACATAAAGATGATACTGTACGAACTATTTATATTAACACAGTAGGGGTAACGGCGATAGATTTTAATATTTCAGAAGAGAAGCAACTGGAATTAATAGCATCTGGTAAACAGGCAGCGGAAGAATTCTTCAAAATATATGATGATCCAAACAATCAAAGTATAAATAAAATCATCCCGAGTGTTTGAAAATCAACCTAATTTACTGTTGTAGCCTATGTTCAGCTTCAACAATTGCTTTTAAAGCATCGACTAAATCTAATTCTGTGGCAAGATTAAGACCTTACTGAGCAGGATTATTTTGTTATATCACCTGCAGTCTTTTTATGTATTTCGTATTTGAAAATGACTGAGTCGAATATCCTTCAGTTTTACTAATTGTTGAGTAAAAAAAATTTTTAATTACAAATGAAAATGTTGAAATATATCAGTCATGTTATTCAGTCAAATGGCAATTTCCTTAAATGATAGAAAGGATTATTTTTAAGTAAATTGAAGTTAATTCAGAAGCAGCTATTAAGTTAGCATCTGGACGTACTACTCAACATTAAGGAGGAATTTGATTATGAGCAACACACAGACATTCCGAGGACTAACGACAGTCAGTTTTTGGACAAATGATCTAACAGCGGCAAAGAAGTGGTATGCCGAACTATTGGGCTTAGAACCATACTTCGAACGTCCTGGATATGCCGAGTTTCGCCTTGGCGACTACCAGCACGAACTGGGCCTGATTGATAGCCGCTACGCACCTAATGGTTCAGCGACCGGTCCAGCAGGTGCTGTAGTGTATTGGCATGTCGATGATGTAACAGCCACATTCAAAAAGCTGTTGTCTATGGGAGCAAAAGAGTACGAGGCACCAACAGGGAGAGGTGAGGGTTTCATTACTGCTTCCGTAATCGATCCCTTTGGTAACATCTTAGGTATTATGTACAATCAGCACTATTTAGAGGTTCTGAGTTCGGCCCGAAAAGCGTGACCTTCGCCGTCGACATACACAGTTCACCGAAGAATGGTATGTAGTGCTGTGAAGTGTAGCGATTATCTGTGCAGTGAAGTATATTATATTGATAATTAAACGACTCTATTTTAACCCCTTTAAAATAAGAACGGGGTTATATGTATTTTAGGATTTAAAATTAAATAACTTTATTGTCATTTTAATTTAATTCACATACACTAGCGATTTTTGTAAATATCCACCAATACCAATGGCTGTCCTAAAGGACTATTTCAAGTTATGGAGATAAGTATGAATAGAAAACCAAGTTTAACAAAACAAATTTTTGAAAACTTTTAGATAAAATTGAAAGTATATTATTAACCTTTAACGCAATACCCTAATACTTTTTGACAATCGTCCTTCACAAGCTTAAGGAAAAGGATTCTTTTAGGTAATGTGTTAACTTTAATTAAAACTTCTTGAAATATATAACGTTATTATATAATATATAGTTGTATTGCTAGTTTAATTGATTCCGTTTATTCCCACACCTTCTTGTGTTGTGGTTGAGTTGTAGAAGCAAGTTACGTCTTGTTTCAATTGTGAAAGGGCTTCTTTGAGCCGATTAGTGTATATATAGCTTATTTTGCTATGCACATTATTAATCGACTTGAAGAAGCCTTTTTGTACTGTTTTCAAGTTCGCAGGCTGGGTTATGAATCTTAACAAATTACAAGAAAGAAGAGATATGAAAATGAAAAAAGATAGCATTTGGATGGTATTAGATGATTCAAAAGAGCAGGAAACAAGACAGTAATCCAAAGAGCTGGATGATATATTTGCTGGTAGGGATGCGCTATCTAAAATTACAGGTGAAGAACTACTATTTTAATAAAATCTAGGTAGTTTACAGAGGGGAAAAGGAAGAACTGAGTGATGTATATACTTGGATCTTCTTTTTTTATTGCAAAAAAGAACGGGGGGGCAATTATTATGGGTGTAGGAAATGTTTTAGTGGTGAGATATTATCCACCCACACTAACAGTAGGGAAACACTGAATGTGGATAAGCGTCTGCTTATACATAAATAAGATTTTGCATTCTAGGGTAAATGGATTGTAGAAGTAGATACTGCTCAAAAGAAATGGAACGAAAAAGCAAAGTAATCGATGGGAAATTTGAACTCGATTTATTTGCATAATCGAGAGGGGAAAACCATGTTTACAAACATTTTTATCGGTTTATTTTGTTATGTATTTTTTGTAGTTCGTAATTCAAGAAAAAAATTTCTAATAGAAGAAGCGAAGAGGAAAGAAAGAGAAAATACACCGGTAGAACGTCCCGTTTATTGGTGCCCGAGAGAAAATAGACCTATTGGTAGGGAACAAGAGCGTTTTACTGTCCTAACAAAAGAAATCACCTTAGAAAAAGATGTAGCAGGTATATATGATTTAGTTGCTATTACTGTTCAAAAGAATTTGGATGAAGAATTCAGTAACAAATTAGAACAGGAAATTGATGCTGAAGTAGGGGAGCATGTTAAGAGTTTTCACTATACTCCTGCTTCTGAAACAGTATATGATACCTCATTTCCGAGTGATGAGGACATACCATTTTCAAGCAATATGGATACACTAGAGGGATTATTAGGATATGAAGATACATTTCATGAACTAGAACAGCTGAAAATCCTACAAGAAACAGCACATGGTACTTCTGTTCAAAATTTAGTATTAGAAGAGAAAGAATTTCAGGTTGTGGTATAGACGGCTAAAATAGTAGAACGAAAGCAAGAACTCACCTGCATAATAAACATATCTAATAACAAGCGCTATTGGATTCATACAGGGGGAGAAATATTACCAGAAAATCAACTGCTGTATTTAGAATTGAAAATTGATTCCTCTTATTCCTATACATTAGTTAGATGGAGTGGTAGATAGCTAGGAAATATATAAATGTATCTCCTAGTTATTTTTTCTTAGTTAGCATGAAAAACAGTATTTTCTCACTCATTTGTACAAGGATGAAATTTTTTTGTTTTTGTACAAATGAGTGGGATAGAACGATTCACCATATGAGAATATTCAACTATAATGAAAAATTGTATGTCATTGTAATATTAAAATATTTTGAGATTCAGGTGATTATCAGTCTTAGAACAGGAGAATTGAGAACTCTTCGTAATTTTACAATGCTTTAAATAGATAGTACCAAATCATGAGTATTGTATGAAAAAAATTTTATTAAAGTAAATAGGAGTGATAATATATGGCAATCGATCATATAAGCAACAACGTAGTAGAAAAATTAGAACAAGCGGTGCGCTATGAAAAGAAACAAGTTCAGTTATTACGTGTAAGTAAAAGTAGTTCTAATATACACGCGTATATGATTTTTCCGGAATTCTCAGAGGTTAAAATTTCAAATACCGAACTGGATGAATATATAGAAAATCTAACAATAAGCTTGAAATACGTCATTGATCGCAAGTTGAGTCAACAAGAAATAGAAAAACAAAATCATTCGTTCATTATGACATGTGCAGTTGAGGAGGATGGATTAATAGATGATGAAACTATTCATTTTAATACGACTTATGTCAAACCACCAACAATTGCAAATAAAGTATTTAAGTTAGTGTGTGGATTAGGTAATCGTTTAGATAGTTTAAAAGAGTTACATCTTACAGTATTAAATAATAATATTAATCGAATTGAAATTGGATTTTACAATGAAAATGAAACACATATGGCAGTAGAGAAGGAAGAAATCGCGAATGCAATTATGGGGGCATATACAAAAGCAAATATCTATTATGCAGCAGATCTCTATTATGTTGCAGAAGGAAATCAAATCAAATTAAAGAGCGTTAAACCAAAATTAGCAGGTGATGTGTGATGAAACAAGAAAAAAGGATGATAGAAGTCTTATGTACGCTTGTTTTAATGATGTTACTATTTGTCCCCTTACAAGCAGTTCAGGCCTCTGTAAAAGTAGATTTTAATGAATTGAAGGGGAACGATGTTTCGTCATCCTTTAAAGAGGGATTAAACAATCGAACGAAAACAAAAGAAAAAGATGATTCATTTGGCTCATCAATCATACAAAAGATTGAAGGTCTGTATGCTCCGGCTTTTAAGGTAGGAGTAAATATCTTTTCTATTTCATTCGTATTAGGCATTATTGTCATGGTTATGGCGTTAATTACAAAGAATGGCCAATGGATGAAGTGGGCAACTGGAAGTATGATTTTCTCATTTATTAGTATGATGTCCCTGAGACTAAGTGTGTACTTCTTGTTCAGTTCGGATGTATTTTCGTTTATGAACATCTTTACGGATTTTTTAGACCTGTTTAAAGCAACTGCACTTATTTTCCACCGTTCATGCTAATTGCAGGTATTCGTTTAAGGAGAATTCATGAGAGTACGAAACAGCCTGAGTATTACCGGTGGTCCAACCGTGTTATAACGGGATCTTGTTTGCTATGTATGTTAGACGTACTCGCGCCATGGCTATTTGCTAATATATTAAAAACTATATATAGAGATTAAGTGGGTACTGAATCTGCATTCAGTACCTTTTATCTATCTATTTGGTTTCTTCTTTCATATTCTTCAAGTATTTCCAGCGATATAGGAGATAATATGCCACTTAGAAATACAGTTGTATTTTTGTAGGTAAAAAGTTTTGAAAAAACTGAATCTGTTTCTTGTTCTGTTACCGTATTATCTACTATAAGTTTTAACATATCTATTACAATTCTCTTTAGGCTAGTTCGTAAATTAATAGAGGTGTATCATGTCATGCTTATAATTAAATGTAAATATTTATCAATTGAAAATAACCTTTTCTATTTTGAAAGGAATGTTTGTTTTGAAAAGAAATCGAGAGTATTTTGTTTTACGAAATTCCATTTTAATCGGTTGGCTGCTCACAATTATTGTTATGGGCCTATCTGTCTATTTTTCTTCTATTGTGTATTTATTAATCGGTTGTTTCATTCTGTCCCTAAAATACGGATTAATGGGCACAATAAAGAATGTAGAAAAACGTTTACCCACCTGGGCTAACTTTGGTGTCATTGAAAAGCCAGTAAATAGAAGGGTAACTAGACCTTTTCAGTTTCGGGGTGGGCTCCTTGTTTCTTTAGCATTGGGATTCGTAGAGATGGTGATAAAAGGCTTATGTATCTCATATTTTATTTTAGGGTTAGAAACGTATGTATATCGTTTGATGCGCAGAAACGTAAGAGTGTGAAAAGGAGGATTTTATTATGAAAGTATTGATATTCGAACTGATTCTCATTGTAATTCTGATTCCTTTGAACATCGTTTTAAAAAAACATGTACCGAAATGGAAAAGGAAAGCTGGGGGAAAATTTGTGAAACCTATATTGGGCAAATTAAATCCCAATAGTTATTATGTGTTACATGATGTGACGGTTCATACGGAGTATGGTGATACAACGCAAATTGATCATATTGTTATTGCGGAAACAGGTGTATTTGTTATAGAGACAAAGAACTACGAGGGCTGGATTTATGGAAGTGAGAAATCAGCCAGGTGGAAACAGGGTATTTTTAGAAAGAAATCCTCTTTTCAAAACCCATTTCGACAAAACTATAAACATATAAAGGCAATTGAATGGGTGATGGAACAACAGCTGCCGTGTATCTCTATTGCCGCGTTTCATCCAAAATGCAGTCTAAAAAGGGTAAATGTTCATTCTAAAGATAAACATGTCCTATATAATAACGATCTAAAAAAATGTATTGAATCATATATTGAACCGCAACTAACAATCGATGAAGTCCAACATATCTATCAAACTATATTACAAGTAAACATTATGGATAAGGATATTGAGAAGAAACATGTGAAGTATTTACAGAATAGATTCGCTAAACAATAAGAAACGGAGAAAGGAACAATGTTATATATAATAGGATTTTTGGTAATCATCGTAGTAGTTATTCGTCTTAACGTGAAGTATTACCAGTTAAAAGGTAACCCAAAAGATTTTGTGATGAAAAAGAATGATTAAAGATATATTGTAGAATTGAACTACTCACCACTTAGCGTCCTTACGGACTGTTTGAAGTGGGAGATTCCTGCGAACACCGATGTATCCAACAGTTATCTTAGCAGGCGCCGCCCGTAGTCCCTACGGTGAAAACATAAGCATCTTGTACGTTGACTCACCACGTTTCCTACTTTAGCTTGGTTTTCGCAACTTCAGCAAACGTGGGGCGAAAGAACGTTGAAGATTTTACGGTTGCAACGTTTTTCTGCAACCAACCTCATATCTTCAGTTTTCAAAGAGCAATCTGTACAAGTATATAGTAGCAAACATGTTGGCTTATGCCAACCGACATTCATCTCCCACCTAAAATTGGTGTTTTACACCTTCACATTTTTGAGGAAGGAGTCTTTTGTCGGAAAACGATAAATATAAAACAAGGGCAGCTATGTCAGGCTGCCCTTGTTTTATTTGTGATTTTGCATATATTTGTGTGCATATAGTATAGCAAACATTTTTCTTTTCTATCAAATAAAAAGAGCCTGTATGAACAGGCTAAAATTACGTATGGAAAAAAGGTCATGATACTCGACCTCTTTTTCATACAAGGGTTAGAGATTAGTTGCTATTAGACTCATACTCATTTTATGTTTAATAGTCAGGATATTCAATCTAATTATCTGTTTCTCAATATGTTTTATTTGTTTTTATATTATAATATATTTAATTCTTTTTATTTATGTATCTCTTTATATTTTCCTGGGGTGGATGCTTTTAATAAGGATTCCTTTTTTATAGCTTCATACAATATAATATAATTCAAATTTAATTTTAAAGTGTAGAATATTAATAATGAAACATCAAAACTTACGGTATTTTATACAGCGACCGTTGAAATTGCTTGCTTATATAGGAATTGTTGCTTTCCATTGCTGGAGATTAGCACTGAAAATTTATCCACAGCAATAATGATTCCAGGTATTCTAACTCCGTTGAGTAGGATAATATTTACTATCCTTTGTTCCTCAATTAATTTTTTATAAAAATTGTCTTGTGTATACATTAGTAGTTTCCTCCTCTCTTTAAATATTCTAATCTTTTTAAATTCTTCTTATTAATATAAAAGGAATGGAGTAATTATAACATTTCTAGGATGGATTTTTATAAAAAATAAAAGCCCTTACAATGAAGTAAAGACCTTTTCTTATTTATTATAAGATACCTTTTTACATTATTAAATGTAATTGTTTCAGGAACTCGAACATCAAGAAGGTAAATGTGTAATTGTTGTTACGCATTGGCAAGAGTTGAAAAAAATCAGATCGAGCAGTTTATTTAAGTAAAAAGAAGTTAGTAGTAAACGAAATTAAGAACAGTTAAGAAAAAAGCTATTTCTGTTCTTAATTAACATAATTTTCGAAATTTACGGATGTTAATATTTGTTATATGATATATTTGTCAAAGTACTATTCCCTTAGTTTTAATGATGAATCTGTAAGATAGTTTGTTTGTTCCATAAATTCATCTTAAATTAAAGAGAACTTGTAGAAATTCCTACAAGCTCTTTTTAATTTAAGGGTTAAATTTGGATTTGAAGTAAAGAAACAACTTTTTGAAAGGAGAAAAGTAAATGTTTATAAAAGCAGAAAGATTATTAATACGAAATTTTGAGTTCAAAGATTGGCAAGCTGTCCATGAGTATACATCAGATAGCGATGTTATGAAATACATACCCGTAGGGGCTTTTACTGAAGAAGATACAAGAAACTTTGTAAATAAAAATATGGGTGAAAATGCAGAGAACTTTCCTGTGATACTGATAGATGAAAATATTTTGATTGGTCATATTGTTTTTCATAAATATTTTGGTGAGCATACTTATGAGATCGGGTGGGTATTCAATCCTAAATATTTCAATAAAGGATATGCTTCTGAAGCAGCACAAGCTACATTAAAATATGGGTTTAAGGAAATGAAATTACATAGAATTATAGCTACATGTCAGCCACAAAATATCCCGTCATATCGAGTGATGGAGAAAATTGGAATGAGAAGAGAAGGATATTTCAGGAAGTGTATACCCCATGGAAATGAATGGTGGGATGAATATTATTACGCTATTTTAGAAGAAGAGTAGTGTCTCAGACCGCATTATTAAAATCAAAATTATTATTAAAATTGTGCTATTGATTTTTGAGAATAGCTTGGTGTATAAAATCGTTAAAATGTGAGCGATGTGTCTGAAAAGTAAAGTTTATACAATGAGGAAAGTGAAATTGATAAAAAAACTCCCGTATCTGTTTAATGATACGGGAGTTTTTATTTGAATAATCATTGGTTAGATATACAGTATTCCATATGCTGATTGTATTGATAATTAAATTTAATGCACTGGCACGCTGTAATTGTTCTTGTAGTGCTCATTCTCGAAAATCCCCGTATTTTCCAAAAAAATTACGTGTGCTAAGGCATTCGTAACTTCGCATAAATTCAATCTTCGTAGAATCCATCGGCGTAAGGTTTTGAAAAAAATATAGTCTACGTTAAACAGTGTTTTTCAATACGTCCCTTAGTGCTGGTATAAGACTGTTTTGCCGGGAGTAAGAGTCCATTTTGCTCATGACAATGGAATCTGATGCTGTTTCTTTGCGAATAGAGTGTAGCAAATGTTTTGTGTACTTTTTGTTTCTTATTTAATATTTTAAGATTTATATTGAAAATTCAAAGTCCTGGAAGTATCATATACATATTCAAACATTTGAAGATGTATATGATACTTTTGTGTTTTTAATCAAAAATAAGTAGGTGTTTTTATGGGAAATGAAATGCAACAATTTAAAGCTGATTTTTTTAAAGCCTTATCACATCCATTGCGAATAGGTATTCTAGAACTATTGTCAGAGGGTGAAAGAAGTGTAAATGAAATTCAAACTATCCTTAACAAGGAAGGTTCAGCTGTTTCTCAACAATTAAGTGTGCTACGTTCAAAAAACATTGTTGTTGGTACTAAAGATGGAAAACGAGTTTTATATTCTCTACGAGATCCTATGATTGTGGATTTACTGGTAGTTGCACGTAAAATTTTTAACAACCATTTAATCGATACAATTTCAATGTTAGAAGAGCTAGATGAAACAGAAAGTGAAACCATGGTAACGGAGGGATAGGTTGAGCATTGACGTTAAAAAAGAAGATATCATTCAGCATGGGATTGAAGTATTTAGCTCAATAGGAGCCCATCATGTTTGTAATGTTTGTATTAAAAGTGGGCATTCTTGCTGTTTTTCATGCCAGCATCTACAGGATGGAGTTGGATGTCAAAAGAGAAATACAGCTTGTACAGCTTGGTTATGTGGGATTCAAAGCTTTTTATTTGATCAAATAGGGTTACTGAACGAATGGAATCGTTTCTGGAATGGAATTCCGGGGCAAATGTTTCGTAGAGATTGCACCCCAGATAATGTGAAAATTAAATCGTTTATTGAAATGAAAAATTTAGATAGTCGAGGTAGTTTACTTTTAGTAGAAAGGTTAAATTCCTATATACAAGAAGGAGGAGATATTGGTAAATTAGAACGTCATTTAAGTAAAACATATAACCAATATTAGGATGATTTTCTTGTGTAAAGAGTTAAAGATTGTCTGTATAAGGGTATGAGAAACGCACTTGTAACTCAATTTTATTAAAAAAATATTCTTTCAAAAGAAGTAAGACTTATTAAAAATAGAAAAGAAGGGTTTGTAATGAGAGGGTTATTTACGGGAAGGTTTGAAGGATACTCATTGGGACATTTTCAAAGGGATCTTCTTTCTGGAATGATTGTCGGAGTTGTAGCGATTCCACTTGCTATGTCCTTTGCTATAGCTTCTGGCGTTAAGCCGGAGTATGGGATTTATACAACATGTATTGCTGGGATACTCATTTCACTATTTGGTGGTTCGAAGTATCAAATTGGAGGGCCTACAGGTGCTTTTGTTCCGATTCTTTTAGGGATTGTAATTACCTATGGGTATGAAAATTTACTGCTTGCTGGTTTATTAGCCGGAATCATCTTATGCCTTATGGGGATTTTTAAACTAGGATCTTTGATTAAGTTTATCCCACGTCCTGTAACAATTGGCTTTACGTCAGGAATTGCTGTTATTATCTTTACGGGACAAATTGCTAGTTTCTTAGGTCTAACAGGTATAAAAAAGCATGAGGAATTTTCAGCGAATCTGAAGGAAATCTTTACGCATATCAATACTACCAATTTTTATTGTGTTATAACAGCTTTGATTTGCTTTTTTGTTATACTCATCACACCAAAGATTTTGCCAAAAGTACCAGGTTCATTAGTGGGTGTTGTTATTTCAACTGTAATTGCAACTGTATTTTTCTCAGGTCAGGTACCTACTATTGGTACAGCATATGGTACGATTCCAAATACACTTCCTCAGTTTGATATACCAGAAATCACATTAGAACGTATAAAACAGTTAATTGGTCCTGCATTTGTTATTGCGATGCTCGGTGGAATTGAATCTCTTTTATCCGCTGTCGTGGCAGATGGGATGACTAATAGTAAACATAACAGCAACAAAGAGCTTATCGGTCAGGGAGTTGCTAATATTGTAACCCCGTTATTTGGTGGAATTCCTGCAACTGGAGCAATTGCCCGTACAGCAACTAATATTAAGAGTGGGGCTGTATCTCCGCTGTCGGGTGTTATTCATGGGGGATTTGTGTTATTTACACTTTTACTGTTAGCTCCATATGCTTCACATATTCCTCTTGCTAGTATGGCTCCCATTTTAATGGTGGTAGCTTGGAATATGAGCGAACAAAAACATTTTTATCACATACTTAAAATGAAGACAGGAGACTCTCTTGTATTACTGATAACATTTTTACTTACTGTATTTACTAGTTTAACGACAGCTGTGGAAATTGGTCTTATTTTAGCTATTATTTTGTTTACAAAACGTATGAGTAATATGCTTGTCATAACAAAAGTGCTTCCTGATCATACAAAAAGGAATGAAAAATTGTTACCACATGTGGTAAATAAAGCTCATGACTGCCCACAAATTAGTATTTACACAATAGAAGGGCCATTATTCTTTGGGGCTGCTCAAACATTTGAACATAATATTTTAACGACTATTAATTATAAACCAGAAGTTCTAATTTTGCGTATGGGAAAAGTTCCTTTTATTGATACCACAGGAGAGTCTTACTTTAGGAATATCGTTCAGCATTTTAAAAAACAAGGTGGCATACTTCTTATTTCAGGAATTCAGTCAGAACTAAAAGTAACACTAGATAAGAGTGGATTGTATGCTGAGATTGGGAAAGAAAACTTTTTTGATCATACTGGGGAAGCTATTAATTGTGCTTTAGGACATTTGAATACAAAAAAATGTATAGGATGTAAGCATTTCGCATTTCATGAGTGTACCGGGCTTTCTCAGCAATCCCAGGAAGTGAATACAATAAAGAATAAGACAAATGCATTAGATTTTTAAAAAATTCACTTCACATACAAAGTTTGTTTGGTTCACTCTTCTAATCCTTTTATAAAAATAGAGAAGGAGAAAGTTTACTTTGGCGAATGCGGAGAATATTTTTACAGGGTGTGAACAAGAAGGTTTTTCATACATCCAATAAGTGATTATCGAACAGCAAGAAGAGAATATTTTCCTTACGTTTAAACGCAAAATGGATTATATAAACGGTATCGATCATATATATATTCCTTTTCCACAAGAAACAAATACCGGATTTGTAATCATATAAGTTCCGGGGAACAACTATCTGTTATGTCTTAATAACTATTATACAAAGGCCAGGCATAACTTTGTAATGATGATGGGACAGATTTTTTAAAATAATGTGTTAATAAATAGAAGTCTATGAAGAAGTTTATTATAAATTATAGTTATAGAGGAGAAAAAATAATGTCTGAATTTAAAGATCAAGTGTTAAATGTGTTAGAAGAAGTATGTGAAAATGATATCGTAAAAGAGAACCCAGATGTGCAATTATTTGAAGAAGGAATTCTAGATTCTTTTGCTACAGTATCTTTATTAGTAGAATTTCAAGACCGTTTAAACATCGAAGTGTCTATTTCTGACTTTGACCGTGACGAATGGGCGACACCGAACATGATTATTAAGAAATTGAAAGCTATGGGATGAAAATAGGTGTTTGAGATACAGATAAGAACCACTTTTCAAAATTAAAGTTCATAATTGCTATTCTTATGAAGTTGTAAACAGAAATTTTAAAAAATACTTATTAGAATGATAAAGTGTGGAGGAAATAAAAATATGTCTAATTTACCAAATTGCCCAAAATGTAATTCAGAATACACTTATGAAGATGGAAATCTTTTTGTTTGCCCAGAATGTGCTCATGAGTGGACATTAGAATTAGAAACTGAAAATAATGAAGATACAAAGGTTATTAAAGATGCTAATGGAAATGTCTTAAACGATGGTGATTCTGTAACAGTAATCAAAGATCTTAAAGTAAAAGGAACTTCATCGGTTGTGAAAATCGGTACAAAAGTAAAAAGTATACGTTTAGTAGATGGCGACCATGATATTGACTGTAAAATTGATGGTTTTGGAGCTATGAAATTAAAATCTAAATTTGTTAAAAAGATTTAAATGAAATAGAACTAGTTGGACTTAATTATTTAAAATCAATTAACATATACCATTTTCAAGGTGGAAATTAAATAACATTTATAAGGGAAAGATTTCATTCATGATAAGTATGCTTGAATGAGGTCTTTCTATTTTTTTGAACTCATCTCAACTGTATTTTTAAAAAATGATGCGTGAATATGCTAGAAACATAAGAAGGGAAATTCCTTAACGTGTGAAAATCGACTTTTAAATCTGAACTGTCTCTTAGCATATAATATCCAAGTTTTGGTGGCGAGGCTCTATGTAGCCACATATTGAGATGGCCCTCAGATTCTCCCTCAATAGCGCAGAGTAAGTCTTTTTATTTACTTCTGGCTCGTATATTACAGGATTAATAATAAAAATCCCAGGGTCTTAATATTGAGAAATAAAGAAAAGCGTTCTAATGTAAGTTTCAGTTTAAAGAAAAGTAAGCATCTATAATGTATACATATGGGAAAAACGTAGTTATATATTTATTAAAAAAAAGAGTAAGAAAATATCAAAAGAAAATATGTAAAAAATCAACAACTTAGGTAATAGAATAACTTTCTTTACTGACTAAGTGTCCTGTTTTATTAAAAGGGATAGAGTAATGATATATCTATAGAATATACAAATAACTTAGTGGTAGGTTAAATAAAGAACATCATCATTAAAATACATATTGATTGGTACTGTTATTCATTCTAATTATCTGTAATAACCTGATAGCCGCTGGCCCAAAAAAGTTCGCAATCTATTATTAGTAATTCATGAAGATAAGATAATGAAAAAATATTTTTTAATTTTAATATTTAAAACTTATGCATACGTGTTACAATGAAGTCCTCCAATTTATTTTATTCTCCTATTTAGAATTTATGGTTTAGTATCCAATAATAAAAAAGTGGCTGTAGTAAATAAATGAATGAAGTGAAGCGGTTAGAGTGGTTAAAAGGCTGTTAAGTATAATTATCCAAAGAATAAATTCACTTAGTTAAGTTTTAGAAAAACTTATTATGGTAAGGATTTCATCAAATTTGAATCGTTCTAGATTAAACTTTTAATCCAATTAAAGTCAAAAATCATTATTTAAATGAATTCCATGTTTCATCCAGGTAATTTAGAATAATTTGTAGTCTTAACATTGCTTAATATAGAAAATAACATAATCGAAAGGTGGATAGATAAAACTCCGCTTGTAAAAAATAAATTGTTATATGAGAAGATGTATGTAAAAGGATATAACGGTGATTTCATATCGAATGATACCATAAATGAATGTAGAAAAAATAAAGGAGCAAACGATTAAATAAACTATATCAGTTGTAAGAATGAAAGGAAGAAGTAGAAAGTGTTTAATATAAAAGAAAGATTGGAACAAATGAAGCTTAAAACGAAGTTGTCTATGGCATTTATTGCAATATTAATTATACCTAGTCTTATCGTGGGAATAACATCTTATGATGAGTCGAAAACAGATCTTAATGATACAATTCTACAAACTGCGAAAGATAATGTAAGTATTTTAAATAAGATAGTTGATGATGAGTTAGAAAATAAACATGTAGATGTAACTCATTTTGCAAAGATACTTACACAAGGTGATTATAATGCTGACCAATTGCAAAATGTACAAAGTAAATTTGATCAATATATACAGTTACATCCAGAGATAGAAACAATTTATACTACGTCCAGTAATAATCAATTTATTCATGCACCTGTTGGAAAAATACCAGAAGGATTTAATCCGTTAGAAAGTAGTTGGTATAAGGATGCAGTAAAAGCTAATGGAGAGATTATTGTTTCGTCTCCCTATAAATCAAAGGCTACAGGAAATATGGTAATAGCAATTGCAAAGCAAAATGCTGATAAAAGTGGTGTCATTGGTGTGGACTTGAATATTGATGATATCGTAAAAACTTCTAAAATGATAAAAATAGGAAAACAAGGCTTTGTATCTATAGTAAGTCAAGATAAGACTATCGTTGTTCATCCTACACTTAAGCCAGGTGAGAAGTTAGAGAAATCATTAGCAGATGAACTATACAAGAAAGAAGATGGAGTAATTACTTATAGCCTTAATGGTGAGGATCGAAACATAAGCTTTAAAACAAACAAAAAAACAGGTTGGAAAATAGCTGGTGTAATGCCTATTAAAGAAATTGAAGAAGCTACCAATCCTATTTTTTATAAAACGCTCACTATAATAGGGGCTTCATTGTTGTTAGGTGGAATTGTAATTTTCTTCATTCTTAAATCTATTATTAATCCACTAAGGCAATTAGTTATTTCAGCTCAAAGAATTAGCCAGGGAGATTTAACTGAGAAAATAGATATTCGTTCAAAGGATGAACTTGGTCAATTAGGTGGTAGTTTCAATGCAATGGCAGAGTCGTTGCGTAATTTAATTTCTCAAATTAATACATCTGCAGGACATGTGGCTGCTTCATCTGAGGAACTAACCGCTAGCGTAGAGCAAGCCAGTGTTGCGACAGAACAAATTACAAAAGAAATGGAAGAAATATCGAATAGTGCAGAAGTTCAAAATAATGAAGTGGCGTCTGGAGCGAAATTAATTGGTGAGGTAACACGAAACATTCAATGCGTAGCTGATAATGCTTCTGAAGTATCGGCTTCATCCTTATACACAAAACAAAAAGCCAATGAGGGTGAACAATTAGTAGAACAGACTGTAACGCAAATGCAGTCTATCCATCATTCTGTTTCTCAATCCGATAATGTAATTAAATTATTAGATAAGAAATCGCAGCAAATCGGAAGTATATTAGAAGTAATTCAAAATATTGCAGCACAAACAAATTTATTAGCATTGAATGCAGCGATTGAAGCGGCTAGAGCAGGAGAACAGGGGCGTGGCTTTGCAATTGTTGCCGACGAGGTCAGGAAGTTAGCGGAGCAATCATCCGAATCTTCAATGGAAATTGGAAGTTTAATTAATGAAATACAAGCAGATGTACATGAGACTGTAAAAGCTATGAATGAAGTAGGAGTTGAAGTGCAGTCGGGGATTCAGGTTGCGAATGATACAAAACAAAGTTTTTATGAAATCTCAAAATCTGCAAATGATATCGTGTCAAAAGTACATGGTATGGTGGAATTATCAAATAAAATGACAAGTGATGTAATGGAAGTCGATACATCAATTAATCAAATATCTATGGCTGTGAAAGAGAATTCTTCAAGTATGCAATCGATAGCCGGTTCATCTGAGGAGCAACATGCTTCTATGGAAGAGATAAATTCTTCAGCAATACAATTAGCACAGATGGCCGAAGAGCTTCAAGAATTAATTGGTGGATTTAAGATATAAGTTCAGATTCTAGGATAGAATCCTAGATAGTATGTTTAAGGATAGAAGTTTAAAACCTTATAATGTGGTAAATAAATATAATATGTATTTTTTATAGAGTTTGCACATGCAGATCAACTACTTAAAATGTAGTTGATCTTTTTTATTATATATTCATTCTTGAATAACTCTTTCATTCAAGTGTAGTGTTGATACAGTAATATATATTGAGCGAATTATCACATCCAAAAATCTTCAAAGTCTACGCCGAATCCTTTTCTTTTTAAGGCCCTAATTATCTTTTGACCATTCCCTAATGAAGGCTTGTATTGATTCGAACGGGAGATACGACTAATTGTATTTTGGTTTACCCCACTCCATTCCTTTAATTCTGTTTGAGTAATATCATTCTTTCTTAAAAATTTACCAAACTTAGATAACGGTTTTCCTAAGCCAAACACTGCGAACACTCCTATTCGTAGATACTCTATTAATCACATTTTTACCAAAGCCTGATTTTTTTAAACAAAAGTGTTAATAATGTACAAGCTGTTCGCAATATGATGTATCAAGGTCGCTATCAAAGTTGCTAGCAAACGTATTATCAAGATAGATATCAAATCAATTAGCCTTTGTATTGGCAAAGTACATACCAAATTAACTATCAAAGTAATGTTAACAAGGTAATAAGTGAATCAACCCTATGTTTTATAAGTTTTCTTATTCTGTTTATAAAGAGAACGGAGGCATTTAAATGCGAGTAAGGAAAGAAAGGATTTTTTTTCGTAAGTTTATAGATCGGCCGTACAAAGATAAAGAAAATACAATTCGTAAATACAATTCATTAAGTCCTTTTGCATTCTTTCATATGTCCGATCAAGTGTTAAATACTTATATTGCATTAGGAATAATGGGGACGGTTTTAATTGGGGCAGTCTTGTTAGAAAAGTATTTGGTACAAAATGAACATATATTTGCTGCAAAGGTTGTGAGTGGAAGTATTTATTATGGTATGCGAATTGGTGGAGTTTGCTTGATTGGATACGCATTTGTTCGCATCGTAAGTATGTTTTAGGGAGGAATGGAGTAAATGAGCATTATAAAGGAGTGGCTTCATACACAAAAGTTAAGGAATCGACTTAAAGAGGTTTTTGCAAAAGCAGGTCTATATACAGAACATCAAACACGTGGAGGGAAAGTGCCTATTTATCCAAAGGTACATAATGTTTCTTCTTCAACAGAAAGTGTGAGGTATGTATTTACGATACCAAACGGATTAGATCCACAAAAGATTGAAAAGAAGTGGTTTTGTTTCCAACAAATATTAGGACGGAATATTACGATTGAAGGGGATGTGAAAAAGTTTGTACTACATGTATTCCATTCAGATTCTGGACTAAAACCTTATAAGTATTGTTATAAAGAGTGGCATTCATTATTAAAGGAATATCGTCTACCTGTTGTGGTTGGCCGGGATCAATTTGGGAAAATGATTACATACGATATGCTTAATTCCAATACACCACACTTACTAATTGCAGGGGAAACGGGAAGCGGGAAAAGTAGTATGGTGCGTGTTGTACTATCCACTTTCATTCAATATATGTCACCTGATAAGTTGCATTTGTATCTTGGGGATCTAAAAAACTCTGAATTTCATTTTTTGCGAAGAGTGAAGCATGTAAAAGAAGTTTGTATGGAAGAAATCGAAATGAAAATTATGCTTCAAAAGGTGTGGAAGGAAATCAGAGAACGAAGAAAACTCATGGAACAATTCGAGGTTGATCATATTGATGCGTACAACAAATTGAATCCTGATAATCAAAAACCGTATATTTTACTGGCTATTGATGAAGTGGCGATGCTTAAAGATGAAAAAGAGTGTATGACTACAATTGAAAAAATTTCAGCAGTCGGTCGATCACTTGGGGTCTTTCTTATGCTTAGTATGCAGCGGCCGGATGCAAAGGTGTTGGATGGCAAGTTAAAACTCAATATGACCGTAAGAATTGGTTTTAAATGCGATAGTGCGATTAATAGTAATATCATGGGTACTCCTGGTTCAGAGCATTTAGAGCAATCGGGCCAAATGATATTAAAACGAAATGGATTAAAGAAAGTGCAAGCACCTTATTTGGAATTAAGTAAGGCAAAACAAATTGTTGAACCTTTTCGCATGTCTAAAGAAGAGAAAATGCTCCAAATTCCTCTAAAAGAAGAAATTCCTTTATTTGGGGTGTTAGATGATGAGGAGTAGAGATAAAGGAATTTTAAATGATTTGAAGCGATTTAGATGCATGTCTCGTGATGATATTATTGACTTGCATTTTCAAGGTTTAAAGAATGCAGTAACTTGTTGTAATACGGTTATGAAACGATTAAGGAGAGATGGTTATGTTGATGCAAACGTATTACAGCACCCATACATTTATTTTCCACAACCAAGTTCTATCAAAAAAACGAGTCAAAAAATTCCTCATTTCCTTGGTATTGTGGACGTATACAAACAACTTGTCTACTACGAAAATCCTAAACTATTCAAAGTGGAACCTAAGTATGGGAAAGAGTATATGGAGCCAGATGCCTTTACGATATGGCGTAGATCCCCATTTTTTATTGAAGTTCAAAAGTCAGTATACAGTAAAAAAATAATGCAAGATAAGATAAATAGATACGAGTTATACTTCCATAGTCAAGAATGGCACAATGAATCTTGGCAACCGAAAGCTTCTAAATTTTTCCCTTCAATCCTAATCATTACTGACAAACATTACGAAGTTCAATCTTCTTATTTCCGCATATTCCAGGCGAATTCTATAAAGGATTTTATGAATAATTTAATGATTAAATCTTGAACTACCCCCACTTTCAATTCGTTTAGAAGTGGGGGATTCCTACTTGATTTTATTATAATAGGTAATTCCTATTGAAACTATATTTATTATTATATTGAACTATGAATCACTGCATTCTAAACTAAGTTGGAATACAAAATACTATCGGAAAGGAATTGAGATTCATTATGAACGATGAACGCATACCATTGTTTACAGGTTTAGTAGAACATGCAAAGCGAAAAATGGTTTCTTTCCATATACCAGGTCACAAAATAGGAGAAGGAATGGAGGACTCATTTAAATTATTCTTAGGTGAAAATACCTAATCTATGGATTTAATAAATATAGCTTGTTTAGATGATGTACATCAGCACGCATAGATAATTGATGAATCGCAACGATTGGCAGTCCATGCATTTGGGGCAGATTATTTTTAGCTTTCCGATTGCTATTATGAAAATGATAATGTCGGTTTGTAGACTACACCATAAAATCATCATAGCGTGTAACTTACACAAGTCGATTTTATTGGTAATTATTTTTACAGGTGCAAAAGTCGTTTTCGTGAAGCAATTTTTTTAGTGGAAGATAAATGGATTGCTGATTTATACAAAAAATGGTTATAAATAAGCTTTCGGATAAGAGTATGAATGAAAGATAGATAGAGTAGTATGAAATTTATAGAGTATAATCTCATATTTTTTTATGTATGGCGACGTATTAGTCGTTGAAAAGGGGGGAATTGCACATGAAAAGGAAAGACACAAATTCTGAAATAGCGTTCAATAAAGCTAAAAGAATTATGCCTGGCGGAGTTAATAGTCCGGTTCGCGCATTTTCATGCGTCAATCTAGCACCTATTTTTGCTAAAAATGGGCAGGGTGCATACGTATTGGATATAGATGGAAATGAATTTATTGATTATATTGGCTCATGGGGTCCACTCATATTAGGGCATGCTCACCCGGAAGTTGTTAAAGCCATACAGGAGGCAGCAAGTCAGGGAACAAGTTTTGGCTTACCAACAGAAGCTGAAACAAAAATGGCGGAGTTAATATGTAGAAGTATTCCATCTATTGAAATGATACGTATGGTCAATTCTGGTACAGAAGCTACCATGAGTGCCATACGTTTAGCAAGAGGATATACGAAACGGCAAAAAATCGTGAAATTTCAAGGAGGCTATCATGGACATGCGGATCCCTTTTTAATCAAATCCGGATCTGGTGTGGCAACAATGGGTTTACCTGACAGTCCAGGAGTCCCGAAAAGTGTTGCTTCCAATACCATTACAGTACCTTATAACAGTATAGATAGTATTCGTTTTGTATTTGAAAAATTTGGTGAGCAGATTGCTGCTGTTATTGTTGAGCCGATAGCAGGAAATATGGGTGTCATACCACCATTGCCAGGATTTCTTCATGGGTTGCGTGAGATTACTGAGCGCTATGGAAGTCTACTCATTTTTGATGAAGTGGTAACTGGTTTCCGTGTAGGCTATTATGGAGCGCAAGGTCTATACGGAATTAAGCCAGATCTTACATGTCTAGGAAAAGTAATTGGAGGAGGGCTCCCAGTAGGCGCTTATGGCGGTAAGCGAGAAATTATGGAACAAATGGCCCCTACTGGATCGATTTATCAAGCTGGAACATTATCTGGAAATCCGGTTGCCATGGCAGCCGGGTATGCGACTTTGCAATTATTGTCTCAGCATGGAATCTATGAAAAACTAGAAAGAAAAGGTGCTAGATTAGCTGAAGGTTTTATACAAAATGCCAAACTGACTGGTATTCCATTGAAAGTAAATAGAGTGGGTTCAATGCTTTGCTTTTATTTTACGGAACATGAGGTTGTGGATTATGAAACTGCTCAACTTTCAAATATGCGTTTATTTAAAAAATATTATGCGGCTATGTTAAATCATGGAGTTTTGATAGCCCCTACGCCATATGAAGCCATGTTTATATCGAATGCTCATTCGGATGAGGTAATTGAAACAACAATTGAGGCTCATTATCGAGTATTAAGTATGGTAAGTAAAGGATTGGGGGAGTAATCATGAGTTTTTCAGAAATACGTAAACTTTTTCCGATTCTTAATCAGCAGATTAATGGGCATCCCCTAGTATATTTAGATAATGCCGCTTCAGCACAAAAGCCAATTCAGGTAATTGAGGCACTAAAGCACTACTATGAATGGGATAATGCAAATGTCCATCGTGGGGTTCATTTACTGAGTTCACGGGCAACGGATGCTTATGAAGGAGCACGGTTTAAGGTAGCTCGTTTTCTTCACGCAAAATTAGAAAAAGAAATAATATTCACTCGAGGTACCACAGCAGCAATTAATCTAGTAGCAAGCAGTTATGCACGATCGGTATGTAAAAACGGGGACGAAATTGTTATTTCTGCAATGGAGCATCACAGTAATATAATTCCCTGGCAGCAAGTAGCAAAATGCACCGGAGCTGTATTGAAATATATTCCACTGCAACCAGATGGAGCATTTACTCTAGAGGATGTAGAAAATACAATCACAAAACGGACGAAGATAGTTGCTGTATCGCATATTTCAAATGTGTTAGGTGTCACTAATCCGGTGAAGAAAATGGCAGCTATTGCGCATAAGCATGGAGCTGTTATTGTAGTGGATGGAGCGCAAAGCGTTCCTCATATAAAAGTGGATGTTCAGGATTTGGACTGTGATTTCTATGCATTTTCAGGCCATAAAATGTGTGGGCCGACGGGAATTGGTGCTCTATACGGAAAAATATCACTCCTTGAGAAGATGGATCCAATTGAATTTGGGGGCGAAATGATTGATCATGTTAATTTATATAATTCATCGTGGAAGGAATCCCCTTGGAAATTTGAAGGGGGTACACCAATTATTGCTGGGGCTATTGGTTTAGGAGTGGCGATAGACTTTCTTGAACAAGTCGGAATAGAAAATATTGCAAGGCATGACAAGCTTTTAACTGGCTATGCAGTAAAGCAAATGAAGCAGATTGAGGACTTAACGATAGTTGGTCCAGAAAAAGAGCGTTTGGGACTGGTGACGTTTCAAGTGGAGAATATTCACCCGCATGATATTGCTACTGTTTTGGATGCATATGGAGTAGCCATACGTGCTGGACAGCATTGTTGTCAGCCACTTATGGAACATCTGGGGACCAGCTCCACGGCACGTGCGAGTTTTTATTTGTATAACACAGAAGAAGAGATTGATCGATTCATATTTGCTCTCCATAAAGCAAGAGAATTCTTTAAGGTGAAAGGTTAATAGGCTTTGCAGACTAATAATGAGTATGTTTAGAAGCTTAAAAAGAAAGCAATTATTTAAGTGAAAATCTATAAAAGAAGATGAGGAAGGCAAAAGACTACCAGTTATGAATTTATTAAGAAAAATGAAAAGAAATACCATATATGAGTCCCTAATTTTTTCTTAGTTTTTGCTGTCTCCATTTTCTATGCATTTCATATATGTTTCAATAGATTTATTTCAAGTATGCTTCTCTTTTGTGGAATAAGAAAATAAAAATCCTGTATGATAAATACAGGGTTTTTATTCAACTCTTTTCGGATGTACATTATAGTTTAAGTAAAATACAATAGGTCAAAAGGATTCTTAAACTTAAGACTGATTTCGACGTGTATAAAGTGCAATCTATTTAAAGTTTTCACTTTTTATAGTGGAAATTAACTGCTCCATGAATACTCGACTTGCTGCACACAAATATTTGTTTTTACGGTAAGCGATGCCAATTTGCGTAATAAGCATCGGGTTTTGAATAGGGATTGTCCGTATAAGTTTATTGTCGATATAGTCAAGGTAACCTTTGGGTAGAATGGTGACGCCGACGCCTTTGCTGACCATTTGAATGATTGATTCCATAGTCGTCATTTCCATAACTGGTTTTGCTGTGAATCCAAGCTCATTACATTGTTCGTTAATCAGCTGCCGCAAAAAATATGTGTCAGGTAATAAAATAGAAGGTGTATCTTTTAAAACGTCAAGCGTGACAAATTCCTCTTCTGCAACGGAATGATTGATTGGAACTGCTAAGGAAAGATGTTGTTTAAAGAGTGGAATAGTTTCTAATTCATCATGTTGCATTGGCAAAAATACTATCCCCAAATCGAGTTCATTTTGTAAAAGACCGTTATAAATATCCCCAGTTCGCATACCTGAAACAGCCAATTCAATATTTGGATACTTTTGGTGAAATTCAATTAAAGTTTGAGGAATCAAGTAATTTGTAACTGTCAGGAGTGCTCCTATCTTTAATGATCCTCTTTTTAGACCCTGTATTTCACTAATTGCGGCACGAGCTTGTGATAGCTCATGGAATATATTATAGCTATGATGAAGCAGTGTTTTGCCCGCTTCGGTAATAGTGGTTCGTTTTCCAACACGATCAAACAATGGCGTACCGATTTCATGTTCCAGCAAACGGATCTGCTGGCTTAATGAGGGTTGGGCGATTCCTAACTTTTCGGCGGCACGAGTAAAATGTAGTTCCTGACATAAGGTCATGAAGTATTCCAATTGCTTTAGATCCAATAGATATTCCTCCAAAAGTTATTATTTTTTTATAGGAAATAATAATCATTATAGGGTAAATTATAGTAAATATCTATTGTTTGTGTTCGTACATACAGTCATTTCTCTTACATTGAAAAGGTTTTGTTCATATGACAGTAATCACCTTGTTTCATACAATCTTTAGGTGAACTTGTCTTTTGCCACTTGTACGTATGCATGCTGAATCTGTGAATTAATAGATTAATTGTGAATGGAAAGGTTTTTTTCAGGTATCCGTACTGCAGGTGGGTTTTTACGTATGTTATGAGTCATCAATTAGACAAAATGATAAGTAAAAACTATCGTTTCTATAATAATGATTGAATTGTTTAATGGTAATCTCAAGATTATACTTAAAATCTAAATAATTTAACTACATCTTAAGGAGGGAAAGAATTTGAGAATACACTATTTGCAGCATGTATCTTTTGAATCACCCGAACACATTTTAACTTGGGCGGAGGAAAAAGGGCATGAAGTCACAGGGACATTATTATATGAAAGCAATTGTCTACCCTCTTATTCGGAATTTGACATGCTCGTCATACTAGGTGGTCCGATGGGTGTTTATGACGAGAAAATATATCCATGGCTTGGATTGGAAAAACAGTTAATTAAGAAAGCTATTCAGCATCGAAAACTAGTACTGGGGATATGCCTTGGAGCTCAGTTAATCGCAGAAGTCCTTGGGGGAAAAGTATTTAAAAATCATTATAAGGAGATTGGTTGGTTTCCTGTTAAATTGTCGGAGGAGGCCAAGCAAATCGATTTCTTTAGCAGATTTCCTGAGGTGTTTGTTCCTTTCCATTGGCATGCAGACACATTCCAACTTCCTCCGCAAGCAAAGAGAATTGCGTATAGCAAAGGATGTGTTAATCAGGCATACGTATATGAAGACCATGTCATTGGATTACAATTTCATTTAGAGTCAAATGCTGCCAGTATTGAGAGATTAATAGTACATTGTGCTGATGAAATTGAGCAAGGGATGTATGTACAACGGCCGCATGAAATGCTTGAAGAGACACACTCGTTGGTTCTATCAAAAATCATCCTATTTACTTTGCTCGATGCAATGGAGATGAAATATCAGGTATTTGCAAACGTAGAAAATAGTCTATAAATTTCTAATGCTACAATTAATCACTTTATTTTAATGTGAAAAATCAAAGATTCATATAATATTTAACTTTCTGGTCACCATCTTTGGCAGCGAGAGGTGGCTTTCGCTACATAAAATACATCCCCCCTCTAAAAGGAGCTATGGAAACATGAAACACTTATTAAACAATAGAGTAACACGATTGCAGTCCTCAAAAATGGACACCTTTTTTGATATGGCTTCGCAATATGAGGATGTTATCCATTTAACTATTGGTCAACCTGATTTTCCTACTCCAGCACACATAAAGTTAGCTGGACAAATGGCAATTGAAAACAACCATACCACGTATCCACCTTCTTCTGGTTATACAGAACTTCTTAAAGTTACCTCAAACTACATGCATGTAAAATATGGACTTACTTATGATCCTAACCACGAAATACTAGTAACTAACGGATCAACCGGAGGGATTTATCTTGCTCTTAGAACTATACTTAGCGAAGGTTCCGAAGTTATTCTACCAACTCCTATTTATCCCGGATACGAACCGGTTATTCGTTTATGTGGCGCAACACCTATTTATCTAGACACAAGGGATACGGGATTTAAGGTTACAGTAGAGGCTCTTCAAAAAATGATGACAGATAAAACACGGTGTGTCATTATCCCATCACCGATGAATCCTTCTGGAGTTACACTGAACCAAAAAGAAATAAAAGCAATTAGGGATTTACTGGTTGATAAAGATGTAATGGTTGTTTCAGATGAATTATATAGCGAACTGGTTTTTGAAGAAGAGCATGTGTCAATTGCGAAAGTGGAGGGAATGAAAGAGAAGACAATTGTCATTAATGGGCTATCAAAATCCCATGCGATGACAGGATGGAGAGTAGGATTTGCTTTTGCACCAAGATATCTGATTAAGGAAATGAAGAAGCTACAGCAATACACGACGGCTGCTGTCTCATCGATTAGTCAAATTGCTGCTATCGAGGCATTGACAGTAGGAATTAACGATGCTTACATCATGCGTGAACAATATCGTATACGTCGTGACTATGTATATGAGAGGTTACAAGATATGGGACTCAATGTAATCAAACCAAATGGTTCATTTTATTTTTTTCCGTCTATCTCAAAGTTTGGGAAAACCTCATCAGAATTTGTTGCTGATGTATTAAAAAAAGCTAAGGTTGCACTCATTCCTGGAGACTCGTTCACGGAATATGGAGAAGGGTATGTGAGGATTTCTTATATACAGACAATGGAGGTGTTAGAGGAAGCTCTAAATCGTCTTGAAAAGTATCTAGGTGAATTACAATCCTAGATACACGCTTTGACGAATTTCGTTTATCACTATTAGTAGTTGAAAAGGAGTTTTTCTTATGGTAAAAAATAAGGTCTTATCTATAGCTGGTTCGGATAGCAGTGGAGGTGCTGGAATCCAAGCCGATTTGAAAACATTTCAGGAGTTAAATGTCTACGGGATGACGGCATTAACAACTATTGTTACGATGGATCCTAAAAATTATTGGGAGCATCGTACATTTCCACTAGAAATTAAAACAGTAAAGGAGCAATTAAGTACTATTATTGAAGGAATCGGTATTGATGCGGTAAAAACAGGAATGCTTGGATCGGTTCAACTAATTGAGCTGGTTTCCAAGGTAATTGATCAACATCAACTCGAAAATATTGTTATTGATCCGGTTTTAGTTTGCAAAGGTGTAACAGAAGTAATGCATCCCGAAACAGTGGATAGTTTACGAGATTTGCTCATACCAAAAGCTACAATTGTCACACCTAATCTACTGGAAGCCGCACATTTAAGTAAAATGAACCCAATTAAATCCATTAAAGGGATGAAAGAAGCCGCAAAAATTATTCACGATTTAGGTCCAAAATATGTTTTAGTGAAAGGTGGAAGCCGCATAGAACATGAGACAGCATTAGATTTACTGTATGATGGAGAGAATTTTAAATATATACAATCAGAACGATTCCAAACCGACCATATACATGGTGCTGGATGTACTTACTCTGCAGCGATTGCTGCTGAACTAGCGAAAGGGAAGTCCGTTATAGAGGCAGTAAGAATTGCAAAACTATTTATTACAGAAGCAATACGCAGTTCATTCGCTCTCAATCAATATGTTGGCTCAACAAATCATAGTGCATACAAAAAAATACTAATTCATTAGAAGGGATAGTTAATAATGAAAAAATTAAGGGTAACAGATTATCAAGTAGCTGAGGCAATTGATTATGAATTACAACGCCAACAAAAACATATTGAACTAATTGCTTCTGAAAACTTTGCAAGTCTAGCAGTTTTAGAGGCAATGGGCACAGTGCTGACTAATAAGTATGCTGAAGGGTATCCAGGAAAGAGATACTATGGCGGGTGTGAACATATAGATATTGTAGAGAACTTAGCTATAGAGAGAGCAAAACAATTATTTGGAGCGGATCATGCGAATGTACAGCCTCACTCTGGGGCACAAGCAAATATGGCTGTTTACTCGGCTTGTCTGAAGCCTGGAGATACAGTATTAGGAATGGATCTATCCCATGGTGGTCACCTTACACATGGGAGCCCTGTTAATTCCTCGGGTGTATTATACAATTTTATTTCTTATGGAGTAAATAAGAGGAATTTCAATATTGACTATGATGAAGTTAGAACTTTAGCGCTGAAACACCAACCTAAAATGATGGTAATTGGTGCAAGTGCATATTCAAGGATTATTGATTTTGAGAGATTATCGAGCATCGCAAAAGAAGTAAATGCATTTTTTATGGCAGATATAGCCCATATTGCTGGGCTTGTAGCTACTGGAATGCATCCGAGTCCAGTTCCATATGCTGATTTTGTTACTACCACTACCCATAAAACCCTGCGTGGTCCTCGAGGGGGAATTATACTCTGCCGAAGAGATTGGGCTGCTACAATAGATAAGAGTGTATTCCCAGGTATACAAGGAGGGCCGGCTATGCACATGATTGCGGCCAAGGCAGTCGCTCTTAATGAAGCGTTGCAGCGCGAATTTAAAAAATATATTTCAAATACAATAAGGAATGCTAAGGTGTTAGCAAAAGAACTAAGAGAGTTAGGCTTTAATGTGTTAACAGGTGGAACGGACAATCATTTGTTACTTATAGATCTTTGTAATATGAACCTAACAGGAAAAGAGGCTCAAATATTATTAGAGGAAGTAGGGATAACGGTTAATAAGAACTCAATTCCTTTTGATAAAAAGGGTCCTTTTATTACGAGTGGAATTCGTCTGGGGACACCAGCGGTTACAACACAAGGAATGGGAGAACTAGAAATGATTAAAATTGCTGAAATCATTTGTTTAGTATTAAAGAATTCCCAGGATGTAAGAGCTAAAGAAAAAGCATGCTCTATCGTAAAAGAATTAACTAAGAAATTTCCAATATACAAGGATATGACTTAAATGAAAGAGGTAATAAGGAATTAACTCAGGACGGTTTTTTGCACCTTGTATTTAATTCTTAGCAAAATTAATGGATTGCCCGAAGACTAGTAACCAGAGTATATAGTTGTACCAAGTGTACCATTCTTATTCAGTGGAACGTTAGAAAAGAGCCACCTTCGTAAAGAAGCAGCAGAAGCACTAGAAAAGTTATTTGATTTAGCAAAGCAAGAAGGGATCCAGTTGAATGCTATTTCAGGGTTGCGATCCTATAATTATCAACAAAACTGTATGTAAACAATGAAAAAGAAAAGGACAAGAGCATACATAACGATAAAAGGAGCAAATTAATTTGCTCCTTTTTCACTTAAATTCTACATGAAATTTAGTATCAATGATTCCAAAAGCAACTTTACATGGGAACGGATTTCTCCTTGTTGAAGCAGCACACATGCATGAAAATACCCAATACTCCAATTCTAAAGGTAAGCGGAATGCTTGGATACTACCATCATTGTTTTTTACTGTTACGATAGGTGTATTTACCCTAGTTGTAGCGAAACCATCTGTTGTTATCATCGCTACTGCATCATTATTATGAAAACCAACGCTTAAAACCTCGTAAGTTATGCCATCTTTCTCATTGATAATCATAGGTATATTTAAATAGGGATAGTTATTTATATCATTTTGAATAATTGTTCTCGCTGTATTCTTTCTTATCCGATTTCTTTGCATTGTATACATTTCTTTATAACACTCCAAACATAATCATCTAAATGTATTCTATTTTACGTCTATTATATTCGGAAATTGTATTGTCATCTTATTATAGAAAGCATCCGTACATATGATAGAGCTATGTAATGGATCTATATCGATAACGGTCATATAGTTGGTGAGTAAATAACCGTCTTCATAATATGTAATTAATATCTCTTCTTCAGATAGCAACGAACATAGTAACATGTTTTCAATCAGTTCTTTCTCTTCAGAGGCTAAAATGGGACGTGCTACTTTATTTTTTTCTTTGATCATTTCACGCATTCCGACGAATTGTTCTGGCATTGCTGCAAACGGCGTCCATTTTACCATTCCTCTTCCTTTTGGCATATTAGTGTTGTTCATGCTTTGTGTCCTCCTAATAGTGTGTTTCTGTATCTTGCTGTTGCATTATTTGTATAGGAAATTCCTCTTAATATGCTATTTTTTCCAAACTTTGTGCGTATTTCATCCATTACTTTCGTTAGCTTTATTTCTTTTTCTCGTTGTATGATGTTATCAAAAAGGGAAATTTGTTCTTCTCCTTCACCAATTAGTTTTGTTAGAGAAATAGTAATGCTTCTAATTGGTTCTCCAGTATATTGTTGATGTAGAAAAATAGACAAACTTGATAAATGTCCATGGTTAAGTTAGTCGGACGGCTTAAGGTATGTGTTTTGCTAAAGCCACCCGAATAATTTTTACTATATCCAACAGAAAAATGAACGGTTTGAGCAAGTTTGTTTTGTTGTCTTAATCGATAGCAAACTTCTTCGGTATGTTCCAGTAGGATAATTGGAAATTCTTCTATTGTATAATCACGCATTAAAATTTGGCTTTTTCCTATAGAAGTTGTAACCGGAACATATTTTTCTGAAATCCGACTAAAATCAATCCCATTCCTATTCACATCACCGACTACAGCTAATTTTGTATGAAGTGGGTCTAATCCCATTTTGATGCAACTAACAGAAGCATCAAAGCTACGAAGATCAACACATAAAATGATTCTATTCGGTAAAATTGAATAGTCATACACTATAACTCCTCCTAATAACAACTAGAACATTTGTTCTTATTCTCGTTCTTATTATACACGAACTTACGTTCTTTTATGAAGTGGTTTTTGAAAAAATATTTAATTATATATAGTAGAAATAAGTAGAACGAAAGAGAGAAGTAACAGCTTAATGTTATTGAAATTTTTAGGATATAAACTGTATTATTTATAGTGGGTAGTTCAGGAAGAAAATAATGGGAGTATGTAAGGTATATTATCCTTTCAAAAAGTTACAGTAATTTATCGTAAAAGAGGTTGCGATTACGAGTTTATGTGAAAATATAATTTTAAATAGATTTAAGGAGGATATTTCATAAATGGAGCAGGTTATACAAGAGTTTTTTTCTTCAAGTAAAAACTATAAGGTTCAAATCATTAGAAGAAAAGATGGACTATATACGGCAGAAGCTTATAGATGGATGGAGGATTGTGGTTATGAATTTTGGAGTTATATATCACAAGGATTGACTTTGATAGATAGTGAGGAACATGCGCGTAAAATTGCTATGGAACAACTAAAGGAATGTTCAAGAGACGAGTTTTAATAATACGCTATTTTATTTGTAGAATTATAAGGGAATATGATGTTTTTTGAAAATATAGAAATAAAATTTATTTAATCTTATTTATTTTATAAGAATTGTAAGGTATACTAAAAGTAGGTGCATAAATGCACTATTTGAAAAAGAGTGCAAGTCAAAAAGGAATCCGTAAAGGATTCCTTTTTTGTTTTTTAGAAAATGATGCAACTTCTTAATTATTTTTTTTATTTATGAGTGAATGACCTTCTGTTTTATAAACATAAAAGGTATTTTTGGAAAATTGCCATATTCCTGTAACAAAACACAGGTATGTTATGTGTGTAAAATATAAAGAGAAAGAAGGAAAAGTTGTGAAAAAATTTTTACCAATTGTTGCGTTGTTAGGCATGATGAATTTTGGAGTACAGGAAATGAATGTAAGAGCTGATACCTATTACAAGAGCGATTCAAAAATTAGTTTTTGGGATTCAAAAAGGAAGGGGACTAATTTCATGAATAGTACGTCATTACCTGAGAACTATAAAAGTGCAAAAGAAGCTAATATTGAATATGTTCGTTTAGCACCTGATAAATGGGCAAAGGATAAAGATTTTTTATTTGAGGATAAACCAGATACCTCTGGAAAGGATTTTCTGATAGGTAATGCAGATAACTATCAGGGATTAGTAAAGGAGGATTTAGAAAAATTAAAAGCGGATTTAGATGCCGCGCAATCGCAGGGAATGAAAGTTGTTCTTACAATGTTATCCTTGCCTGGTGATCGATGGCGCCAATTTAATAATAACAAGAATGACGACAGAATATGGGAAGAAGAGAAATATCAAGATCAAGCAAGTCAATTTTGGAAAGACCTTGCATTGGAGCTAAAAGATCACCCTGCAGTGGTCGGTTATAATATTATAAATGAACCGCATCCAGAAACAGCTAAAAATAATAGATATAATGACTTTTGGACGGAAGATTACGAGAATTGGTATGCAAAAGTGAAAGGAACAACAGCAGATTTAAACAGATTTTATGAAAAGGTGATCAATTCCATTCGAGAAGTGGATCAAGAAACACCAGTTATATTAGATTCAGGTTTATATGCTACTCCATGGGCCTTTAAATATTTAAAACCAGTAGAGGATAAAAAAACACTTTACGCATTTCATATGTATGAACCATATGAATTAACGAGTCAAGGTGAAAAACAAAACAAGGAATATCAATATCCAGGATTAGTAAAAGTAGGGGATTTAGATAAGCCTGTAATGTGGAATAAACATGGATTAGAGAAATTTTTAAAGCCGATTCAACAATGGTCTAAGAAAAATCATGTACCATCTAATCGAATTATTGCAGAGGAGTTTGGAATTAACCGTACCGTTCCAGGAGCTACCCAATACATGCAAGATCTTATTTCTATCTTCAACCAAAAAGGTTGGCATAAATCATTCTATGCATTCCGTGAAGACACATGGACGGGAATGAATTATGAATTGGGAACAGGAAAAATAAAATGGGACGAAGAGGGTAAACCGATACGTCAAGATAATCCACTATGGGATGTAATAAAAAAAGATTTACAGGGGCATAAGTAGTTTAGAATACTTGGTTTAAGAACTAAATGTAAGCATCTAATTCAAATAGAATTAGATGCTTTTTATATCAAAAAAGGCGGAGTCATATTAAAAATTCCGCCTTTCTTTTACATATAGAGTAGCAACCTGTTTTATTTACAATAAATAATAAGATTCTTAGAGAATAGCTTAGAAAAAAGTTGAGGAAGTTTAAATAAAAGTGGTTGCAACTATTTAAACCTTTGAAGTTAAAAAACTTTTATGAATTTTTCGCTAGATTATAAGCTTTAAATGTTGAAATTCATTTACTCATTTAGCCAAAATAATACATTTATACAATTATATGGAAGTTAAAGGTGTTGAATCAAAACATAATAGTTTGTTATTTTAATAATATGTATGCGAGTATCAAAGTACAGAATTCATCCGGTAGTGTTGTGTACAATAAAGAAATAGTGAGAAATAGACAGCAAACGGCTGAAAGCCAAACTGTGCCAGTCAAAATGGGAGATTATATTGAGTTTACCCATATAGAAGGGGAAGCAGTAAATGAAAAGATTCGGGCTACACTTACTAACCTTGAGAATAATAAACAAGAATATATAGGCAAAAAAAGAATCTATCAAGTTACTTCAACGGGATTAAACAAAATAGATTAACATGAAAGATATTCAAATTTTTAGTTAGATGCTTAATAGTCGTTCATTATGAACGGCTATTTGGCTTTTATTTAAAATAAAGTGAAATTAATTTTAAAAATATGTTTGAGGACCGAGTGATGTTTAGGTGCTATAGATTTGAGAAAAAAGAAACAGAATAATAAGGTATTTGTTGATAAAGACTCTCTTGCATTACAATATTTTACATATTTGGTATGATGTATATGAGTGTTATATATTAAGGGAGGAATGGGAATGAAGAGGTTCATAACTCATGCAAATGGTAATAAGATCTTTAAAAAGTTGGTTTTAATGGTGTTGCCAATGGTTCTAATAATAATGATGATAACCCCATCGAATGATGCATTGGCAGCCAACCAATCAAATGCAAGTTCACTAAAAGGTGTGAATCTATTTAATGGAAGCTGGACTGTTGCTATACAAGCTGCAAATTTACAATATGTGTCTGCTGAGCCATCGGGAAATGTAGTAGCAAATCGTAGTGTAGTTAATGAATGGGAGAAATTTGAATTAATTCCGACTGGGGAATTATATACGTTTGCTTTAAAAGCGAAAAGTAATGGAAAGTACGTTTCGTTTGAGCCAAATGGTAGAGTAGTAGCAGATCGTACATCAATTGGGGCGTGGGAAAAATTTATTTTATATAATGGTGGAGACAATAGGATATATGTATTACAAGCGTTAAGTAATGGTAGATTTATATCAGCAAATGGTGGTAGAGAATTAACAGCTAATAGTTATGTAGCTGGAAGCTGGGAAAGATTTGTTATTGTGTACTTCTAAATTTGGAAGTGTTATATTTCTAAATGATAATGACATGTTTAGTTAATAATAATGCATAATAAATAAAGGATTAAGTACTTAAGACAAGTGTATATTTAGGTACAAAAAGGACTACAAGTAATTGTCAGTCCTTTTTGTATGTTAAATAAGTAACTGCTGTAGATGTAATAAGAAGAAAAAGAACCCTATAGGGTTCTTTTTCAAGGCATATTAACTGTAAGGAGAATCATGAAATGCTACTTCAAATCTTTATTAGGGGAAAGATTTTGAAAAAGCTTAACATACATCTATTTTTACATAAATGTAAGATATAGTAAATTGATAATGTTTATACTTACTATTATTAATATTCAATTAAAATAGTTAACACTACGCTTATAGTGTTAACCGGTGTTTAGTGAAGTATACATTGAGATATCTAGTATTAGATTACAATTTTCAAAAAAGCTAATAGATTTATCATTTCAAATTTTAACTAAGATTTAAACGATTTTAATTGAAATTGGGTGTGTATTAACTCTTATAAGCCAATGAAAGTAAATAAAATCAACAAAGACCCTGTAAAAAATACAGGGCCGGATACAGGGTTAAGGGAACACATAGTTTCTTAAAAACATAATAGCATATATGTTTTGTATAGCTATATGAGGATTTTGACAAAATTAAGAACAAGACAGAAAATCTTTGAGAAAGCAAATATAGTAGTGGAAATATGATTTGGAAGTGAACTAATAACATGTTGATATTGATGAAAATTCTTAAGCATACTAATCAAAATGTCTTTAAATAAGAGGTTTAGGTTTGTGAGATCATTGAATCTTCCTGAAAAAGAAAAATGTTTTTAGATTATAAGAAGAAAAGACACCTTTCGGGTGTCTTTTCTTTTGGTATACAGCTCACATATTGTTGAATTAGATACAAAACCATAATTCGACTATGAAATAAACAACATAAGAAATTTTAACATAATCTGGACTGAACAGAATATGTAATAGTACATTTTTAGTTTTCATTTGGTTTATTGGATAGAGAACAGCAATATAAATAAAAAAGGGCATGCAGTCGTATCTGCCGCCCTTTTTTAGGAGGAATTTAAGACACCAATAGGACACGTAATGGTAAAAAGGCTCAAAAATAGTATATGTAAAAAGAAAATGTCCTATACCAAAAGTGGACTGAGCTTTATCTTTTTTACTTATTCAAAATCAAATTCCGTCCTTTTCAAAATCAGTAAAGCAAACGTATGGTTTGGAATGAAATTAGAAAAAGTATACATGAAAATGGCAGACAACAATTTTGTTGCCTGCCAGTGCCAATGGACTGAATGAGTTAGTCAATTACTATAAATTGCAACCCCATATCAGAAGAGTGAAGCCGCTAGTTCAAACGGCTTAAACCTAGTTTGCCTAATAAAGAGAAAATTATGAGAGGGAATTTTGTTTGCACTATATGAAAAGATAAATAGATATTCATCAGACAAGGATAATACAGCATACCTTGAATAGGGTGTAGGAACGAATTAAGGAAAAGAATGTTATGTTATTAGGGAAGGGATTGAATCAGGAGTGGAAATTTCGGACAGGATTTGGGGAGCCGTGGTTGCCTTTGGTATTGCGACTAATATCACTGCTTGTATAATGGCAGTATACATTCAAAAGTATGAGCTAATGATAAACTGCCTTATAAATATTTTATTTTTAATACTTATAGCTAAAACGTTTATTAAGATGAAAATTAACAAATGGATGGCATTAGGATTTACGTTGGTTGTAATAGAAAAAGGTATTAAGGCAGGTTATGACTTCTACACACATGATTATTATGGTGTCAGTTGGAGTTTAGCTATCATTGTTTATTGCATATACGAGATGGAAAATTATTATGTTGAAACAAATAATTAGCCCCAAAAATAAGTGTTAGTAGGTGGAATTCTTGTTAAAGTATACAATTTTTTTGAACAATGATATTACGGTCCTGTTTTTTACTTCAAGAGAATAAAAAAAGACGCCATAAGGCGCCCCCAATTGGGTAAATGAGGTTTTAGCTTTTTAATTTAAAGAAATTATGTATCAGCTCACAATGAAATTATATCATAATATGCAATCGAAGTAATATGCATTATTACATATCTGAATTTAACAAATGTAAGATGAGAGTAAATCAAAATATTATAAAAAAGACACTACAAGAGTGTCTTTTTGGGGAAAATACTCTATAATTAGCTTTGGGGAAGGTAATGTTAGAGTATTCGTTTAGCATTATCTTTATATTTGATAAACCATGAAATCAAAAGATTTTGTGGTTTATTTTTTGAACAATAGATATTACAGTATTGGCAGTGCGCTATTGATCATTATAAGAGGTAGGATTAAAAATCTAACATCGAATAACGGTTCCAGAATATAGCGTTACAAAATGATTTCCCATATCCAAAACGGTACTTGCCTGTATATAGCCCTTAAAACCTTCTGAAGAATAATAAATTTCTTTTGGTATACTTTCTTTAGATTGGAAATGTGTTTTAGAGTATTTTACATAATGGTTTTTAATAACTTTTGATTCTGGAACAATAGTGTTTTTTTGTTCCAATGTTTGCCTAGCACTAGAAGGTGGTATGAAACTTACAGTGTCTTGGTAATTATCTAAGGTGTCAGCCTGTACACTGTGTGACGACACAAAGACGCTTAAACTACTTCCCACAATTAATGTTGCAAATGCTAACTTTGAGAATTTTGTTAATCTAATCATTTTATAATCTCCTTTTCATTATTTTGCAAGGTACCTCCTTACACCTCACAGTCTATATCCACTACATAAGGGTGTACATACATATTGATAGACAAAATTCTACAAAATACTTCGTGTTTTTTGGTTTGTGAATAATAATTCAATGTTCAAGAATTTATCAGAAGTGAAAATGTAGGCCTTATATAAATGAAAATGAATAATTTATGCAGATCTTGTATATAAAATTATTGTTCAAATATTCTAAAATGAGTTGATAAAGATGATGTGGTATTATTAGACAATAATTGATTCGATAGGATGATTTTGAAAAGTGAATTCTCTTTTTGAGTTTTTATCATTTAAAATAACTAAAGAATCAAGTACAAGACCACAATTTAAATAAAAAAAGTGAGAAAAATGATACACATTTTTCTCACTTTCATCAATTAGGGTGGCATATACATAAATATGCGTTTAAGAGGATTTTTGGATGAAAAATCCACATGCATAGTATAACAGAATATTTAAGACTCTTCGCATGTAATATTGCATATGAAGAGTTGGTAGATATAATAGTTAGTCTATTTTTATTATTTAACGGATTTTCCGAAAGAGTTCTCCTGTCTTAAGAGAGTGCTGGGTGATAGATGAGAGAAGAATTTTGGTTTGGCGTAGCCAAAAAGAACAATACATATTTTGATATTTAAAGACCTTCCAAATGGAGGGTCTTTAAATACACTTATATTAATTTTGTTGTGGTGCACCACCATGATCGCCAACACTATATGAAGGAGCAGGATAATGTCCATGGGTAGCAAGCTGATCTGTTTTAGAAAACTGAGAAATTCCCACCGTTAGAACCCCAATAAAAGCAACACCTGATAATAATAGGCTGATTTTTTTCATTATTTGAACACTCCTTTTTCAATTGATTTTCTTCTTGCTTGGTAACAAATATGGAAATAGTCACTTACCTTTTGGTGGTTCTCTAATTGTCTACATTTTGTAGCAAATAATTCAGCGTATTCGACAACAAATTCCCATAATTCTTCTTCCTCAAAGTATAAGATTCCTTCTTGAATGATTTTTTCTAATTCTTCCAATGGAATATTTTCGTTTAATCTTTTTAAAATAGAGAAGTGGTGTGTGTATTCTTCGTTATGAATTCCTCTGCAGATTTGTAATCCCTTATCAATGAGTTTGTTAGCTGTCGATTGTTCTCCTATTTTATAATGTTCCTTAGCTTGTAGGAAGATAGCCTTGAAGTGTGTAGGGATTTTCTCTGTTACTTCTGAAAGGTGACGAATAGCTAACGTAGACATACTTTGATCAGAATACAGCCACCCCATAGTACTTTTTACGTATAACACAGAATCTTCTTCCTTATTCTTTTGTAGTAATTCAATTGCACAATGTAGATATTCTTCTGCTTGTTCGTACTGCTTTAAATAGATACAGCAACCACCTAGCAAACTATTACAAAAGGCTGTTTTTACTTCATAACCTTCATACTTCAAAAAGATTGCTTTCGATTTATTTGCGTATTCGATAGAAGCTAGCATGTTATAGGTATGGTGATAAAAAGTAGCAATTCTATAGTAGAATTCAGCGTGTTCAATTTCATCTGGAATGTCTACTAATATCTTTTCTGCCAGTTTATAATGTTCCTCTGCCTCAGTAAAACTTGATATAAAAGTGGAATGAATGGATTTAAAAAAGTGATAATAGAAGCGTAGAAAATGGTCTGTAGGCATATCATAATCACTAATAGCATCAAAACTATTTTGTTGAATACCGAGGCTATCTGTTAAGACTGTGTAACGAAATTCAAGTAGTGAGTAATAAAGTAACAAATTTTGATCCTGATGTTCTTGATTTGACTCAATGCTTAACTTATTAATTTTTTCATCAATTTTCTTTTTCAGATTAGTAGCTTTTATAACTTGTTGAGATAGCATAGATCGATACCAGTCGTTCAATAGAGAGGTTAATTCTTCATTTCTCTTTAATGAAACACTCATTATATACTCCCCCATCCTATAGAAATATCCTAATCCAATTTAATTGTAACTATCATAGCAAAATAGTAGGGAAAATGAAGTGATTTTACATTTTTTTCAATAATATTCAGAAAACAATCAATTGTTGTCGAATGTACTTATAATTTAAGTTATTTGTTTGGTAAATGTCATCAATTTAACATGATTAATGTTCATAATAATTAATCTTTTTTATATACAGTATACGATTAATTATTTTTTACTTTATTGTTAGAATGGATACCAAATTATAGGTGGTGATTAACATAATTTACAATTCAACCCTTTTAAGGATTTCATTTACAATTAAGGAAGGGAAAAAGATTGCAAACTAATATATTTTTCTTTGATTAGATTAGTTAACAAAATAATAAAACATATATTTTATATTTTGTATATAAAGAATAAAAGTTTTATGGTGTGAAGTATAAAAGGGAGATGCTTATAAATGAAAATACCTTGTTTTATCATGCGAGGAGGAACGTCAAAAGGCTTCTTTTTTTAGATAAAGATTTGCCTTCCAATCAATCTATTAGAGATGAGATTATTTTAAAAGCATTAGGGGCAGGGAATGCAAGAGGTGTTGATGGAATGGGTACATTAGATCCTTTATCAAATAAAATTGCGATTATTCGGGCGTCTACTACACCAGGGATAGATATCGATTATTTATTTTTGCAAGCAGATCTAAAGAGAATGATATTAGATGATAGCATAAACTGCGGAAATATAATTGCAGCTGTTGCACCGTATGCAGTAGAGAGTGGACTGATTAAAGTTGGATCAGGAGAAAGAACCATAATGATACGAAACCTAAATACAAATGTAATCGTTGAATCGACAATAGCAACTAAAAATGGAAATGTTGTATATGAAGGAGATATTAAGATAGATGGTGTTCCAGGGACGGGCGCTCCTATTGCTCTGAATTTTAAAAATTCAATAGGATCAGTTACGGAGAAATTATTTCCTACCGGAGAAAAACTGAATGTTATTAATGGAATTTATGTGTCTTGTATCGATGTATCTGTACCTTTAATTATCATTCGGGCCAATGAATTAGGTATTATAGGAGATGCCCCCCCGAGGTGTTAAATTCGAATAAATCATTTTTACGTAAGATTGAATTGATTAGAAAAGAAGTAGCTTATCTTGCAAATTTAGGGGACGTATCTAATAAAGTTATTCCTAAGATTGCAATCGTTTCAAAGCCAAGGAAATCAGGAACCATAACATCTAGATATTTTATTCCCCACCAATGTCATAGTACTCATGCAGTAACAGGATCGCTTGTATTATCAGCAGCTATAAATATTCGTGGTACAACTGCATATCATGTTGTACATAATAATTATCAAAACAGAATGCTAAAACCGAGCCAAATTATAATAGAGCACCCAGCTGGGAAAATTCAAACAGAATCTGTTGTTGAGGAATCAAATTGTGGATATGTAATTAAAAAGTCTAGTGTTACTCGGACAGCAAGATTACTTTTTAAAGGAGAATTAATATTGCCGTAATTTCTGAGGAATCTTCCTCTGGCATTAATAGAAATCTTACATTACTTTAAGACCGAGAAATATAATAAATCTGTTTCTCGGTCATTTTATTTACCAGGTGTTTGAGAAGACAACATTCTATAAACACAGAGTAAAAATGGGAATTCAATGAGGAGGCATAAATCGAATGGATAGCCTAAAAAAAGCGACCTTTTTTATGATTCTTTCAGGCATTAGTTTTTCACTATCAGGCTTCTTCGCAGAACATGCTATTGTCTCGGGTTATTTCTTTTCAACTCTTACAGCAAGGTTTTTAATTCCTTTTTTATTATTAATTCCTTTTATTATAACAAGAATGAAGAAAATCTCCTTTTGGATAAATAGTTATAAACAATTACCAAGAGCTTTTTCTATTACATTATCACAAGCATTATTTTTTCTATGCGCGGCTAAGACTTCACTTTTCATAGCAATGGTTTTATATAATACAGGACCAATTTTTATTTGCCTTATTACACTTTTTTCGAAAACAAAGCGTGCAACAGGGCTAGAAATAATAGCGGCATTTGTTGGCTTTTTAGGAGTCTTTCTAATACTAAAAACAGGTAGTATAGATTATGAATCCTTCTTTTATTTAGGAATAGGAGTATTTTCAGGAGTATCTTTAGCATTTTCACAATTCTTTTTACATAAAAGTACACAAACGGATGATAATTTATCAATTATGACCTATACGTATTTATATGGAACAATAATAGCAGGTATACTATCTGCATTATTTTCAAAGGAGAGTTATAGTGAAGTATTTACTACTACTCCAATCGTACTCTTATTTTTATTTCTAATGGCAATGGGAAGTCTAGGAAATCAATGGTTTAGAGGAAAGGCATATAAGTTAACAGCAAGAATATCAAATTTGTCTGCATTGTTATATCTAAACATTTTGTTCTCATTGATACTAGATATAATATTTAATAAAAGCATTCCATCATTTATTCAAATTACAGGTGCAATTTTTGTGATGGGTATCGCTGTTATTCCAGTTATACAACGCGGAAATAAAAAGAATACAGAACAAAGAAGAGCAGTCAGTTCATGACTAATAATATTTATCATTTTAGCCAAGAAGACTCCTTCCTCAAGGAGCGTGAAGGGTCACAGCCCAGTGAGTAGGTGGGAGCTGAATTGGCTTTGAACAAGGGATGGCAGGAAGCCATCTTAATTGTTCGACATACAGAAGGTGTTACTTTACTATCTATCGAATATATGTTTGGTGTATAATAGTTATATACAGAAATGGAGGTGAATGAAATGATGACCAATAAAGCCTATAAGTTTCGTATCTATCCAAATCAAGCACAAGCAATTCTAATCAACAAAACGATTGGTTGTTCTCGCTTTGTATTCAATCATTTTCTATCCCTATGGGATTACGCATACAAAGAGACAGGAAAAGGCTTGACATATGGTACATGCTCTGCCAAACTCCCTGCCATGAAGAAAGAGTTTGTTTGGCTAAAAGAAGTGGATAGTATTTGGTTATCTCAAATTGCTTACTTTACGCCACCTTCAAAAAAAGAACCAGTGTTTTCTGATGTGAAAAACCATCCGTATGCACCACATATTCAAAAGTTATATGAAATTGGTATTTTATATGAAAAAGAAGGGAAACAATTCCATCCAGACCGTGCAATTACTAGACAAGAAGCAGCATGGATTACCTGGCAGTATTTAAAAATGTTAGGAGCGCCATCTGCAGATGCAACATTAAAAGGAGAAACTGATGATTGGGTAATAGAATCCGTGAAAACCATTGTAGGTCATCGTTTAGTAGGGCCTGAGGTTATATATAATGAAGATGGATCAGCAGATTATCTATCAAAACAAAGTATGAAACGACAAGAGGCAGCTGCATTGTTATTTTACGTTTTGTTATCTAGTTAATTTGTTTTGAGGTAAATTTCACAAAAAGAAAAAATCCAAAAAGCTTGAAATAATACACAGAAAAAGAATAGTCTTCGACCAATGATTTATCGTAACAAACAGGGGTGGATGAGTTATAACCATAATCCAAATCCAAATCCTAAGTATAGCTGTTATTAGAAGGATTTCTTAAGTGTTTTGTAATGTAAGGAGCTCCTTTCAGGGGAGCTTTTTTCATTTTATTATTAATAATTTCATGTACCGTAATTATTAATAATAAAATGAAAATACATCAGGGATTTGAAATGCAGTTGAATCTAAAATACGAATACGCTTGAAAACAGAAGTGTATGGAGAAGAAATCGGCATAGATGCGACCAATTTTTTGCTTAGTAGTTCGGCTAGTAGGTGTTGTAAAAGTTGGACGGCCGCCTTATTAAACCGCTGATTCAGTCCCTCAGGACTGATGAGTACTGCTGTTGATGCTTCTAAACAGCTAGATAACTGAGTTAAAGAAGTCATAGCTACATTCTGGCTCACCCGTACACATAAAGCTACTAAATCTTTTGCTTGGTACTTACTGGTTCGTTGCACAAAACCAACATCTCTGGCAAGATTCCGTAAGGTATTTGGAGATAAAAAACTTTGAATCTCTTGAGCAAATAGTTGTAATTCGTCAGACACAGAAACAGACATATAACACGCCATCCTTTCCTATGATTTAAAGAAAGAATAGCGTGTTTTTTAATTTTATGGAGAACTAATTATTTCTTTTTTTATAATAAGAAAGGAAATTTATTATCATATTAATTAAACATATAAAGATAAATGAGTACTTAAAAATAGTACTTTTATAGTTTCCAAAAAGCAAAAATGGTATAGCTAAAAGTGATAGTATGCTAATAATTAAATGATACATATATTGAGACTGTTTCTTCATTAATCATTCCCACTCTTTATTTAATATAAAAATATATAGATTATATATTATCATAGAAGAAATTAAAGTAAATAGAAAATGCCTAATTGCATATCTAAATAGCAAGATACCACCACATATCTCATTAACTAAAAAAAATAAGCTGACCTTTCAAAGAAATTACCTGTAAAAAAAGAAAAATTTTATTTAGGGGGTATATCAAAAACTTAGCTTGATGGCGATGGGGTAGCACCACACATCCATCAACTTAAGGATTTAGACTATTTTTGAATTTAAAAGCACGTTATTATTTTCTTATGTTAATGAGAAAGGGTGACGTGCTTTTTATGAATATGCACCAAAAACAAGAGTTATCTTTATTTGCCGAAGAGCTATATCAATATATGTCTCCCGCTACACTTAATCAATTAGCTATAGAATCAGGCGGGATGAAACGAAAACGTAAGTGCCATGGGCACCATTTCTTATCTTTGTGTGTATGGTTAAATCAACAAATCGCTACTATCTCTCTTACTCAACTTTGTAGTCAATTAGAAACTTCAACAGGAATTTTATTAAGTCCAGAGGGACTTAATCGACGATTTAATTCGGCTTCTGTAACCTTCTTTCGCACTGTATTTACTACACTTCTACAAGCTAAAATTGGAGGAGTATCTAAGATTTCTCATTTTCTTTCTTCTTATTTTGAACGGATTCTCGTCCTTGATTCTACAACCTTCCAAGTTACAGATCGATTCACTACTTATCCTGGTGCCGGAGGATGTAGTCATACAGCTGGTGTGAAAATTCAATTAGAGTATGACTTGTTGAGTGAAAAATTTTCTGATGTGGAAATTGAACCAGGAAAATGAAGTGATCAGGCATATAGTGCGACTCGAACAGGCATGGCACAAAAGAATGAACTGTATATCAGTGACTTAGGATATTTTCGTCTACAAGACTTTAAGTCTATTCAAGATAAGCAAGGATATTATTTATCACGTCTTAAGTTACCAACTAAAATATATAGAAAAGAATTCGAAACAGTCGTATTTAAAACAAAACCCGCTTAATTGAGACCGGTATATATACAAATTCATTTGGAAGACTTCATGAAACAATTACAACCTGGCCAAGTGTATGAATTACATGATGTATATGTAGGGAGTAAAGACAAACTGCCTACTCGCATTGTGGTTTATAGATGTACCGAGGAACAAAAACATAAACGCCTACGTGATCGAGCTATTCGCGAAAAGAAAAAAGGAATTACATATACAGAGCGTACAAAACTTTTACAAGGTATTACGGTATACTTTATGGACAACTCATTAGTATTCTATCATGTTCTTCTACTATGTTTAAAATGCGAGAACTCCTGTTGCGTAAGAAACAGAAAGAGCTAAGTGAATATAAAGCGATGTACATAATTAAGGATTATTTTTTACTTTTTTACCAAGCATTACACAAAAACACCCAAGAATTATCAAAGGTTCTCCTTCGTCTGTTTAACTTCCTACAGCACAACGGACGAAAATCTCATCGATATGAGAAAAAGACAGTCTTTGATATTTTGGGTGTTGTATATGAGTATACAACTTCTACTCATCAGGTAGCATAGTAAAAAGATTAAATCCCGTCAGGGTTTATTTGATATACCCACTTTTATAAAATCTATAACAGATAATAAAAAACTATATGGAAAGACCACATTTTGTATAAAAATATACCTTAAGTTGATGGATGTGTGGCAATACCCCAGCATACAGTATAAATTTCAAATTCGTACATAATTATGTACGAAAATTAGAAATTTTCGTTTTATCTATTTTTTCCGAATAACATATA
The DNA here is from genome assembly GCF_022637375.2 of Bacillus sp. N5-665. NCBI lineage: Bacteria > Bacillati > Bacillota > Bacilli > Caryophanales > Bacillaceae > Bacillus > Bacillus sp. N5-665. Next base: position 204,090 of record NZ_CP093324.1, read on the forward strand.
TTGACAAAGCAACAGTGACGATATAGAATTGGTTTTGTTCACCGGTGAACATTAAGTGGGATTTTTGATTAGTATCATTTTTATTAATCTTATATAACATCAAGATATTCTATCTCTATTGTATGTAGTTTGATATATTATTAGTTATTTAAAATCAATAAAACGGTTTATATTGATAAAATTATTAAAAGGGATGATTGTATGACAAATGCTATAGCGGTAAGAAAGGTTCAAAAGTTTAGTTCTCACCCCTTATCTACTAATTGTGCTGAGATATTTAAACGTAGTAACCATGCATTAATAGGTATTAGTCCGTTTAATAGTAGATTTTCAGACGAATATATTAATAGACTGATTGAATGGGCATTACATACTTTTGATGATGTCAGTGTTTTATTAGCTGGAAAAGAAGCTGCAAATTTACTTGAGGCTTTAGGAACCCCAAAAGGTAAGGCGGAAAGAAAGGTTAGAAAAGAAGTATCACGAAATAGAAGATCAGCTGAAAAAGCACTAAAAGAGCATGGGGGTAATGTAAATGCTATCCATACTTTTTCTGATTTTAGTGATAATTATGCATATAACAGCATGAGAGCAGAAGCGGAACATACCTTTGTAAACGAAACTCATTTTCGAAATGCTTGTTTAGAAATGTCACACGCTGCCATTCTAGGTAGGGCAAGGGGTACCAATATAGATATTGATCAAATTTCAAATGACATGCTAAATATTGCAGTAGAATATGTCATTGCAGAACTTCCATTTTTCATTGGAGGAGCTGAAATTTTGGGAACTCAAGAAACTGTACTTATTTATCATAAACCATGGGAACTTGGTGAACAGATAGTTAGAAATGATTTTTCTATCAAGATGAAACCAAATCAAGGATATTTGATGGTTCAAGAAACGGAAGATTTATCTTAATAAATATTAAGTATCCAATACAAGGGGGAAGTAATATGTCAAATACAGTGCAAACGGTAAATATATTATCAGAAGAATTTCAAGAAAATCCATATAAGTATTTTTCATACCTACGTCAGAATGACCCAGTGCATTATGAACCTGAGATTGATAGTTATTTTATTAGCAGATATCAAGATGTTCGTAATATATTAAATGATACTGATACATTTACAACAAAATCATTAGCTGAACGTGCTGAACCAGTAATGCGTGGGCCAGTATTAGCACAAATGCGTGGAAAAGAGCATGTAGCTAAAAGAAAAATTGTTTTAAGAAGTTTTATGGGAGATGCTTTAAAAAAATTAATGCCCTTAATTAAAAAGAATGCAGAAGATTTACTATCTCCAAACCTTCCAAATGGAAAGATAGATTTAATTAATGATTTTGGCAGAACATTTGCTGTTTATGTAACAATGGATATGATTGGATTAGATAAGAAAGATCATAAGAAGATAGGTGAATGGCATAGCGGTGTAGCTGAATTTATTACCAGTATAAATCAACCACCGGAGGCAAGAAAACATTCTCTCTGGTGTAGTGAACAGTTAGCTAATTATTTAGAACCGATTATTAAAGAGCGGCGGTTAAACCCGCAGGAAGATTTAATTTCTAAATTATGCAGTGCTAAATATGAAGGCATAGCTATGACTGATACTGATATTCTAGCATTAATTTTAAATATACTATTAGCTGCAACAGAACCTGGTGATAAGACTCTTGCTTTATTAATCTATAATTTAATTAACCAACCGAAACAATTGCAAGATGTATTAAATGATCGTTCATTAGTACCCTTGGCTATTGCTGAAACTTTACGTTATAATCCACCAGTGCAATTGATTCCTCGTCAATTAGCAAAAGACACGGAAATAAGTGGTATCCAATTATCAAAAGGAACTACTGTATTCTGTATGATTGGAGCGGCGAATCGTGATCCTAATGCATTTGAAAGACCTGATGAATTCAACATTTATCGTCCAGATCTTGATATTAAAAAGGCATTTAGTGGTGCTGCAAGACATCTTGCATTTGGATCAGGTATTCATAATTGCGTAGGGGCAGCGTTTGCAAAATCAGAAATTGAAATAGTTGTAAATGTAGTCTTAGATAATATGAAAAACATTAAATTGGAAGAAGATTTTCAATATGTTGAAAAAGGACTTTATACACGTGGACCTATTTCTATGCCTATTCTTTTTGATAAGTTAGTTTAAAAATCATTGCTATTTTGATTGTTAATAAAATCCGATTTTTGCTAAGGGGCTAAAAGCCCCTTAGTTTTTCTATTTTTATGGAAAGGTTAAACATATATACTTTTTAAGCTGAAATAACAAAGCATTAAATACATTTTTTCCAAGCTTCTAAAAAATTAGTTACAACTTGTAACTCGGAATCATTAAATTGTTGGAATAACTCATTGTAACGTTCATGTGCAATTTTGTGTAACCTCTTATGAACAATAGCTAACTGAATTCCTTTATCAGTTAAAGTATAAAAGATTTCCTTTTTATTATCTGCATTTTGATGCGGTAATAAAATTTTATCATCTATAAGAACGCGAATAGCTTTAGAAATAGTTGCTTTAGAAATATTTAATTCCATAGATAATAGAGTGTTATTCATTTGTTGTTTATTCTCATGAATTACCGAAACTATATGTAGTTGCGTCAGAGTCCAATTTTTATTTATGTTCTCAGATTCACTAACTAATTCTTTTATCATTTCTTGAGATGCATATTTTTTCTTTTCTCTTGTTATGACAAAATCTTCAATAGCTTTTAAGGTTTGTTCATGGACAATATTTATCATTATAAATTCCCCCTATCTAGGATTATTGTTTACCGGTTAACTATATATAAAGTTTACCAGTAAACAATAATCCGGTCAAGAATTTTAAAAAGTGACTTGTATGCATTAAAAATAACTTTTATAAAATAATAGAACTTTATTAAGTTTGTTTATGAAAAGGGTATACAGTTAAAATGCTTATGTAATAAGATAAATTCTAATTTTGCAATTGACAATTGTTAGGTGAAGATATAAAATCAAAATAGTTTACCGGTAAACAAAAAAGATAAAGAAGGGTAGAAGTATTTAAATGAATAAGGGCATAAAACAGAAAATCTACGATAATTATTTACATTTATTACATCTTAATGAACAAAAGGCAGATAAGGACGTTGAGACTTTTTTTAAGCAGGCTAAAATGGAACAAATAGAACATGTACCGACAAATATGACAAGTATACACGTAATAGCCTGTATTGGTGAAAACCAACCAATAAATAATATTACAATTGCAAGGAAAATGAATTTATCTAAAGCGAATATCACAAAAATTAATACCAAATTAATAAGAGAAAATTTAATCACTCGTTTCCAGTCGATTGATAATAAGAAGGAGGTATATTATGAACTAACTCCAGCAGGACAATCACTTTGTGAATTGCATCAGAAAATCCATGATCAGAAAGAGAATGAATTTTATCAGTTTGTCGATTCATTTTCCGAAATAGAACAAAATGCAATATTAAAATTTTTACAGAATACAAACGAAAGAATCTTGGGGAAATAAAGTTATTTCACCTTAAATTAGTTAGCTGATTATTAATAATCTTTTAGGAGGGATAGTATGAATCGAGTTAAATCAAGTACTTCTTTTCTTTTATATTTGTTGTGTATTAGTGCTTTTTTCGCTTCTTTAAACCAAAATATTTACTCTCCAATAATCCCAATAATTCGAGATTCATTTCATGTTTCTATAACAATGGTTAATCTTTCAGTCTCAATATTTATTTTTATTACGGCAATTATGCAAATTGTTTTTGGTTCTATAATTGATTTTAAAGGGGCTAGGACTATTCTTATTCCTAGTATTATTTTAACAATTATAGCGAGTATTGGTTGTGCGATTACAAGTAACTTTACAGTGTTTTTAATTTGTAGAATTTTACAGGCTATAGGAACAGCTGCAATACCACTTATTGCGGCAACTACAATTGGCTCTATATTTCAAGGAGAACAACGAGGAAGTGCAATGGGTACATATCAAACAATGTTATCTATTGCGCCTGCTGTTGCACCTGTACTAGGAGGTTTTATTGGCGGAAAATATAACTATCCGGGTGTTTTTTGGCTACTTGTAGCAGTATCTTTAGTTCTGTTTATTATTAATTGGTTATATTTTCCGAAAGATCAGGTGGAGAGCAATAAAGCTTTGAATGTTAGAACTTTACTATCGCACTATGCTTCTATATTTAAAAGTAAAGTGGGAAGTTCTATATTAATATTAAGTTTCTTTGCATTTTTTCTCTATTTTTCTTTCATCGTTTACTTACCAATTTTATTAACAGATTATTACCAATTAAGTTTACAGATAGTAGGTTTACTTTACTTACCGATGGCAATAAGTTTAATAATTGGCAGCATGACTTTTAAAACTATTCAATCTAAAATTTCAATAACTAAACTTTTTATAACTGGAAATGTAGTCTTATCTTTGAGCGCTATATTATTTGCTGTGACACACTCGAATACTTTAATTGGCGTAACAATTGCTTTAATTCTCCACGGAATATCAATTGGTATCCTCACTCCTTTATTTGCTACTATGATTGCAAATGAATTTGAACATAATAGAGGAAGCGCGATGGGAATGTTTAACTTTATTAGATATATGGGAATGGCAGTAGGACCAATTGTTTCGGGGGTATTATTAACATATTTCCAACCTACATTTGTATTTGTTATATTTGGAGGGTTTTTTATCTTCCTCACTTTTGGTATGCTTATTCGAATTAAGAAGAGATTTATTAAAATTGTGACAAAAGAAGAAACTCTAAAATAAGAAAAACATTTAAGATTCCAGCATAGAAAGTGGGGTAGTTGGTAGTTCCAGTTGATCTTTCTTTAATCTGTAATAACTGTTATAAATTAATTTTAATCATCTTATGAATTAGGAGAAATAATTATAAGTTATAATTATTAATTGTTTTTTTGTTTTACTTGTTCTTTTAATTCATCAAGGTTCTTACTGCTAATATTGTCAGTAATAGTTTCATGTCTTTCATTTTTTAATACAATTGTTTTTCCGACAATTTGTGCCTTAGAAGACATCTTATTTTCATTAATAGTTTCTATGTTTGTCTGAAAATCTGCTTTGTTATTTTCAGCAAAGATAATGGCGAATGGTTCAATTGATCCGTAGTAGTTTCCAAATAATTGATTCTTTTTCAAAAACATCATATATTTTTTATTAACTTTAGGTTCGATATATAAAGGATCCTTATTTTGAACATCTTTAGTAGTTACCTTAGTAGCTTTTTTTGTAACTGTGCCATCTGGTGCAACAGCTGTAGGAAGACATAAAAGTCTAAACTCAAATCTCATGAACAATCGTTGATAAATAGCCATTATCATAAATTTTGTAGGTATTTTCTTGTCTCAATAACGGGACATGAAAGTCTAAACCTTTTGAACATAGGACAATAAACTCTAAACTACTTAGCCAATAATAATAAAATGCTCATGAAATGTTTTGATTTTAATTGTATGCACTAGTATAAAAATCAAGTGTAAATAAATCAGAGTATGCTCTAATCAGTCTGCATTATAGAGGTATTACATACGACATTCATTTTAAAAATCATAAAATCAGATTCACTTATATGAGAGATAAAAGCCCTCCTACAATTAGGAGGGCTTTTAAATACCAACATATTAAATATTTTGTAAAAATTTATAAATTTTTAATTAATGATGACTGTATTCCAATAATATCAATACCTGAAATATGGTACGATTTAAAGAGGGAGGGAGATATATGAGAATGATACAGGAAGATATGTATACAGAAATAATAGATACAAAAAGAACGGTTACTATATTTTTGAAAAGTGGTGTTCCGATACGAGGACAAATACTTTCAATGGATACATACTCTGTTCTTGTAATGGTTCATAATATACAACAATTAATTTACAAACAAGCCATTTCCACTATTACTAAGTAATTTTTGATAGCTAAAAAATTTTAAATAACAAGATGAGAATTACCCGTAAATTGCACTAACTAAAGGAGTGGATACCCATATGGAAAATAAGTTAAACTCTGGTTCAAGACCACCAAAAATATTCATATCATATGCTTGGACATCTCAGGAATACCAAGAGAAAGTCATCAGATTTGCACAGCGTCTAAGGGAAAATGGTATTGATGTTGTGGCAGATTTTTGGGATTTAAATCCTGGTAATAGTCTGTTTGCTTTTATGGAAAGTATGGTAACAGATCCTACGATTGATAAAGTATTAGTCTTATGCAATAAAATATACGCTGATAAAGCTGCTGCTTATACCGGTGGAGTCGGTACAGAAACACAAATAATAGGACCACACATATATAACCAAGTGCGACAAGAAAAGTTTATTCCTATTATTTTAGAAAGAGAAGAATTAGATACGGAGTATATTCCTGTTCATATGAACGTTTTAATATATATGGATTTAGATCGAGATTTTGAAAAGGGTTTTGAAGAATTACTTCGCTTATTGTATAACAAACCATTATTACGAAAACCAGAATTAGGAACGGCTCCAAGCTATTTATTTGAGGAAAAAAAACGAGATTTAGGGTAGATGGAATTTTATCCTCTATGCAGGATGCTATTATTCACCGACCTGGAAGAATAGCATCCTTGTCTTATGACTATAAAAGAGCTTTTTTAGAGGATTTAGAAGAATATAGAATTATGGAATTATCCGAACCATATGATGAGCAAATTTATAACCTAATTCATGAAATGATTCCCTTGAGAAATAACTATATTAAATTCATTGAGTTATTATGTAGTAATCATACATTATTTGATACTAAAACGCTGATCGATTTTTTGAAACCCTGTATGCTTATTCTGGTCCATATGGAACAACAGGACCCGTTCAATTTGAACATTATAGATATTTTATTCATGCGCTATTTCTATATACTACAACAATATTAATTTGCAGAAAAATGTATGAGAAACTCAATGAAATTTGTAAGCATAGATATTTTGTAGAATATCTGAATTATAATGAAATGCAAGATGGAAGTTATGGATTCTTCTATTTTTATTTACATAGCCTAGTAGACACCCGAAATAGAAGATTACAATTAAACCGTACAAGTGTACACGCTGATTTAATTAAGGAGCAATCTATTTCCTCCGGATATTCATGGGAGAATCTAATAGAAGCGGACTGTATGTTGTATTGCATAAAAGATATTCAACGATTATTAGGAAAGAAGCAAGAATATAGTAAACGTTGGTATCCTGTAACATATGCTTATTTCCAATTCTCAGACCCTATATTACCTATACTTCAAAGATTAAAATCAAGAGAGCACTTTGATGAAATAAAAAACTTGTTAGGGGTTAAGAGTGTAGGACAATTAGAAAGTGTAAAAAGAGTATCAGCTGAAGAATATAGATCAAGTGTTCCATCACTATATAATTTACTTCCAAGTGAAATAGCAATATACTAACAAAATGTGAAATGTAAGTAATTAAAGGGGACTATTATATGTCAAAAACAATTAACCTAACAAGACTTTTTTCATTGTCACATTCAATGTTAAAACAGCAGCTTGATTACCAAGTTATAAATGGAATTCAGTACAAAAATAATCTGCAAATATGCGCTATATTTAAATATGATTACATAGATTTAAAGAAAAAAAAGTACAATGAATCTTCAGACAAAGAATATGTATTAGGATTATTTAAAAAAGGAACCAGAGAGTATATAGAATTACCACTAAAACATAAAAAAACGAAGCAATTTGAATCATTTGAATTACCGATAGAACTTGATAATAATTTGTACAATAAACTTAAGATTTTTCTAGAAATTGATCAATCGAAACATGGGAATTTTCATCCATGGCACTTTTTTAAAGCCTTAAATGCTGCTATACCAACAAAAGCTAGTCAAGACAACCTAGATAGAAGGGTTTGCTCATACTCATACCCTACAAGTCAGGATAATGAACATGAAAAAATTTATTTTCTCAGTTTTAGGGATAATGATAAAAGAGGGGAGAAACGCAGCCTAGAAAATTATGCGAAAACACAAAAACTCTTGCCTCATGCTAACAAAATTATTGGAAATAGAAATATATCAGTATGCTTTACCACTATGCCAAAAGATATTAATAAAGAAATAAAAGAAATGGATAATAAAATAAACGATTTATAAGTTTTATTTGTGTTTGCGATAAATTGAGATATTCCCCCAATTTATCATCATCGAGATATAGATCTACTTGATTTGAGTCTAATTTAGAAAGGATATATAAATCTTTTTTATTATGGCAATTCGAAAAAGTTTACATTAAAACCATTGAAAATAAAGGGATTGAAAAGTAGATGGATAAAAATAACTGAAATTATATGTTTTATAAAGGGGGAAGTAGCCATTTTTATGAATTTAGTAGGTACTTTCATGTCCCAGAAAAGAGACATGAAAGTCTATACTTTTTGATTTTGGGACATGAAATTCTAAACTTTATAACTACAAAGGCTTACCGACAAAATTTATATTGTATACATTGAATGGATTTGAAAATTAAGATGTACTTTTCTAAGATAAATTAGTTCATTTTTAAAATAGGTTCTCCAAAGATCTGTAGTTAGGTTTCTTTAAATATAAAGAACTAACATTTTTCTTTGTAACAAATATAAATGAAAAAGAAAAATTAATATAATGTGATTTTAAAATGTTTGTAATCTTTCCTCCTGATTATTAGAGCGAGGAGGTGAAGAGTATGTTTAATTGGACAACACCAGGTGAAGTAATAGTTGGTATATTGTTTTTAGGGGCAATCGTAATTACGACTAGATACACAATCAATCAAATACAATAAAGCATCTATAAAAATAGGTGCTTTTTTCTTTTTTATATAGAAATTACACATTAATTTGTATTTCAAATATTAAAAAACTAATGACGGTGTGTGTGGATATCCTTATGCTTTATAATTGGAAATAACTATATAAAATTTTAGTTTGGAGTTTCACGTCCTTGTACAACTGTAGAAAGACATGAAAGTAGGAACTAATTTTCTAGCGTAAAATGTTGAATTACCAACAAATGTAGTTCATTTAGTACCCACTTTTTTGTCCGCATATCGTGACAAGAAAGTGGGTACTTCTTTATATGAAGACACCAAAGTGGAGATTTCCTGAATGGAAATGAACTATCCTGGGGTACAGCCGAGATATGTGTAAAAATAGGTTACAGACTTACTTTTATTTCTAATATAATTTAAAATCGGATTTTTGTTTTTTGATAAAACCCCTTCATTCGTCTAAGAAGTACGGTGAAGATTCGTATATTGACCCGCCATATCTATAAAAAATAGAATTTCGTAATCTTTTTTACTTTTATGAATTTAAAATACTCTATTTAAAATATTTTTTAACATCATATATATCTATTAAATTTATCCCCATATAACACCTTATTTTTGAGTGAATTTTTAACATTTTTTATTTTTCTCAATTGTATAACTTTATTTTTGAATTATACTTAACGCGTAATCCTAAAATTAGGAAAGGTGCTTTGAGATAGGACATTTATCTTAAATTCTTACTTAGAGGAGTGATTTAAGAAACCAATGAAGGTAATGTGTTTCTAGATTAATTAGGAAAAGAATTTGAAGTGTTACTATGCTTTTTTTGTACTCATCCAAAAATATAATCAACATTGCTTAAAATAAGTGCGCATTTAATAAATCCACTTTTGGCATTAGTGAGAAAACTGATATTTCGTATGTAAGTAATAACGAATTTGAACGAAAGGAATGATTTATATGAACAGAAGGGAAAATGGTAGATTACAAAAAATAATAAAGGTGTTTGCGACATCCGCTATTTTAGCAACCACGTTATTTGCACCTATTATGACAAACAATTTAGATGTACATGCTGAAACTACACAAACTGTAACTCAATTTGAACAAAGAGAGTTCGACCTTCTAGGTACAGGAAGTTTTTGGGATGAAGCAAAAAGAGAAAAAAGAGGTGAACAAAAAAATTATATGCCAACAGGAATTTATGTAAAACCTAATGAACAGGTTACTATTACAGTATCAGGAACGCAAAAGATTAGAGCCATTATTGGGACACATCAATATGATAAAGAATGGGGAAAAGAAATTGATCTTTCTCCTGGCTCTAATACCATCTCTTCTCCAAACGGCGGCGTATTAGGATTTGATAATTATCAAGGTACAGGAACAGTTAAGGTGCAGGTAACACAAGGTGGTAGTCCTATTCCATTCTTTGAATTAGGGAAACACACGAAAGAAGACTGGATCGCCATGATGAACAAATATCCAGATGCACATGCGGTACAATTGAAATCAGAACGAGCAGTACTAACTGTAACTCGTGATAGTGCCAATAAATATATTGTAAATCAAGATCCTGTGCCACTATTAAATAAATATGATGAAATGATTCGAGCGCAAGACAAGATATCGGGGCTATCTGAAACAGATCCTAATCCTTTACATCGTTCAACTCGTCGTATTTGGGCCTTTGTAGAAAACCCTAACGCACAAAGTTGGGGCATGTATGCAAGTTGGGATGGAGCCGTATTTACTACTGCTGGTGAAGCTATCAAAAGTACTTTAAATGTCAATGAGTTTGGATGGGGACAAATGCATGAAGCAGGACATGCACGACAACAATATCCATGGACGTGGAATGATTTAAGAGGTATGGGTGAAGTAACTAATAATCTATATTCTTTAGCTGCATTCAAGAAAATATACCCAAATAAACCAACACGTTTAGATACAGAGGGAGATTATAATAGAGCTTTTGCGTATTTAAAACAAACGAATAAAGAATATAAAAATATTGACGACCTGTTTGTAAAACTTGTTATGCTTTGGCAGCTTCATTTGGCATATGGGGATGATTTTTATCCAAATCTTCACAAATTATATCGTGAGATACCAGAGGATCAACTTCCCAAAACAGACGAAGATAAAATACAGGCATTTATTTACAATACATCGAAAATAGCAAAACAAAATTTACTTCCGTTTTTTGATCAGTGGGGATTAAAGGCAACCCAAGAAACGAGACAAAAAGTAGAAGCTTTAAATAACCCAACATTAATTGCATCTATATGGGAAGCGACGGATGCTAAACCTGTAAAACCACTTGCTGTATTGTCTAAAAAAATAATGAAGGCAAGTGCAAATAGTGAGGAATCAACAGGTTCAGCTGGTAAGGCGATAGATGGAAAAACAGATACATTTTGGCATAGTAGTTGGACACCAAATCAATATCCTTACAATTTGACACTAGAACTTGGTGATACACGCACCATTTCAAAATTGGCATATCTTCCAAGGCAAGATGGGTCAGAAAATGGCCGTATTTTAGCTTACAATATTTATTCGAGTGTAGATGGCGTTAAGTATGACAAAATATCATCAGGAACATGGGAAAATAATAGTGATAAGAAAAACGCAACATTTGATCCTATTACTGCAAAATATGTAAAAGTAGAAGTAACGAATGGACAGAATGGATTTGCCTCAGCAGCTGAAGTAGATATTCTAACTGATTCTCCATCTGTTAAACCATACGTATTGCCTAAAAATACGATGAAAGCAAGTGCAAATAGTGAGGAATCCGGTGGTTCAGCGAGTAAGGCAATCGATGGAAAACCTGATACACTTTGGCATAGCAGTTGGACACCAAATCAATATCCATACAATTTAACATTGGAACTTGATAAAAATCAAACAATTTCAAAAGTGGACTATCTCCCAAGACAAGACGGGTCAGAGAACGGCCGCATTTTAGGCTACAATATTTATACGAGTGTAGATGGCGTTAAATATGACAAAGTATCATCAGGAACATGGGGAAATAATAGTGATAAGAAAACGGCAACATTTACCCCAGTTACTGCAAAGTATGTAAAAATGGAAGTAACGAATGGACAGAATGGATTTGCTTCAGTAGCTGAAGTAGACATTTGGGGATATTAATCGTTTACACAAATGGCTGGGGGATATTCTAATGATTGAGAAGTATAGCACGTCGCTATCAAGCTAACTAGACAAAATACCCCCTAAAAAGAAAAAGGCGTTATTCTTTCTGAGAAATCATAGGAAAGGATAACGCCTTTATATCAATATGGGGTATAGCCGAGATGCGTGTGAAAATAGGTGATAGACTTACGTTTATTTCCAATTACGTTTAAAATCAGCTATTATATTTTTATAAAATTACAGCTTAAATGATATTTAGCTAATTGTCTAAAGAAAATGTATGCATAGCTTTGCTGTGTGTTTTATCAATGTAGTTTTTGGATAATGTTTGATCAAGTTGATACTAATACCCTCGATAAACAAAAGAAAATTAAGAGTGTTCCGAGAAAAAGTAATTAAAAAACGCTCATTTACAGAAGAACATTATTCAAGTGAAGCCCTCTATAATTCAATTACAACACCTTGAAAGTTTATGATACTATCCTGATCACACTTTTTATATTTAATATTTTAAGGAAAAAAGCTATACTATTTACATTAATAAAATATGCTGGGGCATTTTATTTAATTTATTTAGCTGTAAAGTCAATTAAAAGTGCCTTTTCTAAAAAAGAAGATATGTCAGGTTCAGTGGAAATAAACTCTAAGGATATTGGAACGGTTAAAAGTTTTAGACAAGGATTTACTACGGCAATCTTAAACCCAAAAACGGCTGTATTTTTCCTTAGTTTTCTACCCCAATTTATTGTGAGTAATCAAAGTCATTTCTTCCAATTTCTTTTGTTGGGACTCACATTTACGACTTTGACAGCAATATGGTATTTACTTTATATCTCTCTAATACGTCAATTAAGAACTTTTTTAAGAAAAGAAAAGGTGAAACGTACAATAGAGGGTATTACTGGCACAGTATTATTAGTATTTGGAGTTAGGCTATTTTTCCAAAAATAAATCTGTAATAGAGAGAGTTTAAAACTTTCGATTTTTCCAATAAATGAATCAATATAAAAAGTATGGCTTTCAAACAGTAAAAAAGTTAACAAATGGGTGCGTTTGTGGAATAAGCTTCAATAAAATAACCAAACTTTTTATAAAGAAGTGAATCGATTATATTAAATAAGAACATGTTTTTATTTCAGTAGTATGCATGTTAATTATTATTTCTAACCATATTAATTTTGGAAAAGAAGAAAGTGCATAAATTTTTAAATATCAGTTATAAAGTAAAAAACTAATATGTATACAACATATTAGTTTTTTATTTTAGGTATTCAATAAGTTTATTATTCGCTAGATACACCATATATATTTAAAAGATACAACGAACTAAAACAATTTAGATAATAATAAATACATCTGTTATACTAATTATGAAATTTAAGATATGTAAACTTAATAATAAGTAGGAAAGTTATATTATATATGAAGTAAGGGAGAGATTATATGAAATCAACTGGTATTACAAGAAAAGTAGATGAATTAGGAAGAATTGTACTTCCTATGGAGTTAAGACGCACACTAGGAATTAAAGAGAAGGATCCTATTGAAATATTTGTGGAAAACGAAAATATAATTTTTAAAAAATATGCGCCTGGTAGTGTATGTGCTATTACAGGCGAAGTAACTAATGAAAATATTTCATTAGCAAAGGGTAAAATTACATTAAGCCCTGAGGGCGCTAAGATATTGGTTCAGGAATTAGAACAGTATCTAGTAAAATAAAAAACAAAAAAACTAATATGTTGAACATATTAGTTTTTTTGTTTTTTTAATATATAATGTTCGTCCTATACTTAAAGTGAAATTTTCGGGTTACTAAAAAATTGATTTTATAGAAATATATAGAATTTAAAATGATTGTAATAGATGGATTGATTGTAAAATATATACATTTATAGTTGGTTATATTATTATTGTTATAAATATTGGAAATAGAGGGTGGTAGATGGAAAAGTAGAGGTCTGAAAAATAAATAGTATACACTTATAGTTTTGAGGGAAGTAGAAAAATTAAAATTAGGAGGATTAATTCACTATGTTAAAGAAACTGATGTTTATGTTAATGGCTCTTACCCTAGTTTTTGTTCCAACTCTCGCTTCAGCTGCAACTATACAAGATGGAAAACAAAATAAGGCTACACCTGAAGAGTTAGAAGCTCAAGTTAAAGAATTAGAATATATATTTTCGGTATTAATGGTAAAAGATGAAGAAACAGGTAAGTATGTTCTTAATAAAGAAGAATTAGCGAAATCTTCATATAACAATGAAGATAAAGCAGCTATTATTGCTGGTGTTTATGTAATGAATGATGAGGATATTCCATCTAATATGTACTCAAGTAATGTTTGGGAAAGATGTTGGCAGGATGCATTAGGTATTAGTAAATCATATTTTAATCAAATAAAATCGTATCTTAAGAAAGAGGATTACTGGGGAGCATTGGGAATGCTTTCATTGCTTGGGCTACCATATAAGCCTGCGATGTTATTTGCTTTTGCAGTAACTTGCGGGCCAGCTCCAGCTTATATTGCACCTAACCCTCATGAATAATAAGCCTGATATCTTATAAGTAAATGAACTAAAATTAGAATCTCTTTTGTGAATCTATTGATGCAAAAGAGATTCTTTTATCTTTTTAAACAAGTCTTTCTGTTAAATATGAAAATATTAAGTATATTCTGTTGAAAAAAAGTAGATTTGAAGTAAGTTAAACTTTCATATGATATGCTTATTCTATACTAACTAATTTTCAGGTGAGGAGTTGATCGGTTATTACTAGTATAGAGAATATATATAATGTTTCTGTATTTTTAATGCTTTTATCTACTTTTTGTTTTTATCTGTATTTACGAAAAATAAAAAGAGAAAGAAAGCTCACTGGTTTCGAATTTACAATGTATATCATAACACAAGTTAGTTACATTCTTTGGGGAATCTATATTATATATATAAATTTCGCATAATTTCCAAGTCATTACTATGAATGTAAGCTGAATAATACAAAAAGAATCCTTTATAATAAAGGATTCCTTTTGTATTATTGTACAGTATTTTATTACCATTAAATTCCGAGGTAAATATTAAAATATTTAGTATAAGGTATTTTTTAATAAGATATACTTTATGAAAGTTGCTAAAATCAGTCCTAACAGATAAAAAGTGTTTGGAGGAATAGATTTGTTAGAATGTAAACTCTGCTTTGCAGAAGGAACTGTAAATGATGGCGACTTTGACTTAGATCAGCATGATATAGGATATTGGTGTAATACATGTGAAGGTTTTAATTATATTAATGAAGATCAAGAAAAGCATAAATTTATTCTTATTCAGGATGTAGAGTTTATCAGGAAGACAATCAATGAAAAGGATTCGGATATTTTAATAGCTGAAATCGATAACGGTACAGTAGTTTTTTTACTTATTCAAGAACTAATCACACCATCCTATAAGTGTTTGGTTGAACATAAATACGCTTTTATTACTGATATAATTGTTGGAACCAAATATCAAAATCAAGGAATTGGTTCCGCTTTGTTATTAGAAGCAAAAAAATGGGCTGAAAATCGAAATTTAGATTATTTAGAGTTAAATGTACTGTCTGAAAATACCGGCGCTATTACTTTATATGAAAAGCAAGGATTCAAAGATGTAAGACATAACTTGCCCCTTAGAAAAAAGAAACAATCTCGCCTAAAATTGACTTTGCATAAGCTTAGCTTGATAGCGATGGGGTGCTACCCCATACAAATAAAAAGTTTGATTATAAAGTTTGATTATATATAATCAAACTCAAAAACTCTAAATATAAGGTCTGGTTTTGTTTTATTATACTATTTACCCTATATTCGTAATACAAGAATCGTCTTTTTTAATAGAAGGTATCGCCAGCATTTTTATGTTGAAATATACTTAACGTATTTTTTTGATTTGCTGACAGTACAACCTAATATAACTTAGAGAATGAATTTATTGACATACGATAATGCGCGATAAATTTTATGAATAAGCTTGGTAATATTTAAAAGCCACGAAACGCCTTCATACCAGCGTTTCGTGGCTTTTTTGAACTATTCATGCACATGCTTTTATACATTGTCCCCGTAACTTTTATAGAACTACTTAAAATTGCATTAAGTTTTATTCAACAGGTACTTTATTAGCGTCCATTTCTACAAATTCATTAAAATCATCTCCCCAATCACAGATAGCAGTTACTACGTGTTCTAGTCGACGACCTATTTCACTAAGTTCATACTCAACCTTTGGAGGTACTATAGGATATACACATCTAGTAATTATTTTATCTTCTTCTAACTCTCTTAATTGTCTGATTAACATGCGTTGATTCACATCAGGAAGCTTTTTTTGTATTTCACTTAATCTTAAAGGTGAACGCTGTAACAAACACCATATAATTGCTATTTTCCAACGCCCTCCTATCACAGATAAAGCTAAATCTTTTCCAGTGAAAAATTCCTTGTCCTTATAATGAATAACCATAATTTTTGATCTTCCTCTCGCGAAAAAATGTTTATAGTGACGAATTTGTCAGTATTGTAATTAAAATTATAAAGTGTAATCTTAGTGGTGTAAACAATAAAAAAAGAAAGTAGGGATTCAATTGAAAAGTAGAGCTGCTGTTGCATTTAAGCCAGGAGAACCACTTCAAATCGTAGAAATCGATGTAGAAGAGCCAAAAGCAAAAGAGGTATTAGTTAAAATACTATATACTTCTGTCTGTCATACAGATGCTTTTACATTATCAGGTGACGACCCCGAAGGAGTATTTCCTGCTGTACTAGGTCATGAAGGTGCAGGTGTTGTCGTTTCAGTAGGTGATGAAGTTACTTCAGTAAAGCCTGGTGATCATATTATTCCACTATATACACCTGAATGTGGAGAGTGTAAATTCTGTCGTTCTGGTAAAACAAACTTATGTAGTGCTGTACGAGAAACACAAGGTAAAGGTTTAATGCCTGATGGAACAACTCGCTTCTCTTATAATGGAAAGCCACTTTACCATTACATGGGAACTAGTACATTCAGTGAATATACAGTTGTTAATGAAATTAACTTAGCGAAAATCGACGAAAACGCTCCGTTAGATAAAGTTGCCTTATTAGGGTGTGGTGTGACTACAGGTATCGGTGCTGTACACAACACCGCGAAAGTTGAAGAAGGAGCTGTGACAGCTGTATTTGGTTTAGGAGCGATTGGATTAGCTGTTATTCAAGGATTAGCACAAGCAAAAGCAAGTCGAATTATTGCCGTTGATTTAAATCCTGAAAAGTGGGAATTAGCCAAAAAAATGGGAGCAACTGATTTTGTGAATCCTGCAGATTATGATCGCCCAATTCAAGAAGTTTTAGTCGAAATGACAGATGGAGGCGTGGATTATAGTTTCGAATGTATTGGTAATGTTGAAGTAATGAAGTCCGCTCTTGAAGCATGTCATAAAGGTTGGGGCGAAAGTATTATTATCGGTGTAGCCGGTGCTGGTAAAGAGATTCATACTCGTCCATTCCAATTAGTAACGGGTCGAGTATGGCGTGGATCAGCCTTTGGTGGAGTTAAAGGAAGATCTGAGCTTCCAGAAATGGTCGAAGATTATATGAAGGGTGAAATTGATTTAGATTCATTTATTACTCATCATTTAGAATTTAAAAACATCAATGAGGCATTTGACTTACTACACAAAGGTGAATCCATTCGTACGATTTTAACTTATGGAGAGTGAGATAATGAGTCTTAAATGTATTGAACAACATCGTTCTTTCGAAGGAGAGCAACGTAAGTATAGCCATTATTCAGAAGTCTTGCAATGTGATATGAAATTTAGTATCTACTTACCATCAAATAAAGAAAAGAAAAAAATCCCACTTATATGGTGGTTATCTGGTTTAACTTGTACAGATGATAATTTTAGTCAAAAAAGTGGATTTCAATGTTTGGCTGAAAAGCATCAAGTTGCAGTGATTATGCCAGATACTTCACCACGTGGAGAATACGTTTCTGATGTTGCAGCATGGGATCTTGGACAAGGGGCAGGTTTTTATTTAAATGCTACCCAGGATCCTTGGGCACAGCATTATAAAATGTATTCGTATATAGTAGATGAATTAACATCCATTGCTTCGACTATAGTACCTAATTTTTCAGGTGAAGAAAGCATAATGGGGCATTCAATGGGAGGACACGGTGCTTTAGTGATCGGTTTGAAAAATGCTAAGAGATTCAAAGCGGTTTCTGCTTTTTCTCCAATCTTAACCCCTAGTCAAGCCCCATGGGGAATAAATGCTTTCACCTCTTATTTAGGTGAAGACAAAGATTCTTGGAAAGAATGGGATGCTTCAGAATTAATTAAAGAAGATACTATTCCACCTATTCTTATTATGCAAGGTAGTCAAGACGAGTTTTATCCGGAACAATTGGAAGAGCATATTTTCTTAGAGAATGCTCAAAAAAATAGTCAAATAGTAACTTATAAAAAAATGGAGGGATATGATCATAGCTACTTCTTTATTGCCACTTTCTTAAATGAGCATTTCTCTTTCCATATGAAGTATTTAAGATGATTCTTATTTACAACAAATTATGGTTACAACAATACCCACTTCCAATGTCATATGAAGTATTTAAGTTTACAGCAAAATATAGTAACAAAAGTATCCGCATGTAGAGATGTGGGTACTTTTGATTGTTATATTTTGTCATATTATATCGTTTGTAAAAACAAATAAATTGGGAGGAAGAGTCCATGTGGATTAAAAAAATGTTATTTAATTACCGTGTTAAACCACCCTTATTAAAATCTCATTATGAGATTGAAAAGGAAAATCGACAAGTTGACTTAGTTGAAAGTTCAACTGAAAAGTTTGAATATGTTTCGATAAGAGATACAAAATCATATATTCAGCAAGATTTTGCAGAAGTACAGATAGAATTTATTCAGCCTAATACTAAAAAATTACAAGACATTATTAATTACTTAGCAGCTATACGCGAAATCCCTTATCTTTTCGCAGATAAGAATAAAATGCTTTGGCCATTAATATCCAAGTGCTGAATTCCAAAAAAATAAAGGCTATAAATTTATCTATTTTTATATTAAATATTTGAGTTGATGGGAGGTACCAGTTTATATGGAAATGAAAAAAATGTTAAACAATGACCGTATTAAACCATATTTATTAAAAGCACGTTATGGAGTTGAAAAAGAAAGCCAACGAGTTGACCTATCAGGAAGTTTAGCTAAAACGGAACATCCAAAAAGTATTTCAGTAAGAGATGAACATCCTTATATTCAGCGAGATTTCTCTGAAACACAAATGGAATTAATCACACCTGTTACCGAGACACTAGAAGATTTATTTAATTACTTAGCAGCTATCCATGATGTAGCCTATCGTTCTATGGGGGAAAACGAAATGCTTTGGCCATTAAGCATGCCACCACAGTTGCCAGAAAAAGAAGAAGATATTGTTATTGCAAAACTTAATAATCATGAAAATGTTTTATATCGGCGATATTTATCTAATTCTTATGGTAGACGAAAACAAATGATTAGTGGTATACATTTCAATTTTGAATTTAGTGATGATTTGATTCAGGAATTATTTAAATTACAATCAGAAATAAAAGATTATAATCAATTTAAAACAGAAATTTATCTGAAAGTCACAAGAAATTATTTACACTATCGATGGTTAATAACTTATTTCTTCGGTGCTTCTCCTAGTAGTGAAAAGAATTCCTTTGAAATCAATCCTTTAAATAACGCCGTAAGAAGCATCAGAAATAGTATATATGGTTATAGCAATGATAATGATGTTCAAGTATCCTATAGTAGTATACAGAACTATATATCCGATCTTTCTACACTGGTGGATAAAGGGATTTTATTAGAAGAAAAAGAATTTTATGCATCTGTCCGTTTAAGGGGAGGTCCTCAAGTTTCAGATTTAAAAAATCATGGTATTCGTTATATTGAATTGAGAAACCTAGATTTAAATCCTTTTGAAACATATGGAATTAGCCATGAACAAGCAGAATTTCTACATCTTTTCCTTATTTATTTACTTTGGATTGATGAATGCGATAATAATGATGAATGGGTAAAAACCGGTGACTTTCTAAATAATGTAGTGGCTCTTGAACATCCGTTAGAACATACGCAATTTAAGAGAGAGGCTGAGCTTATTATTGATGAGATGGAAAATTTAATAGGGATGTTAGACATAACGGTTTCCAATACCTTATTTGTTAACTTGAGAGAAATGCTAACAAATCCAAGTAAGACTTTAGCTGGAAGATTTTATAAAGAGATTATAAAAAGTAGTCAAAGTCAGGTAGCTACCCGTATTGCTAAAGGGAATTATAGGAAATTATGGGATAAACCGTATCAATTATCAGGATTTACTGACATGGAGTTATCTACACAAATTTTAATGTTTGATGCTATTCAACTAGGAATACAACTAGACGTTTTAGATCGACAAGATCAATTTTTAATACTAAAGCTAGGAAATCATGTTGAATATGTGAAAAATGGGAATATGACTAGTAAAGATAGTTATATTTCACCTTTAATTATGGAAAATAAAACAGTAACAAAGAAAATTCTTCAACAGCATGGATTTCGTGTACCAATAGGTGAGGAATTTAATGATATAGAAAAAGCCGTATGTTCTTATGATTTATTTGCAAGAAAGTCTTTTGTTGTAAAACCAAAAACAACAAATTATGGATTAGGAATATCTATCTTTAAAGAAGCCGGAGCAAGTTACGAAGACTATCAAAAAGCACTCACATTAGCATTTAAAGAAGACTCATCCGTATTAATAGAAGAATTTGTTTATGGAACAGAATATCGATTTTTTGTGCTAGATGACAAAGTTCATGCTGTTTTATTACGAATTCCTGCTAATGTTGTAGGGGACGGTACACATACGATTGAAGAATTGGTCCTTCAAAAAAACTTGGATTCATTAAGAGGAATGGACCATAGGACACCTTTAGAAACTATACAATTAGGTGAATTAGAGGTCTTAATGCTTAAAGCTCAAGGGTATCGAAAAGATTCAATTCCAACAAGTGGCGAAATTGTATTCCTGCGAGAAAATTCTAATATCAGTACAGGTGGAGACTCTATTGATGTGACAGATCAAATTCCCGATGATTATAAGAAAATAGCTGTAGATGCGGTATCTGCACTTGGAGCTAAAATTAGTGGTATAGATTTAATTATTGAAAATAAAGAAGTTCCTGCAGCAAATAAAAATGCTTATGGAATTATTGAGGCAAACTTTAATCCATCAATGTACATGCATATATATCCGTATAAAGGAAAATCTAGACGTTTAACTATGCATGTATTACATTATTTATTCCCTGAATTATTAGTTAGTAATTACAGATAGTTAAATTTAATGTTTATGTTGTAGAAATAACATCCTAAAATTAATTAAACAAGCCCTTAGATATGTGAACTGTACCCTATAAAATGGACAGTTTAATAAAAAATCCCTGAAAAATCAAGCACTTAAAAGGTGGTTCCGATATTCGATCGGAGCCATCTTTTTTAATGTCCACTGATAACGATTATAAATATACTCCTCCATATAATCCTTTATGTTGAGCTCAAGAGATTCAAAGGTTTGACAATCTTTATAATCTAATTCATTTTTCATATGACCAAAAAAGGATTCCATTGGTGCATTGTCTAAACAATTGCCCCTACTAGATTGTCTGATCCCCATTTCTCTTACACGTTTCCCACTAACGTATCAGAAGAGAATTCATGAAATTAACAATCTCTAATTTACTTACTGGCTCAGCATGCCCTACTACACAAACATCAAAATCAAATCCTTCAATCGCTGTAATTAAAGAACTCAATTTATCTTTATCCAAGTGACTATTATTATAATAATCCACTCCAACAGCATCTCCAATAAATAATACTCTTTCTTGGGGTACAAATATGCAAACAGAATCGTCACTATGTGGAGAGGTTACATGATGTAATTGTGCAACAATACCTCCTAAATCGATTTCCATATAACCGTTGAAGGATATATCGGAAGTCACTACTCGTATTTCGGATAGCAAAGGGTACTCTTTACGAATACAAGTATCTGCAAATTCAATTTCAACTCCTTCTGCTAACCTTTTTTTCATTTCAGAATCTGTCCATTCCCACATAGCCAATTCTGTTAATTTATCATTCGTCTTTTTGTGGGCAATTGTAATTCCTTCCACTGCATGCATCCCAAAAGTATGATCCCAGTGCCAATGTGTAATTACAATTCTTTCTGGCTTTCTTAATCCCTCATTACGTACAGCTTCATTAAACAATTCAACATGATTTTTAGAATTTCCTGAGTCTACCATTAAAGAATAATTTTGTCCGTTTATATATCCTAGAACTGGTCTATCGGACTCTTTACTAAACATAGTATAAAAAACACGATCTGTTAGCTTTCTCAACTCCATAAAATAAATCCTCCTGTTATATTCATATCTTTATCCAATACTACCATGCTCGTAAGTTTACTTATACATTTTTTTACAAAAAAACAGTGTGTGTATTCGTTTTAGGGGCATTTGCTTTTCTTAGCTTGATGATGTGGTGCTACCCCACATAGTAATGTCGATGGGTGATATTAACAAAATATTCATTTAAATCAGATAAAACAAGAGTGTTTTTAACTTATAATATTATTACTACGATGAGTTAACTTGAAAACTAATTTCAGATAGGCGGAGGATAATGAAGACCAGAGATAGATATAAAATCATTGTGATTGGTGCTGGGACTGCTGGAATATCTTCTACTGCACATTTGTTACGAAATGTACCCCTATTGAAAGAAAGTATAGCAATTATTGACCCATCAAAAAAACATTATTTCCAACCACTATGGAGTTTAGTGGGGGGAGGAATTGTTTCAAAGGAAAGTACGATGCGTAATCAAGAATTGCTTATTCCAAAAGGGGCAACGTGGATCCCTAAAAGTGTTGTTAAGTTGTTTCCGGAAGAAAATAAGCTACTTTTAGATGATGGACTGCTGCTTGAGTATGAAATTCTTATTGTAGCAGCCGGTATACAAATAAATTGGAACGGCATTAAAGGCTTAAAGGAGTCTATTGGGACTAATGGGGTTTGTAGCAATTACTCTTATAAATATGTTGATTCTACTTGGAGAGAAATTGAAAAATTTAAAGGAGGAAATGCGGTTTTTACCCACCCTAATACTCCTATTAAATGCGGTGGTGCTCCACAAAAGATTATGTATTTAGCAGAAGAGTATTTTTCTAATAGCGGTGTAAGAAACAGAAGTAAAGTAATGTTTTATTCTGCGAACGCTAACATATTTCAGGTTCCACTTTATGCTAATGCATTAGAACAAGTACTTGAAAGAAAGCAAATTATAACGAATTATAATAAAAACTTAGTTGAAATTATCGCTGAAAAGAGAGAAGCAATTTTTGAAGATACGCAAACAATGGAAAAAGAAACAGTACCATATAGTATGATACATGTTGTTCCACCAATGGGGCCACCTAACTTTATTAAAGAAAGTGAGATAAGTGATCATCAGGGATGGGTAGATATAAGTCCTTATACTTTGCAGCATGTACAATATAAGAATATTTTTGGACTTGGAGATTGTACCAATTTACCTACATCTAAAACTGGAGCGGCAATTCGAAAACAAATACCTGTCTTAAAACAAAATATTTTAGACGTACTTAATGGAAGAGACTTGCAGGCTAATTATTATGGGTATACATCCTGTCCGATTGTTACAGGATATAAAAGTCTTATACTCGCTGAATTTAACTATGAACATAAGCCTCAAGAAACGTTTCCGTTTAATCAAGCGAAAGAACGGTATAGTATGTTTTTACTTAAAAGATATATGTTGCCTTATATGTATTGGAATTTAATGTTAAAAGGGATTCTATAAGGAAAGGTAGAGAGAGTTGTTGTAACAACCGAGAAGTAATTTGAACTAAGCATTTGGAGGGAATAGATATGCTTTTAAAATATTTTTATGATGAAAAATTAGCTCATGCTTCCTATTTAGTTGGTTGTCAGAAGGAAGGCGTAGCAATTGTTATTGATCCTGGCCGCTATATAGAACAATATATAGAATTTGCTAAAAAAGAAGGGATGGAAGTAATTGCTTCGGCTGAGACTCATATTCATGCAGATTTTCTTTCTGGGTCTAGAGAACTTTCCCTTCTTTTTAATGCAATTTTATATGTATCAGATGAAGGAGATAGTGAGTGGAAATATCAATATCTTAACGAAGGCCGATACAATTTGGTTAGAGAGGGAACAGAGTTTAAGGTTGGTCATATAAAATTTAATGTAATTCATACCCCAGGGCATACGCCTGAAAGTATTTCCTTTTTAGTAACCGATACAAGTCAAAATAATTATACGAATGATAAACCGATAGGAATATTCACAGGTGATTTTATATTTGTAGGAGATATAGGTAGACCCGATTTGTTAGAAATTGCTGTTGGTATTAAAGATACCGCGAAAATAGGAGCGAAACAATTATTTGATTCTATACAAAAAATAAAAATACTCCCCGATTATTTGCAAATATGGCCATCACATGGTGCAGGAAGTGCATGTGGAAAAGCATTAGGAGCAATTCCAACTTCCACATTAGGTTATGAAAAGATGTTTAATTGGGCGTTTCAGTGTAATGATGAAGATAATTTTGTATCGAATTTATTGACGGGACAGCCAGAGCCTCCAAAGTATTTTCCATTAATGAAGAATT
This sequence comes from Bacillus sp. N5-665, assembly GCF_022637375.2. Lineage (NCBI taxonomy): Bacteria > Bacillati > Bacillota > Bacilli > Caryophanales > Bacillaceae > Bacillus > Bacillus sp. N5-665. The sequence continues at coordinate 228,913 of NZ_CP093324.1, forward strand.
TAAATAAGTATGGTCCACCAACTCGTAAGAAGAGAGAAATTACTGCTATTTATACAATAGAAGAACTTCAAGAAGTGATGAGGGGTGTTCAGCAAATAGTTGATATAAGGGATGTAGAGTGTTTTGCTGCTGGCCACATCGAGAAGTCAATTAACATACCTTATAATAATTCTTTCACAACTTGGTGTGGGGGAATATTAGATTATAAAAAAGAAACTTTAATAATTTTAGATGCGGAAAAGGTTAAAGTGGAGGAAGTTATTAGAGACTTTGAGTCCATTGGCTTAGATAATATTATTGCTTTTGCACCTTCAAAGGTAATTCAAAGTTTCCAAAGTTTAGAGATTTATAAGGAAAAAACATCAAATGAATTATATCCGTTAATAAAAGATGGAAGTGTAAAGGTTATCGATGTGCGTAGTAAAAAAGAGTGGGATGAAGGACATCTTCATGATGCAATACATATCACTTTAGGTAATCTACTTGAACGGCTAGATGATGTACCGAAAAATTGTCCAATAGTTTTACAATGTCGAACGGGGTTACGTTCCGCTATAGCAGCTAGCATTTTACAAAAAGCTGATATAAAGAAAGTAGTTAATTTAAAGGGGGGATTTCTTGCGTGGAAAAAGTCGGGATTACCATACGAGAATTAATTTTTTTATAAACTAGTTCTTTAATCCTGCAACTAAATAAACGAGATATTATGAAATTATTAAGTCTTATAATATAGATAGTATACAGTTAGGATATAAAAAAAATCTAGTTCCATAGGTAGAAATTGCATCGTCTATTTCTAGCTATTGAACTAAAAGTGGGAGATGCTTATTTTATTTAAAGAAATATTTTAGAATTAATAACATTAGATTTAATTAATTTATCCAAATGAAAATCCCTAGCGTAACCTCGATAGGGATTTTTATTTGGATAAACTAGTGTATTTGTGAACTTAGAGTAGAAAAACTATTAAACCATTATAAGTTGTTATTAATACATACATAATGAACAAAAGGATTTATCTTTAAATGAATCAGTATTTCTCAATAACAACAGCTGTATATTTTATTTACATTTATTGTATGTGGAGCGTATGCTAGATTTAGTTGTAATAAATGGAAGGGAGCTGTATTTTTGAAAAGAAAAGTTTTTTCATCCGTTTTGCTATCGTCACTTTTGTTTTTAGGAATAACTGATTCAGGAGGGGTAGATGCTTCTACGATTACACAAGTAAAATATAAACAAGGTGGGGCAAAGTACATATATACAAATGCACCTGAAGTTGTATACGATAATCCAAATATGGGATCGAACTTTGACGCTGGTAAGTATGCTTACTACACAAACGAAAGAATATTAGAAGCAAATCAAGAATATAGTGCTGAATTTTTTAATCGGAATTATACAGGGGCTACATTGAAATTTGGATATGCTGTATACAATGAAGATCGTCTACCACAAACTATAAGAATTAAAAATAGCGCTGTAAATGCGGCATATCCGGTTAGCCCTGACGGTTCTTGGGATATAATGGGAATTACATCTAGTACTATAGTTAAATATGGAAATAGCAGCAATGATCAAGCTATTACTATTCCAGCAGGTGGCCATGTATTTATATTAGAGAAAGATGTAGAAGAGACTTTTGCAGTTAATGGGAAAATTAAATTCATTCCGAATACAAAATTAACACTACGTCAATTTGTTTCAAAGAAAAAACCAGATGGACAGTTCCCTAGCCCTTCAGAAATCTTTGATTCTATAAAAACACCACAGGTTAAAAATTATAATAAAAATACTTCAACTGCTAATTATAATTACGATGAAAGGTATGCTGTTATTGATAATGCGATAACAAGTAGCTTTTATGTAGGTTCAAAAACAAGTAAAGCCTATCCTCAATCCCGTGTTGGTATTAATGAATACGAAGCACCTATATGGCATCTAGGAAATTCTAACCCAACTCTTGAAGGGAATTATGGAATTGTTTACGACTTTCAATTTAAAAATGCGGCAGGAAAGAAAATTAGAATTAAACCTGAAATTATTTCAGAAAATGATAAGCCATCTGATCCAGAGAAATTTCCGCCACTAGCATTTTCTTCACAAGTAACTTATTGGACTTCAGGAACTTGGAAAAGTACTAATAAATTAACAAAACCCAATCAATATCATTATATAACTATTCCAGCAGACCAACATGTAAAATTCATTTTACCAAGTGGTAATAATGGTAATAATCTTTTTGAAATCATTGAATAATGATTTGGGATTAAGATTAAATAAGAAGGTGGAGCATATTGCTGATGCCTTTTTGTCACAAAGGTGTAGGAGAATAAAAAATCGTCAGTCGCTGTTTAAAAGCACTGACGATTTTTTTGTATAGCCTCATAGTTATAGTTAAGTGTTTAAGGTTATATAAATTTCTTTTGAGTGTAAAATCAAAGGAGCGTCACATATTTAATAGAAATTCGGAACATAATTTATTTTAAAGAGATTCAGGTGGGTTTAACTTAATTGAATCTATCATAACTGTAATATTATTCGAATTACCTTTAACTGATAGTTTCATCTTTTCAAGTTGTACTGTTTTTGAAAAATCTTCATGTCCAATTGAATCAATTAATTGATCTAATTCATTAGTCCATGTAATGTTAGTAGCTTGTATCATCGCTTTAATCGTAGGTTTATCTGCATGGCCATTATACATAATTCCATCAATCATTTTTCCGCCTTCCCTTAACATAACACTTACCCATTTTGCATTTCTATCTAAATCATCTCTTGTTTTTGGATAATAAAATCTATATGTATTAGATTTTTTTTCTAGCTCAAGATTAAATGGGAGAATTTTGATATCCTGAGCAGATAATGTACTCTTTATATTATTATAGTTCTTCAAATATTCTTCTGTTGTCATATTATTAAATGGAATTTTTTCTTTTTCACCTTCAGAATTTTTTTGAGGTGTTTCCATTTTATTTAGAGTATCCTTGTGTTCTGTATCTTTGCAACCTAATAGGCTAGCTGCTAACAGAAAGGTTCCTAGTAGAAGGATTTTTTTTGTCATATGAATCTCTCCTTAAGTAGTATAGAAAAATGCAGAAAGAGTGGGTATCGGTATCCCTAACACTTTCTGCATTTTTCATGTTTAGATACTTACTGTGTTTTTGGTATATCTAAAGAATATTATTTATATGATCTAATTGATTTAAGAAAGAACAGCACAATTAGCCCTGAAATAAATAATAAGACTCCATTTATTAATAAGATTAATGGTGGACCATATATGTCAGCAAAAAATGAGGAAATAGCTAGAGCGACTGGTGATGCTATACTCGTAAGGGAACCAAGTGTTCCAAAGGTTCTACCTTGCAATTCGGGTGATACCTCAACCTTAATAATGACATTGACTAACAGTGTGCAGAACGAAAAAAGTATTCCCAAGAGTAGAATTAAAGGCACTGCATACAGTACTGATGGTGCAAAGGATATTCCTACAAAGATTGGAGCCAATAAAACCATACTAAGAATTATCCACCAACCACGACGATGTAATTTTTTATCAAAAAAGATGATAATCCCTGCGCCTAACATATAACCTATTGGAATACTGGATTCTATTATTCCAAATTCAATAGGATTTGCTTTCCATACTTTTACAGACATTACCTGGATAAGCATTAAAGAAGCGGTGAAAAATGTAATTAAAGTGGGTGAGAGAATAATAACAGACTTAGCAAATGGATTCTTCCATATATACTTAAAGCCTGCAATAAGGTCTTCATGAAATGAGTTTTTCACATCAGATTTTTTAATAGAATTAGGAAATTTTCCACTTAACAACACTAGAATGGCAGATAGCATAAAAGTAAATGCGTCCACTGAAATAGCGATGCTGCCACCAAAGGCTGCAACGACAATTCCTCCTATAGCTAGCCCTGATATTCGGGAAACGTTATCTGCGACATTTAATACACCAGTTGCTTGTTGAACTTTTTCTTTTCCTACAATATCGATTAAGGAAGCATGGAAGGCGGGAGATTGAAATAGCCCTGCGCAAGAAGTGAGGGCAGTTAAGATAATAATGAGAATAAATGGTGTGCCAGGGAGTGCAATACAAAGTGCAATAACTAGTATCAAAAGACTTCGTATCATATCTGTTATCCACATTAATTTTCTGCGATCGACCCTATCAGCAACAGTACCTGCGATGGAAGAAAACAACATGCTCATAACCATATGAGTTATGGCGATCGTAGACATTAATTTAGCACTACCGGTGGATTGCAGTACCCAGAGATTTAAAGCAATACTGTGAAATGAATTCCCAAACATTGACAAAGTATAACCTGTAAATACAAATGTAAATGTACGATTTTTCCATATTGTCTTTTTAGAAGAAACAGCAAGAGAAGAATCTAATTCGACTTGTTGTTGCATAGTATGGCCACCTCACAAATTTAAGTATTTAATTTTGAAAATTTGCTTACAAACTAAAAGGGGTGAATTTCAGTAATCAAGTTAATTAGAAGGCTAATGAAATAGAATCTTGCTGCATTAGAGTTATATTAATATAAAATATTGTTATTCTGACGTAATAAGGGCAGCGATGAGATAGATTTAAGTACATAAGTAACTAATATAATCCCTATACATTATTTTTTAATCATAAAAATTTTAAGATATATTACTTTTAAAATTTTTATGAAATCAAATTACATGAAAATAACTACTAATAGCATTATTACATTGGTAGAAGCAAGTCTATAATGTATAGAGAAATTGTTAATGAATATTTAAGGGAGAACATTTTAACTGTACAATAATGTTTTAACTTTTATATAAGATTTTCAAAAATAAAATATTTCTCCAGATTATTTTGAAATTTCCTTACAACTTTTTCCTAGGTTTTTAATATTTGTAATAACAGAAACTATATTTATATTTTATAGTTAATTTAGGCATATAAGATTGAAATTAGTAGTATAAATGGTGATTTTATTAAAAATCTAGTATTTATTTTAAATACTCCTCTCTCCTGAAAAAATTACCAAATATTTTCAGGAGAATATTACCAAATTAAAAATGTTTTGTCTATATATTTTATTAGTTCTCCATTTTATAAGCTGATTCAATGAAAAGATTTTCTATATTTATCCTCCCTATATAATGACAATTTTTCCCTTACTTCGACATAAATCAAATGGTACAGTTTACAGGACAAATATAGAACCTACTTGTAGACGTTATTTTATATAAAAATTAAAAAAACATTAGTTACTAGTTAGGAGGGAAAATATATTCTAACTATTTTTCAAATGGTACTTAAGGGTAGAGTGCTGAATGTTTGAAAATAGCTGATTAATACTTCTATAGGATGGAGGTTGTCATTTGAAAGAAAAAGATAGGCTTAAATTTAGTAGGAGTAGTGTGAATTTTTCTAAAGATATAATATATCAAATTGTAACTGACAGATTTCTTAATGGATGTCCATCATATAACCCAAAAGGAGAGTTATACGATGAATCTAGGAGAAATAAAAAGAAATACTTTGGTGGGGATTGGATAGGGATTATTGAAAAATTAAATGCAAATTATTTTACTGAACTAGGTGTGACGTCTCTATGGATATCTCAACCGGTAGAAAATATCTTTACACCAATAAATGATTTGGTAGGAAGTACTTCATATCATGGGTATTGGGCTCGTGATTTTAAAAGAACAAATCCTTTTTTTGGGACATTTGAAGACTTCCAAACATTAATCAAAACTGCTCATGCAAAAGACATAAAAGTTATTATGGATTTTGCACCAAATCATACTTCACCTGCATTACACAATGATGCGACCTATGCTGAAAATGGTAGATTATATGATGATGGATTATTACTTGCTGGATACGATAATGATTACAATCATTATTTTCATCATAATGGTGGGACGGATTTTGAAGAATATGAAGATGGAGTTTATCGTAATTTATTTGATCTTGCAGATCTAAATCATCAAAATATCGTTATTGATTTGTATTTTAAAGAAGCTATTAAACTTTGGTTAGATCAAGGAATAGATGGCATACGAGTTGATGCAGTGAAACACATGTCATACGGCTGGCAAAAAAGTTGGCTAAATTCAATCTATAATCATAGGCCAGTATTTATTTTTGGTGAATGGTATATAAATCCGAATGAGTATGATCATAGAAATATTCATTTTGCAAATAATAGTGGTATGAGTTTGTTAGATTTTAGTTTTGCTCATAAAGTACGTGAAGTTTTTCGAGATGGAATTGATTCCATTTATGGTTTACACAAAATGATTGAAGAAACATATCAAACTTATAATGATGCGAACAATCTTGTTACTTTTATTGACAATCATGATATGGATCGTTTTCACATGAATGGACAAAGTAAACGTGGAGTAGAACAATCATTGGTATTTTTATTAACTTCAAGGGGGATACCTTCTATATACTACGGTACAGAACAGTATATGGTCGGGAATGGAGATCCGAATAATCGTGGTCAAATGGAATCTTTTGATGTAAATACAGACAATTTTAAGATAATACAAGCTTTATCTTCGCTACGTAGATTAAATAATGCACTTCCATATGGAACTACTAAGGAACGGTATATAACAGATGATCTCTATGTATATGAAAGATGCTTTGGCAGTGATGTGGTATTAATAGCTTTGAATCGAAATTTAACAGAAGGATATGAAATAAAAGATGTTAAAACAGCACTTCCTTCTAGGAAGTATAAAGATATATTAGAGGGCCTTTTAGATGGTGAGGTAATTACAGTTGAGAATAATTGTATAAATTCATTATGGCTCGGACCAGGATCTGTACATGTTTGGCATCATAAAGGAGTAAATAGTTTACCTTTAATAGGAACTGTGGGACATAAAATGACTACGGTTGGTCAAATAATTTGTATTGATGGATGTGGTTTTACTTCTAAAAAAGGATCTGTATTTTTTGAGGAAGAAGAGGCGGAAGTGATTTCATGGTCACATACTAGTATTCAAGTAAAAGTTCCAGTGGTGAACGACGGTAAATATGGAATTACTGTTGTAACAGATAAAGGAACTAGAAGTAATATCTATAAACATGTGGAGGTCTTAAATAAAAAACAAGTTTGTATTCGATTTGTTATTGAAAACGGATATGAAATACCCGAGAGTGAAGTTTTTATAATGGGGAATACTTATTCATTAGGGGATATGAACCCTTGCAAAGCAGAGGGGCCATTTTTTAACCAAATCATGTATCAATTTCCCACTGGTTATTTTGATATAAGTGTTCCAGCAGATACCCTGCTTGAATTTAAATTTATTAGAAGGGTAAATAAAACACTAGTTATTGAAGGGGGAGAGAATCATAGATACCAGACACCAAAGTTTGGAACAGGTGAGGTTGTGGTAAAATGGCAAACCGCAGAAAAATCTATCTTGGTTGAGATTTAATGATATGAATCTACTTGCTATTAAAAACATTAATTTATATCCATGAGCTATTTCGTTTTGAGGGTTAAATCAAAAATTTATATTAAAGATTTCTAGAGTATAGCTTTGGAGTTATAAAAATCCGTGTTGAACTGTATGAAGAGAAGTGAAAAATACAATTTTGGAGGTTGCTATGGTACAAGCTTCTAAAGTGATTACTATTGAAGATTTTTACTCTGAAACACTAGAAAATAGTAGAAAATTATTTGTATATTTACCACCTGGTTACGAAAAGCATTCACAGGAAAGGTATCCTGTATTATATATGCATGCCGGGCAACGTCTATTTGAGCCTTTACTAAAAAATGATGAATCTTGGAATGTCCACAAGACAGCTGATGAGCTAATTCTTGAAGGTAAAATTCAAAAAATAATAATTGTAGGTATAGCACATAAAAGAATTATAGAGAACAATGAGTTTTGCCATTTTATTTCACCAGATAAACATATAAAATGCTCAGGTTTATTATATGAAAAATTTATAATCAATGAGGTGAAACCTTATATAGATGATAATTTCAGAACAATGTCTGACGCTAAAAATACTGCTTTAATAGGTTCTTCAGCAGGAGGTTTATCAACTTATAATATCGGTTTCCGTAACCCTAAAGTGTTTGGGAAAATAGGGATGATATCTCCATTCTTTGTGAAAGTCGAAGATGACCATTCAGAATTAAAATTATATGAGATGTACAAAGGGAAAAAAGACTTGAAAGTTTGGATGGATATAGGTAGTGCAGAAGGCTTTTTCTTGGTGAAACATGTAAGAGATATTGCAGAAACTTTATTAAAAAATGGTTATAAATATAGAGATAATTTAATTTTTTATCAGGATCCAAATGGTGCTCATTTTGAAAAGGACTGGGGAGATCGTATGCATCTTCCATTAATATATTTCTTTGGAGATATAGGGAATATAGTTAATGTTACCTTAGATGGGCGAGATGAAGTTGGATTAACTGGAATGAAGGTGAAAATTAATCCAATTGTGACGTACGATAGTGGCTTTAAAATGAGTGATTTAGATGGTGTGTTTTTAGTCAATAACCCAGATGTATTAGAGGTTTTGAATGATGGAACGATTATACCAAAAAAAATAGGAGAAGCCGAAGTCACCTTTGTAACACAAGGTGTAAAGGGAATACCAAAAAAATATAAGGTAATAGAAACATTATCAGAATTTGTAGATGTTTCCGTAACAGTCGAAGTACCTGAAAATACACCAGCTGGTGAACGAATTTATATGAGTGTAGGTATGATACTAGATAGAATAGAAAAAAATCGTTTTGCTGGGAACTTTACAGTGCCAAGGGATCTTGCATGCAAGTTTAAGTTTTCAAGAGGCTTTAGGCTCTTTGAAGTGGATAAATTTGGACAACCTATTCAAAATAGAAAATTTAAAGCTACTAAGGACTTACAGTTAAATTATACTGTCGAGAACTGGATAGGACTATAAAAATTAAAAGTGTGGGGTGAGTGCTGCAGTGAAAATGAAGGAATTAACACCAACCTTTGATGTTCCTTATTATTATTCATGTTATATACCAATTCTTCACGATAAATTAAAAAGTATGGGTAGTATTAGTTACATGAGCTTAATAGCAAACGAAGAATTATATAGCATACCATCTTACCGTGTGGATACTACCACATCTTTACCTTCTGTAGCTAGATATACACAGTTGTTAGAATATAATCAAACATTTCGCATGGAGAAAACTGTGTATTCTGATTTTGGAAATGGTCTTCAATTTATAAAAGAATGTCTGAATCGTCAAGAAGTTTTTATTGCCTTAGGAAGTACATTTTTTCTACCTTATAGTAATGATTATTTGAATCCAAAATTTATAAAGAGTCATATAGATATCCATACGGATAAGTATGTTACAGACCACTACCTAGCAATTAACAAACTTACAGAAGATAGTGTATTTGTTCAAGATCCTGTCCCTAATAAATATATGGGAGAGATATCACTTGAGGAGTTTCATTCTTTTTGGAAAGGTGGAAGAGGTATACCTGAATTGGTTCAGGCAAAAGGAATAGAAAGAATCTCATCTTACTCCTCTATTAATGTGATTATAGAGGAAAAAATAAACCTAGAAAATATTAGAGATATTTTTTTGAGAACATTACAAAAGATATCAAGTGAGTATATTAGAGGTTTAGTTATGAGAAAAAACAATAAGATATATTATTTTGGCAAGATTGCAGCACTTGAACTTAAAGAAAATATAAATACCGATTTTCATAAGCAACGAAACATGTTTCCTTTGTATCTAAAATGTTTATTTGATATGAGATGGAGTAGATATTTTTTATATGACTTACTTATAGATATGAATGATTTATTTAAAGATAAATTTATGCATCTTGCTAGTGACTTAATGGATATAAAGCAATCATGGGAAAGACTGTATAAGATTGCACATATAAAATTATTAAAAAAAGATAGTAACTTAAGTGATCTTGAATCTTTTAATTTGATAATGATGGATGTTATTACCAGAGAGTGTGTATTACATGAGAATATTTTATTTCTTCTGCAACATAATTATAGTCTCCAGTCTTGATAGAGAAGAGATAATTGAGAAGTAAAATAAGGGAACTACTATATGTATACTTATGTATATTAGTAGTAGATGAAATCGTGTATCTAGTGTTAATGTTAAACACTTCTACAGGTGTTGGAAGGAAATCTTCATAGTAAAAAATAATTTATAAAAAGGAGTGCATTTACTTGGAAGATACTAATAAAGAAAAGATTATTCAAATCGTATTGTGCTGTGTTGAAGAAGTGAATGAAAATCTTGAAAATAAAATTGATCTTGAAAAAGGCTTGAAAGCACATCTTTATGATTGGGAAGGGTATTTAGATTCATTGGGACTGGTATCTTTACTGGTAAGTATTGAACAAGGCTTAGAAGATGAATTGGGTTTATCCGTTGATTTGGTTAATTTAGATACAATGTCACAACATAATAGCCCATTTAAAACAATAGAAACATTAGTTGCGTATATTATAGAATGCCAGGAAACGTTAAAATCACTAACATAGCAAAATATTAAAGGATAAAAATTAAAAGGAGGTTGGGTATGCATATTGATTTTCTATTAGAAAGGTTTGAACTGAACAAAGAATGCGAAGCTATTGTTTGGGAGGATAAAACTTACACGTATGAGTGGTTACTAAATCAAACAAAGATTTATACTAGGGAGTTAAATGAACATAGAAAGATGGATTATAAAATAGTCTCTTTAGAAGCGGATTATTCTCCATATTCCATAGCAATGTTTTTAGCCCTTATTGAATTAGGATGTACAGTAGTACCAATCTTAAATTCCTTGGTTGACAGCAAGAAGAAAGAATATTATGAAATAGTTGAATTAGAAAAAGTGATTAAAGTTGAAAGTGGACGTTTTGAAATCATTAATATGCAAAGAGGTTACATTCAAAATGAATTATTATTACAACTGAAAAAGTTAAAACATCCCGGATTGGTATTGTTTTCATCTGGCACAACTGGACACAGTAAAGCAATTGTACATGATTTTACATTACTTCAAAAGAAGTACAGCGTTGCAAGAAGTGCAAAGCGGGTTATACCATTTATGTTATTTGATCATATTGGGGGAGTTAATACGCTTTTCCAAATTCTTTCTAGCCTAGGGTGTTTGGTAATTATTGATGAACGTACCCCTAATCGAGTATGTAATATGATTGAGAAACATCAAGTGCAAGCTTTACCAGCATCACCAACTTTTATAAATTTACTTATACTGAGTGAGGTTTATAAAAAGTATAAATTAAATAGTTTGCAGACTATTTCTTATGGATCAGAAGTTATGCCTGAGGCTACATTAAATAAAATAAACGAAATATTCCCTCATATTAAAATTATACAAATGTATGGCTTGTCAGAATTGGGGGTTTTATATTCACAATCTAAATCGAATGATTCTTTGTGGATTAAGCTAAGCGATGGGAATATTGAGTCAAGAGTTGTGGATGGAATGTTGCAGGTTAAATCAATGTCTACGATGATTGGTTATATTAATGCTCCAAGTCCATTTACCATAGATGGCTGGCTTATGACAGGAGATATGGTGGAAGTAGATGGAGATTATATTAAAATCTTAGGAAGAAAATCAGAGCTTATAAATATTGGCGGGGAAAAAGTATTTCCAGCTGAAGTTGAAAATGTAATACAGCTAATGAGTGGAGTAGAAGAGGTCGCCGTAGTTGGTGAAAAAAATGTAATCACGGGGCAAATGGTTAAGGCTGTTGTTAAATTGAGTACGAATGAAACTGTAAGTGAATTTAGAAAGCGATTGAGAGAGTTCTGTAAAGATAAACTACCAGTATATAAGATTCCACAAAAAGTGGTTCTAACAACTGAGAAAATGCATACAGATAGGTTTAAAAAAAATAAGAAAGTATTTATGTAATTACGGCTTTTATAATAGGGAGAGGTCGCCTTAGGTTAAAATACAAATAAAAAAGTACTTCAAGTTCTTTTAATTTAGGAAATTGATTGGCCTGACTTACGTCTGGGATATGTTATCATGCCCTTTTTCGAATTGGCTTGTTTTTAATTTAATTACAAGTTTCGCTTAAATAAGCTTCTCCTTAACACAAATAATGAAGTGTTGAGGAGAAGCTTTATTTTTGTTAGTGGGGTAGCACCACATCGCTATCAAGCTAAGCTTATGCAAAGTCAATTTTAGGCGAGATTGTTTCTTTTTTCTAAAGGCTACGTGTAGGGAATTTTAAAAAAACTAGGGATCAACGAATTCCTAAGAGGGTACCTGCGTAATATAACATATTCACAATTACGTTGCGTTTGGGTTTAAAATGTGTATCTTTTTCATTTACATTATAACCACCCTATTTAATTTTATAAAAGTTATGCTTTTGAGATAAAAGTAATTACTTGTTTTATAAACTCGTAACCAAAGTAACCACTAAATCCGAATAGTACTATTGCGGCAGATATAGATACCCATTTAATAAAGGTTGGATTTAGAAAACGTCTAGTAAAATGGACAAAGCCCAATAAGACCATATCATGCATAAAGATACCTAATATAATACCTACAGCTATTATATAAATGTAGATGTACTTGCATTACCTAATGAAGAGACTAGAACCGGACCAAAGACCCCTATCCAAAATACAATATTAGCCGGTGATATAGCAATCATAAAACCAGATAAATAAGCTGTTAATAAAGATTTATTAGGACCTTCTCCCTCTATGTTAACTACTGACTTTGCTTCTTTAATACTTTCTATTCCAATAAACATTAAAAACCCAAAACCCAAAACCCAAAACCCAAAACCCAAAACCTAGCAACCACATAACTGCTTCTACCCATGGATTGGTTAATACACTAGAGAACCCTAGATAAATCAGAACAATTAAAGATAAATCTACAGTCATTCCTCCTATACCTACAAACCAACCATGTACGAAACCATTTCTCATTCCTTGTTTGGTCATTTGGACAGTCATAGCACCTGCAGGTATTGATAAAGATAAACCTAACAATATATACGTAAAAAGTGTTACAATCATAAAAATTCTCCTATTTTAGTCAATTACTATTCTTTTCACTTGGTTCAACAAATAAAACTAGAGCGTTGCGATTTTTCACATTACTTCTAGCAATCTCAAAAAACTCATAAAGTACCCCTTTGTTGAAGATCAATGCCTATAATCCCATAAGATCCTTTACATGTTTAGCGTTCTTTTTAGATGTTAGTTTTTCAAGTAATAAAAATGCAACATCAAAAGCTGTACCTGGATTTGAAGATGTAATAACATTTCCATCTTGAACAATTAAATCATTTTGTACTATTGCACCGAAATTCTTTAACTGCTCTTTTCGTTTACTTGTTGGATGACTGTATGTGGTGGCTTTTTTGTCTGTAAGAATTCCACTTTTACCAAGCGCTAATGATGCAACACAGATACTGGCAATAGGCTTCTGCTTGGCATAAAAATGTTGAATAACATGTAAGAATTCTCTACTGTATGCATCACGATAAAAACCAGCTTCTTCAAACCCTCCTGGAATAGCTAGTGCATCAAACTCATCTAATTGAATATCATCAACCGTTTTTTCGGATATGACAGTAAAATTCCAAGTACAGGTTAATTTATTACGAAGACCAACTGTTACGACCTCGGTTGATCCATCTCCCTCCCATTTATTCCAACCTAGTACGTCTGTAAATACACTAGCTTCCACTGCTTCAAATCCGTCAGCTAATAATAATAAAATCTTTTTCATATCGTAAATCGCCTCCTAATATCCTTATTTTATACAAACATAGAAGGCTGATAAATAAGTTTAATAAGGATATTCGATTGTTTGGCTTTATTATATAAAGAATTTAGTTTATTCTAGTTTATAAAAAAAGGTTGGATAATTTATGGATTAAATTGATAAAAAAATCGTGGGATTATTACAGTCAAATGCAAAAATTTCAATGAAGGATTTAGCAGAAGCCGTTCACTTATCTTCTCCGTCAGTAACTGAGCGAGTACGGAAGTTAGAGGAACAACAAATTATTGAAGGTTACCATGCACATGTTTCTCTAAAAAAAATAAACCGTCCAATTTCTGCGCTTATATTGTTTAAATCAAAGGATTGTAAATCATTAGCTAACTTTTGTTATAATCATCCAGATGTACTTGAATGTTACAGAGTAGCAGGGGAAATTAGCTATATTGTCAAATTAGCAACATATTCTGTAGAAAGTTTAGAACAATTTATTGATGATACAATGCAATATGGTACGCCTTCAACGAATATTGTGTTATCTTCTTATGAAAAAAATAATTGCTCCCTTTATTAGTGAAGAATAAAAATACAGGCCTAATCAATTAACTATTGCTTACTCAATAATCCTTTAAAAATAGCCCTGATTTTTCTGACTTGTATAAAAAAATCAGGGTCTCTAATCATTTTTATCGTTTTGGGGTGGATTTGTTTTCTTAAGTTTATGGGCATGCGTCGTACCCCATAAAGGGAAAAAGAATTAATTTTCGAATATTTAACTATAATATACTAAATTTAGGAGGAGCTTATGAAAAGGATTTTATTGAAAAAAGCATTTTCCGCGTTAGTATTGACCATAGTTTTAACATTCTCATTTTCTACTGCTGCATTTGGAGAATCCGGAACTACCCAATCACTTAAAATGAACAATGTTCTTGAAAGGGTTGTGACGGTTGAAACAAAGGGTGAATTTGATCATGAAGAGACCCAAAATATGGTTGATCGTCTCTGGAGCATCCCAACTAATATATTGATCACCATGCATAAACAGGGAGTTCAGGTTAAACTGATTAATTTCCCTCTTACTGATTTGCCGGAGTATGAATATTTAAGGGGAACCGTTCCAAGGGGATGGGAACAAACTCCATATACGTGGGATGATGTGCCAGGTGCAGGTGGGCAGACAGTTGTTGCTCGAATCGGTTACAGCTATAAAAAGATGCATAGTTCTGTAAGCCTTGAGCTGCATGAAACAGCCCATTCCATTGATCATTATGTATTTGACAATATTAGTTATTCGGATGAGTTTACTGAAATTCACGCTTTGGAGCATGATGATTTTAATGACAATCCATATTTCGATTACAAGGAAGAATATTTCGCCGAAGCCTTTGCCTATATTTATGCTGGTCCAGACACGAAGGCTGAGTTAGAAGAAAAAGCTCCATTAACTTATAAATTTATTAATGAGTTGCAGCGGAATATCCCATCGGAAAAGCATTCAAACAAGTAGAATTATAGAATTTTTCCATAATCATGGGATTCCCAAGTTATAGAAACGGAATTCAAAAAGGGGTACGGCAAGAATTCCTTCTTTTTTGAGCCACTTAAAGAAAAGTCTTTTTATCCATTTAACGCTTGCTAGGTGTCAATATTTGTGCGAAAAAAGCTGTGATCAGTGATTTTTACTTGATAAAATAATTTATTTATGCTATAAATCATTTTTATAATTTTAAGGTATATAATAGGATTCTCCTGGCCAGGGGAATCCTATTTTTTTGTTCTAAAAGGGGGGCACGCTCCATCGCTATTAAGCTAAGAAATACAAATACGCCCAAAAAGAGAAAATTGACATCTTCATGTGAAAATGTACATTTTTTTGTTTTGGGGTGTTATAAAATTCTTAAGTTGATAGCGATGTGGTGAGACCCCTAGTAATACTCTATTTTTTGTATTTCTATAATAGATAATTTTTTAAAAAGACAGAATTATCTTGACAGTTATTGAATGGATTGATAAGGTTATAAAAAAATATTTCTTATCCAGAGAGGTGGAGGGACTGGCCTTATGAAACCTCAGCAACAGGTCTGCTTAAGTAGACACTGTGCTAATTCCAGCGGGTGAAAATCCTGATAGATGAGAGCTTCCGTTTTTATTTGTCAGTAGCGCCCTCTTTTTTAGAGTGCGTTTTTGTTTTTTCTGGATAGTAACTAAAGGAGAGTAGAAATGGAGAACAAAAATGGGCAAGAATTTCAAAGGAAAATGCAAGCACGTCATTTAGTCATGCTATCACTTGGTGGGGTGATTGGAACTGGCTTATTCTTAAGCTCGGGTTACACTATTCAACAAGCTGGCCCCTTTGGAACACTTCTATCCTATCTGATTGGTGCGCTAGTGGTTTATCTAGTTATGCTATGTTTAGGAGAGCTTTCCGTACATATGCCTGAAACGGGCGCATTTCATAGTTATGCAGTTAAATACATTGGACCGGGTACAGGGTATACAGTAGCCTGGTTGTATTGGTTAACTTGGACTGTTGCTTTAGGTTCTGAATTTACAGCCGCAGGATTACTTATGAAGCGATGGTTTCCATCAATTAATGTTTGGGTATGGAGTGCTCTTTTTGCCATTTTGATCTTTGTATTAAATGTCCTGACTGTTAAATTTTTCGCCGAATCCGAATTTTGGTTTTCATCGATAAAGGTTATAGCTATTGTGATTTTTATTGCTTTAGGAGTAGCGGCAATGCTAGGGTTTCTTCCGATGACTCATTCAAAAGCAGCACCATTCTTTTCTAATTTTACAAGTGGAGGTTTATTTCCTCATGGTGCTACGGCCATTATAATGACCATGCTTGCGGTTAATTTTGCTTTTTCGGGAACAGAATTAATAGGCATTGCAGCTGGAGAAACAGCGAACCCGGAAAAAATGATACCGAAGGCCATTCGAACTACTCTGTGGAGATTGATCATCTTTTTTGTAGGAACGATTGTTGTTTTATCTGCGTTATTGCCTATTTCCGATGCAGGGGTATTAGAGAGCCCTTTTGTTGCAGTTCTAGAACGAATTGGGGTGCCATATTCAGCTGACATAATGAATTTCGTTATCTTAATAGCCATTTTATCTGCGGCAAACTCAGGCCTTTATGCCTCTTCTAGAATGCTTTGGTCGCTTGCTAATAAGAATACGATATCCCCGATTATTGGAAAAATGACGAAGCAAGGTGTTCCAATCAACGCCGTCATTTTCAGCATGGTGGGTGGAGCTTTGGCTTTGCTCTCAAGTATTGTGGCACCAGATACTGTCTATATCGTACTTGTTTCCATTTCCGGTCTAGCAGTAGTTGTAGTTTGGATGAGTATTAGTGCTTCCCAGTTCCTATTTCGCAGACAATTTTTGAAAGAAGGGAATTCTGAAAAGGACTTGATTTATCGCACACCACTATATCCATTAGTACCAATTGCTTCTTTTATCCTTTGTCTGGCATCGTGTATTGGAATTGCATTCGATCCAACACAGAGAATTGCCTTATATTGCGGCATACCGTTTATTTTGTTTTGCTATGGAAGTTATTATCTAACAAAAAATTTAAAAAAGAGGGGTGTAGATTATGTCGAACAAAATCAACCCAATTGATGCTATTTTATCCCAACATTCCATTATGCTTCTTGACGGAGCATTAGCTACAGAATTGGAGGCGCATGGATGTAATTTGGACGATCCCCTTTGGTCGGCACGTGTGTTACTAGAAAATCCGGAACTAATTTATCAGGTTCATTCGGACTATTTTCGTGCTGGAGCGGACTGTGCCATAACAGCAAGCTATCAAGCTACTATTAGTGGTTTTTCCGCACGTGGAATACAAGAACAGGAAGCTTTGGAATTAATTAAGAAAACGGTGTTACTTGCAAGAAGGGCAAGAGATGATTTTTGGAAGGAAAATACGCAAACGAATAGGCCTAAACCATTGGTTGTTGCATCAGTTGGGCCGTACGGGGCTTACCTTGCAGATGGTTCAGAGTATGTAGGCAACTATGGTGTGACAGATAAAACATTAGCAGACTTTCACCGTTCGAGAATGTCTGCGTTAATCGAAGCAGGTGCAGATCTATTGGCATTTGAAACGATTCCTTCTCTGCAAGAAGCAAGAGTATTAGATACATTATTGCGTGAGTTTCCAGAAACATATGCGTGGCTTTCCTTTTCGCTAAAAAATGAGAAAGAGATTAGTGAAGGTATGAAACTCGTGGAGTGTGCACGAGCTTTTGAGAAAAGTGAACAAATTGTAGCGATAGGCATCAATTGTGCGCCAGTAACCGTTGTGACTGGTGCAATCCAAGAGTTGAGGGCAAACACCAAAAAACCGATTATTGTTTATCCAAACTCTGGTGAAACTTATAATCCAGAAACAAAAACATGGCATGGTCATGAACAATGTAACTCGTTGGATATTCAATCTGAAGAATGGTACCAAGCAGGTGCACGTTTAATAGGTGGATGCTGCAGAACGACACCTTATCACATTGAGGAGATATCAAACAAGTGGCGTTCTTCCGAGTTTTTCTATTCGAACGAAGCAAAACAGTAATTTAATGGATGATAATCTATCTTTGTGTGTATTTTCATGATTTTGCTTGTTCAGGAATCTACAGTTACGTCTAGTGGCACAAAATGTCTTTTCAGAGACACAAATGTGGATGGTAGCCTCGGGAATCCAGTTAAATTTTGGGTACCTTAGGTATGGAAAGGAATCAGGGAAAATAAAAACCGCTAGTTTAATAGATATGGTAGACAACATGCTGAACCTTTTAATGAAGATGTAGTTGATCCAATTGAAGGTGAAGGGGACCATTTATTCGTAATTAAAGTTAACGAAGAGATTAATTTAGTTATTCAAAAAATAGTTCAATAACTATATGAAAATTTGTTGTGATAAAAATCCTTGTTGTAGTAGTAAATGTGGTCATATTGTTGTAAAAAAGGATAGATGTAAACAGGTATACTTTCCTGTTCATCTATCCTTTCCTCTTAACCTTATAAAATGTGTGACATTATATTCAATCGCATAAATATAGGATCTCATTACTATTTCCTTGACTTTTAATAAAACGATAGGGTTTATTTGGTATGCGTATTATTAAGAATATGCTTCTATTTTAGGAATGCTTTACCCCATAAAATGAAAGTAGACTTTGCTTCCATTCTTAAGTTGATGGATGTGTGGTGGGACCCCTTAGAGTACTTATAAAGTTTGCTGTTGCTTAGTTTTACGATTCAGTAGTAATTTATCTAAGGAAATAGATTGGATGTTAGTTACCGCAAAAAATAAAGATACCGCTAATAATAATAACTCAAATTCATAGCCTCCTATAAATCCATTATTGAATTTTACGGTAATAATCGCTCCAGCCATAAGTATAGAAAAAAAGGTTGAAATAAATCTTGTACCTAGCCCTAAAATAATTAAAATTCCACCAATTAGCTCAAGAATTGCGACTGGATAAGCAAGCCATTCAAATATTCCTAAACTGTTGAAAAAATTTTCTGTATTATGGATTCCATCTTGAAATTTTGTAAGTCCATGGGTAAAAAATGTTAAACCTAATACTAATCTAATAATGAATAGACTTAACTGGTCTCTGTTTGGCAATTGAATTTCCTCCTTTTAATAATCTGTATATGATATGGAGTCAAAGAACAGTATGCTTTTTTTATTTTTCAACTTTCCCATTTTTGGTTAATAAAATAAGGCTCTATCTTTCCAGTTTTTATTTGAATATCCTTAATTGTTGTACTATTAATGGCCCCTTTAATGGATCCAAATGTTTTATTTAGGATGTGACCGGCACTTTTGAATCCAACGTAATGCCCACGAACCATCCGTGGAAAACATGCACCAAACATACCGTTTACCGATATAATTGATTCGAAATGTAGAATTTCTGTAATTAATGTTCCGACTGTTGTAACTTTTATCTTACTATTTGGAGGTACTTTAATAGAACGCTCAATGGAAAGGGAGGTAATGATGGATTTTGAATTACTTTCTCCCACAAAAGTTGAAATATTAAATTTGTTTCCGAATTGAAATTCACCTTCCATGGTAAAATCTGATGTTAAAGTTAAACCTGTAGTAGATTCCGAAGTCCAAGATTGAATATTAGCCCATTTCTCTTTTATTGTAACTATAATTTCTGCTTCTTCATTACTAGGATTAAATACAAATTGTTCCCCTAGGCTTACTTCATTCTTTGAAGGCTCTTCAATATTGCTGAATATAAAAGGGCCAAGCGTTTTATAACAAGCGTGACCATAACGTTCAGTAATAGCAGGCTTATTATGAATTGGAAATGTCTCATTATTTATTGCGATTTCATAAGGAAGTAGCCCATAAAGATCTTTAAACGCGTCCATTATGGAATCTGTAGTTGAACCTAATGAATCTAGATCTGAAAAAGATAATTTTTCTTGTATAATCATACTAATGCTCCTTACTTATCAGTAATTTTATTTATTTGTTTAATCATGATGGAAAAGCAATTGAAATATGAGGAGGAGATAAACTAATAGTTTGACAGATACAATAAATAATCACTTTTGAGAATAAATTCCATTTTCCACTGTAGGATTCCTATCAATAATTACTTTTTAGAAATTTATAAAAATTTAATTGAATTTTAGGAAAATAGAAGGTTGTAATATTTAAAATGGGTGAGAAAGTGAAAATTGATATGAAGTATGTGGAATGAGGTGGTATTTCGATTAACTACAACACAGATCATATCGAAAAAGTGAAAGAAACAAGGAACAACACTCAAAATAATGATGATGTGTGGATCTGGTCATAAAAAGATAAATAGAAGTCATTATTTGCGATTTACCTAAATAACAACTGTATATGTCGAATGTGTATATATAAGAGATGAGTAAAGAATGTAATATGCAACCCCATCTAATTATCGTGTGTATGACAATTAGGTGGGATTTTTTTATATATAAAGAGTCTATTGATTACATTACGAATATGTTAAA
Organism: Bacillus sp. N5-665; assembly: GCF_022637375.2. Lineage (NCBI taxonomy): Bacteria > Bacillati > Bacillota > Bacilli > Caryophanales > Bacillaceae > Bacillus > Bacillus sp. N5-665. The sequence goes on from NZ_CP093324.1 coordinate 249,748, forward strand.
GAAACTACACACTTGCGCGTAGAAGTATTTCACCATTTAAACTTTAGGAATGTCCCTTACGGTTTTATTTGCGTGTTACAGAATTCATATTGCGTGATGAAATAGGTTTAAGTAATAAAAATAGTTAAATATTGCTTGTTGAAAGCACAATTTGTAACACATACGATTAAAACATATGAGAGTTATCTTTATATAATCTTGATATAAAATTCACTTTGTCTTTCTATAAATATGATTTTATCTAAATATGAACAAATTACACTCTCCTTAGAAAACATCGAGGAGAGATAATTATGAATTCATTAAGAAAAACAAGTTATTGTGTATTTGCACTATCGATATTCAATACAGGCATTGGTATGTCCTATAGTGATAGTCCTATATTTACTAAAATACAACCTGCCGTACTACAAGAAGAGGATACAAGGTTAGAAGTAGAATATGAGAGGGATGTATCTGCAGAGCCAGAAAAGGTTGTTGAAACTGAAAATGTACCTATAGAACAAGAGAAAGAGATAGTAAGGCCATTGGATGTGCCGCTTATTTTACAAAAACCAGAATTGATGCGCGGTTGTGAAGTGACCAGTCTTGCAATGGTATTACAGTTTTCTGGTGTTCAAGTCGATAAGATGGAATTAGCTTCGAAAATAAAGCATGTACCATTTCAAAGTAATGGTTTGAAGGGAAATATGCACAAAGGGTTTATTGGGGATATGGCTACTTTTGATAAACCTGGATTAGGTGTTTATGTAGAACCGATATTAGAATTGGGAAAATTATATGTAACAGAAGAAAAAGTGAAGAATCTCAGTCACAAAGAACCTCAGCAAATTTATGAAGCCATAGATCAAGGACTCCCTGTATGGGTATTAACAAATGCTCTTTTTAAACAGTTACCTGATGATCAATTTTATACATGGAAAACAGAAGCAGGCGAAATGAAAGTGACCTATCAACAACATAGTGTCGTTGTGACAGATTATGATGACCAATATGTATATATTAACGATCCGTTAAAGACGGAGAAACATATAGCAATCAATCGAAATGATTTTGAACAAGCATGGATTCAAATGGGAAGGCAAGCCATGGCCATTTCGATGTAGATAATTGTAGATTGGATGAAAATTGAAATGAAAAAAGTGTTAATCATTGAAGATGAGAAAATCATACGAGAGGCAGTATCGCAATATTTCTCGCATGATGGGTATGAAGTAGTAACAGCGGAAGATGGGCAAATTGGATTGGATATGTTTGCTTCACATGAGGATATCAATTTGATCATATTAGATATTATGCTCCCTGTTATGGATGGGTGGTCCGTTTGTAGACGGATTCGTAAGAACTCTATGGTTCCTATTATTTTATTAACAGCTCGAAGTGATGAGGATGATACATTACTGGGGTTTGAACTAGGAGCAGATGACTATGTAACGAAACCATTTAAACCTTCCATATTATTAGCGCGAGCAAATCGCTTATACAAAGAGAGTAATCAAATTGTACAATTCCAGGACTGCATTGATTTATGTGATATTCGTTTAGATAAATCGGCACGTACTGTTTCGATAAATGGACAAAAGCTAGAGTTTACACATACAGAGTATGAGATTTTACTTTCTTTAATGCAACATAAGGGACAAGTGCTGACAAGGGAGCAGTTAATCACGAACATATGGGGTTATGATTATGATGGGGATGATAAAACACTAACGGCACATATGCGTAATGTACGTGTGAAGCTTGGAGAGAAAGCAAGACATATTACAACTGTCGTACGGACGGGGTATAAGTTTGAGCTAGATAGATAATGAAAAAGAAAATTGTATTACAATTGTTTTCCCTTACTTTTTTACTATGCTGCATGATCATCGCTGTTATATTCTTTGGTCAAATGTATGTGACGAAATACTTGTATATTGATAAGGAAAAAGAAAGTGTTCAAAAACAATTACAACAGTATGAAAAATACTATGAATCTCATTCACAAGAAGAGATGAAAATACAAAAGATAGAAGAGAAGTTTGCAAACCAGCATGGTATTTTGATTGCAAGGCTAGATAAAGAAGCAAATATTAAAATGTTGCCATCAGGGGATTATTATTTGAAAGTCGTAGATAGAAATGACCCTACAAAAACTTCTAAAGTTGTGTTTAATAATTTTGTTAATGCAAAAGAACATGTGGGTTCGAATTTTAGTATTATTATTACCGATTTCATAAATAAATTATCTAATGTGGCTCTCTTGGATGTAGCTAGTAAGGGTGTAAGTAAGGATATAGTTACCCCAATGAGTATGAGAGCAAAAGGATATGATACAAGGTTTGATTCTTCAACATATCATCAGATATTGAAAAATACGCAGGATAGTACTAAAAAAGGACATCAATTGATAATACTTGATGGGCGGTATGCGCTCTATTATTTAGAGGGTGTTGTCAAAGAAATAAGTATGCCCAATTATGCAGACCCCGACGCTGTAAATACAATGTATAACAATGATATTTTTGCGAAACGCATATTAAATTTTCAAGCTGACTGGATTACAGATAAAGTGAAATTAGAGGATAGTAGTTGGACACAAAAAGAAATTCGTATTAATGGAATACAGTATATTGAAACAATAAAACCAATAATTAAAAATGGTCAAGTGCAAGAGATCCTATATACATTATCGTCTTTACAACCACTTACCAAAGCAAGCGATTTAATGAGTGATTATTACATATACATCATTGCATTTGTGCTAGTTCTATCGCTTATTGTGTCTTTCTATTATTCAAGAATCATTACGAAACCACTATTGAAAATAAATGAAGCGACGAAAAAAATCATGGAATTTAAGTTTCAAGATCAACTATCCATAAAGTCGAAAAATGAAATAGGCGAATTGTCCTCCAATATTAATCAACTATCAGCAAGAATGGAAGGATATATCAATCAGTTGAAAGATGACCTAGAAAAAGAGAAGCAATTAGAACAGACAAGAAAAGATTTTATTGCGGGTGTTTCTCATGAGTTGAAAACACCACTTAGTGTGATGCAAGTATCGGCATCTATGTTGCAAGATGGGATTGCGCCTGAAATGAATCAATACTATTGGGAGGCGTTAGAAAAAGAGATAGAGAAAATGAATGTGCTAATCGATGAAATGCTTAATTTAGCAAAATATCAATCCGGAACGTATCAAATACAAATGGAGCAGTTTTTTATAGGACGTATGATACACCAGGTTCAAAATAATCTTCACGTTCAAATTCATGAAAAGTCACTACAAATCAAAACAAATATAGATGATGTATGTGTGAAGGGGAAAGCAAACTTATTGGAACAAGTGATAACAAATCTGTTTACAAATGCAATTCGTTATACAAATACGGGACAAACCATTGTGATTGAGGTGAAAGAGGAAGAGTATGGCGTATATATAGGGTTTGAAAATAAAGGTTCACATATTACGGAAGAAAATATAGAGAAAATATGGGATCAATTTTATAGAGTGGATAAATCAAGAAAACGGGTTTGTGGCGGCACTGGCCTTGGGCTTTCGATTGTAAAAAATATATTCGAATTACATGATGCAGAGTACGGCGTAACCAATACAGAGGATGGGGTATTGTTCTACTTCCGTTTAGATAAATGGGATACAAAATAGTAAGGTGTGACAGAAAGCATAGACTTACTAAAGTGTTAAAGGGGATATTCATTCATATAGATTATTTTTAAAAAAGGTGTGAAGTCAATTCAATGACTTCACACCTTTTTACTTATTTACTATCCATTTTCTTGAATTTTTATTGTAAGTATAAATAAGTTTGGAGAAAAAATATCTTATCAATCTCTACCTTATAGTAATCACTCTTAACTTAAGAGGGAATTTTTCATTTATTTTCCCACACCCTATTTAGGATTATTATTCCAAATGTATAATTAGTTTATTCATATAAAAGGATATTTGTATTTCTTATCGAATATTTTAATTGGAGGGGATTAGGCGATGGAAAAATATATTCTTGATGAATTATTAAAGTGGGAAAAAAAATTAATAGAAAAGTATAAAGCGATTGTAAAAGTAGAAAAAGAAAAGGAACTTGAATCCTGTACTCTAATGAAAAAAATTGAAATTCTAAAAAAAGCGAGTGAAAAATTTGAAGGGGAAAGAAAAAAACTATTCATAAGAGCAGAAATCAATCCGCTTCAAGAAAGAGAAAAACAAATAGAGCAAGAAATTATAAGTACAAAAGGAATTTATTATGAGAATAAGGAAGAAATCGAAATTACACTTGAATACTTAAGAAAAGAAATTGATAAAGATGATGAGAGTCAGCAAATTATTACAGATCCCAAAGAGTTAATTTTAAAATAAAGCTAGAAAAGCGTCCCAAACGGATGCTTTTTTTCTTTGTTATATAGAAATCACACATTAAACGTGAATTTAAGTGAGAAGTTATTATATATAAATGTCTGTTATCTTTACTTTTTTGTTCCGTATAAGTCAGAATCAATATAAGATAAGAGTTTCCATAAAAAACTTATTTTATAGAAATTGAAAAAACTCATTCCATAGGGTATTTCTAATATAAAGAGAGAATATCGGAATCAACGAAATTCGACAATAGAAGAGTGGCAATTATATACTCTAAAAATACAAATAAAGTTCGCGCGAAATACCAATTTTACGAACAATAATATAGTTAAATAAAAATCTAATACCGTATTTAGGGATTTCAAGCTCAATTACATGAATCTTGGTATATTGGTATGTGGCTATATAATTCATATTTTATATAGAAATTATTAAATACTGAACTGTTCATTGAAAAATTTCATAGTAAATTACCTTTTAATATATAGGATTTATTCTTATGTTAATCTAATTAATTCCTCAAAATCATGATTAAATTAACTAATACATGTTAGATAACGAATTTTAAACTGTTTTCATATATTGATTTTTTTGCATGAATTTATATATAAAAATTGTTTTATTTTTAAATACATTTATATGTAGTTTTTCCACCATTTTTTATGGTTAAATACGAATTTCTCACTTAATTATCTATAATTTTTATTTGAGTAAATACATTATTCCTTTCACTATTGATTATATTTCAGCATCTCATAATTTAATTATGTAAATAAGTTTGTGTAAAAATTGAATTTAATGCGAACTTGTGTTCGTGTTCATTTTCTGTTATATTATATATGAGGTGATTTTTATGGACTATAGCAAGCAACGTCAAAAATCCGTACATCGTAAAAAATTATACGAAAATTTAAATGAAATGCCCTTTTACATAGAAGAATTTGTGGAGTATAAAGAATTGCATGATGCCTCTCCCTCCACCCTACTGAATTATGTATATGATTTTAGAGTCTTCTTTAATTGGTTATTATCTGAACAAATTATTGAATTGAAACCTATTAAGGACATATCCTTCTCTGATTTGGAGAATTTAAAGAAAAAAGATGTTGAGAACTTTATGAGATTTCTAAAACTACAACAAAACATGCAGAATTCTTCTGTTAACAGGAAAATTTCGGCCTTAAAATCTTTATTTAAGTACCTTACTTCCCTATCAGAGAATGAAGATGGAGAATGTTATTTTTATAGAAATGTAATGGCTAAAATAGAAATACATAAAGATAAAGAGACATTAAATGCTCGTGCAAAACGTATGAGATCAAAAATATTCCATAATGATGACGATCAAGAGTTTTTGAATTACATTAAGTTCGAACATGAAAAATCTTTAACAAAACATCAGTTGTTCTATTTCCTAAGGGATAAAGATCGGGATGTAGCTATCCTCTCACTCTTTCTTGGTAGCGGTATTCGTGTAAGTGAATTGGCCGATCTTCGTATGGAAGATATAAACTTAAAAGAAAGGCTAATTGATGTAATCCGTAAAGGAAATAAAGAAGATTCTGTATGGATTACTCCAATGGCATTGAATGATCTTGAAAAGTATATGGAAGTTAGAGATAACAAATATGCTCCTGGGAAAGAATTAAAAAATGTGTTTCTGTCGAAATATAAACATACTGCACAGCCTCTTTCGGTTAGGGCTATCCAAGATATAGTAGAAAAATATACTAAAGCATATGGAAAAAGAATGTCTCCTCATAAATTAAGACATACATTGGCAAATAAATTATATATGGAAGAAAAAGATTCGTTACAAGTCATGCAGCAACTTGGGCATACGAGCCAAGATACAGCTTTGTTATACACTCAGCTTGGGGAAACAACCATTAAAGATAGTTTAGGAAGAATAGGAAAAAATAAAGAATAAGAGTTTAGCAATTTTACATTGCTAAACTCTTATTCTTTTTCCTTACCTTAGTTTTAAATAATATATATATTTCTGTTGAAACTTAATTTTATTATGTAAAAAATACACAATTTAAGTTCTATCTTAATTGGTATATAAAAACATTTTATACTTTATCTACCTTTTACTTGTCATTTATTTCTACTTAATGAGAAATACTATTTGTAATACATTCATCGAACTTTTCAACTTAACTACTAGATATATCTCAAACATTATTTCTCATTTATCAATCAGTTTATGATTTTTTCGAACTTTGTAACAGAACCTTCTCATTTAAAAAAAATGATAAAGCAAATATTATTATGAATGCTGTTAAAGACATAAACGGAATTGTTATAAAACCTCCCCATTTATCATAGATTGTTAAACAGCTACTTGTAACACCACAAAAGCTACTTTTCTGTTGAGTAAATTGAATGAAATTATGGTAAGAAGAAATAATTATACCTATTAATGAAAAAAAACGAAGATAATATTTTATATTTTTATCATTAATTAGTATTGAAATAAAAATTAACAAAGGAATTGGGTACATAAAAATTATTTGATACCAACATAAACTACAGGGAACATAACCCTTTACTTCACTGAAATATAAACTCCCTATCGTAGCTACTAGTGAAACAAGAAAAGAAAAATATATCATATAATACTACAAATAATGATATTAATGATGCATTTAGCACTATTCGAAACAATTTCCTTAAATGTTGGAGGCAGCCTTTTATTAATTAATGACACAAGTCAAAAGCTAATAAATTATCCCTGGTTAGCGATGGGGCCTGTTATTTTCTTTACCATTGTTATTTTATCTATTAATGCTTTACTATCAGGTTTACAAAGCACTCTAAAAGGCGATGATGCATTTCACGAATCTTCTCTTCTACTAAATAAAATAGAGCAAGTAAAACATGAGAAATGGAAGATACATTTACAACAATTTAAACAATGGCTTTCAATAAAATTATAAATAGAAAATAATCTAATGAAAGCTATAATATTTTCAAATTAATCTTAGGGTGCCATTAATATTTTTGAAATTCTATAAAATATTAAGATTTGAATTTTTAGTTCAAAAACTTCAATATAATTGCACTGAATCTATAAAACTTGTATATACTGATAGTATGACTCTAAAAAGGGTCCGTAATTAATATGGTCCCAAATTGAACAAACTAATCCACCGTTATCTTAAACAAATGGCTCTTGGAGAGGCGATGAAACATATATTAATGTAAAAGGTTAATGGATGTACTTGTATCGTGCTGCTGATTCAAAAGGAAACAATCGGTCAATCTTTTCTAAGCAAAACAAGAGATTAGAAGGCTGCAAGGCGCTTTTTCAAGAAAGCTTTGCAGTCTTTTCATGTTTCAAAGTCCCGTGTGAAAGCAGTAGAGAAAAACCCAGACTATAATTCTAAAGAAAGAATAGCACGTTTTTTATTTTAGGGGGTATTTTGTTAGCTTGATAACGACGTGACGATATCCTGGATCCATCAACTTTATCGTTCTTACTATTCTAAAAATTAAAAACACGTTACTATTCTCTTATGTTAATGAAGGAATAGTAACGTGTTTTTATGAATTTAGAAAAGAGTTTTTGTTATATTTCATTAAGCCCGTTTAAATCTTGCTGTTATTTTGTCTAACAACATAAAGAGAATCTCATCTTTTGCTTTGAATAGGATAAGTGCATAAGCTAATCCGCATGCTAACATTGTGACTATAACTTGTAGAATTTGTCCTGAAATTACCGTCTTCACAAAGAATGATATTGGTAAAAACGTTAATGAGTAGAACAGATATTTTAGCTTTTGCATATCGAATAATGTGTAATTCACTTTCAATTTCTTTTTTATATAAATATATTCCAAGGTAATTAATGTACAGTTAGCAATTGTTGTTGTAATAATTGCTGTTGTTGGTGTAAGTACGCGAAAGAATACTAGCGCGAAATTTGATAAAAGATTAATAAAACCGCAGATAAATAAAAAGCGTACTAAAATACTTTCTTTCTTTTTTACGTAAATAATTTGATTTGATAAAATAGATTCAATTCCTACTGCAATCATATAAATTGCAAAAACCATTAATACGTCACCAGCAGCATACTCTTTTCCGCCGTAAATAATAACAGCTCCATGAGCGATAAGCATTAAACCAATGGCAGCTGGGAACAACGTAATGAAATATACTTTTGAAATTTTGTTTAATACTGATTCATATTCTTCGTCAGTTGCATTTCCTGATAAATAAGAAAGTCTTGGAATTGTAACTTGTACAACACTTAACATAAGTGTGTTAATAATAGTCATAATTTGAAAGGCCATTACATAGAAAGCCACTGTAGCTTCTCCATTATTCTCTAGTAGAAAGAGGCGGTCTAATTGTGTATATAGCATATTAGCGTTTGAAAATATAACAATTAACACTAACGGCTTTAAATGTGCAACAATTGTTAAATTAGAAAAATCAAATTTAACTCTACGCTTTACATATATAAAGCTAATAAAATGGTTTAAAAATGTTGATAAGACCAATAAAGTAGCGAATTTTTTATAGTCGTCCACGCCATGAATTAATACGAAAAGAAGTATTACATAAGTAAGTCGAACGATAACAGTTTTCTTCGTAATGAACTCATAATTTTCATGTGCCTCGTTAAACCATTCTACATAAAACAAATTTGAAATAAAATTAAATCCAAAGATGAGTAGTACAGGGAATAAATTCTGGTCACCGTATCCAAGATAACTAAAGAGTACGAATGCCACTAGAGCCAGTATACTTGTTGTAAAGTTAATCACATATAGGCTTGTGAACAGTTGTGAAACTTTTTTCGTATCATTTTTTACTAAGCTGATTTCACGTAATCAATATTGATATACACCAAATACAGCAAAAATGAAAAAATAATTAAAGACGGTTTCAGCAGAGTTAACTGTCCCTATTGAAGTTGGACCGAGTGTTCGATAGGCATAAGGGCCTACTAAAATTGGGAGAATGATATTAAAGGTATTAAGCATTATTTTATAGAAAATATTTGATACAAGTGACTTTTGCATAGTTTCACCTTTCATGTGAGTTATATTAATTAATGAAATAAATACCTTAATGAATCAATTACTACCCGTCGTTAATAACTACAGGTATAATTTTACAGCATACGAACTTTGTAAAGCAACTATTAACTAATTCGGAAGAGAAATAAATAATGCCCCAAATAAGGGGTACGGTACAAACAAACTTGGGGACTTTTAATAGTCTTTTAAATACATTGGATCCCGATAATGAGACGGTATTTTAACCGAAAATGTATAGAACATACAGGGATTTATAACTTGATATAGAACATTAAACGAGGATTTTATACTGTAAATAAGGGGACATACATATGGAACTAGAATCCGAGATTAAAGTAATCGTTTTAGATTTAGATGGTACTTTGTTAGATTCACAAAAGAAAGTGTCCGAAAGGAATAGAAAGGCTATACTGGAGTGTCTGAAGAAAGGAATAAAAGTTATTTTTACTACGGCAAGGGCGCCACGATCAGTTAAAGTTTTTCTTCCTCACGAACTTCAAGACATTGCAACTATGATTTACTACAATGGAGCTTTGGTAATAGATAACGCATTGGGTTACAGACAACATTACCCGATTGAATCAGCAATCACAAATGAAATTATAGAGTTTGTTATTACTCACCAGGCTGATGCATGCCTCTCAGTTGAATCAGAAGATAGATGGTACAGTAATAAAACATTGGATTACAACAAAGCCATGAATGCAGTTGTAAATCCAATTGTAGTTCCATTAAATGAATTAAAAAAAGTTAGTGCCTCAAAATTATTAATTTCACAATATACTCATTATGAAAAACTACAAAAACAGTTTGCACATAAAGTATGTACGCTATGTACCGATGCAGGAACTTTAACTCAAATCATGACAAAAGGTGTTTCTAAAGAACGAGCTGTAAGGGCAATCTGCACTCAAAATAATATCTCTATGGATAACATAATGGTCTTTGGAGACGATTGGAATGATTTAGAGCTATTCTATACGTGTGGTTTTCCAATTGCTATGGGAAATGCAATACCTAAATTGAAAGATGCTGCATATTTTATTACCGATACCAATGATAAAGATGGTGTAGCTCAAGTATTAGAAAAGTTAATTTGTACTGTTAACAACAGTTAATCTGAAAATTGTTATTATTTTTGAATATTACCTAATCCTTGTACTAACTCTTTCTCTAATCCTTTATTTAACCCTTGTACTAATTCTTTCTCTGATTCTTTATTTAACCCTTGTACTAATTCTTTCTCTGATTCTTTCTCTAATCCTTTTTCCAATTCTTCATTCTTCTTACTATGCCCCTCTAACATTCTCACTAATATTTCTGTTATTATCGACATAGGTACACCTTTATCCAATAACATTTTAAGAAATTCAAATATAGAGAGACCTTGTGGGCTAATTGAATTATATTTGTTATTAATATGTTGTTCTATATTTTTTTCAGAAAGTTGATTATCCCTAGTTTTATTTTCAGGAATATGTTTTTGATTATTGTTCACTATACGTGAAGTTATAGTACTTGGAGCTGTATTATTTAAAACTGTAGTATTTAAAGGGTAAAGCCTGTTATTTATGCTTGAACTGATTTTCATCTCTCATTTTCCTCTTTCTTTTGTGATACATTTAATTTGAAAGTGTTATTCCTAGCTAATACAAACGTATAAACATTTCATATTCTTTATGCCATATTGTTATATCACATATCTATTTATTATAAGTATAATATACATTACGTTTAAACTAAATAGAACGGTATATAAATGTATACTGTTCTATTTTATAATGTTTTAAAAATCACTATAAATAGATAAAATTCCATTCTTTTTTGCAGGAAACCTATAGGACTGAAATACGTTTGAATCTAAAATACAAATACGTATGGAATCGATATTTATTGGTTCGTTGCACAAAACCAACATCTCTAGCAAGAGTTCGTAAGATATTTGGGGATAAAAAGCTTTGAATTTCTTGAGCAAATAATTGTAATTCATCAGATACAGAAATAGACATATAAAAACGCCATCCTTTCCTATGATTCTACAGAAAGAATAGCGTATTTTTTCATTTTAGGGAGGGTTTTGTTTTATTAGCTTAATAACATTAGGTTGCTACCTAAATTCTAAAAACACCCAAAAGTATTTTTTAGAGTAAGTTGGGCGTTTTTGAACCAGAAAGGTATATGTTTAACTATAAAACTATAAAAAATTTATCCGGTTTTCCTTTTTGCCTACTTGCTAAATTCAGCAAGTAAAATATTTTTAAAAGGATCAGGATTGTCAGCTTTTCCTAAACTGTTCAAATTGACGGCTAACGTATGCTTACCTCCAAGTGTACCTCCAGCAAAAGTACTAAACCCTGGAATGCCACCTGAGTGCCCCCATATCGAGACACCGTTTGGAAGCCTAGTTTCATAGATTCCAAGACCATATCCGACGATTTCAGCACTTCCTGTAGGAACTGTAGTAAGCATTTGTTTTAGTTGCTGTTCCTTCAGTAATTTACCACTGAGTAAGTAAGAGAAGAATTTGTTTAAGTCGTCAGCAGTAGAAATCATATCTCCAGCCGAGCTACCTATACTTGGATTATAATACGTAATGTCTTTTAGCTCACTTGCTCCGTCTGGTTGGAAATATCCACGGGCATGGTTGGTGCCTGGAATAACGCTTGAATTGCCAGGTAGAAATGTATTTGACAATTCAAGTGGTTCAATAATTCGATTTTCAATCTCTTCCGCATAGCTGTTTCCAGTTACTTTTTCGATAAGGATACCCAGTAATACGTATCCTGTGTTTGAATAAGACCAGCCCTTTCCTGGGGCAAAGTCTGGGGGCAGCGAAAGTCCCAACTTCACTAGATCTTCAGCAGTAAACGATTTATTTCTATTCTTAAAAAAATCAGCTTCTTTTGTCCTTGAGTATTCAGCGATACCACTTGTATGGTTCAATATCTGCCGGATAGTAATCTGTTTAGCATCATATCCGTTTCCTTGAATAACACCAGGCAACCATTTTTCGATGGAATCGTCTAGATTCAGGCGATTCTCTCCAGCTAATTGAAGTACAACCGTTGCGGTGAACGTCTTCGTTACGCTGGCAATACGAAAGCGAAAATCTATTTTCATTGGTTTCTTGGTGCTCAGATTCGCTACCCCAGCGGCATAACCCCACGTTTTTCCACCCTCATAGGTTTTAACAAGTATCCCCGGGAATCCAAGATGCAATGTATCTCGCATTGCTTGCTTGACGGAATTACGATCTCGTTGAGTGCTTGTGTGTGACGAACTAGATACATTTTCAGTGGACTCTGCTTTTACAATTGAGGCTGGTGTTGTGTATAACAGGGAACTTCCAGCTATTAAAAGGGCAAGACTTGCAAATGTAATTTGACTACGTGTTTTCATAAGAAATTCCTCTCCTCTATTCATATTGTATAGGTGGCTGCTTGCTATTTCATGCTAACCACACAGCTATCATCTCTACCAATGACAAAAGGGCAACATGGTATTCGTAATTATCTTCATAATGATTATTTTTACAAACGTCATTCTGTCCTAACAAACGGTCAACCCCTCTTTTTTTACTAAATATATCTTACCAAACCTAATCCCCCTTTCACTCTTCTTTATTTTTTTATCCTACACAATAAAAATTTCTTTTTTCTTATCCATTCCTTACAAATTTCTTACGTTCAAAATAGCTTCTATAATAGGATAGAAGGAGCATCTGTTTCCGAAAACGCAAAGTATTTTCTAATAAATGTATTAAATAAAAAAAACACAGAAGTTTTCCACTTCTATGTTTCTTTTTTCGTCTTTTAATTGTTAAAGATTCGATTTACTCCGAACATTGTTAAAATTACTTGTTTCTAAGCCGAAATCTATTTAACCTAAGGAGGTACTTCACATCCATCAACTTAAGAAAAATAAACGCCCTCAAAACGAAAAACCAAGCTGACTTTTCAAAGGAACTACCTGTAGAAAAAGTAAATGTTCATTTAGAGGGATATATTAAAACCTTAGCTTGATAGCGATGTGGTGCTACCCCTTACAGTAAGAATAAAACAATATTTATTAACCCTATAAAAGTTTTGTCTTTATATTTGTAATATATAAGATTTTTTAACTTATAAAAAAGAGTGACATGCTATTAGTATGTACACTCTCATTTTGCTAATATTAGGATTAAATATCTTTAAATTTTATAGTTGCAACTACTTGAGCATGATCAGACTGTGTTTTATTTTCAATATCATCACATTTTAAATGCCTGTCAAGCACTTTATATTCACTTACTCGACCAATGTATTCTTCATTTTTCTCATTAAGTGCATTAGATACAAAAATAAAGTCTAATACGTTTCCTAATTTCCCATAATAATGTGTAGGCAATCTTTTTTCTCCACTTTGATTTGGAGCTAAGTCAAAAGCATCATAAAGTTTATAATCGTAGACAATTTTTTGTTCCTCTTTAGGAATTACTTTATTCCCTATTTTTAAAAGTTTTTCTCTATTCGTTAATGCTTCTATAGGAATAGAGTGTTCATCATCATTTAGATCACCAAGTAGGATAATTGGAAATTCTTTATGATCGTGTAGAGTTTCTGAAATTTCACGATATAAGATTGCCGCTTCTGTCCCTCGTTGTAGTAAAGATGCTACATGTCCCATTGACCGTGCACGTAAATTTTCTAATATTTGTTTATCCCATGTCTCACTAGGATTAAAAACAATATCTTTAACAGCTGGTTTTTTTGATTTTAAATGTGAAACATAACAAATGACATCCCTAGAGCTATCAATACGTATCGTAGCTTTTATAGGGATTCGACTGAACTTAAAAGTTTTTCCTAAGAAAACTTCTTCTATAATTGAATCGGGAATTTCAACTGGACTTACTGAGAGTATTGGATATTTCGAAGCTATAGCAACCACAGGTTTTATAAATACTAATGGTTCATTTATATCTGTAACAGGAGATTCGACTGTTGTAAAATGAGTAAACCCTACTTCCTCAACTAAATTTCTCAAAGCATTTGTACTGAATACTTCTTGAAAACCAATAACATCACATTTCATGTCTAATATTTGTTTTTTAATCCATTCTTTTTTCATTAACCAATCAGCATCTGAATAGAAACTATTTGGCTCATACCATTTGTAAGGAGGTTCAACAAATTGATATAAGTTAAATGTTCCAAAACGAATTTGCATAAACTTTCACCTTCTTTAGTTATGTAATTATACCCATTGGATAGTTATCAATAGATGTGTATAGCACCACTCAGTTAGACACTATATTATAAAAATCAATCACTGGGATCACTCTGTTTTTTATTAATCCAAGCTTATACAGGTAGTGCATAATAGAATTTAAAACCAATTAGAGCCTTGTACCAAGACCAACTTTCTCTTATAGCGGTGATTTTCTCTGTATATTTGAAGAGCTCGTAGGTAGTTTCTAAAGAAAACCCCCTCCCCAATTCACAGAAATCCCTTTTAATACTAATCAAACAAGCCTAATTACTTAACTTTTGAACCCATCAATTATTCTCAAGTGTCAATGTTAAAACGTTCTTAACACCTGGAACTTGTGAAATTTCAAGGAGTGCATTCCCTAAATAAGAAGAAGATGTTGCTGTGACATGCAGGATTACTCCCCTAGCAGGTGGTGTAACGCCGATAACCAATTGTTTTGTATTTCCTAAAGACATACTTCTTAATGCTTCTGTACTAATGTTCTGTCCTTCAACCAAAATTAAACTTTCAATCATATTGTATCCTCCTAACTGCTACTTTAGCTTTTAATGACGTTCGGTTAAACTTAAAACCTTTTTCAACCGATAGTTCTTTAGTAGTGAAATTGGGTACTTTAACTGGATTTTTTAAAGCTATAGCAACTATTGGTTTTATAAATACTGATGGTTACTAACATGTTTCACAAGGTTTTCTACTTTTTAAAATGAGTAAACTCTAGATCCCCAACTAAACTTTTCAAAATTATTGTGCTATATGCTTAGCTTCATCAACTGCTCTAGAAGTATCTACTAGACCAAATCCCGTTGCAAGATCGGGACCCTGATGAGCAGGATTATTTTGTTTGGAATGACCTTTTATTACATCTCGTGCAGTTTTCTTTAAAACATCTCGGATTTGAAAAGGTGTTAGTCTATTATTTACCTGTTTTAATAATGCGCATATTCCAGCTATCTGTGGTGCTGCAGCTGAAGTACCACTAAAGGCTGCCCAGCCATCTAAAGAAGACGTTTCATCGCCTTGTGGATGTTTTTTTCCTGCATTTTGTTCATCGTATTTCCTCCCTGGTTCAACTGGAAGCATTATATAGGCACCTATAGGTTCGAGACCGCATAAGCCACATATATCAGGGACTTGACGTTCTGAATATATTATACTTTTGTAACCGTTCGCAAATGGTGTAGCTTCCATAGAACCATCCTTTGCTACAAAAACACCTCCAACAGAAATTACATCCGGATGTATTCCAGGAAAAGATTCTCCTGGGGTATTACCACTTGCAAATATAACTGTAATACCTTTTCTTACAGCAGCTGCTATCTTCGCTGCAAATAATATTTGTGAAGCTGATAACCCATTTGGAGGTGTAGGAAATCCCCAACTACAGGTGATAATATCAGGATTTTGTGCTACTGCTGTTTCGAAGGCACCCATCGTTACAAACTTGTTCATTTTTACCATTGTAAAATCCACTTCTGGTGCTAATGAATATACATTAACAGCTTCACCTGTCCCATGCCCTGTTTCATCATGTATTGGTTCAGATGCTTCTGGTCCAAGAATAACTGGATTCAAGTGATATTGTCTTTTAGTAAAGAACGGATGTCTATAGAATCCTGAATCAACCATGACAACCTTTATCCCTTTTCCTGTGATTCCAGATTGTTGTGCTCTTTTTGCTAAAAGATGCTGAACTAAATCATGTGGAGGTTCTAAATAATAGTAATCTTTTTTAGGTGGATCAGGAGATACACTTCCAGGTGTTTCTAATCGCTCTAAGGTTGCACTGTTAGATGGCGAATGTAAAAATGCTCTTTCATTAATTGCCACTCCCTCTAAAACATCTGCTAAATCACTATTCTTTGTATCAATTAAACCCAGCATCTTTGAATTTGTTGAATCTAGTATTGTTGTGGATGTTTTTCCTGTAACGCCTTGTACTTCACGTTCTTTTGTAACAATATTAGTATGAAAAACCTTCTCGAAAATTACAGGAGGAGCAGCAATTGAAATTGATGTTTCTCCTATTGTTAGCACTTGAAATCCATTCTCTTTTAATTTTTTTACAGCTTTTTGTATTTTATTTTTCTCGGAATAGAAGTTCTCAACTGTTTCACTTGTAATATCTTTTGATGTTGTAAATACTGATTCTCCGCCTATTGAATGAACAGATGCCTCTGCATAAACAATTGATGGAAGTTCAGATGTAATTGAATTTTGCAAAATAAAAAACTCCTTTAATAGAATTAAGTATGTACTTTATAGGATTCTAATGCAGTACATTGAGCATAGAACTGATACGCAGTGAGTACATCAATAGCTGCCATTTATTTATTTATAGTCGTTTCCTTTTTTAAACGTACGATATTCTCTCCATCAAATTTAGAAATTCACAGAAGTTACATTAATATAACCTCTTCCACTACTTTACTTGCATCAATGCGTCCCCATCCATATCGATTGTTCCATCCTTCTCCTGCAGGAGGATTTTTCCTCGCTGTTTTCATTAAGATATCACGTAGTTGATCTATCGTAATATTGATACCTTTAGATTTAGCTTCAGCGAAAATTAACGCGATAACCCCTGTTACTGCTGGTGCCGCCATACTAGTCCCCGACTTTTCAGTTGCTTTAACAACAGTACCTGACGCTGCAGCGGTTACATTATGACCAGGAGCACTAACCTCAGGTTTTTGGCGATTATCTCTTGTTGGTCCGGAGCTTGAAAACCAGGAGAGTGGTGCATCAGGAACATGAGCATCATAGGAACCCACGACAATGCTTTTGTGTCCACAAGAGAGTGACCCTAGTGTATGGGTATTATCATGTGGAGGACTAAAGCTAGATTGACCTCGATCATCTCTTTCAATCCAAGCATGAAATTTACCGTTATTTACTGAACTACCATGAAGACGAACCGTCCAAGTGCCTGTAGGTAAATTTTGTTCTAAGAAAATACCAATTTGATTATCGTGATTGTTAGGATCACTTTTTCGATTAGCCATAAAAATCAAGGTTTCTCCTTCATTATTTAAAATGCTCCCATTTTCTCCAAGCGGAACACTACCAAGACTTTCTCCGTTCGATGTAATAAGTTCTACAATAAAATCATCAGTACCGTCGTACCATATTTCAAGCTCATTTAATGTAAAATCTCCACTGTTAACCTGCCAATGCAAATCGACAAAGTTTCCTTGGGACACAGTACCACTGGCATGAATACCATCATCATATGAATTGCTAGCTGCAATAACTATAGAGCGATTAGATTTTTCAATTAAAAGATTATCTATGCTCTGTTCAAAAAGGGACGTTCCATCATGGGGACCACCATTGGTTCCTAAGCTAATATTGATTACACAAGGACGTTCTCCAGCTGTATCCAAAATATATTTTACTGCATCAAGAAGTTGTGCAGAATCTCCAAGTGTAGAACCAACAACATCCCTTCCTCCCCATGGGATATCATTTGCAGCTAGCTCTACAAACACTAAATCTGCACTCGGAGCCACACCAGGAGTACCCGTTCCTTGACCATTTCCCGCAGCAATATCCATGACATGTGTGCCATGTTTGTACCCAGGTGGATTTGGTGGATTGGCTGGAAAAGACCCACTAGCAGGGTAACCCAGGGTTTTATAGGGCCTAGAAGAAGTCAAGGCATTATTAATCTCTTCTCTAGTGAAGACTCTGCCATATGGGATTGAGCTATCATTGATTCTTTCTGCAGCCTGATCCCAGATAGTGAGTATTCGAGTAGATCCATCTGTATTGCGAAAGTTTTTATGAAAGAAATCACAACCAGAATCAATTATGCCAACTACTACTCCTTGCCCCCCATGATCTCTTGCCACACCTGGTGGTAGGAGGTCATTCCTAGCACCAACCTCTTCAATAGTTTTTTTTAGTGCCGTTTGAACAGGTTGTGCAGCTTTTAAACTAATCACAGTAGGTGATTGTCGGATTGCCTCTAATTCATTTACAGACACTTTAGCCGTCACGATTTGACTTGATTTATCAGGTGCTGAAGAAATTGGATTTGTTTGATGAACACCAGGAATGTTACTCCATTCATTAATGTCCTTTACTTTCGCGATGACAGATACGTCTTTCGCAGCATCCGTGCTAACTTCTCGCATTTCCACTTCTCTTTGACTTTGTTCAATAATTCTTTGAAGTCGAGGGTCTATACTCGAAGGGATTTGTGCCGTTGTCTTTCTTAAACGCATAGGGTCTCATCCTTCCATTTATAGGATTTATTGCTCTCTAAGTAAGTATGGTTTATATTAACTAAATTTATGTAGGTCAATTAAGCGTTGGTTTTTATCTATCATAATGTTGTATGTAGTCATTTATTAATAGAAATGCAGAAATTTATACACGAAAAGATAACTAATCATATATTAAACATTTTGGACTCAAAAATGTTTAATATACGAAATCTACGCACAATTGTAAGAAACCTCCAAATAAAAAAAGAATCATTGAAACAACGATTCTTTTTTATCCCATTTATAAAAATTTATATGTCCTAGCTAACTTTGTAATATCCTACATTATCCAAATATTAACTTGATTTATCCATACCAGGTAAGAGGCATATGACTTATTTAACTACTTTACAAAGACTCACTTTGATAACTGTACCCTAACATTGTTATAGAACCTAATTGATTATAAGATTCGGTCCACGGATCCATTATACTATCATTTCCTGTTAATGCAGGATGAAGATCTGGATGTTGTTTTTGCCAAATATGCCACAAACGATCAACCTCAGCATGATGCAACCAGAACACAGGATCTGAAGGTGAGTAACTTGTATCATTCATAATTCCACCTACCCATGCATGAATCTGATTATGAGCTGGAAGTCTAGAGTTATCAGATCTTCTTCCGAAACCCTCTAAGCCATACGTAAATTTCGTATATCCGTCTACATTAGATCCGGGTAATTGCTGTTCAAAGCTATTTATGATGAAATGAATATCACTAGATGAAGGTTTTAATTCTGATCCTGATAATGTTCTTGGAGGTACAGGGCCACCGGTTCTTGGATCAGGAAAAGTCAAAAATTCTTGTAACCATTCTGGAAATGGATCCACCCATCGCCAATATGGAACAGATATTAAGGTTTCTGCTTCTGGACGTAACAAACGATCAGCATTTTGTAGTGCCTCCTCAAAGGCTAATAAGTATCGTCGGTGCCATCCTAAAAATCTAAGTAATCCAATTGGCCCCATACTGCCGTGCATATTATGAGACATATCGGCATGAAACCCAACTAAATCATTATAAATCCCATCTTGAATTAATTTATTAACAGCATTCTTAAATGCAGCTACATCATTCTCTTCAAAATTCTTTTGATCTTTGCGTATTATTTGAACAGCCGCTTCAGCAGTAATATGCATAAATTCAGGCTCGATTTCATCTGTACAATCAGTGCTAGAAAATAAAGATTCCAACTCATCACCAGCTTTTTCTGAATCAAGATAAATTTCCGAAAAAAGATTAAAATGTTTGTGTGCTGCGTGTTTCCAAGTCATGTTATTTACCTTCCTTTTTTAGAACTCAGTGTAAATTCTATTAAATAATAAAATTTCACTTCATTATTAACATGACTTCTTTTATTACAAATTATCCTTCTACATCATCACTTTTATATTAAAAAAAAATTGATTATAATTTAAAAATGAAAAGTGGCTTTATGATTCAAATAAGCGATAACCACCTTGAATTATCTTAAAAATACACGGAATTTTCATCCTGTAGGTGTTTTGAACTACCCCCACTTTCACTTCGTTTAGAAGTGAAAGTGGGGGATTCCTAAGTCAAGAGTTCTATCGAACTCTAATTGATTAGGCTAACCCCGCAGTCCTTGCGGTTAGAAGCCTTATTGCTTCATTCTTTATATTGATACTTGCGTTAATATCCCTATCATGGTGTGTACGACAAGAAGGACAGTCCCATTTACGTAGGTTTAGATTTTTAACGTCTTTGTTTTGATATCCACAACAGGAACATAATTGGCTGGAAGCAAATGTTTTCGATACGACAATGACTTGTTTGCCATACCATTTTGTTTTATATTCCAACATGGTTCGAAACTGTGACCAAGATACTTCGCTAATTGCTTTTGCTAACTTACGATTTTTTAACATATTAGATACTTGCAAATCCTCTATACCGATAACATCGTGGCTTTTGATGATTTCAGTTGAGATTTTGTCCAAGTAATCTTTTCTAGCATTTGATATGTATTCATGAATTCTAGCTACTTTTACTCGTTGTTTATTCCAGCGAGATGATTCTTTCATTCTTCTAGAAAGAACACGCTGTGCTTTCGCCAACTTATCTTCTAATGATCGGAAAAACTTCGGATTTTCATAGGGTTTTCCATCTGACAAAATGGCGAAATCTTTTAGTCCTACATCTATTCCAATGTAAGAATGTGTTTTCGGAAGTTCTTGTACTTCTGTTTCAACTAATAGTGACACAAAATATCTACCAGAAGGGTTCCGTCTAACTGTAGCATTTACAATACGTCCCGTTATTTCACGACTTTTGGCAAATCGAACAAGACCTAGTTTTGGCAATTTTATTTTGTTTCCTACAACGGCAATGTTTTCATTTGTTTGTTTTGTGGTGTAAGATTGTACGTTGTTCTTCTTAGATTTAAAGCGCGGGGCGCTGTTTTGTTTTTTGAAAAAGCGCGTATAAGCATCGGCAAGGTTGCGAGCAGACGACTGAATCGCAATACTATCCACTTCTTTTAGCCAAACAAACTCTTTCTTCATGGCAGGGAGTTTGGCAGAGCATGTACCATAGGTAAAGCCTTTTCCTGTCTCTTTGTATGTGTGATCCCATAAGGATAGGAAATGATTAAATACAAAGCGAGAACAACCAATCGTTTTGTTGATTAGAATTGCTTGTGCTTGATTTGGATAGATACGAAACTTATAGGCTTTATTGATCATCATTTCATTCACCTCCATTTCGGTATATAACTATTATGCACCAAACATACATTCGATATATAGTGAAGTAACACTTTCTGTATGTCGAACAATTAAGATGGCTTCCTGCCATCTCTTGTTCGAAGCCAATTCATCTCCCACCTACTCACTTCGCGTTCCTTGAGGAAGGAGTCTTCTTGGCTAAAATGATAAAATTCTTAAATTAATGGATGTGGGGCGGTACCCCATCGCTATCAAGCTAAGCTTATGCAAAGTCAATTTTAGGCGAGATTGTTTCTTTTTTCTAAAGGGTAAGTGTAGGTGATTGAAAGATTTGCATACGAAATAAACCCTAACGGGTTTCACTTTTTTGAATTAAGCGGCTTGATTATCAGACATGGTACAATTGTAAACGACACCTAATATATCAAAGACCGTTTTTTTCTCATATCGATGAGATTTCCGTCCGTTTTGCTGTAGAAGATTGAACAGACGAAGTAACACCTTTGATAGCTCTTGGGTGTTTTTCTGTATAGTTTGGAATAGAAGAAGAAAATATTCTTTAATCATATATATGGCTTTATACTCACTAAGCTCTCGTTTTTTCTTCATGAGGAGCAATTGGCGCATTTGAAACATGATAGAAGAACAGAGTAGAATAGCAATCAATTGACCATATAAATGGCACTCTAATCGTTCTGGTTTTATCTTTTTACAATGATGAATTTGAAAGAATGACTTCCACGTTTTAAATAAAATTTCGATTTGCCAACGCAAAGAATACCAGTTATGTACCTGTCCCATCGGGACAATATCTGTAGGGGTGTTTGTCATATATACATTGATACCGCTGAGTCGTTTACTACGAGGAGAATACTTCATTCCTTTCTTTTTTTCTCTTACAGCTTGATCTTGTAATCGTTTTTGTTGCTGTTGTTTTGTTAACCGATGAACAATTACACGAGCTGGCACTTTATCAATCATTCCTACATAAGCATCAGCCATTTCACATGTTTGTCCTGGTTGAAGGGATTTCATTAAGGTCTCCATATCTATCTGTATATACTCTGTACCTTTCTTAATTCTTCCATCTTGAAAATAATCAGGGTTAGGATTTTTTTGATACATACGTGTATTCGACTTGATACAAGAGATATAGTAGGCCTCTTTATCTTGTATATGTTGAAGGTCTTTTAAATGAAAATAACCTAAATCTCGGATACATAAATCATTCGCTGTCACAGTTGGGGCACACAGAGAGCCGTAAGTGCGATCATGTTGTTTACCTGGACCTGTATGAATATGTAGGAACTGTCCACTTAACAAATCATATTCAAGTTGAATTTTTATCCCAGCCGTATGGCTGCATCCTCCTGCACCTGGATAAACCGATGAAAATACATCCGGGAGTTGAAATGCAGTTGAATCTAAAATACGAATACGCTTGAAGACAGAAGTGTATGGAGAAGAAATCGGCATAGATGCGGCCAATTTTTTCCTTAGTAGTTCGGCTAGTAGGTGTTGTAAAAGTTGGACGGCCGCCTTATTAAATCGTTGATTCAGTCCCTCAGGACTGATAAGTACTGCTGTTGATGCTTCTAAACAGCTAGATAACTGAGTTAAAGAAGTCATAGCTACATTTTGGCTCAACCATACACATAAAGCTACTAAATCTTTTGCTTGGTACTTACTGGTTCGTTGTACAAAGCCAACATCTCTAGCAAGATCCCGTAAGGTATTTGGAGATAAAAAACTTTGAATCTCTTGAGCAAATAGTTGTAATTCGTCAGACACAGAAACAGACATAAAAAACGCCATCCTTTCCTATGATTCTACAGAAAGAATAGCGTATTTTTTCTTTTTATGGATACATTTTTTTAGCTCGATAGCGATGTGGTATTACCTCAAATATAATTATTTTATTTGAAGGTCTCTTTTAAATTTGTTTCAAATCTTTTCATAGGTTGATATACAAGAACGTGTAGTGATAAACCTATCACTGCAGTAATGTTTAAAATAATACTTATAATCATTAAAGACCATTCTATAACTGGAGAAAAGTATCCAGTCGTACTTAATGTAGAAGAACTTACACCAAGTATTAAAATCACTATTAGTAAAGGTAAGTTTTTAACCAATTTGAATCCCCCCTTTAAATATAATATCTTTATATTATTATATCACACACTAGATTATGTAATTAATATAAGATAGTTATCTATGGGAATTTAACATGTTTTTTCGTTTTGGGGGTGACCTATTTTTTTAGCTTGATAGCGATGTGATGCTACCCCACATCCATCAACTTAAGAAATTATTTGTTCTCCAAAACGAAAAAAATGAGCCGAATTCTATAAATAACTGTAAAAAGGTGAAATTTTCATTTTTGCGTGGTTTCAAATCCTTAGCTTGATGGACATGTGGCGGGACCCCATGCCCATCAACTTAAGAATTTTCACTATCCCTAAGTACAAAAAAACGTTATTCTTTCTAAACACTCTAAGAAAAAACACTTATAAATAAAATTTAATTAATTGGTATATACTTCTTGAAACCCTTACTTATGGTTCCATTGTATCCATTTTTAGTGAAGAATTTATGTGCTTTTATTCTATTTGCACTACTTAATAAGATAATTCTTGTGGATCCCCTTGCAATTGATATCTGTTCTACATGTTTCAATAATTTTTCCCCTATCCCATTACCTCGAAAATCTTCATTTACAATCACATACTCTAAAACAGTATACGGTCTAAATTGATATCCAGGATCAAGGCAAAACGTCATAAATATACTTCCTTTGACGTTACCATTATCCCCATAGACAAACAAAAAATTATTAGAATCATCCCTTATCTGCTCAATTCTTTCTGGTAAAACCTTAATATTTTTGCTATGTGGTGCTAATTTTTTATATAGATTTTCAATTACATTACTGTCCTTTGGTTCAGCTTCACGGATCATATAATTACCTACCTTTTGCATTTAATATATCGATGACATGAATTATTTTAACATTCCGATTAAATTATATATTAAGACAAGACTTTTTTGGTGTAATTTAGGATAGGAAAGGATAAAAACGAAAAGAATTGGAACATTTAACAGATTAGCAACCTGAACTGAATTATTTACACAAAGATAAACATTTCTATCATTATGATTTATACTTCCTCTGATTTTCCTCAGTTTACTCATCCAGAATACGTTTAAGTTCGTTAATGTCCTCTGAAGACAATTTTTCTTCTTTCAAGAAATATACAATCAAAGGTTTAAATGCTGCATCATAGAAACGTTTAAGTAAAGATTTTGTTTCTACTTGTAAATTACTATCTTGCGAAACCAAAGTATAATAAGCGTACATACGCCCCATTATCTTGATGGTAAGCAATTGCTTCTTTGTGAACTAATCGATAAATTAGTGTTCAAATCGATTTCGTTTTCCAATCCATTTTCATCTCCAACGCATCAATCACTTCATTTGCCGTTTGTGGAGATTTTGACCATAGTACTTTTATTACTTCTAATTCAACTTCCGAAAATTTAGATATTTTTTTCATGAGATAAAATTACAAACCTCTGTATTACATTTGTAATATTTCGTTGTCAATCTTATTTTATCTTTGCGGAATCCTTTCCTATGTCCATCAACATAAGTACGAAAAAAATCAACAGAAGTTTGGACTTTTATATCCTCCTAATGCGACAAGAAAGTGAATACTTCTATTTCTATAATTATTTTTGGATAAAAAAATTTGTCCCTGTTTAAAGAAGTACCCATTTTCTTATCCCGATGTGTGGACAGGATAATAAGTACTAATTGGACTGTTTCTGTAGATGGTAGAGCATGTTACACTATAAAATTAGTTCCTACTTTCATGCCTTTATACACTTTTTCAAAAGTGTACAAAGACATGGATTTCTAAACAATTTAGACGAGAAAGTAGATCCTTAATGAATATCTTTTGTTACTTATGTAGAATTAAATTACATTTTAGTTAAACTCCAAATTTCATAAGGTTTTACTGGGGACTAAAAAAAGAGAGCATAGCTCTCTTTTTTTAGTATTTAGTTTTGTTTCAAATTCAGTTAAGTAGTTGAAGCGCTACTAAAATTTTGTTCAGAAAGTTAACTAGATTTTCGTGTTTCTTTCATTCTGTTTTCTATAGGAGCTGTACCTCGTACTCCTTGCAATATATGCTAATCTTTTTAAAAGTTTTTAGAATTTTACTTGTGTATGTGTAGTAGTTTCTGTAAATTTATCAGATTGACTAGCTGAAACTCCAAACGTAAGAGGTGAAAACGATATAGACGGAGAAACTTGGAATGTTGTTTCTTGATGCAAGTACTTACCATAAGCGTCTATCTGGGTAGTAGATGCTAATTTCTCAACTGTATAATAAGAGAATGCGGATAAAGTTAGTACTTTTTCGTTATAACAAGCGTAGGATTTATTAACATCATTAGGTAAATCAATATTTAAAGCATAGCCAGAAGGTCCTTTTGACCATTTGTTGCTGTCCTTCGTATAAGTTGCATTCTTAGATTTAGTTTTATTACAATCATACTTTAGCTTCCATTTTTGTTGTCCGTATTGTGATCCTGGAGAAGGAGCCCAAAAAGAACTGTTAACACCTGTACCTATAACATCTATTTTTCTATTACTAGGCATAACACTCCATTCTATTGAAGTTTTTACCCTGTACTTTTGTTTTGCTTTTAAAGAGACAATATTAGTTGTAACCTTTTTATAAGATGTGGTATTCGTATTACTAGAAAGCTTTGCCACACCATTGCTTTTTTGTACTCTTTTTGCTTCTTCTAGTTGAACTTCATTTAAATACTGGTTCTTATCAATTTCAATTTCTTTACTTGAATTATTAACTCCATTTTCAGTAACTTTAATAAACTTTTCTTTGGTAGCTACAACTTGGCCATCAATTTCTAAGTTTTTCATTATTTCCGTTTCAGGCATGTCCGAAATTTCTTCTTTAGTGAAACCTAAAGACTCTAAATGTTTTATTTGTTCTACATTTAGCTCAGCAGCTTCAACTTTAATACCATCCAAATTAAATACTATAAACCCCATCAAAAAACCGACAAATAAGTATATTTTTTTCAAAATAATCCCCCTGGTTATTTTTATATTTAATTTAATTATACAAATAATACGGTTGTTGTATTTCAAAGGTTTTACTATTGAATTCGAATTTTTATAAATCTGCTTGATAAACCATATATCGACCACTAGCAAGGGTAACGAATACTTGATTCTCTTTAATTTTTACTACAGTGCCGTTAGAAGTATAATTATTTAATTTTGTTTTTGCTTTAACAGAAATTTTATTATTTCCATCAATCTGAACCAAAAGCATCTGACCAGTGGAACTAATTACTATTGCATGTTTATCCTTCAGGGCCACCACTTTATTCCATTTATAATTTTTACTTTCTTGATCAGTCAGTTCTGAACTCTCAATCTTTTTCCCTTCTTTATTAAAGAGGGCGAATTTTGCACCTTCTCCAACAGCTATTATAGTACCATCAGAAAGTCTGTCAATTGACGTAATATCATGTTTTGTTGATCCCCAATCTCCAAAGTTGATGACGTTTCCATTTGCTAGTGACATGACTTGATATTTTCCTTTATCACCTACCATCAAAATCTGGTCTTCACATAACTGAATTGAATCATTAATATTCCAATCATTTGGCCATTTTCCTGTTCGTGTTACGCCATAAGAATCACCATCAAGGATAGCATAATAACCTTTATCGTAAACTAATAAAAGCCTTCCATCCGATAGTTGCTTAACAAATCTCGGATTACGTTTGTCCGATAGTTGTCCTTGTTCAACTAAACCTGCAGATGAATCTACAACTTTCCATTTTCCTGATGTACCCGCAATAAAAAAGTTACCATCAGATGTTTTTACAATGCCTTTTGTAGGAAAAGAAGGTTTGTTCTTTTCATGTGAAACCATTGATCCACCAGATTCAGTGCTTAATACAGCTAAATCAGTAGAATTACCAACAAAAATAGTATCCCCATCGATACCTACAGCTTCCTGAATAGTGCCAATTCCATCCCATTTATTACTCACAACACCATACAGATTTGCTGCACTTGCACTTGTAGGTAGTGTTAATAAAGCGCTTGCAAGTAATAATGTAGATAATTTCTTGAGTTTAATCATATTTCCACCCCTATCAAATATATTCAATGAATAATATATAAATATATTAACACATTAGGTGATAAAAGGTAACTGCTATAACATATTTATCAAAAGGATTCAGAATAGTTAATTATATCATTTGATAAGTATATTCGATTATAAAGGTTGCCTTTAAATATTAATAAATATATAATTTAGCTAGGAAAAATTGTGCAGAAAGGTTCAGTAGGGGGCGCATCACATGCCCTATTAAGCTAAGGTATGGTACCCTATGACCTTCCGATCTTGTTGGCTATTACGTAAAAAAATTTAACTTGAGCTAATTGTGTAGTATTTTTATAAAAATGTGTAGTAGAAGGTTATAGCAAATCCGATTATAAAGAGTAATGATACGAGGAGATAGACTCTTTTTTTGTTCTCCCTTGATACTATTTTGTCTAGTGTAATGAAAATACCAACAATACCTGCGATTAATGTGAATTTAGCAAATTCAGATGGATATGTGAAGGTAACTACTGCAAAACAAGCGATAATCAATGTTAGTCTATAAAACAGCATTCCTTTAGACATTTCCATTTGAGAAATCACATCCTTCTTTTTATATTTGACTAGCAGAGCAACCAATTGCGTAACCAGCTAGACATCCAAGACAACCACCGCATGCATATGGACTAGCAAATAAACATCCTCCACATGCACCTTCGCAAGCCCATTTAGCTCATTGAGGCATAGTTTTCCAGTTATTTTTGATACAACGTTGAACATCATCCCAGTAACCTGCTTTAGCACTGTTCTCTTTTAATAGTGATTCGCTTTTCCATCAGTAAATAACTTCACCTGATTAAGTTTTCCATCTTTTGAATTTAGGTCAAGAGTTCCGACCTTTTCACCATCTAAAGTTTTTACTGTTAAAATTACCGTATCACCATTATTTGATGTTTTCAATTCTAAAAATGTAGGGTCAGCTAATTTGCCTTCAGTTTCTTTGAACCCTACAGTTAAATATTGTTTTGTATCATTAGAATTAGGATTTTCTTTTGAAGGAATTATGATAGCCGATGTTTTAGTTTCTTTATAATCGACTTTAACAGCTTCTTCCCATTCAAAATTTGATGTAGAATAAATACTTAATTTATTATTTTTAAGATCAGTTAATTGTTTTTTTACTTTGTCTAATATTTGTTCGTCAGCATATTTATTTGTTTCATTTTTAGAAAGGTTTTCAGGTTTTTTTACAAGGTACATAGTCATTCTTTTTTGAGTTAGTATTGTTATTATTAACACTATCTTGCGCAAAAACTTTCCCTAAATTTAGTGATTATGGTTGAAATACTCCAAAAGCTAATACAACCGCAGCAAAAGCTAAAGCAAAAAATTTTTTCAAATTAACACAGCTCCCTTATAAGTATAATTTCTCCTCAAACCCATAATATACTAAAAATTGATGATTTTTAACTTTTTTATAATAATTGGAATATCGTGTTTGTTTGGATAACCGTGATATATTCTGTTTTTTGTTTATATAAATTAAAAACACCTCCGTTTTTGAAGGTGTTTTTTCGATGGATTTTAAAAGATTTCTATTCTACTCTGTTCTTCTACCATGTTTCCAATGTGGCAATTACTTCTTATGAAAAAGAAAAGAGAACTGAATGAATATAAGGACATATATATAATTAAAAATTACTTTCTTCTTCTTTTCCAAGCTATATTGAAAGACACCCAAGAGCTATCAAAGCGATAAGGCTTCTAACCGCAAGGACTGCGGGGTTAGCCTAATCAATTAGAGTTCGATAGAACTGAATCGCTCACTTCTAAACGAAGTGAAAGTGGGAGTAGTTCAAAAACAGGTGGAATACTTTGTGGAAAATTGAAAATATCTTCTGAATCGTATTTAGCTTTTACTTGAGTCAATTTTTTGAAGTTTTCACCAAAATATAAATCTGACCAATCTTTCATTGAAAGATCTGGTGTGTTAACGTAGACACCTTTCGTAAAAGGAATCAATGCTTGACGAAAATCTTCTACCCAGCGAATCCCTTGTGCAGCTCCCTCAGGTTTGTCCCAAGTGGAGAATAACACCATATTCATTAGAGCATTACGGTAAAAATAAGCAGTAGCTTCTTCGGATACTTCAGAAACAGTTCCACCTAAGCCCTGAAAAAATACGGAAACAGTAGAATTAGATGGAGCTTGATTTATAAAATGTTGAATCGTAGCAATACCTTCTTCAGGTAATAAAGTGTCCATAAAAGGTGCTACGCTTTTAAATGGAAAAGGAGTTGCAGGCTGATGATTGGAAATTAACGTTATAGCTTCTAAATAAGACAGTTCTTTTATGTCTACCTTTATAGGTGATCCAATTTGGAGAAGTGGTTGTATCAATTTCTGTAAGTCTGTAACTGATCCATGAAAAATCCCATGCATCAACAAGGGGGCTGTCTTTTCTGACGACAATAATAATGTAGGGGTAAAGCGTTTATCAGAAGTAGGTAGAGTATACTTTTGCCATTCCTGTATAACGGCTTTTAAATCCTGGTGCTCCCAACTAACTTCAGTAAAACCAACTGTCTTAATTTCATGAGTACGAAATCGAAAAGATGTACAAATACCGAAACTTCCGCCTCCACCACGTAAAGCCCAAAATAAATCAGGATGCTTCTGATCATTAACCTGTAATACACAGCCGTTAGCATCAACCAATTCTATTTCTACTACATGATCAAGTAGTAGTCCTAATGGCCGAGAAAGAATACCTTGACCGCCACCTAAAGCTATTCCTGCGATTGCTGGTTTAGGACAGACCCCATTAGGAATAGCTAATCCTTCTTTCCCAAGAATCTCAGCTAACTGGAGATTTTTACAACCAGCTCCTACTATAACAGTTTTTGATGTTGAATCTATTTTTATTTGATTTATCTCACTGACATCAATTACAATACCACCATCTAAAACTGACAAGCCTTCATAATTGTGACCTCCTGAACGTACTCGGATAGGTACATTATTATGTAATGACCATCGTACTGCATTCACAACGTCTTGAGTATTTTGTGCAAAGACTATAACAAAAGGGAATCTATTAAAAAATGTGTTAAACGATTGACGTGCTGAATCATATTGTGCTTCGCCAGGTGAAACAATACGTCCTGTTAAACTTATATTTTCATCATAGTGCATATAGAAACCTCACTCTCCGTGCAAGAATTTTTAATGCTATAATGTTAATAATATGTATGTAAAAAAAAGTAAGAACTGCCAATTATATTGGTGATTCTTACCTTTTTCATAAAATTAAACAATTTCGTTCAGCTTTTAAATCGACAAAAACCTTTTTAAGCTTGTACTTTTAATATATAGGCTAGTGACGCATGCCTATCAAACTACGAATTCAGAAATATCCAAAAAGCTCGTTCTAAGGGTAATATAAAATTTTTACTTGTTGGCGTTTTGGTACCACCAGCATTTTGGAAAAAGTTAACCAAAAATAAAATAAGCCATCCATATGGATAACTTATTTACATAATTATTGTTATATAAATCAACAATTCAAAGCTTTATTTTACTTTTTCTGTATTTGATAATTCTAGTAGCATCTCACGGAGATGTTCAATATTTACCCCTTCAACTTTCTCCATTAATAATAATTCAGACACTAACTTCTCCATAGTATCTAATAGAAGGATAATAGAAAGTAACGTCATCAACGACCAATATATGGAAATAACTAAAGACCTAGAACATGAGAGTACTGAACTAAGAATACAAATTAATACTTATCTAGAAAATCTCCCGCCAAATGACTAATGAACAAAATATAGATTTTGTTCACATTTATGAAACATTCATATGTTACGTTATATAAGTCCTTTTTTAAATCATTTTCATTCTGTCAAAAAGTCCTAGTCCCCTCTAGGGCTTTTTACGTTTAAATAAAAAAATGTACCGTATTTCTCAATGCACAATATTACTTAACATGGTAAAATAATATTTGGATGGGAGTCCAATACATATTATTAAAATTAAAGTGGTTCAAGTCGGAGGAAGGCACCTTAGGGTGTCTTTTCTTTATTCATAAAAAAATAATGGGGTAATCACCCCATTATTTCTCTTGTACATACATTTCTTTTGAATTCTCTTCAACTTCTTTTATCATTTTTTCTGTTAGTCCGCCCTCATAACCTTCCATATCTTCGGCAAACCTTTCCTTCACTTCGTCAGGAAACTCAACATAAAAGATTTCAGTCATATCTGTAATTCTTAATGCGATCATGATTGGAACAAGGTGAAGCATGTTCACATTTGTTTTCTTCATGTTTGCAAAATCATTTATTGTTGCTACTCGAATACCAGTCAAGCGACTTAAATCTCCCTGTGACATTCCCCTTTCTTTTAGCAGTTCACCTAATCTATTAACAACGCGATGCGGTGTGTTCTCTAATAGTCCAGTAACGACCGAATTCGTATTTTGATTTAGTAAATCACGATGCATTCCTAAAACCTCCCTAATTACGTAATATCACTATATAGAGAAATAAAGAAGTTGTAAACAGATACCATAAAAAACGATTGATAAGAAAGTTGGAGCAAGGTACCTTGGGTTGTCTTTTCTTTATTTCTCAATATAAGAACTTTAAAAATATGCTAGTATTTTAATACAAATTCCCTTTATTACACAATACCAAATTATGCTCTCATTTTTTTATAAACTTTATGCAATTATACATAGTCGGGGTACCGCCACATGCCCATCAACTTAAGAAATCCGACTATCCCCAAGTGTAAAAAAACGTTATTCTTTCTATTCAAGCTATATTTAGAAAGAATAACGTTTTTTATGAATCTTTCTATTCAAGGTGAACCACAATTATTTGGTAATTAATTGTGGGTTTGAAAGAAAGTTGAATCGTTTATAACAAAATTTAACCGTTTTGAAAAAAGATTAACTGTTTATAAAAAAATCATGCCTTTTTATAGAACTGAACCATAGGACCTTTTTATTTCTTAATCAATGTGATATATTTTTATCATAAAGAGCGAAATACATCACGCAGGAGGGATTAAATGAAAAATAAATTATCTTATTTGGGGTTTCTCGGTTTTTTTGGCTTTTTAAGCCCGTTCTCATTTTTAGGTGATTATTCATCGGTTGTAGGTTATTTTTTCGGTTTCTTTTTCTTCTTTATGTATGCAAAGGTTGTACCCGATGAGCTCTTTATACAGCATGTTCGTATCGCCGCTACAAGAGCATTTTTCGTAGCACTCATACTGGGCATTATAGTAACATTAAGTGTTTTGATTTTGGAAAATTTAGCTGTAATTAGATTCCTTGTTTCAATTTCGTTTTTCATACCATTCGGTACATTCCTAATTAGCCTTGAAATATTTGAACATAGAGAAAAGAAAGGGATGCAAAATGCCAATTAAGACTCGAATGAAAGAATATAGGGTAAGGCTAAATATGTCTCAAGAAGATTTAGCTAACAAGGTTGGTGTTAGAAGAGAAACGATTGGTAACCTCGAAAATGGTAAATATAATCCTTCATTCAAACTTACTTATGATATTTCGAAAGTTTTAAAAGCACCTATTGAAGTGCTGTTTTGGTTTGAAGAATAAGTTAATTTTAGTGCAAGTAAGTAAACATTCCTATTAGGGGTCACTATCAAGTTAAGATAATTGTGTATCCATAGCATTAAAAAAACGCTATTCTTTCAGTAGAATTATGGGAAAGGATGGCGTTTTTTATGAATCTTTCGATTCAAGATGAATTTCATTTGTTCGCTGAAGAACTACAGCGATATCTATCTCCACATATTCTTCAACAACTTGCACAAGAGACAGGTTTTGTAAAACGTAAAAGTAAATATGGCTCACAAGATTTGGCTGCTTTATGTATTTGGATCAGCCAACATGTAGCAAGCGATTCCCTCACTCGATTATGTAGTCAACTTTATGCGAATACAGCTACACTCATGAGTACAGAAGGACTTAATCAACGTTTTAACCGATACGCTGTTTTATTTCTACAGCGTGTATTTTCTTTTTAATCAAAAGCAAACTAAACGATTCGTCTCGAATCTCAAACCAATACACCTCTTATTTTCAACGTATACGTATTTTAGATGCTACTATTTTTCAAGTACCCAATCTTTTAGCTCCTATTTATCCTGGTTCAGGAGGGTGTGCACAAACAGCCGGTATTAAGATTCAACTAGAGTATGATTTACATAGTGGGAAATCCCTCAATTTTCAAATAGAACCAGGTAAAAATAATGATAAAACCTTTGGAACAGAGTGTTTGGATACCTTACGACCAGGAGATTTATGTATTCGAGATTTAGGATACTTTTCTCTAAAAGATTTAGACCAGATGGACCAACGAGGCGTATTCTATGTTTCACGGTTGAAATTAAATAATAGAGTATATGTAAAAAATAAATCTCCAGAATTCTTTCGGGATGGGACAGTAAAAAAGCAATCTTTATATGTTTTACTTAACCTTGAAGATATCATGCATCAGATAAAACCAGGGGACACTTATGAAATTCGGAATGCCTATATTGGACAACAAAAATTACCCTCACGAGTTGTAATATACAGACTTACATCAACTCAAATTCAAAAGCGTAGGAAACAGCAATCTTATGTTGAAAAGAAAAAAGGAGTTACATACTCTGAAAAAAGTAAACGTTTAACAGAAATCAATATTTATATTACCAAAATACCATGGGAAATTGTTCCGATGGAACAGGTTCATTATATCTACTCACTACGTTGGCAAATAGAGATTGTATTTAAAACATGGAAATCTCTTTTTGGTATCAATCATTGTCACAATATTAAGCGAGAGAGTCTAGAATTTCATCTTTATGGACAGTTAATCGCTATTTTTCTTTGTTCTTCCACTATGCTCAAAATGCGACAGCTGTTACTACAGAAAAAACAAAAAGAATTAAGTGAATATAAAGCAATTTATATGATTCAAGATCATCTGTACTTAGTATATGAAGCTATACAAAAAGACACCCAAGAAGTATCAAAAATTTTCCTTCGTCTGTTTGATCTCTTACAGAAAAACGGACGAAAATCCCATCGATATGAGAAAAAGACAGTCTTTGATATTTTAGGCGTTGTTTATCAGTGCACTGTATCCAATCTAAAGCAGAAAATTGCATAACCTTTAAAAATACACCTTATCAAGGTTTATTTGAATGCGTATTTTTAAAAACAAATAAACAAAATAGTAAGCATGTAGGCAACAAGAACGGAAGCTCATGAAATCCCTAACCTTAGCTTGCTGGCGATGGGGTACCGCCAGCATTTCGGAAAAAAACCACGCTAAGCAAAAACTACAATAAGCTGCCCATATGGGCAGCTTATTTACATAATTATCGTTCTCGGAAGTTAATTATATTTTTCCACGCACCAAATAAAAAGCTAAAGAACTTATAATAATAGGTGTAACAAAACTAAAAAAGAAATGGCCTAGTAAATTATGTTAAATTTATTATAAAGAAGATCGTGAGGCATCTAGGTAAATTTAGCTAAAGAAAAATCGGGGGATAATCTTATGCAAAATTCATTTTCTCGTGTATTGATTAAAGATACGAGTAATAAAATTTTAATCATTCAAGATAGAGCTGAAGTATGGAACTTTCCAGGTGGAAAACAGGAGTTGAATGAGACTCCTCTAGAATGTGCTAAACGAGAAGTTAAAGAAGAGATTGGATTGCAAGTTAATGACCTTACAGAGATATATCAAGGGAATTTTTGTTTCGGGGATACTCAATGGCAAGGATACTTCTATTTTGCAAATTCTGTTAGTGGTATTCCATTTATAAATGAGTTAGATAAGATAAAGGAAATTCGATTTATCAATAGATTTGAAGTAATTAAATTCCCGTTGGAATTAACAGAAATTATTCAACAAATGTTAGAAAGTCCCCAATTCCAAACAAAATTAACTAATTGGAAGTAGGGTATAATAGACTTCTTAATTATTCATTCAATGGATTGCCTTCCTTTGTATATTTATATCGGAAATTAAACAACTATTTTTTAACCCCGTCTTAAATTTAGAATGGGGTTATGCTTGTTTTAGGTTTTAAAATTTTCGTAGTCTTTTTACACAAGATAAATAAAATATAATATGTATATA
Organism: Bacillus sp. N5-665; assembly: GCF_022637375.2. Lineage (NCBI taxonomy): Bacteria > Bacillati > Bacillota > Bacilli > Caryophanales > Bacillaceae > Bacillus > Bacillus sp. N5-665. The sequence goes on from NZ_CP093324.1 coordinate 285,715, forward strand.
GTATTCATACTCGGTTAACATAACGTCTCATTATCGGTAGAAAGAAAAAGGCAGATTACTACTTTCACAAGGAATACACCTTTTTACTTTTCTATGACTCTATTCATTTATTTATACATTCCTATCCTGGTGCGATTTTAAGGTTTTCTTTTGTTACTGGATTATCCGAAAAATTGTATAAAACCTTGCATGTTCTTAGCTTAGATTTTTTCCGAAATACTGGCTGTACCCTTAATTCATCAACTTAAGATTTTATATTAATTGATAGTAAACGAGAATGGTTGACAAATCACCAAACTTTCTCGTTTGTAGAGCTTAAGTTTTCAGTTATTAAACCAAAAATCCCCAAAATAATATCCTACGCAGTATTCTCCTCATGATCTTTTTTCTAGAGTTTAACGTTTTTTGAGAATCTTTGTAACAGAACCCAATATATTGTTTTAAATATTTTTAGGTATCAATAAAAAGAATTTAATATTCTTTCAATATATAAATAATCGGAATTTTTAGACGGGACAAGGGATTGTATGATAATATATTTATATGCATTACTTTACCATTTTTACAATAGACTTACATATAATTAAGATATTGAGGTGATTCATTAGTGGTTAATAATACGTGTGAAACTAGTAAGTATAATTCAATACATAAAAAACGATTTTATAATTCCGTTTTTTCAATTCCTTTAGTTGCTTTAGCTTTATTTATATTATCTTCTGTACAATTAGAATTAACTACTTTTTTGCTTATTACGTTTGTTTCTGTTGCTATAGTGCTCTTTCAATTATTTTATTTTTATAAGAAATGGAAAGTTCAGTTACAAAGTTAAATTTTAGTCAGTTACTAATAATTGTTCTAATTCATTGTACGCCGAAAAGATGGAGTCTGCTTGAAAACTTCGTCTTTGTTTATAGAGGAGAATCGTCTCATTACTATTAACCTAAGATAATTTTATACCCATAATTCATAGCAAGCGTTATTCTTCTTGTAGATATATAGAGAGAGGAGGTTTTTTTCGTTTTATGTATACAATTTTTTAGTTGGACGAGTTTGTGAGGACCACTATTATAAGAATCACTAAATCAAATTTAATAAACAACAATTTTAATTGCTAACAGGGGAATTGTTGATGTATTCTGCTATTACTTCTATTTGAATCGTACTCCCTCCTGTTCTCCATACACTATATCTACCTTGATTCAATTTATGTTTTAAATTGTTATTTTTTATATAATCTTTCTCCACATCAATCGAGCTAACTAAAGTGATTTTCATCTTACTTTCTCATTATATAGACTGTACCAATTTCTCTTCTCACTTAATAGTTTCGTTTATGTTAAAAAATAGAGCCTTAGGAACAAAATCCTGAGACTCTATTTTTATTTTACAAAGGACAGCATAATTTTCTCTAACTCTTCTTTACTTAAATTATCTGCAAGAATTATGACTTGATAAGCGCTATTCTTTCCTTTTGCAGGAACAATCATTTGCATTACTTTATAGGTTTCCTCTGTATCGAGACTTTCAATTAAGCTTATTTTTGTACCTTCTAATTCATAATTTGTTACCTTTTCATTATACTTCCCTCCCTCGTTCAACAAATTTTCTCCCTGATCAGTAACTGCAGATTGGTGCACAATATACACATTATCTTCATTTTGATATTGAGAAACAATAGTGGGATTCATTTTTTCAGTAGTCATCGGTGTTTGAACATCTTGTCCAGTTAATTTATACCCTTTCACCACATAACTAGGGGTCTTAATTGGAAAATCAAGATATTTCTGTGCTTCCTTTTTAGTTAATCTAAAATGCGAATAAATTCTCTGTCTAAATGGTCCAATTTCTTCACTGTTTTTCTCATATTTTTTTCCTCTTCTGGATCTAAATTTTCAGGACTTCCTGCTAATTTCACTTTTTTATACAAAATCTGTGATTCTGTTTCTAAATTAATAAATCGCTCAAATTCTTCCATCGTAAACAGATTTCGCGCCACTCCAAGTTCTGTAAGTAAAGTATTATACTCTCCTTCTGAAACAATAAATTCTGCTTCTGCCTGTTCTTTTGTACCAATCATTTTTTCTACAATTTGTTGTATAGGAATATCGGTTTGTGTTTTTAATTCTTTCCTATTATTTTTCACTTCTATTTGTTTTTTCTCAGGATTAGTCGGCATATCAGCACGGGCATTTAATAAGGAAACAGATGATACAGCAATAACTGCTATAGCTCCTAGTGCAGACCAACGATACGATTTTTTTTGGAATTTTTTAATCATTAAAATTCTCCTTTTTAACATCCTTTTGTTTTTACTGAAATTTGCCATACTCGGTACTTGATAATAACTTGAGTAATGTTCCAAAAGACTAATAATAGTATGTCCATACGCAATTTGTTCCTCTGAATCTATATATGTAAGGGCTAATGCATCGCATGCTAGTTCTTGATCTTCCCGCATACATGAGTAGGCATACCATAGAATGGGATTAAACCAATTTAAAATTAATAAGCCATGCATAAGCCAATTCACACCAACATCTCTTCGTTTTATGTGAGCTAATTCATGATGAAAAATATAGCGTAACTGATGTTCATCTAATATTTTCATATGTACAGTTGACAATAACAACTTTGGCTTAATAAATCCGAACACTGTCGGACTGGAAACCTTTCCAGATACAAGCAAAGGGATATCTCTTTGAACAGACATAGATTGCTTACACTTTTCAAAAATCTGCACAATCTTTTCATCTGTAATAACAGGTTGTTTTTTTATGTAAAGTAATAAACGCCTGTTCATTACAAAAGTAGCAACACTTAGAAGGATAACGCCAGTAAGCCAAATGCATATAAAGACTATATAAAATGAAATCGTGTCATCATCCTGCTTTTTATTACTGTGTGTTTGTGTCTTGTTTACCTGACCAGTTTGTGTTGAACTTGAGGTATAAGTATCTTCTTGTGTGAGTACCCTTTTATTGTCTATATCTTTCAATTCTTGCATACGTTCTTTTGTAAGAAAACTAGCTATAGGGTTTTGGCTAGAAATGAATGTATCATCACTCTTGTAAGTAAGAACAGAATAGATACTATAGGAACTATCTGGCGACCAAGGTAATACAAGTCTTATAATTAATATAATCCACAGCATATATAGCCAACGTGGAGTTAACTTATTTCTAAACAAGATCTTGATACATAAGATTAGGCCAACTAATATACTAGCCATAATAGAGGTCTCAATCATCCAATCAAAAAAAGCAGGTAGATAGACATTAATAAACATTTCTATCATTATGATCTATCCTTCCTCTGATTTTCCTCAGTCTTCTCATCCAGTATACGTTTAAGTTCGTTAATATCTTCTGAAGACAGCTTTTCTTCTTTCAAGAAATTTACAAGCAAAGGTTTAAATGCTGCACCATAGAAACGTTTAAGTAAAGATTTCGTTTCCACTTGTAAATAACTATCTTGCAATACCAAAGGATAATAAGCATACATACGCCCTTTATCTTGATGATAAGCAACTGCTTCTTTATGGACTAATCGGTTAATTAGCGTCCGAATCGTTTTGGGTTTCCAATTCATTTTCACCTCCAACGCTTCAATTACCTCATTTGCCGTTTGTGGAGAGTTCGACCACAGTACTTTCATAATTTCTAATTCAGCTTCTGAAATTTTAGGTAATTCTTTCATTAGTTAATATTTCACCTCCTCGGATTACAAGTGTAATCTCTTGTTGTCAATCTTATTTTATATTTGTGGAATCCTTTCCTATACCTACCAATATAAGAACGCAATAAATTAACAGAAGTATAAACTCTCGTGTCTTCCTAATGAGACATGAAAGTAGATCCTTCATAAATATTTATGTCAGAAGACTCCCTACCTAATTTGTTTAATGGTGGGATAGCGCTAGTAAATTGATGAGAGATACTGTCGAAAAAAGATAAAAATGATCCGATTATTTCAGTGGATTTTATATAAACTTTTATATAAAATGTTTATGTATAACCAAACAAAAATGTATTTAGTTTATTATATTGTTCAAAAACTAAAAATAATTGATGAATACTGTTAATACCAATAACAACATGAATCATTACGGAAAACATACCTTCATAAGTGAAATACTAAAAAAATTGAAAAGACAACACTTTGAATCCTTGAAAAAAGTTACAACCCTATGAAAAACAAGTTTGTAACCAAAAATAGCCTGAAAAGAGGGAGAAAATTATGGAACAAAGGAAATATTCAGTAACACCTCAAGATCGAATGAATTATATACTAGGTCTTTATTCCGCAAATCAACAAATTAATGCCGTTCTTTATTTTCCTATAGGTATATCGAAAAAGGTACTTGAACAATCAGTAAGGATAACGTTACAATTACAGCCCGTTTTAAACAGCCGTTTTGTAGAAAGTGATATACCTTACTGGGAGGAACATTCATCTAGTACTAACTCACCAATTTGTTTTTTTGCAGAAGGAAATGATCAAAATCTTGAAACGATGGCAATAGATTTTATTAAGCAATCTGGAGATCCTATTCAGGGGCCAATGGTTCAGACAAAATTATTACAAGGTACTTCAAAAAATATGTTAGTTGTGAAATTATCTCACCTTTGTTCAGATGGTGCTGGAGTCAAGGAATATATTAATTTACTGGGAGCGATTTATACTCAACTTTCTCTGGGGCGGTCTAAGGATGAAATTATAAAGAGATTTAATGAAGAAAATGACGGTTTTCGTGATCAATCCCCCATATTCGAATATACTGGAATAACAGACATCAAAAGTGCGTATCGTCCCAGCCAAGAACAACAAGCAGCATTATGGTCTTTTCCATCTCAACCTAATAAAAATACTTATCCCAAAATGGCCGTGCGACGGTTAAGCCATGAGCAAACTCTACGTTTAACCCAATGGACAAAAGCACAACAAGCTACCTTAAATGATGCCATCATGACTGCATACTTCCGCTCTTTATCACATTTCGCTGTGTATGCAGAACCTCGCACCGCAGAAAAAATGATTGGTTTAACAATTGATTTACGCCGATATCTCCCTAATCATACAACTCGTTCAATTTGCAACTTATCCGGGATGGAAATGCCAGTGATTAAAATGGAAAATGATGACTCATTTAATCAAACTCTAGTTCGAGTCAAAGAATCAATGGCTACAATAAAATCTCAAAATCCAGGTCTTTCTTCAGCTGCAGGAATGGAGTTACTGGCAAGTAAAAAGCTATCTGAAGTGAAGGAAATGTATAAACAGCAATACGAACTGGCTTTACAAATGGGAATGGCTTTACCTTTACTTACTAATTTCGGATCGATAGCTGATGAACCTATTAAGTTTGGTGAAGTTCAAGCTCAGGACGGGTATGTAACATCACCAATTATGTATGCACCATTCTTTACAATGGGTGCAAGCTCTTACAATGGGAGACTTACATTTACAATTGGTTATCATTCGCCAGATACTGCAAAAGAAAAGGTAGAGCAATTTTTAGAAAGTGTGGTCAATCAACTATTAAAGTTGTAATGGGAGTATCATCCTAAGCTCAATAAGTTAAATTTAGCCAAGAAGAATCCTTCCTCAAGGAATGCGAAGTGAGTATGTGAGAGATGAACTGTCTTCGGACATAGGATGAAAGGAAGCCAGTTTAGTTGTTCGCCATACATGGGGTACCGGCCCGTTCCCATTAACCTAATAAAACAGATGTGAGATACTTCAAAATATTAGCTTGATGCACATGGTTCGGTGCCCTCATATGCTTGGATTAAAATCATTACAAACAGCTTTTTAAAAAAATGCTGCAATAGAAGTTATGCATATAATTAAAAAAGGACAAGCTATCCAAGTTGAATAGTTTGTCCAAAATTATAAACTCTATGGTTTAACAATATATAATTCAGTTCCGCTAAAAGTCTTTTATTCTCTTTTCATATCCTACTATTTTTGCATCCGAACGAACAATAGTTAATTAGAATAATGACTTAATACTTGCTAGAACAGTCAGTATTCCTATAACAATTACAAATACATTACTCATTTTCCCTCTGTATTTTGCTAGTACTGGTACTTTACGAATCGCATACATTGGTAATAGACATAAGATAGCAGCGACTAACGGACCGCTAAGAGCATCAATGATTCCAAGAATACTTGGATTTGTATAAGCAACATACCAGCATGTTAATACGACAAAAGTAAGAATCATTGTCTTAACTGTTTTCTCTCCTATATCTTTCCCACGTTTTTTACCGGACTTGATAATCATGTCACGCATTACCTCATACGCTCCTATATAATGGCCAAGGAATGACTTTGTAATAGCCACAAATGCAATGATCGGAGCCGCAATAGTGATTACTGGTGAATTAAGCTCATTAGCAAGATATGATAGGATTGACAAGTTCTGTTCTTTTGCCACCTTAAGATCATCTGGAGTCAAACTTAAAGTACTGCTCCACACAAAGAACATAACAACAACGAATGTCATGATATAACAAACTTTTTGTATTTGAGCACACTTGGCATCAGTAGCGTCTATTCCATACGTAGCCCTCTGTTTCATAACAAATGACGAAATCATAGGAGAATGATTAAACGAGAATACTATGATTGGTAGTATCATCCAAATCATTCCGAAATATCCTGTTCCAGTTGAAGCAGTAGAAACACTTGAAAAACTTAGCATTGAAGTATTCCATTGTGGAATTAAAGATATTGCAATAAAAAGTAGAGAAGCAATGAAAGGATATACTAACATGCTCATTATCTTTACAGTAATATCTTGACCAAAATTCAGTATAGTGATAAGACCGAGTACTAATACAAGTGATAAAATGGCCCTTGGAGGCTCTGGCATGTGTAATTGATGCACAATAAAACTACTTGCAGTATTTGTAAGTGCAACCGAATACATCAGCACGATCGTATAAATTGAGACGAAATATACAATGTTAAAAATGATACTTGCTTTATTACCGAAATACTCTCTTATTGTTCCTGTAATCCCCTCGTCGGCAGAATTCGAAGCGTATATCATTTTAGCAAGCGCCCTATGTGAGTAATACATAACCGGATATGCAAGTATGGTAATTATCAGCAATGATAATAAACCACCTGAACCTGCATTAATAGGTAAGAAGAGTACACCTGCTCCAATTGCTGTTCCAAATAGACTCAATGCCCAGGTAGTATCCTGTTTATGCCACTTTTTAGGGTCTAGATATTTCTCATTTTTTACTGCAGTATTATCAACTTGAAATTCTATGTTTTTTGCAGTATTCCCATTCATATAATAATTCCTCCTAGTGTCCTATTCTTACTTCTCTATTTAAGGCATCGAAATATAGTCCGTTCTTGAAAAATGAATTGCTTATAAAGTGCGCTACATCGTATATCCTTCTTCTAAGTTCATCAAAATCAAAAAATTAACGAAGCATTAATCTGAAAAGGTTGTTACCACTTTCAAAATGTTTCAATTATATAGTAGTATATTTTATTAGTAATTCCCCCAAAATACAGATATCCTTAGGCAAACAATAGAGAATACATTGTTAACTTTTTCACAATATACCCGGTAATTGTTCATTGATTAGATTGTTTCTCTCCAAAGATTTTATTTTTAATGGCAATCCCTGTAGGTGTAGCTGCAATACCACCTAAACCTGTCTCTCTTAATTCGCGAGGCATCTGTCTTCCAACTCTATACATGGCTTCAATAACTTCGTCAGCATTGATGAGATTGTTTACTCCGGCTAATGCGATGTCCGCTGCTGCTAAAGCATTTGCCGTTCCAATGGCGTTTCTCTTTACACAAGGAATTTCTACCAAACCCGCGACCGGATCACAAACTAAACCGAGTAAATTTTGTAATGCAATCGAAAAAGCTTCAGAAGATTGCTGTGGCGTCCCACCCGCAGCTTCTACCGCAGCAGCAGACGCCATCGCTGAGGCACTACCTACTTCAGCTTGACATCCTCCGTACGCTCCTGAAATACAAGCGTTGTTTGCTACTATCGTTCCAAATAACGCTGATGTGAATAGAAAATGAATCATATCTTCATGACTAAACTCCAACGTATCTTTAATACTAAATAGGACTCCCGGAATCGTCCCACTCGCACCTGCTGTTGGAGTTGCACAAATAGCTCCTAATGCAGCATTTACTTCATTAACACCGATAGCACTTTGAATCCCTAACACCATCAAATCTCCAGAAAGAGTTTTCCTATTTTCTCGATAGTTTTTAATTTTAACAGCATCACCTCCAGTTAAACCAGTTGGAGAAAATACCCCATCGCCCTCAATACTTTTATTTATAGCATTTTTCATAGTCGCCAAATTTCGTTCCATTTTACTCCAAACTTCTCCATAAGTAGATTTAGTTTGTTCTATTTCCTGTTCAATTGCTAATTCATAAATTGGCTTTTGGCTTTTATTAGCTGTCTCCACAATTTCTTTTATGGCCATATACATATTTGTCACTCCTTCATGTAACTAAAGAATAATAAGATTAGCTATATTACTTAAACTTCCTAATTCCTCCTGGACATTACTAGGCAATAGCGAATCCAATGCGAATCCATATAAATATTTCCTATTTCCTTCTAAACTATGAAAGTTATTAATTTCCACATCATATTGTTTAAAAATCCTACGTAAAACAAATTCAAAGTCAGCTTTTTCGGAAATTGCAATAATAACTGGCAATGGCCCCTTCAGATCTAAACTAAATCCGTCAATTTCGACATGTTTGATTTCAATTAATCCACCGCCGACAGAGATACCCATCGTTCTAATACTTCGACTTTCATCCTCTAAATATACATCTGCCGTATTTGGATGATCAGCTGGACTATCACCCGCTTTTTCAATAAAGGTAATATCGATTCCTTTAGATTCTGCTATTTTAATAGCATCTGGGACTTTGCTGTCATCGGCTGCAAATCCTAATATCCCAGCAATAATCGCAAAATCCGTTCCATGCCCTTTATGGGTTTCAGCAAATGATTCATAATACCTTACCACGACTTTTTTTGGAAGACCTTGAAATAATTTATTGGCAACTGTTCCAATAGCCAAAGCCCCTGCAGTATGAGAACTCGAAGGACCTATCATTACCGGACCAATCACATCAAAACAACTTTTGTATTTAATAACCTTTTTTTCTTTAATAGATGCCACATTTATGTTCATATAAGCACCCCCATGATTTATGATTTTTAATTGCAGTTGAATCTACGTTATTAGAATAATTAATTCAAGATAAGATTATATTGATAGCGCTTTCTTTTAATGTTGAATAAATTTCCTTTCTGATCACACATCCTTTATAGAGTAATCGTATTAATATGTCCAATTTAAGAAAATTACTTGTAAGGCCTTTAGAAATTTTGTACCAATACTAGGATTGATATTTTATCTAGAGGTAATAAACCATCTCTCGACGCCCTCATTATAACTTGTATATTTATGAGTTCAATATTTTTTTATTTTTAGAAAGATTGAATAAACAGAATCTTGAATGGGTAATAAATTACACTTAGCATGTAGCAATTATGTCCTTTGTTTGAAGCTGTATTAGTTAATAGAAAAGTAAAAATAACACAGCATTCCTTTCATTAACACAATGATTATATTGAAAAATCCTTATAAAGATATTTATATTGTCCTTTGTTGGAACATCTTATTTTGGACATGTAAGCTGTTGCATTAAATGATCCACGTAGTTGGAAAGGAATACATGAATGAAATATAAAACAATTTACGTATATTAATTATTTATTACGTATTAATATTTATTATCAGAAAAGCGGAACTTTTTTCGTGAATCTAAACATAAAGTAATAATTTAGCAGTATTCACTACTTTAAATTTAATTTATTCTTCTTATAACTGCACAGTATTGTGCCGGTTTTGGTGCAAATAAAAGATAAGTTCCAAATAACAATAGGGATCCCTAGTGAAATCCGTTTTATACTGTTTTCATTTGAAAAATCCTCTTCAAAACGCAAATAAACAAGAGCCATTTCAGCCCTTGTTTATTTATAAATCCTCTATATCATATTCGGTATATCCCTCATAATAGTAACTAATATCAATGCCTCTCATGAATACTTCACGGCTATTAATTTTATCTACTAGTGCACTTTGGAGTAAATGTCTAATTTCAATATCTTTAATCGGGCTGCGTTCCATTGCCAGTAAATAATCTTCTTTATCAATTCTATTCCAGTCAATCACCTGTTGAATTTCATTCTTAAAGATTAAATCTAACCATATTCTAGTCGCCCTACCATTTCCTTCTCTAAAAGGGTGGGCATATTCATTTCAACATACTTCTCAACGATTTCATCAAAGGTTGTTTGTGGCATAGCGTTTATATGTTCTAGTGAATGACTTAGATACATAACAGGAGCAAATCGAAAGTTCCCCTTCGCTAGGTTAACCTTTCGAATCTTTCCAGCAAAGAAATAAATATCCTCAAATAGATAATTATGAATATCGGAAAGACCCTTAAATGTGCCAACTTCTATGTTGTTTATTTCTCCTGAATCATATAAATCTTTGGCTTTTATTTTTGATAGTCGTTCTTCCACCCGATTCAATTCCAACTGATTTTTGATACCTAATTCATTTTCTAGCACGGTCATTCTCCTCTTTTTCTGCCATTAATTCTTTTAGCATAACCAAATCTCCTTGTGTGGCTATATTCTTGATGAAGCTTCTAACCATAGTTTTATAATTTGGGTATTTCGCTTATTTTGGATTACGTTTTTTATAGTTTTTGTGGCTTCATTTTGCGCCTTGCTGTATGCCATTCTCTTCCTCACTTTCACGTCTCAAAGCATATTATATATGAGACTTAGTAATATATTTAAGCGAAAGACAAGCTAGAGACAAAGCCCTAGTCTATGGCTATATCAAATATATAATTTTAGATTTTATCGTTTCAAAATATTTATCTTCTTTGAAGAAGATAAATTAGAGAGTCTGAATATTAAATTATTTTTTCATTTTCTTAACATTAATGTATATTCATATTATTCTAAAAACAAACTTTAATTTCAGTTGATTAGGCTTCATATCCTCAATTGTTACAATGACTTTTACATGTTTTTATACAAATATGAGTAACTCAGTATCCTAATTTTAATATCCTGATGATTAAAATTAGGACATAGTACGTGATTAATTTCCCACTATCGTCTAAATCTACATAGGAATATAAATTTTTAAATATTCAATTAATTAATTTTGATAAGTTACTCATATTAATTAAAATAAAATGAAAATAAACTGTATTTAATTGTGTAAAAAACACATAATTAAATACAGTAATAATCATTATAAAATTCATATCAACATATCAGCGAAAGCAGATCCAACGTTATTTTTACGCTTCATATGCTTCTCTAAATATATTTTTGTGGTTTGAATATTTTCGTGACCAAGTGTTTGCATTAAATGATATAAATCTGCATTTCCTTGTTCTACTGCCATAATTGCAAAAGCATGTCGAAATGTATGTGCGGTTACTGGATTTTCACGATATTGTAAGAACTCTAAGTTTGTCTTCTTTATCATATCTGTTACTTGGTTTGATAATGTTTTAGAGTTATACGCACTTCCTCTTTGATTTATAAATAACGGACTCTCATCCCCTTTTTCCAATACCGTTTGGAAACCCCTTCTTCTCCTCACCTCACAAATACATTGGTATAAATGTTCTGAAACGAAAAGTTCACGCACTTTGTCCCCTTTCCCCCTAACCTTTAACCAATACTTTCCATCATAGTGTAAATCTTTTACTCTTGCAGTACACAACTCCTGAATACGTGCACCAGTACTAGCTAATGCAAGTATTATTGTATAGTTTATTAAATGTCCTCTTTCTTTATAAAAACCTAATATTTTCATGACTTCCTCATAGGATAAATCCCGATTTGGCCGATCTTTTTCATTTACATTTGCACGCTGTAATTCTTCATGAAGTGGTTTTTCAATATACCCAAATACATGAAGATGTTTTAAAAAAGAACGAATCAATACCGTTTTCTTCGCCAAAGTTGCAACAGCATACGTTTTCCCACCTCGACCATTTTGTATATTTTTTAACCAGTAATTAAATTTACGAATATGCCAAGGCTGTAATGTTTTTAATAAGGAAGCATTTCGCTGAACTTCTTCCCCATTCACTTCAAACTCTTCTGCATGCTGCACCATACATTCGCAAAATGATAGTATCTCAGACACATAACTCTTTTTTGTATCATCCTTTCTATTTTTCTTTTCATCCATATCATTTTGTAAATTTACAAAATGATATATCACTTCAAGATCACCTAGAAATGCATATTTTCCCTTTCCTTCTTTTTCTGCATCCTCTATCTTTTGTTCCAAATCATTCATATAACGATTGTTATACATAAATGAAGATATACCTTTTATATTGTCTAAATATATATCTGTAAATTCTCTTTGACTTTTTAAAATAGGTAAATTTTCGTTTTGACTTTTATTATCCATACCTATACATCACCTCTTCTTGTATAGATTTTAATCTTTAGTATATTTATTAAGTATACTATGATTTTTAAATCACTTACATCAATTATAGAAATTAAAAATCATATTATTTCTGTAATAAGTCTATATTCTTCTCTATTTAGATATATATATAATTTCTAATAATTTTTTACTAAATAGATAAACATTTAGCATAATTTTATACAATTTGATAAAACATCTATATATAAATAAACATTTAATTTTATATAAAATTAAAGTAAAGTTATAATTCGCTATAACATATTGGTATAATGATATTTTATTTTATATTTAAATCTTATTTTATATCTAATTAAGAATCTGATATGATATATACATACTTTATGAATTATAGAGAGTAAATAAGGAGGTAAACTTTCATGACACAAGATTTACTGTTTATTACAAAACCTACAGTAACAACAAAAGAAGCAGCAGATTTAATGGGAGTTACCGTTCAGACCATTCTAAAGAAAGAAAAAGAAGGTCTTATAGAATGTGTATATAAAGATAATTGGAAGCAATTCGGAAGTAAAATATTCTATTTAGAAGATATTGAACGGTTAATGAATAAAGATGAAATAAAAGGATTAAGTACAAAAAAAGCAGCAGAAATTCTAAACGTAGCACCCTCTACAATCTTTACATATATTAAATCTGGGAAATTAACAGCCACAATGGTAGAAAAGCTGGGTAAACAAGTATATGTCATTAATGAAGAAGAACTAAAAAATTTCCAGCTTAATTATGAAAAAACTACAACAAAAGAACGTAAAACATTCATTACTAAGATTCAAGATACAGACATTTATTTGTATCAATTATTGATACATCGACATACAGAAAAAAAAGCTAGGGTAATAGAAATTAATGGATCCGATGGAAAGGTTCTTACAGAGGATGAAGAAATTTTCTCATTATCAGCTTATAAAGAACATAATTATTCCCTTGAACCCTTCAAAAAACACACAGTGATTACGAAGCGAGGGTATTTATCTTTTACATTTAAAAAGCCTCAATTATTTAATTCTATTACTTATAATCTAATAAATTTATTTTATAAAGAGCTTGGTGTCACAAATATGCGATTGACTTCTACACAAGATACCATCAGGTTGGAAATTAAACCATTTGTTTTACAGGTAGAGCCATTACAATTCCAAGAAGAGATTAAGTATTTACACTCACATATGATGTCAGGCTCAATACTCCCCCATGTTGAAGGTATTTATTTTAAAAGTAAAGTAGAGCCATTAACCTTTCATGCAGATCATGACTTTAAACAGAAAGTAATTAAAATGGCTTCAGAATCTGGTATGGGGCAAGAAGAGTTTTTATTACAAGCAGTAAAGTCTTATATTGAAAAATTTTGAACTTTATTTACGTTAACATCCTTAATGGCTATATGATTCTAATTTTAAAATATAGATACCGTTTTGTTTCACCCTGATGGTCACATAGCTTGCATTGAGTATGACAAAAGTGATAACTGTCAAGATTCCGAAATAATTTTCAGTTATAATAATAAAGCTTAATAGTCAAACTACTCCCCACTCAAAATGCTCACGGACTGTTTCAAGTGGGGATAGTTCAAATATTATAAAAAGAGCAATTCCTAGTAAGTACTCTCTCACAAAAAAATATTGGTAGTTGCATTTGCAACCAGTCTATACACCATTCTTTTTTTAGATAGATTCGCAAATAGATTCATTTAACATTCACATGACTATTAAATAATTTATTACAATCATCACTAAATATAAGGACCTTTCAGTTGTATTTCACATTATTTTTAGACTTTATTTGTTGCTATAATGTCTGTTTTAGATTTATTATCATGTGCCTTATATTAAATATGCATAATTACATAATTATTCTTTATATAACGATATTGTATTTTACATTTATAACCTGTAAAATACAGGATGTTAATTAAATTACCTAGGAGTTGTAAATATGAAAAAATTTATGAGCATGTTAGCTATGTGTTTCGCACTTACACTAGCGTTTTTACCATCTATTTCAAAGGCGGATTCTTCCCCATTACGAAGTGTTAGCATTAGTGCTGTAGGCGATAATAACAAAATGTATAGCGCAAGTTCTTACTTATCTATTCCTGTTCTTAAAGGCGATTACCTTTATGTGAAAGTTAGTGAAGTAGGTACACCAGATTCATATTCTGAGGCTTTAACTGTTAATGGTATTAGATATGCGGGAAGTTCTTTAGACGAAGTTAGTTCTTATTCTGGTCCATTCGGATCTGAAAAAACATTTAGATTACGTATCAAAGATTCTTACATCTTTTCAAACACATCAAATTCAACAAATACTATAACTTTTGAAGCTAGAGTTCCTTTCTCAATGCAAGTATTATCTAAAACCATATCGGTTCATGTAGAATAACTTATAACATTATTATTAATAAAAAATACATCCCTATAAGGATGTATTTTTTATTTAATAGAAACATAATTCTAATTTTCAATAATTTATGTGGCAAATCAATGTTTTGTAAATCTTGTTATCCGAGATAAAATTATTGCCGTAATCAAGATAATAATAGCGGTTATTAAGCCAGATTCTCCAATCCAAATCTCTGACTGATGTCCTGTACTTGCACGTGCGAAAGGTCCTTGTATGATGGCATTCCAAGTGGTATGGATGATAACCGAAGGCCAAACGCTACCTGTGATAAGTCGTAAATAAGCTGTAATATAACTGAATGGCACAATACAAAAATAGATGCCAAGTACTGAAAGTAGGACAGATGATCCCTCTACATATAGACCAGCAATAACAATTGGAACATGCCACGTTGCCCAAATCAATCCACTAATAAGGATAGGCCGTGAAAACTCTGCATCGACTAGCCTTGTGAGCATATAACCTCGCCAACCCATTTCTTCTCCCAAAACTGGGATTAAGTTAAGCAAACTTCCTAAAATGCCGCTCAATACTACTAGATAAATGAAACTGAATGGTTCCGGTAGATACTGAAGTCCAAGTATATTGTAGATTGGTTCTAACCTACCACCTTCGGGATGCTGAAACCTCGCGATTCCGCTCAACCAGGCGATAGAATAAGTAATTCCACAAATAACCATGGGTATTAGCAGAGCAAAACCAATCCCCTTCCATATCTTTAAGTTACCGAGACTAAAAGAAACATCTTTAAACCCTTCTTTCAGTATTATGCGAGTCAAAATAGAAGTAAATGCTGGGGTAAACATATATACCACAATAAGCGGCATACTTTTCGTAATTATTACTGCTACATTTAAGATAATAGAAGTAATGATTAAGATACTCAGAAAGAGTTGAAGTCCTATTTTAGCACGTTGGATTTTATCTTTATTGTGGAACGATTTTGCGTGTAATATCATTGTAATCCGCCCTTCCCCTTTAATTCACTTGTTTATCGAATTTACTTCTTGTCATTTCCACAGACACAACTTAGAATAAAAATATTTTTGTATGCAGATTCATTCATATTTAAAATCCCTCCCAAATTTATAATCTAGTCTTAATTGCGACTCATCAATGTAATTATTATTTATAAGTTGTCATAGCCGATAGTACAAAAGTGTAATGATTAGTCTATGACCTGTGTCAATTCACCTTATGACAATATGTAACTAGAAAATATGATATGGGATAGATAACAATTGAATTAAGGCAATTGATACGTGCAAGTACATGAATCAATCTTGCTTTTAAAAATAATTCAATTGAGGTGGAAAAAAATGAATAAGAAAAGAATGATTGCAATGGTTAGTACAGCTTTATTAGTCACAGGATGTGGAGAAGTAGGAAACGCTCAAACAGTAGCAGTCGAAAATTCAGGTCAATCAATCCAAAAAAATATAATTAAATCAATACAATCACAGGCTCACCCATTAAAAACGATAGAGCCGTCAAAATCATTTGAGGATTTAAAACCACTTAAGAAAATGATTGGGAGTGCACAATATGTAGGATTAGGAGAGAATACTCATGGAAGCTCTGAAATTTTCACTATGAAGTTTAGACTTGTGAAATATTTGGTTACTGAGATGGGTTTTACAAATTTCACAATGGAAGAAGATTGGGGAAACGGCTTAAAACTAAATGAATATATCCAAACAGGAAAAGGAAACCCTAGGGAATTTTTAAACTTGTTATATCCTACTGATGAAATTATAGCCATGATTGAGTGGATGAAAGATTATAATGCCGATCCATCCAATAAAAAAAAGATCCAATTTATTGGGCTCGACTTAAAGGAATTGGACCAAGGTTGCTTTAATAAAGTAATTGATTATGTAAGGCTGCATCGACCAGATTTGCTGGCAGAAGTAGAAGAAAATTATAAAGAATTGTCGGCTTTTACTGGAAGTACACAGGAATATATGGACCTTGCTCCTGAAATAAAAGAAAAGTTCAAAGCAAACGCTGAGAGAGTAGCTCGATTACTAAAAGATGAAAATACACACGCCAACACAGAAATAGTTTCACCCGAGTACATCTGGGCAAAAGCAACGGCAAGTGCAATAGAGAGATTTACCACAATGCTAATTCCTAACGACTATCCAAGTATGTTAAAGCTCCATGAGCAATACTTGGCCGATCATGCAATGTGGGCACAACAGACATTGGGTGGTAAAACGATGGTATGGGGACACAATATTCATATTGCTAAAGGAATTATCGATGAGAAATTATACCCTTATGTTGCGGGGCAATTTTTGAAGGAACGTTTAGACACTAATTATGTCACAATTGGTAGTACAACTACGGAGGGGAATTTCACCTTATACAGCGAATATGATCCTTCTACTGGAGGTAAGATTACAACGCGTGCGATTCCACAAAATGTAAATAGTTTTAACTATACCCTCGGAAAAGTACCATATAACATGTTTTTATTGGATAACCGTCACCTTAAAGGACAAGCAGAGAAATGGGTTAAAGCAAAAAGACCATTACTAAGTATAGGGGGACAAATATTCCCAAACGAATCGGCATACTTTGATAAATCATTGCTTGAGCAATTTGATATTATTTTTCACATTCGAAAAACAAGTCCATCTCATATTAAATAAAAGTACAAAACAATCCCTTCTTGCATCTGCAAGAACGGGATTGTTTTATGGTGATTAATATAAGCATCTTTTTTAACCAGAAGTAGGTTACTCTCCCCTTTTTAGCATCATTTAGAAATGTCATATGACACTTTTACACTAGTGAGAATGACAAAAAAAGCAGTACAATTCGGTTATTACATAGATAGGAGCGAGAACGTTATGAAATCAAGATTCATCCAGAATGGCTATTTTTTATTGCTAACTTTCGTTACAGGATTGTTTTATTTTTGTTTTTATCTAATATCTCTGCTATTCAGCTTCACCCTTTCATTTACGGTAATTGGGATTCCACTAGTTATACGCGTACTACAGACTACTACACCTTTTATCCAATTCGAGCGCATACAGACGAAAATTTATACAGATATTTCAACAGCCTCTTATGATAGAAGTATAACAATAGATACATCGAACTGGACTCAGGTGAAATTAGTGCTTACGGATCGTCGTACTTGGTCTGCTGTCTTTTGGTTAATGCAGAAATTAGTGATTGGCATTTTCAGTCTCATTAGTGCAATCATTTTTTATGTAATGCCACTTATGTTGCTGTTGGCACCACTACTGTATCAATACATCGAAATGAATATTATATTCATACAGATAGATACTTTTGCCAAGTCACTCTTTGTAATGTTTATGGGTATAGTATTTACCGCCATAAGTATTAAAATAGTAGATGGTTTGACAAAGAAACTTGGGGGCTATACACGTAACATGATTCGGCAACTAAATCGATAGAAGTTTGCAATCTGTGAGTAGTATCGCAGTTTTAAATTTAAAAGTATAATAGGCATGAAGGATTAAATTATAATATATGAAGTAAAAAGGTAGGCTACTTAGGGGGTAAATGACTTGTTAGATATGGTTAAGTATTGGTTTTGGTACGATTGGATTATGTTAGGGATACGTCTACTTACAAGTGTGTCTATCATCCTAGCTACATTAAGTTTTCAGGATGGGTTAACATTGCCACTTTGGATTATTATTTTTTGGGAGGTTGTTGCCTTCTCAATTCCATGGGTAGCCTTACTGTTCAATTACAAATATTACTTGTTCACAGAAATACTGCTATATGGTGGACAATGTATATATTTAACCTCATTATTTCCGGAAGCTTACAACATATTTCTTATATCAGTGTTTCTAATTGCTGTAAATAGTAAGCATTTGTCCTATTATTGGACAGCTCCAACAACAGTTTTTATAACAACTGGAATTTTCTATGCTGTTGCGCCAAGTAATAACTATTGGACTATGGTCACCTACTATGGATTCGCTTATGTAATGGGATTCGCTTTTCATTTATTAATCGCCAATCATAAGCAAAATGAAGTAATTCGTAAACAAAACGCGGTACTTGAGCAATATATGTCTCAGATTGAACGCATTACACTGGCAGAAGAACGGAACAGGCTGTCGAGCGAGCTTCATGATACAGTTGGTCACGCTTATACTTCTATTATTATGGGGATGGAAACGTTGCGTACCGAACTTGCTACTGAGATGGGTATACAGAGGCTAGATTCTCTGCTTGAAATGGGACGTAAAAGTATTGAGGACGTGAGAGGTTACCTACATCAAATGGATTCTCCCTGTCAATCCCCTTCCTTGATTCAATCTCTACAAAATCTTGGAGCCGAATTTCAGGAGCACGCTCAGGTAAATGTGAATTTCAGGACATTCGGAGAGGAATATCAACTGTCTCGGCAAGCGAAAATCGCATTCATTCGTTGCTTACAAGAGTCCCTTACGAATGCAGTACGTCATGGTCAGGGGACCGAAATTATAGTTTCATTGCAGTTTGAACAACAATATACGAGGTTAGAAGTTCAAGATAACGGAAAAGGAAATGTAGAATGGCAGGAAGGCTTCGGTATGAATGCGATGAAAGAACGGGCAATGAATTTGCAAGGTCAATTGTCTGTATATACAAAGCCGGAGGAAGGAATGCTTGTTACATGTACCATACCGCGACAAACTGAAATAAAAGATGGACTTATTCGTTTGTTAATTGTAGACGATCAACCATTTGTTCGGGAAAGTTTGAGGACACTACTCGATAGATATGAAGATTTAAATGTAGTCGGTTTAGCTGAGGATGGCAATCAAGCCATCGATTTGTGTGGGCGCCTTCAACCCCATGTTATACTTATGGATTTAGATATGCAGCACATGGATGGAGTCGAAGCAACCAAAAAGATTAAGCAACAATGGCCACATATCCGCATATTGATTTTTACAACTTTTCAGGATACCGAACAGGCGTTGGAATCACTTCGCAACGGTGCAGATGGTTTTTTACTCAAATCTATTGAAACGTTGGAGCTAGCTAATACAATCCGACTTATTCACAAAGGTGGGACACTGATTGATCAGGGAATGTCTCACAAAATATTTGAGAAGTTTGATGAGAAAAAACAGACACCACAATCAAAAGCAACTACGTATGAGCTAACAGCCAGAGAGATAGAAATTTTACAGCTAGTAGCAAAGGGACTTCGATACACTTCCATAGCTTCAAGGCTGTATTTATCGAATGGCACAGTCAGAAATTATGCTTCCACAGCTTATGCAAAGCTAGGAGTGCGTAACAAAGAAGAAGCTGTTCAAAAGGCTCTAGAAATTGGTATTATCGGATGAGAAAAATGGTTGTTGCTTCTTTAAAACTAGGCAAGCATTAGTTATAAGGTACAATAATATTTGTTTATATTAAATTTCAATGCATTTTTGATAGGTCTGTTATTTTTTAAAATTCATTTGAAAAGAAAATCCCTTCACATGGGATTTTCTTCTTTTTTTATAAGGTGACTAATCATCTTAACATTCCACTTCTCTGGCATTACATTTTTTGAAATCTAATAACTATATGTAATTAAAGAATTTTATCTAAGCTCGAGTTTTAATTAGAACAGCATTACTCAATATTAATTTCTTCTAATACTATAGATGGATTAGCAGTGAATATAATGAAGTTTAAGTTTGTAGTATGTATCAGTATTCTATTCTTTGAGGAAGATGGCGTTCCAATATAAACAACATGATCAAGCTTATTATAAGGAACGTCATTCATAGATATAGTAAGGATATCTTTTATAGGGATGGTAATCTCTGCTGATTGCCATGCAATCATTATACTATCTTGGAACTTTGTAATGCTCATTCTTGACATTTTATATCAATCCTTTTTCAGTTTTAGATAATTATCTAAATTGGTTAAATAAATATATAAACTATTATATATTAATATAATAAATTTATGCGTTTGTATGTAAAATTACATGCGCAAACTTCTTATTACCCAAAAAATACAATCTAATAATTACGATTTGAACTACTATTAATCAATTTTATTTCTTTACATTTGACAGTAATTAACTAGAATTAAATCTCCTTTTCTATTAACAAATTAAAAAAACATAAATTGATGTAATTTTTGTATTTAATGATTAGGAGAATTTTTAGAACATCCACCCAATGAAAAAGACCATTGTACTTTATAAAAGTTACAATGGTCTTTTTATTATTTTTATATCACATTTGATATATTCTATTGCTTTTTGTCTTGCTTCTCAATAATAAATTGTGAAACTAGTACTGACAATGCTTCTACTTTTTCTTTTATTTTGTTAGATTGATTCGATATCTCCTCGATTGATGCTGCTTGTAATTGGATTGATTGTACAGTTTGAGTTGTTTCCTTAGCTACTTGCGTTGCACTTTCAGAAACACTCGACATAGAGGCATTAACTTCTTCTGTACCAGCAGACATTTCTTCTGTTGCTGCAGATACTTCTTGAATTTGGCTAGTGATTTTATTAATAGCCACCATAATAGATGAAAATGCTTGATTTGCTTTATTAGCAGTTTCCTTTCCTTCCGAAGCTTTTTGTTGCCCTTTTTGCATTGCATCAACTGTATCTTTTGTATCTTGTTGAATGGCTAGTATTAAATGATTGATTTCATCTGCAGATGCTTTAGACTGTTCAGCTAAATTCCCTACTTCCGCTGCTACCACTGCAAATCCTTTTCCATTTTCTCCAGCACGTGCGGCTTCAATTGAAGCGTTTAAGGCAAGAAGGTTTGTTTGTTCAGCAATATTAGTAATCGCATCCAGAGCTTTATCAATTTGCTGTGTACGCATAACAAGTCTCTCTATTACTTTGGATGTTTCTTCAACAACCTCATGAATACTATTCATTTGAAGTATAGATTGTTTAATTACTTCACTACCAGAATTGACTTGTTCTGTTGTTGTGACCGCCACTTCTGTAACCGTTGCTGAAGACTCAGCTACAGTTTGAACGCCAGTCGTAATTTCTTCCATTGATGAGGAGCTTTCTTGAATACTAGTAACTTGCCCTTCTATTTTTTTATCAACCTCAGATATAGTTTGAACTACCTCTCTTGATATATGAGATGCTCGTTTAGTATCTTGCAACATCCCATTGGTAGAAGAAATGACCTCTTGAGTTGTGAATTTTACTTCTCCAATTAATTGTTGTAAGTTGTCCAACATACTATTAAAAGACCTTACAATACTTCCTAATTCATTATCCGATTTATAAGAAGTACGTATCGTTAAATCACCTGCAGATACCCTTTCCATATCTCTTTCTAATAATACAATTGGTTGTCTAATTGCACTTTTAATGATATAGCCAATAAAAATAACGATTGCAATTGCTATAATGGAGATACTAACAAACAGCATTATAGTATTTGTTGCACTAGCTGTATTATTTTTTTGTAATTGATCTGCATTATTATTATTAACCTGAATGAGCTCACCAATAGCCTGCACTGCCTTTTTCATATTAGGGTCAACTTCTTTCAGATAATAAGCATATGCTTCATCATTATTAGATTGTCCCAAATCTTGTACTTTCCTCAATTGTGTTCTTAATTCATTAAATACTTCATGAAATGTTGTATATAATTCTTTTTCTTTATTAGAACTAACTCTAGACTCAAACTTCTTTATTAACTGATCAGTTTCTGAACGAGCTACATCTATTTCTGTCAAAAGCTCTTTTATTCTTTTTTGATCTTTAGATAGAATAGTTTCCTTTACATTCATATTGATTAGATAAAAATTAGACTCTATAGCTCCTATCCACTGAATTGGTAATAAACTATCTTCATACATCATATTTGATGCATGCTCCCCTTTTTTCAGGCCAAAAAATCCCAGCATAGATAATATTATACAAGCCATACTTGCTATAATTACTAATACACTTAATGTTGTGCCAATTTTACTGTTTTTAAAAAACGACAATTAACTCCACCTCATTGTTATATTATGATTAAATAATTTTATATGTAAAAATAAAAGACATTTAAATATTTATATTCATTAAAAAATCGTATAAAGTTTTCTAAAATAAGAGAGTTTATACTTAAATCTAAATTTAAAAATAGTCCGGTAAAAAGAGCGTGTTTTCATCTATTTATCTAAACACGCTCCTGCAAATATTTAAACCCTATAGTAATCGCTTTTTCCATTCTTAATTCCTTTTTACTAATACATATCTTTTTATATACGATTATCATGCCAGAAGTTTATCGGAAAATGATCATTCTGATTATAAGCTTCAAATTCATAACCTTTTTCTTTTAATCCTTTTATAATTGCTGGAACTGCCGCGACAGATTGGGGATGAATATCATGCATTAAAACAATTTCTTTTGAAGATGTCGCACCTGCCAATACATTCTGCACAATTTTTGCGGCTGCTACATCAACGGCTAATTTATTGTATTTCCAATCTAAAGAATCAATTGTCCAATCCCATACTTTTAAATCATATCCGACCACTTCATTTCGAAGTGATTCATTTAATCCAGGCATTGATCCATATGGTGGCCGTGTTAATTTCGGTGAGTTTCCAATAACATTTCTAATTAAAGATTGATCCTCTTTCATTTCCTTAACATATTCCTTATTGGTGTATAACCTTTTAAAATCATGTGTCATGCTATGCATGCCAACATAATGGCTCTCTTCATGCTCTCGTTTCACTAAATCTGGGAACCTTTTCACATTATTACCAATTAAAAAGAATGTTGCTTTCACATTATTTCTTTTTAATATATCTAACAGGTTAGCTGTATACTTTCCTGGTCCATCATCAAAAGTTAAATATACAACTTTTCTTTCTTTTCCATCAAAACGACTAGGTATCGACTTTCTAAGTTCATTTTTAGGTAAACTGCTCACTAGTTGAACACTGTTTACCTCTTTCGCATTTACCAGCTTAGGGTTCGTTATTGATTGAAACATGTAATAACCAATTGCTACTAATGTAATAGCTAACAATACACATAAAATTCTTTTTTTCTTTAGCTTAATTTTCATACCATAATTCTTCTTTCTATCCTATTATTCCACTATACGTTATTTAACCAAACTCATTTTGCCTTTGCTAGTAGTTTTAACAATCTGGATAAGCCCTATTAATTTCCTGCACTACTGCTCATACCATTTCCAATAATAGTTAGAACTAATGGATATAACACTGGCCCTAAGGTAAGGAAAATGTTTAAAAGTATAATAAACTTATATAAGAAACTGATTTTTTGATTATTAAGATTTAAAAATATCAAGATAACTAATGTTATTATAGTAATTAAATATAAGAATAAGATTATCAACCAATAGTACATCATTATAGTAACATTCCACTTTCCTAATAGTTGGTATGTAATCCCTACTACTATTCCTAATACTGCAGCATTAAAGGAAATAAACAAAGTTCTATATAGTATTTTAGGAAATATTTTATAATACACAGTTTTATTTGATAGATCTATTAAAATGGCCAAAGATAGATATGCCAGTAATACTCCCACCCAATTTAATATCCAATCTTGATTTCCCATTAAATTAAATAAAAGTGCAATAGCCCCTCCTAATGCAAAAATCAAAGAAATCATAATATTATTTAAAGCTGATTTCATGATGTTCTCACTTCCTTAATAATTTTTATGATAAAGCATTGATGTTTACTCTTAAGTTATCCTTTTCATATTAAAAGCCCTTTTTATTAATTGAGAACCTGTTTGATACTATTCTTCCATTACTTTTCTTGAACTCATACTTTCTCCTATTCCCCATACAATATGTGTACCTTGATTCAAATTTTGTTTTAAAGCATTTTTTGTATATAGTCTTTTCCCTCTTTATCTACTAATTCTTTTAATAACTTATATAAATAATTATTACTAGCTGTATATGCACCGCTTAAAAATAGTTCTAATGTTTTATCTACAAACCCAGATGCTATTCTAACTGCCAGTCTATCAGCCATTTTTTTATTATCAATCCCAATAACTTGTATGGAAATGCCCTCATGTAATCTGGTCATCATACCTAAAAACATACATGAAGAATAAATACCAATTATTTCTCGTCTTATTTATTTTTCTCACAACTGTGCAGGTACTTGGAAAATTAATAATACTTTATTATAATTAAGTATATATTAACAACATGTTTAGTATAAGTAAATAAAATTAATTTTAATTTAATATTTTTTACTTATTTAAAGGGGATTACGCATATGAACAATATTAATGTTGGTCAAAAAATTATGGCATTTAGAAAAGCTGCCGGATTAACTAGTAAACGTTTAGCTGAATTAGCTGATATAACACCTTCTATGTTAAGTCAGATTGAGAAAGGAATCACGAATCCATCATTACAAACATTAAAATTAATTTCTGTAGCATTAAATATTCCATTATTTAATTTTTTCTTAGAAGATACCAATACGGAAGAATTAGTCGTAAGAGCTAATCAAAGAAAAAAAATAACTTTCCCTGAAAGCGGTAACGTTTCATATGAGTTATTATCTCCCAATTTAGATGGATCACTGGAATTGGCTTTAATGAATCTGTTACCTCAAACGGCTTCATCTATAGAACCTGTGGCACATAAAGGTGAAGAAATAGCATTTATTATGGAAGGACAAGTAAGACTATATTTAAATGATGAGGTTTTACTTCTCGATACAGGTGATAGTGTTAAAATCCCACCATATGCAAAGCATAAATGGGAAAACACTTCTTTAAACAAAGTCACTGTTATATTCGGAGTAACCCCACCATCTTTTTAATTCCATATACTATAGGATAAAAGTTAGAGAAAATAATTCTCTAACTTTTTGTATACATAACTATATTTTAAGCAAATAAAAAACTGGTCTCATAATTATATAAGATTAAAAGCTAAACAATTAAGAATAGTAAAGTAGAGCTTTTTAATTACATGCTTAATTTACTTTTTAATGTCCAGTATTTTTCCCCATTAGCGTCAAAAGAGAATTCGACCCATCCATTTGGATCTTCACGATAAATAAAGATGTTTGTTCCAGGAGTTAATGTACCAACATTATTTTGCGTTACATCTACATCTGATCTACTTTTAATTTTCAAATCAAATGGATAAGGTACATAGTAATAAACAGCTGATGATATAATTTTTGTGCTCGAACCATCTAAATACTTTTTATACGGTATTTCATTAGATAACGCTTCAACATCTAATGTTTCAGGATTCTTTGGTAATTTTTTTGCATATGTATAGTCTTCTGCACGGAACGGTTTCATACGTTCCATAATACCCGCAATTTTTTTAGCCCAGCCTTTATCTGATGCATATTTCACGTTCATACCAGTTAACGTTGGTCCGTTATAATGCATACCACTTTCTTCTAAATATCTCTCTCGTACATAATTAGCGTTATAAGCAATACTGTCGCCGTACGTCGGTAAGTATTTTGCATATTTAAATGGATCTCCATCATATGCACGTAATCCGAATAGATTATGTTTTTGATATGCAATTTCTGATTTACCGTATCCAGATTCTAAAATCGCATGCGCCGCTAAATAATGAGCATTCACGCCATATTGATTTTGCGCATTGATAAAATCTTGCCCATGTCCAACTAATGGACTATCTGAATGATATTTTGCTATAAAACTATCAATCTCTTGAGCTGTGATTTTGGAAGCAACTGTTAAATTCAAATCTTCATATGATGTAGCAGTAATAATCTCTTTTTCCTCTAAAACATTCTTTGGAGTTAGTTGCATAATATCTGTTTTTGCAGTAAGTTGAGCAGCTTCGGCGCGTGTTATCGATCTATTAGGTTGCCAACCGTTATCAGTACCCACGGAAATTTTTAAATCAATTAAAACATTGGCGAATCTTTCACCCCAATGGCCTTTTAAATCCTGAAATTTACTTTGGCTATTATCATTTGCTGTACTTTGAAGTTTATAGGCATTTACTAGCATTGCCGCCATAGAAGCGCGCGTTACTTTTCCGGATGGATTGAAGATTCCATTACCTTCGCCTTTAATAATGCCAGCTTTTTCAGCTGCGGCAATATAAGGTGCCCCCCAGTGGTTTTGTGAATCTGTAAAGGATGGTTTTGCATTGTAGTCAATTTGTATACCTAAAACTTTTGTCATTATTGTTGCGGCGGAAGCTCTGTCTAGTGAATCATTTGAGCCAAAACTTCCGTCTGGGTAACCACTTAATACTTGTTTATCCACTAAATAATTAACGGATTGCTCTGCCCACTTAGGAACATCAGAAAATTTTTGAGTATTTGCTAAAGTATTAGAAGAATAAGATAATATTGCTCCTGCGAGGATACTTGTCGCGATGAATTTGTAGTTCATAAAAAAATATACACCTCTACCATACTATTGTATTTATCAAATTGAGATTTTCTATTTTTATATTTACTTGCCTGTAATCATAATCAGATTGTATTAACATGCATTCAATTTGATGTAATGATTATAGTTACTTATATGTACAAGTGTCAATAGATGTCTTTTACAAAAATGTATGATATTTATATGAATTTGGATTTCCACAATATCATAATTGACTCATGTATAAGGTAGATTTAATAGTTAAATTTCCTCCCGGTATTGTAAGTCTCTTTAACTTAATGCAGTGAAAACTTAAAGTTGGTATTAAATGCTATTACTTTACATTTGGTTGCAAAATCAATAATAAAATTATTAAAGTAAATGTAGTTAATTTCCTTTAGAAGAGCAAATAATAATTAATTTACATTTAATTATATTTACTTATAATTAATACCGTGTTAACGTGTATTTAATAATAGAATATTTAGCCTTTGTTAATTAAAATTAAGTTCTATAATTATTATATACTTATATTAAGATTTATAGTATAATAGATTTGTCTGTTATTTGTTTTAATTCATTTGATTGGGCAATTCCTTTATAAAGAGGATTGCCTATTTTTTTACAAACCAATTACATATTTCCCCTGTTTGATTTAAGTGATTGAACCCGAAATCAAATATGGTATGCTACATATACAAAATACGGTAATTCTTTGGATCGTATAAGCTAAAAAGGACGAGATACTTTAACATCACGTCTCATAACTGCTACTTATGTATGTATTATCCTTTTTTAGACCCACGCTTGAGCTTCCTAAGGCGAAGAGTGGGTCTTTTACTGTTCTTTTTTGCAGTTTCTTTCTTAGTACCTATGTTGAAAGCTAACACAAATTACTCGTATAATCTCTTTTAATAGTTTATATAATAACCTCACATTCACAAGATATACAGTCACCATTAAATACTTTAGTTTACTATAACATGAATATGTATACTTGAAGATCTATAATTTTATAGATTAAATATAGAACAAAAAACCATTTTTTAAGACATATACAATATACATTTATCAATTTTTACAAGCGTTAAATATATATCATTTTAATAGATTAATATAAAATAAAGGGGAATCTTTTATGTCAAAACCAAAATTAAAAAGGTATTTTGGGACGCTAAGTTTAACATACGCATTACTTATTTCTACAATGCCAGCAAGTGCTGGTTCAGGATAATAAGTGTTAGAGACAAATAACCTAATGCCTATGAATTTGATTATAATAGTGCAAAAGGGACAGTTGAAATTTTTTACAGGGATAAAAAAGATAATACTAAAACAAAGATAGAGAAATGTTATATGAATAACCACACGTGTTATGTACCAGATAAATGATAAATGAAAGTAATAAAAACACTCAATAGCAGTGTTTTTATTACTTTTCTTATAGACAATTAAAATATTACTTTAAAGATATTGGTGGTACTAACAATTCTCTTTTAAATTAACTCTTTCTTCTACTTTAAAATAGTAGACCATGATTATGTTACTATAATTTCAATATATACTTTTTCAAATTATCTTTTCTTTACTCGTTATTTATTTTCACCAGTTTTTCTCCTTGGTCTAAAATTGCGTCATAGTCATTTTTTTCTTTAATTTCTTTTATTTTATTTTCAATTGTGGGCGTATTATTTATATTAAAGTACGTATTTAATACTTCGTAGGGTGTCTTTCCTTGTTTGGTTGCACTATCTTCAATAGCTTCTTTCCATGGAATATTTGCTCTGTCCATGCTTAATTCAAGAGCTGAACCAGTCTCATATCTCATATTCCGCTCTAAAAACCTTGGAGATTCTGCTTGTCCATTAGCAATGAAGTTGAAAGCCTCCATAAAAGTAACATGATATGGCTTCTCATTCTTTGCAAGTACCATAAGTTTCCCACCAGTTAACTTACTATAACGATACTCTAAGTATCGTGCTGAACCTTCTATTGCTTCAGTTTTTGTTTCTCCAATCAATTGTGGCCATTTATTATAGCGATAGTTACGTACAATTGTCCAATCATATAATGCTTGAATAATATTTTCTGGGTTCGTATCAACCATTGCTTTATCTAATAACTTAAATTCTAATCCCATTAATGCATAATTTTCTTTATTTATCGGATATTCGTGAATATACTCTCCACCATTTGAATCATAAGTCCAATCTTTTTGTTTATAAGCATGAAAAGCCTCATGTAATAAAAAAGACGAGAAATCAAAATATAAATCTGGATTAACAAACATTTTAGGATAATATTTAAAATAAAATACATCCATATCGTTAATATTTATTGTCCCAAAGTTCCAAGGCATCCAGGTAGAAACCGTTCTAAAATCAAAACGAGTTAAACGATAGACTTTAGGTAGATGCAAAGAATTTGGGACTTTTATTTCTTTTGCAAAAATACTATTTTCTACTCCTTTTACATTAACTGCATAAGCTTCTTGTCTAAAGAATCCCCCATCTTTATTACTATGTATCAGTACTAATGGCTTTTTTTCGAAATGATAATCTTCATTCCAAAGTTTATCATTCGATTCTTCGAAACTCTTATAAATAGTAGATAATTCATTTAACATGTTTTGATCCGTTTCATTTAAAAACTTAAACTCAGTATGATATGTTTTATTTAAAATTATGCTTCCCAACATAATTCCTATAAATATCACCAATATGATTAGAATTACTCTTAAAAACTTTTTCATCAGACACTCCTTTTCTATAATAATTCTTATTTTAAATAAGGTTTACAAATTTGGAATCACTATACAAAGAGGCTTTGCCTTTTCAACGTACAATGAACTTCAGCAATTACTAGCTACTTCCTGAACATTGTTCTTCATTTACCAACCTGTTTATGCTTTTTTTAAAATTTGCAACAGAACTAAAAATTTCTTACTATTACTTATTATCCATTATTATCTGGAGCCTCTTCTATATTCCCATCATTACTTGGTGGCGTTAGCGTTCCATAGCCATCCCCATTGTTTGGTGGCGTTGTATTTCCTTGGCCACTCCCATTGGTTGGTGGCGTTGTATTTCCACGGTCACTTCCATTAGTTGGTGGCGTTGTATTTCCACGGTCACTTTCATTGGTTGGTGGCGTTGTATTTCCACGATCACTTCCATTAGTTGGTGGCGTTGTATTTCCACGATCACTTCCATTGGTTGGTGGCGTTGTATTTCCACGGTCACTTCCATTAGTTGGTGGCGTTGTATTTCCACGATCACTTCCATTAGTTAGCTCACTTTGCTTTTGCTCTTCTGGTTTCTTTAATTCTTCTGGTTTCTTTTGCTTTTCTTTTTGCTTATTTTCACTCGGCTGTTCAGTCGTATTTGCTATTTTTGTATTTGGAGAAGAATCACGCTTCTCACCTTTAATACGTAATTCGCTACCTTCTTGAACTACACTGTTCGGCATTTTAAATCGCGACTTATCTGTAGCAAACTTACTCATCATTTCTTTAAAAATCAATTGAGCTATTTTCGTATTTTTACTACTAATATAATCATCTTTACTATCCTTTGTATATCCGGTCCATACTGCCATCGTATATTGTGGTGTATAACCAGCAAACCAACTATCACGTGTTGCGCTTTCTGGTAGATTATATTGTGCTATTTGTTCTGAAGAATAGTTTGTTGTACCTGTTTTACCCGCTATATCTAAAGAACCTATATTGGCTGTTGTACCCAAACCAGATGAAACAAAAGTACGAAGCATATCAGTAATCATATATGCTGTAAAATCCTTCATAACTCGTTTTGTTTTTTGTTCAAAGTTTTTTGATTTTCCATCTGGATAAACGACTTTCTTGACAAAATACGGTTTCGTATATTTACCACCATTCCCAAATGCCGCATAAGCACCTGCAATTTCAGTTGGAGACGATTCATTTGTACCAATCGCTGTTGATTCGGTCGGTGCTACATTAAAAGTAATACCTAGCTTTTCAGAGAAACCTTTTGATTTATTAATTCCTACTTCTTTTGCAGTTTTTATTGCCGGGATATTTCGGGACGTCTTCAATGCATCACGCATTGTAATTGGTCCTAAATGCTTTCTATCTGCATTTCTAACTTCTTGTCCTGTTGAATACTTAAATGGAGAGTCATCAATTTGATGGTAAGTAGCCCATTTTAAATATTCAATTGCAGGAGCGTAATCAAAAATTGGTTTCATCGTTGAACCTGCTGAGCGATTTAATTCAATCGCAATATTATGTCCTTTAAATACAGCTTTATTTTCACCACGTCCGCTACCAATTGCACGAACTTCTCCTGTTTTCGTATCCATAAATGTGAAAGCCCCTTGAAATTTCTCATTTGGATAATTAATAATACCTTCATTTAAAAGCTTGTCCGCAAAATCCTGTGCCTTTTGGTCTAATGTTGTATAAATTTCTAAACCATCAGATCCAATATTAGCTTCTGGCAACTCTTTTTCAATTTCTTTCACAACGGCATCCATAAACGCAGGATATGGCATTTCTTTTTGTTCAGTTGCTCCCTTAAGTCCTTCTGTTACTGGAACTTTTGATGCTTCATCCATTTCTTTTTTTGTAATATAACCATGTCGATTCATTAATTCAAGAACAACATCTCTTCTTTCTGTTGCCTTTTGAATATTTTGTTCTTCCGTTGGATCATAGTTATTAGGCGCTTTCATTAAACCGGCAAGCATCGCAACTTCTGGTAGTGTTAAATCTTTTAATTCCTTACCATAATAGTTTTGTACTGCTGTTGCGATTCCGTATGAACGGTTGCCTAAGTAAACCTTATTTAAATACATCTCTAAAATTTCATGTTTTGAATACTGTTTTTCCAGCTTATACGCTAAATATATTTCTTGCGCCTTTCTCTTTGACGTTTTTTCCATCGATAAGAAGTAATTTTTAATAACTTGCTGCGTAATCGTACTTCCACCTTGAGAGCCGTAATCACCTTTTAGGCTGACTAAAACTGCACGTGCAGTACCTTTAAAGTCTACGCCACTGTGCTCGTAAAAACGTGCATCTTCTGTCGCTAAAAACGCATTTTCTACTAATTTAGGAATTTGATTATACATAATATTCGTTCGTTTCTCTTTCCCATATTCATATATCAATTTTCCATCTTTATCATAAATTTTTGAGGATAACGGATTAACAAGTTTTGCTTTCTCAAGTTTTGGTGCATCCTTGATCATAACGAAAAAAGTAGCAACCCCTGCGACTAACCCCACAATACCTAGTAATAAACAACTAATTAAAAATTTACGAAAAAACGGAGTTTTCCCCTTTGGTTTTTGTTTTTTAGAAGCTGGCTGTTTTTTCTTTTTAACTTGTCGTCGCTCCTCTCTAGAACGATGATTTTCTAACATGCTATATCCTCCTGTTGATTTACTTAAAATTAGAGGGGGCACCTTCAGAAATATACTTATATTTAAAAAGTATGCTAATCAGAAATAGTGAATCTTTTCCTAATATATAGATTATAAAACTTAGATTAATTCTTAATCTGACTATTTCCTCTCTATTCTTTCTAATAATGTTGCTCCTTAAAGTAAGAATATTGTTTGCTGTTCTTCATCTTTTTGTTATATAACCAAAATTTTAAATATTACATTATTTAAAAACCAGTCTAAAATAATGGTTCATGTTAACATAATCAGCATGAAAAGAATCG
Source organism: Bacillus sp. N5-665 (assembly GCF_022637375.2). Taxonomy (NCBI): domain Bacteria; kingdom Bacillati; phylum Bacillota; class Bacilli; order Caryophanales; family Bacillaceae; genus Bacillus; species Bacillus sp. N5-665. Next base: position 318,797 of record NZ_CP093324.1, read on the forward strand.
ACTACTAATTTTATCCTATAGTTTGTATGGATACAGGGAATCAGAAAGCAAAGGTAAAATCAATGCCCTCACTTGAGGGCATCTTAGGTTTACATTGAATAGACAATTTAAGTAATAAATTTGTTCCACTTTAAGATGAGAAAGAAATTTGAGTTTGTATAGTAACGGAGCAGAAACGTTACTAGGGGTACAGCAACGAAAATGGAATTTCATAGAAAATCCAATCTTAGCGTGACGGGTATGGGTTACCGTCAACATTCTGGAACATTACCCCACTAAGCAAAAAATCTCACTTTTCATCTTTTTCAGATAATAAGTGAGATTTTTCATTTTTGTGTATTTCTTTTGCTTAACTTGATTGTGACAGAGTTCTACCCAAATAGACGTAATTATTTATTTTTCTTTAACATTCAAAAAATTGACAGATTTCTCGCCCTCAGTACCTAAAGCCGTTTTTACTTTATCTAATTCCTTACTTAATTCTGGTGCTTTCCCTTGATTGACTAAATTAAGATTCCCAAAAGATTTATTAAAAGATAGAATCTGTCTAGTCTTTTCTTTCCCATTTATTTCTTTAAATAATGTATCATCTACTATTAATAGGATTACATTGGATCCACCACGATATGGCGCTAGCCATACATCACCTGCGTATTGTGTACTCATTTTTTTCGCATCATATGTTATTTCTTTTAAGTCCTTATATTCTTTATTTGCAAATAAGATAGTTTCACCTTTTTTTGATTTTGGTAATGAATCCACAGGATCTGAAGATTGGTGTATTTGCGTATAGTGGAAGCAGTTGGGATGATGTTAATGAATATATTATTCCTGTACATAATCAACATGAAGAACAAAGCGTTGAAAAAATTATCAGCACGGTGGGAAGTCCCCATGTTTTTGTTAACCTAAAGGGAGAAAGTTACCGACCAGAAACTTCATGGATGTTTACTCCTACTGCAGCAAGTTATTGGGGAATAAAAGATAAAGAAGAAATCATGATTCCGACAGAACAATATGATGGCATTCTCTGGTTAGAAAAGACGACGCCTTCTGTACTGAAGTAAATACAAAAGCATCCTTACAATATAAGGATGCTTTTAATTATATTTTTATAAATTCTTTTTCTATGAATAAATCTTTGTACATATACGTTTTAAATAGTGCTTTCTAATAATAAGGAAGTAAATAATTTGCATACAAATAAAGCTTATTAATACAACAATTGAGCTTTGAATAACGGACATTTCCTTACTTACTGTTTGTCCTAATTGATGAAACGTTAGAAATGCAAAACTGCTGTGAATCATAGCAACTACAATCGGTAAGAAGAATAGTAGCATCATTTGTCTTGTCACAATTTTCTTCAACTCACTTTGACTTAAACCTAATTTTGAAATCATTTGATACTGTTCTTGATCACGTACTAAATCAGTAAATAGACGGAAATATAAAAAGCTAAGCGTAAATACGAAAAATACAATCCCCACCATTACACTTGAAATAGAAAGTAATCCGTTTTGTTGTTTCAATTCAATCCATTTTAAATACAAGGATGAAAAGGCATAATAATCCTCTTGATTCATACCAATAAACTTCGTAAGGTTTGAAGAAATCGCACTTGTTTCAGACCAATTTTTAACGATAAAACCGTATATCGTGTAATCTCGGAGTACGCCTTCTTCTTGAACAATTAGGACCTTATTATACACAGCATCAGATACAATAACAGGGCTTTCAACCATTGCTAATTCTGGGATATAAATTGATTTTTTTACAGAAAGCAGAACCTCTAGATCACCATGTTTTATAACAAAATCCTTTAAATCTTCTGCACTTTTTTCGTTCTTATTTAGTCGTATAGCAATGCTATCATTTTCATTTGTTAATTTCTCAATTTTATACCCTAAATTTTTTGCGTATTCATTATACGCAGAAAGACTAATTAACGACAATCCGTTTAGTGATCTTTTAAATTTTGTTGCTACAAGGTCATAAGAAAATCCAGATTCTTTTAATTGTTTTTTTATCTCTTCAATATGGGCTTTTTCTTGTGTATTCCCCTTATCAGATCGATAGGTAAATGCATATGGGGTCTCATGTTTTGCCAATTCAGGATTTGCGATAGCTGTACAAACTCCAATTGCTGTAAAAGAAACAGCGGAAATAATTGTAACGATAAAGAACGTATTTGCATTATCTTTCATTCGATACATTAATTCTGAAATAACAAGGAGATTGGTTCTATTAAAGAATATAGTTTCTCTATTTTTTAAAGTGTGTAACACATATACACACAATTGAGTAAACAAAAAATAGGTTCCAAATACAATTAATACGACACCTACTCCTACGAGTAGGAATAATTGATTCAAAGTCATGTAATTTACCGCGGCAATACCGTGGTAGACGCAGGAGTAACCCGCTCCCAATAAAATAAGTACCAATAAGGATATCCAAACAGACACTTTGGGTTCCGGTTTTGGCTTTTCCTCTGATTTTATGAGTTCTACAAGCTCATTCATTTTCACCATTTTTGATGTAAACAATGAAATAAGTAAAAATAAAACAACAAAGGACATAGCTGTTACTACCATAGCCTTTAATGGAAAGTAAAATGCTAACGTATGCTCTACTCCTAATAAAGACCCACTAACTAGTAAAAACAACTTAGAAAAAATTACCCCCAGTCCGATACCTACTACTATAGAAGGGATTCCAATCAACATATTTTCGAAAAAAATTAATCGATGAAGCTGCTTATGAGACATTCCTTGTAACATTAATAATCCAAACTCTTTTTTTCTATTTTTTAAAAATGTACTAACAGAATAGAAAATAAATAAGAAAGAAAAAACAAAGATTAAGTAATAAGATAAATGAAATCCTATTTTCCCAAATGTACTCATGATGGTACTTACATGAGTCAGTTCGCCTTGTAGGCTCGGATGAAATACAAGTAGCCCATAAGTGAAAAAAATCAATACCGCAAATGTACTACTAAAGAAATGACCAAGATATATTCGTTTATTCCGTAAAACATTATTGAATGCAAGCTGTCGAAAAGTCATGTTTTTTCCCCCCTAACATAGAAAGACTATCCATAATATTTTTATAAAATAATGGACGATCGTCATTGTAGCAAACTTCATTATATAGCTGTCCATCTTTAATAAAAATAATGCGGTCACAGTAACTTGCAGCAACAGGATCATGCGTTACTAACATCATTGTTGCCTTCTCTTCTTTATTTAATAGTGTTAATATCTCCATTACGTCTTGAGAAGCTTTAGAATCTAAATTTCCTGTCGGCTCATCGGCAAGAACCAATTTAGGAGAGTGAATGAGTGCACGAGCAATCGCTGTTCGCTGCGCTTGTCCTCCTGATATTTCATATGTTCGTTTATTTAAGATTTCGTTGATTCCTAATTTTTTCGAAATAGATTCTACTCGTTTATTTATTTTCTTCACATTCATGCCATCTAATACGAGCGGAAGAACCATATTCTCTTTTACTGTTAATGTATGCAACAGATTAAAGGATTGAAAGACGAATCCTAATTCCTGTCTGCGAAATAAGGCCAAATCATTGACCGAAAGCTGATACGGATTTTTACTATTAATGAATACACTACCTGATGTTGGTGAGTCAATAGTAGATATCATATTCAATAAAGTTGTTTTTCCACTACCCGACGGTCCCATAACCCCAACAAATTCCCCTTCTGTAATTGTTAAATTAATATTTGAAAGTGCTGTATGTGAAACATTTCCTGTGTATTCTTTACTAAGTTCTTTTACTTCTACTATTTTCATATGAGAAATTCCCTCCAATTTTATCTACTAAGAATGAGATTTGATAACTAATGCATGCCTACATTTTGACTTAATCATTTGTTTCAGCTTTTCTTATTTAAGCTGTCATACTTGTTCGAATGTATTAAGCAGTAAAATAACTTGCTATCGTACCTCAGGATTTTTAAGCATGTTTCTGTTTTTCATTGTAGTAGTATGGTTGTTTTTCTCATATTGAATTATCTTTCATTTTTCTTACACGCTTGAAATGTTTCTGAAAACACAGTCTATAATCCAAAAAACATAATTTTTTGAGAAATAGCATTAAGGAATTTTTCATATGCACTGTACTATACGGTACTAGATTTCCATATAGATTTCATTTGCAATTCATCGTATTTTCTTTACCGTTCACCAAGTTCTTCCTATTTTTAAAATGGAACAAATTTATTACTTAGAGTGTCTATTACGTGTATTCCTAAAAATATGAAAGGACTTATTATTACCAAAAGTAAAGTGATGTAAAAAAGTGTGTTTTGAAATACAGCATTTAAATGTTACGAGTTTAATACTTTCACAGGTGGACTATTACAAGTGTAATTAAAAAAAGAAACAATCCAAACAGCGTCAGTTCATTCATCTAAACGTTTTAATTCTGCTTAACCTGTTAAAATTCAACTTCAAAAGTATTGTTATCCTATACACACTTTAATTAACATCGGTATTTAAAACGCCAAAACAAAATCCATATATTCTTGAAAGAGGTTGAAAATTTATGTTCGTTTTAAACAAGTTCTTTACCATTTCACATTACAAAAAAATTGTACCTGTCGTATTACTTTCATGCGTAACACTAATAGGCTGTTCCAATAGTAATACTTCATCTGAATCACCTAAACAAACGAAACAAACAAATCAAATTAAACAAGAAAATACTGGTAATGATTCTTTTGCTAAACTTGAAAAAGAATATGATGCCAAGCTTGGTATTTATGCACTGGACACAGGTACGAATCAAACTGTTGCTTACCATGCAAATGATCGTTTTGCATTTGCCTCTACATCTAAATCATTAGCAGCGGGAGCTCTTTTACGTCAGAACTCAATAGAAGCTCTTGATGAAAAGATTACGTATACGCGAGAAGACCTTTCTAATTATAATCCAATTACTGAAAAGCATGTGGATACAGGAATGACGTTAAAAGAACTTGCAGATGCTTCTGTTCGATATAGTGACAGTACTGCACATAATTTAATTCTTAAAAAGTTAGGTGGTCCATCCGCATTTGAAAAAATATTGAGGGAAATTGGTGATACTGTTACTAATTCTGAGAGATTTGAACCTGAATTAAATGAAGTAAATCCAGGAGAAACACATGATACTAGTACACCAGAAGCGATAGCTAAGACACTTCAGTCATTTACATTAGGAACTGCACTTCCAAAGGAGAAACGTGAACTATTAGTAGATTGGATGAAGAGAAATACAACTGGAGATAAATTAATACGTGCGGGCGTACCAAAAGGATGGGAAGTAGCTGATAAAACAGGTGCAGGATCTTATGGGACAAGGAACGATATTGCAATTATTTGGCCACCAAATAAAAAACCAATTGTTCTTGCCATCCTTTCTAATCATGATAAAGAAGATGCAGAATACGATGATAAACTCATTGCAGACACAACCAAAGTCGTGTTAGATACTTTAAAAGCTACGAATAAAAAATAATAGATTATTGGAGCGTGTCATATAAACCGTGTAAGTAACCTACCATCATAGATAGATGGTTGCTTCACGGTTTTTCTTTTTCAAAAATAATTAAGAAGGAGTGGTTACACTTATAGTTAGAAGAGAGATTCAAAATCCGTGAAATTAGCTCAATCAATTTTTGAAGCTTACCAATCGGAAACTGTTGAAGATTTTCAAGAGGCTTTGAAAGACATCGGTGGACCTTTGTTTGAGGCAATGGTTCAGGGCGAAATGAATCACCATCTTGGTTACGATTTAAACTCAAAAAACGGAAAGAACACGAAAATTGTCATAATGGATACCCACACTTTGGATACCTAAAGTGCCACAAACCTTGCGGTCATTTAGTAGCACTCCGTATCCAATCTCACTTTCATCCCTTGCCTAAAGGCTATGTGTTTTTTTGTTGGAGAAGGATTGTAAAAGAACCCCATAACAAATGGAATGGCAATCATATCCCTCAATTGGTCAATCTTGTTGAATCAGCTTATGGTTAACGTTAAATTTGCCTAACTTATTGTAAAATACAGAATTTATCTACCGTGATTTAAATTCGTCGTTTGTTCGATAAGATAATTTGATATATCTGTGTTGGTGCCATTCCTCAAGAGGAATTTCACTAAATCTTGTTTTTGAAGAACAGGATTAATAACAGCTACATCTAACTGACTTAGAATCTGAACGATGCCATGGTGTGAAAAACTCTTGATTTCTTTCAAAAGTTCTGCATCACGTTTCTTTCGTTCGGTGGATTCTTCAGGATACCCAGTATTGAACGGTTCTTCAAAAAGTTTCTCAAGCGTGAAGCGAAGATTTAGTTCGCCCGCCCAACCGAAGTTCAATCCAAGTGGCAGTGATGCACAGTTTCCGTTATTTATCCTACCAAACAGGAACGCATCTGTTGGAGTTGGCAGATAACCGCTAATGACATTCGGAAGTGTATTACAGGCAATCGACATACCAACACCGCTACTACATCCAGTGACGACAAAATCAACTGCGCCTGAATTTAGAAGTAGACCAACAGCTAAGGACACTTGTATATAACTTAACTCCGAATCTTCAATTATAACACCAAAATTAAACACTTCATATCCATGCTTCGCCACTGCCCTTTTTGTTTCTTCAAAAATCAGTTCATTTTTGCTAGTTTGGGTACTTGCTTGTATCACAGCTATCTTCATTCTTCCACGACCTTTCGATTTAATTATCACACATACCGAAAGTCAAAAGTAGATAAAAAAGATAAAACCAATCTTACCTTAAAATTTGCTATTCTATGTGTTCGTTTCAAAAACTTACACAGATTTCTTTACAATCCCGGTTATTCTTTTTCATTTTTCCATCACAATATTTTGACGTTTTTTTTATGTATTTTGAGAAGTATTGACCATTTAATGTTACAAAAACGGTTATTCTTCCATTTCTAAAGAAAAAGTTGGGGATTCCCCCAACTTTTTTATACATCTATTTTCTTATTAATCCTGTGGATGTAACCTGATATGTTCTTTTCTTACCTATATATTCCTGTTTTCCATTCTCAAGGTTAGTTAAAGTCGCTCGCGTTTTTTCCTTTGCTGCTTCCCCTTCTAAATGAGTAAATTCTATATAATCTCCCACTTTTATAGGTACTGTTTGGGTTTCAGCATTTTGTTGTCTATTTCCCATGATTTCCTTATTGAACATAACGCTACCGGATGAGCTTTGGACCTTAATACTTGCATATGTACTATTAAAGTAAACATGCGGTACGCCAGCTTCTAATTTGATTTTCAGCTCTTCTGCTGTTTTATTATAATCTACTTTTGCAATTTCTCGATCACTATATCCTTTTAATGACCATGCAAATTGTTTTCCATCTAGAATCGTTGTCTCTGGCATTTTTTCAACTTTCTTTAATCCCTCTATTGTAACCTGATATCTTGCTGTCTTTCCAATAGTCTCATTTTTGTTATTTCCAAGATTTGTTAATGTTGCGCGTGTCTTTTCCTTTACTGCGTCTCCTTCTATATGAGTTAATTCAATGTAATCCCCCACTTTTACAGACACAGTTTGGCTTTCGGTATTTTGTTGTCTATTCCCCACGATTTCCTTATTGTATAATACGCTACCAGATGAGTTTTGGACCTTAATACTTGCATATGTGCTATTGAAGTAAGAATGCGGTACACCAGCTTCTAATTTGATTTTCAGCTCTTCTGCCGCTTTATTATAATCTACTTTTGCAATTCCTCGATCACTATATCCTTTTAGGGACCATGCAAATTGATTCCCTACTAAAATATCAGAATTTCCATTTGTAATTCCTACTTTTTTCTCTACAGTTCGATCAAATATGTCTGTTAATGTAATTTTAGCAAAAGCCGTTTGAGGCAATTGCATAGTTTGACTTACCTCAGTTTGGTAGGACTTAATATTATCAATTACTTTCAAAGGTTGTCCCATTAACTTTTCATTGTCATAGATTTCAATTTTCCCTTTAAACTGTGGGGTACTTTGTTCTTTCAATTTCCAAGACACATTTAATTTTTCAGCTTCAAAGCGAATATTTTGAATATCAAAATCTAAATTTCCCATTTCTGGTTGACTAGGCTGATTTATATTAAAAGTTTTTCCAGTACCAATTGTTGATTGAGTATTTCCTCCTGCCTTAACCCATATATATTCTGAATTTGCTCCTCCATCGTATTGATAAGATGTTTCATGTTGCCCACTGATACGCTGATTATTCCAAGAATTCCATTGTTTATCTGAAACTTTTCTACTGTATCCATTTTTTAGGCGTGCTTCTCTTACATCTTGTCCATTACCAGCCCAGTCCTCTTGGAACATCGATAGACCATAATTAAATGCAACATTCGCAACTGGATGATCCATAATAGCAACTAACTTCCATTGATTTAATTTATTATCTTTTATCCACTGGCCAAATTTTGTATGGCCATCTTCTTGCCAAGAACGTAGAGTCATTCGATACCATTCACTATCTTTCCAATTATAAGTTGTTTGTACCTTCAGACCTGTTCCTTCTCCACCAAATCTATTGGCTTCTGAAGTCGGCGATAAATATTCAGCTTTTATTGCTTGGTTTGATGCTATTGGATCCCAAAGTGCAAAGTGAAGGGTACGTTTACCAGTTTGATCAAAACCACTTTGTTGTTGGAAGCCAGCATAACCACCACCCTCTCCCCCCTGATTCCAATTATGCACAGCCCAATACGTATAAGGAGCTGTTTGGACTGGTGACCAGTCTATGCTAATAATATCTGAAGCAGCAGTATTTTGTGGTGTTACATAAACTGATGGAGCATGAGATCGGATTGCTGCCTTTGTACTAGAAATTGGTGCTCCATACATTGACATCATGGTGCAAGCCGCAGTAATTATAACAATCTTTTTTAGTCTTCCATTTGTTTTTTCTTTAAACATGACTTCCTATCTCCTTTTAAATTATTTTAGTTACATTGAATAATAACGATATACATACTATTAAACAAATTATGTAAAAAAATAACATTAGCTATACTACCTAGTTATGTTTAATGTTTTTTTCACTACTATTACTAACCAAATCATAGTATTTTGTAAGAGTATCGTATGATTTGTGACTAAATGTTGGCTAAAAATATTATAAAAATTCATAAATATATAGTTTAAGATTAGGATGCTGAAAAGACTCCTTTGATATTACATGATTTTTCAATAGATTCATTTCCTTAATTACTCACACTATTAATTAAAATTTGTTTACGGAAATAACATTATGTAAACATACATCGTGATAATTAGATAAAATAGCTTATTAATTTGCGCGTGTCTTTTCAATAGATTAAAAGAGCCCACAAAAAACGTAGACTCCTTTAGTTACCTAAATATTAAATATTACAACCAAAAATTAACATTAAATTCTTCTGTTAACTTATTTGATATTTAATGACGTAGATAATGTATTCCAAGGTGCATTTGTAGATGTGTTTTGATATTTGAATTGTCCATTTTGCTGTCCCGAAGCATCCCATTTATATTCCCATCTATCAACTGTTCTATCACCATTAATATCAATCATCTTAGAATCTACTTTTTTTAGTTTTTGACCACTCATTTGAGCAATCGGATTTCTACCATATCCCATTTCATTTGTTTGAACTACCTCCACTTTCACTTCGTTTAGAAGTGGGGGATTCCTAAGTAAAGAGTTCTATCGAACTCTAATTGATTAGGCTAACCCCGCAGTCCTTGCGGTTAGAAGCCTTATTGCTTCATTCTTTATATTGATACTTGCGTTAATATCCCTATCATGGTGTGTACGACAAGAAGGACAGTCCCATTTACGTAGGTTTAGATTTTTAACGTCTTTGTTTTGATATCCACAACAAGAACATAATTGGCTGGAAGCAAATGTTTTCGATACGACAATGACTTGTTTACCATACCATTTTGCTTTATATTCCAACATGGTTCGAAACTGTGACCAAGATACTTCACTAATTGCTTTTGCTAACTTATGATTCTTTAACATATTCGATACTTGCAAATCCTCTATACCGATAACATCGTGGTTTTTGATGATTACAGTTGAGATTTTGTCTAAGTAATCTTTTCTAGCATTTGATATGTATTCATGAATTCTAGCTACTTTTACTTTTTGTTTATTCCAACGAGAAGATCCTTTCATTCTTCTAGAAAGGACACGCTGTGCTTTCGTCAACTTATCTTCTAATGATCGGAAAAACTTCGGATTTGCATAGGGTGTTCCATCTGACAAAATGGCGAAATCTTTTAGTCCTACATCTACTCCAATGTAAGAATGTGTTTTCGGAAGTTCTTGTACTTCTGTTTCAACTAATAGTGACACAAAATATCTACCAGAAGGGTTACGTCTAACTGTAGCATTTACAATACGTCCCGTTATTTCACGACTTTTGGCAAATCGAACAAGACCTAGTTTTGGCAATTTTATTTTGTTTCCTACAACGGCAATGTTTTTATTTGTTTGTTTTGTGATATAAGATTGTACGTTATTCTTCTTGGATTTGAAACGCGGGGCACTATTTTGTTTTTTGAAAAATCGTGTATACGCATCCGCAAGGTTGCGAACAGACGACTGAATCGCAATACTATCCACTTCTTTGAGCCAAACAAACTCTTTCTTCATGGCAGGAAGTTTGGCAGAGCATGTACCATATGTTAAACCTTTTCCAGTCTCTTTGTATGCGTGATCCCATAGGGATAGGAAATGATTGAATACAAAGCGAGAACAACCTATCGTTTTATTAATTAGAATTGCTTGTGCTTGATTTGGATAGATACGAAACTTAAAGGCTTTATTAATTATCATTTGATTCACCTCCATTTCGGTATATGACTATCATGCACCGAACGTACATTCTATGGATAGTGAAGTAACACTTTATTATGTCGAACAATTAAGATGGCTTCCTACCATCCCTAGTTCGAAGCCAATTCATCTCTCCCACCTACTCACTTCGCGTTCCTTGAGGAATGAGTCTTCTTGGCTAAAATGATAAATAGCTTCCTCCATGATTTTTAACCGTACTTAAATTGTTTACACCAATAAATTCAACTCCGCCTATTTGAAATTCAACTTTTACTACTTTTAATGAAGTTAATGGTGGTGCAGGTGCTGCAGATACATCTGTCGCTAAACCAACTGTTGCTCCAACTACTAATGATGAAACCCCTAGGATCATTCTTTTTAGCATTCAATCATCCCCTTTATATTAAATACAAATTGATTCTATCATACTAATTTCATACATTCCCTTCCCTGTGAAAGAGTTAACAAAAAGAACCCATTTATATATGAAATTGTGCATATTCATTGCATTTTTACTATTTACACTTACCATTAATCCTACTACAGCATAATTGGTTCTCTACCTTGATTGACTTACTACATTTGGACTCATTTCAAGCTGGCTTTTATAAGAGTTAATAAATGGTGCATAGTTCGGTGATTTAGCAAATAAACAATAGAGTTGCAAATGCAACTCTATTGTTTATTTGGCCTTTTCTCTAGCATTATAAGTAAGATCCACCACTTGCATCGATTAACTCACCAGTTATCCAACGGCTGTCTGATGAAGAAAGAAAACCTACAATATCAGCTATATCATTAGGTTCTCCCCACCTATTAAAAGTCGATAAACCTGCAGCATATTTTTGGCCATCTTTATTCCTCAATGTCTCAGCGTTCATTTCTGTATTAATTATACCCGGGAGAATTGCATTTACTGTAATACCACGAGCACCAAGTTGTTGTGCTAAAGTATGAGTGAGTGTATTAATTGCCCCCTTAGATATACTGTAGGCAAAAACACTTGGGGTGGCTACTCGTGTAACAAATGATGAAATATTGATAATCCTTCCTCCATCTTTTAAACGTGGCAAAGCCTTTTGAATAATGAAAAATGGAGCCTTCACATTAATATTCATAACCTCATCAAAAGACTCCTCTGTAGATTCCTCTAACGTTAAAATCTGCCCAATTCCAGCATTGTTTACAAGAATATCAAATGTAGTATTACCTATATGTTTTTGAAGAGATTGATCCATCATTAAATACAAGTTATTAATGCCGTTAAAAGTACTTAAATCTGCACTGATTGCAAATGCGGCACCGCCATCTTGTTTAATTTTATCCACTATACTTTCTGCTTCTTCTTTTCTTTTACTATAGTGAACTACAACTAACGCACCAGCCTGTGCCAAATGTAAGGCAATACTTCGTCCTATTCCCCTACTAGCCCCTGTTACTAATGCAACTTTCCCCTTCAATTTATTCATCTCATCATCCCCTTGTTTAAAATTCTACTTAGTTATATCACAGGATACTCTTTGAAATGTTGCTCACTAATTTGATATCCATAAAACAAAGAGGCCGGCTCATAATTATAAGAGTCGACCTTTTCACTTCACATATAAATTGGCTATTCCTATGGATATAAAATAAAGTCACATACATATAGATATTTTTAAATTTATATATACAAAAAACTTTTAAATTGTTCTATTTCGATGTTATACTATTATTAACCAAGAAGTCTCCAATTGATTATATCTACTCACTACATTTTCTTTAATAGTCTTTTTATATTTATTAAGACTACTTTCATTAATTACATACACCTAATTAGAGAGGTTTTGTGCATTTCTTCTGTGGACTGATACCATTGTTACCCTACTCATTTCTTCTTCAAACAAGTTTCTCAAAAATAAAAATGGTACTTATGGGATTTTTATAACGATTACAATAATTTAATTTCTTGTATTTTCCACCTATGAACTTACTTAATGACCGCATTTTACAGAATACAAAGACCCAACCCTCGTTTTACAATGTATACTCCTGAGTAGCTTTTTACTAAAAGAATAAATTCCAACAATTTTCCATTTAGAATTTAATTTATCACTGACTAGGTAAAGATAATTTCTCTATAATTTCTCTCCATTCAAACTCATAAGCCTCTGGACTTCTTATAACACAAATTGGAATGTTTATACCATTCATATTTTTAATATTAAAAGTAAATCTTATAACGTTTAATGGAAACAATTTATTATCGATATTTTTCATTAATTCTTGTATAGAAAAATCCGGAAACTCAATCGTAATATACTCTAAGTTTGGAGTATATTCTTCTTTTGTTATCTTTGCATATCCATACTTACTATCATACACATTAATAATTGAATTTAAAAATGAAATAACTTCTCCTTGTTCCTTTTTCTTAGAATCTATATCATATAAGTAATAGACTTGGTTATCTATATAAACCTTTGCAAAATACTTCTGTTCTAATAAATTTTCTCCAGTAAAATAAAAATTCGAGTTATTTTTTAAATCACTTATTAATTCCTTACATTTAGGAATCTGATGAAGCCAAGAACTACTTATTACAATACTCTCATCGATTATTTGTGCAGTAATATTCATACAGCGTAATTTATTTAATGCCAAGATACGATGTATTCCATCTAAGACAAGATATTTGTTTGATTCAGTTCTCATAATAATTGGTAGATTATTCAAGGCTTTTTGAGCATCAATGTTACTTTTAATTTTAATTAATTGTTCTTCGTTATATTCTTCAAAAAAAATTAATTGTTCATATGGAATAAATTTGATTTCATAAATCATAATTTTAGCACCTCTCTTAATTTCCTACACTTTAATGTTTTATTATCAACGATAAGAATCCTAATTTTAGTGGATTCAATATTAAAGTGAAACTTCTACACAACTATTAATTAAATAAAGGAACTGTAATTAAACGTATTACAGTTCCTTTTGATAAAAAGTACTTAATATAAACTTAACACTTTTCCTAATCCCTCTTGTTTCGCTTTCTCATAAATGGCATGAGCACATGCAATATCCTCAATAGCCATTCCCATAGGGTTTAATATAATAATTTCTTCATCGGTCACTCTTCCTGATTTTTTACCAGTTATAATATCGCCAAGTTCTGCATGAAGCATTTCTTTTGAAAATTTCCCTTCTACTACGAGCTGATTAATTACCTTCTTTTCTCTATTTGCTTGATCCCAATCGTCTACAATCACCTTATCAGCCTTTAAAAAAGCTTCTTTTTCTATATCCATTATAGAGATATTACTGACGAAAGTTCCTTTTTGAATCCAATCTGCTTCAATATATGGAGTGTCTGCTACCGTACATGTTACAAGCACCTCAGCTTGTTCTACCGCATTTTTTGCTGATTCTTTTACATGAAAATCGACATGACTAAAACGTTCTTTCATTTCTTGAGCAAAAGCTTTCGCTTTTGCATGATCCAGATCAAATAAATTAATTTGTCTAATATGATTAAACTGTTCTAGTAAAGAATTTATGTGCATTTTAGAAATTAATCCGCAACCGATAATTGAAACATTTTGAAATCCTTTTTTGGCTAAATATTTTGTTGCAACTACAGTGACAGCTGCTGTTCTCATAGAACTAATTACACTACCTTCTAAAATGGCAATTGGAAAATTTGTTTCTGGATCATTTAAAATAATTAAAGCACTAGCTCTTTCCATATTCTTCTTAGTTGGATTATCAAACTTACTTCCGATCCATTTAATTCCTGAAATAGAAGGTTCGCCAAGATAAGCTGGCATAGCAATAATTCTATCTGCGATATGCTCTCCATCTTTATTCGTTTTTAAATACGGCTTTAAAGGTTGACTAAAGTTTCTTTCTGAATGTAAGGTTAGTGCTTGTGTAATAGCATGAACGTAAATGTTTGCTTTATAACCACCTAAATCTATAATATCCTGTTTACTAAGATAAACTAATTCTGGTTTTGTTTCTAATAACATAATTAACACTCCCTTAAAATAATATCTATTTTATTTAAACTAAAATGCAATCATTAATCGATTGTGGTAATTCAATACCATGTTCATCTAACCATTCATCTGAAAATATAGTATTATAATATCGATCACCTCTATCTGGTAATATCGCTAATACTTTTTTAGACTTTGGTAGTTTATCTATTAATCTTAGAGCTGCACATACAACTGCTCCGGAAGATCCACCAACTAATATCCCTTCTTTTGATACAAGCTCTCTTGTTATAAAAAAGGCATCTGCATCATTAACGTAACTTAGATCATCATAAAGATTTCGATTCACATTTCCAGGAACAATTGCATTTCCTATCCCCAAAAGCCTTCTTACCCCCGGCTGTCCTCCGAATATAACTGATCCTACAGCATCAACAGCCATAACTTTTACAGATGTGTTTAATCTTTTCATGCCTTTTGCAACACCTGTAATTAATCCAGCAGTACCTACAGGACATACAATCCAATCTAAAGTATCATTAAAATCATCGTAAATTTCTTGAACTAAAGTTTTTACATAAGCCTCCGGATTTTCAGGATTATTATATTGATTAGGCCAATAAGCTCCATCAATTGAATTCGCTAAATCTTGTGCTGTTATAAGTCGAGTTTTCAAATAGTTTCCGTGCTCGTCTGATACATCAACCATATGAATTTGGGCACCATATGATTTAATAAGATTCAGATTCACTTTACTTATTTTAGGGTCAACTACACAAATCATTTTATACCCTTTCATCTTTGCTACTAAGGCTAAACCAATTGCAAGATTCCCCGATGAGGATTCAACAATTGTTCCTCCTGGCTTTAACTGTCCACTATTTTCAGCATATTCAATTACTCGCTTTGCTACCCTATCTTTTGAACTTCCTCCAGGATTAAATCCTTCTAATTTCACATAAAGTTGAGCACTCTCAGGTGGGACCAGCTTATTAATTTTTACAATAGGTGTTTCTCCTATTAATGAAAGAACGTCATCATGAATCATGTTTTTGCCCCTTTTCACATTAATCAACTCATTTAATTTTTATAAAAAACCAATATCCATACTCCAATCATTTATCAATTTAAATTTCACATAATAAGACTGGATCGGTATACAACCGAATTGATTTTTCCCATAATTCCAATAATTCCATCCAATCCTCCTCTACAAAATCTTCTCGGATTAGAAAACTTAATGGAATGTTTAGGTTCAAAATACGCCCACAATTTAATTTAAACTTAGTTACCCCTGCAGGGAGTAGTAAATTTGATTCTACTAATTGTTTAATTTGATACAACTCTAGCAAAGTATAGCTAAATACTATGCCGCCTAAAGGAATTAATTCGTCATTTGTTATTCTAGTGAACGGATATTTATTAGTATAAGCATTAACAATTTCTTTCCAAACTTTAATTTTCATTTCCATATCTATTTCTAATTCTGGATTAATATTAAGATCGTACTTTATTCCATTAATAAATACTGTTGCAATTGAATTTTCACTTTTAATATTTTTACTCAAGAAAATATTAGAATTACCTTTTAATACCTCTAATACTCCCTCACTATCTGCTATATGATGTGACCATGCTCCAATTGATAAATAATCTGCTTTAACGACTTGAACAACCATTCTTTTACAATTCAATTGCTTCAAGGATAACGTCCGGTGTGCTCCATCAAGGATTAGATATTTATCTTTGGCTAATTGTAAAGCGATTGGCGGATTCTTTAAAACCTGTTCATTTTTAATTTTATTACTTAGCTTCTTTAACCTTTCAAGTTCATACTCTTCATGTAAATATATTTGCTCGGTTGAAATTACTTTTAAGTCATCTAGCATACCATTTCCTCCTGGAAACTATTTTCATCATTTAAGATAAAGTTTTATATAAATCTATTAATTCTTTAAGAAGAATTTCTTGAATACTAAATGTATATCTTTTATTTTCCGAACATTTTAAAGCAACTGAAACAATATAATCAGGGTCTAATAAAAAGGAATTATATAAAAAATCACCTCCTTTAATAATTCCGCTATTTTCTGGTACAGAAATAGATAAAGGAGGTGTGTAAAGTCCTGTACCTCTGGCTTTTAATAAAGCTTCCTTCCTTGTCCAAATTCTAAAAAACATCTCTTTCTTATCTGTAGACTTTATCTGATCTAATACTAAGTTAATTTCTCTTTTACAAAAAACTACATCCATAACATCTAAATAATTTCTATTGGTCTTTTCAACATCTATTCCAATATATTTTTCTTTTGCAATTCCACAAACAATAATCTGACTTGTATGTGATAAATTAAAATACATAGGATTTCGTTGTCTATTGAATTCCCATTTTACATATGGCTTTCCAAAACTATTTTTTTTAAGCAAAATATCATATACTAACAAATTTAATTTTTGTGCAAATAGAGATTTCACCAGCAGTCTTCCAAATAAGAACTCTATTTTTTTATGCTCTACTAAGTAACTATTAAATTCTACCTGCTCTTCTTCATCTAAAACATTCAAACAACAAGTAAAATGTGATATTTTAATATTTTCAGGTATTTTTAGATAAAAAACGGATACTCTTTCTTCCATTATTCTTCCTCTCAACAATATTTCACTTATCATCCATTTGTATAAAAATAAATTTATTTGATAACATGATGAAATTCATTTAATAATTTTCTAATAATTCCTTAGAAATTAAATATAGCAACTCATTTTCTACGTCTTTTAAATAGAAATGATTCCCTGGTAACATCTGAACTTTAAAAGCTTTACTAGTGTGTTTCTCCCACTGTTTTAGGTGCTCTAAACGAACTCTATTATCTTCTGTTCCACCATACGCCACAATAGGACAATTTAATTTATTTCTTTCTTTATATACATACTTTTCACACACTTCAAAGTCTGCACGTATAGTAGGTATAATTAATTCCATTAGCTCTTGATTACGTAATATTTCGTCAGATGTTCCTCCCATTTCTTTTAACTTCTCAATAAAAATAGGTACAGATAAATCATGCATATTATTTGTTATTGGTGATAGATGCGGTGCCCTAAAACTCGAAATAATTAACTTCTCTGGAGATGTTGAAAACTTTTCTTTTAGATACCATGACATTTCATAACTTAATAATGCCCCCATACTATGTCCAAAAAATACATATGGTCTATCTAATAAAGGAAGAATCTCTACTGCTAATTCACATATAATAGATTGGATATTATTGAATGGTTTCTCCATAATTCTATTTTCTCTACCTGGTAGTTGAACAGCAATTACTTCAATCTGTTCAGGTAATTCAGTTGACCATTTTTTAAAATTACTAGCACTTCCTCCTGCATAATGAAAACAGAATAACCTCATACTAGCTGGAAAAGAATTCATCTTATTGAATTTTTTGAAATATAGAGATGGTGAATAAATATTATTCATATGAAACACACCTTTAAAAATTTAATTAAAATTAGAACTAGGATTTTGTAATTTTTTTACTTATCCCTTTTAAGAATACATCAATATGATGTGCAATATCTTCAGCATGCGGAGACTGAATCATACTATAATGATTTGCATTTAGCTCTATAACATTTAATTGTTTTTCTACATATTTTCCCCAAAACAAGGTGTCATCTTCTACATGATTATTTTCTTTATCTGGATGATTTGCAGTAAAAAGTAATATATCTTGATTCAATTTTGCGGGCTTATAATTACGATAGGCATTAAGATTTGTTTGAAATACCTGAATCATCTTTTTTAGATCTTCAACTTGTATATCTTGCTTAAACTTTGAATGATTCTTTAAATAATTTATTACATAGCGAATACGTTCATCTTGCATACTTAAATTTTTATATCCTAATATTAATTCTTCGGAAACCTCTAGGTTATATTGCTTCATTAAATCATTCATAAATACGGCTAAATCATCCCATTCTGATGTAACATTATATATCTCTGGTGCCCATGTATCTAGTAATATAATGGCTTCAACCTTTATTCCTTTCTCAACTAATTGTCTTGCCATTTCAAAAGCTACACCCCCGCCAAAAGACCATCCACCAATAATATAAGGCCCTTCTTCCTGAACATTCTGCATTTCCTTAATATAAAAATTAGCCATTTCTTTTATATTTGTTAATATAGTTTCTCCACCCTCTAATCCTAGCGACTGAAAAGCGTAAAACGGACGCTTAACACCTAAATATTTAGCTAATTCAAAATAACTTATAATATGTCCACCAATAGGATGAACAAAGAAAATAGGTCTCTTCTCCCCCTTTGGTTGAAGAGGTACTATTGAATTATTAACTTTATAAATATTATTTCTATCTATTTGTTTTGCTAATGCAGCAATTGTTCCACTTCGGAAGATTACAGTTAATGGAATTTTCACATTGAATTTCTTTTTAATTTTTGACATTAATTGAACTGCCAATAAGGAGTGCCCACCAATTTCAAAAAAATTGTCATATAAGGAGATTCCGGAATACCCCAGTAACTCTTCCCAGATTTCAACTAATTTTTTTTCAACATCTGTTTTTGGTTCACTATATTCCGGTCGTTTAATTAAAGACATATCTGGAGCAGGCAATGCCTCCTTGTCTACTTTCCCATTAATTGTTAACGGTATTTTTTCTAATAACACAAAAGCACTCGGTACCATATAATCAGGCAACTGCTTTGACATGTAATTGCTAAGTTTCTCAACCTCATCAGCTGTAAGATCTTCTCCAATAATGTACCCCACTAGTTTTTTGTCACCTGGAATGTCTTCTCGAACTAAAACAATACCCTCACGTATTTTAGAATATTGATTAAGTATAGTTTCAATCTCTCCTAATTCAATTCTAAATCCCCTCAATTTAACTTGTTGATCTATGCGGTCAATATACTCAAGATTTCCATTTGATAAATAACGTACCATATCTCCAGTTTTATACAATTTCTGTTTTTCATTACTATTAAATGGAGAATTAATAAATCTTTCCGCAGTTAATTCCGGTCGTTTATAATACCCTCTTGCTAATCCCTCTCCTCCAATATATAGTTCTCCATGAACACCAATAGGTACAGGTTGTAAAGAGGTATCTAATACATACATTTCAGTATTAAAAATAGGCTTTCCTATAGGTATGGATTTACTATAATCCTCTCCTGTTTTTACTATATAATTAGTACATCCAACCACTGCTTCAGTCGGTCCATATTCATTTATTATTACCGTATTTGGAGCATGCTTTACCCAAAAATCAACATGTTTTGCGAGTAGAGGCTCTCCTCCTACTACAAAAGTATCTGTACAAAAAGCAGCATCTTCTTCAGAAACTTGATGAGATAATAACTCTAAATGTGCTGGTGTTAGCTTTATAACACTATATTTTCTTTTCCGAACCCATCTTCCTAATTCTTCTAAGTCTAATCGCTCAGGAAATAAAACTACTGTTTCTCCTATACATAATGGAGAAAACATTCCCGTAATTGTTAAGTCAAAAGATATTGATGACAGAACTAATGAACCTTGTCCACCATTCCCTTTATAATAATTTTGAGTGCACCAATTTAAATAATTTGTTAATCCTCTATGTGGAACCATGACTCCTTTTGGTTTTCCAGTAGATCCTGAAGTATAAATTACATAAGCTAGATTATAAACTTGAACTTCCCCTATTAAATCCGAAGTCCTCATTTTTTCAATTTCATTCCAGTCCGTATCTAAACAAATAACCTTCACTTTATCTTTAAGGATTTTATTAGATAAGCCCTGTTGGGAAAGAACAATTGGTACCATAGAATCTTCTAACATATAATGAATTCTGGCTGATGGAGCATTTAGATCAATTGGTACATATGCTCCACCTGCCTTTAAAACCCCAAAAATTCCTATAATTAGATCTAAAGAACGTTCCATGGAAATACCTACCATAACTTCTGGACCTACCCCTTGACCTTTTAAATAATGAGCTAACTGATTAGCTTTTGTATTTAATTCATCATAAGTTAATGAAGCATCCCCGTATTGTACCGCTATATTGTTCGGTACTTTTTTGACCTGTTCTTCAAATAGTTCAGGTAGAGTGGTTTCTATCTGTAAATTCTTTATTACATTATGTTCCCTTTTAATCATTTGATTTAATTCTTCTTTGTTTATTAATGATAATTGGTTTAATTTTATGTTAGGATTTTCAATTACCTGTTCTAATATAGACAGATAATGTTTTGAAATACGTTGAATGGTACTTTTTCTAAATAGACCAGTATTGTAGTTAAAAGTTCCAGATACCTTATCTTCCTCCTCAATCATAGATAAGGTCAAATCAAACTTTGCAACATTAATATTTAATTTCTCAGGCTTAACTTTTACACCTGACATTTCAATTATATTTTGTGTTTGTTTCTCTAAAGCAAAAACAGTTTGAAAAAGTACAGAGCTATTACTCTGACGTTCTGATACAATTTCTGCAACAATATTTTCAAATGGGATATCTTGATTTGAATATGCTCCTAGGCATGTTTGTTTTACTTCTTGTAGTAGTTCCCTAAAACACATTTCTTTTCTCACTCTAGTACGCAATGCTAACGTATTTACAAAAAAACCTATTAATGGTTCAATTTCCAAATGATTTCGATTTGCAATTGGTGTACCTACAATAATATCTTCTTGTTTACTATATTTATATAACAAAGTATTATACGCCGCTAATAACAGCATATACAATGTACCACCCTCCTGTTGGGATAAGGTTCTTAATTTCTCTACTAACCCTTTAGGAATTGTGATATATTCTTCGTCTCCATTATATGTTGCTTTATTAGGTCTTGAAAAATCCCTTGGTAAATCAAGAACAGGTAGATTGCCACTCAATTGTTTTTTCCAATAATTCAATTGTTCTTGTTGCTTGGAACCTTGCAACCATCCCTTTTGCCAAATAGAAAAATCAGTATATTGCATTGTTAATGGTAATAAAGGGGAGTTATTTCCTTTAATAAATGCATTATAAACATTCGAAATTTCTTGGATTAAAATCCCAACAGACCATCCATCTCCGACAATATGATGCATATTTAGCAACATCCAATATTCTTTCTCTTCTACTTGCCAAATATTTGCACGTACAAGGGGACCTATCTCAAGATTGAAGGGTTTTTTTGAAACCTTTTTTATCTGTTCATCAGAAATTTTTTGTCTTTCCTCTTTAGAGTACGCCTGAAGATCGACATATTTAACTTGTATTGATAAATTTGGATTTACAATTTGGATTGGCTGCTCGTCCATTAATAAAAAAGTAGTGCGTAAAATTTCATGTCTTTGTATAATTTCATTTAAACTTTTTTCAAAAACATTAATATCAAAGTCTCCTTCTATCTTCAGAAGAAACGGCATATTATACGTTGAAGAACCGGGTTCTAATTGATCAAAAAACCAAAGTCTTTGCTGAGCAAAAGATAGAACAGGAAGGTCACTTTCCCTTCTCTTTTTCATAATATTTTTAGGGTTATTCCGTTTTAATCGGTCCATTAAAAATTTTTTCTTCTCTGGGGATAATGATTCTAATTTTGCAAACAAATCTTCCTTTCCTTCCATAAACGCACCTCCATTATTTAAAAGTGTATTTCGTAATATACAACTCTTCTGAAATTAATAAATTATCTACTCTTGATGATTAATTAATATTGATAATACTTTATCTGACATCATTTCATCTGTATCTTCTAAATCTTTTAGTAAATCTATCAACTCTTTATCTTGCTCCAACTCTAGTTCTTGCTTCACAAACAAAACAAATTCTTCTAAGGTAGTAACTTCAAATATCAGCTTTAATGGTAATTCTATTTTCAATTTGTTTCTTACTAGCGAAATAAATTTTGTTGCTAGTAAAGATTCTCCACCACTTTTAAAGAAATTATCTTTCATGCTAACCTTCTTATATCCCAATACTTCGCCCCAAATCATTGCAATTTCTTTCTCCAAATCAGTTATTGGTTCTGCAAATTTCTGATCATCCCCACTAAATATTGGTTTTGGTAACCGTCTTCTATCAATTTTCCCATTTGGAGTTAATGGAAGTTCTTCTAATACTACAAACTTTGCTGGTATCATATAATCTGGTACATGTTTTTTCATATAATCATAAAGAAAATCCCATTGCATCTCATGTCTATATTTTGGTACAATATATGCTATTAATTTTTTATTCTCATTTTCCTCATAAACATTAACAACTACACTTGAAATTGCATCGTGATTGCTTAAAATACTTTCAATTTCTCCTAATTCAATTCTAAATCCCCTCAATTTAACTTGTTGATCTATGCGGTCAATATACTCAAGATTTCCATTTGATAAATAACGCACTATATCTCCAGTTTTATACAATTTCTGTTTTTCATTACTATTGAATGGAGAATTAATAAATCTTTCCGCAGTTAATTCCGGTCGTTTATAATACCCTCTTGCTAATCCCTCTCCTCCAATATATAGTTCTCCATGAACACCAATAGGTACGGGTTGTAAAGAGGTATCTAATACATACATTTCAGTATTAAAAATAGGCTTTCCTATAGGTATGGATTTACTATAATCCTCTCCTGTTTTTACTATATAATTAGTACATCCAACCACTGCTTCAGTCGGTCCATATTCATTTATTATTACCGTATTTGGAGCATGCTTTACCCAAAAATCAACATGTTTTGCGAGTAGAGGCTCTCCTCCTACTACAAAAGTATCTGTACAAAAAGCAGCATCTTCTTCAGAAACTTGATGAGATAATAACTCTAAATGTGCTGGTGTTAGCTTTATAACACTATATTTTCTTTTCCGAACCCATCTTCCCAATTCTTCTAAGTCTAATCGCTCAGGAAATAAAACTACTGTTTCTCCTATACATAATGGAGAAAACATTCCCGTAATTGTTAAGTCAAAAGATATTGATGACAGAACTAATGAACCTTGTCCACCATTCCCTTTATAATAATTTTGAGTGCACCAATTTAAATAATTTGTTAATCCTCTATGTGGGACCATGACCCCTTTTGGCTTTCCGGTAGAACCAGAAGTATAAATCATATACGCTAAATCATCTAAATCTACAAAATGGTCAAGATTTATAGTATCTTCCTTATTAAACTCTTGATTTCCATCCATTTGCACTACATTATCAACTCTAAATTCAGTAAACTTAGACATAAAACTTTTCTGAGTAAGTAATATATCAAGTTGAGATTCTTCTAATATGTAAGACAGCCTTTCCATTGGATAAGAAGGATCTAACGGGATATAAGCTCCCCCAGCTTTAAGTATTCCCAATATTGAAATCATCAACTCCGAACAACGCTCTAAGCAAATTCCAACATATTTTCCCGACCTGACCCCATTTCTCCGCAAGTAATGCGCAACTTGATTTGCTCTATTATTTAATTCACGATAAGTTAATGAATCATTTTTACAAATTAAAGCTATAGCATCAGGGGTTTTTGTTACTTGTAATTCAAATTTTTCTTGTATACACATACTCCTTAAATTTTCTTTATTATTATTCCACTCATTTAAAATTTTTCTTTTTTCTTCATCATCTAATAATGAAATTTCACTTAATTGAACATTCGGATTTTCTATAATAGCTTTTAATATAGTTACGAAATGTTTCGCCATCTGTTGTATACTGCTTTTCATAAATAAATCTGTACTATAGTTAAACGTGCAAATAAGTCCATCATCATGTTCATTAATTATTAAACTTAAATCGAATTTTGCTGTATCGGTTTCGAATCTTTCAAAATCCATTTTTACATTCGCAAGATTAAGAGATTTCTTAATGTTCTGCTCTAACGAAAACATCGTTTGAAACAAAACTGAATGATTTGCTGTTCGTTCTGAATTTAATTCACCCACAATTGCTTCAAAAGGTATATCTTGATTTGAATATGCTCCTAAGCATATTTCTTTTACTTTATTAATTAGTTCACGAAAAGCTACATCTCTTTTTGAATTAATTCTTAAAGCTAATGTATTTACAAAAAATCCAATCAGAGGCTCTATCTCTCTATGATTCCTATTTGCAATTGGTGATCCTATGATAATATCTTCCTGGTTTGTATACTTTAGAAGAAGGGTATAATATGCTGCAAGCAAAGTCATATATAATGTACAACCTTCACTTTTACCTAATTCTTTTAATCTCTGCACAGTTTCATATGAAATATTAATAAGTTCATTACTACCCTTGTATGATAATTTACTTGGTCTCGAAAAATCTGTGGGTAAATCTAGTACTGGTAAGACACCTTTAAGTTGTTTCTTCCAATAGTCTAATTGTGTTTGAAATTTAGAACCTGTTAACCAATTCTTTTGCCAAATTGAGAAATCTGCATATTGTATCTTTAAAGGTGATAAATTAGCAACATCCGCTTTCAAAAAATTATTATATAAAATAGATAGTTCCTCAATTAATATAGCCATTGACCAACCATCCCCAATAATATGATGCATATTTACTAAAACCCAAAATTCATCTTCTGTTATCTGCCAAATACTTGTATGTAGTAATGGACCCGTTTCCAAATTAAAAGGTTCGATTGCTTTCCTTTTCATTTGTGACGAACATATATCTTCAGCAGTATCCTTGGAATAGGAACACAAATTATGAACTTCAAAATCTATTCGCATAAATGGATGTATTTTTTGACGTAAATCTCCATCTAACGATAAAAATGTAGTACGAAGAATTTCATGCCTGCATATAATTTCATTTAAACAACGTTTAAAGACACTAATATTAAAGTCTCCCTTTATTTTTACTAAAAACGGCATATTGTATGTAGAAGACCCAGGCTCTAATTGTTCAAGAAACCACATTCTTTGTTGTGCAAATGATAAAATTGTAGGTTCATTAGTTTTTCGAGAAGGAATTATACTTGATTCATTTTTATTCAATTGTTTCTCTAAAAATATTCTTTGTTCAGGAGATAATTTAGCTAACCTAGCCATAAGCTTTTCTTTACTCATTTTTTCTGATCCTCCTAATATCATAAATTGGTGGTGGGAATAGACTTTTAATATTCCCACCTACCTCATTATTTACAACTTATTATTGACCATCTTTTAAAATTAAATTTATTTCCTCTTCAGATAGTCCTTGAAGATCACTAATTAAATCTTGAATTTCCTGATTCTGTTTTAAATCTAATTCAGATTTAACAGCTAAAACTAATCCTTCTACAGTTGTTACCTCAAAAAGAGTACGTAACGACATATCTATTTGAAATTCTTTTCTAATTAAAGAAATCAATCTTGTTGCAATTAAAGATTCTCCCCCATTTTCAAAAAAGTCATCTCTCATACTAACCGATTGATATCCAAGTACATTTCCCCAAATCTTTGCAATTTTTTTCTCTAAATCTGTTTTAGGTTCAACAAAATTATCCTCATTAAGATTAAACATAGGATCAGGTAGATTTTTTCTATCTAACTTTCCAGTTGAAGTAATTGGGAATTCATCTAAAAAGACAAAGAAAGAAGGAATCATATGAGCTGGAACTTGTTCCTTCATATAATTACGTAATTCTTTTGTTGTTAAATTTGAATTCTTTTCAAGTGTTAAATAAGCTATTAATCTTTTATTCCCTGAAGAATCCGTATGCGCTAAAGCAACGACTTGTATAATATCTGGGTGTTTACTTAATATTGCCTCTACTTCGCCTAGCTCAATTCGGAAACCACGAATTTTCACTTGATAATCTATGCGCCCTAAAAATTCAACTGCACCATCATTACGTAAACGAACTAAATCTCCAGTCTTATATAAACGTTCATTTTTATCATTAGTAAACGGGTTTTTCCTAAAAGCTTTTTCAGTTTTTTCTTTATCATTAAGATAACCACGTCCTACACAAACACCACCATAACATAATTCCCCAGGTACCCCTATAGGTACTGGATTCATAAATTGATCTAAAATATATACCGTACAATTCGGAATTACCTTTCCTATTGATATAAAGTTTTCTTCTAAAGCTGGCGGCTCTAAAATATAATGATGATTAACATCATCTGAACTCTCCGTTGCTCCACAAGCATTAATCATCGGAATATCCGGATAATACTTAAACCATTGACGGCAAAGTTCAGGTGGTAAAGTTTCCCCATTTAACACTACCCATCGTAAGGAACTAAAGCTCGGTCTTTTTTCTTCATTTAAAGAAATTCTTTCTAAGGTTGATTGAAGTACCGTAGGTACAGTTTCAAATACTGTTAAATTCGCTTTTTCCATTTCATTCAGTTGCACTTCTGGATCAAGTTCAGCTTCATCAGGTAATATATATGTCTGTCCGCCAACTAATAATGCGGATAGTAATTGCCAAACTGATACATCAAAACATTGAGTAGCATTTTGTGCTACTATATCTGATTCTTTAATATCAATTACATCTATTTTTGCAAATAAATGATTAATCATACCTTTATGCTCCACCATTACACCTTTAGGAAGTCCTGTAGAACCTGAGGTATAAATGATATATGCTAAATCATTTAAAGTTATTTCATTATGTTGATATAATAAATTTTGACTTTCAATTTGCTCCCTACTACTATCTAAGGAAACTATTTTTAATTTATCTTTTGGTATTCTATCAGTAAATTTTTCATATGTTAGTAATACATCCATACCTGAATGTTCAATCAAATACTCAATACGACTTTCAGGATATTTAGGGTCTAGAGGTATATAAACTGCACCAGCTTTAAAAATACCAATCACTGTTATAGCCCAATCTATATTTCTTTCTCCAAAGTAACCAACAAACATACCTGGTTTAACATCAATGGACTTCAAATAATTAGCCAAGCAATTAGAACGTTTTTGAAGCTCTTGATAAGTAATTACCTGATTTTGAAATACTATTGCTTTATTATCTGGTGTTTTTTTCACTTGCTTATCAAAAAGGATATGGAAGCACTCATCAACGCTAAAGTCTACCTCATCATCATTTTTTAAAGTTACTTGGTCGATTTCTTCATTTGATAATAAACAATTTTCATGATGATTAACTGAGGAGCCTTGAGCTATTAATTCTAAAGTTTTTACATAATAACCTGATATATAATTAATTTGTTCCTCATTTATATCTTCTGGATAATAGTCTAATACACACATCAACTGTGATGTTTGAGGATCAATAGAAAATTGTACTGTAAGTGGTACATAAGCTGATTCACGATGCTCTCCATTCAATATTTCAATACCAGCTTTTTTTCCAATATCTTGATAAGCATGGAAATGAGTATAGTTAAAAATAGTTTCAAACATACGTTTTCCACCGCTATACTTTCTTTGTAAATCTACTAATGGATAGCGACGGTACGGATGAGCTTCCCTCTCTGCGTCAAAAGTTTTACAAACCAACTCTTCCCAAGAACAGTTACCAATATCTAAACGAAACGGCATCGTATTTATCATCGAACCAAGTACTTTTTCTGCATCTGGTTCCTCTGGCCTTCCACCGGCTACTACCCCTGTAACAACATCAGTTTGACCAGTAAGTAAGCTAACCACTTTTAAATGTGCTGCTAATACTACATCTTTAAGAGGTACCGATACTTTTCTAGAAAGGCGTATTAGTCCTTCAGAAACTTGCTGCGAAATTGGAAGCATCAACCTATTGTTTTCAGTTACTTTCGAAGCAGACGTTTTTAACCAACGTGGTACCTGCATAGTCGATACATCCTGTAGTTTGCTCTCCCAGAATTCATTGGCTTCTTTCGATTCTTTTGTCTGTTGTTCTAATTGTACATAGCGATTGAATTTAGCATTTAATTTTTTAGATTCTAATGTGTTAGGGTTTTCTGTCAAATCCCTATAATTGGTTAACAGTTCTGTAACCGTCGATGCAACACTCCAACCATCCAGTATAGGCTCACACATTGTAAATTGGAAGATTTCATCAGATAATAAGTGAACATGAAAACGGAATAATCCTGGTTTAGACCAATCAAATTTTGTGTGCTCCTCTTTACTCACAAAATCTTTTAAATACTTTTCTTGTTCTTCTCCATTCATATGACGAAGGTCTTGGACATTTAATTTTAATTCTGTATTCTCATGAACTAATTGTAGTGGTTTACTATAACTAGAAATATCAAATGAAGTTCTAAAAATTTCATGTCTTTTTACTAATCGATTAATTGCTTCGTTAAAAATCTCTTCATTAAAATCAGCACGTAAACGATACGTTTCTAGATAAGATCTATACACTTCATTAACTTCACTGTGATAATAAATTGTCATTTGTATTGCTGGGATAGGATATGCATCCTCAATTCCATTAGGAATTATCCTTCTATCTTCTTCTGAGATTAACGAAAACGGTGGGACTGTTACGTCCTTATCTTCTATGCTGTTCTGCATATCTACTACTTTAGATAAATCTCTAATTGTTTGATATTTAAAAATTTGTTCTAAAGAAATATTTAGCCCTCTTTCTTTTGCAAGCGAACATATTTTAATACTTCTAATAGAGTCACCACCAATTAAAAAGAAATTATCATCTATTCCTATCTCTTGTATACCCAATACTTCTTCCCAAGTATCAGCTAAAATTTTCTCTATTTGTGTTTCAGGTTCAATATATTTCGCTCGTTCAACCGCAAACATGTCTGGAGCAGGTAATGCCTTTTTGTCTACTTTTCCGTTAATTGTTAATGGGAATTTATCCAATAATACAAAAGCACTTGGTACCATATAATCTGGTAGCTGTCCTGACATATAATTTCTTAGCTCGCCAATTGCAGTAGGCATCAAATTATCTCCAACAATGTAAGCTATTAGTTTTTTATCACCAGGAACATCTTCACGAACTAACACTATACCTTCACGAACTTTCGAGTATTGATTAAGAATAGCCTCAATCTCTCCTAGCTCAATTCGAAATCCACGAATTTTTACTTGATCATCAATACGCCCTAAGTACTCAATATCTCCATTTGGTAAATAACGTGCTAAATCACCTGATTTGTATACTAGCCCTGCTTGCTCTAAAGATGGAATTTTCACAAAACGTTCTTCAGTTAACTCTTGTTTATTTAAATATCCTCTTGCAACTCCTGCTCCACCTATATACATTTCTCCAATTACTCCAATAGGTACATGCTGCAAATCTTGATTTAATATATATACCTGAAGATCGGGAATCGCTGTACCAATTACACTTGCTTGACTATCTAAATCAGCCTTTGATAAAGCTCGATATGTGACATGAACTGTTGTCTCTGTGATTCCATACATATTTATTAATTGAGGTTTTGCATCTCCATGTCTCTCAAACCATCCACCTAGACTCTGAATTTCTAATGCTTCTCCACCAAATATTACATATCGTAAATTTAATTCATGTGGCATATTTACTTTTTCATCTACGTGTATTAATTGACGAAATGCTGATGGTGTCTGATTTAAAACTGTTACTTTTTCTTTAATTAACAATTCATAAAATTGCTCTGGATCACGACTCACATAATATGGAACAACGATGAGTTTTCCTCCATATAATAAAGCTCCCCAAATTTCCCATACAGAAAAATCAAATGCATATGAATGGAACATCGTCCATATGTCCTTTTCATTAAAATTAAAATGGTTATCCGCTGCTTTAAACAATCGAACTACGTTCTTATGCGGTATTAAAACACCTTTAGGGTTACCAGTAGAGCCAGATGTATAAATAACATAAGCTAAGTTATCTTCTGTAATGTCTGAAATTAGATTGGTATCTTCCATCTCTCTAATCTCTTGCCAATTTGTATCCAAACAAACAATTTTTGTTAGGTCATTTTGTACATTATTAACTAAATTTTTTTGTGTAAGAACAATTGGCACATTTGAGTCTTCTAACATATACTGGATTCTTCCAGCAGGTGCATGTGGATCAAGTGGAATATATGCTCCGCCTGCTTTTAAAACACCTAGAATACCCACAATTAAATCTATGGAACGTTCCATGGCGATACCAACCATTACTTCAGGACCTACTCCCAAATTTGTTAAATATCTTGCTAATTGATTGGCACGTTTATTTAACTCTTCATAAGTTAAACTTTGATTCATATATCTCACAGCAACAGCATTACCATGTAAGTTAACTTGCTTCTCGAACAGTTGCGGTATTGATAAATGTGTAGAATACTCTACTCTTTTTTTACTCCAATCATTTAACTGTAGTAGCTCTTTCTCAGTTAAAATAGGTATTAAATTTATAGAATTATCTGGGTTTTTTATTATACTGTCTATTAATATTTCAAAATGATTTATCATACGTTTTACTGTGAACTCTTTAAACAGCTCTGTATTATACTGGAAATTAATGATTAATCCTTCATCAGATTCTGCAACTGTTGTAGTGATATCAAATAACGATGAATTATCCTCAAGTGGAAATAAGCTTAAACTAGCGTTATCGAAATCAATCTTTGTAGTTTCACACCCTACAGTGAAAGGGGCGAGAGTTTTATTATAAACACCCACATTTTGCATTACGAAAGCAGTTTGAAAAACCGGTGGTCTGCTTGAATCTCTATCAATTTTCAAGTTTTTTATTAATGATTCAAAAGGATAATCCTGATTACGATAAGCTCCAATTACTTTATGATTTGTTCGCTCAATCATTTCATTAAATGTTGGATTCCCTGATAGGTTTAATCGTATTGAAACAGCATTAGTTAAATATCCTACTAAATTAGCAAACTCTTTCTTCACTCGCCCTGCCATATAAGAACCAATGATAATATCATCTTGATTTGTATAACGATACATTAAAACACCATATGCTGAAAGTAACGTATTATATAATGTTACTCCTCTATTTTTAGAAATCTCTTTTAGCTTGTTGTGTATGGATTTATTTAAACGTAACCTTAAGTTTGCTCCTCTATTCGATTGTACTGGTGGACGTTTATAATCAATTGGTAAGTTTAAAATTGGTAACTCACCCGATAGTTCCTCTTCCCAATATTCCAATTTACTTGCACCTTCTGAACTATTAAGCATTGCATTCTGCCAATTTACATATGAGCTATAATCATAATCATTGGTTCTTAATGTACTTACATCCCCTACTATTATTCTTGTATATAATGTCTTCAACTCATTAAATAAAACATCGATTGACCAATAATCAATTACGATATGATGGAAAGACCACAACATTACATATTGGGATTCAGTACGTTTAAGAACATATACACGCATAGTATCACCTTGTTCTAAAGTGAAATTACGACTAGATTCAACATTCAAAAACTCATTCAACTTTTCTGTTTTCCAATTACTTACATCCATTAATTGAAAAGATACATCCTTTTGCTTTGCTATACTTTGAATCAATTCACCCTCATATTCATAAAAAGATGACCTTAATATACAATGCCTATTAACTAATTCTTGAAAACTCTTCTGTAGGGATGTTATATCTAGCTTTCCTTCAATATTAAAAGCACGTGATACATTATAAGCAGAGCTATTTGGAGCTAATTTATATAAAAACCATAATCCTTGTTGTCCACGAGACATCGGTATTTCTCCACTTTTTATCTGATCAATTTCTAGTTTAGTAGTCAAATATTTTTCTCTATACAATTGATTATTCATCTCTTGTGCTATTTGTAATATACTCGGACCTTCTAATAAAAAAGTTGGTTCTAGTACAATTTCTAAATCTGTCTCTATATGACTCTGTAATTGTATTGCTGTTATTGAATCTAAACCTAAACTATTTAGTGACTGATTTACACTAATATTAGTAACAGGAATCTTTAAAGATACACCTACTTTCTGAAGTAAGTATTTTTCTAATTTAATTTGCCTTTCTTCTTGAGTTAACTTTACTAGCTCTTGTCTATTAAAAAGAATTTCTTCAATTTCAAATTCTATATCTAACCCACTTGTTTTTTGTACAACATCTTCCCCAATTAATTTAAGTTCTTCGCTTAAATATCCGTTACGACAAGCGTGTCTTTGGATCTTTCCACTAGATGTTTTAGGTATACTTCCAAACTGTAGAAGCAATACTGAATGTACTTGTATTCCGTGCTCCGCAGTTACTGCTTGTCTAATTGCACTAGCAACCTCTTGAACATTAACATTACGGTATTGGCGACTAATTTCTTGTGCCACAATTAACCGTTCTTCACCTTCTTCTATAACAGAAAACGCAGCGGTTGCATTTTTCCTTAAACTTTCATGACTGTTCTCTACTATTAATTCGATATCTTGTGGGTAATAATTTCTGCCTCGAATAATAATTAAATCTTTTATACGCCCTGTAATATATAACTCTCCATCATATAAAAAACCTAAATCCCCAGAACGTAAGAATGGTCCTTTTTTATTAGGCAGAAAAGCTTGGAATGTATCAATTGTTTGTTCTTCTCGACCCCAATAACCTGTTGCTGCACTTTCGCCTTTAATCCAAATTTCACCGATTTCATTACTAGAACATTCTTGACCAGTATCTGGATTAACTATACAAATCTCTTGTTCTTCTGCGATAATCCCACTGCTTACAAGTTTACGTACCTTCCCATCTTTACTTAAAATGGAAACTACATTATTTTTCATATCATCAATTGAAAAAGAATGTATTACAGGCTGGCTTTTACTTTTTGCACCAGAAACCAATAATGTATTTTCAGCTAACCCATAGCAAGGATAAAAGGCTTCTTTTCGAAAACCAGATACACTAAATACTTTTGAAAACTCTTCAATAACTTCAGCACGAACAGGTTCTGCACCGTTAAATGCTAGTCTCCAATTACTTAAATCCAACTCAGCTCGTTGCTCCGGTGTTGTCTTTTCAATTAAGAGTTCAAAAGCAAAGTTTGGCCCTCCACTTACAGTAGCTTTATACTTCGATATTGCTTCTAACCAGCGTATTGGTCGCTGCATAAAATCAATTGGTGACATAAATATTACTGGAAATCCTACAGCTAATGGCTGAAGCAATCCTCCAATTAATCCCATATCATGATATGGAGGCAACCATATTACCCCAATATCGTCTTCAGTGGTCTTAAATGACTGCTGAATTAATTTTGAATTGTGCAGTATATTGCCGTGAGTTACCATTACACCTTTTGGTGTAGATGTAGAACCCGATGTATATTGTAGAAACGCAATTGTATTTCTATCTACCTCTGGAAATACCCAATATTCCTCGCAACCTACAGGAACTTCATCTGTATTCAAATACTCTATTGCACAATTATTAAAGTACTCAGATTTTCTCATACGTGCACTAACTTTTGTCTGTGTCAATATATATTTTGCCTCTGCATCTTCTAAAATTACTTTCAAACGTGGCATTAACCTATTTGAAGATGGAGGATATGCTGGTACTGCAATAGCACCTGCATATAAACATCCAAAAAAGGCAGCTAGATAGTCGATTCCAGGTGGATATAGTAATAAGACTCTTTCATTTTTTGCTCCTCTATCCTGTAACCATGCTCCTATAGCTCTTGCTTTCAAATCTAATTCGCCATAAGTTAATGAGATTTTATCCTCTTCACCATCTCTTAAAAATTGAAATGCTGTTACATCACCTTGTTCTTTAGCACGATATTGCAATAATTCTACAAGTGATGTCATTTCTAAAAGTAATGTATTTTGAAATAATTCCACAATTACTCCACCTTTCACATCGATTTACTTGGTTTAAGTTTCACTTTCATTTTGGAATTCCTATATTGTTCTGGTTTAAACTTTTGAGTTTCTAATTGTTGATTCACATATAGCAAAGATTGATCGTCATACCAATGACTTAAAAAATTACCAGATTGCCCCGGCGCATTAATATCCATTCCCAGACAATCTTTCAAATCTACAACCATTCGCCATGGTGCACCATCAAGAATATGACCAGTTTTCCTATCATACGATGCTAATGCTACCGTCACATAGCTACCTCCAATAGGAATTTTTCCCTGGGGATTTATTAAATTCCCTATAAATTTATTCTTCTTACCAAACGGGTGTTTAGTAATAAAATGATGGAACTCTCCCCACTTCCATTCATAAGGGTTATTTCCCTGTAAATCTATTATAGTAATAATAGATTTTTTAAAGCTTTCTATAATCACTTTCTCAAACCCGCCAGCATTATTAAACCACGTACTATCATTTCCTTGCGCCGCCTTGCGTATAAGCTCGTCAGTTATGTTCATCCGATCAACCATTTTCTCAAATAAAAACGTTCCCATTTTTTCTTTAAAAAGGGTGCAACAAATTTCCCACCACCAAAAATGATAAATTAATGGCGCTGCATTATATGAGGTATCTTTACAATCCCATTTTTGCAAGATCCTAATACATTCCGTTTCTAATTTGTTATGTTTAACAGGATACAATACGGGTAAAAGAATATTTAATAGCTGTACTGCTTGTAAATTTAACGTATCATCTTGCATTATTTTTACATCTTCAATTACTAAAGGTGTATTTTCAGCTATACTTTTTCTTAACATCTGGTTAATTCTTTTTGCACGATATGGGGCATCCCATGAACTTGCAATCATATATGGATAATGATCACCTATAACCTTATTGTTTGCTGAAACAATAAACCCCTGTTTAGGATTGACTACCTCCGGTAATTCTTCAAAAGGTATAAATCCTTTCCATTCAAATTCATCATCGCATCCTGGTACCGGTAATAAACCATTCCCTTTATTACGTATCGGTATTTTACCACCTACTCGATAGGCAATGGTTCCATCTTCTGAAGCAAATAAAAAATTTAAAACCGGTGTACTATATTTACGCAAAGAATTACGAAATTCTTCCCAATTTTTCGAACGATTAATATCTAATAGAGCTTCTAAATCACATGTAGGATAATTTGCATTCCATTGTAAGGCTAGATTTTCCTTTAACTTTATTTGTTGGTTATTACCAATAACATCTGAAATAATAGGTCCATGGCGTGTAACAACAACCGGAAACGCAACATCTGCTTGGCCCTTAACTTTAATTACTTCTTCTATAACTTCAGCTTCTTCCCATTTCCCTTTATATTGAAATTGATTAGGATTACTAGGATTTCTTTTTTCTATAAACAAATCTTGGACATCTGCACGATTATTTGTTACTCCCCATGCTATTTTGTCATTATGGCCGAGTATAATCCCACATACTCCAGGTAATGTTACACCTATTACATTCATATTTTCTGTTTCATTGTTTACTTTTAAATGCGTTTGATACCAAGTAGATGGTGCTTGCATTTCAATATGTGGGTCATTGGCCAGTATTGGTTTTCCTGATTTTGTATGCTTACCAGATATAACCCATCCATTTGAACCCTTAGTTACTTCGCTTGATAAATTCAATAATTCTGCTAAATGATCAGAAAAGAAATCTAAATTATTTATTGTTTTTTCTGATGTTTGTTGTTGTATCTTTACATTCTCACCCATCATATAATCAGGAATAGTAATGGGTCCATCCGAAGGATAATTTGGTTTTATTTCCTCAAATAATTCATCATCAATTTTCTTTTGCAATTCAAATCGAAAAATTTCATTTGTAAAATTATGACTTAAACTATAGGATAATAATCTCCCTATACTTAACATATCTAGAATTGACCAAGGTTCAGGTTCGTAATCTAAAATTGTAAATTCTACTGGTAATCTATTCAGTTTTTTTGCGTGTTCTATATACGTATTTACTCCATCACAATAACTTTGCATCCATTCCAAGGTTTCTTCTGAATAAAGACAAATAGATTTTTGAGCAGATCTAAATAGTGAAAATGAACGAAAAAGTTTATCATTGTTTATTAAATCTGGACCTAATATCTCAGATAGTCTTCCATTTACTAAACGTCTACTCATATCCATTTGCCATAATCTATCCTTAGTTGTTATAAAACCTTGTGCTTTATATACATCATTTAAGTTACTAGCCTCTATGTGTGGAATCCCTCTATTATCCTTATAGATAATTACTTCTTCACTAAGTCCTGAAATGACATACTCCTTTTCCAAAGAAATGAAATGCTCTCGTAATCTCCGATAAGCATTTTGATTAAACGCTCTAATTGACCCATAAAAAATAACCCTTCCTAAATTCATAGCTTTTTTAATTTTTGGGAAAGGTTTATAAACCCTACTGGTCTTTGTCTTATTATTTTTTTGTGCGTTGTATTGTATATAAAGCACCTACCTTTAATTAAATAATCTAAAGGAAAAATTATGTATTTCTCAGAATATTAAAAACAGAAAATATTAACTACAACGAATAATCTGTCTTTTTAATTTCCCCTTTCCCCATTTGGTATTTCTCATGCTATCTCAAGTTCAATTTTTTTACAATACTTTCAATAAAAGAGAATTTGTATAAATAATTTTCAGAATTATCAAAATAAAGTACCATAACCAATATGGTTATGGTACTAGGTCTACATTATATGACCTAAATGTGAATCCTTTTTTTCTTTTTTATTGTAAATTTGTTTTCCTCTATAAAAGAAATAAATACCTAGAAGTGAGATCAAAGCCATAAATACGAACATTGTTGTTCCACCGTACACTGCTAATAGAATGCCACCAAACCATGGACCTACAAAGTTTCCAAATTCCCCTAAACTTTGCGCACCATAATATGTACCTCTTAATCCAGATGGCGTTATTTCATCAACTTGAGCATACTCAGCCGGGATTACTAATATTTCTCCTACTGTAAATACAAACATTGAAATTATGAAAGCAACCCACAAAGTTGAGAATGCAAAACCTATTTCTCCTACTGCAAACAAAATACAACCCATTGCAATTCTTTGAAATAAGCTAAAACGTTCTGCCCATCTAGTTAACGGTATCTGAATAGTAAGCACCGTAAGCCCATTGACACTCATCAATATTGCAAATAATTTAATTCCATCTAAAATATTTTCTTTTAAGTATTGTGAAAGTGTAACTGACATCTGCCCATGAACTGTTGTTAATAAAATACCACCTATAACAAAAAACATTAAAGGCACGTCACTTCGTACAGCATTCCATATAAGCGACATACTAACTTTTTCATCATTCGCAGCAACATCACTTTGCTCATTATAATTAGTGACTTTCAACATAATAAATAATACTATTGCATAAAGAATATAAATAAATGCTGTTAGTACAAATGCTATTGTGCTACCACCAATTCCAAAAAAAGCTCCCAACATTGGACCAATTGATAATCCTAAATTAAATGCCAGATAACGATTTGCAAACATTCTGTACCTTTTTTCATCTGGGGTTAAATCAGCCATTAGCGCTTTTGAAATGGTTCCAAAGAATGCATTTGAAAGTCCCCTGATAATACTAAAAAGTACTAATAAAACCGGATTAAATGTAGTAATAAAACCTAAAAAAGCAATACTCAATCCAATTAAAGAAAAAATCATTAATTTTTTTCTGCCTATAAAATCTGATAATACGCCTCCTAAAAGCCCACAAAATGTACCCGCCAATGGGCCTACCCCAATAATAAATCCTATCGTTGCAAAATTTAATTCTGAAGAGTTACTTAAATGTATTGCTAAAAATGGCATACTCATTGAACTTGTTAATGAAATTAAGACCGTACCAAACACTAATACATGCACAATTGGATGATATTCACGTATATAAGCTTTAAATTTATTCATGAAAATTTTCTTCCCCCTCAAAAATTGCCATAAATTTATTATTGATTTTTGAAATAACTTCTTTTCTCAAGCTATAAAATGCGGGAATAGAGCTTCCATAAAAATGACTTCTTATAATTCCTTCACGTTTCAGTTTTGTAATGTGGTGATGCACCGTACTCTTAGCTAAATTCATGTGTTTATGAATTTCAATTAAAGAACGAGGGCCTTGAGATAAAAACATTAAAATATTTAATCTAGTCTCATCCCCTAAACATTGCATAACTTTAACTAACTCCTTTGTTCCATCTTCATAGAAAGTTTTTTTGATGGGATATAGGCATGTAACGATGCCATCAAAATAATCCAATATGGTATTAGGGCTACAGTGATATTGTGGTACTAAAATAACTTTCTTTAAGTTATCTTGCTGTTCAATTCTTAATCCATTAGTAGCAGTTTCTATAATCTCTATCGGTCTACTAACATTTAATTTTTCATTCATAGAAATTGCATCCTGTTTTAATTGCATATGAATGGTAGGATCTATACTTTTAAAATAATATTCGTCCCATTTGTATAAAATATCTACACTTCTATCCCTAATCATACTTAGGTCGTTAGATATAGATTCCACCCAAGGAGCCAATCTCTCATAAATTTCTCCCGCTGAAAGATTCTCATACCAATTTAAAAATTCTGGAATAGAAGATTTTTTTTCACATTGACAAATTAATAACACTATCCGATGTAATACCTCCCATCTTTCATCTTTTAACTCGTTGATAAACTTTTCAGGTAACCGTAATTTAGTCTCTTCTAACCAATTTCCTTTCAAATGAACCTCCTTCATCTTGTGATTATTTATATAGTTGTACAAGCTGACAATAAGTTCATAAGCAGGAGAGTGTTCTATACTTATAGAATATTCCATTTCCATTCGACCACCATCTAACGCAAATTTGATTTAATTTTAATCTAAAGAAGTATCAAAAACAATAATTTTCCGAATTTTTCATCATTATTTTTATTATTTTTCTTGAGAAATATAATAAAAATATTATTTCTCATCTAATTTTATACAATATGTGATATATTGCA
This sequence comes from Bacillus sp. N5-665, assembly GCF_022637375.2. Classification (NCBI taxonomy): domain Bacteria; kingdom Bacillati; phylum Bacillota; class Bacilli; order Caryophanales; family Bacillaceae; genus Bacillus; species Bacillus sp. N5-665. The sequence continues at coordinate 358,474 of NZ_CP093324.1, forward strand.
TGTTGTATAAACTCTTTTGGAGGGATATAATGAAAAATAATATACACTGTAAAGTAACAGGGCTTTGTTTAATAGTATTAGGGGCTTTATTGGGAAGTATATCAGGAGCTCTAGGTCAGCAAGTTTTTGTTCAGAGTCATCTCTCAGTTGAATCAATTGTCGCAGTAAAATTATTTATATCTGGAATCCTAATTTTATTTATCTCGTGTTTTGGCAATAGACGTCTTGATATACTAAATATTTGGAAGTCAGTCTATGATGCTAATAAGCTGATTCTGTTTGGCACAATTGGTGTACTGGGCACTCAATATACATATTTTTCATCTATAAAAGAGGGAAATATTGCCGTTGCAACTTTACTACTTTATTCAGCTCCAATCTTTTTAGGAATATACTCAATTCCAAAAAATAATAATTCTCCAAATAAAGAAGAGTTGCTTTCATATTTATTTTTCATGATTGGAATTTATTTTTTCTTCACAAAAAACTCAATATATCAATTAAATATTTCTATACTAGCTATACTTTGGGGGATATTATCTGGTATGGCGCTTGCATTTTACATAAATCAGTTAGATCATCTTTGTAAAAAATGGGCATTATATATAGTGTTAGGATGGGGGATGGTAATTGGAGGTATTGTATTATTACTTTTAAATATGCTTTCTACAAATGAATTTATCCTACTTTCTACTGTTAAATCAGTCTCAAACCACACTTTATTATTGCTATTTATTATTGTGTTTGGAACTATTCTTACATCAATTTTTTATGTAAAAGGTACAAATTATATTACTCCTAAAGATATTTGCTTATATTCCTGCATTGAACCATTGACTGCAATTTTATTTTCCGTATTATTTTTTAATATTTCATATACAACTTCTGAATTAATAGGGGCATTATGCCTAATTGGGGTTTTTGTATTATTAACGCAACTCAATCCACCAATTAGACGAACCTTATCGCTGGTTTATGGGCAACAAAAAAAACTTAAATAAAACCGTTTTAACAACTTTGCTTCTATATTTTATTCAGAACATTATCCTTTATAAAAGATAATGAAAGGAGGTGTCGTATCCTGCCTATACCTAAAAATTTTAATAAACAAACGAGATTTTCTGCAAAAACGATTGTTTTAAATCAACTACAAGATTGGATTATTGAAGGTGTTTTAAGGCCTAATGAAAAAATTAATGATACTGAACTAGCACAAGCTTTAGGGGTAAGTAGAACACCAGTAAGAGAAGCACTTCAAGTTCTAGAGCTTTCTGGACTCGTCGAAATGGTTCCGGGACAAAAAACTAAAATTTCTCCAATTAACGTAGCGGATGTACCATTAATTTATGAAACTATTGCAAGCATACATACCCTTGCGGGAAAACAAGCCATTAATAATATTAAAACATATGATATTGAAGCACTGACGTTAATAAATACAGAATTTAAACAAGCTATTGAGGAAATGGATTCTAGAAACGCATTAATACTCGATTTAAAATTCCATAACCTAATTGTTGAAATTTCAAAGAACAAATACATTGAACCATTTTTAGAAAACTTGCATCTTCATGCCCTACGTCTTGAGTACATTTTCTTTCAAAACGTAATTCATAATAGTCAATCTATAGATGAACATACTAATATTATCAAAGCATTAGAAACTGGTGACTCATTATTACTAGAAAATACAATGTCTAATAACTGGTTACGTCCAATGAAAGATGTTCAAAATATACTAGCTTCTAAGGATTTATAATTAATTATATAAAAGTACTCAATTGAGTACTTTTATATTTAATAAATAAATTTACTCATAAAACAATTTGTCATTGTGTAAAAATTCGATAAATACATCTGATGTGTTCTACTTTAAAGTCATCTTTTTTAAAATACGCAATATATTGCGTTCAATATATATTTAAAACCCTTATCTGAAATTTAATGGAGGTATTATATTTGAATAAAATTAATAAAATTCGACTAAAAGGTATGATTATGGTTGTAATAGGGGCTAGTTTATGGGGGCTATCTGGAACCGTTGCTCAACAACTTTTCCAGCATAATGGTATTTCCATGGAATGGTTAGTTACAATCCGCTTACTAATCTCTGGGTTTATATTATTACTTATTTCACTTTTTAGTAAAAACAAACATGAAGTTGTTGCAATTTGGAAAAATAAATATGATGCTACTAGGCTCATTATTTTTGGAATTTTTGGGATGCTAGGGGTACAATATACTTATTTTGCATCCATTAGTGAGGGAAATGCTGCAGTCGCAACAATTTTACAATATTTAGCTCCGATTTTCATAACTTTTTATCTGATTATCAAATTTAGAGCTTTACCTACCAAAATTGATGTTTTAGCAATTACTTTTGCAACCTTGGGTACTTTCTTATTATTAACAAATGGCTCAATAAATAACCTAACAGTATCAGTCCCTGCAATTGTTTGGGGAGTTTTATCTGGATTATCTTTAGCTTTTTATACTCTTTATTCTAAATCTTTATTAGAAAAATGGTCTTCTGCAGTTTTAGTTGGTTGGGGTATGATTATTGGAGGAATAGGCGTTACAATAGTTCATTATTTTTCTAAAAAAGAAATAATTTTTTTAAAATCGATTGAGAACATTGATCTAAATACGCTATACCTTATTGCCTTTGTAATTATTTTTGGAACATTAATTGCGTTCTATCTATTCTTAGACAGTATTAGATACATTTCGCCTAAGGAAACTACTTTATTAGGATGTACTGAACCACTTGCTTCAATAGTTTCATCTTTAGTTATTTTGCATATCCCTTTCTTATTTTTCCAGATCATTGGAGCCATATGTATCATAATTGTAGTGATTTTATTAAGTAGAAAACCTATTGAAAAAGAAAATACTATTAATGTACTTAATAATGAAAATCATAATGTCCATTCCAATTAATAGAATAAAAAAATTTTAGAGTTATGTAGATTACAAAAAGACGCATTGAAATTGATGCGTCTTTTTTCTATATTTCTTTTATGAAATTATATAAGGCAATTGTACCTAATAGAACAAGTATACCTTGAGGAACATCTATCAAAATAGTTTTCTAAATTTCTGAAATTACCCATTTAATATCTGCTGCTAATTCAAGATATACCTGAAACTGCCATCCCTAAAGGGGCCAGCTGACTAACGTCAGTGTAGTGGGATTTTTTCTACCAAAGGCAAAATCCATTTCTGATATCGCTGACGAGCAAGGTTGAAGTGTGCCATCACCACCTCTACAGTATCTCGATTAGCAAAAATTTGGTTCTAATAGGAAGAGATAGAACAATTAATGAATGATTTTATTGAATTATTAATAGAAACCCTTTTAGTATTTTGAAAATTTTTACACTAATTGGTATTTTACTTTTTTATATATAAAGAAAGGACACCTATAAGGTGTCTTCCACCAAATTAATAACTACATGTTATATCATAAACTTTCTCAATAATTTTTAATTCACTCTTTTCTTTACTTTTAAATATATCCTTTTAACATATTTTTTGAGAAACGATTTGGATATAAAGCAATAAGCATGTCATATGGACTTCCTTTCCAATAGCGTTTTAAAGGTGTCCATAATTTTTGTTTTATTAGCCATTTTTGATTAAATACTTTTAATAGCTGTTTTTCATCCAATTTTTCTTTTTCTTCAATAGTCCACCTTAACGCCTCTAATGCTTTACGTTTAGACCAATATCCAACAGGAGTAACTTTAAATTCCCATTCTTTAAAACGGTCTCTATACAAATCATTAATCATTCTAAACGGACTATTCCCCCAAAACATTTGACATACTGATGCTAATCCATGGGTTTTTAACCACTTTATATTGTATATATCAAGCAATTGTTTAGGAGTTAATTTCTCTTTTTCTTCAATGGTCCATTTCAATGCTTCTAATGCTTTTTTTTTAGTCCAGAAGTTATTAGGAGTCATACCAAATTCCCATTCTTTAAAACGCCTTGGATAAAGATCATTAATCATTGCATACGGGCTACTATTCCAATACATAGCCAGAGGTGCACTAAGCTTATTTTTTTTCAACCATTTTTTCCCGTATACTCCTAAAATCTTTTCTTGTGAAAGGCCCTCTTTTTCCTCAATAATCCATTTCAAAATTGTTAATGCTTTTTCTTTAGTCCAAAAATTTAAAGGAGTCATACCAAATTCCCATTCTTTGAACTGATTTGGATACAAATCATTAATTGCTTTAAAAGGGCTATTTTCATACCTATGTTTGAGTAATCCTCGTAGCCTATACTTTACAAGTAATTTAGTGTTCCATTTTATTCTTATGTCTTCCTTATTCCATTTTAAAATACTGTTAAGCAAATATGTTATTACCCTCCGCGCCATTTTATTATCTTTATCTTCTTTCCATGTATTTGGAGGGAATTTATTTCTTTTTCCATCTAATATTTCCTGATAAATATCTTCTATAGCAACTTCTTTCATTAACAATATATAAATCCTCCTACATTTTGTATTAATATTTATACACTATCATTATTTCCAATCAATATATCTATATTAAATAATATAATTAAAACCCAAATTAAAATCAACACAAAATTTGGTTTTTATAAAAATTCTAATAATTAACTAAGCAAATTTTTATTTTAATTTTCTAATTATTGGTTTATACTAATTTAGTATTGTTATATTTAAATATAAGGAGTGCATTCATATGGAGAAGCTTAGTAAAAGTGATATTATTCGTACTGTTCCGCAAAGCGGTTTTTTCGGTCACCCTAAGGGGCTGTTTACCCTATTCTTTACAGAGTTTTGGGAGCGATTCTCTTACTATGGGATGAGAGCAATATTACTTTACTATATGTATTATTCAATATCACAAGGTGGTTTAGGGATGGATCATGCGACCGCAGCGTCAATTATGGCCATCTATGGATCTCTCGTTTACATGTCTGGCATTATTGGTGGCTGGATTGCAGATCGTCTATTAGGTTCAAGTAGAACGATTTTTTGGGGTGGAGTTTTAATTATGATAGGTCACCTGATTTTAGCACTACCAGGGACCATAAGTACTTTATTCATATCTATGGTGTTTTTAGTACTTGGTACAGGTTTATTAAAACCTAATGTATCTAGCATTGTTGGTGATTTATATAGTGAAACAGATACTCGACGTGACTCAGGTTTCAGTATTTTCTATATGGGTATTAATTTAGGAGCTCTTTTATCTCCTTTTATTATAGGGACACTTGGTCAAAAGTATAACTTCCACCTAGGTTTTGGTGTTGCTGCAATTGGTATGCTATTAGGCTTAATTATTTTCGTTCTTACAAAAAAGAAAAATCTTGGTTTAGCAGGAACACAAGTACCAAATCCTTTAACAGACATCGAAAGAAAAAAAGTTATCATACAGTTTAGTATTGGTACAATAGCTATAGTACTATTTTGTATTTTAACGATACCAACAGGTATTTTAACTATTAATCGATTCACTTTATTAGTAAGTATCTTAGGTATTCTCATTCCAACTGCTTACTTTATTTTTATGTATCGTAGCCCGAAAACTACAAAAATTGAAAAGTCTCGTTTAATTGCTTACATACCATTATTTATAGCTGCTACAATGTTTTGGGCTATTCAAGAACAAGGAGCTATCATTTTAGCTTCATATGCTGATCAGCGTACCCAATTAAAATTGGCCGGGTTTGAATTGCAATCTTCATGGTTTCAATCATTAAACCCAATTTATATTGTTTTGTTAGCACCAGTATTTGCTTGGTTATGGGTAAAGCTTAATTCACGTCAACCAAGTACTGCTAATAAATTTGCTATTGGTTTATTATTTGCTGGTTTATCCTTCTTAGTTATGATTATTCCTGCATATATCCATGGTACAGAATCCCTTGTAAGCCCTATGTGGTTAGCGATTAGCTTCCTGTTAGTAGTAATTGGGGAACTTTGTTTATCACCTGTAGGTTTATCAATTACAACCAAATTAGCACCAGCTGCCTTCTCTGCTCAAACAATGAGTTTGTGGTTCTTAACTAGTGCAGCTGCACAAGCTATAAATGCTCAACTAGTTCGATTATATAATCCTGAAACAGAAATTATTTATTTCGGTGCAATTGGTGGCCTTTCAATCATTTTAAGTGTAATTTTATATTTTATGGCCCCAAAGATTCAAGTTTTAATGAGAGGCATAAAATAAAAAAAACTGTGCTAAAAACTTGTTATAATGCAGGTTTTTATGCACAGTTTTTTTGAATGACTATTTAGATTTTTCTATATGTTACATTCCAATATATTTATCGTTTAAATTACCCCCCGCATAATGTAAAATTAATTCCACTTTTCAGTGCTCCGTCCTATCGAAATGCGTGCTTTTCATGCTTTATATTCTACTAACAATGTATTTTGTATTTAATCGTCGATTATAGTTTGTAAAATGCGAACATTTTTTTACCGAGCCGATTTTTATGCCTTCCTTGTAAATAGTGTTGAATATATAAATGCTTACTTCTTTTGGTGTTTTGATTTTTCTTCAACAGGAATCTGCATATTCATAATTATCTGTCCTTCTGAATAGAACAGATTCAATTCATGTAAATCTGTTTCAATTACATTACATGATCTAAACTGTAAACCATTTCTCTCTATATAGTCTGTAATATTTGTATATATTTGATGTCGTACTTCATCCATATTCTCTTCTGTACATACGTAATCAACACAAAGATAATTACCTGCAGGTATACTAAGAATATCAACATGCTCTATCTCTGTATCATTCAAAACAGGATAATAAACTGATAGTCCCAGATCATCATTGAATAAATTCTTAATAGGACACATTGTTATAAATTGTTCTTGAAAAAATTCACCTTGCTTAAAAATAGAACGGAATTTATCAAAAAAAGATTTTACACTATTAAAATCTTCTCCTTTGATGTGATAATATTTTCTTTCCTCAAAATAGACACTCTGAATTTCATTGAAGTTTTTACTTCTATTTTGAAGGAGATCGAGGAGCCTAGTAATTTTCTTTTGCATTTCCATATATCGATAAATTTCAGTTTCAATTTCATCTTTTTTGTTCTGTAAGATATTTATATTGTTTATTATTTTTCTCTTATTTATTACTAAATCAATTTCTTCAATTGAAAAACCTATATCTTTACAAAAGAAGATTTGGCTAATTCTCTGTAGTTCTTCATTTCCATAAAGCCTATACTTATTTTTACCTACCTTTGGCTGAACTAATCCTTTTTCTTCATAGAATCGAAGTGTTTCTTTCGTTGTATTAAAAATCTTAATTACATCACTTTTAGTTAACTTATAGCTATCCATCTAATTATATTGCCTCCTATTAAGGAATAATATTTATACTATAAACTATGTGGTTACTTCATAGTCAATAAATAAAAAGAAATTCTTTTCACACCAAAAATGGTCGTTTAAGGAACCTTATTGAATTATTACGAGACTAACAGAAATACTTCCAAAAACAAAGTACCGTAACAAACATTAAATATCGTTTATGGAACCATCCTAACTCGCGGTAAACTCAAGTTTTTCAACTTAGAAAATCCTTAGCGTACGAAATTCGCGTTATGTTGGTGGGACCCTATGCCCATCAAGCTAAGGTTATATACGTTTAATTTCAGGTGAGATTGTTTCTATTTTTAAATTTATAGTAAGAATTTTCAAATAATTTATATTAAATTTTTAGAAAACAGAAAAAAGGTCTAGTTTAATTGATTTTTATTTAATCTTAGCTTGATAGTGATGGGGTCCTGCCACATCGCTATCAAGCTAGTGAAAAAAACACCTCAAAAACAGTAAAATTGATATTTCTGGGTAAAAATGTACAAAAATCTTATTTGGGGTCGTAAAAAACTTTTTAAGTTGATGGATGCGGGGTTCTACATTTTATGCCGCACTAAAACAATCTTCAATAATCAAAATTAGGTTACATAGTTTTTTCTTTTATCATCTCAACAAATCCCTGTAAAGCATCAGAAAAAAATACATCTTTTCTCATAATATAATAAGTTGGTACTTTAGAATATTTCTCAGGTAAATCAGTCATGGTTAAAGATTGCTCATGGTCTTTCAAAATTGATTTGACCATGACAGCAATGCCCATTCTAGCCTTCACACAACCGTTAATCGCTTCAATTGTACCGAATTCTATCACTCGCTTTGGATAAATGCCTGCTTCTTTTAACCACTTATCTACTCTATTTCGAAAGAAACAGCCTCTACTATAATTAACATTGAATGAGCTTAGCTTAATAGTGATGTGGCGGTACCCCTGGTACTGTCCTAATACGTTAAAACTTTTTTATAAAAGGTTGTAACATCCTACGTTTTTGACCATTCTGTACAACGATAACTTTGGTTTATTAATTTCACTTGTAATCTGGTAGCCTAACCTCTGATAAAATTTAATAGCAAGTTGGTTCTCTTTCTTTACCGTCAGAGAGCATTTGGCAAAGCCTTGCAGGGAAGCCTGCTCCTCGGCAAACTCAAGTAGTCTGGTACCTATCCCCAGTCCACGACTTTCGGGCAATAAAGCGATTGTTCCGATGTGAAACTCGTCATCTTCTCCCTCCTTCAAGGTAATCATGGAATAAAGCATTTTGATATTCCGAATGTTATAAACAACAAAATCTAACTTTCGGAATGAAAGCAGCTGTTTAAAAGTGGGCCAGGCAAGACGATTTAAAACGGGTACGGGATAGCAAGTAATCATCCCTAAAGTTTTCCCGTCCATTTGAGCTTCATAAGCGTATTGATGACTGAAACGGTTGTTCCCCTGCCGCCATAGCTTACAAAAAGTCCCTTCGACTGTGTTCTTCTCCTCAGATCCTGCAAGTGCAAATGCCATGTATTCCAATGCCATTACATTTAGCTGGGCACCGACCATGGATTGATGAACAGCCTTTACAATAGAGATTTTATTCATTTCCCAGTACTCCTTTTCGCTTTCTATATTATTGATGTTAATTATCATGGATTTGTATCATTTCACTTCCCTCTCGACTCATCCTTAGCTTTGAAACCATAATAAAATGTATTTAAAACAAGCTCTGCAGCAGATTTTTTAGCCACATTTCCTTCATGTACCTGTTCCCAAGTATGGAAAAGCAGAGCATAAAGCGTATTCAAAATCCATTCGCTGCTAACTGTTTGCTGAAAGTAACCTTTTTGTTGTAACAGCTCAATAACGCGTCGTAAGGGTTCCCTCAGCTTCTCTTCGGCTTCACCTAATTCTTTGTTGTTAAATACAGATGCATCATGACCTAGAAAATAGATTTTGTCACCTAAAGGGATTAACGCTTCAATGAGTTCTGGGATATAGTTTTCGCTTCTATCCTCATCCAGTGGAATCTGGTTTACGGTATCACTTACCAATTGTATAGCTCGATGGCCCAAGAATAGCATCAATTTCTCTCTGCTTTCGACGTAGCGATGGAGTGTAGCAATGCCAATTCCCGCATATTCCGCAATTTCATTCATCGAAGCAGTAGGATTTTCAACAAGCAATATAGTAGCCGAATCAAGAATTGCGTTAAATCTCGCTTCCTTTAACGTTGATAAGTCTTTCTTCATCGTCAATCTCTCCCTTTTCTATATAAAGTCGTCATTTTTGATAGATAAATATATCATTTGATATTATGATAAACAATCTCAAACAAAGTGTCCAGCTGGTGAATGTAGCTTTTCCAAAAGAATTATATTACTGAAACTGATAGTACTTTGAATGTTTCATTATTTAGATGACGATGAAGAAATTAATTTTTTGATGTAATAAATATAAAAGCCAAAGAAAATGGTACAAGTCGCTTTCTTAGTAGAGAAAATAATCACTTTAGCTGAGTATTTCAAGCTATTTTTCACTAATATGGTTATCCTTCTTTCCAATTTTTCAGCATTTTTTCATGACGAATTAATAATTACCGTAATTTTTCTGCTTACATTGAATCCGTTTGTACTTCATTTAATTACTGAATATTTTTTAATGAAGTTACTTTCTGCATCAAGTTATCGGTTTACTTTAAAATTAACTTCCGGGTATTTGCTCATAAGCCTTTTAAGGGTTGAGCCGTCATCCTTCTGTTTTACATACTGGTCAAAAAATGCCAGGCTGAATTCATTGATAATGCGATGAACTTCCTTTGGATTTTCACCTGGGCTCTGCAACAGTGGGGAGAACAAATGTAAATCAGTGAAGCTTGTATGATCTGTATGAGGGATGACCATTGACATACCACCGCCAGCTAACCCACTTTCATATCGTTCCGTCACTTTATCGGGATCTGCTTCATCAGGCTCTACTGCACTCATGAGCAGAAATGGTTTTCCAATCCCACTTTCAGGTAAAATTTCCCCATACAAAGCGCCATCCATATTGATAGCTGCTTTGACACGAGAATCTTTTGCAAGTATTTGTGCTGCGGTAGCTCCACCGTAAGAATGCCCAAACATTCCAATTCGTGAGGTATCAAGCCTTCCTGTAAAGAAGCCGGTCTCATCGTTTTGGTTAAGTTTCTCTATCTGATTAAGCACAAAGGTGACATCTTCCTCCCATAATTTTATGTGGCTATCCCCTTCGTCATCAGTTAAATTGAAGGGCTGTACGTAAGCAACTCGACCATCTGGAAAGACGGTAGCTGCAGTATCAAAGGTATGATCGATACTTAGAACAATATACCCTTGACTAGCCAACTCCTCAACTTCAAACGTGTTTTGATTACGAAAACCATTAAAACCATGAGAGAAAAGTAATATAGGATAATGATTCTCTGAGTCTGAGAGTTGTAAATCCATAAACGAATGAGATTTTACCAATTCCAAGTGGCTGAATGCAAATGCAGGAATGGACAATGTTTTTTCCAATCCCTTGGAGAGCTCATTTATGTTACGAATATAAGGTTCTTGATTCCCATTTCTTTTTTCAGCTGCAGGATACCAAATTTGCACCATCAGTTCGCGTCGATCGGTTGGATTTTGCGAATATGGTTCATTTCTTTGATGATCAACCCAATGATATAGCTTCGTACCGACCCTATGTGGGCCAGTTGGTTCTTCAAATGAAAATACTGGCATAAGTAAGGGTAGCGCAACTGCTACAGACGAATAGATGCACAACAACAAAGTTTTAACTATGAATATACCCCGGCTTCTAAAGCCCTTTTTCCGTCCTGCTAATAAATAGCATAAAATCAAGATAACTGGGGATGCATATGCCGGAATCATCTGCCATCTAAAACCTTCTACCAATAGCTGAACTGTAACCATTACAACAGCAACCAAAGTAGCTAATTTAGACCACTTTTTCGTTTCTCTGCCTACTAACAGTATCCAACTCAATAGACTAAAATTCACAACTATCAAAACGATTTCCCAGAAATTCATTGGCCTATCTCCTTTGAATGCATTTTACTTCTAATTAAAGAGGTAATTTTCAATCTGAGCAAAAACAAATGAAACACCTATATAGTTGCACCAATTATGCTTAATAATCGTTTCATATACTCCTTTTTTCAAATTAAAAACTTAAAATGCCCAGCTACCTTTACGGAAAATTGGCTCTACAGTTCCATCTGGTAAAATACCATCGATGTCCATCTCACTGCTGCCAATCATAAAGTCCTCATGTGTTACTGAAATATTTGCACCTAACGTTTCGAGTTGATTGTTTTCTAAATCCCTTCCATTCTCTAAGCAAGTTGGATAAGCTTTACCAATCGCTAAATGGTTCGATGCATTTTCATCAAACAATGTATTAAAATATAAAATCCCCGATGCTGAGATTGGCGATAGATTTGGTACAAGTGCTAACTCACCTAAATAGCAGGCGCCTTCATCCACATTAATAAGCTCCTGTAATAAATCATGTCCTATCTGTGCTTCAGCTTTAATAATTTTTCCTTCTTCAAATGTCAGTTTAAAGCCGTCGATAATATTCCCTTGATAAACTAATGGTTTTGTATTGCTTACATAGCCATTTACACCTTGTTTCATCGGTAACGTATAAACCTCTTCTGTCGGCATATTAGCCATAAAGATAGTATCATCTGGCGTTTTACCACCTCCAGTAATCCATTTATGCTCTGGAGCTAATGCAATTGTTAAATCAGTACCTGGCGCTGTATAGTGAATCATCGCATATTTTTTATTGTTTAATAGGACCGCACGAGATTCTAAATTTGTTACATGTTCACGCCATTTTTCAACCGCATTTCCTTCACCGATACGAACAGCTTTAAAAATCGCCTCCCATAATGCTGGTACTTGATTCTCAGCTGCTAAATTTGGGAACACCTTCGATGCCCACTTTGATGAAGGAACTGCTACCATCGACCAAGCTATTAAATCCTTCATTACGGCGTTGCGATTGTTTTCTAGAGCAGCTCCTGATACCTTTTGATAGGTAGCTAGACGATCAGCTGAAATACCTGCAAATTTATCAGGGTCTGTAGCATCTATTATTAATAGTGCGCCTTTACGTTCAATTAGCTCATCATTCATTTTGACTATCCATTCTGGGAAACGATTAAATTCCTCATCTGAGGCATGATCAAAGTAAGCACGATCCATTTCCTCATCAGAAAAATTAACATGAACACGCCCTGCCCCAGCCTTATAGGCCTCTTTCACAACTAAACGAACGAAATCCAATGCATCCACTGATGTATTGACTAATAAGTATTGCCCAGGTTGAATATTGACACCAATTTTCACCGTAAGTTCTGCATATGCTTGTAATTTTTCTTCAAAAGTCATATTATTTACCTCGCTTTTATCCAATAATTTTTGAATTCCCCTTACTAGCTTGCCTTCATACCATACTTTGTGAATAGGTTTTTCAGGATTTTCTCTTGTCTATTTTTACGTTTTTCATCAAGACACGATAACAACCAATAGATTTTTCAATTCATTATTTATCTCTTGAAATTAATGTAGTTACTATACGAAAATATATTTCAATGAGTTTCGATGTTTTTACCAAATAATCCAATCCAAGGGTATCATGCACTAAATAAAGTTATAGCGTTCTTTATTGTGAAAGCTCACTCATTACTTCCCAACCTTTTCAATGCTGCTGTCCCTAAAGGCTTTCCACCAATGAGGCGTTTAACAATTTCAATCACACCTTTCTCTGTATAAAGTCATTTTTGATAGATAATACTATCATTTAATACAAATATAAATCATTTAAGTTTAATTATCAAGCCGTCAAACTTATTTTTTCAAATTATTGGTAGAAAACTAAGTGAAGCCGGATTCTTTCTAAGGGAGCGATAACGGAAAGATCTTTATGTACACATGGATACGAAATTACTGCTAAATATTAAGGAGCCGATGTACTCTTAACTGGGTAAAAATCGGCTTTTTGTTTCAAAATTTGCTTAGCATATTTTTTGGTTAAAATGTGGGCGGTACCCCATGCCCATCAAGCCAAAATTTTCTTTCTCTACAGTTAGTTACTTTATGTAAGAAGTCAGCTGTTTTTTCATTTATTATATAATAATATTTTTAAATTATACGAATAATCAGATATTTATTTATCAAATTCTGAATATGTAACAATTTAACAGAATATGTTAATGTTTAAAATTAAGTAAAATACGAATATTAGTAGGATTTAAAATGTTCAAAAAGATCATTTTATCTAGTACTATTCTTTTGGGAACTTTAGGTATAACAACTTTGTCTTTTCCAGAATTAAGTTTAACAAAAGCAGAAGCTGCAATTAATGATGCGAAGATTCAAAAGGTTACGGTTGCTGGTAAAGATTATGGAAATGGAACGAATGTACCAGCTCATATGACAGGCTCTTTTTCTATGGTAGGAGATAAAGGAGTAACGTATACTATTAAACAATATAAATTTAATAACGTTATTGGTACGACAAATGTTACTACAAAGGGGTTATCTTCTCCAGTTGTTTTCTCTATGCCAATCACAGAGGGAAATAAATATGAGGTAACTTACAATGGCCGAGTGATTAGTACTTTTGTTGTCCGAGGACATTAATTATTTAAAAAGAACTGAAGTCAATTTTGACTTCAGTTCTTTTTTTTCTGGAACCTTATAATACATTTTTTATTTAACTCGACCATATCCTGCAATATATTTACTCCAATACGTACTATCTAAGCTAGCTTCACCTACTCCGGAATTACTAGCATTGTAAAAGTTACTGATTTCAACATAATCACCCTTATTTTATAGTAGTTTCATGTGGTAAATATTACCCTAATTGAAGGTTGGTATAGTAGACCTATTTTTCAATTGTCAATTATTCGTTAAATCGGAATTTAACGAACACTTGGGTGGTGGGAAGTACACCTTCCCTTTTTAATTATAGAACTGTACAAAGACATGAAAATGTATGTACTTTTTCAAATTGATATCCAACGATATCTACAAAATTAGAATTCACTTATATAGACTTCCTTTCATATATGAGGAATAAGTTTCTGTTTAGTAGTTAATATGAATAATTCATTTTTGGCGAACAGTATATTTTGTTCTATTTTTTAAATTGAATGCCATGTTATAGAATCGTAAATTTTTGTAATTCTTGGCCGGTAAGGTTTTTATCAAAAAGATCTTCAGTTATAGTTTCAGTTAAGTCTGGAATTGAAAGGGTAGAATATTCTTCTTTGTATAAATATCTTGTCACTGATTTTTTCTCTTGTGTCATCTTCTTGCATCTTGAAAGAGCCACAATCTCAGCTATTGGGGATTGTGGCTCTTTTGCTTGCTTAGTTGTTTATTATGAATTTCCTCTCAAAATATGTTCAATTTCTTCTATACTTAATTTACTTGCTTTTGCAATCGTTTCAATTGGTACACCAAGTTCATGCATACCTTTAATCATTTGCATTTTCCCTTGCTGAACGCCTTCTTGAATGCCTTCTTTTTTCCCTTCATTACGAGCATGGGCAAACTTCGCCGCTTCATCCATCAACGCTTTCTCCCTTGCCTCATACGCTTGTCGGAAAGAAGAATCTTGACTCATACGTTCCCATTTATTCATTGCCTTTTGTAAAATCGGGTCTTGGTTCATCGCAATATCCTCCAATGTTTGGGTTAATTGTTCATCCTCATTCGCTGGAAGTAATAACAACCAACGAACAAATGAATCTTCCCATGGATTTACTTGTTCATTCCGCCACTGTTGCATGAGTTTTGGAAGCTCCACAATGTGAACTTCAATATCACTACTCAATATTTTCTATTGTTGTTGATTCCAAAGGATTCCTGTTGTATGGAATGCTTCGTATTCAGGAAACATAACGAAATTTAACGAATTAATTGTAATTGTTTTATAGAGAGAACTATATGGCATTCCTTTTTGTAATTGAGATGTGTATAGCCTTCCCCAATAATATAAACTTCTCTTAATCATATCATGATTATTGTTTAGCTGTATTTCTATATTTACTTTGGTTCCTACATCTAATGTAGCGGAAATATCTAAAATTGATAATTTGTCTTCTTCATGTTCTCGATGCAAGTGTGGGTCTTCTAATTGCAAAGAAACTATAGGGGATTCTAAAGTACCTTGTAACATAGCATTTAAAAAAGCAATTAAAATATCTTCATTTCCACTTGTGCCAAATAATTGTTTAAAAGCAAAATCAATGCGTAAATTCACTAATTTTTGGTTGGACATGGGTCTTCCTCTCCCCACCTCATAAGATGTTTTCTTTCATTGTACATAAAAGAGTAATACACATGCAAACAAGCTCTTATATCAATGGATATAAGAGCTTGTTTGCAACTATACGTAATTGTCAAATTTCGTCGAAATAAAATAAAAAGCACTCATTAAAGCGCTTTTTTAAATCTAATGTTTTTTACTAGATTTTTTATGACCTTTGTTTCGTTCGCAAGCTACGCCATCGCCATCACGGTCTAAATGTGAAGCATAAGCTGGGCTTTCTGGAGTTATATCATAGTAACCGTCATTATTTGCATCTTTACAGTTTGCGAATTGAACTTTCTCTTGTTTAGTTGCAGCTTGCTGTTTCTTTTTTTCTTCCTGATGCCTTTGAGCTTCTTCTTGTTTGCGTTGTTCTTCCAATCGTTTATGCTCTTCAGCTTTTTTTGTTTTCTCAGCTTCTATTTGTGCTTCTTGATCAGCTTTAGGTTCTTTAGAAGTACTTCCTGTCTCGTTAGATGAACATGCTGCTAATCCAATAAATAAAGCGCAACAAGTTAGTGTTGTTAACAATTTTTTGTTCATAATATGCATCTCCCAGTATCTAAAATGTAAGATTATAAACTTATAGTAAAAAATATTATATTACTATATAGCAATATTTATAGTGAAAAATAAAAATAGTACTCTTTTCAAATAAGAAAACCCCTACTCAAGAAATAGGTTATTTATTGAAATCAAAATATATAACGAATATTAATTACTAAATGTTTTTTCGGTGAATCATTAATGTACTTATTTCAATTTTGATTAGAAAGTATCCACTTTGGTGTCTCCGTTTAAAAAAATACCCATTTTCTTGTCTCGATATGCGGACATGAAAATAGGTACTAAATGAACTGTATCTGTAGATAATTTAGCACATTACACTAAAAAATTATTTCCTACTTTCATGTCTTTTTATAAATGTACTGTAGAAAGACATGAAAAGAGATACTTCTATTTCAGTTTTTTTAGACTAAAAATGAATAATCTCTATGAATGAATTATTGATTCTTTCCATTAATCCCTTATCATTTTTTTCATGATAAGGGATTAATGGAAAATCAAACCACCTGTTCCCATTCTCAATATATAAATATAATTGTCACCAAAGAATATCCTTCTTTCGCATTGTAAGGCTCTGCTTTATAAGAAATCCGATTTGACCCTTGCGGATAACCGATTTCTCCAATTGCTTTTCTCACATCCTGCAATGCACCATTCATTGATTGCTTATAAAGAATTTCAATTTTTTCTGGTCTTTCACTATAACGCTGCTGCATTTTATTTTTTAATTCGTTATAGTTATTTGCGATATATTCATTTCCTAAATAATTTAACTTTGTATCTTTTAAAATCTGTTGATATGCAGCTGTTTTAGATTTGCCACCTGCGATTTTACTCGTCAGTGTATCATAATAATTTGTTGTGGCTTGCGGATAATCACTTTTGTTCCACACGTGATTTCTTTCAATTTGTTCATCCGATAAGTTGAAGTATGAATACGTTACGCGACCTTGTTTATCAGGAACCGGATCATCGAATGTTGTATCTAAGTGATACCATTTGTTTTCGATTTTCACTAAATTCCAAGCATGAGGTTGTCCGTTACCAGTTCCTGTTACGAAATGATTTTCAATACCAGCTTCGTTTAATAATTGATGGGTTAATAGTGCGTAACCTTGGCAAACCGCAGAACGATTTACGAGTGCTTCATATGCTGTGTAAGCTGTATAAGACGTATCATAAGAAACATGTTTTACAACATAATCATGAATTGCCTTCACTTTTTCGTGATCATCCATTCCAACTTGAGTAATAGAAGAAACGATTGCTTTCGCTTGTTTCATTACATATTCCGTTTGTTCTTTCGTTTCACGATATGTAATCTTTATCGTAAATGTATAATTTCCAGGTAATCCTGATTGTTTATATGAAACATTCGATCTATTATAATTTGTATACTCATTTTTACTTGCCACTTCTTCATATGCGTTAATTAGTGTATCCATCACTTCTTTTCTATTACTATTTTCCGTTTTATATGGAAGTATAATATTCGTTTCATACGCATTAATACGCTTTTGTACTTCCTCTTTAAACGCTGTTAATAATGCCGCATCCCCTGTATCTTGTACCATTACTGCAGGCTTTTTATTTTGCACTGTCTCAGCAGCTTTCACATCACTGCCATTTGTATATAATATGGCACCACCTATAAGTGATAATGATGTAATTGATTTTAATAGTTTTGTATACATAATTCCTTCTCCTAATTCGTCTTTTATTTGTGTTGTTTTATGGCGAAAAAAACTAAGAGACCCTAAAGCAAATGGTAATTCTACTGCAACTGTTTTAAATGATGTGAAGGTTCCTAATGTAACATCTCCATTCATGATGATATAATTTGTGGGATTGGATACGGCTAACCTGTAATCAGTATAGTTACAAGTTATAAAAATAACAACCAATTTTCTCATGCAATAATACATATCTTTATTTTAATATGTACTTAAAATGTTTTATTCCATAATCGATTCCTTTAATTGTAAAATTCCCACTTCAAGCTTTGCTAAGTGGCGAGTAATCTACCTGAGAATAAGCTAATTAACTCTAAAACTATCTATTAATTATAAACTTAACAATCCAATACGATTCTACTATAAAGAGATAGACTTTCAGCATCCCCTTTTAATGTTGTACTGTAGAAAGACAAGAAAATTGATACTTTTTATAAAGGAAGTGCTTTAGTTATATATACGTGTATCTTTATCATGATTTTTATTAGCAATTCTATTAATTAACAGAGAACTTTTTATGCACAACTGTGTAGAATGATTCTTTCTAAAATAAAAATACATCATCATTTTTAATATAAATTTTTTTATCAATATAATGCATTATAAATCACATAAAGAGAAGACACCCTAAGATGCCTCCCTCCGACTTGAACCACATTCATTTAGTATAAACTTATCCGTATTATCCCTTTGTTATACGTATAAACACATCCTATAAAACAGAAGCGTCTATATACACCATATTGTTAGTTCACAAAGTACAAGAAATTTGAGATCAATATTAGAGTGACGGCATATCTTTTGTAATGGTCGATATGTTACGTCTTTCAATAGAATCTGCTTTATAGAACGTGCCCACAATTTATATTTTACTACATATAATATTAATCTAGTGTGATTTTTAAATATATGTATAATTACATATAGTTTATGAGAAATAGAGAGTATACTTTGTTATTGTGTAATAAAGATAAAGCCCACCTACGGAAATAGGTGGGCTTTTTTATTGGGTATTACTATCTTAGTGCACAAAAGGGAATTTGTATTATAATAATAGCATACTCTTAAAGTTCTTATATTGAGAAATATGCTACACTTCTCTATTTGAACGTAAAAAGTCCTAGAGGGACTAGGACTTTTTGACAGAATGAATATGATCTAAAAAAGGACTTCTATAACGTAACATACGAATGTTTCATAAATGTTTCGTAAAAGTGAACAAAATCCATATTTTATTCACTTTTGTTTCATTAGCTTTTTTTGTTCTGGATTCTTCGATTTGTTCAGATTTACTTTTAATTTCATCTGTAATTGCTATCTTAATACTTCCTGGAGCCTTTTATACTCTTGAATTAAAGCATTAACATTCTGATTAAATGAAATTAAGCAACCAGAAATACCTCTGCAGTTGGAAAATTCTGAAATCTAAATTAAAATATAAAAGAAAAAAAGTAAGAGATAGTGTAATACATCCCTTACTTTTTTCAATCCATTTCCATGTTAAGAACTTCTTCCATCATAACTGTAAGCCTGTGATGACTACGCCATTTACACTATTTAATCTAAATCTTCCCCATTCGTAGAAATAACTTTTTTATACCAATAATAGCTCTTCTTTTTACTTCTTTTTAGTGTTCCGTTTCCTCTATTATCCTGGTCAACATAAATAAATCCATATCGCTTGTCCATTTCACCAGATCCTGCGCTCACTAAATCTATAGGTGCCCATGTTGTGTATCCTAGAATATCTACCCCATCAATCTGAATCGCATCTTTCATCGTTTGGATGTGTTCTCTTAAATAATCAATTCTATAATCATCTTCCACATAACCATTTTTGTCCACTTCATCCTTTGCCCCTAACCCATTTTCTACAATAAATAATGGCTTCTCATAACGGTCGTAGACATGATTTAGAGTAATTCTTAGCCCCAACGGATCGATGGGCCATCCCCATTGGCTATACTCCAAATAAGGATTTTTGGTGGATGCAAATAAATTTCCTTCTGCATTATCTCCCCCATCGCTATCTGTTCTTACACAGCGACTGTTATAATAGGAAAGGGAAATAAAATCTACTGTATATTTTGCGAGGAGCTCTTCATCCCCATTCTCCATTATTGGCAGCGTCCCATTACGTTCCATTTCTTTTAGAGCATAGTTTGGATATTTTCCTCTTGCTTGTACATCAACAAAGAAATAACTTTCCCGATCTATTTTTGTTGCTTCCCAAACATCATTTGGATTACAGCTATAAGGATATACACTCCCTGCTGCAAACATACAGCCGACTACATTATTCTCATCTATTTCATGAGCCATTTTAGTGGCCTTTGCACTTGCAATAAGTTCATGGTGTGCAGCTTGATATTTTATCTTTTCCTTATTTTCGCCTTCTTCAAAATAAATTCCTGCCCCCATGAATGGAGCGTGTAAAATCATATTAATCTCGTTAAACGTTAACCAATATTTAACTAAACCCTTATATCTTTTAAAAATAACCTGGCATAGTTGCATATAGAAATCAATCATTTTACGGTTTCTCCAACCACCGTATTTTTTAATTAGGTGCATCGGACAATCAAAGTGAGTAATGGTTACGAGTGGCTCTATATTATATTTACGGCATTCTTTAAATACATCTTCATAAAATTGAAGTCCCGCTTCATTAGGTTTTTCTTCATCACCTAATGGAAAGATTCTAGTCCAAGCAATACTCATGCGATAAACTTTAAAGCCCATTTCAGCAAATAGTTGAATATCTTCCTTGAAATGATGGTACATATCAATGCCTTTTTTAGCTGGATAATAGTAATTTTCATCAAAATCAAACATTTTCAACTTTCCTGTAATTACTAAAGATCGAGCTTCTCCGGTTGGACATACATCGACATTCGAAAGTCCTCTTCCACTTTCGTTATATCCCCCTTCACATTGATTGGCTGCGGTAGCCCCACCCCATAAAAAATCATCACTAAACTTCATCACTCATTCCTCCAATATCGAAGTATTATTCCTAATAACTGTGTATAGAAAACTTTTTCACCTAGATTAGGGCGTCTTTGGTATCAAAAAATAACCGTAATTAAATTCGCTCCTCTATCCACGTTACCTTCTTTACTCTCCGCCACTTCTAAATAATCTGCGGAATTCGTAATAACTATTGGAGTCACAACGCTGTAACCAGCTTGTTCTATTTCTTCAATGTTGAATTCTAACAATCTTTGACCTTTCCTTACCTTATCGCCTTGTTTTACATAAGATTTAAATCCTTTACCTTCTAATTGGACTGTGTTTAAACCAACATGAATTAAAATCTGGACTCCATTATCTGATGTAATTCCAATCGCATGTAAACTTGGAAATAACGCTGTTACTTCCCCTTTAACAGGAGCCTCAACTACCCCTTCTGTAGGTATGATTGCAACTCCATTACCTAATACCCCTGATGAAAAAGCTGCATCTTCTATATCTTTTAATTGCACTACTTCACCTTTAATTGGGCTTTCAATTATTTCTTTCTCTAATCTACTTTTCTTTTCATCTTGTTTAACTTCAATTTGAGCCTCATTCACACCTGCGGAAACAGTCTCTTTATCTTTATAGACAATCATCGTCAATATAAATGCAACTACCATCGAAATTACCATACCAATAACTGCAATAATTAGATTCCCCATTGCTCCATCCGGTTCAATCATTGCAGGTAATTCAAAAATACCCATTCCACCAGCCATAAACTTTCTTAAATTAAAGAATCCATAGAATCCCCCACCGATTCCGCCAGCAATACAACTAATAATAAATGGTTTCTTTAAAGGTAATAGAATTCCATAAATAGCTGGTTCTGTTACTCCGAATATACTGGATAAGAAATTTGGTAAAGACATTTCCTTCATTTTCTTATCTTTTGTTTTAACTAATATCGCTAGGACAACTCCCGCAGTTGCGAAAGTACAAGCAAAGAAAGGCATCATCACATTATCGTATCCCATAGTCATAATATTATTTAGATATACAGGTATGAACCCCCAATGTATCCCAAAGATAACTAGTATTTGCCACGTAGCTCCTACTATGATGCCAGCAAACAATGGGCTGAAGTCTCTAACTGCAAATACAAATTCAGAAACAATTGTTGAACCAAAGGTTGCAAGTGGTCCAATTACAATAAATGCAATTGGTAATGAAATTAATATTGTAAGCATTGGAACAAAGAAGAATTTAAGTAAATCTGGTACAAACTTATTACAAACTTTTTCGCATTTTGCCGCGAAATATACAGCTAAAATAACAGGAATAACTGTACCTGTATAGTTTATCGAAATTAAAGGTATGCCAAAGAAGTCAATGTAAACTGGCGATTTAAACATAGAACCTTGAAATAATGTATACATTGCACTAGTACTTGAAGAAACAACACTAGCTTGGATATTCGGATAACACATAATAGCCCCTACAACTAAGCCTAACATGGGCTTTAAACCAAACTTTTTCGCTGAAGTATAACCTAAAAACAATGGTAGGAAGGTAAATAAAGCATCACCGATTGCGTTAATGACCATTGAGCCACCCGAGGTTGAGCTATATAATCCTATAGCAACAAACAGTGCATTTAGTCCTTTCACCATACCACACGCAGCCATAATACCTAAAATTGGCTGGAATATACCTGATATGATATCAATTGCCTTGTGTAGTAGTTTTTCAGGCTTTTGCTCACCTTGTTTGGTTACATTCAGTTGATCTAAATCGATCAGTGCGCTAATATCATCATATACTTGTGGTACATGGTTTCCGATAACGACTTGATATTGGCCACCACTTTTCATAACGGTGACAATACCATCCATATTTTTCAAGGTATCATCATTTGCTATGGACTCGTCCTTCAATTTAAAACGTAGTCGAGTCACACAATGTGTTAAGCTATTTATATTTTCATTTCCACCTATATTTTCAATAATTTTTTTTGCTAAATCGTTGTATTTCCTCATTTTTCAATCCTCCATCTTTTCTTGTATTTATTAACAGAAATAGTGAAGGTCTGGCCAACTTAATGTTACCATCCAGCTATGTATTACATGTTTACAGTCATCACCACCTTAAATGTTCTTTTACCTATTTACTCGACTCACGAACTACCTTTGCTACATGAATGGTCAAATAAATCATTTCATTTGAGGTTAAATAATATCCATATTTCTTTTGGATAAATAGTTGGATCTTCGAAACACATTCAAACTCTTTTACATACTTGTTTTTAATAATCTCAAGTAACTCTTCATCAGCTTCATCACTGTATGTGCTATTCGTAATTAGCCGGGATGCAAAAAACTTTAAATGACTAATAAAACGATAAGAGGCAACCGATTCTTCTATAATCTCAATACCAAAATGAACTCTTACAATTGTTAGCACTTCTTGAATCAACTGTGTGATTTCATGTACGATTGGCTGTTCTTTATGCAACTGAGCGTTTACAATATGAAAAGCAATAAAACCTGCCTCATCATCAGGTAAACGAATGTGTGTCTCTTTTTCTATAATATCCAGTGCTTTCATTCCAATATTAAATTCATCTTTATAAAACCTTTTTATTTCCCATAGCAATGCATTTTTAATCTGAATTCCTTCTTTAATCCTTTGAATTGCAGTATGCATGTGATCACTCAATGAAATATAAATACCTTCATTGAGTTTTTTACCTAATTTTCTTTGGGCATATCCAATAATTTCATCTGATAGTTTCATGTGCTCAATTGGTATGTTATTTAGCAGTTCTTGTAATTTATTAGATATATCTTGATTGGCTATGCGAAAAATTTTGTTTACCTTACTTTCATCAATTACATCACCTTTTGACTTTTGATAGCCTATTCCTTTACCCATAACTATGATCTCTTTACCGTTTTTATCCTCCGTAATAACGACATTGTTATTTAGATTCCTTTTAACTTCCATATATTTCACTCCAATCAAGGATATTTTAGTATGGATTTATTATCCCTTTCACTTTATAAGGGATTATATATTATTCCGATATAACATAAAAAAGCCCATCCATTAAAATGCATAGAAGTACCTAAGATCTTCTCTGCATACTAATGAATAGGCTTAGCTTGTATTAAAACAATTACTACCCAATTCCAATGATATAGGTACATAATAGCCTAAATTTAAAGTTTCGTCAACGCCGTTAAGGGACATATCTACAAAAGGAGTCCTATCGACAAATTGTCTTCATCTGTACGCGTAAGTTCCTGAAAACCTAAATAAACTCTTATCTTAATCTCGATATTTTGACAAGAAAATGGGTACTAAATGAAATGTATCTGTAGATAATTTAGCATTTTACACTATAAAATAAGTTCCTACTTTCATGTCTTTTCACAAAAGACATGAAACTCTAAACTATTTAGACGAAAAAGTCTAAACTTTCATTTTTGAAACTTGATGGGGACAAGAAATCCTAAACTAAACTTTTTTGGATTTATATAATATCCATATTGTTAGGAGGAATCTCATAAGATTACACTTTATCAATAACTAAGTTATCAATTAAACTATGGTTATTTTGTCTATTTTAAAACTTTGTAACAAAACCTTAATTCCATTGTATAAAGAAAACTCACCCTTATTGAAGCAAAGGTGAGTTTCTTTATATATTATTTTCCTAAAATGAACGCAGTCACTTCATCCAAGATCATTTCTTTACCTAGTGGGAAGTAACCTTTGTTTACATCTGCATTACTAATTGTATATACATGATTGTTTTTAACAGCATTCATGTTTTTCCAAATTGATTCTTCTTGGAATTCTTTTAAACGCTGAGAACCATCACCAGTTGTAAATACGAATAAATAATCTGGATTATAATTAATTAATGCTTCTTTTTGCACTTGTACTAACGGCTTATCCATCGGTGTACCATCAACTGCTGGTAATTTTAAATCTTTAAAAATTACACTACCGTAACCGTAGTCGCCGTATACGCGGAAAGCATTTGGATATGCAGCCATTTTCATAAATTTAGCATCACCAGTTTTAGCGATAATTTTGTCATGTAATTTGCTTGCCTTTTCATCATACTTTTTGAACCAATCTTTTGTTTCTTTTTCTTTACCGAAGATTTGACCTACTTCTTCGAATTTTGGACGCCATTGATCTAATGGAGTTTTTAACATAACTGTTGGTGCAATTTTAGACAATTGATCATAAATCTTTTCTTGACGATTGTTTACAAGAATTAAATCTGGCTTTGCAGCAGCTACTGCCTCAATGTTAATTTTATCGCCCCAAGCAGAGCCAACCGGTTTTACATCTTTCAATTTCTTCTCAATATGTGAATCAATTTTTTCCTTTGTTGTGTTTGCAGTAATTATTGGTTTCATACCAAAGATTAATAATTCTTCAGTTGAACCACTAAGGTCAGCGATTTTCTTGGGATTCGCAGGGATCTTAATTTCCCCTTTTGCGTGTTGTACAGTGCGCTCTTCAGCCTTTGCATCTGCTTTCTTTTCTTCCTCTTTGCTAGAAGAACAAGCTGCAAATAGTACAGAAGTAACAACTAGTACCATTGCTAGTAATGCCATTTTAAATTTCTTCATGTTCCCACTCCTTCTAGATGTATATTTCTTATAGGTTTTATATAACTATAAGAATCGGCAAACAACATTAAATTATTATATTTTAATTAATTGTTGTTCAACGCCCGTTCTAACGGGTGTTGAACTTCCTATTCTTAAATAAGAAGTTCAACACCCACTAGAATCCCCCCTCTTCCTAAATTGCTAAAAAGAGGAGGAAATTCTATCTATGATTTTTTCGCAATTGATTATTACATTATACCTTAAACAAATCAGTATACAGTTCACTGGACATGGAACTATTTGAGTTTCAATCTCAAATACGTTACGAAGTGTTTCATTTATCCAAACTTCATTTTGTGTTTCTTGCTTGATAATGCCCAGCTATGATCAGTGAAACGAGAAGCATAATTTTATATCGCGAATAACCATAACATCGGTTCTACCGTCTTTTAGATTTAACTTCTTCATTAAATCTAATAATTCAAGTTTATGAGCCATATCTAAGTATATTGTTGGTTCATTTAACACGAGTAAATCTGTCACTTGCACGAAGCCATCGTAATACATACACGTTAACGCTGACCAGCTGATAGTGCTTATGCTGAATGACTTGCGAATTATGTTATTCAGGTTACTGCAAGTAACATATATTTATTAAAATAAAATGTCCTCTCAAATATCAAAATACAGATTAAATGCATCAACATAAACGATAATGATTATCATTATCTAAATTACAAACTCCATTCTACCGTCCACCTCAAAGAACTGTCAAGAATTATTTTAAAATATAAATTCATACAAAACAGTCACCTTAAAATTCATTTACCTCGTTCTATATTTGGATTGGGGTTAAAAAATATATGTGTTTTATCTTGAGGTAGAAGATTTTATTTTACTAAAAATATAATAATACGATTTTTCTTATATTTGCGAAATCTTTTCTGATGAAACGAGAAATTATAGAGATTTAATAAAGAATTGACAAACTAATTGATATATCTATATTTTAACGATGAAAAATAAAAAGGCCTTTATTAAAAGGGCCTTTTTACCTATCGTATGAAGAATTTCACTTTTTTTCTTTTTCATTAATTACACCGATTTTTTTCAAAATATTCGCGGACAATACAAGTTTATTACATATCCGTTCTGGCAGTTTCGCCTTTTCTAATTCAAAACTAGAAAGCCCAAAACTAGGCAACAATCCACCGATCGAAACGCATGCTTTATGAAAATGGAACTGCTGTATTACTTGCTGGGAAATAGATCCTGACACACGTGAATGCTTTGGAGATACTTTTCCACCAATAAATAAAACTTCACCGTGAAACATCTTTTAATAATAGAAGAAATTTATTGTGTTGCTACTGGAAATGAACTTGTTACAATCGTTAAGTTTTTACGATGAACAAGATATGGCACCATTTGAAGTGGTTTACTTCCGTCATTAATCGCAATCACATCTCCATCTTCCGCAAACGTTGCTGTTTTATACCCAATTCTCTTCTTCTCTTCCTATATGCAACATCTCTCGTTCTAACATCGGTGCCTCTATTCCAGCTCCCAAAAGTTGGACGGCTCCACCATACACTTTCTTCAGCTTCTTTTCGCGATCCAATTCTTCTAAATATAGGCGAATCGTCTCTGTTGATACAGCAAACTCTCTCGCTAATTCTGAAACTTTTACTTTCCCTTTAAACTCTACCTTCTCAAGAATGGTTCGCTTTCTTCATCTACTACAGACATAACCTTACCCCATTGATTTCTACCTCATAAACTTCTTTACTTATACAAAGTTATAACTTTCTTTTTCAGTGAAAACTTCTTTAAGTTCGTGTTCTAATCTTTCGTACTTTGCAAAAAAGTCCTCGAACATTACTGGTTAAGTAGTTTAGAGTTTCTTGTCCTATGTTCAAAAAGTTTAGACTTTCACGTCCCGTTACTGAGACATCAAAGGATCTACAAAATTTATGATAATGGCTATTTATCAACGTTTATTTATGGGATTTTAGTTTAGACAAGAAATTCTAAACTAATACTTTTTTAGATTTATATAATATCCATGTAATCTACATGGATATTATATAAATAAATTTGAGAGGATATAATTTATTTAAAGAAAAACCAAAAAAATCATTTTGGGGATTAAATGTACTATACGTATAAACGCTTCAAAACTTGTTTCATTTCTGGCTTAATTTTAATAATTGAATGAATTTCTCTTGCTGGTTGTTCGAAATATTTTAATTTGGACTAAAAAACTACATCCTATATAGAATGTAGTTTTTTAGCGTGATTATTACTTCTCATTTAATTTCTTTAATATATTTTCTGGAATCTCTTCTTTTTTAATAACTGAAATATCATGCATTCTTGTATCGCTTCCTTTTTTAATTGCTTTAATATATGTGCCCATAGTGTATTTATTATCTGACCCGAAACCTAAGTCAACTTTATTTAAATCTTCATCATATCCAATTAGATCATAAGAATAATGAATTACATCTTTAGGTGCCGTAGGATCTTGTTTAGCTTCTTCTTTTACTACACCATATACATCTGTTTCACTTGCGAACGGACTATAACGATCCCATTGCTCGCAGCCAACCAATCCAGTGCTGAATAGCATAGCTAACATTATTATAAAAAATCTTTTTTTCATTCTTATTCAATTCCTCTATAATTTATAGTTTTATGAAAATATCGTACAGACGTACATATTTGGATTGTTCATCTAAGAAAGGTTCTTAGTTTGCATATCCCTTACAGATATCAATCCACTTTAAATATTTTGAGTATCGTTCTAGTTCTTCTATTGTTAATTCAATAGCACTATTTCCACTTCCACAAGCAGGAAAAACAGTTATAAATCTTTGTAGTGATACATCCAAATACACTTCTACCTCTTTATTTACAGCAAACGGGCAAACACCACCTATTGCATGTCCGATTAACTCTTTCACTTTGTTTGCATCGACCATCTTAGCTTTAACACCAAACTGTTCCTTGTATTTACGATTATCAATTTTAGCATCACCTGCAGTTACTATTACTAAAACACGATCTTCTATTTGAAAAGATAAAGTCTTTGCGATTCTTTGAGGTTCACATTGTAACGCTTTTGCTGCTAATTCAACTGTTGCACTAGATTCTGTTACCTCTATAATTCTATCTTCTATACCATATTGTTTAAAATAGGAAATAACTTTTTCTAATGACATTTTACGGACCTTCCTTTCCCTTTTGGGGTAGCATGTTAATGTGAGTTTTATAAATATATTAAGATTTATTTATATACCCTCTAAATGAATGTTTTACATATCTGTTTGGATATAAATCATTAATCATTGCATATGGACTCCCATTCCAGTATCTTACTACTGGTGTCCATAATCTATGCCTTTTTAGCCACTTCATTGTGTATTGCTGTAATAATTGATTATCTGTTAGCTTTTCTTTTTCTTCAATTGTCCACCGTAATGCATCTAGCGCTTTTTCTCTCGTCCAAAAACCACTAGGTGTCATTTTAAACTCCCATTCTTTAAATTGATTTGGATACAAATCATTGATCATTGCATATGGACTATCATTCCAATACAATTGACAGGCCCCCCTCAATCCCGATTGCGTTAACCATTTATTTTCGTATATATTCTTCAATTGTTCTGGATTTAATTTTTCTTTTTCTTCAATTGTCCATTTCAGTGCTTGCAAAGCTTTTTCTTTCGTCCAAAATTTATTAGGAGCCTTAGTAAATTCCCATTCTTTAAACCGATTTGGATATAAATCATTAATCATCGCGTACGGGCTTCCATCCCAAAGCACTCTTAATGGTGCACTTAGTCGCCGTTCATTTAACCATTTTTGCCCATAAATTTGTAATAATTTTTGGACAGATAATTTTTCCTCTTCTTCAATTAACCATTTTAATAATTGTAGAGCTTTTTCTTTCGTCCAAAAGTTTAATGGTGTCATTTTAAATTCCCATTCTTTAAATCGATTCGGATATAAATTATTAATCATTGCATACGGACTATTTTCATATTTATGTTTCAATACGCCACGTAAACGATACTTTGCAATTAATGCGTTATTCCAATTCTGTTTGATTTCTTCTTCGTTCCAATTTAAAATGTTTGTTACTAAATATCTTGTAACTCTTTTAGCCATTTCATTATTTTTATCTAATTTCCAAGTGTTTGGCGGGAATCTATTTCTTTTTCCATCTAATATCTCCTGATAAATTTCCTCTATAGTAATTGCTTTGATCTGCATTTCACAAGTTGCATCCCTTTCCCAAAATTTGAATAAAGAAAATTCTGACTATATAATGTAAGTTAATACTATTGCTTTGTTCTTTTAGTGAAAAATTTCAATAAAGCTTTACATGAAAATACAGGTTGGTATTTATAAAATGATTCATAATGCCACTGATCATCATTGGTAAGTTTAAGAGTTTTACATTTGTCCTGATTATCAATAAAATCGTTCTTTTTATTCATATACTCTTCTCCATGTAATGCAAGTATTATAATTGAAAATTAAATTTTAATACTTGCTGAATATGTCTAACACTAGCATGTGATTTTAGTATTAATTATTATTTTTAAGGGGAAATTTCATTTGTAATTCGCTTATTGGCCCTGAATTTCGAAGATAGAATCAATTTCCACTGTGATATTCATGGGTAGCTGATTCACTCCAATTGCCGTACGGGCATGTTGACCTTCCACTCCAAAGATATCATGTAATAATTTTGAAGCAGCATTAATAACAATATGTTGTTGATCGAATTCAGTTTCACAATTCACAAAGGCTTGTAGTTTCACTACATTTACAATACGTTCTAAATCACCAATATACTCTTTGACTGCTGCCAGTGTATTAATAATACAAATTCTTGCTGCTTCTTGTGCTTCTTCTAAGGTTCTTTCTCCACCGACTTTTCCTGTATAAGCGGGTGTACCATCTATAAATGGAGCTTGTCCTGAAACAAAAAGAGAATTCCCTAATTGTTTGACAGGTACGTACAATGCTTTAGCAGGCGAAGTTTTAGGTAATATAATACCTAGTTCTTCCATTCTTTGTTCTATTTTCATGCTCTAGCCCCCTTTTTATTAAATTTGAATATCACCAATGGCATATACAACTGCTGTTCCCGCAATCTTTACTCTGTCTCCCTCATGTTTACAATATAATGTTCCGCCTCGGTCAGACAGCTGCCTTGCTACCATTTCATCTTTACCAAGACGTTGTGCCCAAAATGGGATGAAACTACAATGCGCTGAACCGCAAACTGGATCTTCATTTACATTTAGTTTTGGAAAAAAAACTCTGGAAACAAAATCATATTTAGCACTTCTGGCAGTAACTGATACGGCTAATCCTTCTGTTAGCTCCTTCATTTTCGCAAAATCAGGAGTTAGATTTTGAACATCCTCTTCATCTTCTAATACGAAGATTAAATCTCTACCTAAGTAGCTTTCAATAGGGTTTATACCAATGGCTTTAACCATCTTATCTGTTAATGTAATCTTTTCAGGCATTCTGCTTGGGAAATCCATCTCATAAAGATTACCTTTCTTGGATACAACAAGTTTTCCACTCTTTGTTAGAAATATAATTTCCTCAATACCTTTTTCATAATAATTTGCAATAACGTATGCTGCTGCTAAAGTTGCATGGCCACATAGATCAATTTCTCCTCCAGGAGTAAACCATCTTAGTTGATAGCCCTCCCCTTCTTTTACAGCATAAGCTGTTTCAGACAGATTATTTTCTATCGCAATTTTTTGCATCATCTCATCTGAAATCCAATCTTTCATGATACAAATTGCTGCAGGGTTTCCTTCAAATATGTTTTCTGCAAATGCGTCTACTACATAATATTTCATTACATATACCTCCATAGTGTCCCATTGTGTATTAAGATCAAATGATTATGATGTTTTTATCTCAACATCGGAACACCTTTAGGTGCCTCAGTATGTTCCGAAAGTACGTTCCTTATTTCTTGAGATAAAGGAATTGATTTTTGTGATTGAAAATTAAAATGAACTAAAATAACTTTTCCTCTTGCAATCCAATTTTGATTTTCATCTTGTATAACATGTTCAACTTGAAAACTTGCATTACCAATTTTGCTAATCCATGTAGAAACAACTAGTTTTTGACCATAAACCACCTCACGAATAAAGTCACATTGAGTTGAAGCAACAATTAAATTCCAAGAGTCTATTTTTAGACTCGGATTAAAAATTTTAAAGAGGTCATTTCTTGCTTCTTCAAAATACGTAAAATAATTTGAGTTGTTTACATGTCCTAAAGAATCACATTCACTAAAACGTACAATAATATCGTGTTTATACATAATATCTCTCCTTTTAAGCGTGATAATGTTGCAATCCTTGACTACCTAAAAAATTATTTAATCAAAATTAAATATTTGCATGAATCTTAAAAATCACGTATATTGCCTCTATACTATAAGTCTCGTTTAATTCAAATTACTTAATGGGTTATAAATATAAAACTCTTTTGTGCGAAATGATTAAATTATCATCACATATGGGTATCATTTTAAGTAAAGACGTTTAACCTATTACTTATTAATAGAGCTATTACCTCCTTTCGCATTTTAAATTTCATTTTAAAAATCCCTTGAACTACTTGTATGTTATATCGAAACCCTATATAACACGCAACCACCTTCTATAACACTGAAAGGAGATTTAATATGCATTTTGAAATTCAACGTAATAGTGAAATTTCGCTTTCCAAACAAATATATCTATCTATTGTCGATCAAATACGTTCTGGCTTTCTACAAGAAGGAACACAATTACCTTCTATACGCACACTTACAAAACAATTGAAGGTGAGTCTAGTGACAGTAGCAAAAGCATATAAGAAACTTGAGGAAGATGGATTCGTTACTTCTATTCAAGGGAAAGGGTCCTTTGTTAATCCGGAAAGAAAAGAAGTTGTTAATCGACAACCAAAAGTTTCACCTTATAATTGGCAGCTCTCAATTCAGGATTACTTACCTAGATCTCAATTTTCTCGTTTTCATCAAGTTCCAGAAATGATTCAATTATCATCTTCAATGATTGATCCCAGGTTATTTCCTAACCGCTTTTTAGAACAAGAAGTTCAAAAAATATTTGTTCATAATCCAAGGATTTTATCCCAGTATGCAGAAGTTCAAGGAGATCTTGAACTAAGACATGAAATGGCTGCATATTTAAAAAGAACTGATATTACTACGGATCCAGATAATATATTAGTTACAAATGGCTCTCAGCAAGGAATCGGTCTAATTGCTCGTACATTTATCGGGCCTGATGATGTGGTTATTATGGAGGCTCCTACTTATCCAGGAGCAATCGATGTTTTTCGCGGGAGAGGTGCTACAGTCCTTACCGTTCCAATTGATAAAGATGGCATGAGGATAGATATTCTTCAGAGTTTATGCGATAAATATAAACCAAAGGTTATATATACAGTCCCTACTTTTCATAATCCAACAGGTGTTATCACAACTGCTAAAAGACGTAGACAGATTCTTGATATAGCCCAAAGTAGCAATAGCATAATTATAGAAGATGATCCATGGAATGAAATTTACTTTAGTAAAAAACCACCGGTTCCTATAAAAAGCTTAGATGATTCCGGGCATGTTATTTATTTAAAAGGTTTAAGTAAAACATTTGCACCTGGTTGTAGAATTGGAGTTTTAGTTGCTTCTGGTTCCATATTTAATCGATTGTTAGCAGCAAAAGCTAACGCAGATTTGGGTAGTCCTTTACTCACTCAGAAGATGATATTACCGTTTATTAAATCAGAGAAATCAATGGAGCATATAAAAAAGTTACGAACTGCTTTGAAATTACGAAGAGATCTAGTTTTAGATTTATTATCAAAGTATGCTCCTTCTGAAGTTTCATGGTACACTCCTGAAGGAGGATTAAATCTTTGGATTAGTCTTCCTGATTGGGTAGATACAAATTCTATTCTTTTAGAAGCACAAAAGAAAAAAGTGACATTTTTGCCTGGTTCAGCTTGTTATCCTGTAGAATTAGAAAATCATCATATGAGATTAAGTTTTTCTTATATGAGTGAACAAGAATTAAAAGAGGGTGTTAAAGTTTTATGTCATATATTTCATTCGGTTATTTCAGCGAAGACAACTCATGACAATTCACCATTCTTTTAATTACAGTATGGTGCCAAATGATTAGTAGTTCGAAAAATCTATTCAATCTTATAAATATAACAATAAGACTGCCTCATTAAAAAACATATAACCTTATAAAAAAGAACTTGTAGCCAGACTACAAGTTCTTTTTTGATAGTAATAAGATTAATGGTTAAATAATTTAAACTGTGACTTTCCCCATAAAGTTGCCGCTAAAGGAAGCATAACTTTGCCGGAAATCACATGTTTTTGAGAGGAGGGAGTGGCGTATTCGAGGGAAAAGGAAACATAACTTTGCCGTGGATTAATTATTAACCCATAAGCTTGCCGTGAATGCTGTTGGTTTGTAATAAAGTTTGATCAAAAACATGCTACAAAAATAAATTTTTCAACAGAAGAAACCCAAACACTTTGAAAAAAGTTTGATCAAAGTGCTTGAGTTATTTGTTGCTAGTGAATAATTTTTTATAAAATAGTGTAATCATTTTTCTACCTGTGTTTGCTCAACAGACTCAAGTCAATACACCATTCACAAATCGCGATTCTAATTTCTTAATATCTTCTATCAGCATTTCTACATTTTCCTTTTTTGTAGCCCAGCTGGTACAAAATCTAACAACACTGTGAGTTTCATCGACTTTTTTCCAAATGGCAAAGGAATATTTTTTGCTCAATTTCGTTATTACATCTTTATGCAAAATAGGAAACTGTTGATTTGTTTTGGAATCGTACCTTAATGAAAAGCCTTTTGCAACAAATGCCTCTCGAATCATCATCGCCATTTCCACAGCATGCCTGGAAATTTCATAGTATAAGCCGTCTTCAAACAAGGTTTCAAACTGTATTCCCAATAATCTCCCTTTAGCCAATAGTCCTCCGTTTTGTTTGATTATATATCGAAAATCATTTTTTATATCATCATTTATGATGACTACTGCTTCACCAAACAATGCTCCTATTTTCGTTCCCCCAATATAGAAAGCATCACAAAGTGATGCGATATCTGCTAAGGATAAATCGCTGCCTTTTGAAGCCAGACCATATCCTAATCTAGCTCCATCCATGAACAATGGCAAACCACATTCCCGACAAGCTTTGCTTAATTCTTCTAATTCGGATCTACTGTAAGTTGTTCCATTCTCTGTTGGATTAGAAATATATACTAAGCCCGGCTGTACCATAAACTCATGAGTCGCATCATTCCAATGAGCATCATATAATTCTTTTACCTGTTCTGCACGAATTTTCCCATCATCACTTGGCAAAGTAAGCACTTTATGACCAGTAGCTTCAATTGCTCCGGTTTCATGTACTGCAATATGACCAGTAATTGCAGAAATTACCCCTTGATGCGGACGTAATATGGAGGCAATAACTGTTGTATTTGTTTGTGTTCCTCCAACTAGAAAATGTATATCTGCATTCTTTGCATCACAAGTTTCTCTAATATAAACTCTCGCTTTTTCACAATGTTCATCCCTACCATATCCAGGTGTCTGCTCTTCATTGGTTTCAACTAATCGTTTCAGAATTCGCTCATGAGCACCTTCTGCATAATCATTATCAAATCGTATCATTCATATTCTCCTTAGACCTATTTAATTTCTTCTCAATCAACAACATAGAAGCATGTATTTCTTTTATTTCTTTTTGTGACAGACCTTGTAGTAATCTCATTATTTGTTCATTAGATTTTTCATTTAAATGATTAAAAAAAACAGTCCTTTTTGGTGTCAATCGAATCGGACTCATTCTATTATCAATCGTCGAACGTTCCTTAATTAGTAGACCATCTTTAATAAACTTAGCAATTAGTCTACTCATATAGCTGCGATCAATATCAAGTTTTTCGACTAAATCGTTTGCGATACACTCTCCCATGAAACCAATCTCTAAAATTACCCGTGACTCCGTAAGAGAATATTCACCATTAAATACATGCTTATCTAATAAACCAAGTATATTCGTATTAAATCGATTAAATCGCCTTTTATCACTAACAATGTTTCGTTAAATTAGTGGGCTATGTCAACTTTTTATTTTTAAATCATTTAGTATAAGTTAAGCTAAACAAATCACATATTGAGGATTGAATACTATGGTAGCTATACTGTTTTAAAAAATCAAATTTGCCCCTAGTAGTGAGGTAAGCTAAAAAATAGTCTTATTGAAATGAATTATTTCTCTTTCTTGAAGAAATGCACCCCTAAATTTTTCTTCTTATTGAACAATCTGGCCCTTTAGTGGAGTAACTTTATTGCTGCTCAATAGTTCCTTAATCCGCCTTTTAGTTCAGATCTTCTTTTCACTATAAAAACATCCCTTTAGATAAACAGATCCAAATGGACAAAACATTTCGTCTTTATTATAAACACCGTGACTTTATTTAAAAGCGACATTAAAAATATTCTTCAAATCCTGGAAGCATAAGTTTGCCACAAACAAAAAGAACCATAAGCTGAAAAATCAAGATTTTATACATAGGTTGGTTGGTATAACTAATAGAAAAGTTTAGCAATAATTAAATAGACAGTTTTGTATTAAGACCAAATCCATTTATCATCATCATTATTATTGTTATTTGAAGTTTGTAATTCTTGAATTTTTTCAATGTTATTTTGTATATTCCAATCTACGGACCTTCCACCCCATGTTGCAAGGTCCATATTAGTTACTTTAACTTTATCACCAATATTAAATTGTTGCCCTAGTGTTAAGTAAACTTCTAGAATAGTATATCCACCTTTGTTATTAGGATATTTAACAATTACATAATCTCTAGGTTTGTTTCCGTTATGATTAATTTGTCCTTTTTTATTAACTTCTCCTACTACATAATCAGGGAGACCATTTTCTTGAAAATGCATTCCTGGTGTTAATGAGATATTTTCAATAGAGTTTGCAACCATATATTCAGTGAAATTAACCATTATGGTACCGGTAACTTGTACTTGATCGCCTATTTTCACATTAGGTGTAGAATTTAAATAAACACTAATTGGATTAGTATATTGTTTTGATTCAACTGAAATCACATTTTTATCAATCTCAACTACACGTCCTTCAATTCTTGCAATATTTGATTCAATAGAAGCTGCACTTGCTTTTGGTGCTTCTAGTCCTGGTAAATTAGTTCCTGTAAATGCTGCGACTCCTAATGCACCAACTAAAATAATTTTTTTCATATTCATTTCATAACATCTCCATTCATTTTGTACGTATGTATTGGTTAATATCAAAAATATCGTAACGGAATTAGTTACAATAAAAGTTTTTAGCGGCTATAAATTGTAAACAATCTCATATATCCTCTGAAAAATATTTTTAACTTATTTATGTGAATATAAAATATTAATAATCACATAAAGACTATTTTCACATTTATGCTGCATTTTCTTTATTCTAATTTAAAACTTTTGTTATCCAAATATCTCGTGTGCTAAAATCTTTTCAACTTTTAAGGGTATGTACTCTTTGGTCTATTAATAATTAACAAACAATAAAGAAAAAATGTATTGAATAGCCCATATCAATAAGCCTATTCTCTCCTTTCGTGTTCAAATTACTAAAATATGATTTTCACTTTTTATTGAAAAAATCCATTTAGATACTTGTATGTTACATTGTAACCATATATAACACTCAACCCCAATTTATAACACTGAAAAGAAATTCAAAGTGTCTATAATGATGCTACTCATAAAACCCATAAATCATGGGTAGTTAAATCTATAAATTTATATTTTCAGATTTAAAACTCTCACTTTTTATTTTCTTTTCCAACGTATATTACAGAATTTTTATGATATTCAAATCCAAGTGTTATAAGTAACTATTGACTGTTATATATACATACCTATTATCATATTCCTTGTAACTGTAGGGTTGGTCATTAAACTGTATATAGCACTTTCATCAGACCGAACTGTTCGGTCCGAAATAATTATAGGATGTTTATAAAATATGAAATTTCAAGTTGTTTTATTTGATGGGTTTGATTTAATGGATGCACTTGCTCCTTTTGATGTCTTTCACGTTGCAGCAGCTCTTTCTCCAGAAGAAGTAACAGTGGAGTTAGTAACTGTCGAAGGGAAAAGATTAGTTAAAAGTGGAGTAAATGGCGTAAGAATCGAAGCCACAGGCATACTCGATCCAACCGCTGAAGGTGTAATTTTAATTCCAGGTAGTGCTGGCGATTCCTACGATGATGGACCAAATTCAGTTGTAAATAGGTTAAAAAAAGCTTCTGAGACGGATTTGAAAACTATGCTACACCAAGCAGCACACAACCCTAATATTACTTTAAATACAGTATGCGTAGGTGCTAACCTTTTAGGCATGATTGGACTACTAAATGGTCGATATGCTAGTACACATTTTATGGGGATGGGTGCTTTACCTAAAATGGGAGCTACACCAGTGCATGCTCGTATCGTAGATGATGGAGATTTAGTATCTAGCGGTGGTGTTACTTCAGGGATAGATCTTGCTATTTATACAATTGAACAAAAACTAGGACCAAAAATTGCACACGCTGTCGAGAAAATGATTGAATTTGAACGTAGAGGTACCGTTTGGAAAAATAAAGGTAAAGAACCTATGGCTTTTTAAATAAAAGTTTTTACATTAGAGGTATCACCAACACTTTAGAGATTTATCATATTTTCGAATAAAAAATGTAACAATTCTACTCGAGAAACCTAATAAGAAGAAAGTTAACTTTCTTCTTATTGCATTATTACTGGCTAAGTAGTTTAGATTTTCTTGTCCTAGGTACAAAAAGTTTAGACTTTCATGTCCTGTTATTAAGACATGAAAGTTCCTACAAAATTTATGATAATGGCTATTTATCAACGATTGTTCATGAGTTTTAGTTTAGACCTTTATGTCTTTCTACATCTCCTGTACAAGGACATGAAACTCCACACTATTTAGACAAGAAAGTCTAAACTATAATTTATATAGTTATATACAATTATAAAGCATAAGGATATCCACTACACACACACCGTCATTTGTTTTTTTATATTTGAAATATAAAAAAACAAATGACGGTGTAATTTCTATATAAAAAAAGCACCTATTTTTATAGATGCTTTATTGTATTTGATTGATTGTGCATCTAGTTGCAATTGCGATTATCCCTAAAAACAATATACCAACTATTACATCCTCTGGTGTTGTCCAATTAAACATATTCTTCCCCCCTCACTCTAATAATAAGAAGGAAAGATTACAAACATTTTAAAATCAAGTTATATTAATGTTTCTTTTCATTTATATTTGTTACAAAGAAAAATGTTAATATAAGTGCATTTTTTTCAATCCAATGATAAAACTTGAAAAGTTGACTCCAGCCTATTTTGTGGGAAAATGTCTTCTCTACGATTGCTTATTTTTATCAAAACTAAACTACTCTAAATTATTATTAATTTCTTTTACAACTTTTGCTGGCACTCCTGCAACAACAGTGTTTTCCGGGACATCCTTAGTAACAACAGCTCCTGCTGCAACAACAGAATTATCCCCAATCGTAACATTCATACCAATCAATGAACCGTTTCCTATATTAATTCCCCCTCTATCTTGGAAGGAACAACCGGTGTTAATAAACACGTTTTTTCCAATCGTGATGTTTTTACCGAAATCTGTATAAAACGGCGGAAAGCACATAAACGATACATCGACTTTGTTACCTGTTAGTTCACTAAAAATCTCCACGATTTCTTCTCTTGAATGGTACGATGTATTCAATGTCATTGTTATTTTTTGGGCTTCATAACTACATTGAATTAATAGCTTATGTAATTCTGTATCTTTACCGGAAATTGGATTGCCTTTCTTACAAAAATCTATAAACTCTTTCATTTCCATCTTTAAAATTACCTATCTTTCTTTGCTACTAATATAATTATTTTTGATACAAATAATCCATTAGAGAAATTAGGAGCTTTCTGGGCAGCAGACACAATCTAATATTGATTAATATTAACTTCGACTCCACTTAATATTCCCTACATTAAAATAATAAGAGACATATGTATTCAAAATGGTCCAATTAGGATATACGCCAATACATTTTGGAGAAGTCTTAGTTTTCCTACGCTAAGGATTGTGATCTTCCTCTGAAGTAAGTGTAAAAGTGATAAGAATAAATGATAATCTCTGTATTTAAATATTAATATTAACTATCAGTACTTTATAAAACAACATCCATCATAAACGTTTCTAATTTTAGGTTTACTACTCGTAACAAGGGAATGTCAAGGTTGCAGTATGGGGTAGTACCACATCGCTATCAAGCTAAGCTTATGCAATATAAATTTTAGGTGAGATTGTTTCTTTTTTCTAAAGGGCAAGTGTAGGTGATTGAAAGATTTGCATACGAAATAAACCCTAACGGGTTTCACTTTTTTAAATTAAGCGGCTTGATTATCAGACATGGTACAATTGTAAACGACACCTAATATATCAAAGACCGTTTTTTCTCATATCGATGAGATTTCCGCCCGTTTTGCTGTAGGAGATTGAACAGACGAAGTAACACCTCTGATAGCTCTTGGGTGTTTTTTTGTATAGTTTGGAATAGAAGAAGAAAATAGTCTTTAATCATATATATGGCTTTATACTCACTAAGCTCTCGTTTTTTCTTCATAAGGAGCAATTGGCGCATTTGAAACATGATAGAAGAACATAGTAGAATAGCAATCAATTGACCATACAAATGGCACTCCAATCGTTCTGGTTTTATTTTTTTACAATGATGAATGTGAAAGAATGACTTCCACGTTTTAAATAAAATTTCGATTTGCCAACGCAAAGAATACCAGTCATGTACCTGTCCCATCGGGACAATATCTGTAGGGGTGTTTGTCATATATACATTGATACCGCTGAGTCGTTTACTACGAGGAGAATACTTCATTCCTTTCTTTTTTTCTCTTACAGCTTGATCTTGTAATCGTTTTTGTTGCTGTTGTTTGGTTAATCGATGAACAATTATACGGGCTGGCACTTTATCAATCATTCCTACATAAGCATTAGCTATTTCATATGTTTGTCCTGGTTGAAGGGAGTTTATTAACGTCTC
The DNA here is from genome assembly GCF_022637375.2 of Bacillus sp. N5-665. Taxonomy (NCBI): domain Bacteria; kingdom Bacillati; phylum Bacillota; class Bacilli; order Caryophanales; family Bacillaceae; genus Bacillus; species Bacillus sp. N5-665. Next base: position 399,387 of record NZ_CP093324.1, read on the forward strand.
CATATCTATCTGTATATACTCTGTACCTTTCTTAATTCTTCCGTCTTGAAAATAATCCGGGTTAGGATTTTTTTGATAAATACGTGTATTGGACTTGATACGAGAGATATAGTAGGCCTCTTTATTTTGTATATATTGAAGATCTTTTAAATGAAAATAACCTAAATCTCGGATACATAAATCATTCGCTGTCACAGTTGGGACACACAGAGAACCATAGGTTCGATCATGTTGTTTACCTGGACCTGTATGAATATGTAGGAACTGTCCACTTAATAGATCATACTCAAGCTGAATTTTCACCCCCGCTGTATGGCTCCATCCTCCTGCACCTGGATAAACAGATGAAAAGACATCCGGGAGTTGAAATGCAGTTGAATCTAAAATACGAATACGCTTGAAAACAGAAGTGTATGGAGAAGAAATCGGCATAGATGCGGTCAATTTTTTGCTTAGTAGTTCGGCTAGTAGGTGTTGTAAAAGTAGGACGGCCGCCTTTATTAAATCGTTGATTCAGTCCCTCAGGACTGATGAGTACTGCTGTTGATGCTTCTAAACAGCTAGATAACTGAGTTAAAGAAGTCCTAGCTACATTTTGGCTCACCCATATACATAAAGCTACTAAATCTTTTGCTTGGTACTTACTGGTTCGTTTTACAAAACCAACATCTCTAGCAAGATCTCGTAAGGTATTTGGAGATAAAAAACTTTGAATCTCTTGAGCAAATAGTTGTAATTCGTCGGACACAGAAACAGACATAAAAAACGCCATCCTTTCCTATGATTCTATAGAAAGAATAGCGCATTTTTTCATTTGAGGGGAGAACTTTGTTTGATTAGTTTGATAGCGATTGAGTAGCACCAAAGCGTTTAAGAATAAAACTGTACAACAGTTATTTGTTAGGTATTCTATATTTCAGTTAAAAAGAATTTTTAAAAATCAGTACGTTTATAAATTCTCACCGTTAAGAAGTAAGAACCGATAAATATAAGCATGGTAACAATTGAAGCAAGTGTAATTAGTTGATTAATAGTAAATTGTGTAGTAACGCTATATACAAGGTCGGTAATATTTACATATGCCTCAAGTGGTCTCCATAAAACAACACATACAGGGAAAATAATGCTGACAGCAGCCATCAAATATTTATTAGTGAAGCGATAGAAAAATGGTAAGTAGATAGACGTAAACAACATGACAGTAAGAACACTAACCACAATTGTCTGTGGAGTTTCAATTTCAACTCCATAAGTCGGGGATGCAACTTGAATTACTGCTTGTATCAATAATGAGAATAGAACTACTAGAATTGTAAACAACACTGTACCAATATATTTTGACATAATAATTTTATTTCTACTATAAGGCAGGCTATTAATAAATTTGTGACTATTATTCTTTTCGTCGTAATAATGTAGATTTATCATATAAGAACCAGCCACCAAAACGACTATGAACCCAAAACTTCCAAACGTCCCTATAAAAAAGCATATACCAAGTAGATAGAGTAAGATCAATAATTTTTGCAATCTAAAATCCTTTAATATTAAATTATACATATTGAACATTCCCCTTTTTTGTATAGTACATAATATCTTCTAATGTCGCTTCTTCAATTAATACATCATTCCCTAATTGCGTACGTGAACGGCTGGCGTTACTTGTGAGTGCTTCAAACCCCATGTTTGTTTCACGAATCCCGATTAATTGCTCTCTGATTTTAGGCGTAAGCAAGGATTTATCCCCTTTTACAGTTGCATATTCTTCAGAAATACTATGTATATCTTTTTCAAAAACAATCTCACCATTATGAATAAATACAATATAATCAGCAATACGATCTAAATCAGTGGTAATATGTGTGGAGAAAAAAATTGTTTTATCTTGATCGACCATTAAATCATAAAGGATGTCTAAAAGTTCTCTTCGAAATACAGGATCGAGTCCAGATGTCGGCTCATCCATAAGTATAAAATCGGCATGGTGTGAAAGTGCAAACGCTAGGGAAGTCTTCATTTTCATCCCTGTAGACATCTCTTTCATTTTTATGTTAGTCGGTAACTCAAAGCGCTGTAAGTAGGATTGGAACTGATTTTCATCCCATTTTTTATACGCTGGAGCAATGAATTTTTTCAGTTGATGAATTGTCATATCTTCATAATAGATATTGTCATCGTATACGAATCCTATACGCTCTTTAATAGAAACTTGTTCCTTTTGATGATCTTTACCGAAAACTGTGATATCTCCGCTATCCTTGCTAATAAGATCCATAATAAGTTTAATTGTCGTACTTTTCCCAGCACCATTTGCGCCAATAAATCCCGTTACAAACCCCTTTTTGATGTTGAACGATGCATTTTTTAAAGAAAATCCCTTATATGTTTTTGAAACATTTTTCACTTCTACAATGTTCTCCATTTTTATTCCTCCTCATAAATATGATTAATAATTTGTATTAACTCATCCCTTAATAAATGATTAGCCTTACTCTCTCGAACGATTGTACTGAACTTTTCACGTATTGGATCAATTGGTTCATCCGCTCGTTGTTTCTTTGTTTGTTTGGCAACAAACGAGCCTTTCCCTACTATAGAGTAGATGTAACCCGCCTTTTCAAGTTCTTCGTACGCTCTTTTTGAAGTAATAACACTTACCTTCAAGTCTCTTGCTAATGAACGCATAGAGGGTAACGAATCATCTACTTTCAATGTTTCATTTGCTATTTGTAATATAATCTGATCAATGATTTGTTGATAAATAGGAGACTTAGACTTATTAGATAGTAAGATTTTCATGATTCAACTCCTTGCCTTTTAAATGCTTATGAACACATTATATACAATGTGCACAATATATACAATATATACATTTAGAACGATGTTAATTTTTCATATAGGATACCGTCATATTGATATAAACGCGTTATCCTTTCCTATGATTTTTCAGAAAGAATAACGCCTTTTTCATTTTAGGGGGTATTTTGTCTTGTTAGCTTGATAGCGATGGGGTAGTACCACATGCCCATCAAGCTAACATTTTGAGTACCCCAAAAACAAAAATTTTATCTCTCCACAGTTAGTTGTCTATGAGAATTCAGTTCGTTTTTTGTCTTGGGATATTTGCTTTTCTTAGCTTGATGGGTGTGGGATCACCATGTTATTTGGGAGTGTACATATCCCTTGTTGTTTTTATTATGAATAGGATTAGGCTATTGAGTATGTTTCTCTACATCTAAACTACTATAATGGTTGTTTTATAAATTAACAACATTGCAAAATTAACCAAGTATTTTCGAAGTTCTTTTGTAATAAGTCTTCTTTTTTTATCCAAAAATATAGTCTACCAGAATCTCCCCAATACATTTCCAAATCATCATTGGTATCAATTTGTAAAAGTAACGTCCAATCATGAGGGCTACCAGGCAAACGTTTTATCTCTTTATCTGAAGGATACGCATTTCCTAAATAAAATCCGTTTGTAACAAGATGACACTCTTCAGCCATTTCTTCTGATTGTATGGCTTGTGCTGAACCGAGTAAATGATGAAATCCATCGTTCTCTTCTCTGACATATGATTCTTCTATTTCTTCGTAAAAATCCCATTCATCATCATCTGATAAACCTGTTTCTCCAATTTTTTCTTTTGCCAATGTCCATGTTTCTTCAAATGAAATTAATGAAGAAGGGAATATTTCCTTTGTGATTTCTCTTCGTTTTAGATTTTCTATATTTTCTGTGTACAGAACACGATGTCCTCCAATATCTTTTGGGTCAAACCCCCATGGTTCTTCTTCTACATCATAAAAGAAATACAACATGCCCTTCGTAGGCAGTGGATTTCCTTTGTGATAGGATTGTACTTCCTCTAAATTCAGTTGTCCAATAAAATATAGAGGCATGTCATTTTTGGTTGGAATCTCTAATTCATCAGGTAAATCAGGAAAACCTCCGAATTTTGATGTTCCCACTGCTATTTTTTCATCAGCTTCTTGGCATAAGTGTATTTGAATCGTTGGTTCAAGTGTATCTAACATGCGCTTCTCTAAATGTACGATACCATACTTTTTGAGCACATTTTGTAGCATTTTTTTCATTATGTATCACCTCATTCTTATTGTACAACAACAAAGTTTTAATTCATCTTCAAAAAATAATAATATCGTTGATAATATTTAAAAAGGGGTTCTGGTGCATCGCTATCAAGCTAAGATAAATTTGTATCCATATAATCAAAAAAACGCTATTCTTTTTGTAGAAATATACAGAAAGGATGGCGTTTTTGATGAATCCTATCATTTCAAATGAACTGAATCTTTTCGCACAAGAGCTACAATACTTTTTATCTCCAATAGTCCTACAAGATATCGCCAAACAAGTTGGTTTTGTACAGCGATCTAGTAAGTATCAAGCAAACGAACTCATTGCCCTTTGCGTATGGCTCAGTCAAGAAATCGCTAGCACATCACTTACACAATTGTGCAGTCAGTTAGAAGCTTCAACTGGGGTACTGATGAGCTCAGAAGGATTGAATCAACGCTTTAACCCAGCAGCTGTCGCATTTCTTCGAGAAGTCTTTACTTCTCTTCTCACACAAAAACTCTGTTCAAATCAATCGCTTTCTGCACACATGATCTCTACTTTCAATCGTATCCGTATTTTAGATGCGACAGTGTTTCAACTGCCTGATCATTTCGCCACTAACTATCAAGGTTCAGGCGGGAGTAGTAATACGGCAGGCGTGAAAATCCAATTGGAATATGATTTACTTAGTGGTCAATTTCTTAACGTGCAGCTTGGACCAGGAAAGAATAATGATAAAACATACGGTACCATCTGCCTTGAAACCGTAGAGGCGGGTGATTTGTGTTTACGTGATCTTGGTTACTTCGATTTAGGAGACTTACAAACTATTCATGATAAAGAGGCTTACTATATCTCGCGGTTGAAGCTGAATACACGCATTTATATCAAGAACCCTGAGCCAGAATACTTCAACAACGGCACGTTAAAAAAGCAAACAGAATACATCCAGCTTGATATGACACAAATGATGTCGGGTCTAATCCCAGGTGAAACGATAGAAATCCCCGAGGCATACATTGGCCAAAATCAGAAGCTTCCAGCACGTGTCATTATCCATCGTTTAACCGATGATCAAACGCAAACACGCCTGAAAAACCAAGCGATACGTGAAAAGAAAAAAGGCATCGTCATGAAGGAGAAAAGTAAACGTTTAATGGGTATGAATGTATATATCACGAACACGTCTCTAGAAGGAGTACCAACGAACTACGTGCACTCATTGTATTCACTTCGTTGGCAGATTGAAATTTTGTTTAAAACGTGGAAGTCATTTTTTGAAATTGATGAATGTAAAAATATTAAAAGAGAACGCCTAGAGTGCCATTTATATGGACAACTCATCGGCATTCTCCTCTGTTCTTCTACGATGTTTCAAATGCGACAGTTTCTGCTTGAAAAGACAAAGCAGGAGCTGAGTGAATACAAAGCGATTTATATGATTAAGTGGCCCCAAAAAGAAGTAAGCGTTGCCGTGCCCCTGATAAAAAAACAGTCAACTACTTCTAATTTGAAATAGTTGACTGTTTCTTAACTTAATGGGGAGGTCTTTATAAGAGCTTGATTAAATTTAATCTGAAATAAAGTCTAGCTTTCTCAGTAGAACCCTCCAAATAGGTTCTTCATCAATTACTACAGATGAAGAACCTACCATCCCTGTATGTAGTTCAATTAATTCTTTCGTATTAATTGTTGCTTCTAATTCATACATATACGTTTTTGTATTTTTATCAAAGATAGGATTTGCTGATATATAAGTTACCTTTCCTATTTGCTTATCAGTTTTCTTTAATTTAAATGAATACTGTACTTTGTCTCCTTTTTTAATACCTTTTATTTCTTGGGCCGGTAACAATATTTTTATTTTTTTTTCATTTTCTTTCGGAATTATTGAAACTAATTCTTGTCCTGCATTAATTAAATCACCAGGCTGTAGAATTGAAGAGAATTGTACAATTCCCTCCTTTTGAGCCTTCACAACCGTCATTTGACTTTGATTACGCAATCCATCTAACTCTTGTTTTTTAACAAAAATTTCTTGTTCTACAGAATGGATACGCTGATTTACAGAGGCAATGGTGCTTTGTGTATATTGATTTAATAAATCCTTTTTTTGCTCTTGTTTTCCTTCTTTTATTGTTTCAAGTTTTTTTCTTTCACTTTCTAATGTTGTTTTTCTTTGATTTATTCTTTTATCTATACTAGTTTGTTGAGATTCTAGGGATTGGATTTTATCCTCTAAAACTTGCTTTTGTTCATCTAAGATATTTTCTTTATCTTTTTGTTTTTTCACAGATTTGATTTCTCTTTGAATATTTTCTTTTTCCACAGTCAACCCTTGTAAAAATTCATCTTGTTCATCTGGCAATTTTTTATTAACGATCTCTTGTATCTCATTCTCTTTTTCATTTTGTAAAGATTGGTAGTTTTGCTCATATGCTTTGTATTCTTCACGTAGTTTTTCATCAACGCCATCATTAAAAGATAACCTGTGAAATTGAATACTACTTTTCAACTGTTCTAACATTCCTTTTTGTTTTTCTAATTGCTTAACAACTTGTTCAAATTGATTTTGTCTATCTGATAACTCCTGGTTTTTTAATTGAATCAAAATGTCCCCTTTTTTCACTTCATCACCCGAATGAACAGAAACATTTTCTATAACGCCCACAATTTGTGTTCGAATTGTGCTCATATCAGATTTCCCTTGTACAATTGCTGTTCCTTTACTAACAATATCAACTTTCCCTACATAAGCCCAAATTATAAACCCTAAAAGAGTTAAAAAAAGAACACCTAGTAACCAAGCAATAAAACGAGGGGGTTTCCTTTCTAATAGCTCTACACTATCCGTTAATTGATCAAGATTATAAATTTTACTCATATTGAACACCCCTCATTGCAGAATATTCAGCTTCAATATGTTCTACATGAACTGTTTGATTTTTCCAAAGACGATAATATTCACTCTTCTGGAACAATAATTCTTCATGAGAACCATGTTCTATAATACTCCCTTTTTCCATTACAAAGATTTGATTTGCATGTTGAATTGTACTTAATCGATGTGCAATCATAATTACTGTTATCCCTTGGGAACCTAGTTTTTTTAACATATCTGTAATATGTTTTTCTGTTGTAGAATCTAAATTACTTGTCGCTTCATCTAAAATTAAAATATCCGGTTTCTTCAACAATGCTCTTGTAATAGCCAATCGCTGTCTTTGTCCTCCTGATAAATTTGAAGCATTTTCCTCTAACCGAGTCTCATAACGTAATGGCAATTCGCTAATGAATTCATGGGTACAAGCTTGTTTAGATACTTGCATGACTTCTTCTAATGTAACTGGTCGATCTAGTCCAAATCGCAAATTATCATAAATAGAGCCACTAAAGAAGAATGATTCTTGTGAAACATAGGCAATCCGATCTCGTAAAGCAGTTCGATTTATCTCCTTAACATGAAAATCGTCATAATATATATCACCTTGTTGAGGTTCATAATAATGCATTAATAATTTTGAAATTGTTGTTTTTCCTGAACCACTTTCCCCTACAAATGCTACTTGATTACCTGGTTCAATAGAAAAGCTTAGTTTATTTAACACGTTCTTACGTACTCCATAACGAAATGTGACATTTAAAAATTCGATTTTCCCAGATAACTGTTTGGGAAAAACTTTATGTTGTTCCTGTTCATTTTTTTCTGTATCTAAGTCAAATATTTCATTTAATCTCTCTCCAGCAACCAATGCAGATTGCATAGCGGGTTGAACCCCAATTAAGTTTTCAATAGGATTTAGAAAATAAGCTAGAAGTGCATTATATGTAATTAATTCACCAATCGTCATATTTCCTTGTAATACTTGCATGGATCCAATCCAAAGTATTACTGTACCTCCAATTAATTCAATCCCCATTTTAATAGAACTTTGCAGATTAGATAACAGTCCTCTTTTAAATACATGCTTCAGTAAATTCACAAATCGGCTTTCTGTTTGAAAAAAAACTTCTTTTTCAGCGTTATAAGATTTTACAGTTGAAATTCCATTTAAAGATTCTACTAAATATGATGTTAATTTTGCATTACTCTCCATCTCTTCTCTATTAATATTTTGATATGGCTTATGAAACACAAAAATAATTCCTATATAAAAGGGGATTATTAACAATGTAACTCCAAACAACATTGGACTATGTGTATATAGTAAAATTGCTCCTAACATAACCATTATAGTATCAATCATTAATGTAACCGTTATTGTTGATAACGCATCTCTTATTTTACTTGCATCCATAAATCGAGAAATAATTTCCCCTACTTTTCTTGTTTCAAAAAAATTCATTGGTAATCCTACAACATGCCGATAATATCCAAGGATTAATTTAATATCTATTCTTCTACTTAGATACATAATTAAATGCGTTCTAAAATAAGAAAGTAACACTTTAAAAATATATAAGACGATAATCCCAATGGATACAATATGGAGTGTCTGCATCAATTGATTTGTCACGATATCATCAATTAAAAATTTAAAATAAAACGCTCCTAGTAACCCAAATAAATTAAAAAATATAGAAGCAAAAAATAGTGGTATCAATAAATGAGTTTGCTGTTTTAATAGTGATACAAAACGAGAAAATGTACCTTGAGATACCTTTCCTTTTTGAAATTGGTATCCAGGCGCCACTAATACAAGAATTCCTGTCCATATTTGTGTGAATTCATCTAATGAGTATGTAACTAGCCCTTTTTCTGGGTCGGCAATAAAAATTTTATTTTTTTTAACCTTATAAATTACCACATAATGAAGCAAACCTTCATCCAATACATGTGCAATAGTTGGTAAAGGTACTGTGTTCAAAGCTTCGGGATTTGTTGCCTTTACTCCTTTCATTTCAAATCCTAATCTTTCTCCAGCCTCTAATACCCCCTTTATATTGGTACCTTGTAAATCCGTACCTGCTACTTCACGGATTCTGGAAATCGATATACTAAGTCCATAATAACGAGAAATCATAGCCAGACATGCAGGGCCACAGTCTTTTAGATCATGTTGTTTAATTAACGGGAATTTTTTTCTTTTCAAGATATTACCTACTTTCTATATAGACATATACTATTTCTTCTTTAAATTAATCAAAAATGAATTATTATCTGAATATTATTTTTTAAAGGGGATTTTGTATACCTTCTATATTGTAATGGTATATAAAACATGTGGTTATAAATATGTATAATTGCATATTACGTTTTTATTGTTTTTTGATATAATAATCATGCATGAAAATAAAACGTTTACAAAAGGAGAAATATATTATGAAAACAGTAAAACAAGAAAATAACTTTCTAGTAGATTTAGAAGCAGCTGAAATGGAAAACATTGAAGGCGGTGGCTGGAGAGAAAATCTAAGCTGGGTTAAGGATTTTACTATTGGCTTAAATAAGAATGTAGTTCCTTATGGTTGCGGTCTTGGTGATGCACTTCTTAAAGGTGGCGGTAGCAGTGGGACAACTGGCGGATATCTAAACGGGTCTTATGGACATCGCTAATTCTTTTTGAAATAATAAACAGTTATAACAAAAGGAAATCCTTCTTAAATCAAATTAAAGAGGTAGTTTATACTACCTCTTTAATTTTTATATGAAAATGAGGAATTGATAATGAACAATAACAGTTTAAAATATAATATAGAATTCTTTAAATTCTCATTGGATAGATTAAAGAGAATGAATATAGTTAACGATGACGTATTGAATACGGTTATAAAGCGAATATCATTATTAGATCATATTTGCAAATGCTCAGATGAAATCACAAATTATATATATAATTTAGATTTCAAGCAAATGGTACAAAATTTGAGTGATACAGACTTTCTCGATATAGTAACAACTAACTTAGATAGCCACGACATTAAAATATCCGTTAATATTATGACTTTTAATGAAGAAAGATGTATCGCAAGATGTATTGAAAGTATAAAATATTTAGCAGATGAAATTATAGTTTTAGATAGCGGTTCGACAGATAAGACAAGGGATATCATAATGGAGTCTTTTCCGGAGGTAACATTACGTACTATACAATGGAAAGATGATTTTTCTTTTGGCAGAAATACATTAGTGGACTATTCATCTGGTGATTGGATAATCCAAATCGATGCAGATGAATTTTTATTAGAAAATCAAGTGGATTTAAAAGAATTCTTACAAGTTTTTTATGATTTTCCTATATCTCCATTGGTAATAAGTCCCAAAATAATAAATCATGATAATACAGAATTAGAGTATACAAAGAGAATACTAAAGAAGAAAGATCAGTTACAATTTTTTGGTCTCATCCATGAAGAATTGAGATATGATATAAAGAAAAAAGGGCAGGATTTATTTCATATAACGACTGATTTTGTAATTCATCATGATGGATATACATCCGAGATTATAGAAACAAAACAGAAATTAAATAGAAATATAAAATTACAGGAAAAAATGATACAAATCGAACCTGATAATATTAGATGGTATTATTTTTTAGCACGCGAAAAAAAATTTGGTGGTTACGGAGATAAAGAAGTTATTGATATAATTAGTAATGGAATGAAATATCATAACTATGATAACAATCCAGAACAATACCATTTATATTCCTTACTTTTACTTGCCCAAATGTATAATGAAAATAACAATTTTGATAAACTAGACATTGTTATAAATAAACTAATCTCTTTATACCCCTATTGTCTAGATGGTTGGTATTATAAGCTAGTAAATGAGATGAGTAGCAACTTATCACAAAGGTATTATTTTGTAGAAGATTGTTTGAATCATATAAAATCTATAGACTTTCCATATTCCACGATTAATGCTAAGGGAGATCATGTATATCGAATATTAGGGATGACATATCTCCAAATCGGTAATTACCAAAAAGCTTTTCGTTTATTTTCCGCAATTGAAGATAAACACATAAATAATGAATTAAGCCATCATTTAAACATATTGAAAGAAAATATAGAGATATTTTTAATAAAAAATAAAAAAGGATAATGTAATATGAACAAAATTTTAGAAGCAGCGAAAAAATTATTAGATGATCAGGAAATTATTTTAGATACTTTAACATGTTCAGTAACTGGTTACATCGTTACGAATAATGCTCCGCGCCCAGGAATATTGCTTGCAACTGATAAAAGAATTATCTTTTATGGACAAACATTCATGCATTTCAAAAATGAATTAATCGAAGAATTCAAATATGAAAAAATCTTATCCATAGAAAAAAAGAGAAAAATCTTTGATAAGAAAATAATAATCTACTACAAAGATGAATATATAATGTTTGGTCAAATATTGAGCCAGAATATTGAAGAATTTATAGAAGTAATTAAAATGAAATCAAATATTTAATTTTGAATTCTATTATTCTAAAAATTAATAGACAGTATATTTATTAATGTACAATAGGAGAATATATCAATGATTCAGAAGATACAACATTATTTATATCATTTAAAAGCAATATGGTTTATTCTGATCATGACTCTTGCATCTTTCTTGTTACCAATGCCAACCAGTTTTCTACCAGGTGGCACACAAAAAAACTCTATTGAAGATGAAGATTTATCAGTTCAAATAGTAGATGGTATACTAATTGCACCTTTATTAGAAACAGCTCTATATCAAATGTTTGTATTTTGGATTTTAAAATTAATTCCCGGTATGGAAAAATACAATAAATCAATTATCTTTATTTCCGCTTGTATATTTGGATTGAGCCACCGTTTTAGCTATACTTATATATTGCATGCTGGAATTATAGGATGGGTATTTGCATACTCTTATTGGAATTATACACAGAAAAAAGAAAATGGACATACTAAAATTTCAGCATTTTGGATTGTATGGAGTATACATATTTTACATAATATTGTTGTCTTTTTAGTTAAAAATTTATAAATTTTTTATCAATATAATAGAGATTGGAAAAATCACTTTTAGAATTTCTAATGGAATCTAGATCTTATTCGGAATTTTATTTGGATATCTAAATCGAAGTGAAAATGGGCATTTTTTACTTATTATTTATATATATATAAATAATATTTTATCTGCTTGTTTCGTGTTTACTGCAAAATATAAGCAATACTCTTTGAATTTCCGAAACAACAAACTAAATAAGTTTTTATATAAAAAGAATAGAAACAAGAAAATTAAAGGCACAAAAGGTGTCTTTTTATTTGTTTTTTAAAGTTAATACAATTAAAACGATTTGAACAGAGACCTTTACCCTTTGAATTCTAATTTGAGGTATGAGTGGCCCCAAAAAGAAGGAATCGTTGCCGTACCCCATTAAAGATTACTTTCCGTTACTGTTTCAAGCGATAGCTGTTGGCACAGAAGAAATTTTAAAAATTCTGCATCGTCTTTATCTGCTGCTCAAAAAGAACGGTCGTAAATGTCATCGGTATAAGAAGATGACCGTCTTTGATATTCTAGGGATTGTGTATAAAACGACGGTGAAGCATAGACAATCTGCCTAGCGAAAAAATCACGTTTTAATAGGCTTCTTTAGCATGCCTACTTTTCTATCAATTGCTAGTTTTGAAACAAGGATCGTTTCTTATCTAGTAATTTACTTGGTTAGCTTGATGGGCATGGGGTATCACCACATCACAATCAAGCCAAGAAAAGAAAATACCCAAAATGAGAAAATTTGCATCCTCAGGTGAAAATGTATATTTTTTTATTTTTGGGGTACTTTAAAATGTTAGTTTGCTGAGTATTTGGTGCTATTTGTATTATACATCTCAAAATTTTAGAGAATATTCACAGCTGTAATTTTTCAGGTTCTATAAAAAATGGCATATTCTAAATCATATAATTACAGCATTAGTGAGGTTATTGCGATATATTGACATCAGTTCGCGTTCTGTGACAACTACGTTCGTACTACCCCTATAAACAGTGCTAACTTTGCTGTTACTCGGGGTTAAAATGAAAAAAACGGTTTTCACCCTTAACGTGATGAAAACCGGCTATTTTTTATATCCAAATCCCTTAACGTTGTAAATCTACGTTTTGCTGGCGGTCCCTCTTATACAATCTTTAAAGTTACCTCAATGTTTCCTCTTGTCGCATTAGAATATGGACATACTTGATGGGCTGCTTCTACAAGTTCCTTTCCTGTTTCTTTATCTACACCTTCTATTTCTACTTCAAGTTCAACTGCAAGTTTAAATCCGTTGCCTACATCATTTTTTAAAATGGAAACATTTGCAGATACTGCTGTTGCCGTTACACCTTTTACCCGTTTTGTACGAATCACAAGGTTTAATGCCGAGTCAAAGCAAGCAGAGTATCCAGCTGCGAATAATTGTTCTGGATTTGTCCCATATCCGCCTGAACCTCCAAGTTCTTTCGGTGTTTTAAGATCTAAATCTAATACGTTGTCAGAAGAAACCACTCGTCCATGTCTGCCGCCTACCGCTGTTGCTCTTGCTGTATATAAAGCTGTCATTTTACTTTCCTCGTTTCTTTTTTTAGTTTCCTGAAATTAAATTGTACACAATTTAATTTTAAGCAATATAATTTAAAATGTCAATTATCATTTTTAAACATTTTTCACCGTTAGATTGGCAACACATTACTTTGACAGTTGATTATGTATGGAATCTAAAATAGCGTAACACTCAACAATTGTTCATGGTTTTTCGTTTAAACTGAAATAAAAATAGAGTCTCAGGAACGGGATCCTGAGACTCTATTTTTATTTTAAAAAGGACAGCATAATTTTCTCTGTTTCTTCTTTACTTAAATCACCTGCAAGAATTAAGACTTGATAAGCGCTATTCTTTCCTTTTGCAGGAACAATCATTTGCATTACTTTATAGTTTTCCTCTGTATCGAGACTTTCAACTAAGGTTATTTTTGTACCTTCTAATTCATAATTTGTTACCTTTTCATTATACTCCGCTCTTTTGTTCGAGAATTTTTTTCCCTCATCAGTAACTGCAGATTGGTGCACAATATATACATTATCTTTACTTTGATTTTGATATTCATAAATAAAATCGGGATTCATTTTTCCAGTAGTCTTCGGTGTTGTAACACCTTCTCCAGTTAATTTAAACCCTTTTACCACATAACTTGGGGCATTAATTGGAAAATCAACATATTTCTGTGCTTCCTTTTTAGTTAATCTAAATTCCGAAGTAATTTTCTGTCTAAATGGTCCAATTTCTTCACTGTTTTTCTGATATTTTTTTTGTTCTTCTGAGTCTAACTTTTCAGGACTTCCTACTAACTTTACTTTTTTATCCAAAGTATATGCTTCTGTTTCTAAATCAATAAATCGTTTAAATTCTTCTTTTGTAAACAGATTTCGTGCCAAACCAACTTCTTTAAGTAAAGTATTATACTCTCCCTCTAAAACAAAAAATTCTGCATCCGCCTGTTCTTTTGTACCAATCATTTTTTCTACAATTTGCTGTATAGGAATATCAGGTTGTGTTTTTAATTCTTTCATATTATTTTTCACTTCTATTTGTTGTTTCTCAGGATTAGTTGGTATATCAGCACGGGCATTTAATAAGGATACAGATGATAATGCAATAACTGCCACAGCCCCTATCGCAGACCAACGATATGATTTTTTTTGGAATTTTTTAATCATTAGAATTCTCCTTTTTAACGCTCTTTTGTTTTTACTAAAATTTGCTATACTTGGTACTTGATAATAACTTGAGTAATGTTCCAAAAGACTAATAATAGTATGTCCATACGCAATTTGTTCCTCTGAATCTATACATGTAAGAGCTAATGCATCGCATGCTAGTTCTTGATCTTCCCGCATACATGAGTAGGCATACCATAGAATTGGATTAAACCAATTTAAAATTAGTAAGCCATGCATAAGCCAGTTCACACCAACATCTCTTCGCTTGATGTGAGCTAATTCATGATAAAAAATATAGCGTAACTGTTGCTCATCTAATATTTTCATATGTACAGTTGACAATAACAACTTGGGACGAATAAATCCGAACACTGTTGGACTGGAAACCTTTCCAGATACAAATAGAGGGATATTCCGTTGAATAGACATAGATTGCTTACACTTTTCAAAAATCTGGACAATCTTCTCGTCTGTAATAACAGGTTGTTTTTTTATGTAAAGTAATAAACGCCTGTTCATTATAAAAGTAGCAACGCTTAGAAGGATAACACCAGTAAGCCAAATGTATATACAGATTGTATAGAATGGAATCGTCTCATCATCCTGCTTTTCATTAATGTGTGTTTGTTTCTCGTTTGCCTGAGCAGTCTGTGTTGAACTTGAGGTATAAGTATCTTCTTTTGTGAGAACCTTTGTATCGTCTATGCCTTTTAATTCTTGCATACGTTCTTTTGTAAGAAAAATACTTACAGGATTTCGGCTAGAAATGAATGTATCATCATTTTTGTAAGTAAGAACAGAATAAATACTATAGGAACTATCTGGCGACCAAGGTAATACAAGCCTTATAATTAATATGATCCATAGCATATATTGCCAGCGTGGCGTTAACTTATTTCTAAACAAGACCTTGATACATAAGATTAGGCCCACTAATATACTAGCCATAATAGAGGTCTCTATCAACCAATCGAAAAAATGAGGCAGATAGACATTTATAAACATTTCTATCATTATGATCTATCCTTCCTCTGATTTTCCTCAGTTTTCTCATCCAGGATACGTTTAAGTTCATTAATGTCTTCTGAAGACAGCTTTTCTTCTTTCAAGAAATTTACTAGCAAAGGTTTAAATGCTGCACCATAGAAACGTTTAAGTAAAGATTTTGTTTCTACTTGTAAATAACTATCTTGCGAAACCAAAGGATAATAAGCGTACATACGCCCTTTATCTTGATGATAAGCAACTGCTTCTTTGTGAACTAATCGATTAATCAGCGTTCGAATCGTTTTTGGTTTCCAATCCATTTTCACCTCCAACGCTTCAATCACTTCATTTGCCGTTTGTGGAGATTTTGACCACAGTACTTTCATAATTTCTAACTCAGCTTCTGAAATTTTAGGCAATTCATTCATTGTTTAAAATTACACCCCTCGTATTACAATTGTAATCCACAACTGAATATTACAATTGTAATCTATTCTTGTCAAGCTTATTTGGTGTTTGCGGAATCCTTTCCTATGCCCATCAACATCAGAACGAAAAAAATTAACAGAAGTTTAGACTCTCATGTCCTCCTAATGAGACAAGAAAGTAGATCCTTCATGAATATTTTTGTTACTAATATAGAACTGAATTTTAACTTCACATTTATTTAATATTTGTTATTTTACAAAGTACCCACTTTGGTGTCTACGTTAAAAAAAATACCCATTTTCTTGTCTCGATATATGGACAAGAAAATGGGTACTAAATGAAATGTATCTGTAGATAATTCAGCATTTTACACTATAAAATAAGTTCCTACTTTCATGTCTTTGTACATCAGGTGTACAAGGACATGAAACTCCAAACTATTTAGACAAGAATATCTAAACTTTCACTTTTAGATATTGGTTGGGACATGAAACTCTAAACTACATTTTTATAGATTTACAGAACTATACCCATTTAATCTTGTGTGAAAATCTCCCATTCTTACCTAATAACCTATACCATCATTCTTGTTAATTAATTTATTCATATAAAGATAATGAGTTTAAGTCGATTATGGGAGCTACATTAGTTTGAAGGAAAGCTTTTTCCCAACAATTCATATATGATTCAAAAGGTCTATGTATTTTTGAAGTCCTTCAAAATGTTATCTCAAACCTTTCGACACATTGATTTTTATAGAAATACCACGTTCCTATAGAATTTCAGACACATCGCAATAGCTTAAAGAAAAACAACGGCTACCACGATAATATCTTTCTTGAACTGTTTTCCTTTAAAATATCTCATCCGTTATACTCCTCGTTTGCTTGTTACAGAGTTTAGCTTACTTTAAAAACTTTGCAACAGAACCCTCTTTCTTATTTTTCAAAATAAGCCGCACCAAAGTTTTCATTA
Organism: Bacillus sp. N5-665; assembly: GCF_022637375.2. Taxonomy (NCBI): domain Bacteria; kingdom Bacillati; phylum Bacillota; class Bacilli; order Caryophanales; family Bacillaceae; genus Bacillus; species Bacillus sp. N5-665. The sequence continues at coordinate 416,544 of NZ_CP093324.1, forward strand.
AACCTTTTACACCATATAGAAACCAAACCGTATGTACCTACATCTATTCCTTCAGGAATTCCATAGTTTTGGTCTCCTTTGTTTCCCTTTAATTTTCCTAATTCAATATACTGATGATTTTTCACGTCTTCATTATTTTTCAAATGGTTTGTAGGAACTAATACAACTCGAACATCTGGCCCGTTAGATGTTGAAAAATTGGAAAGTCGTAAAACGCGTTTTCCATCCGCTAATTGATGGATTGTTGCTCTTCCAGTTGTTTCATGGACACCATTTTGAAACTGCCCTTCACTTATTACTCGTTCTTGTTTTGTTTCGTTTGATTGTATTTCTGTTTGTGGCAATGCTTCATTCACTTGCTTATCAATAAATAATTTCTCGGGGCGGAACAAAGACCATAAAATTCCCCCGACAATAATAAAACCTCCTATAAGCAATACATGTTTTCTTCTCATAAAATAAAAAACCTCCTGTAACATACTGTGTAGTAGTATGTTAACAAGGAAGTCTTTCATTTCTATAATATAAGTATTACAAAAGTCTTTCAGCGGTCTTATTTTTTTCTGATGTGATGGGAAGAGTAAACCAAAATTCACTTCCTTGTTTGCCGTCTAAACGATCTCTCACACCAATTTCTCCACTATGCATTTCAATCAATGATTTTGTAATGGCTAGTCCGAGACCGGATCCTCCAGATTGTGAACTTCTTGATTGATCTGTTCTAAAAAACCGTTCAAATACGCGTAGTTGGTCATTTGGAGTAATTCCTTCTCCTTCATCACGCAAAATGAATTGGACTTGTTGCTTTTGCTTATTTTCCTCTAAAATCAGCTGGATTGTTCCAGAGACAGGTGAATACCGGATTGCATTATCTAACAAATTACTAATGACCCGTGCTATTTTACACGGCATAATTAAAAGTCGAGGTAATGTCTCAGGAACCTCCAATTGTAAATCGATCTGTTTGTTTGCTAATAAGACAGAATGTGCCTCTAGTACATTCAATAGGACTTTGTCCATATGTATTAAAGTTGGATGAAAATCTACTTGCCCAATTTCTAACTTTGAAAGGTCAAATAAGTCATTGATTAATCCACTTAATCTTTTTATTTCTTTTAAAATCGTAACTAAGTACTGATTTCTCATTTCAGGATCTTCAATCAGATTATCTTGTAATGCTTCTATCATCAATTGTATGCTAGCCATAGGTGTTCGTAAGTCGTGTGAAATATTCGTAATGAGCTCTTTACGTGCTTTTTCCCCTTCTTCTAACTTAGTAAACCCTTCTTCCAAATTTTTGGCCATCTGTTGGAAGGCTGTTGCTAATTCTTTAAACTCCCGTGGTTCTTTTCCAATTATATACCTCGTTTCAAATTGTCTATCGCTAAATTGTTTTGTTAGTTCAATTAAATTTTGAATGGACCTCATGATAGGGCGTGTCATTAACCAGTAAATAAACGTTGAAATAATCAGTCCTACAACCGCAATTACTGTTAATAACCGTGTTTGTTCTGGTTCAAGTAACATTTGCGTTTCACTATACCATATAGCAATTACCAGGATACTGGTACTTAATAAATTCATCAATAACAATTGAATGCGTAATCTCATGTTTCATTTCCTCCATTTGGCTCAAAGCGATATCCTATTCCCCAAACAGTATGAATCCAACGATTCTTTATCGTATGCTTCTCCAGTTTGTCACGTAAACGACTCACTAACACGGTTACTGTGTTTGTGCCCCCTTCATGTTCAAAATCCCAAATAAGTTCAAGAAGTTGCGAACGAGAAAATACTTGTTTTGGATGCTGTGCCATGACATAAAGTACCTCAAATTCTTTCACCGTTAATTCCACTTTATTTTCACAAACAAGTACACATCTCGTCTTTGGATAAATTTTCAAATCTGGAAATTCTATTACTTCTGATAGGGATTCTTTTGCTTGTATCGGTACTTGATTGCCTCTTCTTAGTATAATTTGAACCCTTAATACTAATTCACGAGGTGAAAACGGCTTTGTTACATAATCATCTGCTCCCATTGTTAAACCTAAAATTCGATCTCTTTCCTCTCCCTTAGCAGTTAACATAATAATAGGAACATTTGATTGTTGACGAATTTCCTCACATAATTCCCATCCATCTTTTTTCGGCATCATGAGATCTAAAATAATTAAATCTGGTTGATATTGATGAAATACATCCCAGCCTTCCATTCCATTCATAGCTGTATATACTTCGTATCCTTCTCTTTCTAAGTACCGTTTACATACTTCTCGAATGTTTTCTTCATCTTCTACGATTAAAATCCTTTTTTTCATATATAATCCTCGCTTCTTGTGCATAAATCACAATTGAAATGTTTCTTTTATCTGCTTTCATCTAATAAATCTATGGAACTTGGAGATGCAGATGTTATCACTGACAGTATTAGTAAGTCGGAATCCAACACTTTGATCTTATATTCATTAAAAATTATTAAAGGTGATTCTATAATTCAGAAGGTAATTTTAACACTTGATTACTTGTATGACTAGGTAAATTCTGTTTATATACCATTCCTAAAAGAATAAATACTGAGGAGTCTTCAGTTTGTGGCGTATGGAGTAGGGGGTAACAAATGTATAGAAAGACTTGTTATATTTAGAAATCTATATATACCCCCTATTCATATGGATAGAGGGTACATATATTGCATGACTCTTTACTTAATACTTTCTAACTCCCATTTGTGATTATTGCCTGGTGCAGTTGTATTCTCAGGTTTTAAAATGAATTCACTAGAAGCTACAACTGGGGCGCTACCATTATCTGCAACAGTACTAGCCTATTATTAACTAACTTTTCACCTTGTAATATCCATTACTATCAAAGACGAAGGTCCTACGGCCATTCTCGACTTGTTGTTTCATGGACATTAGAAATGTACTTCTTCACATGATTAAATTCTTAAAAGAATATCAACGCCCACTCTTTAACCCATTTTCTCATTCACTGATTGGAAGCCTTGTTTTTAGTTTTTCAGAGTTATATGATCCAGTTAGGTAGAGGGATCTCATTTAGAGAGTCATATTTATAAAAAACAGACTCTTTTTGGATTATTAATAACCTTTGTGTCCATGACTGTCAAATTTATAAGTCTTCCAAACACCTTTCCCATTATCAAGTTCAACAGTGGTGTTTTGATAAATTGAACCATCTTCTTTGGCATAATAAGTAAAGTACCCGTAATAAGGGAAATGGTATCCACCACCAACAGAGAACCATCCTATCTTAGCTGCTCCAGAATCATCGAAGTAATACCATTTACCATCGATTTCTTGCCACCCTTTTTGCATTACGCCTTTATCATTGAAGTGGTATATTTTACTGTTTTCTTTTTTAAACCCTGTCAACATAGCTTGTCCGTCATTATTAAAATAATATTTTTTTCCGTCAATATTTTCATAACCATCAAAAGTGTAGTGCTTACCATCTTTAAAATAATAATTCTTTCCATCAATTATCTTCCAACCCGAGTAGGAAGCTCCATCCTCTAAGCTATAATAGTGCATTGTGACCTTTTCAGTTCCATCTGATTGGAGGAAAGGTCTCTTTCCAGTGAGTCCTGGCTTTCTAACAGAACCGTCTTTCTCAAAGACTACGTGTTTCCCGTTAAGAGTAACAGTAGTAGTACTAGCTAATGCTTTCCCATTCAGATCTGAAGCTCTCTCAAGCACGCCTTTGTTGGAAAAGTGAAGAATGACATGTTGGTCTTCTAGACGCATTTCATTCTTTGTAACTGCGAAATCTTTAAAATAGTAAATTTTACCTTCTATTTCTTTCAGACCCTCTTTAACAAACGCTCCAGAAGCATCAGAATATTGCTCATCTTTCCAGGCTAATCGCTGCAGAACACCAGAATCCTTGAAATGATAGACCTTCCCCTCAATCTGTGCATCAGATGAGTTTGACGACACTACCAGGGAATTAGAATGCGGAGCAAAATAATACGTATTACCTTTAATTTCCTGCCAACCCTTCAAAAGAACTCCTGAAGCATCTGCATAATGATATGCTCCATCTCGTTCTATCCAACTATTCGTTATTAATTTTCCAGAAGCATCGTATGCAGTCCATATAGAGCCATCACTTTTATCATTAGCTTTGAACTCTACTCTTCCATCATACTTCTGTCTATCATGTTCTTTACCAGGGTACCAGTCTATTAACCAGTTGTGAACTTCATCATTCGTTTTTGCAGTGAAACTAATTCCAGATCTGAAAGAATTAGCACCATCGTTTTCCTTCAGGAAGCCTTGAATGTATGGATTACTAGTCAGACGTACTCCATTCTTGTTTACCAAATCAAACTGCCATTTATTAAGAAAAGCGGGGGCTGAGACAAGTTCAAACAATTCATCGTCACCAATCGAATCGGAATATTGAAGAACATTTCCTTCTTTCCCTGAAAGATATTTTGAACCTGCTTTTACCAATACTTTATTGCTTCCTTTTTTATAGGGGATAATTTGATAGGATTCACCGTGATTTAGTGAGCCATATGCTGCTTTAATAGGTGTCTCTAGGGTATTGGTGATCTCTGCGAATACATTACTTGACCGGTTATTAAAATCTGCTTGAGCTGTAGGGTTATTCGTAACATAATTAGAAAGAACTTCTCTACCTACTGGATGTGAAGTCAATGTTGCTACCTTCTTTTGTTCATCTGTTAAATAAGAAAAGCGGTCCACCCCTAACCCTTTAAAACCGTCAAGAGAATCTGCTCCAAATTTCTTCTTATAAAATTCGTCAACAAGTACTTTATTTTCACCGGATGTTTTTTCTACGTATATGGTGATACCTTGATTAAGCGCAACTCCGGTTTTTCCTTCATCCAATTGCGCTTTTGTAATGTAAAGAAGATCGTGCTCTGATACAGATTCTGCAAGGGGTTTCAAATCTACAATTGTACCGGGTTCTGTAATCTTAAGCTGTTGTCCCGATTTTAAGTGTTTCATCTCACTTTTTCCATCTGGATAAAGTACTTTAATCGTTCTAGTGAAATTGGAATCTCCTTTCGTATGATGCATAGAAATATTAAATTCCCCAGATTTAAAGTTAGGAGCTCTGTAAGACACATTCTCTGCATAGGGGCCAGTGTAATTAGATAAGTCAGGCTCCCCTACAGATATCCCAAGCTTTTCATAAATATCAGCTACAATACCTAATGAAGTAATAGTCACATCCAACACCGTGGCTAAACCTGCGCTAGCTTTGTTCTCTGCAACAGGAGCTACAGAAAAAAGAATACCTAATGCCGCTGTGGCAGGAATTAATTTCTTTCCCATTCTAATTGTGTTAAAGTTTTTTTTCATTTTTGTTTTCCTCTCTTAGTAGAATGTAGTTTAGATTGCTGAAATACAATGCTGTTCCTCACTCACTACTTGTACTTTTTATTAACGACTGATATAACGTCAATATCAGTAAGTTCATCTTAGTTTATAAATCTTTCATTTCTCTTTCGCAAATGTTACAAAAGTCTTTCATAAATCTAATTTTTATTTTATGTATATATCATGTCGCTTTTATAAAGGATAGTTTGAATGAAACTAATTGGAGCCCTATCACATCGCCATCAACCTAAGAAATCAAGTCACCCCCAAAACGAAAAAGCTAATTTCTTATCTGAAAAAAGATAAAAAGTTAGCTTTTTGGATACTATCGATAATGATGGGTTATGGTAACTACGGTTGTGTAGAATGTATATGTTTGATTTTAAAATAAATATGTATATACAAGTTTAATAATTGTTACGGTTGCTCCAAGATAAGCAAACCATTCCCAAAGGGGTGTTTTTTGTTTAGAATCAGCCATATTGTTATGTCCTCCTTTTTGATATCCATTAAATAACATTTTATCATAATAACGTGATTTCTGATTAATTAGATTATCATAACTAATTTGTTCTTTACTTTGAATGGGTTTTATAATCTCTTTATTTACAGTGTTTCGAATGTATACTTTTCTAATTGTTTTTGAGGAAAATGTGTGAATTGCTATAAATCTAATAAAATCAAAGAAATGAATGTAAACTAATGTTCAAAAGTTTATATTGGAACTTATAATTGAAATCCAACATATGATGCCATGAGCATTTACAACATAGTTTTAGTCAGGGCAATAAGAAAAACCACAGCAATTGTTGTGGTTTTTCTTATTGATGAAACTGAAAGTAAACTTCTATTTATAAAGTTTACTTTCATGTTTTAAGTCTAAGGAAAGGGAAATTAGAAGGGCTAGCTCCTCGGCTTCACTGCACCCCAGCCATCACCGCACACCCAAAAACAAGGAATTATAAGATATTAATTGAATATATTTTTTGATACCGACTAAAATTTAGGAATGGAAAGAGGGTAATCTGATGCATTACATAACTGCATGCTTGAAAATTATTAGTGATAAAGACCTTAATGAAATAATAGAGGAGTTCAAAAAACTTGAAAAAGAAACTATTAAAGAAGAAGGATGTATTCAATTTCATGTGTACCCTCTTGAACCCTCAGAACGAAAATTAATGCTTTGGGAGATTTGGGAAAACGAAGAAGCTCTTAATATTCATTTCACCAAACCACACACTCAAAATACTCTAAAACAAGAATTAGCAGAAATAGAATGGGTAATTAGAAGTAATGTGAACTAACAAGATTGGTTGTTCTTGTAGTTTTGATAAAATATAAATCGGAGCACTATATATATGTAGAGTAGCAAAAGCAACTCTTTTTTTATTGGACTGATGTTTATAGGGAAAGTAATCTTTTATTCATTAGTTTACTTTCACCGTTTAATAAGAAAAACCGCAGCAATCGCTGTGGTTTTTCTTATTAGGGATACTGCGCATACCCATCAACCCAAAAGAACAGGTTACCCGAAAAACGATAAAAATGAACTTCATTACTATAAAAGACACAATTTTTTCGTGTTTGGTGTACTTCAAAACTTTAGATTGATGGATGTGGGGTACCACCCCATCGCTATCAAGCTAAGCTCATACAACGTAAATTATAGTAGAAGCTGTTTCTGTTTTCTAAAGGCTATGTGTAGGAAATTGAAAGATTTGCATACGAAATAAACCCTAACGGGTTTCCTTTTTTGAATTAAGCCGCTTGATTATCAGACAGGGTACAATTGTAAACGACACCTAATATATCAAAGACTGTTTTCTTCTCATACCGATGAGATTTCCGCCCATTTTGTTGTAGAAGATTGAACAGACGAAATAATACCTTTGATAGCTCTTGGGTGTCTTTCTGTATCGCACGGAAAAGAAGAAAAAAGTAATCTTTAATCATATATATGGCCTTATATTCACTCAGTTCTCGTTTCTTTTTTATAAGAAGTAATTGGCGCATTTGAAACATGGTAGAGGAACAGAGGAGAATGGCAATCAGTTGCCCATACAAATGGCATTCCAATCGTTCTGGTTTTATCTTTTTACAATGATGGATTTGAAAGAATGACTTCCACGTTTTAAATAAAATTTCGATTTGCCAACGCAAAGAATACCAGTCATGTACCTGTCCCATCGGGACAATGTCTGTAGGGGTGTTTGTCATATATACATTGATACCACTGAGTCGTTTACTACGAGGAGAATACTTCATTCCTTTCTTTTTTTCTCTTACAGTTTGATCTTGTAATCGTTTTTGTTGTTGTTCTTTTGTTAGTCGATGAACAATCACACGAGTTGATACTTTATCAGTCATTCCTACATAAGCGTCGAGTATTTCACATGTTTGTCCTGGCTGAAGAGAGTTCATTAAAACCTCCATATCTATCTGTATATACTCTGTACCTTTCTTGATTCTTCCGTCTTGAAAATAATCAGGGTTAGAATTTTTTTGATACATACGTGTATTCGACTTGATACGAGAGATATAGTAGGCCTCTTTATCTTGTATATATTGAAGGTCTTTTAAATGAAAATAACCTAAATCTCGGATACATAAATCATTCGCTGCCACAGTTGGGGCACACAGAGAGCCGTAAGTGCGATCATGTTGTTTACCCGGACCTGTATGAATATGTAGGAACTGTCCACTTAACAAGTCATACTCAAGTTGAATTTTTATCCCAGCTGTATGGCTGCATCCTCCTGCACCTGGATAAACCGATGAAAATACATCCGGGAGTTGAAATGTCGTTGAATCTCAAATACGAATACGCTTGAAAACAGAAGTGTATGGAGAAGAAATTGGCATAGATGTGGCCAATTTTTTGCTTAGTAGTTCGGCTAGTAGGTGTTGTAAAAGTTGGACGGCCGCCTTATTAAACCGTTGATTCAGTCCCTCAGGACTGATGAGTACTTCTGTTGATGCTTCTAAACAGCTAGATAACTGAGTTAAAGAAGTCATAGCTACATTTTGGCTCACCCATACACATAAAGCTACTAAATCTTTTGCTTGGTACTTACTGGTTCGTTGTACAAAACCAACATCTCTAGCAAGATCCCGTAAGGTATTTGGAGATAAAAAACTTTGAACCTCTTGAGCAAATAGTTGTAATTCGTTAGACACAGAAACAGACATAAAAAACGTCATCCTTTCCTATGATTATACAGAAAGAATAACGTATTTTTTTCATTTTGAGGGTATTTCTTTTTATTAGCTGAATAGCAAGAGTTACCTCTTTATAAATTTGTTATGTTGTTGTACACTTGTTTATTATTTGATGTGGTTAATTTTCAAAGGAGAATTTTGATGAAAAAATATAAAGTATGTCAAAGTTGTGGAATGCCTCTTTCGAAAGATGAATTAGGTGGAGGTACAGAAAGTAATGGGAGTAAAAGTATTAAATATTGTAGTCATTGTTATATGGATGGTAAGTTTGTTCAAGATATTACAGCAATACAAATGCAACAATTTGTACAAGAACATTTAATAAAAAATATAAAAACCCCTAAATTTCTTGCTAAATTTCTTGTAAGAAATATTCCTAAATTAGATCGTTGGAAATAGTTTATTGGTTATATAATGTTATCATGCGTTATTTAGACCCTAGTACATTTATTTAAAAGTTTACATTTTAACACTTTTTCGAAATTCAACGTATAATGCTATGAGCATTCACAACATAGTTTAGGTCATTAAAAGAAAAACCACAGCAATTGCTGTGGTTTTTCTTTTTGAAACTGTGAAATCATAAGTTCCTATCCTAAATAAAAAAATAAGCTTAGTTCTCATAATCAGCTGTAGAGAGATAAAAATTTCGTTTTTGGGGGTACTTCAAAATCTTAGGTTGATGGCAATGGGGTTTCGCCACATCGCTATCAAGCTAACAAATGCAACAAATCCAGTGTATTTTAGCATACTTGTAACTATAGTAGTATCAATAAAATGTGGATATGAATATTGCATGTCTTTTTTTCAATTGAATATCGACAGTGAAAATATTCGCAACCATCTGCTGTATTGTTTAGAAAAAATAAAAAAGAGATCCGATAGGTTCTTTTGTCATAATTGATTCTACAATACATATATTTAGTATGATAAGTGTTTTTTGGAGGTGGCGTATGTCAGAAGAAAAAGATTTACAAGGTGCGGCAATAGACCCAAGCTTACTCGGTCCGACACTTCCACCTATTCCACCATTTACTTTGCCTACAGGACCAACGGGACCTACAGGAGTAACCGGAATAACAGGCCCCACAGGACCAACGGGTCCAACTGGATTAAACGTAATTGAATCTGCATTTAGAGCTTCTAAACAAGGACCACTAGAGGCACAAGCATATACCGCAGGGGATGATTTAGTTCTTACATTTAATAATGAACAATTTGATTTTGGAAATGAATTTGACGGTGTTTCAACATTCCAACCAAATCAAGACGGAGTATATTCATTAGCAGCAGGTGCAAGATTTAGCCCTAGTAGTACATTAGTTAGTTATGGGTTTTCATTCGATATTTTTCTTAACAATGTTGAAGTTATAGTTACAACTAATGATGTGGATTTTTTTGCCGACTTACTTGTGAATATTTCCACTATATATGGATTAAAAGCAGGAGACAGTGTGCAAGTTATATTTCGTGCTACTACAAATGGCAGTATTGTGGGCAATCAATTTAATCCAACATTCTTTGCGGCATCAAGATTTCCTTTTACAAGCCCGATTCCATAAACTTATTATTGTGTATGAAACAAGAGAGTCAAATGGCTCTCTTGTCATATTTGGGGTATCACCACATCCATCAACTTAAGAAAAGTAAACACCCCAAAAACAAAAAATGAGCTGACTTCTCAAAATAACTAACTGTAGAGAAAGAAAAATTTCATTTAGTGGGTACTTCAAAACCTTAGCTTGATGGCGATGTGGTGCTACCCCATGTCCATCAAGCTAATATTTTTAACAACCCCATTATGAAAAATTTATTTTTTCGCAACTAAAGGACAAATAAAAAAAGGTCCTTAACAATTTGTTAAGGACGGCGGAATAAAACCGCAATTTGGGTTAAAACTCAATCAGTTTGTAGAAAATAAATTGCGATTATGATAGCAATTGTATTCCCAAAAGCAATGTTTCAAATGGATTTTAGCATACCTGTAACTATATTGGTATCAATAAAATATGGGTTGGATTACAAATAGTGGTTTCGAATATTAGAAAAAGTTTAAAAGTTAATTACTTCTCATAAAGAAAAACCTTAAGAAGAACTTGTAGCGATAAATTTTTAGAGAAAGCATCCATAGCGACTTCTTTTTTCTTTGCTATATAAAATTTATATAATAAATAAAGAAATTAACTAAGCGGACAATTGAACACGGAACTCATCATTCATAACTAAAATATTTTAAACAAACATTTGTTTAATTCTTCTATACCTAATTTCGTCATCACATAAATAAAAAAGATAAGAATACCCCATTTACATATATTCAAGAATTATAATTAGTTATAATATGAAATTTATTTTCTTATAGTTAATTAATATTAAACATAAATATATCTTTCTGTAAGAATGCCTCCTCGTCCAAGTTAATAATAGAGACACTTCTTTAAGATTCTTTCATTATGAATATATAATATTCCTTATTTCATCGGCTAAACGATAACTAATTTTCAACTGAAAACCAAAAATCCTTAAAATTTCTTCACCATGTTTTTTCATATTTTCATCTTGGAATCTATATGCATCCTTCTCATAGGGTAAACTTAGATATGATTCAAGATCCCCATCAATCGTATCAATCTCTTTTTCATCTTGGAATAAATTATTTTCAAATTGCCATGCATGACGAATCTCATGATACAAATTACCGATTAAATCAATGATTTCTGTAGGAGTCCCTTTTAAATCTTGAAAAAGGAATAGAAAAATTTTAATTTTTCCCTCTTCCCAAATGGTTAAGCCCGCCGTTTCTATTTCACCATTCAATATTTGTTCATAATGCTCTCTCTTTAAATCGGGCTTATTATCACGCTCTTTTTGAAGCTTTTCTCGGGTCTCATAAAAGTATATAGTGAAATTTAAGGACATATATTCTTCGCCTAATAGCGCAATACATTTTTTTATTTTTATTTCTAAACTCTTATTTAATTGTCGTATATTTAACCCCACAGCTATTCCTCCCCAAATTCCTTTCCAATTATTCTAATTATAACAAATAGTGTTCTGTTATATTTTTTAATGAACAAATATTTCTTGGAATTTACCTGTTTATAAAAGTATAATTTTAAGAATATTTTTTATTTTCATATATCTAAAGATAAAAAGAATCCTTGATACGTCTGTGAAGTGTTTCGAAAGGTACACCTTTAGTATATTCTTTGCAGCGTAAACTACTTCAAAAGGTATCAAAATGTACTTAAGACACACTTCATAAGTACACACACTTTTTGAGATGTGTTTGTTGAATGATTTTATGCTTATTGGAGGGGAATAGTGTCCCTATCAGTTGGATACAGCACAGAGAATTCCCTTATTGTACTGTTTATTATTTTTTATATGCAATCTGGTACATGAAATTTTTCAATTAAGTTATTCCTTTGTTTTTCTTTTAAAATTCTTATAGCATTATATATGAATATTATGGTATTATATAGATAGAAAATTTGTTTCCATTGTTTATACTCTATTGTACGTAGCGTGAAGGACAAACCTTACGCCCTGTTAACTCGGGCGAGGTTTGTCCTTTTTTTATTTTAAGGAGGAATTTACTATGAAAAAAGTCTACAAAATCGGAGCAATTGTCACTACTTTATGCGTTGCTTGTATCGCGATCTTTACTTTAACTAAAAATGAATCAGTCAAAACAGAAACTATATCGCCAGAAAAAACAATTGTATCTGCTGCAGATGTAAAAGAAGCACCTGAAAATATAAAAGATATTTCAAAAGAAGAATTAAAGCAAAAAATACAATCCCATGAAGAGTTCATTGCGTATTACTATCAACCAACCTGTCATTTTTGTAAAAAAGCTGCACCAGATATCAATAGTATGTCAAAAAAGCATGATAGAACCATCTATCGTATTGATATCTCTACATCAGTAAATCAAAGTGCCTTTCAAGAGTTCGACATTCCAGGTACTCCAGTTGTTGTAGCTTATAACAGAGGTGAAGAAGTTGAACGTCTAGAAGGAGCAGTGTCAGCTGCTACATATGACGGATTCTTTGCAAGACGTAATTCGAGCGCTAGTTAGTATAGTGCTCGTTTTTTTGTAAGAAAGGAGAATTAACATGCAACAAAATGCCCGTATTCATTCTTTAGACATATTAAGAGGTATAGCCATACTATGTATTCTTTTTGCTAATCTGCCCACTATGATGGGACTAGATACCTTTAATCAGGCAGGTTATAGTGGTATAGATAAAGTGATTCGCTTTTTAGTAGATTTGTTTATACAATCAAAGTTCTATACTATTTTCGCATTCTTATTTGGAGTAGGGTTTTATATCTTTATGAAAAATATAGAAGCAAAAGGATATCCCATGTATAAGTTGTTTATTCGCAGACTGTGTATTTTACTAGTCTTCGGTTTACTCCACTTCACCTTTCTATGGTATGGAGATATTCTACATGCGTATGCTATAGCTGGATTTATTCTATTGTTCTTTTATAAGCGATCTACTAAGCTTATTTTTATAGCAGGTTGTAGTTTCCTAATGGTTAGTTATATATTACATATTTTTTTATTTTTACGAGTAAGTTCTTCTATTCCTGAAGTACCAACTTACTATCAATATATGTTTACTGGCAACACTACCAACCACACGGTAAATCTATTTACACATTATTTATATCAAGTAAAAGCACGTTTGTTTTTTCTGATGATAGAGGAACCCCAACAACTACTAATTGGGATTCCGGAATATATAGGCTTATTTTTAATCGGTTTATGGGCTGGTAAGAAAGATATTTTTAAAAGGGTACCGGAATTAATAAAGCACATTACATTTTTACAGTGGAGCTCGTTATGCATTCCATGTCTTCTCTCTTGCCCTATTATCTACTACTTTATAAAAACGGATGTCTATTACTCTTACGATATACAACTATGGATTCTATTTGGAGGGAAAATACTAGCTATATTCTATATTTGTACCCTACTTAGAGTTTGTGAGAATAAAAAATATATAGAGTGGCTGTACCCCTTTATGAACGTAGGTAAGTATGCTTTAACGAATTACATTAGCCAAAGTATACTTACTCTTCTCATTCTTTCGTGGTCCCTTAAAGATATCTCACACGTATATTATTGGAAACTATGTATCTTCGGGATTTTAATTATCTTTGTACAAATTATATTCAGCAAAATTTTGAGTAAACATTTTTGTTATGGTCCTATTGAGTGGGTATGGAGAAAAGGGATTTACAAGGAATAGCCTATTTTTTTCAGTTACATGCTATTAACTGAAAAATATGATAAAATCTTATATGAAAGATTAAAGATATATTTGTGGTTTTGAGATCATGTTATTAAAATTACAGTGGTTCAAGTCAGAGGAAGGCACCTTGTGGTGTCTTTTTTATATACTATTTATTATCCGATTCATCAGTTTTATTATAAACACATTTTGCTTCTCCACAAAGACCACAAGTATCACCTATATTATACACAGGCGCTCCTTAAGGAAGGAGTCTCCTTGGCTAGAATGATAAATTCCCCTGTATTACCAAGAATGCTATGTTTCTTATTTTTTGCCTTCTTCTTCATCCTCTTCTCTTCTTGAACAACTTACAAATCCACTTTCCATTGTCTCAACAAACCCTTTTTACGTCACATTAAATTTCTATCCCCCTCAGATTGAAATACAAATATATAAATAACATTATATACCTCCTTCAATAAAGGGAGCACACTCTCAATGTGAATCGAGCTTTATCCTGAGCATTGAATAGGACACAAAGAGCTCGTCCCATTACATAATATGCTTGTCCTTATCATAATGTGCAATAAAAAAAGCACCCTCGTCCAGGCGCCAAAAGATACATATACATTGAGGTAACTAACACGTTAGAAAAGATCCTTCCATATCATTGTATGATTATCGATTATCTTTATACCTAGATGACTTTTTAAAATATAGAATTTGTTCACTTTTACGATATATTTATGAAACATTTAAATGTTATGTTGTATAAGTCCTTTTTTTGAATCATATTCATTCTGTCAAAAAGTCCTAGTCCTCCTAGGACTTTTTACCCTCAAATAAAGAAGTGTATCATATTTATCAATATACAAAATTACTTAACATGATAAAATAATATTCGGATGGGAGTCCAATACATATTATTAAAATTAAGATGGTTCAAGACGAAGGAAGACACCTTAGGGTGTCTTTCTTTATAGAATTTAGTATTAACACGTATAACACATTGTACGTGTTAATCTGCTGCCTTATTATCCTGTAAAAGAAAAAATTTAAATCCTCATAGATATCTATCTTATAGTTAATTACATACATCAATTCATGATATAATTATATCCATATATTTAATTTAAAGGGTGATAATAATGAACTCATACACAAATAAGCAAAAAATAGTATCCCTTACAATAGCTTCATTTATCTTTTTCATTTTTGTAATAACGGGTATATACAATTTTACAAAATCAAATTTCTTTTACGTAAATTTAGCAGGTTTAACCCTCAACAGTTTCATGTTATTTGTAGCAGCTAAAGCATTAATGAAACAAATTAAAGACTAAGTATATACAATGATAAATTTAAGCTTATTTGAAGGATCGACATATCACAGTCAAGCAAATAAAATTTAGATGGAGGATTCAACATGAATAATCTAAAAAACTACTTAAACGAGAATCTTTTCATTAAGTATTCTCTATATATAATATTAGGAGCTGGAATAATAAGAGCAGGTTATGAATTTGGCTATTTCATTACTAACTTCATGTTATAAAACAATACGTGGTGTTAATTAAAATAACACCGCGTATTAGTAGTCAGTAGACGTAGTAATCTAACAAAATCCCCCATAAAAAATTACTCAATGTTTTTTACATGCGACATTGATTAAGTACTTCATAAATTCTGTTGTCAATATTTAATTTAAATTTGTAAACCATTTAATTGCATAGATGCTATAATTCTAAAAAATATTTCAGGTAACTCTAAAACAAAAATTTCATATCACTACAACCATTATTCATGAGCATTTAGAACACTTTTGTGATGAAAAACAATTAATTCCTTAATTTGATAGGCATGGGGTAGCACCGCATTTCCATCAAGTTAAGAAAAAGGGTCTCCCCCCATGCCCATCAACTTAAGAATTCTGAATTACCCCAAAACAAAAAAATGAGCTTTTTTGCTACAAGTTAGCACAAAATTTCGTTCTGGGGGTATTTACTTTTCTTAGCTTGATAGCGATGGGGGCATTTCTTTTTATTAGCTTGATAGCGATGGGGTATCGCCACATCGCCATCAACTTAAGAAATCGATTGTCCCCCAAAACAAAAAAATGAGTCGAATTCTCATAAATAACTGCAAAAAGGTAAATTTCTCGTAATGGGGATGTCTCAAAATCTTAGCTTGATGGGCATGGGGTACTTTTTGTACAGTAACACCCTACATTTGTTACTACCTATATTAATTTAATTGAAAATACGAGATACAAAAAACATCCTGCATGTTTGGATCATGCAGGATGTTTTCTAGTCTTTGTTTTTCATAATGTAAGAAACCAAACGAAGGATCTCTAAGTATAACCATACTAATGTCATCATAAGTCCTACTGCGCTGTACCACTCCATATACTTTGGTGCTCCACTATGAGTACCATGTTCAATTGAATCAAAATCTAGTAATAAATCTAATGCAGCAACAATAATTACAATTGTACTTATGATGATACTAATTGTCCCACCTTGGTGAATATATGGAACATTCACCCCTAAGATACCCAGTAAGAAAACAATAAAATACATAATAAGAATTCCAAGTGTTGCAACCGTTACAACTGCACGAAACTTTTTAGTTACTTTTACTATTCGAGTTGCGTATAACAATAACATGGCAAATAAAATCGAAATTGTTAGTAATACGGCAGTTAAAGCGATAGAATCAACAAATCGCACTGTATAATATGCTGAAATACTTCCTAATAGTATCCCTTGTAATACTGCGTAAATCGGAGCACAAATTGGTGATATACGAGGAATGAATATAACTAAAAATGCGACAATTAGAGTAACTATTATAATTCCAATTAACACAGGTATTTTCATTGTCCCGTGTGCCATCTGTACGTATGAATAGACAGACGCTGCAAGAAGTAAGATAAGCAAAATGAATGTTTTTCCTATCGTTCCACCAATAGTCATAGTAGAAGCATTTGTCTTCTCTTTATGAAATTTTTCTTTTTTTAATATTGGATTAGTTGTTCTCATTTTTTCCCCCTAAATACACTCTATTTTTAAAATGGAGCTTTATATTTCTAATTTTTTATCCATGATACGACCTGTAATAGCTGCTAGGACAACTATAAATAAGCAAGTAAAACAAATATCTAAAATAGTAAACCCTTCACTAGGATACAGTGATGTGTCAATAAAACCATTTTTATCTATGAACCCCGCACTCTTTATGGTGATTACATATTTCTCTAATTTACTTAAGACATCCAGTACGAATGTTTGGATTGTTAAAAATACAGCAAGAAAAACAACTGATAAAACCATCTTACTCTTTGATGACTTTATAGGAATCAACTTTGTAATTACCATGATGAAATAGCAGGAGACCAGTATACTCATGAAATCGATTCCCCATAACAAAACAGAAAGTATGTGATGAAGAAATCCATATGCATATAACTTATGAAATTCTTGTTGGTATCCCCCGATCACTTTTCCTCCGTAGGTACTTTGGGAGAAATAGTATAGAAAAATTAATCCTATTACTAGTAATAGAATAAACATTAACGTGAAAAAGAATAAATTTGCATATATATATTTTTTTCCTGAGATGGCTGTATAACGTATCATAGTATTTTTTAGCATTTTATTGAAAGAAGGCAAAGCTATTAAAAGCAGTAAAAATGCAGTGATACCTATAATTAATACATATATGCCTAATGTTATATCCTTTGTAAGCTGATTGATTACCTTCGATAGTCCCATCATATTAAACAAAAGAAGTAAGGAAATAATAATAAACCCAAAGTAAAAGACAGCTATCTTTTTTCTATTACAATTAAATAAATAACGAACAAGTGGATTCATTTCTCAAAAACCTCCTTAAATAACTCATGTACTGCTTTTCCATGGTGAAAACGAATTTCTTCTACATTTTCATGCAATACAATACTCCCGTTTTTCAAAAAGATTACCTCATCAAATATATTTTCAATTTCCTCTATTAAATGAGTCGAAATAAGAATAGTACTATCTTCACGATAAAAGTTAAGAATTAAATCTAATACATGTTTTCTAGAAACAAGATCAATTCCACCTAATGGCTCGTCTAATACATATACCTTTGCTTTCCTTGAAAAAGTTAATATTATCTGTAATATCCCTGTTTTCCCTTTTGATAAGATGCTTATATTTTCCTCTATCGGGATTTTAAAGTTAGCTATTAATTCTATTGCTTGTTGTAGACTAAAATCAGCATACATATCTCGATAAAACAACAAGGCATCTTTTACAGTCATCCATTTTTCAAAAACAGGACTATCGGGCATAAATGAAACGATTTTTTTCGTTTCTAATCCCACCTTTTTATCTTTAATAGTAATACTTCCTTTAGATGGAAAACGTAAACCCGAAATCATTTTTAATAATGTCGTTTTCCCACTACCATTTTCACCAACAAGACCTATAATTTTTCCTTCTGTGATTGTTAGGCTTACATCTTGAATCACTGTTTTTAAATCATATCTTTTCGACAGATTTTCAACTTTCAATAATTCTTTCATTGATTTCCCTCCTTTTTATTTTCCAAAGAAGAATGGAGTATTGAGAGAACCTCTTCTTCCATAAATCCTAAGTTATTCATTCCATTTATAAAATTATCAAGCAACTCTTTTGCCATTTCTTTGCGTAGCTCTGTTATTTTTTCTTCATTCATTGTTACAAATCTTCCTGTTCCTCTACGTGTCTCAGCAATACCTTCCCGTTCTAGCTCTTGAAACGCACGTTGAATTGTATTTGGATTCACTTGTAATTCACCCGCTAATTCACGTACAGCAGGAATTTTTTTACCTGGCGCCAAACGTCCTGTTACAATTTCTTTTTTGATGTATTCCATTACCTGAACATAAATAGGGATATTAAGAGAAAACTCAGTTTTCATTTCTTTCCCCCTCTGTATTAGTGTACTAGCCAAATAGTACACTAATGTAAATTATATGTAAATAGTTACTTTGAAAACTATACTAAATAAAAGAGAAGTATAAATTCTCATAAATAACTGTAAAATAATAAAAATTTCGTTTTGAGGATACTTCAAAATCTTAGCTTGATGGGTATGTGGTGCTACACCAGTAAGATCCCATAAGGTATTTGGAGATAAAAAATATTAAATTTCTTGAGCAAATAGTTGTAATTCGTCAGAAACAGACATAAAAAACGCCATCCTTTCCTATGATTTAAAGAAAGAATAGCGTTTTTTTAATTTTATGGAGAACTAATTATTTCTTTTTTTATAATAAGAAAGGAAATTTATTATCATATTAATTAAACATATAAAGATAAGTGAGTACTTAAAAATAGTACTTTTATAGTTTCCAAAAAACAAAAATAGTATAGCTAAAAGTGATATTATGCTAATAATTAAATGATGCATATATTGAGACTGTTTCTTCATTAATCATTCCCACTTTTCATTTAATATAAAGGAGATTAAAATAAATTAAATATGCCTAATTGTATATCTAAATAGCAAGTTAATACCACATACCTATCAAGCTAATAGTTTGATGTATCTCCAAAACGAAGATTCTATCTCTTTATAATTTTCTGTGGAAATTCAATTCATTTTTTTCTTTCGAATGTAAATTTGACAATATCAAATGGTTTATTCCCTTCCATATAATTATATAAAATATACTTTTTTTCGAATATTTAAATATCTTTTTATCAAACTTATCGAACTAACAATATCTGTAAAATGTGTTAAGGTTGGTGTGTATAAAGAAAACATTATTAAGGGGGATTTTTATCATGAAGAAAACATTAGTTATTTCTGTAATGACTTTAGCTTTAACAGGTATGGGGGCAAGCCCATCATTTGCAAGTAGCAAAAATGTAAGCGCTACACAAGATAACATTTTACAAAGTAAAGCAGCAATATTTGCTTCAGATGGTAAAATAATTGGTGATTATTTTCCTTTAGAAAAGGGCGAAGTGACAAAAAAACTTAATCATAAGAAAGACGCAAATATGAGGGTAAGCATCACAAATAACTCTAATGGTGGTGTGCATTGGTTTCTAAAAAATCCGAATGGAACAGTGTATAAGGAAGGAGATCTAGCGAAGGGCGCAACATATAATAACACATTTAAACTTAAAAAAGGCACTTATCAACTCAGAGTTGTTAGCGATATTAATGGAACTGGACCAATTTATATTGGCGCTCGCACTATGGAATAGTATAAATAATAAGGGAATCTAGATTAATTTTCACTTAAAATATTAATTTAACAAAAAAGAATCTGCTAATTTAAGCAGATTCTTTTTTGTATGTAATAAATTTTATCTAAAATTTTAATAATATGTAATGGACGCCCCTCTAAGACCTCAGCATATATGCCCCTCAACTTAAGGATTTAAACTATTTTTGAAGCTAAAAGCACGTTACTATTCTCTTATTTTAATGAGAAAGGGTAAATCAATCCATCTTTTTCAACCTAACTATTTATGAAAATATCAACCTAATTTATTACTATTACAGTCCCTTAAACACAGGTTTATATCCCGCTTGCATTGTATCATCCAGACCTTTTCCTTGTGCTGGGTTCCATGCTGCAATAATTATGTTATAACCCTCTTGCTTTAACTTTGTCGCAAAGTCTATAAGAGCTTTTCTTACTTTCTTATTCTCTACTAAATCAGCATCAAACGCTAAATAGACATTTTCTACCCCCATATCCTTTAATACAGGCATAGTAATTCTCCAAGCATTTACACCAGGAATCGCAAGAACCGTTGTTCCTACTTCAGAAAGTTCCACTTTATTAAATCTCTCTGGAATCAAATCAGCAATCAAACCTGCTTTTATAGCCCCCTCTGTTATCATCACTGATTTAGTTTGATGAAGTGTACCAGAATTCCAATGTTTCAAATGAGAACCCGGTACCGCTACATGCACAGGCAGTGGATTTTCACTACCTCCTGCACCAGTTCCTTGATTTTTATTTGCTGATGAGATCCATAAATATTTTTTCCCTTTATGAATCTTTACAACAATTCGTTCCTCTTGAGATGGAATTTCTACCTTTTTGCTCACTTCTAGTTCACCTTCAAATATACAATCACCATTCTTAGTTATCTTTACAACATTAGGTTGTTCAATTAATTCTGCTTGAACTCCAGTAGGTGCCGATTTCACATGAACTGAGTTTTTCACCTCATCCACACGAACCTGCCATCCAACAATTTGATTATACTGGTTTCGAAAAGGAATCAATATACCAGGGAAGCCTGACATTAAACGAAGAGAAAGCTGACTTTTCTTCATCTCATAAAATCCCGGAATGCCCTGCCAGCAACTTTTTCTCCCAATCTGTTCAAATAGTTTCTCCCAAACGGTCGTATACGTATTATCCTCTTCTAACACAATTTGTTGCTTTAAGAAAGAACGATATTGACGTACTTGTATTTGTTCCCCGCTCATTTTCCTATCTCTTATTAAATGTGCATGATGATGCTCTTGCAATGGTATGAGATCCATTAACTTACGATTAAACACATTTAATTCCTCATTGCTTTTCTTATCATGGATCTGAACTTCATCCACCTCAGGCAATTGATACTTATCTTTTCCATTTATGTAGTGAATGTAGCTTGGATTGCCCATGTTTTTCCATAGATCCATTTACTTTCTACACGCGTACACGCTACTTTCTCTTGCGAAACATCCAGCATGCAATTGCCTGTATCATGACAAATTGGAAACGGAACTGTCCTTTTTGAATGTTATAATGCATAATCCCCCACCCCTTATATATTGTTTATTATGTATAGAACAACTACCTCCATTAAACTCCTTATACTTCTATTTAGATACTTTCTTTGTTCTCCTAACAGATATACAAAAGAATATATTCCACAAACTAAATAATCGTTTTTATGTTCTTGTTCTAGCAAAGCGGATGCTATATATACTTCAAATGCTCTAGCAAACATCTCGTGATTTGTAGACCAATATTTTTTGATTCTCTTTTTATCTAACTTGATTGCCGTATCAAAGTATAGATACTTCAATCATTATATATCTCCCTAAATAATAATTTTTGCCTAATGTGATAATCGGTTTTACCAGTCAAACAGACTTTAAAACAACACAAAAAGGGCTTCTTCAAGTCGATTAAAAATGTGCACAGCTAATTAAATAAGCTTTATATACACTAATCGGCTCAAAGAAGCCCTTTCAGAATTGAAGCAAGACGTAACTTGCTTCTACAACTCAACCACAACGCATAAGGTGTGGGAATAAACGGAATCAAATAAACAATAAATATAGTTCCATATTAATAAATTCATACAAAAATTTCAACAACTTTATATTTCCTTAATCCGCTCCATTCTACCTTTCAGTGAATATTTTTGTACAACCATATGTTTCTACCATTTCAAATTGCAACCCTAAATCTTGCTCTCTTATAATAGCTCATGCATATCCCACCAATACCATTAATCGCCCCCCTGATACTATCTAAAAGTTATTATTGTTTTATATATGCTATTTCAGACTAACTTTTAGACAGACAAAAAGAACCCTTCTCTTTCGTTGTGTTCATTTGTTTAAATGGGCTAATCTATTAATTCTATTAAATTCATTAATTCGACTATTACATAGTATTGTTTCATTCATATACTATATTAGATTGCTAGAAAGGAGGCATAACCATGGATAGTTGCGTTGTGTTTGTAAATGGACAACCTTTTTTAGTTCTTTCAGTAGCGGGTATCGAAATTGCTAGATTAGAGATTTCTCTCCAAGTAGCATTAGCTTTAAGAGTGCTCGGAATACCAATCTGCGATTAATTAACGTACCGCTAAAAAAGAGGGCATTAGCTCTCTTTTTTTATTTTCCCCTTATCTTTTCTTAACAATAAACAAGACGCCGCTCAAATCATGGCAGAGTCTATAATAATTGCTATAAACATAATCAAACTTATTTATCTTCACACTATTTATTTCTTTGCTTCCATACCCCATTCTCTTTACGATAAGTATTCTTGCAATCCATGAAGTCAGCTGTATTACCAGGAATGCTATATTTTTTATTCTTTTTCTTAGCCTTCTTCTTCAGCCTTTTCTCTTCTTGAATAGCTTGCAAATCCGCCTTCCATTGTTTCAACAAATCCTTTTCACGTCGCATAGAATTTGTACCTCTTGGATTAAAATGTGAACCATATAACTAGATTCTACCTATTTATACAGATATTCTCTAGTCCAAATATTCATTTTGTTCAAATTTAAGTTTAACATTTACCAATTTGTGGTTATCCTTCTAAATAGACCAATAATATATTAAAATTCCTTATATACCCTTAGGAGGTCTAAAATGCTCAACTTTCGTGCAATACTACTCATCTTAGGATTCTTTTTGTTTTTATATGGATTCATCGCTCTAGCGTTATTCTTTACGGCGTAATAGCAATTCAAAAAATGTGCCCATCTTATTCAACAAAAAAGAGCATCCACGTCAGTAGATGCTAGAATATGTTAAGGGAAATTCCCCAATGAGCATTGAATAGGATATAAGCGGTTAGCTTGTCCTACACTATACTATATGATTTCTATATTAAAATGGTTCATCAAAAAGGCACCTTATACAGGTACCCTTTCATGAATGCAGGGGTAACACTAAAACGCTACAATACACTAGAAGAGATGATTGTTTGGTGTTATATCATTTCTATGCCCCCCTAATATTTAATGTGTGATTTCTACATAACAAAGAAAAAGGCATCCGTTTTGGATGCTTAATGTATACTAATATTAATATTGAATAACTTCATTGATAGGCTTTCTAGAACAATAAATATACTAGCTGAAACTGATCTATATCCGATATTCTTTCCTGTAACATTAATAGTAATCTCCTCTAAATGGGTTTTCACATCATCTTTTTCAAAAATTTTGCCTTCAACCTTTTCAACTATTGCTACATTATCGACTTCTTTAAAAGTTTTCAGTAATTTTGCTTCTAATAAAATAAAATCAAAATTTTCATCTTTAACCACATTAAATTTAATTTTCATTTTTCTTTCCCCATTTTTAACTAGTTAATATATTAACATCGATATAATTATATATACTTGTATTAAATAATTCAAAAAATATGTTTTATTAGCTTACTCATTGTTTTCCTATCTAATAGAGAGAGAAAAATAAAAACAATCGGAAAAACTTCTTCTTCTAAGGTCACTCGCAACCTTCTCCAAACCACCGTATCATGAAATTTTCCAGCTCATATTAGCTATGCGCTTTACGTTCGGTACTTGGGAAAAGACTAAGAATCTTCTCGTTTATACTCTGTAGAGTCGGTCAATACTTCAGCTGGCCGATCTTGTGCTGACCAATCACGTTTGCATAATGTTTAATTTATATCCAAGAGGTATATCTTTCTTCCGATGCCTTATTTGAAGCAATACACATGGAGAACTAAGGGAGCTCTGTCTATATTAGCTCAAACAAAGAGCGACACCCCTTGCCCAACGAAAAATGTGAGTAATTCATTAAAAGTGTAAATTACATCGTCCAAATTAATGAAGCGAAGCCTATTTTAATATTTGTTTATTATCCAGACACGCGTAACCATTCAATCATGAACAACCACCCCATTCCATTTCCAGAAACAAATGACAAAGAATAATAGAATTGTATTCACTTAAAAGGATTATTTCATTAAGTTTCTACAAAACGGTAATTAATGTATATTTAAATTATTCAAATATTAGGTGGTGATGCAAATGATTGAAACAATCCGAATTGCTCTTTTCACTCTTGTAGGAATAAGTGCCATATTTTCTGTAATCAAAGAATTTCAAAAACCAGAAAAAAGAAAGTTTTGGATTACATTCAAAACTTTGATTCTGATCGGGGCAGCCTGGATGTTAATAGGACTTCTCGTGTAATCTACATAATTTGTACACCCCCTTGAATAAAACTTAATATTCCGTCAATACTATATATGAGATTAGATTTTCTCCTTGTTCCCCCTTGGAGAACCAGCCGAGCAGTTAGTTTTTTA
The DNA here is from genome assembly GCF_022637375.2 of Bacillus sp. N5-665. Taxonomy (NCBI): domain Bacteria; kingdom Bacillati; phylum Bacillota; class Bacilli; order Caryophanales; family Bacillaceae; genus Bacillus; species Bacillus sp. N5-665. The sequence goes on from NZ_CP093324.1 coordinate 441,472, forward strand.
GCTGCTCTTTTATTTATGAAAAAAGATAAAATCCTTTATAATGATTCTTCTTTATTTCTCAATATAAAGCTATTTGGATTTTTATTAACAATCTTGTAGTGTATGAACAAAGAGTAAGGCAAGAGTTACTCTTTGCCATTTTAGGAAAGGTCCTGTTGTAGACAACGGGGCCTATTTACATATATAGATAGTTTTTTAAAATTTTTCACCATTAACTACAAAAATATCTTATAATCGTTATATACTAAATTAATTAACGGATTAGGAGTAGATCAAATGCCAGTTACACTAGAACTTATTCTTTTCATTCTTCTAGCAATTAGTGCTGTTGGCTATTTAGTAAAAGAATTTCAAAAAACTAGGAAAAGAACACTTGGAATTTCACTAGAATTCTTGGTCCTTTTCTGGTCAATATGGAGAATTTCGACTATCATAATCTGATTTGTAAAACATGAATTCCTTCGAATAAAAATCAATATTATGTCCATAATGTTGATAGGCTTGTATGCCAAAATCCATTTAGTTTTCTCTGTATCTCCTTGTATTGAGCAGTTAGTTTTTGCTAGCTGCTCTTTTACTTATGAAAAAAGATAAATTTTTTATAATGATTCTTCTTTATTTCTCAATATAAAGAATCTTGGATTCTCGTTAACAATCTTATAGTATATAAATAGAGAGTAAGGTAAGAGTTACTCTTTGCCAATTTAGGAAAGGCTCTGTTGGAAACAGCAGAACCTTTTTTCGTGATTTAAAGGTACTAAGGAAAAATGAAATTTTTACCATAAAGATAATTATTAAATATTTTACGCCCATACATTATAATGGAATAGTTATTGTATATTGGCATTAAGAGGAGCGACCTGATTAAGGGCTTCTCTTTTTTTATAAAATAGCATTATTGCAATCTCCCTCTGTATATCTTCTTGATCTGCGTTTCAGTGAATTCCTCGTACACAGCAAATACTTCAGGGAACTGACTCAAACACATATCAATAATTATGTCATCTGTAATTCTAATAAAGAACTACTTAACTTCACCCATGTAATCGTTGTGTAAGTAATAACTCCTAATCTCGCAATGGCAAGCGTTTGCTTTTAAGACTTCATACAGCTTGATTTTTGTTTCATCTATATCAAATATTGATAACTGCCCTTCGATTTCAACCTGTTCAATCATTTTTCCATTCCCCTTTCAAATCAAATGACATTTTGTTAGTCCTATTACGCTAATCATGTATAGACAACTATATTTAAAGATGTTAAAATATTATTGTGATTCTTATATAGTGTCATATACGACTTTTTCTTTGTTCATGGGGCTCTTACGAAGTAGTAAGAGCCATTTTTTATATAAATAGTTTGTTAATGTATTGATTCGAATATACAGTTGTAAAATTATTAGTTAAGTGCTAAAATTCCTTATATACTCCTTAGGGAGTTATCATGTAATTAACAAGAGTTTAAAAATTCTCGAATCTTAGCCCCTTAGAGCGCCCTCTAAGGGGCTGCAACAATTAAAATAATGTTTTTATTTATGAGACATTCATGTGTTATCTTCAATACGTTTTATTCTTTTTTTATGTCGTGTGAGAGATATATACCAATCCTAGAAGCCCTAGCCCCCTTATCCTAATTCTTCTCCATTTCAATAATAGTTTTATACATTTTTATTCTTTTCAAAAACTATATATTAGTTATACTTAATATTCAAATTATGTTATAATATTTTGTGAAACATCACGTGTTTCAAATACAACATTTTTTGATGGCCTCTTATCTTTCCGTAAGAGGCCCTTTTTTCAAATAAAGCTTTTGTTTAATGTATATTATAAAAATTCATTTTCATAAGAGCTTCCCTTATATGCTCTACTCATTCATAAATGATTGTATAAGGAATGTTAAAAATGAATGATAGATCGTCAAGGCAATGGAAAATGCGACAAAAGTTAAGAGAACTGAAAACCAAAAACAGAAATGATACAAACCCTTTGTTTAATGAATGCCTTGAATCCCTAGGAAACGAAACGCTCATTTTCTCTCAGAAAAAAAGCCAACAGATTGCTACTACTTTAATAGATTTATTTCCTATAACGGTCTCTGGAAGAATTGATTGGGAACAGATAGACAATCAATTCATAGCTTTGAACAAAAAACAACTAATTTCTCTTATTAGACCAAACCAACTTGATTTTGATGAACAGATTTTTATAATATGGGATAATTTTAAAATCCCTGTAGTAAGTACAAATCTTGATAAAGTATTCCAATCACTAGTTGACGTAGAGGCAGTCAGTTTTTATTACTGGCTATTAGATAAAGAATATAGATTCGTAATTGAAATAAACGATGAAGAATTGATTAAGGTTGGGTTTCGCTAATACCCTAAGCATATTTCCTTAGTCTACAGTTCTACAAAATTCAAATTTTGTTTTAATCAAATACTTCAATCAGTTGTAAAAGTTACGTAAAAATTGTTATAGTTCAATCTTCCTACTCCAGGAACCTGTCTATTAGGTGGGGTATTCTATTCGATTCCTGAATTTACGACATGCAAGAGCTTGTCCTATTAATACTATAAAGACGCTATTAATAACATAATCCCTTATGGATTCTTTGGATTATCAACCTTTTTCATAATTCTGTGACATCCTTATATAATGTTTAGATGAATCATGTTTTAAACTTATAATATTCCAAAAATTACTTTACTTTTAGAATCGACAATTCTTCAATAACCTTAGTCTTGCCCAGTATCCCCTGCAGGGTTTTTATCATTTGGCCGCCAGGGGGATATAATTCTTATCTGCGCTGTTATGTATCCCTCTAGCTCTCAAATCCTTTATGATCCACAAGATTTTCTTTCGTTTGTATTCATCTCGCCGTCGTTTTCTAATAATGTTACAAATTATTTTTGAGACAGTATTTTATTACAGCTAGTAAAACCGTTAGGATATTTCATATTTTCAAATATAAAACCTAACAAAAATGGACGTTTATGTTACAAATATCAACGAAAAACAAAGTTTAGTAAAAAATGTATTGATATAACCTATTTTCACACGTATCTCGGCAAAAAAATAACAGAAATTTTATAAATATATAACAAAAAACACTCTATTTACCTACATAAAGTAGGCGCATAGATTATTTTTTTAATAGACTTCCAAGTTTGTCCGCATCAGGATCTAACAAATGGGTCCAAGTAATTAATGTTGTCAACATAACAAAAAGAGTCCTGATTGATACGGACTCTTTTTTGAGTTTTTACAAAAGTAAACTTTTAAGCACATAATTACATTTCTTTTATTTATTTTACCACCTGAGCAGATACTGGTTTCCATCCCTGATTCTCTACCCAATCAATATCAACCTTATATTTTTTATTACTTTGCTTATCTCGTACATTACCGTAGGCTTTATTATTACCATTATTCCCAATAAAATCGAAAATCAATTGGCTCTCTGGAACATCAACAGCATAAGAAATTGCTTTTTTCATCTCATTCCAATCTACTGTTCCTTCTTTAAATTTCATTTCAGGTTTTGCTCCTTGCTCTGTACCAATTGGCTTCCAAGAAGAATTAGTTTGAGAACCCTTTTCTTGAGATACCGTTTTTTCTCCCTCTTTATTTTCATTTTCGTTTTCATTCGTTTTTACCGATTTTTCCGCTTTTAATTTCCCTTCTAATTGTGCTGCTTCTTTATCTCCACTTTTCTTCTCTTCTATCTTTGTTGCTTTTTTATCTTCATTCTTCTCCTCTTCTATATTTGATGTTTCTTTATCTTCATTTTTCTTCTCTTCTATCTTTGATGTTTCTTTATCTTCACTTTTCTTCTCTTCTATCTTTAATGTTTCTTTATCTTCACTTTTCTTCTCTTCTATCTTTGTTGCTTTCTTTTCTTGAGCAATTGCTTTCTTTGATGCATCAGAAGGGGTAAACAACTGGTATGTCACTATACCCACTGTCACTAATATCAAAGTAAATGCAATATTAAAAATCGCCTTTTGACGACGATTCTGTTGTTTTTCTTGAAACCTGCTTACTTGTCCCATTCTTTAAACCTCCGTGTTTATTTTCTCCTCTACTCTTTATGCATTATCCCTCTAATTCTTAATATTTTTATTAAATAATAGAAATGAACTACACTTTCCATACAGGATTTCATATCATAATAAAATTTGTTTTTTTCAAGCATCTGACATATGTTATTCAAAATAGTTTAATACATTAAAAACTGATAAGCTTCGGCACTTAAGAATCCTTCAATTTTATTCAAAGGTTGTTCCAATTACTTCCACATTAGATCTTCTGTAGAAAGCTTTTTAACAATTAAGCCTCTTCTTCCCTTATTTATAATTTTTAATTTAACTTTCCCTCTATGGTATAATAAAGATGTTTCGTTTTCTAATGGTGTATGTCTTAAAATCAAAAGGGATTTTATCTCTTTTACCTTCTTTTCAGAGTAACTTTCACCACTAGGAAATTCTATTATTCCTAATGTAATCTTTAATTCGCTATCATCACAAAGCCATTCCTTATTAAGTTCCCTTATCTTTTGTATAAAGCTTCTTTTGGTTTTTCCTATATATAACAATGTTATATTCTTAGCATCTACTCTAGAGATTGTAAATATCCCCTTCTTAGAAGCTTCTTCTCTATTATAAAAATCATTTATACTATACAATCCATACCATTTAATATGTACTGTTTCTATGAATCTCACCTCATTTTTAGACAATATTATAATTTCTGAATGTTCAAATTATTACGGGTGCATAGTCTTGATTACTTGAATTATAAATTGTGCTTTTCAATAATACATTTTATTATTACTAATTTCAATATATAGTTTAATTAAAAATCTATATAAAACACAAAGTGATGTCGTACCTAATATTTTATTTTTCACGATATTAAACTATTGTGAAAAAAGATAGAGCGTTATGGAATAAAATATAATGTGTATGTACGTACATTTCTTTTACAAGAAGTTTTGTAGTTTGCGACTGAATTACAAAAAATATAGATTTTTGGAAACTAAATTGTTAAAAAGGGCTACATAGTTTAGTAGCCCTTTTTAAGTTCAGAAATCTGTATGATTGATGTTTTTACCTGTTAACCTCCGTAATGCATTAATAAGCTTGTTTGGATTTTTAAATGAACAAAAAATATATCTTACAAATAATGTAACAACTATTTAAGTACAGCCTCTGTTTTAGAAATCCTGATTGGTATTTTTGTTAGTGTTATTATTATATTTCTATTTTAAGATATGATCCCTATATTAAATGGGATTGTAGCAGGAGCAATGAGAAGATTAATGGCATAATGATTGATATTATGATATCTCAATCCGAATTGTATATCATTGTAATACTATTAATGATATTGTTTACAGCCACTTTGGTTACCATGAGTCGATGAATTTGTAGTCAACCTGTAAGAATCTACTTCCTTATTTTTAGGTGTCTTCACTACTATCATTCTCTTGTTAATCGTATTTCTCAATTGCCACTGTGCATCAGCTCGATACAATTATATTAGATGGGGTCCAATACATATTATTAAAATTAAGATGGTTCAAGTCGGAGAAAGGACACTCATTAAGTGTCCTTTCTTTTTTAACAATATTCAGGTTCATATAACCCGTATAACTGTCCACCCTTTGTAACAGTTCCTTTTAAATAATGTTTTATTCCACCTTTTATCACTACCATAGGCATGTCTTCTTTTTTAGCATAAGGAAAAGCCTTATAATCACATGATGCAGCAATTGACTTCTTACTATTATTCAAATTATTATCAGTATCTACAGCTGCGGATGCTCCTGTAGCACCAGACAGCATAAGCCCAGTTGCTAAAGCCCCTAATACTAATTTCTTAAACATAATAATTCCCCCTCAAATATTTTTATAACTTGCACTTTAAATGTATCACCTTTGTGATTTTTTTAAATATTTTGCATATGTAGAAATATTTGTTTGGATTTTAGTAATTTTGGGATTTAATTTTATCATCTGTAAAAGGGAGGGTTTTAGAACAATATGTAATAATACATAATATATTGGTCGGATATTATGATATACTCACAAAGAGCTAATACAAAATTTCTTTAGATTGGAAAACTAAAGTCTTATCTACCTATGGAAAAGGCGCCTAATGGCGTCTTTTCTTTATTTTCAAAAGGACCTGCTCATTTCTTTCTTCAAAACATAAAGTAAAATGAACCCGTTAAAATCCATGGAATGAATCCTAGTTTTCCCCCCCCTTATCTAAAGGAGGAACTATTGTTATGGGATATGGTGGTAGTTGCGGCGAAGGCTGCGGTTTTGCGGGAGGATTTGCTTTATTAGTTGTATTGTTTATTTTGTTGATTATTATTGGATGCAGTTGCTTCTGCTAAAAAACTATTGGAAAAGACACTCGAATTTGAGTGTCTTTTCTCTTGTGGATTATATCCATTATAAGCTCATTGATTTTTTATGTACGTTTAATATAATTTCTGTAGTATTCTTGCAATAATAAACTTTTGCATTCCTCTTCATCCTCCCTTAACTTTCAGACTTCCCAAATCGAAATCCATTTAAAATGGAACCTTTCTTTTGGTTCAACAATTGATTTGGTAGCAGTAGCTCTGCTAGTTCCTTCATTATTCCTTCAAGCTCCTTATAATAGTTCCGACTAGATAGTAACGTACTGCTATTCAGTTGAGATTCAAATACATCCTCAACTGAATATGGTGGTAGAGCAGTTAATAACTTATCTCCAAAACATTCTTCTACTACTTCCTGCTTTAAAAGTGCTGGAGAAAATTTATTCCCAATGATTCTCGTTTTCTCTAAAGCTAAGTAAGAAACGATCTTTCTCTCTTTTTGTGTAAGAGGATGTGCTATCTTTAGCAATTGATGTAGCTCTGGTTCTGCTACAAAGAATATGTAATCTGCCATTTCACATATTTCATGGTATAAATCTTTATCCCAATCGCTTCCTGCATCAATAATAGAAATAGGTGCTTCTTGGTTACCCAATAAAACCTTAATAAAATGGTCGAAGTCCTGCTCAGTTTCATTTTTTAACTCTTGGTCTACAATAGGATTCTTTACGATATAGTTTATTCTTCCTAGCTTCCACTTTTGAATTGATAATATATCATATTCCTTCTGTAACATCTCTTTATATCGCTGCAACATAAATTCACTACGATAGTTTTCTGGTGCTTCTGTATATCCCTTTAATAACGGATACGTATAGCCCTCATCATATAGATTCTCTATATAGTTCACATCTATCTGTAGTTCATTTAAATACGCAGCTAAAAGATGTGAAACAAAAGTAGCACCACTTCTCCTGTTCATACTGGCCACAACAATTGTTCTTCTTGGAATGGCAATACCAATTTGTTTTTCATATACCGGCTCAAAAGCCAATTTATACTGTTTTTTTATAATAGGTGCTTTTGGTGTATCCTCTGGGATAGACTTACGCTTTTGTTTATTTTTAAATAGGTTGTTGGATTTAGATGGAGGTTCACTGTTGCTATCTTCCTCTAATTCACTTGATACTTCCTCTTCTTCCTCACCAACTGGAACGTCGGGCAATTTCGTTTGTTGCGGCGCCTGACTTGCTCCTACAATTTCCGCTACATTTTTAATATTCGATTCCTGTAGCAACTGCGGGATGACTTTATTATCAATATCAATTTTACGAGAGTTAAAAATGTCATAGATACCTAGATAAATCAGTTTCGCCAAAAACTCATCATCATTTTAACGCTCTGTAAATACCACAATACGAATATCCCGATTAAAGCGAATATCTCTTAGTTTTTGTAAGATAATTAATTCACTTTTCTCTTCATGTCCCGCATCAATATTTAATCGTTTGTCATTAATACATAGAATATTGGGTTGTTCCATATCTAGAATTTCATCTAGGTACTTGATATGCATCACATCACTATCAGCTACTTCAAATCCCGCACTAATAAAATCCTCACGTAAATATGCCGTATATACAGTATCACTAATAGCTAAAACGATCTTTTTCCCCATAGTTAACCTCCTACAAACCCTAACGTTGGATTAAAATCATGTTTTCAATTGGAATCTGTGCCTGAAGATGAACCTTCCCAATCATCTCATTCAGAATATACTCGATTTCAACTTGTTCCATTGGACGTGGAGCCCCAAAATCAGAATTTAGTTTTACTCGTATTTCTAATCGATCTTGTATCTCATGTAAAGGTGTATCAAGATAAAGAATGCTATAGTATAAAACACCATCTTCAATATTTTTTTGAATCATATCCTTTGTTTGATGAATAAATGTAACCTCAGCAACCTCAATAAAAGGATCGTCAATTGTTACTTTACTATTCCAATTTAGATTCCAAATCTCACAATGCTCTTCTGCATGCACAACAACTCCATTTATTGAAGGCGTAATAGCAAAAAGACGATCTACAGAAGCTTTGGTTAACGAGGTAATCTCACCTTTCTCTAATTCAAAACCTTTTTCCAATCGCTCATGTTCAAAAGCACATTCAGCACCAGCGAATGCGATTTCACAGAATACTTGTTCTAGTAATGGATGAACCCCCTCATATGTTCGTACGGCAAACACACAAAACTCCTGTGTTTCATCTGTTCGAATGATTTCGTATAATTCAAATTCAGATGCATTTGCTAAGGCAAAAGGAATATCTTTTATAAAGTTAGGATCAGTATATAAAGTGTCTGGAATTTGTGTTTCAGGATGATGTATAAACTCTAGGCAAAGTTGATACCCTTTTAAAAACGCATTCTTAGCTGCTGCTGGGAATAAAGTTTCAAAACGTTTTACATTATTTTTAAATTTTTGTTCTTCAACTTCGTTATTAAATTCTCTTTCTTGTAAAATATTCGTTCTATTACCTAACTGCAAAAAGTAATGATTAATCATTCGATTAATACTTTCCTCAAATGTTGTATTATCCTCACAATACTTTGTAAATCTCTTTTTACTCAGGTTTATTATTTCATTCATAGCCTGGATTCTCCCTCTCAAATGTTATATATACAAAAAAAGACACACCAATGGCAGGTTATGTGCCTTCGGTGTGTCCGTTTAGCTAGAAATTAAATCTATTAATTTGTATATTAATCTTGAATAATTGTTATTCACACATAAGAATAAAGCTATAATTTTTAAAAGTCAATAGCTTTATTGCATCCTTGTGCATATATAACTATTCCTCTTTCTCTATACTTCCATGTATCTAAACTCAAAGATACAGTTAATTACACAAACTTCTATATTAATCAAACAATTTTTAGAATAATACAATGTATAGAAAATTATTTACTAGAAATCTGCAATTATTATAACAAAATCTCGTAATTTTATTTACGATTAAATTTTTAAAACTACTTAACATACAATCGCCCCCATATTAATATTATGTAAACAATAAAAGCCCATTTTATTAAGTACACTCACATTCATATATAAACCGACATTAATATGTAAAGAAAAATTCAAGGGGAATTGTTAATTTCATATCAACATTTTGATAGAATAAGTATATATATTAGATATCATTAACATCTTATAAGATACACTTCTTAATAGGAAAAATTATAAATAACCATCTGTTAATAGCAATATACATTTAGATTTTTATCATCTTCATGTAGAAAAACTATTACATTTCAATAAATTCTCTTAACAAACCACTATATTCAAAAGATTACTCCAAGAGATCTGGAGCTTTCGTAAAAAACACTATAATCTTAATGTATTATTCAACTTTCGAAACTCCATTATCTCTGTTATTGATATCATATAAACAAGAAAAACCCATTTCGCACCCTAAACTCACATCGACATATCCACTGACATTGATATGTCGAACGAAAACCGAAAAGAAATGTTAATTTTATATCAACAGTTTTTATGCAATAAATACAAATACTCATTAATAATTTTAAAATGCGTTTTACGGTAATATTATTCATAGCTATTAATGCTGTAATATAAACATTTAATAAATAAATTTATTACTTATTAACTAAATATAAAACTTCTCATCAAATGCAAATCTCAATCTATTAATATACTATCACATTAACATTTTATCCTTTTGGTTAACATGAAGTTGACAATAGAATATAGTAAAGTATTTAAATTCAATTTTATGTTAATAATAGTGGTGCAGTTATTTGCAACAGATTCAACCAATCTTTGTTTACATGTTAATTATACACACGAAATCAAGCAATTATACATTTAGATCCTTGTAATTTTCATTTAAACTAACTTTTACATGTCATTCAAATCTTTTAATGTATCACTTATTTAAATGATTACTTCAAGAGGCCTGGAGATTTTGTACAAAATACCAAGATGTTTATATACCATTTGAACTTTCAAAACTACATTATCCCTATTATTGATGTCATTTGAATAAGAAAACACCCCTTTGAAACACGCACTCACATTGACATATCAACTGACATTGACATGTAATCACAGAAACTACAATAAATATTGATTTCATATCAACATTCTGGGTGCATTAACTATAAATATTTAATAACAACCATATAGGAAAACACTTATTTAATAGAAACATTGTTAATAGCTATCAATTCTGTAACTTGATTTTCTAATAAATTTATTAATTACTTAAATACTTATCACAAGATATAAAACTTCTAATCATGTACACAGTTCCATCTATCAATACTCTATATGAAACTATAGTATTAACATTTCATTCCTTTGGTTAACATGAAATTGACATTAGGAGTTAGTAAGGTGTTTAAATATCAATCTCATGTTAATGATAGAAGTGTAGATTTGAGGAATTATACATTCAGATCCTCGCCACTTTCGTTTAAACTAACTTTTACATGTAAATCAAACCTTATAGCGTACTACTTATATTTAAATAATCACTTCAAGAGACCTGGAGATTTTGTACAAAATACCATAATGTTTATATACAATTGAACTCTCAAAGCTACATTATCTCTGTTATCGATGTTATATGAACAAGAAACAACCTCTTCATAACACGCACTCACATTGACATATCAACCGACATTGACATGTAATGCCCAAACTCAAAGTAACGTGTTAATTTCATATCAACACCTTTAATGCAATAAGTATAAATACTCATTAATAACTCTATTAAAAACAATTTATAATAGGGTATTGCTAATAGCTATTAATTCTGTAATTTGAACTTCTAATAAATTAATTACTAACAAGATATTAACACGTCTAACCATGTAAAAAGTTCAATTTATCAATAACCTATATACAACTACCGTATTTACATTTCATCCTTTTGGTTAACATGAAATTGACAATAAACTATAGTAATGTGTTTAAATATCAATCTCATGTTAATAATAGAAGTTTAAATATTTGCAACAGAATCAGTCAATAATTAATAATATGTTAGTTCATCCGCTAAATTAAGCATTATTACAGAGGTGTTAAAAGACTTATTCGGTTAATTTGAATAAGTCTTTCTTATATTTGATCCCATATAAATAAGAACATCACCAATACAACGATTGCTAATGATAGTTTGGTTGACAAGACATTGATATTTATCCGCCAAAAATCCTTTCTATGTCAATCTCACATCTCGTGTTAATGTCAGTAGGGGTGGGATTTCATCCAAAATGAGTGATTTCAACCTTTAATAACAACTGTCTTGTTGAAAATTAAACAAATGACATCTTGTAATTGTTTGAAAATCACGAGTGTTAACACGGTGACATAAATCTATCTCAAGTATTCCATACACTATTAAAATACACGTAAATATTCTATTGATCGAGACATAGAGTAGGCATTAAACCTTAAAGTCGATTCACATTAATTCTAATCCTATATTCCTAGCAATATTTGTCCTCATAAGATACTGCTAATTTGGTTATATTATTACCTTTTTTTCTAGCTATTATACATTATAATTTAAATTCCCTAGCTTACATTAGTTGATTTTTCCGCACTATCATTGATTATCTCCTCATAACTTGTTTACAAAATACCTATATTTCCTTATCATTAGTATTAAGTAACGTATTTTGTTAATCTCATGGCAACTATCAGTAAAAAAGATAGTGTTATCCATTGATAGAACATTGCCATTTATATACTTTAGGATGACAATAGTATCAACAAGTCCAGCGTATTCTATTTAGATAGGTAATGTTCTGTTAACAAACATTCGATTACATGTTAATTTTATATTTCATGTGAGTTACTGATTACATAGGGATTTGCATACATATTAGCGAAATACTACCTAACATGTTAATTTCAGTCCACATGTTAATTTCAAATTGAGTGTTCATAAGCTGATTTTTAAGGAGGTTGTTACAATGATTGAACAAAAAAGCGAATCACATGACCATCAAATTAACGATGATGACATATTAGATGATAATATTTTTGAAAAGGCATGGCGAATAACTGAATTCTCTAAACTAGTTGGACGTCATCACAATACTGTTTATAATTGGTTCAATATTTTAGAGGAAAAAGGGCTCCACGAAACGTTAAGAACACAAAATACAAATGAAAAACTTTATAATACATTAGATCTTGAAATTGCTCTATTTATTAAGCAAAAAAGGGATGAGAAATGGTCATTAGATGCAATTATTGACCTATTACCACACCAATTCGATTTAAGACCTGTATCACCAGAAAATCAATCAAATGAAGTGTCTACTGAATTAAACCTTCAGGCAACTGCAGAAATCATTGAAAAAATGGTAGCTAAACAGTTAGAAGAAAAAATAAAACATATTGAGTCTCGTTACGAAGAGAGGGTAGACAGTATACTTAAACAGTTACCACAACCCGAAGATGCAGAAACCATAAAATTACGTCAGCGCCAAGATAGACTTGATAATTTCATTATTGAGCATAGGGCACGTCAGGAGTTAAGAAAGCAGGCAGAAGGCCTGTGGAATAGTAAAGCTGAAGAGGAACGTACTAGAAAGGTAGGATGGTTTAAAAAAGAGGAAGATTTGGGTAAAAAACAACTCTTCATTGAACAGTATATACAGGATAATATAATTGATTATATAAAATCTCTTATGAATTCTGTGGAATAATAAAAAAGTCTGGAACTTAGTCCAGACTTTTTATTATTTTGTAGTACCAAACATCTTATCAGGATCTAGAAAATCTGCTAAATCTTCTTCTTCATTTGCTCCAGCATTATTATTTTCTTCGTCACTACCCATATCGATAAAATCTCCAAATGCAAAGCCTAAATCCTCATCCTCATCAATACTCTCGATAGTACTAATTTGAGACTTAGTAAACTGAATTTGGCTTTGTCTTTCTTTAAACTCATTAAATTCTTCAACTAAACCTTTAGATAATCTCGATGGTAATGCATCAGTTTTATAGAACGTATATACACTTCCTAAGAAATCATTTTTACTTACCAAATATCCGTTAAAAACTGTACCGTTTATTGGTAGATTATTTGAAACTTCTACCTTAGCATCATCCATAAAGGAATCATTAATATTTTTTTGCTCATCTAAGATAGCAAGCATACCAAAATGATGTACTTTTGACGCTTCTACAGAACCGTCGTTATTCTTCTTCATCAAATCAATTGGGGGATGGAAAGAGCTACCTCTTAATGATTCTTGGAACATCTCGATAATTGCATGGCTATTTTCTATCTGGTTCATATTACGTGAAACCTTATTAATTACTAAACAGCCCGTTTTCTCAAGTAAAATACGCTTAAAGTCTTGAGAATCAAGTATTACAGATGTACCAGATCCATTGGCAGCGGTATTTAACTCATGAATGATTTCACTAATGCGTTGATTTGCATAATCTCGTGAATTGGCGATACCTTTTTTCTCATTTTCATTTAATTCCTTAAATTCATCGTAGAAGTGCTGGTTATCAGCAAATACTACAAAGGCTACACCTTTGGATTTATCATTTGCTAATTTCCAAATCTCCTGTGAAAATTTATTTACTTGTCGTAATACATCCGGCCCATCTGCTCGGACAGGAAGTGTTACAACAATCCCCATTTTAATAAAATCTTTGCGCTCAATAGCATTTTCAAAGGCAATTCTCGCAAACTTTGCTTGATTTGCTTTGATTTCAGACATTGGATATTGCTGCGCAACTTTTTGTAATTCTTGTCTGATTACTGGTTTATTATGAAAAGCCGAAAATTCTTCAATAGCTTTAATGATTGTAGAAGTTCCTGTTCCTCCACCTAAACCTGCAAAGAATAAAACAAGTTCATCAGAAGGTCTTACACGTTCAGTAATAAATTCTTTTAATTTATCTTTTGCTTCCTCATTTGAATCAAGAACTTTTAACGCACGCTCAGGGTTCTTACCTAAACCACCTAATTTAAGTGAAACTTGATTACTTTTTGGTACATTTTTTAATTCAGCTAGATCTCCATCATTACTATTTAGTGCTAAGCAATTATATACTGCTGTGCCATCTGTATGTGTATATTCCGCAAACTTATCTACCATTCTAGTACCAGCTTGACCAAATCCAACCATTGTCATTTTAACTGCTACTTCATTTTTCAAGAAGTTTTTTGCCATTATTTTATCTCTCCTTATTTACTTTTTTTCTTTTCCCTAACTCAATAAGTACTTGTTGCCCTCTATAAGTTGAGATTAAAAATTTATATGGGTGCATAGTCTTTTCATAGATTAAAGACATTGATGATAGTGTACTCACACTTATTTCGGCTGAACGTCTAGATATATTTGTACGTTCAACTTCTAATGAATAGGATTTACCTTTTTTCTTCTTTACTCTCCTATCAATAACTACATTTTCCACTATTTCATTAATCGATATGCCCCTCATGTACTTTGTCTCTTGAAATTGTTTATTTACTACGTTTCCTATGTATAGAAATACACTGTAGAGTATTTCATCTTGTTCAAGTATATCAGCAAACATGTTTACTACTTCATCTGCAAACTTGATTGTTTGATATTTTTCACTTAAAACCTCGTTCAAGTTGTCCCCCCCTTAAAGCATTGGTTAATTATTCCTAGAAACATAGTACATCATTACACGTCGTATATCAAGTCATTATAAATAAAACTTATATATAAGTCTTATATATAAGACTTATATTAATAAAATCATAAAGAATCTAAGTTTTATAAGGGTTTATATATACAGTGTATATATAACGCGTATACATGTTATATCAATCTTAAATTTCATGTAATTCACATTTTTATTAATTGTAATAAAACAATATAGAAAAACTGATAAAAACACATAAAAAATCACTCCTTTTTATTAACATTAAACTCACAAATATATATATACGACTTATATATAAGTTTTATATATAAGTCGTATATATAAACACTGTTATAACAACAATAAATTAAATTTTATTCACAAAAATTATTTGATTTTATTTTACATAAGCTGTATAGATAAGTTTTATATATAATCCTTACTTATACAGCTTATATAAATCACATCTAAAATATTAAATATCCAAACACCTAATATCATACGCGTGTAGATATGTTACTAAGGAAATTTCATGAAGATCTTATAACAATTCACACTAAGTTTTTTTATTACTTAATTGTTTTGAAGGGATCTATCTCTTATAAGGACGATAATTGTTAATGTTATGTTAATGCGCTGTTCTTTACCTAGTACTTGTTAGTTCACATGAATGTATCTGTTGACAGAAAAAATTTACTCTGTGCCTCATTAAAATTCAATTCCTTGTCAATTTCAGTCATTCTTAGAAAGCCATTAGGAGCGGCTGTTAATTTCATATGAACAACAGAAATCATCTCAAATTATAATTAACATGTTAAAAAGAGAGTCAAAGGTTAAGCTGACTGATGCAATAGTTC
This sequence comes from Bacillus sp. N5-665, assembly GCF_022637375.2. Taxonomy (NCBI): domain Bacteria; kingdom Bacillati; phylum Bacillota; class Bacilli; order Caryophanales; family Bacillaceae; genus Bacillus; species Bacillus sp. N5-665. The sequence continues at coordinate 457,385 of NZ_CP093324.1, forward strand.
TTAAAATCCCTGTAAATAATCTCTTAAACTAAGACATTCTAATAGTATTATGCTAAAAAAATTGCATCACTGCTATGAAATTTATGTAAATTGGATTATTAACAGTAAGTTCTTATCTTATTAACATCAAAGTGATACTTACATTACACTAAAAGTCTTATTCATTTAGTAGGAATGATGATGGTAATTAGAACTTCACATAAAATTAACAACTAATTAACCTCATGTGTATGGAACCCTTATGTTCAGAACATATAGACACATTTTTAACGTACTAACGATTTAGTAAAAACTATCATTTTTTTATTTATATAAATGAATTTACAATTATCTGAGGTGAAACACCTAAAAGAATAAGTTGAATTTTTGCAATGAATCAGTAACAAAAGTAGGAGAGGGCACTTCAACAAAGAGTTTACTTTCTAAAAAAATATAGAGAAAACTCCTCTTTGTTATCAAAAGCCTCTTTATAATTCTTGAATAATTGTAATCAATCAAAATGTTATTATTCCTATCTAATAAATGTTAGGACGTCATAACATTATTTTTATAACAAAATTTCATTATAACTATTGTTAGATGTCTAGTAGTATATCGGCCTAACAACATGAAAGATTTAGTAGATTCATATAAACCCATAATTTTTAATAGATTTATAATAGTAGTTACCATCCCAACTCTGGTGTACAAAATAGGGTATCTCTGAAAAGCAAAACCTCTTATTCATGTTTTTTTATTTTACAACCACTATATCAATGTAATAGTATATTAAAAATGATAATTATTTAATTTAAGTCTAATTCAATATAAGAGGTGTATACTTTGTCCGGAGAAGTGTATAAATATAAACGACCAGGTACCAAAAAACATTTTCACTTAAAAGAAGCAGACGTTTTTATGTTAACAGTTTTATATTACAAAAGAGCTCTTACAACACGACAAATCACAATGTTATATAGTGCATTTGAGGGAAGAGAATGTTCTGAAGCTAGCATATTTACAAAACTTGACCGATACTCACAATACGGGGCTATGCTAACTAAAAAAATTGATAAAAGGGATGACAGCATTACGAAACGTGCCTTATTTTCCTTAAAAGAAAAAACAATTGAATTTTTAATGGGGATAGGAAGAATTCCCAAAAAAAGTTCCAAAAGAAGGTACTCACGAGCAACTTCTTTTCACACAGTATGTTCACGCGAAGTCATTATGCGTACTCTTCTAGCGACTACAAAGAAAACTCAAACCAATGAATTATTATATAAAATGGATATTCGTTCTTTTTACCAGAAACAAAATATGAAAATTGAGGATGACCAGTTGCCTTTGATTCCTGATGAACATATTTCATATCAAGGTAAAAATATCTATATCGAGATGGATATGTGTAAAGAAACAAATACTACCTTAGTTGAAAAAGTAGGTAAGTACATAGAATTCTCACAAAAAACGAATGAGAATATAACCGTTGTTTTTGTTATGTACGACAAAACTATGTTTCTTGCAGAAGATGCTGAACCACCATACTTGCGGATGAAAAATCTATTATTTTCTATGCGGAAATATCATGAAATTTTAATGAATCAAACCAATCTACATGTACACGTCTGCTCACTTAAAAATGCTGGAGATGTTATTTCAGATATCATCCTTGGAAAAGATGATAATCAAAACTTCGAACAAGATATTCTTTTATCTTTATCTCAACGTACAGTAGGAGATGCCGATTGGCGTTACGCATTTGTTGAAAAGGTTCAAACGTTCAAAGAACCAATAGATGGAGGACTTCGACGAACGTATAGGAGAGATAAAGATGTGCTCCAAGATTTCTTCTTTATTTTCGGAAATGAAAATGATTACAGGATGATTGCTAGACTAGACGATGTCGTATTTTCAAGAAAAGAAGGAGACGAAGGCGTTCCACTTGTTGTTATTTATCCGAAACGTGAAAAACCTAGAGATATTCTTTTAATGAACGCTTATCACAACGTTCTACTGCTATCCTTACAAAATGAAAGTGTCACTATAGAAGCGGATGAACAGATCCTGGTACGTACTGCAAATAACATTCATCCGAAAAGACGTAAACTTGTAGAATTATATTAATCTATTATTCTCTATATAACTCTATACAATTTTATTGATTTTAATTATTTAAAGTGTTAGAATAACGTTTGAACATATAATGAAAACTACAATCAAATCAGAACATATGAAATTAAGGCAAGCGACACACGCTGTTTTTACAGTGGGTGTCGCTTGCCTTTTTTTGTATGGAGAAAGGTGGAAAATGATAATGAATTTACAATTTGCAACAACAACGAATGGGGGAGTGCTCTCTGCAAGAGAAGCATTTAAGAACCCAGAACTTGTACTTAAACATATTACAGAAGAGGGTGCAACGTTTAATGTTTCTCTACAAGATATCCAAGTTCCAGGAAAGCCAAATTACTTTTGGTACGATGTCATAATTGAAACAGCAACAAATAAAAAAATAGAGGTGAATATTGCAGTACTTTCTCAAGAAGAATATGACCAACTATGTGAAAGAAGTAGTATTGATTTATATTTAAAACAAACTGAAGATGCGGCGAAATTCTTTTTAGAAAAATCAAAAGAGCAATTTAAACCTGAATTCAATAATCGCTTCACATTCCATCATAAAATTCAAATATACCTGTAAGATGTAGGTGATTTTCTATGGGGACATTTAAACAACGGTTACCGTTATTTACTACACTCACCTTAATTAGTGGATTTATTTTTTCATTTGGATTCGGTCTAGTAAACTACATAAAGTTACTTTACTAGGTTCGTTCCGTAACAAAATGATATTTGGAGATGTAACACCATATGATGCAAAAATTTTCTCTGATATGTTTGGTGAAAAAGAGGAATTTAAAGAGGCAGAATCCGAACAGGGTATTTCTCCTATGCAAGAGAATCCTGTTAGTCGATTAGGATCGACTTACCAGAAAACAAAAGAAGTTGTTATGTCACCAGGAGATATCATGGCACAAGGGGCATTCATCTGTGCTGCTCGTATCGTACAAGATAACCATGTGCAACCAGTCCAACAAATTACAAGTAACTTTGTGCCTAAAGAGGAATTTTTTCAAGCTATTACACAGGTAGATATGGAAACAGGACGATATTGGGAGAATGAACGTCTTCGACTTATTAATGAATCTATCGAAAAAACAAATGCTATGAAGCATGTAGATGCAGAGAATTTGAAAAAAATTGAACCATTACCACCTATGCAAGATGAGAAAATGGAGCTGGATAACCCAATAGCATTACAGGGTGAGCAACAACACATAGTATCGTTAGAGAATTATAGGGAACATAAATCTGAAAGTGTAACCTTATCTAATGACTCTGCAGTTGTCAGCCAGCAAGCAGAGGTTGATGAGGAAGAGGCAGAAAACAAATTGTATGAAGACATTAAATTATTTGTTATCGACTCACAACAAGTCTCGCCAGCCTTTCTGCAAAGAAAATTTAAGATTAGCTATATGAAGGCTGCAAGATTAATTGATAAGTTAGAACAAAATCAAGTTGTAAGTTCTTACGCAGGGAATGGCCCTCGTAAAGTACTGATTTCAAACGATAATGGTATACCAATATTAACAAGAGAATCGGATATTAATACTTCTCATTCATCTGATACAAATATAAAGAAGACTATTTCACAAGAAGTAGCCATTCCAGGCGAAGACAACGAAGCCGCGCAAGAGGAGACAAATTCCTTTAAAGATATTCTATATGACGATGTTTTAGCTTTTGTAAAAGAGGCAGGAACCGTTCCTATATCTGTAGTACAGGACAAATTTAATATAAGTTATACACGTGCATCGAGGTTAATAGATGCCTTACAACGAAATGGCGAAATGCCAGTAGCAGAACTTAACAAAGAATTATCTATTACTATGCTGTGACAAGAGTGGGCTAATGATTCCATAATTCATTCAGAGATTCCCTACGAGACAGAACCTTTTCATAAAAACCCCCCTGCAAATGAACTTCCAATTACAATAACAGGGGAAGGGGAAGCAGAAACAAATATAGAATCTACTGCAATTCCCGTTACTATAACAGCGGAAACAGAAACGAATGTAGAAATTAATACGATTCCAGTTACAGAAACGGTTAATCAGACCGAAGAAAATAAGCTTGATGAAGAGGTTGCGAAGGTTTATGAATCCATTAGTATCACTGTTCATCAAAACTTAGAAAAAAACATGGTAGAGAACACTGAAGGTAACGAAGAACAGCATGAATATAAGCGTATAAGTTATAAAGAACGCCAAGAGCATTTAAAAGCTCAACAAAATAACAAGAACAACAATACACAATCACTACTTAATAAAAATGAGGAACCAAAGACCAAAACATCAAATGTTATGAGTAAAAGCCTGGATGATATATTTGGTAATATCGAAAGCTAACTCTTTAATATTCAGATCCTACATCTCGATAAACTTATATAATTTTTAAAAGACCCATCTACCTAAAATATGATAAAATAAAATCAATGATTATGTAAAAAATATACACAAATAGAAAATAATAGAATTGAGGTTGATAAATATCAAAAAATCTAATAATTTATTGTACTGTACCCTAATGTTTATAGGCGTAGTTTTCCTTTTGAGATTTTTTGAATACTTGTTTAATATTACAATATATACTCAAATGAATGATTCTTTTATAATAACCCTGATTTTTCTAATAATGTTTTTTCTCCCTACAAAAGTAAGACAGTATATGCTTAAAAAAATTCATTGGTCGTTTTTTACTGACTTTAAAAATTACTTATATGTATTTGGGGGATATATTATAGTATTTGTTTTATCACAGATAGGGAGTTTGATCTCTATAATAGATCAAACAATAGATTCAGAAACAATACAGATTACATCCATGTCCCACATAGCAGTATTTATTTTAGGTGTGGCTATTATGACACCATTTTGGGAAGAAATGTTTTTTAAAAGAATCGTATTAGATACATTAGATTGTTACATACCATTTTGGCTTAGTGTCTGCATAGTATCTATTATTTTTGCATCATTACATAGCATCCCAATGGAATATCGTATTTTCCCATTTATCTTGAGTGTTGTAACTAGCTTTATATATAAAAAAACAAATTCATTATTAGCACCCTTTTTTATCCACTGTCTATGGAACTTAACCAGTATTATTTGAAAGAGCCCTTTTTACAAAGGGCTCTCTTTTAAACTGGTACTCTATCAAGAGTAGTAATTCTCCTATTCACTGTTTCGTCAGAAATAAGCTGTCCAATTGGATTATATGTTTTAACTCTTATACGATAATCTTTTACTACAGTATAATCTTTGAATTGACGGCTTGATGAATACACTTTAGAGCCTCCAATTTTAATTGAAGCTCCTTTATACGAAAATGATACCTCTCCTGTAACTGACGAAGTACTACTTAATGTAACAGTTCCCTTATACGTTCTAGAAACTAAGGATTGAGAAACAATACTACTTTTATACTGATTACAAGTAGCACATAAAGGTTTTGGATCTTGGATACCGAAGTTTGCTGGATTTAATACAGCATTTTCATCTAAAATTTCAATTTCATATGAGTTTTGAGGATTTATTTCAGCTGAAGCAGAGGGAGTAAACCCTACTAAAATAGGTATTGCCAATAATGAAGCTGACAGACTCGTTATTACGCTTTTCTTTAACAATTAAATCATCCTCCTTTATTATTATTCAACCAAAAAATAACATATTTATATCAAAAATGGAACATTTTTCTAGAATTTTATATATAAAGATCGAAAGGGAAATATTAGGATACCAAGGGTTATTACTGTTTTTTTATTTCTCCACTTAATGTAACTGTAACTTGTATTATAGATTTAATAATATTTCTGCTTACAATTTTTCTATTAAACTCAAACTAATTTTATACTTGCAAAAATCACGCAATACCATTATATTTAAATTAACGACTATATAAATAAAACATAATTTACGTGAAGGACACACCTTACGTACCATCCCAACGGTACAGGTGTGTCCTTTTTTACGTTCTAGGAGGAAAATATAATGGCAGAAGGTAAAGTAAACGCTCAAATTACAGAAGAACTAGGGATGACTTTTGAACTAGAGAACAACAATATAGGGGAAATGCATGTAGAAATAACCTTTAATCAATTTGAACGAGTACGAGAGCATGAATTAGAAGAATTAGCTCGTATGAAACGGGAGCGTACTGTAGGAAAAGGGTTAATTACTGTCGTATCCGAAAAACTGTTTCCAACTAAAAATGGTACATCAGAGCGTATACAAGTACTTACAATTGAAATTGGTACTCATACGACTGCATACTGTCCCATTACAGAGGCTGGAATCAATATTCCAAAAAAACCTCAGTGGCTAGTAGGAAGGACCAAACCTGTTATTATTGAGCACTTCCAAAGAACTGAAGAAGGTAACTTCGCCGTCGTATCTATTACCGCGGGAGAACTAGCACTTCAAAAGAGGTTGTATGAAGAAGTAACAGCACAAGAGGGGAATAAAGTATACACGGGAACTGTCTCTGGACATATTCCATCTGCACAAACTGTTTTAGTTGAGGTTCATGGTGTAAACGTAGGAGTGAGGTATTCCCAATGGTCACACTCATTTGTACGTCCAGAGAATATTGTGATTGGCGATGTTGTAGAACTTATCATTGATAAAGTAGTAGAAAAGAATAGCCGTTATGAATTTAGAGGAAATAAAAAGAAACTAGAAACAGATCCAATGGATAAGCTATTAGAGCTAAAGAAACGTCGTGACCGCTTTGTAGGTAAAATAGTAGGGGTAGATGCAATTGCTGGTATTTTCGTAGAAGTTGCACCAGGTATTCAGTTTAAAGGACTAAAGAGCCGTAATCTTGCCAACCCAACTGCGGAAGATGCAATAAACCAAACGATTGTTACATGCGAGCTGCTTAATATCGATGCCAAAAATAGAAAAGGAACTGTGCGTATCCTAAATTATCCCCAAGGACAGAGTAAAAAATCTAATTCGTCAATTTACCAATTTTAATGGATGATTATTCGTACAATAGAGAAACAATTGTCTACTTATGTACCATCTATTCCTCATTTATCAAATGAGGATGTACAGGGACTTCAAATATATCGAATACATGAACTGGATAAATCCTATGTATTCCATTCTTATGAAGAATTGGTTAAGTTTAAGCAGCGTTTGACAGAGGAACAGTATGCCATACTCACTTTCATTGGTGTTCATACATCTGTTCGATTCAATCATTTACTATATTTATTCAAGAACAAATACTCACGTAAGAAAATCAATGATGCACTTCAAGGATTACTTTACTATCGTCTAATTGAAAAATGGCGGGTTAAGAGTTTTGATATGGAAATCTTTGAAGAAACATATACATTATCCGATAATGGTTACAAGCTCTTAAAATACTGGAAAGGTAATATGTTCTTCTTTGCTCCAGAGCGTCTTGATAATCACGGTAAATATGTTCATCTACGCTATTGGCATGATATAGATCTACTTTGCCACCTGCGTTATGCTCCTTCCTTTATAGGGCATATTATGCATCCATCTATTAGTAAAGGGGTTTTTACCCCTCCTTTAAGTTTTGCTGCGCAGGGCGGAGTAAATCAAGAATTTAATTTTGTTGTATACTCTACCTTATTAACAGATAAAAAGGATCGCTTCAGACAAATTATCGCTAAATGGAGAGAATTCGTAGAGTCAGGTAAGGATGTTATTATGAACGATTTAGGGAATAACCCTACAATCCTAGTTATTTATGTTTCTACTGAAAAACAAGCAAAGCAAATTAATAATGAACTACTACTCGATTTAATTCCTGGTAAAGTATTACTATGTATAGGAGAAACATTACATGTAGAAGGATTACAACATGCCTTTTATCAACCTCTTGCAGAAGGAAAGATTAAGCAATTAAATACAAAGCTATTCATAATAAACTAGACCACCCTTACAAGCTATTGCTTTCTTTTAGAGGGTGGCTTGTTTATTGTATAAAAAAAGCACGAAATATTTAAAAACAACTTAAGAGAACTAATTATCCCGTGTCTACCTCTATACAAAGTACGGATTTTACGAAATAATACTACTTGATGCCTATTTTAACAACAATGATATATGTAGATGTTGTTATTATTAAAATAAAATATACAAGAAAGGAGTAATACATTGCTACGCATACAAAGAGGGTACATGTACGATCCAGATGATAATGAAGTAATTGTAAATGAAATTTTCTACGATGCTGCTTCAGCTAAAAAGCTAGGAAGTAAAATGGGGGTATTTTGTGCAGTAAAACTACCTACTGCTATTTTTCGAAAGCTTCAAGAAAATGAAAGTAAGTCCTATATAGAAAATATTGAAGTTAAAAAAGAAACTATTAGAGAAATACTTTTTTATTTAGACCAAAATCAAAAACCAGAAAAACTTTATTTTGAAATGCAGTACATGAAGTAACACCGAGAACCGAAAATAAGAGGGGATTTGTAGCAGGGGAAGCAGGGACATTATTATTCAATACATATAACAACTGCATATAAAACCTCTTCTTATATTCGTTCAATTAAAACAATTGAATACAATATAAAAATATTTTAATATAAACGTATGTTTATTGTTTAATTGATTCCGTTTATTCCCACGCCTTATGAGTTGTGGTTGAGTTGTAGAAGCAAGTTTTGTTCTTGTTTCAATTATGAAAGGGCTTCTTTGAGCCGATTAATGTATATAGCTTATTTTGCTATGCACATTTTCAATCGACTTAAAGAAGCCCTTTTTATGTTGGCTTTAAGTTAGGAATCACTTATAAATAGACCTTTTGAGCTAATAATATGCTAAATGAAAAAAGCACATATATTGTGCTTATTTCATTTAATTTAGAGGAGGGATCATATGGAACTTTACGAACTATGGCATAAGAAAAACAATGCGAAGAATGAATTCGTAGTCTAACTCTTTAGTATTGTTAAGACTTTTTGAATTCAAAACTAAAAAAGGGTATTAAATACTAATTTATAGTAGAGTAGAGAAATAATGGAATATACAAATTAGGAACTAGGGATTTTATATAGAAATAAGGTACTCGTTGCAATGCTAAAAACACAAGGAATTAGACAACAAAAAATGAGAGGAGCACTATAATATGATTACAGTTAACCGAGGATATATGTATGATCCAGATGATAATGAGGTCTTAATTACCGAAATTTATTATGAGGCTGCTACCGATACTAAGTTAGGAAGTAAGATGGAGAATTTATCTTATACAGTTATTCCTAATGAAATTAAAGAAAAAATAGAAGCAGCAGCTTCCTTATCTTATATGGAAAACATTCAGATGTCTCAGCAATTAGCTGTTGTATATCAAAATGAAATTAACATGTATGGAAAACCGGAAAAATTGTACTTTGAGTACACAAACATGTAAGAGGCGCAAAGACATTGAACCATTTGGTTCAATGTCTTTTTTTAATAAGCTACAGAAAAAAGAATAAATAGGAAAAGATATTTGTTCATTTTTGAGATGAAGTAACGTTATAAAATAACCATATCAATTTCCTGGGCCAAAAAGCCTTTAAGAGAATAATATCAACCGATGAATTGGTATAAATGTAAAAAATATGAGAGTGTAATCATTAGAAAATCCTAAATTACAACATAAATTAATACCCCAAAAACGTATGTAATGTCGTCCTCAATACTATTAAAATCAGTATTATAGCATTATTTATATATTAAAATATTTAAAAAGTATGTCACGAAATATTCAGATTTTAAGAGTTGCTATTTTCATATGATTTCATTTATTATAATCATCGATTCAGAACCAAATAATGGAAAATATCCGGTATAGCAAAATGATTTTCAATTGTCTTTGCATTAAATTTTAAAAGGGCTGGGAGGGAAAGGGATGCTAAACAAACAAGTAATCCTTCAAGTAGAAAAAATAAAGAAAGCTTATGAAACCTAGGCAGGAACTATCCAAATTTTAAAAGGGCTTAGTACTCAATTTTATTCTGGAGAGGTTGTTAGTATTATTGGTCCTAGTGGAAGTGGAAAATCCACACTACTTGGAATACTGGGATCATTGGATACACCTACCGAAGGACGTATTATTATTGAACAACAAGATATTACCTCCATGTCAGAAGAAAGGCTAGCTGATTTCCGTGCAAAAAAAATCGGTTTTGTTTTTCAATCGTATAATTTAGTCACAACAATGACCGCTCAAGAAAATGTTATGATGGCGCTTATGTGCGCTGGAGTAAAAAGCCAAAAAGAAATGATAACAAAGTCTAGGGAAATGTTGGACCTTGTTGGGATGGAAGAGCGATATCACCATTTACCAAACCAGCTATCCGGGGGACAACAGCAGCGTGTAGCAATTGCTCGTGCATTAGTAAATAATCCAACCATTGTTATTGCTGATGAACCAACCGGGAACTTAGATTCAAAAACAGGAAAAAATATTTTGGACTTAATTTTTCAACTACGTGATCAACTCCATATGACATTTATTATCGCTACACATGATACGCATGTGGCAAAACTTTCAGATTGTGTTTTAAAAATGGAAGATGGTCTTCTCGTTCAAGAAACTCTTAACAACCATACAAAATCTAGTAAACAAGAAGGTGGCATAACATCATGCTACTAAAATCTGCACTACGTAGTTTAACACGTAATCGTTTAAGAACTTTTTTTACAGTGTTCAGTATTTAATAGGGGTAGCTAGTTTCTTTTCTATGTCTATGTTGGTAGAGCTGGTTCCTCGATCTATTCACGAATCATCTAAAATTCTTTTAGGAGGGGATGTGTCAGTCCAATCCTATTTAAAACCGATGGATCGCGAAACCCTTATGTCTTCCCTTCCTAAAGAAGAACAGAAAGCGCTCACAACTTCTTTATTAGGGCAAAGTATGGTCAAATCTGATCGAAAAACAACAAGTTTAAGTATAAAAGGAATTGAAACAAATCACTATCCTTTCTTTGGTGATAATTTGTTTCCTAAGATTCGTACTTTACATAAAGATGAACTACTCCTTTCCAAAAATACAGCTGACCGTTTGCAAGTCAAAATAGGAGATCGAGTAGAGATTCCTAATCGTTCTACTGGGGCAATGTCCTCATATAAAATTAGTGGTTTAGTAGAGGGTGTCCAAGAATCCTATGGCGATGCTTCGATTTTTGGAACTGCCTATTTACATTTAGATCAAGTACAGCAACTCTTAAATGTACCTACAGGTACATTTAATGAAGCATTAATCTTATTAAATGAGAATGTTAATACTACTTCTTTTAAAAAGAATATCCAAAAACAATTACCACAAAGTAGCGTAATAGATGTTCAGGATAAAGAACTAGAGAGACAAAAAGATTTACGGATGTTGTTACCATTTCTTCAACTTTTCAGTGTATTAGTCCTTGGAATTGCTGCTATCACTACTTCTAACACAATGAAAGTCATTATTGCTTCACGTACACATGATATCGCTGTTATGAAGTCAGTAGGAATGAAAACTAAATATATTATTCAATATTTTCTATTAGAAGCATTTTGGTTAGCAATTCTCGGAACTGTTGGTGGGATTGTACTTGGCTTATTAGCTAGCATTTGGCTAACTTCATATCTAGCAGACGTGCTTTCACTACCTCTACATTGGGGAATTTCATGGTCTGTAATTTTCACAACCATTATTGTGGGATTAATTGTAACCTTCGTAGCTTCTTGGATACCTGTAAAAAGTGGCATGCGTGTATCACCACTTCAAATGTTACGTGATACTGAGAATACAAGTGTGAATTATACTTTACCATTTAAAAAGAAATTTCAACTCTTTATATTTATTTGTGGCATTGTTTCTATTTATGTTTATAATATAGCTTTTACAACAAATACAAATGGCAACGCCATCTTTAAGTGGTTTCTTGCTTTTTTACTTACAAATGCAGTTCTATTATTTATTTTTGCTTTTATCCGTTTTATAGGATTTATATATTCTTTATTATTTAAATTAATTGGTGCCATGAAAAACATAATGCCACAAACTCAATTCCTTGCTTTACACAACATGGCTACTACAAGTAAACGAAGTGGTTTATTGGCAGTTACTTTAACTATTGGTGTTGTTTCTGTTGTCTCTAGCCATGTATTTGCAGACAATTTAATTGAATCAGTTCAAGGCCAATTGGAAAAAGAAGCAATGGGAAATCTTCTTATTACTAGTTCCATTCATGATGAAGAGAAAGTTGAAAAACAACTAAACTCTATTAAAGACATAAAAGGATGGAAAAAAGGGTATCAATTAGATGGAAGACTCCAAAATATTAACGGGGTAGAAGCGGCATCTATATTCATGAAGAATATAAAAGATGATAAATTTTTTAGCTCAACTAAAATTTCGATAGAAGGGGTAGATACATCCCTTAATTCGAGAGCCTATACGATAGCTGAAGGGCGTGACTTAGCTTTATCGGATGCAAAAGGGAAAAAGGCAGTGCTTTTGGACAGCTATAAGAAATTAGGTATGAAAATTGGCGATACAGTTGACATTCAAATTGGAAATGAATTAGTAAACTGCAAAATTATAGGTTTCTTTAAATCTGGTGTAGTTAAAACCGTTGGCATACGTATCCCAACTGAAACATCAGCTACATATGGGAAACCAAGCCGAATTACTTATTCCTTAGATAGTGATCCTCAAAAAACCAATGCTATATTAAAAAAATTAAATGAAAAACTTCCTAGTTCAGCAATGGCATATTCAATTGCTGCTACAGCAATCGATAGTCTTCAGTATATTATTCAAATGCAAAGTGCTTTCTTCTCAATTGTAGCGCTGTTCGCATTTTTAACGGCTGTTCTCACAATTGGAAATCCAGTTGTCATTCGCTTAATGCAACAGACACGAGATGTTGCTATTCTGAAAACAGTTGGTATGTCTTCTAGTAATTTGATGAAATCCATTTTATTAGAAAATACAATTATCTCCCTATCAGCTGGATTAGTTGGTGCTGGAATTGCATTAGCCTTTTCAGGTATCAGTTTGCGCTTCTTGTTCCAAATGCCCATGAAAATAGATATGACTTGGTCTATTTTAGGCATACTTTTATCTGTTATAACAACAATCATTGTGGTTTGGATAGCAGCAAAACAATCATTATCAGCTAAACCTATACACCTTTTACAAAATAAATAAATAAAAAAGCGTATTTTGATCCTTAGTCAAAATACGCTTTTTTTCCATTCCTAACATATTAAAAATCATAATTATCTCAATCAACTTAGATTCCTTAATTACAACTTTTTAAATATAAAAAATAATAAATAGTAATATTTTTTGTAAATAAGTTTTAAAAATCAGAAAATATCTTGCTACAATAATCTCAATTATGGAATATATGGAGATATTTTTATTTTATTTGATTCCGTTTATTCCCACACCTCTTGCATTGTGGTTAAGTTATAGAAGCCCTTTTTGTGTTAGTTTGGATGTATTATATAATCAAACGTCTATTTAATTCCATTATCCGAGGGAGGGATTTGAATTAACGAAGAAGTACAAAGTAAACTGAACCTATTATTACAAAAAATTCGTGAAACCGTGTCTGCTGTCGCTAGAAAATCGTAATTAGGCGTTGCATCACCATAAATTTTTTTAACAAATTTAAGTTATTTGATAATTACCATTATATAGTTCCACTGCAGGGCATATTTTTAAGAAGAAGTGGTACAATAGATGTGATAATATGTTCGGAGATTTATACGCTTAGTAACTAATAAGGAGGACGTATGGAAATATTAAATGCATCTAAATCGGATTTAGAAGAATATCACAACTTACCGGTCAAGCTTTAAATGAAGGGTCTGTAAACAGTTATACTGTTGATAATGTAAAAGCAACCAGCCTAATGGAAAAAGTATTAGCAAATAACGGTAAGCTCTTAGTAGTAAAAGAGTCGGAACAACTGGCGGGATGGGTGCTATTTGGCTCTCAAAAAGATAGTATCACTGATGAAGAAATTGGATTTATTTATGAGATTTATATTTTGAAGAATTATAGGAAAAAGGGCTTCGCTAAAAGATTACTTGAAAAATGTATTACTGACCTAAAAACACAAGGTCTAAAAAATGTTCGTCTTGTTGTATATAAAGGGAATAAAGCAATTCAAATTTATGAGGAATTTGGGTTTATTGAGAATCGAATTGTCATGAATAAGGAGATTTAAGGTGAGTGTCCCTGTTGTACTGACGGAGGGCATTATGGAATAACTCATAGAATTAAATGATCTTATTGTTATATTTTTAAGTTTAGTGAAATATTTTACATCGAAAACTTAATAACTTTTAACCTCATTAACCAAATTTAAAATCCTTGCTACACTTCATAGGCAGCAAGGATTTATTTTTCCACATCAAAATTAAGCAAATTTGTTATTTCTCTATACGACGAGAATATTGGAATTTCATAGTTTCCCCCTAAAAAAGTAATTATTTAAACATCAGAATAATTACTTTTATTTTCGGTTGTATAGCTTTTAGAGTTCACCCTAAAGTCAATGATAATAGCGGAAACTAGAGTAAGGGTACATATACCTAACAAAACCATTAAACTACTATACCCTATTTGATCTAGCAAAAACCCAATTAACACTAAACATAATTGCATAATTGTTCGATCTAACATTGTTTTAAATGAAAAAAATCTTCCATGAATACTTGAAGGGACTTTTTGTTGCGCATATGTATATAAAAGGGGATTAAACATGCCGTATGCCAAACCAAATACACTAAAAGCGAAAATAGTTAGATAAAGGTTTGTCAATGATAATAAAATTTGAGCTATCCCCATCAAACAGCAAGCAAATAAAAGGATATTCACTTGTTTATGATATCGTTTTATTACTCTTTTGATGAGTAGGCCTGCAATTAATATACTTGTCCCTTCTATAAAATAGAGTATCCCCATGATTGAACTGGGTTGTCCCTTTCCAATCTCAATAACAAATAAATTAAAGCCAGAAATAAAGATTAGAGGGATAATGGATAATGTAAGAACTACTTTTATAGGATGATTATTTATAATAATGGGAAAAATATCCTTAAAATTAGTCTTTAGTTTTTTAGGAAGCAATTGTATATCGTTTGGAATAACTAATAAAAAATTAATAAAGTATAAAATTACATAGGCGATGAGAGCAATGATAAATAATGTATATAAAGGAGCGACGGTTAATAAAAGGCCAGCTAATACAGCTCCAAAAATTCTTGACAAAGTGATTATATTTATATTAATAGCATTAACCGTAATCAAGTCATCTTCTTTAACTAAAGTTGGCAATATTGTTTGTATAGTGGGGTTAAAAAATGAAGCAGAACAGCCAATTCCTATGCTATAGATAACCATCCAATAAATTGACCCCGTATATATAGCAACTAACATTGATAAAACAGATGCAATTCTCATCAATCCAACTAATTGTAATACCTTTAATTTAGAAGTAGAATCTATATAACGCCCTGCATAAGGGCCTATTATAACCCCAAGGACACCACCAATAACAAGAAAAAAAGCCTGAAGAACATGAGATTTTATATGTATTTGTAAAAATTGCAAATTCCCAATTGTGCCAAACCATATACCTAATTGAAAGACTAGTTGACTTCCTAATACAATACATAAATTTTTGTTATGAATGATGGCTTTAAAGGATTTCATTTCAAGTCCTCACCTCTAAACCTAAAATCTCTCCCATAATTTTTAGCTCCATCACTAATATGTCCTATTCCAGATAGTCCGCAAACAATTTCTTTTTCCTTATCTATAAATAGTCTTTCTTCTACTAATTCGTCTTTAAGATGGCCAGTGAAAAAGGCTCCTAATTTTAACCATGAAGCAACTAAATAGAAAGTCTGACTTAGATGACCTACATCCATCATAATAATACGATATACCCTTGGACTCTTGTATTTCCACATAGGTCGCTCTAAACATGCTGTATAAAAAAAGAGGACCGATGCATTTTTTACATATTCTTGACCTGCGGCCATATCTATAATATCTGTAATTTTTTCTTTTTTAATCACATTCAATGAATGATTTTGAACATTGTAGTGATATAACCCTTCTTTTATCCCTGTTACATTAGTTATATAAGGATATACCTCAATAGGATGTCTAGCACCCCCAGAAGGACTTGTTTTAAAAAGATTGGCACCCACTCCAAAATCCCTTTTACAAGACTGTGCCCCCCAAACAAAATAAAGAATTGTAGATAATTCAATTAGGGTAATAGGTTTTTCTGAGAAAGAACGTATAGTTTGTCTTTCTAAGAGAGTCTCTAGGAATTTTCCTTCTTTTTTAAAATCAGGAGTAGGTAATGGTATTTCTTCTACATTGTCATATATTTTATATATAGATGGTGCTTTTATATTTTGTTTCTTATTAACCAATCTTTCATAGTCTTGATTTACATCTAAATAATTATCTTTATGGAGTAACCTTGTATTAAAATGAAAATATTTAGCTGGAGTTCCCCATTCTCTCCAATTTTCAAGCTTCATATCTTCTAGATTTTCTTTTTCTATTAATATATGAACTTCTTGAAGGCTTTTAATTATTTCCATCATTTCGTTTCTTGTTAAAGATGAAGCTCGATCTTTCTGTAGCTGTAGATACGCACTATCAGGATCATTCCATTCTTTAAATAATCCTAAAATAGGGAAAACCGAAAGCTCTAAGCTATATTGTTCGTGTCTAATAAAATCATCTATCATAAGATGACCATTTTTCCAAAAATAAATCATATTTTCGGATATTTTTAACTGCATATCAATGTCTCCTAACTTAAAAAATATGTATCTCTTTTTTAACGATAAATGACTGCCCCTAGTAGGACAGTCATTTAAGCATTATTAATTATTTTGATGGAGAAGTCTCACCGTGTTCTAAATCAACGCGATTTGTGTACTCATTTTCACAAGGTTTAAAAATTTTCATTTCTTTCAACTCCTTTCTATAATTAGAAGATTATTACAATGTATATTTTTCCATAAAAGATTACTTTTGTCAATCAATAGTTTGAAAGTATTTTTTCTTCTGAATATTTAAACCATCAAAAACAACTAGGTTATTAGAAAATATGATTTACGAGTCTTGGGGAAAGAGGGTTAAATAGCATAAAGAGATACTTATTCAACTGTTCATTCAATCTATGAAGAATAATCACATGTTTAAAAAAGAAGAACCAATTTTATCAACGTTAGTATAGCCCTTTTATTAAACAAACATCTAGTTGCTCACATTTGACAAGTAATCTTAAATTTAATCAACTTTTTTCACAATAGGTGAGTTTTTTCTATTAAGTACTTCTAGCAAACTGTATATGGCTCATATTAAGCGATACAAGCTCTTTCAAAGATAAAGCATAGTTTACTATTAAATTGATTATACAAACGTTTCTATCCATAATTGGAGCTCGATATTTAGCCTGTCTTTCAGTTAACCTCTTTGTCTTCATTCAAATAAGCAGAAAAGGCTTCTAAGATTTTCTCTAAACTAATTGTCACCTTCATTATAATCACCTAGTTTCTTTAGGTGTATTATAACAGAAAGTAGGGTGAAGACCTGCTATCGTCTTTTGCTGCGCATAGTTGCTGGCATATTAAAAAGCAAACGGACAAACAAGTTTTTGCTTTTTGATATGTTGATTATTATTTACAGAGCCAAATGAATAAGGCTATCATCATACTCCAAAAAGGAACTACAAAGACTATTCCCCAAAATATCCCTTTGAAAAATCTAATCTCGTTATGCGTATTCATTTCTATATAAGTTGTATCTTTTAATATAGCCATATTTAATCCTCCCAATAAGAATTGTTTACTACAATAAAAAAAGGACAAACCTGTCCCTGATAGGGATACGTTTGTCCTTTTGTATGAGGGTAATGATATCTTTAATTACCATTATTATAACTAAATTAACAAATATTTTCAATTAGGTCTGACATCTTATTAACAATCATACTAGTAATAATAAAATCTATTATAAATATATATCTTATATATTAAAAAGAAATAAAGATAAAACTATTATAGGTTATCAAAAATAGGGGAAAGATCTACTCCCACAAGGGAAAATTTCATGTTAGAACGTAAAAAATCATAAATAGTAGAAAATGTATCCGTAGATTCAATGATTAATAGGTTTTTAATTCTACAAAAAAGCAGAAAGAAAATCATATGTTTCTACATGAAATCGGAAAGAAATTAATACAAATCACTTTATATGTATCCAACTATGGAAATAGGCTTTATTTTCTTTAGTTTGGTAAATAAAGCAGTGTCTAGCGTCAACTTGTCCACATTTTGTTCAGAAAATGTAGCGATTTGTTAACATAACTCAGTATTTACACGTAATTCACATTATTATTGATGATTTTTATTAGATGAAATAAACGACACTAGTATTATCAAGGATATTGAGAATATATTATTCACATTTGAACATTTTTGTCCTCATATCCACTGTTTTTTATAAATATCCTTCTGATTTTTTGTAGGTATAAAATCGAATATTTTACTACACGTGAAGAATACCCAATGTGTAGTGTGGAGATTCTTGTATAGCTAGAAGAAGATCTGTATAGAATTGCATAAAAAAAGACCCCATTTTACATGCAGTCCTTCTGATTTGGTATGTATAAATAGAGTAGTGGGGAAGGGGTATTAATGAAACAAACACGAATAGCCCTCTACTTTCAATTTTTTCAAAAATAGAGAGCTTGTTGCTTTTATTTTATTTCTATTGCGGTTAGCACCTGATTAGGATCTGTTATTGTTACCCCAGCACGTACTAAACGTTCGAAGGTACGCATAAACTCTAGTAAATTAAACTGCTTTGGTAGCTCAATAACACGAAGTTTTTCTTGTGGCAGCTTATCAATTGCCTCGATAAACCATTCACGCACATCACTTGGAATCGTGCGTTCTTTATGACCACGAACTTTTAGTTTTTCACGCATTTCAATTTCTAAAGCGATATATGCATGGAGATTTACTCCCTGATCATATGCATATTTTCTAAATAACGTTTCTTCCTGGTATTTTAGATAATTGCGGTGATAAGACTCTTCCGTCACTGGTACCGCAAACTTCTGCTTCAGTAGTGCATGCACATTTTTAAACATCTTCTTAATGTTATGAAGAGAGTACATAGAATAATGTAGACCAAAATTAAAGACAGCTTGCTCACGATCACTATTTCTCTCTTTTGGTATGTGCTGCGCAATAAGAGGGTAGATGCCTTCTTTCGCCGCTGTATCGAGAATTTGATATTGAGATGTTTGATGCAATAGTTTTTTCAATGTATATACAATTTTCGTTGGATATCCTTCTTTTCGATCAACCATGTCACGTAGTCCACGAATTACACTTCGAATTTGACGATGACAAGTATGCTTTAATACATGAATGAACTTATTCATGTCTGCAGACAGTTCACCGATATTCATTTCTTGTAGAACTGATTCAATGAATTTCGCTTTACGTGCATAAGTAGCTTTTGGTGTAAATGGATCCCTATGTTGTTCTTCTCCAGCTTCTTTCGAACATAAGAAGTCTGAATGGATAGACAGATATAATGTCGTATATCGTTTTGTATGCTTAACACCTTTTTGCATTTTACAAATTTTGAATAGGGGATTCCCCGTACATGGTAATGCAGTTGTTAATTCTTCGATAACCGCATGAATTTGGTGCGGATATTTTTTATGTAAGAAACGATACATCCCACCAAAGTGAGTTTTGTTGCCTCTTTCATCTTGCTTGTCCAAAGAACGTTTTAAAGTTGTTTCTGTATGTTGTTGCATTGCGATATCTAAGAATAGCTTCTTAGCCGCTACAGATAGTTTAAAGAAATCCTTTGTAAATACAACCGGACTAATATATACGTACGGATTTGCTTTTTCTGTTTCCTCATTCATAAAATGAGTCAGTTTAATTGTATATCGGCCATCTACGCCATTTTCAATGGAGATAATGTTATGTAAGTTTAATTTCTTTAATGCGATATAGAATTGAGAGTGTTGGATATAAGCAAATTCTTCTTTATATTGCTTGTAATCTTCCCACATCATATGTATTGTTACATTTGGAATGACACCATTTGTATAGCATTTTTTATGTAGGTACAAGAATACTTCAAGATCTGCATTCGTAATACCGTATAATTTATGTTTTCTTCCGGTTTTTTCTGCAATTGCAGACATTGCGCGACGTGAAAAAGATGGCTTGGCTTTTTCGACAAAGCCTTCTACGTCAGCGATACGTTCTTCGTATGTCATGTGCTGCAGAATATCTTCTAAATATGTATCTTTATAGCTGTAGTACTTCTCCTCAAATGTTTCCACAAATTTTTGCCAAGATTTTAATGTTACTAGTACTGCATTAGTTGTTTTCCCATTTAAGCTACGTTGATTACGTATCACAAATGATTTCCCCATCTTTTTCACCTCCGTTCTGCAAAATTCGAAATGTATGCCAGAATACTATAAAATATACCAATTTTGATTATAGCAAACCGAAAATTGGCGAAACGTGCCCCTTTAAGAAGAAAAAAGGCAACTTGCAACAGCCCCTAAAGCCAAGTGTGTCAAGGGATTGGAGAATTTCATTGATTTTTTTTGTGTTAAGGATACCGCAAACGTGTTGCAAGTTGTGTGATATGTATAAAGGTGAGTGAAAAAGTGCCTAAACCCTTGGTATATAAAGGGTTAGAGTGAAAATGACAGGGAAGTTAGGGAGAGGATACCGCAAACGTGTTGCAAGTTTGTGAACGCAATTATTAAAAATGGATTACAATGATTAACCTTGATATAAAAGGACTTGTTCGCACTTATAGATTAAAAGTAGGGAAAGGATACCGCAAACAGTGTTGCATCTTGTGAGAAAAATATGGGTATGGATACCGCAAACGTGTTGCAAGTTGTGTGATATGTATAAAAGTAAGTGGAAAAGTACCTAAACCCTTGGTATGTAAAGGATTAGAGTGAAAATGGTAGGGAAGTTAGGGAGAGGATACCGCAAACATGTTGCATTTTATGTATGTAACTTATTCAAAATATGAGAAAAATAGCTTAATAACTTTAAAATGACATGATTTTTTTTAAATTACTTGGTTGAGAAATAAATTATACTGTTGCAAGTTGAAAGAAATAGGGAAAGGATACCGCAAACGTGTTGCAAGTTGAGTAGAAATAGGGAAGAGAAAAAGCAAACGTGTTGCAAGTTAAAAAGTTAGGGAAAGCAAAGCGCAAAAAGTGTGCAAGTTGAAAGAAATAGGGAAGAGAAAGAGCAAACGTGTTGCAAGTTGAAGAGTTAAGGAAAGCAAAGCGCAAAAAGTGTGCAAGTTGAAAGAAATAGGGAAGAGAAAGAGCAAACGTGTTGCAAGTTGAAGAGTTAAGGAAAGCAAAGCGCAAAAAGTGTGCAAGTTGAAAGAAATAGGAAAAAGAAAGAGCAAACGTGTTGCAAGATGAGGAGTTAAGGAAAGCAAAGCGCAAAAAGTGTGCAAGTTGAGAAATATAAGGGAAAGCAAAGCGCAAAAGGAATGTAAGTAAGGAGAGATAGGAAAAAGAAAGAGCAAACGTGTTGTAAGATGAGGAGTTAAGGAAAGCAAAGCGCAAAAGGAATGCAAGTAAAGAAGAGTAGGAAAAAGAACGAACAAACATGTTGCAAAATGAGGAGTTATGGAAAGAAAGACGCAAAATCTTATAAATATCTGTTACAATGTATTAAATAAAATAGTAGTAAAGAATTTATGATAAAAACTACTTTGTTGTGATCCATGGTTTAGGGAGGAATATAAAGTGGATAACTTATTACAAATGTTTCGAGATGCCTTGCTAATCTCTGAGCCAATTTATAAAACGAATGAGCTAGTATGGAATAAGTGGAATGCATACTTTAAAGATGTTGAAAACAATAATAATAAAGTATTAACCTCACCTCATGCTTCCCCATCATTTACTGCATTAGTGTCTTGGCTAGAAAAAAAGGAAGAATCCGGTACTACATTAGTACAAATTTATGCCAAAATTGATTCCTATAAGGAAGAAATATATAAAGAAATTGAAGGATTTATAGACAAAGAATTTCAAAATGTAGCATCTTCAAGTTCCATAATATTAGAAAATGATCAAAATATAGAAGAGACCAACATAGTAAACCACGAGGATTATTATGAGGTAAATAACTCTGCTGTTTATTATAAATTAAGAGATGGAATTGCAAAGAATCAATTTGAAGAGGATGACAATACCAAAGTTTTACAATATCCTATTGAAACGAAGTCTTCTAATGGGATGGCTCAACTTTCTTCACATAAAGACGAGGATTTAAGACTTACAAATATTGAAGAAGCTGCCCGATGGAATACCCTTGTTGATGATGTAATGAGTAATATGGATGATTTAACGGCAGATTGTTTAGATGCAATTACAATACAGTGGATCAACGAAGCAAAATCTCCAGATGAGTTTATTGATTTTTCATATGAGCAAGTTTTAGAAATGTGCAACATTCCAAAGACAGTCGTTAAAAATAAAGAATATTATCGAGCTGAAGATAAAATTAAAATAGCAAAGAGAATTGCTGCTTTAGCGAGTATTTTTATCTATTTAAATGATGAAAATGAGGTTGTAGTATTAAATGACCGCGATGATGAAGGAGAACGACTAGAATTAAAGCGTGAGGTTGTTAAGAGATTATTCGTATTAGATTCGGTTGTATTGTGGAGACATAGTGTTACAAATGAGTATATGGGTATTGAGTCTTGTCGTATTAAGCCAGGCAGCTTTTTAACTAATTACTTATATGGATCAAATAATACAACGGCGTTATTGTCTAAAAAAGCACTTGAATATAATAGTTATAGACATAAATATCATAAAAGGTTAATTCGATATTTAACGTGGCAATGGAGAATTAGGCAAATGTATTCATCATTGAAAAAGCCTTATTCTATAGGAGGGGACAAGGGATTACTAGCAGTAATGGATATTCCAAAAGATTGGAAGCCGAATCGTATTAAGGAACAGCTAGAAAATGTTCTAATGGATTTGGAAAATGAGAAAGTAATCTCTCATTGGGAGTATAGTGATCCGCTGGATGAACAACAAATTGGGAAACGTAATTGGTTTAAAAATTATTACACTAACTTAGGAATAACGATTTTACCTCCTGAGGAAATGCTGCAATCAATGGATAGGGTAATTGGAAAGAAGAGTATAGAAGAACCTCAGGAACAATTACCTGAAGTAACAGTTGTTAAAGAAATAAAGAAGACTGTGGAATCAGTCGAACAAATAGAGAAAAAGATCCGTGATCAAATACTGAAAGTACACAATGAAAAAAAGGTAAGCATTCGTGAAATAGCAGATGAAATTAGTATTTCTCCGTCTACATTATCTAGATTTTGTAATTATAAAACAAAACGTTTATCTAAAAAAGCACTAGAAAAGCTAACGAAATGGTGTGAAAGACAAGAAATATTAGAAAAGATGTAACATAGACTAAATATTTCTTTTAATAATAGTCCAATTAAAAATACACATACATTATGTATGTGTATTTTACTTATTACCAATTATAAGAGTCTGAATTTTCTTTGTTAATGGTGGTTTTGGTGGGCGAAGGCCCCACTGGAAAGTCAATATAGTTATGCTGTTTAATCCACTGCAATTAAATTTCTTGTCTTATCGATATGGTTCAGTAACATACGATACTCTTCTTCATACATAGTTATACGTTGTAGAAGAGATTGATTCTCTGCTTCTAAATTTTCAATTTGATTTTGTAAATTTGTCAATTCATCCGCTTCTTTATAATTTTGTAAAAAGAGAATAATATCATCTAATGTCATAGACAAAGAGTTTGTTTCTTTTTCTGGTTGGGAGAGAGGAATGTTGTTTCCCTCTTTTCGGTTTTGTTTTGCTTGTTGTATTTCTTCTTCGTATTGTTTTCGCACGTATGAATTCCAACGGAATCCGCAAGCAGAAGGTGTCCTAGCTAGTAGTTTTGCTACTTCTTTGAATGCAGCTAACTGTGTTCCACCGTTACGAATATACTGAAGTACTGTTGATGCGAGAAGTAAATCGTTATCATTAGTCCAGGAATCTTGTCTTGAAATTACCACGTTTTAACCCCCATATATGTTTTATATTACATATATGCAGTTACTTAAAATGATAGAAGCTCAATCTCTCTTAAAATAATTAGGGGTAAGTATTATTTTCAATGCAAAATTACATATAAGGTTGACTATTCACTATAGCTGTAACTATAATAGTTACAGCTATGCGACTGAATTAATAGATTGGATTAGCATGAATTAGTTGTATTAGTGATGTATAAACAAATATTAAAGAATGAATGGAGCTGAAAATATAGTCTTACATATAAAACGTTTTTATAAAAAGAAATTAGGTAATATACATTTTTTTATAATCATATATTAATTAAAAGAGGTGCACGTTTTGAAAATTTTTAAGGGAATTCTAGTTTCTTCAATTGCATTAACAGCATTTAATGGGGTGGGCGGAATACTTTCAAGTGAAAAATCAGAAGTTGCCTATGCAGCTACTTATAATAATTCAAATAAGCAATTAAATTCTAATGTACATAAGCAGGTTACTAAACAATTAGTTTTGAAATTTAAAAATAAAGCGAATTTACCATATCAGGATGGGATAGAAAAATTCATTAAGGAAGAAAAACTAGATCCTGACTTAATTGAGATTTTAGCTCAATACCCAAATGTAACTATAAATCGACTTTTTAGTTCTTTAAATCCTAAAGAAATTAAAAATCTAGGTAAAGAAATAAAAGATTCAGATCACATTTCTTCTAATTTGCTAAACTATTATATTGTACAAACTCAAGATGATATTGATGTACAAGCATTACTTACAAAAATTGAGAAATCATCTCTTGTTGAAACGGCGTATCTACAGGAAGAAGAAGTACCACCAGAAGAGCGTTTGCCAAATTTATCTGTTAACCCATATGATGAGCCTAGACTAACAAGACAAGGTTACCTTGAACCAGCGCCATTAGGAATTAATGCACCTTATGCCTGGAGCATAAAAGGTGGAGATGGAAAAGGAACTACTTTCGTAGATATGGAGTATGGGTGGTTATTTAGTCATGAGGATTTAGTGAATCAAAAGATTGAATTAATATCCGGACAGAATAGGATTGAACACCATGATCATGGTACTTCAGTCTTAGGGATTGTTTCGGCAGAAGATAATAACATAGGTGGAATTGGAATTGCACCGAAAGCTAAGGTAAAGGTTGTATCTCAGTTCAGGGATAACGGAAATTATAATACAGCTGATGCTATATTAAGTGCAGTTAACAATATGCAAGCTGGAGATATTCTTTTATTAGAAGCTCAAGCAACTTACGAAGGATATGGAGATAAGAATTATTTTCCTGTAGAAGTAAAACCGGATATATTTGATGCAATTCGTCTGGGAACAAATAAGGGAATTATTATTATTGAAGCAGGTTCAAACGGCGGAAATGATTTAGATCAATTTAGAGACCGTAATGGTAAACAAGTTTTAAATCGTAATAGTCCTGATTTTAAAGATTCAGGGGCAATTATGGTTGGGGCAGCTTCTGCAAGAGTTCCTCATAAGCGTTCATATTTCTCTAATTATGGTAGTAGAGTGGATGTGTATGGATGGGGGAATGCAGTAGATACAACAGATGCTAAACCAAGTGAATTTACAACAAATCTATATACTTCTAGCTTTAGTGGAACATCTAGCGCATCACCTATTATTGCTGGTGCTGCAGCATCAATTCAAGGAATTGCAAAAAATAATCAGGGAAAGGTATATACACCAAGCCAGCTTAGGGATATTTTAAGTGATTCTAGTACCGGAACGAAATCTAATGATCCAATTAATGATAAAATTGGTGTTTTACCTGACTTAAAAGCCATTTTATCTAAACTTGGTTTTTCACCAAACTTAGGTAATGATTCTTCCATTGTATTTCCTGAGGAGCAAGAAATAAATAAAGGGAATGGAGGTTCTACTATTACGTTCCCGAAAGAGGATTCCGATAATAGTGAAGGAAACTCTAACTTCATTTTCCCAGAATAATAGAAATATCTTCTATTAAGAATGAGGCAAAATAGTTTACTCAATAAGAACAAAGGATATGAATTCATATCCTTTTAATTATGCTATTTTTACTACCTTACAAAAACGTAATGTTAGCGTAATGGAAATGAATTTTGGCAGCCAATAGATTAGGATATAATTTTTGTGAGAAAAGATATGAGGTGAATAATATGAAACGAATAGTGCTTATGTGTAGTGTTTTTGTGATGTTTACTGTGTTGTTATCGGGGTGTAATTTAAATCGTCTTGGTACAGATACATATTATGTGCAAATTACCAAGGATGGTGAAAAATTAAAAGAGAAAAATGTAAATGGGGATACGACTTACGAATATAAATTACCTGGATTTGATAAGGATGGTAAAGAGAAAGAAATGGAGTTTACAGCGTTAAAAAACCTTCGTAAAAAAGCGTTTTTACGTATATATTACTCTGAGAAAAAAGGTGTGAAATCTTGGGAAGAAGTTAAAAAAGACGAACTCCCTACAAAGGTAAAAGAAAAATTAAAGGTGGATTAATAAATAATTCTTTGTTAGAGCAATATATCCTCAAACTATTAGAATGTATATTGTGAAATGGGCTAAAGTTCTATAGAGTTGTAAAAGTAAGAGGCTGACAGTTATTGTCAGTCTTTTACTTTTGTACGAAGGAAATATAAAAGGCATTTAACAGACAAGTGTTGGATTATTAACAATTATTTAAGATCTAAAGCTACAATATATCTACTCCTGAACTATAATAATTTTAGGTCAGGAATAAGCTTCTAATTTTGTGAGGAGTTAAATACTAAAAAGGCTTAATTTTGTTTAAGTATTTGTAGTCGTTTAAAGGATTTATGATTGGTTATGATATAATAAAATTCAAGTATAATAAGGGGGATTAATTAGATGATTTTTCAAAGCATGATAACAGCTATTATAGAAAAATTACAAGAGACGGTGAATCCCTATTGGATAATTGTGTTTGGATCAACGGCTGAGAACAGAGAACGAGAAGATAGTGATATTGATATAGCTTATTTAAGTGACACAACTTTAGGGAACTATGAACGTTTTTTATTAGCACAGGAGTTAGCTAACATTGTTCATAAAGATGTTGATTTAGTTGATTTATCCGAAGCTTCTACAGTTTTTCAAGCTCAGATTATACATACAGGAAAGACAATATTTTGTTCGGATGAAAGACGTAAGGTCATTTTTGAAATGAAAACCTTAAAAATGTATTCAAAATTGAATGAAGAACGACAGATAGTATTTGATGATATAAAGAAAAGAGGTTCTATATATGAAGAATGAGGTTATTTTAAATAAAATTTCTACAGTAGAGCGTTGTATAAAAAGAATACAAGATGTGTATGGAAATGACCCTGAAAATTTAGAGGATTTTACAAAACAAGATTCAATAATATTGAACATACAAAGAGCTTGTGAAGCAAGTATTGATTTAGCGATGCATATTGTTGCAGGGAAAAAATTAGGACTACCCCAATCTAGTCGAGAGGCCTTTGATTTATTGGTTACAGCAGGATTACTTAGCGCTGAGCTAGCAAATAAGTTAAAGGCAATGGTTGGATTTCGTAATATTGCTGTTCATGATTATCAAAGTGTAAATTTAGATATTGTTCGTCAAATTATTGAAAAACATTTAACTGATTTTAAACTATTTACGAAAGAAGTAATGGGGATATTGGAATTTTAGGCGAAAGAACAGAATAATAGAGCTGAGAAAGAAAGTAATTCTATGATTCCCAAACCAGCTATTGAAACAATCACTTAATTTCGTAAGAAGAAACGCGGGCATAAGATGAATTTGTTTATGTTGTAGTGAAGCTTAGCATGAGATGCTTGTAGATAATATTAGGAATAATATCCATATACAATTTTATCAACAAATAAGTAAATATTTTCAAAATTAATTTGTATACATATAATGTATACCCAAAATAAAAAGTTTCCTTATGGAAACTTTTTTGTTTTCGGATAAATTTATAAAGGTTAATTAATATACAGTTTTTGAAAAGAATGATGAATCATGTCAAATCATCTTCATTTACACGAACATGGACGTAGTATAAAAATGAAGCATATCCAAAATAATTAAAGGGGCTGAAAAAATGATTAAAAAACTTATTATTGGTTCTATTGCTTTAGGCACAACAACAGGAGTGAGCAAACCTACATTTGCTGCTACAATACATTCTCTATCACAGTTTAAAGAAACTCGAAATATTCATGTGCAATCTCTACATTCCCCATGGCAGTATTTAGGGCAAACTTCAAGGGAACTTCAAATTAAAAGTAAGGATCCAAAAGTACTAGCTTTTGAACTAGCGAAAGAAGCGCCATTTTATGAGGGAGAATTAGTAGACATATGTTCTGTAATTTTAGATGCGAATGTAGATGTTATATATTGGACAAGTAAGGAATGGGTTAGATTTGAAGCAGGAAATTATGAGTTTAAACATGAAATTAAAATTTTTAGAGATAAAGAACGTCAGAAATTAATTACGGCACTAGAATCTTAGATCTTTTACAAAAAAGAAGCTACCTTTAGTATGCTATACTCCCCTCATAGTAGATAGGAAAAAGAAAACACATTAACCTATTTACTATGGAGGGGATTTTTCTATGGGTAAAATTAGAGTCACTGACGATGTAGAATATAAGAAAAAAGTATTGGATGTATACTAAAAGAATGTATGTGGTATAAATAATCGAGTCTTTTTTGTTTAACATGTGTACGTTTATTACTGATGAAAATCGTACTACAATTACATCCATGGCTTATATTGTAGGAGTATGTCCTTTAGTATTTTTTTATACAAAAGTTTCGTAATAAGAATTTACTGATTGTGCTATTTCATACGACTTTAAGAGAATTGAAGAAATAAATTGGATTAGGCTAAAAGAGTTTAGGTTTACTTTGTACAAGTAGATATTAAAATGTTATAGAAAAATAAGGAAAATAGTTATAAAATAGGAAACTGGAAGGAACTTTCCAGTTTGTTTTTGTTGTGCGAGATAAAGATCGCCAAAGATGAGAGCTTAAGAATTCTTTTCTTTGTCTAAAACTAACACTTAACATAATGGATCTAGAAGGTATCAGTACAAATGGAAAAGGTGAAGTAGTAGAAGGTAAACGTCTTCCTACTAATAGATTTCCAAAATCAGCTGGATATATAAAAGAGGAGATTGCAAATGGGAAAACTGATATTTGTGCAATAGATCAGAATTGGCTTCAAAAAATAGAAATTAAACTTTAGCATTATTATTCAATAGTGTCATAACTATTATTTCTTTAGTTCTGCTATATAAAAGGGTGTTGAAAATTAGCTGCATTTTAATGCTGATTACAATGTCATCATGCTTTTTGTATTTGTATACATAAATTATTAGATTAGTTAAATTATTCTTTCGATTATAGTGAAACTATCAGTATAAAAGGAAAGAAATTCTATCAAACAAAAAAATTGGAACGTTTGATTGAAAGACAAGTATGCTATTTTAATGTTTAAGTTAATAACAGAAATAGAACCTTTTAATAAGTTACTACTTTGTTTTTGTATTGTTGAAAATAAGAAAGGTGAAATCAATGAAAAAATATTGGCATAAGCTATCGTTGCTTCAGAAAAATGTATTACTAACGGTATCAGTAATTCTGACGCTTGTGGGAAGTATGGGGGCGTTAAGTTTTAACATGTTTCAAAATAGTATGATGTTTATATTTGAAAGGCAGTCTTTTGAAACAGGAGATACATTAATAAATCAATTAGATCTGGAAATAGTAAGAGATGTAGCAAAAGACCCCACAGCACAAAGAGTGAAGAAAGAAAAATTGACAGAGCAATTAGATAAAGCTATAAAAAATATGAAAAGTGTCGGACAAACATATGTTACAGGGGCCAAGCTAAATGATAAAGCAGAATTACAATTAGTAGCTTTGGATACAGAATTAGCAGATACGGTTTCTGTAAAACTAGGTTCTGTAAAAACAGGTGACTATTATGAGCATCCTACTCATTGGAAGAAGACATACAACCAAGTAATGAAAACGAAACAGGCACAAATGACAGAAGTGTATGAAGATGTACTAGGTACATGGGTAACAATTTTAGAGCCAATTACTGATGAAAATAATAATATAATTGCAATTGTTGCAGCGGATTTAGACGCTTCTATTATTCCTCTTACAAAGAAAGAATTTATAGTGCACGGTTTACTATTTATAATCATTTCATTAACAATTGCAATTACAATTCAAATATTCATCTCACGAAAATCTCTATCGCCTTTAAAGGATTTACAAGAAAGGTTACGTAAAGTTGGTGAAGGGGATTTAAGTATTAAATTGAATGAAAGGTCTGATGATATAGGGATAACTAATATCTATTTTAATAACACTATTAAAAAGTTTAATAGGATTATAGATAAAGTAAGGCAGACTGCTGAACAAGTCTCAACATCCTCACAGGAATTGTCGGTAAGTACAAAAGAGAATAGCATAGCCTTTAAAGGAATTGCAAGTGCTATTACAGGATTAAATTTAGAAGCACATTCTCATGAATATGTAGTGCAAAAATGTTTAGGAATTGTTCAAGAAATGGAAAGTAAGATGAAAGAAATTACAGGAGCTGCAAAACAAGTTAGGAATGCTTCGGAAGACATGGAACAGCATTCTGGAGAAGGAAAAGATTTGATTAAGCAAATTGTGAATCAAATGAAAAGAATCCAAGATACAGTTCAAGATGTATCTTCTAGTATGTATGCATTAGAAGCACGATCTAAGGAAATTAGTGAAATTCTTACTGTAATTACAACTATGTCAAATCAAACAAGTTTATTAGCTTTAAATGCTTCTACTGAAGCATCATGTGCTGCAGAGGTGGGGAAAGGATTTTCATTTGTTGCGGATGAGGTGCGTATATTAGCGGAAAAAACCGAGGCATCTGCAAGGGATATAGCGAAATTAATTGGTGAAACCCAAGCTGAAGCAGAGGAGGCTGTAAGATCCATACAGAAGAGTTCAAAGGAAGTGCAATTAGGAATAACACTTGTTCAAAATAGTGGTGCTTTCTTTAAAAAGATTTCAGAATCTGCACAATCTGTTACAAATCAAATTAAAGCGACTTCGAATAATTCAAGTGACATTTTAAAAGATAATCAAGCTATTGTTCAGATTTTAAATGAATTATCATACATTGCAAATACATATGTGAATAGCAGTAGTAATGTAGAGATAAGTATGAAAGAGCAAGAACAGTATGTACAAGATATTGCAGAGTTGGCGAATTCTTTAAATTGGCTCTCCCAAGAGTTACAGGAGTTAATAGGGGAATTCAAAAGTAAGTAGGATAGGAGAAGGGGGAGGTATAGGTATGACCTATGCCTTTATTTATTCCCATATAAAGAGTGAAAGCTTAGGTATATATGTAAAATGGCTAAGCGAATAAATTTTTTGCATATTTTGTTGGAAATAGAGCATGATATTACCAAATTCAACGGAGGTGTTTAAAAAATGCAAATTCGCGAAAATAATAATTCAAACGAAATCTTAATAGCAGCTGCAGCAAGTGCAATTGATCAAATGAAGTATGAAATTGCTCAGGAGTTTGGTGTTACACTTGGACCAGATTCAACAGCAAGAGCAAATGGTTCAGTAGGTGGAGAAATTACAAAACGTTTAGTTCGTATGGCGCAAGAGCAGTTATCTGGTCAATATAAAATTCACTAAAGTTAAAGGTATATCCCATAGAAGGGATATACCTTTTTAATTTGCCTTTAAATGAGGATAGTGAAAATTTTTATTGCTAGTTAAATTTAGACACTGCAAATTTGGCTGTGAAATTCATCTTCTTCATGTAAGAAGAATTTACTCCTGCTTGAAATTGAACAGAAATATTACCGTCTTTTTGTGCTTTGAATACGCGACCGTATGGTGAATTAGCATTGTATGTGCCAATTACTTGATCATCCGCATCAAAGACTGTATAAGAAATTGGGAACCCGGAATTTTGTACAAAGACCGTAAGTTCTTCCCCTTTACTAAGATTAAATGATTCTTTTTGAGAAACTTCATACGAACTCATAGAGTAATATTTTGTAACTTCTTGAATGTCTAAGTTCGTAGTTGCCGCACTTGCTTTTGGTGCCTCTGCTCCTGGTAAATTCATACCTGATAGTACTGCAATTCCTAATGCCCCTGCTAAAATAACTTTTTTCATAATGCTAGTTCCTCCTTTAATAAATTGTGAGATTTGAAAACGAAGTGAAAATATCACTTCTTGAAACCATTATAGTTACAATGAGAATGATTTTCAATGAGATTTGATATGTAATTCTGCATACATAAGATGTCGATATAAGGTAATCTATCCGAAGTTTAAAGTATTCTTAAATAAGGAGAGAACAAATTTTCAAAACTATGAATGAGATGGTAGCTGATTTTTACATACGTTGGTTATTTAAAAGAAAACGAAATAGAAAGTATATTTAGGGAAATTTAAAAGGCCTTGTCATTATAGACAGGGCCTTTCAAAAAGGGACACAATTGACAACTGAAGGTGACTTCATATTACCATTTTTGGTATTTTAATTCCAGGTGTTCATATTGAGAAATAAAATGATTATTTTGTAGAGTTTGAGATGGGAGATACTGCCTTTTAATTTTTCAGGATGGGAAGGCATAAGCAGAATTTTTTATTTACTTTAAACAAGGGATAGAAGAAATATTTTTGCTTAGTAAAGCGTGTTAATCATAGTTCAAAGTTATGTAAAAAACTGTTTTCAGAATAGGTGTCCTTTTTGTTTTAAGAAGAGAATATATTTTCTCAACAGGACAAATGGTAAACATCTATAAGTACTATTTATAAGGATAATAAGAAAAGTAGAAATTAATAATAAAGGAGAATGCGAAATGAAAACAGTAGTAACTGATAGAGATCTAGTTGAAATCCGCGAAGAAGACGTAGATGTTTTAAAGGTAATGGCACATCCGGTTCGATTACAAATTGTAAATGAATTAATGAAACATCAAATGTGTAATGTTACGCAGTTAACGGAAATATTAAAACTCCCACAATCTACTGTTTCACAGCATCTATCAAAATTAAGGGGAACCGTACTTCGTGCAGAAAGAAAGGGATTAGAGATGCATTATTATATAGATAATGTTAAGGCTCGGCAGATTGTTGGAATTTTAGGCTTGTAGGTTAATAAAAAGCAAAAAAGTTTCCGGTTATTAAGTAGGAAACTTTATATATAATAATTTTATTTTGTGAGGATTACTGTGTAAATAAGAAAATATTGTCCGTAGAATTTCTGTACCTCTCAAAGGAGTGTAATGAAATAAAATCTACTAATTTGTTTTCAATAGATCTTATCATTATGTTTATGTTATTTGGGGTGCCTATATTGATGGAATTTAGCTAATTCATAGGAAAATGTGGAGTAGGTTTATTATTTTCTTTAGAAATAATAAACCTACTGTATTAACTGAGTTTTCTTATAAGAATTATAACAAATTATTTTAGTAATAAACAGACTTGAAGTCACTTCCTAATAAATCGTAAAATTTACATGTAAGGTAAAAATAGGAATATTTGGAGGCTGTTATGAAAAGGTTATTAGCAAAATCATTATTAGGTATTTCAGCATTTTCTCTATTAACTACATCATTTTCTATGAGTACGCAAGCAGCGACTCATGAATTAGATAATGTACCGGTTATTAGTGTAGAAACAGTAGAAGATAGTAAAATTGAAGTGGCAGAATTTAATCAAGTAGAA
This sequence comes from Bacillus sp. N5-665, assembly GCF_022637375.2. Taxonomy (NCBI): domain Bacteria; kingdom Bacillati; phylum Bacillota; class Bacilli; order Caryophanales; family Bacillaceae; genus Bacillus; species Bacillus sp. N5-665. The sequence goes on from NZ_CP093324.1 coordinate 491,435, forward strand.
CGATTTGCATTCCCATTAGCCATTCCTGTGATTATTTGGGGAGCTAGAGGCGCACAAGTAGTTCATAAGGTATGGAAAGCAGGTAAATTAGTTACAATTGGATCTGCTGTTGGTATTTCTGGAATGAAAGCACAAGATGTCATTGGTAAATATAAAAAAGGTGCTATTAATAAGGAATTTCCAGGGTCAATGAAAAATAAAACTGTGAAGGAGATTGAAGATTTAGCTAAAAAAGGAAATAAAGATGCGAAAAAGGCAAAAAAATTACTAACAGATAAGAGATTTAACAAGGGTGATAATAGAAAATGAGTATAATTACTAAAAGTGATATTTTAAATACAGTAGATTCATTTTTTTCTTATGAAAGACCTACGGATAAATCATCAGTAAAAATTTTAAAGCCAAATGAGAGATTACTTTGTTTAAAGCAAAATAGTCAAGAAGATAATATAGATAAAATTTGGTATACTGAGTTTCAAAAAATATACTCTAATAATGCAGTTGTTAATTGGACTGATTTACCTAATAGTCAGTGTTTAGAATATAAGGTTTTAGCTCACAGTAATCAGAAAATCTTAGATGATGATATTGAGTTAATTAAATTATTAGGCGGAAAAAGAGTGGATTTAAGGATTTTTATTAGTTTACTTGGAGATTATTATTACTGTATGTTAGAAGAAACTAGCTATATCATAGAAACAGACGAATGGAAATTTAATAATATAAGTGATAGTGGACAATACGTTGAACTCCTAGAAGAGACTAAAATTTTTATGGATAAAAAAGGGTTTAGTTATATCTCTAAAGAGTTATTAAATACTACATTAGAAGGTATAGAAACAGAATATATTTCTTGTAATAAGGTCACTTTATTTAATTGCTTATTCTCTGAATTTGAATCTATAGATTAATAATAGGATGATAGCTTTCATTTTGATTAATAAGCGATGAGAAACTTTCTTAAAACAATATTAATTATTAGGTTACTATCAAATAGATATATAGACTAAAAAACCTTCCTTAATGGAAGGTTTTTTAGTGCTTAATTTAAGTAGGATGGGAATAATATGTAAAAACCTGATAGTATAATATATAATTTTAGGAGAGTAAAAAATATAGGAGAGACCAATTGAGTTATCCATTAAAGGAGATTGCTATATGTATAATTGTAATCAATGTGGAACAGAAATAATTACGCAACTGCAAGATAGATATAGAGAATATTGCCCGAAATGTGAAATGCCTAGGCCGAGTAGCTTATTGTACTATAATTTATATGAGCTACTAGAATTTATGGAAGTTAATGAATACTTGAGTAAGGAAAGTATGCTACATAATTTTCTGAAATGGGAGTTTGAGTTAACGGAAGGGCGTATCTTCAAGTTACATTTAGATGTTGACAGATATGATCAAATCGGTGATGAGAATTTTACAAAACAATTAGAAACATATATGAAAGGAATCCGATTAAAATTAAATGTTAAATATGAGGATGATTATATCTGGGTTAAGGTTAATTAGTAGGACTCTACATATAATGTGTTCTAGTTTGAAAAGATAGTAAGAAATAGAGAGGAGATTAATAGTAATGGAAGATTTAAAGAAGGAAGTAATAAGATTTCGAGATGAGAGAAATTGGAGACAATTTCATAATGCAAAGGATTTAGCCATTTCATTGAATTTAGAAGCTGCGGAATTGCTTGAGACTTTTCAATGGAAGTCCAGTCAAGAAGCAACGGAGACTAAAATGCAGGAAATGAAAGAAGAAATAGCTGATGTAATGATTTACTTGCTTCTGCTAAGTGATCAATTAAATATAGACTTAGAAGAGGCAGTACGCTCTAAGTTAATAAAGAATGCTGAAAAATATCCTATAGAAAAAGCATTTGGAAAAAATAAAAAGTATAATGAACTATAGAAGATAAATTTCATTTTATATATATTATTTAATAAGTCTGTATAAGGGCCTAATTGTGGTTATATTTGAGTAGGATACTAAAGTATTTACGGACATTTGAAGGGCATGGTAGGGATAGTTTAATGATGATAAGAAGTTACCGAGAATAAGGTAGCTTCTTTTATTTTATAGAAATAATGTGGTTGACTGAAATTATCAAGTATTCACATTAAGATTGTATTTTATCAACTTGGTTTAACTTGCCAGACATAATTTATTACAATATATTAGTAGAAACTTACAAGGGAGGAGTTAAAATGGAAATTAGTATTAAAAAACTAGATAAAAAAATAGACAATCGAGAGAGTATAAAAGAAATAATAGAATTATGGAATTTAAACGCAATAGAAACTGCAGATTGTGAATTAGAGGAAAGTCATAAAAAAGGGATTAAAGAGCAATTAGTGGAACTGATTCAATCAAGATATGGTGCAGTTTTTGTAGTAACTGATGAAATTAATAATCTAATTGGTTATGGAATTGGTTCAATAAAACAAGATCTGGTTACAGATATGTTATATGGTCAAATAGAGGAAGTTTATGTGAAATCAGAGTATAGGAGGCAGCAAATTGCGCAAAATTTAGTTGGAAATTTGAGCAATTGGTTGAATCAAGAAAATGTCTCTTTGATTCATGTCTATGTTGACTTAGCTAATAACTTGGCATTGAATTTTTGGGAGAATACAGGATTTGAAAAAGAATTTTTTCTTTTATCTAATAGCTAATCTATATAATGAAAGTTTAAATAAAAATAGGATCACTATAATAATAGCATTGCGCTACTATAGTGATCTTATTTTTATTTAGAAGAAAATAAAAGTTAAAAGTCATTATTTAGAAACGTTTAAGTAAATGGATAGAAAAATAGTAGCATTATAGTTTTTGAAAATATCTTGATATAAATATACTTTTTTTGTAATATATAGGTATATTATTAGTTTACTTGATTCTGTTTATTCCCACACCTTATGTGTTGTGGTTGAGTTGTAGAAGTAAGTTTTGTTCTTACTTTAATTTTGAAAGGGCTTCTTTGAGCCGATTAGTGTAAATAGCTTATTTTGCTGTGCACAATTAATCGACTTGAGGAAGCCCTTTTTGTTTTGGGTGAAACAAGTATGAAAATGTATTTCTGTATACAATAACAGATTAAAAAAGGAAATTTATATAAGGGGAGAACCATGACGAATAATTTATTTGTATATAAGGGAATTAGGAGGGGTATATAGTTTTTTTATGTATGAATAATTCATTGTACAGTTTTATTAATTAAATAATAATGAAAGATAGGTGGGGATGAGTATGAAATTTAAAACAGAGGAACAATTATTAGCATTTACGGAAGGAATTATTGGGAAGAGTTTTAAAGAAATTGATACAAAAGGAATCTTACAAGGAAATAGTAACGATAAAGGAATACTAGGTAAGGTTGTTGAGACAGGATTTTATGATTATGAATTAAATAATAGTCCTGAGGCAGACTTTGGGGAATTAGGAATTGAGTTGAAAGTTTCTGGTTTTAATAAACTTCGAAATGGATCATGGTCGGCAAAGGAAAGAATTTCTTTAAGCATGATTAACTATAAAAATATTATTCATGAAGAATATGAGTTTAGCAAAGTTGTTTCTAAGAACAAAAAGTTGCTAATTATTTGGTACGAATATATGAAAGGTGTTCCGTATGGAGATTTTATAATTCGAGATTTTCAACTCTATGATATGTCGCAAGATGAAGCAATAATCCGAAATGATTTTTATACAATAAAGCAAAAAGTGCTAGAAGGACTTGCTCATAAATTGTCTGAGGGCGATACCGTTATTCTAGGGGCGGCCACAAAAGGACAGAAAGGACAAAAAGCAGAACAGCCTAATTCGGAAATCTCTGCACCTACAAGAGCATTTTCCTTAAAAAATTCTTTCTTTCGTGGTGTTTTGAGAAGCCATGTAGAAAGAATGGACAGAGGTGAAAAATCTAATGTATTTGTCACACCTGAAGGATACATTTGGAATCAACTAAAACCGTATAAGGGGATGAATCAATTAGATATATTAAATCTTTTTGAGAAGCGTGATCCAGCTAAAAAAATTCCTAACAGTATTAGTAAAATGGTATCTAATAGGATAGTAGGTACAGATAAGGAATTACCAGAGAAGCATGAGGTATTCAGTAAATCTAATTTTCTAATTAAAAATATACCAATTCGAGAGGATAACAGTCCTATAGAAAAAGCAACGTTCAGAACTTTGCAACTTGCAGATTTTGAAAATTCTTGGGAAGAGTCTTCTTGGAAAACATTCTTTGAGGAAGTAACTTTCATATATGTAGGTTATCTAGGAGAGAAAGATGGTAAGAAGCTAGGTAATGGCCAAAGGATTCTGGATAAAATTTTTAAGGTTACATTTACTCCTGAAGAAGTGGATGAGTTTGAGAAAACTTATAACATGATAAAGGAGACAATTGAAACAGGGGACATTCGTAAACTTCCTAAAGCTTCACATGATGTAGGAAAGGAGCTTAAATTGGTTGTTTCAACAAAAGGAAGTGGTACAGGGGGCTATGAGAGATTTTTTGATGATACAAGAGAAACATGCTTTATGTTAAATAAAGATTTTATTCATCAGAAGTTTAATGAAGCTGTGATTCTAAAGTAGATACGTAATTGATTTACGAATTAAATTACAGCAAAACAATCATATAGAAGTTTCGTAGACGACATAAACGTTCTGATTATAAGAGGAGAGAATGGAAGTTTACTGTTAATCAACAAAAAAACGTATCAATTGATACGTTTTTTTGTTGTTATTCGAGTAAATATGAGGTATGATTTGAAAGGGGAAAGAACTTTAATGCGCATTAGCTTTCAAAATAGGAAGACAAAAAAGCACACTAATTTTACAATCGGGGAGATTGAGCAGTACATATTAGAGTTTAAAAAATTAATTAAAAATAATCGATTTACGATTTCTCGAAATGAAAAAAGGAAAGAGAATATTGAATTTTTAGAGGCTTATAAGATTAATGTTAGTAAAGTGAAAGAGATTCTTCTTAATATAGGAGTACATGATTTTTGTTATGCAGTTGAAATGAAAATCCAAATTTTGCTTATGAAAAATTGTATATCTTCTGTCCACAATATGAGCTAGATAATTGGGGACAAAATAAGTCGGTAGACATATATGTTAAGACGAATCTAATTGAAAATAAGGACAGGAACAAATACATGATTGTTGTTTCTTTTCATAAAGGGAATAAACCAGTCACTTATCTTTTTAGATAAAGTTAAGTGACTTATGGTTCTATAATGAGGGAGGATTTTTATGTTGGTTTTATGTGAGTGTTGTCGAGAAATGGTGAAGTATTCTACTAAAGATGTTCCAAAAATGACAGTCATTAGAGGGAAGCAATATCATTACGTGGGTAAAGAAGCAAAATGTGAAGAGTGTAAATCTGAAATATTTGTTCCTGACATTCATGATTATAATTTAGAACAATTAGATCATGTATATAGGCAACAAGAGCAGTTAGTTACTATCTCTGAAATAAAAGAGGTTTTAGAGAAATATAAGATTGGAAAACGTCCATTGTCTTTACTTTTAGGTTGGGGTGAAGTTACCTTAACAAGGTATGTAAATGGGGATATTCCGACAAAGCAGTACTCGGATATATTGAAAAGATTAAGTAGGGATCAATCTTTTATGCTAGATATTCTGGAAAGAAATAAAGGTTTAATTACTCAAAAAGCATATAGGGTTTCTAAAGAAGCGATTGTAAAGCTGCAGGAAAATGAGAATTTTACTTCTACACAGACTACGAAAATTGAGGCAGTTGCTAATTATTTGCTATATAAAAATGATGATATTACTCCTTTAGCTCTTCAAAAGCTTTTATACTATGCACAAGGATTTTGTAGGGTGTTTACTGGAACATATTTATTTGAAGATGATTGTGAAATAGGAAGTCACGGCCCGGTATATCGAGTTATTTTTGATAAATACAAAGGATATCAGTACGACAATCTTGAAGTCAATTATGATAGTACAAATCAGTTAACTCAAATAGAAAAGGAACTATTAGATTATGTAGTTAATACTTTAGGCTGTTATAGTGGGAAGAGTTTAGAAAAAATGATTCTATTTAACTTACCATGGGCAGTAGCTGATCTAGAATTAGAAGATAATAATTCTGGTAAACCTATCATGGAAAAAGAGGAGATAGATAATTGTTTTAATACAATGAAACAGGCATATAATTTAGTTACTATTTCTGATATTAAACAATATAGTATAAGGGTATTTGATAATATAAACAATTAATTGTTGTAATTATATTATTTTTAATATGAGTGATATATCGATTTTTTTACTGTTAACCAAACCCCTGTAAAGGTATTAAAAGATAGTAATAAATACAAAGGATAAGGAGTATAGAATATAAACACTTTTAACATGATGTAAATATGCATATTAAATAAAATGTAAAGTAAATTAATACATTATATGGTAAAATGATATATGTGAATACGTCTTATGAAGTAAATTTTATGCTTTGGACCTTTAGCTCAGCTGGTTAGAGCAAACGGCTCATAACCGTTCGGTCGTAGGTTCGAGTCCTACAAGGTCCACTTATAAACAAGGAGAAAGCACTCATTTGAGTGCTTTCTCCTTGTTTATAATAAATAAAGGGGATTGTGACATGAAAATAATTGATTTAGAGACAGAAAGAAAAAAGAAGGAAAAATTAATGGTAACTATTCCAATTATAGAACTAATGTATGGAGAAAAAGGGGAAATTGAATTTAAAGTAGTAGGAAAAAAAGTTGTTCCACAATCCATGTTTGAGAATTAAACTACTTTTACTTCTTATAGGCTGTAGGGTCGTTATGTGGGAGATTTCTAAGTATGGAATCCTCGTGGATACTAATAAAAGGAAAAACTAAAAGTTATGTTCGAAATGGAGGTGAATTTGTAGTGTTAATGGTAGATTTCTTGTAAAATACACAAAAAGACCGTCACAGTATTGTGACGGAAAATAGAAAAATTCTGACGACTTACTACTATTATTGTTTATTTGAAGTTTTTAAAGCATCTAACACTATTTTGGTTGCTTCTGCAATAAGCATATCATCGTATTTAGCATCCTCTTTTTCATGATTAGAAAGTATCGCAAGAACAATTGGCCTTTTATTTGGTGGCCAAATAATTGCGATATCATTTCTGGTTCCATAAGATCCCGAGCCAGTCTTATCAGCTACTTCCCATCCTCCTGGAACTCCAGCACGAATTAAGTTGTCTCCCGTAGTATTTCTTTTCATCCAATCTATTAATAAATTCCGTTTCTCAGTTGAAAGTACATCTCCTAGAGCGAAAGCCTGCAGACTAGTAGCTAATGCCTTTGGGGTACTAGTATCATGAGTGTCTCCTGGATGCACTTCGTTTAATTCTGGTTCAAAACGTTCAGGGTTTGTAACGGTATCTCCTATTTCTCTCAGTGATTTTTTGAATTCACTAGGCCCACCTAATTGTTTAAGAATAAGATTTTGTGCCGTATTATCACTATATCGAAGGGAAGCATCTGCAAGCTCTTTCAGAGTCATACCTTTATCAACATACTTTTCCGTAATTGGATTGTAATTAACAAGATCTTCACGAGTATACAGAATTCTTTGATTTAGATCTTCCATTGATTTCTTTTGTAAAAGTACTCCCACAGCTAGAGCTTTGTGGGTAGATGCGTATGCAAACCGTTCATCTGATTGATAAGTAACGGTTTGATTTGTATCAGTGTCCAATGCATAAATACCGAGTTTAGCATCAAATTCTTTTTCAAGCTTAGCAAAAGAATGATTAACTGTATTTTCTTGTTTGGCCTGTTTAGGTGGTTCAGATTGAGTATTACTATTGGAACAGCCTATAAGCGTTGCGCATGAAAGAAATAATACAGGTACAATCTTTTTGTAAGGTAACATGTTAAAAAACTTGTTCAAGACTATCATAAATTTTCAACCTCTTTCAAAAATATATGGTTTTTTTCTAGGTGTTCTAAATATCAATACAATTAAAGAGTGTATAGGGTAACATTCTTCTTGCATCACTCTTATCATAAACACCTGTTTTATACGTATAATGAATAGACAATCTAAGTAGCAAGTTTGTTCCATTTAAAGAAATAAGAAGATGTTTTTAGAATTCATTACCTTAAACAATAGACATTTAGGGTAAAGGAAATTTATTTTAATTCCATAATTGTGGAAACGTTAAAGTAGAAATTTAATGTTTTTTGTAAAAAAGAATTGACTTTCGATTACGTTGTAACTAATATGGTTACATAAGGTGTAACTTATTCAGTTACAACAAAGTCCTGTTTTAAGAAAAAAGATTTATATATGTAATTGAGGATAGCGGTCTATACGTTGTCGTCCAGTACAGGAAGTTACTACTATATTAACAACTATGCATATTCTAATCGGTAGTGTTTTCTGCTTTAGAGCCATAACGTGCAGAGTTATCTTTTATGAATAATTTTAGTGTATCTTTTTTTGGAAAGATTAGTTTTTGGAGAAAATAATAAGGTTTCTAAAAAAGATACACTTTTACAAACCAAAAAGCTAGCTAGGAATTTTTAAGTGATAGCTGGACTAGCTAATAAAAATAAAGGTAGGAGATTTAAATGGAGAAAAAACAAGATAACCTTATATATGTATGGGACGCATATTGTGGATGGTGCTATGGTTTTTCAGAAAGTATTAAAGGATTTTACAAAGACCACACAGAAATGCCGTTAACAGTTTTATGTGGGGGATTATTTTTAGATGATCTACCAATAAAAAATTTCTCATATATAGAAGAGGGAAATAAAAGAATTAATCAACTTACAGGTGCAAAATTTGGTCCTTCCTATCAAAAATTGGTGGAAGAAGGAACTTTTAAAATGAATTCGAAAGATGCTGCAATTGGCTTTTCAGCTTTACGCTCATTAGCGCCAGACCGTTTGTTAGAATTCACGTCTGCTATGCAAAAAGCGTTTTATTATGATGGACAAAGCCTAAGTGATCCTGAGACATATCGTAAGATTGCAATTGAGCATGGTTTGGATCCTGAACAAGTATTAGAGCGTTTAAATGCGCAAGAAACAATTGTAGATGTCCAAAATGATTTCAATAAGGTTCGACAGCTTGGGGTTAATAGTTATCCTTCTTTACTTTTACAAAAGGATAATCAAATTATTCCTATTGGTGGTGGGGTAATGACGCCAGATAAAATTGAAGCACGTTTTAAAAATTTATATTAAGAAAACTTAGGCTATAGTAGCAAACACGTTTGCTTACGCCAACCGACATACATCTCCCGAATATTTGCTGGTGCTATTATACTTTCAGGTGAATTGAAAAGGGAGCTTCTGTCGGAACAAAATAAAAGTGTGTTATCTATTCAATAACTATTACAAAAGGAGCATAATATCTATGTTTAAAACAATCGCTACAAATCAAAAAGATGTGAAATTAACGGTTTTTAATTCAGACGAAAAAAGTTTCATGGTCACTGCAACCTTAGTTGAGAAAGCGGGACATGCATTTTTAATAAACTCAAAATTTACTCAATCTGATTCGAAAGAAATTGTGGATTATTTGAAAAGCAATAACTTATCTCTAGATAAAATTTTTATTATCCATGGAGATCCTGATTACTATTTTGGGTTAGAAAGTATAAAAGCTGCTTATCCAGAAGCTATAGCGTATGCTACAGAGTCTACGGTTGAACATATTGTTCATTCTGTATTAGGGAAATTAAAAGTTTGGAAAGATGCACTTGGAGAAAATGCACCAAGTAATGTGGTATTACCTCAAGTGTTTAAGGAAAAATCTATTGATTTTCAGGGACTAACATTTGAACTAGTAGGCTTAGATCATTACAGAACTAGCTTATTTAACAGAGAACTGAAATTATTAATTGGGGGAATAGATGTATTTAACGAAATCCATCTATTCTTAGCAGATACTAGTTCAAAAGCAGCAATGGAGGCATGGATTGAGAACTTGAAAGTGTTACAGGCTTTAAATGCTGACGTAATTGTACCGAGCCATGGATCAATTGAAAAATCCTTAGATAATCAAGCGATTACTGCAACTATGGATTATTTAAGAACGGCAATTCAAGCTTCTGAGGAAAGTAAAACTTCAAAAGATTTTGTAGCAAAACTTGAAACAGCATATCCAGGCTATGCTAATAAAGGTGTATTAGAATTAAGTGCAAAAGTTGTAACAAAAGAAATGCCTTGGGGTTAATGCTATGAATAAATATCAAAAACTATTACATGAAACGTATGTGTTAACCGGCGAGGGAAAAATGGATGCTTTCAAAACGTATTTAAGTGAAAAGGTATCTTGGACAGAGGCTGCTGGATTTCCATATGCGGGTACTTATATAGGTCCAGATGAAGTAGTGAAAAACATACATGAACGCCTTGGTACTGAATGGGATAATTATAGCGCTAAAGATGAAATTTATGCTTTTAATAACAATACTGTTATTGTGTATGGAAAATATAGTGGAACATATAAAGTAACAGGGAAATCATTCATAGCAGATTTTTGTCATCTTTATGAGTTTGATGAGAACGATAAGGTTAAAAAGTTTATTCAAATTGTGGATAGTGCAACTGTTAATGAGGTATTAAGTTAGAGTTACTAGTTTCTAACATTCCTCGTATAGGGAGTATTGTTAGGAAAGATGGATTTTCCTAACAATATCTCTTACATCACATTCTGGGTAAGGTTTATCCTTTATTGAGTGTGTTATCGAATATGAATCATAAAATTAGAAGAGGTAGGTATATATGAAATTAGAGAAAAATTTAATAGTAATAATTATTTCTGTGTTTATTTTAGGAATTGTGTCGACTTTGATATTTCAAGCTTCAACTGGTAATACCAAAGGTCATTCAACAAAGAGCGAGAATGTTGCAACAGTATCGAAAGATAATGTGACAGAAAAAGAAAAAAATAAAAAGATGGTAGTTGATTTCTATAATGAAGTTTTTAACAAACATAATATCGATATTATCCCTAAATATGTAAGTGAAGATTATAAGCAACATAATCCTTTTGTTGCTGATGGACGAAAAGCCTTCATGGATTTCTTTAAGGAGGACTTTGTAAAAAATCCAAATTCCTCTGCAGAGATTAAACGAGTAGTAGCTGAAGGAGATACAGTTGCTCTTCATGTACATTCTCGTACTAATTCTCAAGATAAGGGAGTTGCTATAGTGGATATTTTCTGGATAAAGGATGGAAAGATTGTCGAACACTGGGATGTAATTCAAGAGATTCCAAATGAGGCAGCTAATAATAATACGATGTTTTAGGTAGAAGATATCTCTAATAATTGTTTAATTATTAGAGATGTTTAGAATCTTGAAATTTAGACAAGTTATGTTTTAAGCTGAGTAAAAATAAAGAGATGCCCTAGATATGGTACTAGGACATCTCTTTTTGTTTTAACGAGATTTAATTTATTATGATTTGTAGGGTGCTTATTACATGTATTTACTTATCATTTAATTCTAATACTGCACCGTTTTAAAATTAGATTACTGTATTAGTTTGTAAGAAAGGATGAACGTGGTCCAGCAAGACATGCATCTATACGATCCACTTGACCTTTGGTAAACATAACCATAGTATCATCATCGACATAATCCATATAATTCATAAACATATCGCCATCGGGTCCATTGTTACAAGAAATATGTGGGAATGTAATTTTGGGATGATTACGTCTAGCTTTATGTGAACTTCCAGTATTTTGATCTGCTTGATTTGGAGTATCCTCAACTCGATCAGTGCCACTGCATGCATTGCCATCATCGCCGCCAATATGAAATAAGTTAAGCCAATGTCCGATTTCATGAGTAGCTGTTCGACCTAAATGGAAAGGTTTTTTTGCAGTACCTGTAGTACCAAATGCAGTGTATGTGATAACAACTCCATCTTTATCAGCTGGTCCACCAGGGAATTGTGCATATCCTAAAAGTCCACCTTCTAACTTACAAACCCATAAATTTAAGTATCTATCAGCTGGCCAGGCATTTACTCCACCAGCACTTTCTGATTTGACTGCATCATCTACTGAGAATGATTGCTGAGTTGTTTGGGTACGAGTGATACCATTTGTTTGATTTCCGTCAGGATCTTTTGTAGCAAGAAAGAATTCTACTCTAGCATCACTTACAGAATCTTTAAATGCAGAAGGTACGTTTGCTATGTCAGGGTTCGTTGCTCGAAAATCACGATTTAAAACATCAATTTGACTATGGACTTGTTCATCTGGGATGTTTTGTTCCTCAGTATTCCATACAATATGGACTACTACAGGGATTTTAACAACTGGTCTTTCTGATTCTAGACGCGCACTATTGAGGAATTCATTCGTTACACTTTCAATTTCAATACGAGCATTCTTATACTGTTCAGACTCATTTAGTAACTTATGGTGAAGCTCAATAGTTGCGCATCTACGCATAGTAGGTGTATTTTTTCCTTCTGATGAGTTAGTTTGATTTGGCATTTTAATTTCTCCTTTTAGTTTATATTCTGTAAGTTTCGTTCAATATTTCAAATAATGTTTGATTCGAAAACTATTGTAAAAATGTTTATTGCTTTTTATTCTTAATAAATTCTTCAGTCATTTTTTCAATTTTTTCTCGTTCTTTTCTGTATTCTTCGGATTCCTTTAATAATTTTTCGTGCATACTCATAGTTCCACAATTACGTCTGGTAGGGGACGGGTCTTTAGAATTGTTTGTTGAGTTATGGAAACTTTCTTCATGAGTAAAGTTGTTCATGAAAATTCCCTCTTTCATTCTAAATTTGTAACTTGAGAAGCAATAAAAGCTATATTCATTCGTAAGATATCGAGAGCAAGTGGATAATGGATATGCTCAAGAGTATCGTTTGCGGTATGGTCATTAGGATTCAAAGAGTCTTCACCCTCTATTGTTAAAACAGCAGGTATTCCCTTATTAAGAAAAGATACATGGTCACTATCAAATGGATTAAGAGATATCTTAACTTCAAGTTCCGTATATAAAGATGCTGCATTTTTTAATCCATTAATGAGCTCTTCAGATAAAGGTGAACCTTCAATTAATACTGATGGTTTCGAAGTGTTTAATTTTCCTATCATGTCCATATTAATAACTGCTCGAATGCGATTCTTATCTGGAATAGTTAGGTTCTCAACATATTGTTTACTACCTAATAATCCTTGTTCTTCTCCTCCAAAAAGGATAAAGCGCAGATCATGTTGTACGGGAATGTCTTTGAATACACGAGCAATTTCCAAAACTCCTGCACTACCACTGCCATTATCATCGGCTCCAGGAGCATTAGATGAAGGCCCTCCACTATGGTTAACAGAATCAAGATGTGCAGTAATAATGATTAAGTGTTTCTCTTCATCACGATTTGTACCCATTTTATTTGCGATAATATTTTGGCTATCTTCATTATTTACGCGTATTGTCTCGCTACTAGTTGTATATCCCATTTCATTTAATATCTCACGAGTCCACGTTGCGGCTTCTTCATAAAAAGAGCTAGTAGAAAACCTTGTTGGATATGAAACTAAATGGGTTAAATATGATTGGTACTGATTTTTGCTTACTTGATAAACTAGTGATTGTATAGAATTTACAGGTGTAGACTGATTATGAAAACTGCCGGAAATAAGTAATTCGTTTTCAGTATCATTAGTACCACCAGGGAAAATAGGTTCTCTCATTCTTATAGTTTCACCACCTTAATTATATTTTTGCTTAGAAAGCAGTATTTCAAATATAACTTGTGAACGAACTCATACGTTTATACAAGCATTAACTGGTAAATTTACATTCATCATAGTTAATTACTTTTTAATATATATGAAGTTAAACGAAATTTTTGGATGTAAATACCATTTGGAAGTATTGTTTAAATCTTAGATAATCCTCAAAAGTTTCAGGGTTAGAGAAATATAAATATCTTATTTTAAAAATGTATTAGACTAAAAAATGAATATTAGATTTTTATAATGTAAAGAACGAGATTTTAAAAAACTCCTTTGAATAAAATGAGTGGCTATAAATTGCTGTTCATGGGTTTTAAAGAAAAAAATTAATATTCCTCATGATTTATATAAGGAGAAAATGAAGTTAAATTTACGATAAATAAAATATAAAGTTTTATGCTGCATTTTATATTAATTACATTCAAATCAAACAATAGCATCCGATGGTCTTTATTTAAATCTAATGAGGTGAAGTTAATGAGTCATAGAAATTCAACTGTGAATGGACAAAATGCAATATCTTTAATTCCTTTCAAAGTATTAGAAATGGCTTCAAGTGTAGCTGAAATACCTAGTGGAGTAAAACTGATACATGCTCCATCAGTATGGGAGAAAAGTGAGCAAGGAAAGGACATAGTTATTGCGGTTTTAGATACAGGTTGAAATACTGAACATATTGATTTGAAAAATCGTATTATTGGGGTAGCCCTATTAGCTAAATTACTAATTTTAAAAGTGTTTGATGGAAAGGGAAAATCATCAAATGAATGGATTACAGCTGGAATCATTAATGCAATAAACTGGAGAGGCTCTAAGGGAGAGAAGGTTAGAATCATTTCTATGTCCCTAAGTGGAAAAAAAGATGCCTATTGCTTACATGAAGCGATAAAGTTAGCAGTAAATAATAACATACTTGTTGTATGCGCGGCTGGAAATGATGGGGACTGTAGAGAAGAAACAAATAAACTGAGATATCCAGGGGCCTATCAAGAAGTAGTAGAGGTTGGTTCAGTAGATATAAATAAAAAAATTGCGTGTAAAAGTAATTCTAATAATCATTTAGATTTAGTGGCACCAGGTGAAGAGATTTGGTCAACTGATAAAGATGGCGGATATGCTAAATTGAGTGGTACTTCAATGGCAACCCCACATGTTTCAGGAGCAGCTGCATTAATTATTAAACAAAGTGAAAAAGAATTTAAAAGAATATTATCAGAAAGTGAAATTTATGCCCAATTGATAAAATGAACTACTAACATTGGATATTCTCCGTTTTTAGTAGGAAATGGCATAATAGACTTATCAAGAGAGTGTTAAGTGAAATGTAACAGTGAAAACGTAGTAAAAACTCTTCTATAGGCAAGAAGAGTTTTTTAGTGAGTCTATAGCGTTCAGGGGGATTAGTATTTTTATTATCAATAACAATAAATAATTATATATAAATATAATGTATTTGTGTTATTATATTTATATTGGAAAATAAAGTATATTTTTTTCGCTAAAATAATTAGGATAAGAAGGGGAAATAGCATGAAAATGAAAAAAATGATTTTAACAGGTGCAGTACTCGCAGCAACAACTTTAACATCTTTAACAAATGTACAGGCAGATACAACATTTAAAGATGTTCCTACTGATCATTGGTCATATAAAGCAATTATGGATCTAAAAGAGAAAAATATCGTAGCTGGTTATGGAAATGGCATTTTTGGTTTCGGCGATAGTATTACACGTGGTCAAGTTGCTAGATTGCTTTATGTATACTTGAAACCAGTAGATGTAGATGCTAAATTTCAAAATCCATTTACGGATATAAAAGGTTCTATGTTCGAAAAAGAAATCTTAGCAATCACAAAAGCAGGGATTATGAGTGGATATGGTGATGGAAAGTTCGGACCAAATGAGGTTTTAAATCGTGAACAATTGGCAGCTGTTCTAACACAAGCATTTCAATTAAAAACAACAACTGTCACAACTTTCAAAGATGTTGACAAGAATTATTGGGCTACGAAGGCAATCAGTGCAGTGCAGGAAAGTAAAATTGCTGCTGGTACAGGAAGTAACTTATTCGAGCCAAAAAGAGTTGTAACACGTGAGCAGTATGCACAGTTTCTATACAATGGAATTAAAAGTGTGAACAAACCAGAAACAAAGCCAGAAACAAAGCCAGAAACAAAGCCAGAGACAAAACCAGAAACAAAACCAGAGACAAAACCAGAGACAAAACCAGAGACAAAACCAGAAACAAAACCAGAGACAAAACCAGAAACAAAGCCAGAGACAAAACCAGAAACAAAGCCAGAGACAAAACCAGAAACAAAGCCAGAAACAAAACCAGAAACAAAGCCAGAAACGAAACCAGGAGTAACGCCAATAGGTATTCCCAATGCGTTAGTGACAGAAGACTTTTTCTTTGATAGATATTCAATTGAAATTTCACCTGTAAGAGAGAAATCTATTTCTAAACAAGGTCAAAATCTTGTTACTGAAGTAAATAAGAAATATAATGCGAATTTTAGATATAGATACGTAGCATCAGAAATTGATCTATATACTCCTAATTTGCCAAGAATGATTGACTCTCATGGTTCATTTTCGTTTGTTGGGAAGGATAAAGATAATTTCTATTTCGTGTTTGTCGTTGACAAATCAACTGTTGAGCTAGCGGAAAACTGGATGCATATGATAAATCCGAGTTTCACCCTTGATAAAGAGATTGATAGACTAGTAAATCCAAGTCCAGAATTAAAAAAAGAAATTGATAGTTTTGTAAAAAATAATAAGGATTATATCAATCGTTTTGAAAAAGATAATCATAGCGTAGAAATAGCTATAAGTCCTCTACATTCAATAAGTCCTGGAGAGTCTGTAGTTACTCTAAATCCAGATTACTCTATATTACACGTTTCTGTACAAGCAAAATAATATTTAAGTAATGTCTCGATTTTCGAACAGGGAAGTATGGACAATATTAGAGGTTAAAGATTTTTTGAAAAAGACCGACTGTGATATTATCCCCTTTAGGTGGACAGTGTAAAAAAGACCATGTAAATACATGGATGTTACACTATTAACTGGAGGGGATTTTTCATGACTAAAAAAGACCGATATTTAATACCTATTTAGAAGAATTAAAGTTATCAGCTGTTCAAAGTTATTTATATGGAGAAGGAAGTTACAATATGATAAAGGAAAAATATCAGATCAGAAGTTCTACCCAGCTTAAAAATTGGGTCAAAAAATATAAAGAATGTGGTGAGAGTTCAGATACTCACGGGAAAAATGGGGGAATTAAAGGTATACCAAACCCTCTAAAAGGAAAACGTGTTTATTTTAGGACGATTGAAGTGGAACGTGATTACTATAAGGCAAAGGTTGAATATTTAAAACAGTAGTATCCAAATCTCTAAATGAAGGCGTACTAATATATAAAGAGAGATGTCATTGAATCATTAAAGACAAAATATCCAGCTATATGGCTTACGAAATTTGCGGGTGTACATCGTTCAAGTTACTATAAGTATTCATACCAAAGGTATGAAAAACATGCGAATAGAATCCGAGAAATGATTAATAAAGGTACTAAGATTGATTCAAGTAAAGCACAAAGAATATGGTTATCCACGTATGAAAATCGCGTTACAGGAAGAGGGTTATTTTATAAATAACAAAAATTATAGCGTTTAATGAGTGAGCTTACTGAAAAAGAGTATTATTAATACAATATATAATCAAAATATATAGATATAAATGTTTTTTGCTGAAAAGAATTGATAGCATATACAAAGTGGAGCAATATAAAAAGGGAAGAAAACATTCTTCCCTTTGCATTAGTATCTATTCTGTGTACATTAAAATAGGATATCAACCACCGTGATCTCCATGTTCCATCATCATAATAACAGGTGTAACAGATTTATTGTTACCCTTGTCAGAAGAAATACCTGTTGTCAAAGTTAAGGCTGTTAAAACGCCCATCAATCCTAATATTAGTTTTTTCATTTTAAGGACTCCCTTTCTTTGATTTTTTGTCGTGTCTTCGTGGCCTGATAGAAATATTCACTTGATTTAATATGGTTTCTTTCTTCATAGAATTTAACAGCCAAATACTCTTGGCTATCTTCCACATACTCATATAGTGATTCGCTTTCAAAGTAAGATATTCCTTCAAGTGCAGTCTTTTCTAAATCTTCTCCAGATACATTTGAGATGAGGCAGTTTAAAATAGAGAATAGATGGATATACTCTGTATTGCCTAATTCGAGGCATATGCTATAACCTTTATCGACTAAATCCTTCGCAGTATCAGGTTCATTCAATTTATAATGTTCTCTTGCTTTTAAGAAGATTGCCTTGTGATGTTTAGGATTATGGTTTATTACTTCTGAAAGATATCTAATCGCCAAAGGAGAGAGGTTTTGACTAGAGTACATATACCCTAGATTATGTCTAACCATAAGAATATACTTTTCCTCATCAAGCTTTTGAAATATATCCATAGCTTTGATAAGGTGTTCTTCTGATAATGCCCATTCTTTTAATTTTGTACATGCAGTTCCAAGAAGATTCTCACAGAACCCGACGTTACGTTCATAGTTCTCGTGTTGTTCAAAAATCTCTTTTGCTTTGGACGTATATTTAACTGAGTTAAGTGATTCATAAATATCATAATGAAAAGCACCTAATTTATAGTAAAACTCCGCCTTTTCAATCTCGTCGGGTACTAATTCAAGAAGAGATTCTGCTTTGTCAAAATGTTCTTTTGCGATTGCATAGTTACCAATACCCGAAGTATGTATTGCTTTAAAGAAATGATAGTAGTAAGTTAAAAAGTTATTTGTTGGAATCTCAAATGCTTCAACCTTATCAAAGCTACTTGCAGAGACACCTAAGTTGTCTACAATGTATTGGAAGCGGAAGTCTAAAAGGGAGTAATATAATAGTAGATTCTGATCTTCTTCTATATTGATAATCTTTTTATCAATCTCTTCTTTCAGTCTATGCGCTTGACTAATTCTTCTTGCACGGATTTCTATATACCATTCATTTAAAAGCTTTGTAATCTTATCGTTCCGCTTAACTAAAACGTTCATAGTATCCTCCTCATCCCATATATATGATATATCTTAATAAATATCATAACAGAAATTAGATAAGACTAAATCCATCATATACCATTTCTCAATAAAAAAACAGAAAATTCAGTTAATAAACGATAGCAGCCCTTATTATATATGTTTTGAGGGCTACCGTAAAATGACGATTACTAGACTCAAAAAAGAAGACTTACATAATTTTAAACAATAGATATTATTTCATTTCTTATGCTGTAATGATGGAATATTCTCTTTTTTTCGTCAGTATTTGACCAATAATTAAAATGTCTTAATTCCTTTAGCAAGGCTTGTAAAATTCCAACAGTTCAACTGGAATATTATTTTTGTATGCTATACATGCTTTTGTATCACCAGGCTGAATGGTCTTTTTGTCAATTAACAAAAGCGCAGCAAACGTATTCGCTTCTATCTCTAATTTATCAACGGAAAAGAATGTATTCTTACGCAAAAAAGGTGTATTTGCATGAGTATGTAGAACCGCATGTCCTAATTCATGAGCACAAACAGTTCTCTGCATAGATGGAGACAAATGAGTATTAATAACAATGAAACGATTTCTTTTTTCATATTTATAAAAGCCATTTATTTCTTCATGTAAATCCCATGTTAGTACATGTATTTTTAAGTAATCTGCAAGCTCATAGGGGTTTGTCGTGTTGTATTTGGTGCTAAGTTGTTGGACTAGATCTTTAATGACGAATTTCAATTTATTCCCTCCTAAGCTTGCATCAGTTATCGTCTGGATTACGATATTTCTTAGGCACGTATTTTTTATTGATTACTTTCGTTTGTTTGACAATGTAATCCATTGCATCTAATAGTGATTCTACAGCTTCTTGACTCATAGGTTCACCAGAGAACATTAACCCATCTTCTCCTTGAAGGTCTTTTTTTATTTCTTCCATTCTTTTTGCTATGTCTTTCTCATCTTTTGGCGTTAATTGCTTCTTAGTTCCGTCTGTAACAGCTCGTCCTAGCAAATAGTCAGCTGAAACTGAAAAGCAATCCGCTAATTTAGTTAGAACATCATGTGGAGGGAATCTTTCTTCTGATTCGTAGTAGCCTATCATTCTTTGGGATATTCCAATTTTTTCAGCCAGTTGTTTTTGTGTTAAATTTTCTTTTTTTCGTAAGGATTTTATTCTAACTCCTATCACATTGTTCACCTCTCTAATTGAACTAATTGTTCTCTTTAGGTTCATTTTAGCACAAAAAGTTCCTTTTTGCATTGACAAAGAACAATTAGTTCTTTAATCTGTATTTAGAACTAATTGTTCTTACGGAGGTGGATTAATGGGTAACAAAATATACGATTCGGAAAAGAAGTTATATAAAGAACTTGCTAGTTATTGTGGAGTTACAGAGCGTTATATTCGAATGATTGATCAAAAAGAAAGAACCCCTTCAATGAGAATTGCTAAAAAGATTGCACAGTTTTTTGATATGAGTGTAGATGATATTTTTTTTAATAATAAATCGAACTTTAAGTTCTTTTTAACTTCGTGTTGGTGTGAAAAGGGTAAAAAATATTTTTCATAATTAGGAAGTTGATGGTAATGAGTGCAGAACTTTGAAATTAGATATTCGTTCTTAATGATAATGGAGAGGTAGATATTATGGGGATTTTTCGAGTTAAAAAGGATCATAATTATTCCGTCATAAATAATACAGGGTTAAAAGATGAAAGGCTTTCTTGGAAGGCGAAGGGGATATTAGCATACATACTTACACTTCCAGATGATTGGGTTTTTTATAGAGAGGAATTATCTCAACATGCAAAAGATGGTATTAATAGCTTAAGAGCTGGAATGAAGGAATTAAAAGAGTATGGATACATTAAAAGATTTCCGATAAGAGATGAAAAAAATAAAATTGTAAGATGGGAGACAATTATTTACGAAATCCCAGTGGATGATTTTCCACTAGTGGAAAACCTACCTGCTGAAAATCCTGTTGATGGGAATCTACTGGTGGAAAATCGTAAGCTACTAAATACTAATATACAAAGTACTAAAGAACTAAATACTGATACACAAAATAAGGATCATCATCATGATAATAAGGAAAAATCACTCTCACAAAGATTGATAAATGAAGATTTCAAAATAAGTCATAAATTTTTGCTGAGGAATGGGATACTGTTAAGTGAAATAGCTATTGCAGAGCTCGGTGAATTTTGCGAAGCATTAGGTAGTGAACTAATTTTGGAAGCAGTAAAGAGATCAATTGATGAGAATATACCAAAGTGGAGGTATGTACGTGGAATTCTTAAAAATTGGGAAAGTCAAAAAGTAAAAACACTTAATGATGTAGTTGTGTTAGATGCACAGTTTGATTTTTGTAAGAATAAAAAACAATTTAGGTCAGGGTATACCAAACGAAAAGAACTGGTACCAGAATGGCTACGTGAAAAAGAAGAAGTTCCAGAAGAGCAGCCTAGACAAAATAATGAGTTAACTATTGAAGAAGAGCGTGAGAGATTAAAAGCTTTATTAAGAAAATATAAATCATAATCAATATTCGTAAATTCAATTAAATGGATTATAAAGGTTACATTATCTTTAGTGATAACAATAAAAACTGAATTAAAATAAAGAAAAGTAGGAGGATTATTATATGTTTGACTGGCTGAAAGATTATCAGAAACTAGAAGAAGAAATTGCATATTTAGAATATAACTTAGACAAATCAAAAGCAGAGTTAAAGCGTTGGACTAGTGGGGACTTGAAAAATGTACGATTAACTGCAGAATCGGAGGGGGCTAAAGTAGAAAATCGAATTGAAGCTATTGAATATGAATTAGGACATAAGATGAATGAAATGTTCAATTTAAAGGTTTTAATTAATAAGTTTGCAGGATTAGATCATCAAATACTTAAAATGAAGTATGTTGATGGAATGACTTTAGAACAAATAGCGTTTGACTTGCATTATAGTACGGGCTATATCCGACGAAAACATGCTGAAATAAGAAAGATTGTCAAGTTTTTAGAGGGGTTTTAATGTTACCTTTTTGTAGGTTACATGCGGAGTACAGAAAGTATTGAAAAAGTGATTTATAGTAGTAATATAAGATTTCGACGAAAGAGCAACTATTTTTATGGTTGCTCTTTTTGTTGTGAAAGGAGGTGAGCAACATGAAGTAATTTTATAGATTAATGGCCATTTGACTGATAGTCATATTTCATAAAGTAGTAGTATTTTAGACAAAAATAATAGGGAAATAAGGAGATGTTTAATAATGAGTATATTAGCGGCTTCAGCTAAAACAAAGAATCTGCCACAACAAGTGTTACGTTGGCAAACGATGGTAGAAAGTGAATGTTCTGCACAAGGTGTTTCTGAGTTGGTTCCTTACGTACTTGGAATCATTATGGTGGAAAGTGACGGGAATTCTGAAAAAACACCTGATATTATGCAGTCAAGTGAATCACAAGGCTGGCCAATGAATACAATTAAAAATCCTAAAGATTCAATTTATTATGGAGTAAAGCATTTAAAAGGAGCTTTTGATGATGCGAAAAAAAATGGTATTACAGATTTAAGTGCCATTGTTCAATCATATAATTTTGGACGAGCTTACCTTCGCTGGTTAGCTTCTAACAATAAACAACATTCATTACCGGTCGCAGATCTGTATTCTAAAACGGTTGTTGCGCCATCACTTGGAAATACAACAGGTGCCATGGTTCGATATAGTAACCCGATTGCTGTGGCCTACAATGGTGGTTACCGATATAAAAATGGCGGGAATTTCTTCTACGCTGAAATTGTTAAACAATATGTAGATTTTAATGCAGGCGGTGTTCCGCAACCAGAGGGGATTGGGATGGCAAGATCAATATACTGGGAAGGATACGGCATTAACTACTACGATGGACCACATGGTAAATATATTGCGGACTTTACGACAGCAGCAGAAGTATTATACTGGGATGCGTACTGGGGAGAAGATAATGATGTTTGGTTAGATTTAGGTAGAAGCCGTTGGGTAAAAGCAGAGCATTATTATTGGAGACCTTTTAAAGCCATATCAAAATTTCCAGAAGGATATGAAGTAAGCTATTGTGATGGAATTGACGGAGCATACAAAGGCAGTATTAATTCCAAAGAACCGCTTACAGTATTCTTCCGTAAAGAAGGCTGGATTGATATTGGTGGGAATCGTTGGACACCAGAGAAACACTTTGACATTGTGGATATTCGATAAAAAACAGCTCTGTTAAGAGTTGTTTTTTATCTTTAAACGGTGTTTTAGGCAAGAAGAGTTAGTTATATAGAATAATAGCTTTCAATATCTTTGGCTAATTTCAGTGACATTTAACTTATAGTTACAAGATGGATATTTTAATAGTAGATAAAGATAGGGAAATGTTCTGTCTTGTTCATTTTAAGGTTGGAAAACCTACAATATATTTAAAAATAATAAATATAGACAATATAGAAATAGAAAGGAAGATTTATATGGCAACATTTATTTATCCAACAGATACAACGAGAGTAACAAGTGGTTTTAGGGGTGACAGACCAAATCATCATGGAATTGATCTTGCCGAAGCAGGCTATCATCCAATTTATGCAGCAGCTGGCGGGCAAGTTAGTCGTTCGTATTTTTCAACTAGTTACGGCGAGTGTATTATGATTGTCCATAATATTAATGGGATTACATGGGAAACCGTATACGCTCATATGCGAAGTGGCTCCCGTACAGTTAAACAAGGTGATTATGTTACACAAGGACAAACAATCGGGGTTATGGGAGAAACAGGAGAAGCCTACGGTCAGCATTTACATTTTGAAATGCATAAAGGCAGCTGGAATATGAATAAGAGTAATGCTGTGAATCCGTTAGACCACTTGGGAAAAGGTGGTGTTGTTGGTACACCGCAACCAGAGGGGATTGGGATGGCAAGATCAATATACTGGGAAGGATACGGCATTAATTATTACGATGGACCACACGGTAAATATATTGCGGACTTTACGACAGCAGCAGAAGTATTATACTGGGATGCGTACTGGGGAGAAGATAATGATGTTTGGTTAGATTTAGGTAGAAGCCGTTGGGTAAAAGCAGAGCATTATTATTGGAGACCTTTTAAGGCCATATCAAAATTTCCAGAAGGATATGAAGTAAGCTATTGTGATGGAATTGACGGCGCATACAAAGGCAGTATTAACTCAAAAGAACCGCTTACGGTATTCTTCCGTAAAGAAGGCTGGATTGATATTGGTGGGAATCGTTGGACACCAGAGAAACACTTTGACATTGTAGATATTCGATAAAAACAACTCTGTTAAGAGTTGTTTTTTTATTCTTAAATTTTTATAGGGGAAAGAAGGCGAATGGAAATGAAGAAAATTGCAGATTTATCTCA